>JAJFJQ010000060.1 GCA_021773835.1 Gammaproteobacteria bacterium
GTCATCCCGTCATCCCGTCATCCCGTCATCCCGTCATCCCGTCATCCCGTCATCCCGTCATCCCGTCATCCCGTCATCCCGTCATCCCGTCATCTCGTCATCTCGTCATCTCGTCATCCCGGCGCATGACGGGGGATCGTAGGGCTTTGGCAGTCGACCGTCGATGCGTCAAAAAAAAGGGCGCCATCGGCGCCCTTTTTCCTAATTAGGCTGAGACTTATTTACCAGCTTTACGAAGGTACTGGACTGTCATGCGTGCTTGCGCTGCATCGTCTTTGACCAACAGCCCCTTGAACTGACCTGTCGTGCAGTGCTGAGCCTGCACGTCGATCACCATAAAGCAATCATCGATCGCCACCCCTGATCCCTTGTTAAGCTCGTGGTGTTCATCGGGATACGCCTGGCAGATCGAAAATGTTTTCCAAAAATCGCCTTTACGATCGTACAACGCGCTTTGCGGTAGGGTAAATGTCTGTGCATCGATATTCATGACGCGCCTAGACAGCGGGTGGTTTTTGTCTTTTGGTGTAGCCTCGACCCGATACACCTTTCGCAGTTCCCAGGTGGTATCGGCGAAACATGCGCCTTTGCCACCGAATTCTACATATTGGTAACCGTCCGCCTCCTGGTGGTCCTCGCTCAGACGCAGCGAATTGTGACGATGAAATGGTAGAAATACATTTTTAGTGTTGATGTATTTCCAATCGTAATCGGAGACTCGGTTGTTGTAGCCTTCAAAGTCTTCAATCATGACGTCCGTGCCGAGAAATGCGTCGGTAGTCTGACCTGTCGCCAGACGGCGTACCCGGCGTTGGAATCCAAGGTACAACCACGCGTCGTCACGTTTTAAATCGTCTTTATAGCGATGAATAAGTAGCTGCGTATCTTTCAGGTCGAAGGGCTCCAGCGCGATCGTGTAGATCGAGCGAAACAATTCACCGTTGTTGTTTGGAAGCTCTGGCGTCGGTTGTGTGTTGACCCGATGCTTCCAATTGAGAAAACGGAAGCACCATTGGATTGTCCGCTCCAGATTCCCATTCTTCATGTTCTTATACTTCCAGAAGAACGGGCAGATATCCGCGTTGTCACCCCAGTTGTAACCATACTGGTAGTTCCAGGCAAGTTTCACGCCGGCGTTCGGATCGTTTACATCCGGTTCTTCGGGAAACGGCCGGCCCGCAACGAAATTCTCGACAATGCCCTCTGCGTTCAACACTGGCGGACTCGCCGCCGCGTCTCGCGTCGCCTGAATGTAGTTTGGGTGTAGTTCGAGCGAGCCGGTGGGCGCGGTCTGCATCTCGAAACGACCGTTCTTTAGATGGTCGAACATTCCCGGGTCCATCGCATCTTCGAACTGATCGACGTTGCCTTGGTTGATGACCATGCCCGGCTCGTAACCTGGAAACTCCGAATCCCAAGTCTTGTAGGGATAAAACGAATTTTCCACATCGGCCGCGTCGAATGCCGTTGCGCCGAACGACAGCGTTGCGACTAAAACGGCGATCGCCAGGCGTTGGATATTAGAATAGTTCATAAACATTTCCTCTCTCGATTCACCCGTTTTCGCGACCCTACTTCATCGGACGGTTGTTAGAGCTTTTCGTTCCGTCAAGGCTACCGCGAACAATATTTCTAGTCGATGCGAAGCGGCAATTAGAACCGGAAGCGCACCAGGAGCTGAAGTTCGTCTTCGTGTTGCGCCATGCCGATCGGGCCCGAACGGAACCGGCCCAAGGGCTCGAAACCGAGGCGATTACCGAGGCTGCCGAAGTCATCCAGTCCCGGGATACAAGCAGGCGTCGCAGACGTTGGCGTGGCGACGCAAGCGCTGCCCGCGGTGAACGGAGCCGCGCCATTATTCGTTCGTCCATCGTCGGCAATATTACGTGAACGGCCGAATTTGATATTAGCGCCTAAGGTCACCCGCCAATTGTCGGTAATCAACCAGTCAACAGCGGGCCCAATCACACCGGCTTGGGCACGTAAATCGTAGGCCGTTATGAATCGTGGCTGGATCCGGTCATTCATGTAGAACCCCTGGATCAAGAAGGTCCCGATAAAGTTGTGGTCCCAATCTTGAAATCCGACCATGCCACCGGTGCCATTTGCAACGGCTGGGGCGGGAAAGGTCTGGATTTGAGGTGCGCCGGCGGCAATTCGAGATGCGTTTGCCGGGTTCATGAATCGCTGATGATCCAGCAGATGTTGTCCGAATATCTGTCCAGACAGCAAGAACGTTCGATTTGGATTTAAGAACCGAATATAGGTCGGTCGATCCCATCCGACGACCCAACGGATCACGTCCGATTCAGAGAACAGGCGTGCTTCGGAAGTATCCGCAAACTCTTCACCGTCCGTCCAAGCGAATTCCACGCGGAAGGCCGATTTGATGTAGTCGATATAGAAATCAGCCGATGTACCGACGAGTAATACGCGTGGGAAATGGATGTCGAATGCTGGGACGCCCACCCGTTGTCGCTCCGCGCCGAACGTGTCGGTGCAGTCGAATGCATTTACGTTTCCGCGTGGGCAGGCCGGATTAACAGCGGCTAATCCGACAGGGCCACCAGGGACCTGCTGGAATACAGTTGGATCCGGCCCTATGAATGGGTTTTGCGATGGGATCCCTGCGCGTAGTGATGGCAATTGGGAATAATAATAGGCCGCGTTGATTGAAAACCCGACACTCTTGAACACGCCTTCCATGCGCAAACCGAACTGGTCGTGTCCATCCGGAATATGGATATTTCGGATACCGATGACGCGGGCAGGGAAATCCGTCGCCAAATTACCGGTCGGGGTCTGCCCGCTAGCGAAGTTCGCGACGGTACAACCGTTGTCCCAACAATTCTTGAGTGAACGAAATAGGTCACCGGCCTGGAGAATGTTGTACGGTTGTCCGCCTTGACCAAGGTTGTGCGGTGTGAATTGCTCGAAATTCCACAAGAACTGGAAGTTCAGATCCGAGAATATCCCGGCACCACCAAGACGCCATTCCATGTTGAAAATGCCGAGCGGTATGCGGCTGTCTTCAAATTCTTCGTAGATGTTCTGGATCGAGAAGTCGATCGGGTTGATCTGGTCAAGCACGCGAAACAAATCCGTTCGACCCCACACCACCTGTTGTCGCCCAATACGGAAATTGAGTTCGTCGCCATTGGAAAACGGCAAGGTGGCATCAAGATATATCTCACGCAACCAGCGATGATCTTCGGTTAGTTCCGGGTTGCGAAGATCGTTTGTATCTGCATCCATATAGTTGTTAATGCAACCCCGCGGGTCAACATCACAAGGTCGAGTAGGAGTTGCGAACTCGAGACCACCGCCGAATTCGCCATTGTTATTTCGGTGACCGAGCTCGCCCCCAACCTTCTTCAGACCGGAGTTGGGGTTACCTGCAAGGCCAAATCCAAAATTAGACCCGCCCGGAAGCGGGCTCACGGTGGCACCGGCCGGCAGCGTCACAGGCGCCGCCGGGAATGCCGGAGCTCGACCAGCGAGTGGCCCGCCGCCGCCGTTAACTGGCGAGAAGCCCCAAGGGGTCTGCAAGCCATTTGCCGTACCGATTGCAAATGGTGAGCCGGTTGCACCGAGACCAGAACTACTGAAATTGACGTTCCGACCCGATTCATTTCCGAAATTGGTATCGTTCCAGTCGTACACACCGTCGTGGGTGATACGCAGCACGCTGTTCAGCGACACACCGCGGAATATACCGACGGCACCGAAATCCTTGTTGATTTCGAGTTGGCCACGCAGGCGGCCCTTCACTATCCCGTAGTCTGCTCGGTTATGGTGCGTGTAGTCGGCAAAACCATGGACGACGGTGCTACCGTCTTTTGATTGCCAGGCAGACGCACCTGACGTGATGACAAGTCCCAAGACAACTGCGGCACTAAATCGTAAGCCGCGGTTTATCAGTCCACAACGACGGTGCTGTCCAGCCATACTTTTTCCCCTCTTGCTCCCCAGCAGGCCACCTGCGAATGGTGGTCGGATAGACGTATATCGATAAGCCGTATTTGAGTCGAATTTGCCTTGCTAGTCAATGATTAAAGCGATTTTTACAACATTTTTCGTGGCATTTTCACAACAATTAAAAGCTTTTTTACTCTGCTTACTCAAGTACCATTACTTAGTCACTCATTTCGTTGGTTTTATCCTACAATTTCGTCGATGGTCGAGCCCTCGCCCAATGACCACCGCTCGGTTGCCGCCTGCATGATAAATTTAGGCTTGAATACATCCACCCACGCCGGCACAAGAAACATGGCGGCGGCGGCGTTTAGTACAAGCATGATGAATAACAGCTTTGCCGCATCGGCTTGAAAACGTAATTCCGACACAAATACCCACATG
Source organism: Gammaproteobacteria bacterium (assembly GCA_021773835.1). Lineage (GTDB taxonomy): Bacteria > Pseudomonadota > Gammaproteobacteria > UBA11873. The sequence goes on from JAJFJQ010000060.1 coordinate 4,360, forward strand.
ATGATGCCGCCAACCAAGGTGGTCGCGGTGATCGCTATCGCGACTCCAGTTGTACTGACCGCCGTGGTGATCGCGTGCTGCAGGCTATCAGCGACGTGCAGCTCTTCTTTTATCCGGTCCATCATATAGATCGCGTAGTCGACCCCGAGCCCAATGCCCACCGCGATCATCGGAACGGTATTAACGTTCAACCCAAGACCCATAATTCCCATGCAGGCATAGGACAATGTTGTGGCAAAGGCCATCGCCACCAATATCATCACACCGGCATGCAGCGATGAATAAAACCATAGGGTGAAAAACAAAATCAGTACCATCACCGCCGGTACGACAATCACATTGGTCTCGTAGGCCTCTTCATCGATCGCCGCGGTAACCCCAACTGGGCCGCCCGCGAGTTCAATATCGAATCCGTCGATTTGGCTCGCGACACGATCGCGCCATTCCTTCACCATATGCATTGCGCGACGGATCGTCTCGCCCGTATGGTCTTTGTAGTAGAAGACCATATTCGCCACCTGGTCGTCGGTATCCTGGTACTCGATCAAGGCACCCGGGATCGGCGCAGACATCATGTAGGCAAACATCAATCCGCCGATCTCATTATCGAGCTCGGGAACCACGGCCCAGCGCGGATCATCGTTGCGGGTCATACGGTTAACCGTCGTGACAAGATCCGGAACACCCTTGGTCCCACCCAGCGTCTCGTCATACATCATGTAATTCTGAAAGTCGCTCAGCGCCCGCAAGACCTCGGGGCGTTTTAAACCGTGCTTCTCGCTGGTGCGAGCGATAATGAATAATTCCTCAGAGCCCGGAAAGCGTTCGTTGATCGCCTTAGACGAAATATTGAAATCGTGGTCGTGGAAAAGTAGGGGCGACCCGGGTTCCGGCTCACCAATTTGCACCCAAGAACTGAAATACGATGCGATGATCGCGAACACCAGACAAAACCACAACACGCCGCGTGAACGGGCCTGGGTGGCAGTAGCCAATGCCAGTTTCGGAAATATCTTGCGAATGATCGTGTGTTTCAGCGCGACATTTTTCGGCTGCGGCAATACCGACAACAACATCGGCACGCTAACAAGCACGGTCACAACCATACAGATCGCCCAAAATGACGCATAAACCGCCATCTTGTCGTTGATGGGCACTGAGCCTAGGCCGATCAGCGCCAAGGCACAGGCATCAGCCACAATCGCAAGTGCGCCCGGGCGAAATAACGAATTAAACGTGTTGCGCGCAGCTTCATCTTTGTCATTCGTACGCGCGAGCTCAAGAAAATACCGCTCGACCTTTTGGATCCCGTGCGACATCGAGCGCGCCGAGATCAGGAACGGGACGACGAGCATTAGCGGATCGAGGTTGTAGCCGAATAGACCCATGAACCCGACCCCCCAGATACTGGTGAGGATCATGCCAATGAGCGGCAACAATACGCCGTAAAAACGCCTTGAGTAGATGACTAATATCGCTAGAACGATGAATATCGTGTACAGGAAGATCTGCAATATTTGCGGTGAGTATGAGTCAACCCATCCGGCGAGTACGGGATGACCGGTCGCGTAGATACGAACCCCAGGCGCGGCTTCCGAATCGCGCAGCACTTGCAGCTCGTCAAACACCTTACCGTAATCAAGCTGGCCTTCGTTAAGCGTTCCTTTGATCAGTGCGGATTTGAGATCCGGCGATACCAATAGGCCAAACACCCGGGTGCTGGAGACAACATCCCGCTTGATTTTTTCCAGTTCTTCGGTGGTATAGGGATCGTGGATCGGATTGTAGTAAGGCGTCGACTTGATTGCGCCTTCGGGGGTCAGCCAGATCTTCCGCGTATTGCGATGCGTGAGGCTAGTCACCAGGTTGTGGTTGATATTGCTGATCTCATCGAGCTTCTGGGTCAGACGGTGAATCCGATCAAGCGTCTCGTTGGTAAAGATCGTCCCGTCTTTCACTTCAAGCGCCAACACGATGATATTAGCGCCGCCGAAGGTATCGCGGATGCTGTTGTGCAACTTGATATAAGGATGTTCTTGCGGCAATAGATCGGCGAAGTCTGACAACATGCGTACCGCCGGGATCTGTGCGGCAAAAAACATCGTTATCAGTAGAATTATCAGCAGCACGATCTTGCGGCTGTCGAATAGCAAATTTCCGAAACGCGAAAATAGTCCGTCGTTGAGTTCCATTAGCTGTGCCTATGCTCCGCCGACATCGATGATATGTAATGCACCCCCGACCCCCGCGATGATCGCCCGTGCGTCATCCAAGGCCCTGATGGCTCGAATGTAAAGGCGGATCGGTTTGCCGTGGTCGAAACGGCGCCACTGCTCGCCATCGTATTTCAGTACGATGCCTTCACCGCCAACCGCATACATTGTTTCGCCGACCTGCTCGAGGCCGTAAAGCGGTACGACCGTCTCTGTTTCCTGGCTTACCCAACTTTCACCACCGTCGGTTGTATGCAATATCACGCCGCCGAGACCCGCAATCCAGCCTTCCCGCGGGTTATTGAAATACGTCGTCTGTGGATAAAACTCATCCACCAGTGGCTCCATAGTCTCCCAGCTTTCACCGCCATCGCTGGTCACCATGACAGTGCCAAATTCACCGGTTATGACGCCATTGTTGGGGTCGAAGAATTTTACCGTGGTGAGCAGGGCGTCTTCATCGTTAGTGGTTTCAACCCAAGACTCACCGGCATCGGTGCTCGCCCACCTCGTGGTGTACGCACCGACGACCCAAATTTTATTGTCGGGCGCGCAGGTCAGGGCTTGCGGGCTTTCCGTCGTCGGGATTGGACGCGGGGTCCAGGTTGCACCGTTATCGGTTGACACAAAAACGAGGGGAGCAAAAGCAAGCGCAACGAAATTTCCGTTCGGACACGCGGCGACGTCGATTAAGGCCGGCCAATTCGGCAGCTCCGTGCGCGCCCATGAGGCCCCTTTATCAGACGAGTAGACGATCACACCTTGGTTACCAACAACCACAACGTTCGATCCATGACGCGCCACGGCTTGGTAGCGATCGGTTCGATGGATCGGTTTTCTTTGAGCCTCCTCGACACCGCCCATCGTCAACGGTGCTTCGCACCCGCTCAACAAGGTCATTCCCGTCAGCACACCGACAAGCACCACAAGTAGCTTGCAGACTGTCGCAACCTTCTTCAACGCATCTCCCCCCAAAACAGATCCCTTTTAATTAACTTTCTTTACGGCCCTGCTCGACTAACTTACCGATTGCTCACGCTAGACAAAGCGCATCGAAACGGAACCCAAGTGTTGGAAACGAACGGCAATGTGATCACCCCGCTCAACGCCGACTGCAGCTGTAACACCGCCAGTCATAATAAACGTCCCGGCTGGGATCACTTGGTCTTTGCGCGCTAGCATATTAGCGAGCATAACGACCGATTCGGCAGGCTGCCCTAGCACCGCGGCGCCAGCGGCCAGATCAACGGTCTCGCCGTTTTTCTCGAGCACAATGCCAACCGTGCGTAAGTCGATGTCCTGAACACGCTTCGCATTGCCACCGCATACAAACGCGGCGGCCGAGGTGTTATCCGCGACGACACTTATCAGATCAAACTTGAAATTCTCGTATCGCGAATCAAGGATTTCGACTGCCGGCAATACGAAATCCGTCGCCTGCAGTACCGTGCCGATATGGCACGGACCGGCAATCTCTTTATTTGTAACAAACGCAATCTCGGCTTCAACCCTAGGTGCGATAAAACGATCGATTTCAATCTCGCTGCCATCGGCGCAAGCACCGTAGTCACACATAAAACCAAATACCGGTTCGCTGACGTTCATTTGCTTCATCTTGGCCTGCGAGGTCAAGCCCGCTTTCAAGCCTGCGATTTGCGCGCCACCGGCCACTTTGCGCCGGCGGATCTCATCTTGAATCGCGTATGCATCGTCCCAGTCTAGATCGGGATACGCGTCGGTGATTTTGGTGATCGGCGCTCGGTTGAGTTCGGCGTTCTCAAGCTGTTCCGCTAACGCAGCAACGGTCTTGTCGTCTAATGTCATTTGGCAAGCTCCGCGGCATCGGCGCGGCGACGCGCAAGATTTAGGGCGACATCCTCAATCATGTCTTCCTGCCCGCCGACCGTCTTACGCACGCCGAGTTCGACAAGAATCTCACCCGAGGGTACGCCATGCTTTTTGGCCGCGCGCTTAGCATGCAGTAGAAATGAGGAATAAACGCCGGCATACCCCATTATCAAAGAGTCGCGATCGAGGCGAATGAGTTGGTCCATCAGTGGCACGATGACATCTTCGGCAACGTTCATGAGTTTGAAAACATCAACGCCAGTCGTCGCGCCCATTCGGTCGAGCACCGCATTAAATGCTTCAAGCGGTGTATTGCCGGCGCCGGCGCCCAAGCCCGCAGCCGACCCGTCTATACGATTGGCGCCGGCTTCAACCGCGGCGAGCGAGTTTCCTACGCCCATAGCCAGATTGTGATGACCGTGAAACCCTAACTCCGTGTCCGGTTTTAAGGCGTCGCGCAGGGTTGAAATTCTGGCGCTCACGTCATCCGGCAACATATAACCGGCTGAGTCCGTGCAGTAGATGCAATTGGCACCGTAGCTTTCCATCAGCTTAGCCTGCGTCAGTAGATCTTCAGGCCCCGCCATGTGCGCCATCATTAAAAAGCCAACCGTATCGAAGCCCATTTCCCGAGCCTTCATGATGTGCTGCTCGGAGACGTCGGCCTCCGTACAGTGTGTTGCAACACGAACAGTGTTGACCCCACAGTCTTTGATCATGTGCAAATGATCGACCGTGGCAATCCCCGGGATCAGTAGCGCCGAAATTTTAGCCTGCTTCATTTCGGGAATAACGGCTCGCAGATATTCTTCGTCGCTCGCCGCCGGAAAGCCGTAGTTCACAGAGGCGCCGCCGAGACCGTCGCCATGGGTGACTTCAATAAGCGGCACTCCGGCATCATCGAGCGCACGCGCGACGGCAACCATTTGTTCAGGTGTGATTTGGTGGGCCTTCGCATGCATGCCATCGCGCAACGACATGTCATGTAGGGTGACGTTTTTGCCTTCGAGATCCATTGTCGTTCTCCTTACGCGCTCGCGGCGGTCAATACCAAACTACCATCGAGGATCTCCTCGGCAAACATCTCCGCCGTGCGTAGTGCTGCGGCGGTCATGATGTCGAGATTGCCGGCGTACTTCGGGAGATAATCTCCAAGCCCCTCGACCTCAAGAAAAATTGAGACGCGTTTGCCATCGAACACTGGTCCGTTTTTCAATCGATAGCCGGGCACGTATTTTTGTACTTCGGCGATCATCGCGTGGACCGATTGCGTGATCGCAGCCTCATCGGGTTTGTCTTGCGTTAGGCAGTGCACCGTATCGCGCATAATCAATGGCGGTTCTGCGGGATTCAAAATGATGATCGCCTTACCTTGCTTCGCACCACCGATCTGCTCGACCGCACCGGCAGTGGTGCGCGTAAATTCATCGATGTTCTTACGCGTCCCAGGGCCCGCCGACTTACTCGCCACGGTGGCAATAATCTCGCCGTAATCGACCGCTTGGATCCGAGACACCGCAGCCACCATCGGGATCGTCGCCTGACCGCCACAAGTCACCATATTGACATTCATTACCTGCTTGCCGACGTGTTCGGCCAGATTCACCGGAGGGATACAATACGGCCCAATCGCAGCGGGCGTTAGATCGATCGTCAATACGCCATGGGCGGCGAGCTTGGCTGCGTTTTCCGGGTGAACGTAGGCTGAGGTCGCATCAAAGGCAATCTTGATGTCGTCGCGCTCGATCGCGCCGAGCAGTCCATCAATCCCCTCATGGGTCGTATTAAGGCCGGCCGCGGCCGCTTGTTTTAGGCCGTCCGAATCCGCTTCGATCCCAACCATCCATTTCGGATTGATGTGGTCACTGCGTAAGGCCTTAATCATGAGATCGGTGCCGATGTTGCCGGAACCAATGAGTGCTGCATTAACTTTCACGACAGCCTCCAATCGATAATAGGTTTGTTGTTGATTTCAAACGAAGCGGACGGACGCTTGCCCGATCCCTCCGATTTCCATATGCATAGCATCGCCTGCTTGGACGCTCTGCAAAGGCACTAGCGAGCCGGATAGAATCACTTCTCCAGCCTTCAGTTCAATACCGAATGCGCCGAGCGTATTCGCCAGCCACGCAATCGCATTAACCGGCGATCCCATCGCCGCGGCTCCGGCGCCGGTCGATATAATCTCGCCGTTGAGTGTCACCACAATACCGCAGGTGGCGAGGTCAACATCCAATGGGCTAACTGCCGTATCACCCAGAACGATCACGCCACACGATGCGTTATCTGCCACGGTGTCTTGAATTTTGATTTTCCAATCGCGGATCCGAGAGTCCACAATCTCGAAACACGGCATGACAAAATCGGTCGCAGCCACCACATCGGCATTGGTCACGCCCGGTCCTTGCAAGTCTTGCTTCAAGACAAATGCGATCTCGCCTTCAGCCTTTGGCTGGATCAGGGTTGTGCTGGCCGGCACCTCTGCGCTATTACCGTAGACCATGGTATCGGTCAAAAAGCCAAAGTCGGGCTGACGCACGTTGAGCATGTCCATCACGACTTTACTGGTTACCCCGATCTTCTTTCCGATCATCGATTCGCCCGCGCCTAGGCGTCGCTCAAGCATCCGCAACGACACCTGATAGGCGTCTTCGATCGTGATCTCTGGTGCCTGTTCGGACAGCGGCTCGATAGTCGTGCGCGAACACATCGCATCAAAGAGTGCGTCACCAAAACCTGCAATTTTCTCTTTATCTAATGCCATATTCGTTGCCGCGATTTAAAGTTTTAAGCACACATTACGTAATTCGGTATAGAACTCCAGTGAGTGTACCCCACCCTCACGTCCTATCCCCGATTGCTTCGCACCACCGAACGAGGTGCGCAGATCACGCAGGAACCAGCAGTTAACCCAGGTGATGCCGACTTCGATTTTCTCTGCAACCCGATGCGCACGCGACGCATTAGTCGTCCAGATTGCGGTAGCCAAGCCGTACCTCGTATCGTTGGCAAGCCGGATCGCTTCATCTTCGGTATCGAAGGGCTGGATATGGCAACAGGGACCGAATATCTCCTCTTTAATTATCGGAGAGTCCTCCGGCAGCCCAGTCCAGATCGTCGGCTCAACCCAAAATCCATCGGCAACGGCGGGCGGCATATCCGGTATACCACCGCCGGTAATAATCGTGGCGCCAAGCTCACGCGCCCTGTCGTAATACGACAGTACTTTTTCCCGTTGCTGTCGACTCACCATGGGGCCCATCCCCGTTGCCTCATCACTGGGGATACCGATCGTCATGCCTTCGGCGCGAGCCTTTAGCCCTGCTACAAATTCATCGAAGATCGAACGTTCAACATAAACCCGTTCCGTGCCAAGACACACTTGCCCGCAGTTGGCGAAAACTGATCGAGCAGTACCTTCCAAGGCTTGTTCCATGTCGCAATCGGCAAACACAAGCCCAGCATTCTTACCCCCGAGTTCAAATGAGACATCGCGAATGCCAACCGCAGCGTTTTTCATAATTGCGGTCCCGGTGACCGTCTCACCGGTAAACGTAATGGCGTCGATTCCAGGATGGCGCGTCAGGTACTCCCCCGTCGAGTCCGTACCAAAACCATTGATGACATTGAACACCCCTGCCGGCATCCCGACTTCGTTCATCACCTCACCCAGCAAGGTCGTGGTCGACGGTGTTTCTTCAGACGGCTTCACCACCACAGTGTTGCCGCACGCAAGTGCCGGACCGACCTTCCAAGTCATCAATAACAATGGCAAATTCCACGGCGATATAACCGCGATAACACCCTTCGGCAAACGTACGCCATAGTTCAAGGCGCCTGCCCCGTCTGGGGTTTCCATGCGAAAGGCCTCGGTTGGTACGTTTCGGATCACGTCGGCGAAGATCTTAAAATTCGCCGCACCACGCGGAATGTCGATATGACGCGCAAGCGAATAAGGTTTGCCCGTATCGCGACACTCGGCCTCGAGAAATTCGTCAAAGCGCTCGTTGATCCGGTCGGCAACCTTGTATAGGAGGTTAACCCGCGCATCAACGGTGAGCCTACCCCACTCGCCGCGATAGGCGTCCGCGGCCGCATTTACGGCCGCATCAACATCCTGTTCGGTTGCTTCGTGGACAATTGCGAACACTTCACCAGTAACTGGATCGATGTTGTCGAACGTTTTATTTGCCGATGACGCAACATACCGACCGTCGATAAAGTTTTTTATTTCAATAAGCGTCGATTGCGCTGCAGATGATGCTTGTGATGACATGATTTACTCGCCTGTTTGCTCGCTAGCTTAGTTACGCCGCCTTCGAGCCTCGTTCTTTCAGTAGCGCCTGAATTTTACGCCAAGCCGGTTCACCACGCTGGCGCAGGTCATTGAGCTTGGCGTCGGTAAAATCTGCACTCACGGCACTTTCATAGGAATCCCGCGAGCGACAGCGTGCGTACCAGTCGGCCACATTTGGACGACTTTCATACCAATCACGCCAGCCAAATTGGTACGGCGTTTGAAAGTAAGGCGCCATGGCGGCGTCGGCAAGCGAAAACTCATCTCCCGCTATCCATTTTTGCGACGCAAGCACTACTTCTAGGTCGCTGATGGTCTTTTCGTACACACCAACCCCATCGATGACATCCGGTGCGTCATAGCCCATTTTCAATAGCCGCGTTTGACGTTCGCGCCGTGGTTTCTCCGGCACCGTGGCCATGATCCGGTCCTGCTCTTCCTGTGGCAGCAATTTCAATTTATCTGCCATGACCAACGGCCACTGCAGTGCGCCGCAAGAAGGATGCAATTTATTGTCAATGTGTTTCATCCAATTTCGCATTGAGGCGATTTGATGCGGTTCGGTAGGCCGCATCCGCGGCTCGGGATAACGATCTTCGAGATATTCACAAATGGTCGACGATTCGATGACGGGCTTGCCGTCTTCCACCAAAGTTGGCACTACGCCGGCGGGATTAAGTTTTAGGTAATCCGCGGACAGATTCGCTTTGCTTGGCAGATCGAGATCGATCTTGTCCCACGGTAAGCCTTTTTCCGCTAAAACAATCCGCACCTTCTGCGAACACGGGGACATCGGGTGGGTGTAGAGTTGTAGTCCCATAGGGAGACGCTCCTTCAGCGCTGCCGAGCTTGCAACCTGCCATCCGAGGCGTGAAGTGGGCTTAATCGCAGTTAATAATTCGATGTACTGCCGGCATTATATCGAGATAATTCAAAAAATCGATATTTTTCTTTTTTATCGATACTCTTCAACATTGACGGCCGGCCTGATATTCTCCTCGAGCACCTTTTCAGCCGAGTTCCATCTCCTATATGGCCAAACAAAACGCCAAGACGCTCAGCGAATCAGCCTATGACGCACTGCGTGACGACATTATCCGCGGCCGACTGGAGCCCGAGTCGAAACTCCGGATCGAGGAATTGCGCCAGTACTATAGTACGGGTGCGAGTCCGCTACGCGAAGCGCTCAATCGCCTTGCCGGAGAAGGATTCGTGACCATGGAAGGCCAGCGCGGATTCCGGGTCGCGCCATTATCGACCAAGGACTTGAGCGACATCACCCGGCTACGGATCATGCTGGAATGTGAAGCTATCCGTGAAAGCATGCGTAACGGTGACGATGAATGGGAGGCGGCGGTGGTTGCAGCATCGCACCGCTTGGCCAAAGTCGAATCCGGCGACAAATTGTTTCCCGAATGGGAGCTCCGCAACCAAGAGTTCCATGAAGCTTTGATCGCAGCCTGTGACTCCGCCTGGTTGCTAAAATTTCGACGTACGCTCTATGAACAACACAAACGCTACCGCTTGATATCGATACTCGAACACGATCCAAAGCGCGATGTACGTGCCGAACACGAAGCCATCCTGAACGCCGTGCTCGCGCGCGATGAATCAGGTGCCTGTGCTGCAACCCAGACCCATATCATGCGAACGGTGGAAATTACCGAGCAAGCATTTGCTCATTTGCAATCATCTGCCGAGGAGTAGCGACGAGATCACGATAACCAACCTCATACCGGGTTCGACTCAGTATCCAGTCGACATTCGATCGTCCGGCGTAACTAATTCGCCACGATGGATCCCGGCCTACGCCGGAATGACGGCGGATTAATAACGTCATACCGGGCTTGACCCGGTATCCATTTAGCCTGACCGCGACAGTCGAAAAATTGCTAGTCGATGTCGTTATCTAGCAGGCTTCGAATAATCCAGCCGCACCCATGCCCTTACCAATACACATCGACACGAGACCGAGTTTCTTCTTCCTCCGCCGCAATTCACGAATGGCAACTCCCGTCACCCGCGACCCAGTCATGCCGAACGGATGACCGATCGAAATTGAACCGCCGTTAACGTTATAGATGTCATTATCAATGCCGAGGGCATCACGACAATATAGGCACTGCGAGGCGAACGCCTCGTTCAGTTCGACGAGATCGATGTCATCGAGACTCAGATTTTTGTATTGAAGCAAACGCGGTATCGCAAACACGGGGCCTATTCCCATTTCGTCAGGCTCACATCCGGCGACCGCAAAACCGCGGAAATATGCCAGCGGCTCGAGACCGAGTTGCTCGGCGCGGCGTTCGGACATCAACAGCGTCATTGAAGCGCCATCGGACAATTGTGACGCGTTGCCGGCGGTTACCGAGCCACCCTCTTCAAATGCCGGTCTAAGTTTTGCCAGACCTTCAAGCGTGGTCTCTGGTCGATTACATTCATCACGGTCGACCGTACCTTCGACGATCGCCGTTTCCTTGGTTTCCTTATTCATCATCTTGAGCCACTTGACGGTCATCGGTGCAATTTCGTCCTGCACGTAGCCCGCCTCGGCCGCAGCGGCATAGCGCTGCTGGCTTTGAAGCGCAAACTCGTCTTGTGCTTCTCGTGTGACCTTGTAGCGCCGGGCGACAACTTCCGCTGTATTGCCCATCAACATGAAGATATCCGGCTTGTTTGCTTCCAAGGTCGGATTGTTATCAAACTCGGCGGGCTTACCACGTTCAAGTCCGGTAATGGATTCAACGCCGCCGGCGATAGCAATTTCGCTGCACCCGCTCGCAATCTGCGTTGCCGCAACGGAGATCGCATTCAGCCCGGACGAACACGCCCTGCTCAAAGTCATTGCCGAGACGCTTATTGGCAGCTTCGACAACGCGACCGAATGTCGCGCCATATTCGCCGATTGCTCGCCAATCTGGCGTGCGCAGCCGAGAACAACGTCTTCAACCTCATCCGGCGCGAACGCTGGATTCCGCTCCAGCAACGCATCGATGCAATGCGCCACCAGATCGTCGGCTCGGGTTAAGTTGAACGTACCGCGATGCGATTTGGCAAGACCGGTGCGAATGTTATCGACGATAACGACTTGGCTCATGGTGATGCGACTCCAATTTGGTATTTATGACACGGGATCATGGGACAAACGCTGACTTCGGACAAGGCGCAACAGTAATCGTTCGATTGACAATCTAGGTATTGATCTACGAGGCATTGTCGCTCGCGCAGCTCGTGCCGCAAAACCGATTCCGCCGGAGTCCGTTCTCGCCATTAATGCCCGATCAATTCCGAGCATGGCTTAATTGCCTACTGAGTGCTGCTGATGCGTCGTTATTTCTTACGGTGCGCGGTGGCAACAGTTTGGCGCCACACTTTGCCGTTTCTCATGATGAACGTATCGGTTCCAAAGTCGAAAACATACTTTTCCGACTCTGCAGTCCAGGTGATGTAAACCATATCATCGCTGGCTTGATTGTCGATGAGATCGAAACGGCTACCCGCAGGCAGCCAATCGTTCAGCCATAACGTAAAAAATTCGCGTGCGCCCGCCAAGCCGGTGAATTGCTTATCGCCATACATCATTACGCTGTCTTCGCTATAGTCGCTGAGGATCCCCTCCATATCGCCGTTGCCAAACACTTCCAGATGATGGGCAAATATGTCCGCTGCTGCACTCATGGTTCACTCCCGAAGATTGGATTGACGCAAAATATGCGAATATCTACTGCTTAAGTTGTAGGAATGGCGCCGCTCACCGTGCTCAATACTGCGCGCGGAGATCCCACCAAAGCTGACGCGCGGCGAATTCGCTGTTAGCGAAAATGCGGCATCACAGCGCTGGCAAATAGTTCGAGATACTTGTCCATCTGCGCTGCGGGCATTCCCGGTGGAACGGTCCACGTATAGTAACGCTCAATGCCGGTGGCTTCGACATAGGCACCAATTGCATCGACGGCGGCTTGCGGCGTCAACACTTGCAGCATGCCGGATTCGCGCAACTGCTGTTCATTGTTTGTTTCCGGGTACGGCGTTTGGCCGGCTTCTTTCAACCACACGTTGTACATCTGCATCTGATAGATAATGTACGGCGCGACTTCGGCGAATGTCTCGCGCGGATTATTCGACACGATAAGCCAAAAATGACCGCCAGCAAGACGCCCCGCGTGTTCCTTGCCAAGCCGTTTCAGCTCTTCGCGATACACCGGCACCAACGCGGACATGTCGCCGGTGCCAATAAAACCATCGCCGAGCCGCGCGGCCCGCTTCGCGGCGGCTGCCGCGAAGCCACCGACCCATAACGGTGGGCGCGGCTGCTGTACCGGCATTGGTGCAAGTTTCGCACCCTTGACCGTGTAATGCTTACCATTGAAGTCGAGCGTTTCACCCGCCCACAATCGACGGATTATTTCTAAGCCCTCGTTAATGCGTCCGGCGCGATCTCGTCGACTCAGCCCAAGACCTTCAAACTCCTGCGGTCGATAGCCAATCCCTACGCCAAGCTCAAATCGTCCATTGGAAAGAATATCAATCGTGGCGCCGTCTTCGGCAACCCGGACCGCATCATGCAACGGTAGAAGGAGGACCGCAGTCCCAATGCGAATGGTCTTCGTCCGCACAGCAACCGCGGCCGCCAGCGGCAATATCGACGGTGCATGACCGTCTTCACAAAAATGATGCTCGGTTAGCCACACATCGTCGTAGCCAATCGTTTCCGCCCAGGCTATCTGGTCGAGGGTTTCCGCGTAGATTTCTCGGTCCGGACGATGCCAAGCCAGTGGGTTACGTAGGGAATACCACAACCCGAACTTAAGCTTAGGAACGCTCATAAGGTCTGCCTGCGCCACATCGATCCAAACATCACCATGCACGAAGCACACAGCAGAGGTGTCGCTGGCACAGCGATCACTTGCACACTCCGTTGCAGCACGTGCTCGCCACCGTTTCGATCATTGACCATTGCATTGAATCGCCCTTGAAAACGCGCGCTAATCGGACATATCACCTTACCAAACATACCAATCGTAGTCGCGGCGGTGGCCATGTCGAAGGTGTCGCTGCTAGAAAGTGTCGGCGCTACCCCAAACCGTGTAATTCGATCTGCTCCATTCAACAAGTGATCGTTCGCAACCTGTGTCAAATCTTGGCCCAAATCATTAAGCTTCACTCCAACCGGGTTCTTTCGAGCAATAATCAGACTCAAATTAGCGGAGGAAGTAGGCACATGAGTGATGATCTCGCCCTGTTGTCGGCCACTAAGCTGGTCAAACTATTTCGCCGGCGCAAAGCCTCACCAATTGAAGCCTTGCATGCGGTGTTGGCGCGGATAGACCGCCTTAACCCTACGCTCAATGCGTTTCAATTCCTTGATCACGACGGTGCGCTGAAGGCGGCTAAAGCGTCCGAGAAGCGATGGAAAAAAGGCAAACCACGCGGTCCCGTCGACGGCGTCCCGACCACCATCAAGGACACCCTCATCACTATCGGCATGCCGACGGTCTATGGCACTCGGGCAAACGATCCGAAAGGCCCGTGGACACAGGATGCACCATGCGCAGCTTCGTTGCGCGATGCCGGCGCCGTGATTTTCGGCAAGACAACCACGCCCGAATACGGTTTCAAAGGCGTCACGGATTCTCCGCTTTATGGGACCACTCGAAACCCTTGGAATACCGATCACACACCCGGTGGGTCCTCGGGCGGTTCTGCCACTGCGCTGGCCAGTGGTATGTCTACCTTGTCGGTCGGCACCGATGCGGCGGGATCGGTACGGATCCCGGCTTCGTTTACCGGGCTCGCCACCATCAAGACGACGTTCGGACGCGTGCCGGCCTATCCCCCTAGCGCACAAGGCACCTTGGCGAATGTTGGCCCGATGGCGCGTAATGTCGCCGATGTCGCATTGATGATGAACGTGATCACCCGGCCTGATCCACGGGAATGGTGGAGCCTGCCCGATGATGGCGTGGATTACGTCAAGGCACTAAAGGGAAAAATAAAGGGGCTCAAAATCGCCTATTCACCGGATCTCGGCTTCGTCAAAAACATCGACCCCGAAGTAGCGAAAGCGGTCGCCAAGGCGGTCAAAACCTTCCGCCGCCTTGGCGCAAAGGTCACCGAAATTAACCCCCAGTTGCCCGATCTGACCGAACCGCTTGACACCTTGTGGCAGGGCAACGCATCGGTGTTATTGGAACACTTCAGCCCAGAACAACGCGGGCTCATGGACCCAGGCTTGCTCCGCGCAGCGGCGTTGGGTGCCAAGCAGAGTCAAAAGGATTACGTCGTGGCCAACCAACGGCGTGCGGAGATGGGCGTCATGGTCAATGAGCTGTTCTGTCAATACGATTTGCTGTTGACCCCAACGATGCCGATGCCGGCATTTAAGGTCGGACTTGATACGCCGAATGGCGGAGACGACGTCAGCCTGGCATGGACGCCGTTCACGTTCACCTTCAACCTCAGTCGTAACCCAGCTGCCTCGATCCCCTGTGGATTGACCAAGGCGGGTCTACCGATCGGTTTGCAGATCGTCGGCGCGCATTATGCCGATGCGCTGTTGCTCCGTGCAGCCTATGCCTTCGAACGGGAAGTCGGTGTATTTATCCCACCGATGGCGTCAAGCTAGCGGCGTTACCGGAGTATTGCGGCTCGCTAAATAGCGCTAATCAAAGTTGAGGCGATAAACCCGGGCGGCCGTACCACGAAACAGGTTGTCCTTCTCGGCCTCGGAATAAGGTGCCGCGATCTTCTTGAACGCATTCCACAGCACGGCATAGGACACCGATATTTTATCGACCGGAAAATTGCTTTCGAACATGCAGCGCTGCGGACCGAATACTTCGATTGCGTGTTGATAATGCCGCCGCTGTGCGGCCACAAGCTGATCCGAGGTCGGTGGTAACGCTTGTTGCTCAAAACCGAACCCATTCCATGGCATTGCCAATCCCCCGAGCTTGATCGAGACGTTCGGACAACGGGCGAGCCCAGCCAAGTCAGCTGACCATTTGGAGTAGACCTCCTCGACCCGATCAGCATACGGACCGACACCAAGCGGTGTGCCAAAGTGGTCCAATACAATGGTCGTTTCTGGAAACGCTTGCGCCAGCTCGGTCAAATATGGTGTCTGATGAAAATAATGCCAGGCATCGAAGCTAAGCCCCATTTCTCCCAGTATGGCGAAGCCTGCGCGAAAATCTGGATTTCGGTACAGGAAACCATCGGTAAAGCTGCCAAACTGAGGCACCGCGTCTGAAGGATCCCAGGCCGCGGATTGGCGGATCCCGCGAAACAACGAACTCGCAGCACGATGGGCTTCCAAGACGTCACGCACCGCGGGGCCGCGACGCAGATCGGCCGTACCGACCATCGCGCCAATTTGCGTCTTGTCGGGGTCCTGGCGGGCTTCGGTCGCAATGCTGTCGACCCAGTCGGTTTCGCCAACCGGTTTCAGTGCCTCGGGCCCATCTTTTCGGTGGTGCTCCCCGCATTGCAGATAAACAGTTTGTTCGATTCGATGAGAGGCGGTGTCCGACCATAGGGCTGCAAGATCGTAGGGTTGGAAAAACTCGCTGGCCTCGAAAAAATGATGGTGCGGGTCGACGATGATGCGATCTGGCTCGATCGTCACTTCTGCAACCTGAGCGAGCCAATCTTCACGTACGGCGTCATTCATAAGCTTGTCAGGCCGCTCAAGGGAAAACGATCAACGCTTCACCAACAGCTTTTCGATTGTCCTGCTGATCGCAGCTGGCTACCTCGACCCGAACCAACTTCTCGCCGCCCTCCTCCAATTTCTCGATCACAGTGCCGGTACAACTCAGTGCATCTTGCAAATGCGTGATGCCGAGAAAGCGGAGATTGAACGATCGCAGCTGGCGCTGTGGTACCCAGCCCGTCAACAAACGACCCAAGTAAGCCATCGTCAACATGCCGTGGGCAAACACGTCTTCCTGACCCGCTTCGCGGGCGAAATCCAAATCGATGTGGATCGGATTATGATCGCCCGACGCGCCGGCAAAGAGCGCCAAAGTTGTACGCGTTATTGGTGGCACATCTAGCGCTGGTAGCTCGCTCCCGACATTTATGGATTCAAAAGTAATACTCATCTGCCTATGCCCTCAGCCGTTACGTTGGACGGTCGTGTTTTGTAGGTCGGCGACATGTACGCCATCCTGGTTCGTCACACGTGTCTTGCGCACGACGAATTCCAGCGCGCCGTTCTTTTTGTCATAGATATTGGCGACGCTTGTTGTGAAAGTGAGCTCATCACCAGCGCAAACGTCGGCGAAGTACACGAACAGTTGTTCGCCGTGCAACATCCGACCCAGGTCCAGACCGAGCTCATCGATCCAGTGGAGCGGATCGGGTTTTTCATTATTCAAACAAAACAAAAAGCTCGGCGGTGCCGGCAATGCTGGATAACCAGCGGCGCGGGCCGCACTTGCGTCGGTATAGATGGGGTCATCGTTACCGGTCGCCTTAGCGAAAAAACGTAGCCGTCCTACTTCAACGACGGCACTGTGCGACGGAAACTCATGCCCAATATGCGATTTGTCGATCACACCCAAACCTCTCTATTCAATTGATGTTTATTTTAACCGCGTAATGGTAATGCATTTTCGGTTCCGCCAGCGCTAGCCACGGTTCCCGTGAGCAAGCCTGGTGTCGCGCGCGACGGTCGGTGACAATAGCCGACGGTTGCGTACCGAGCCAACGTCATCGCGGCCTAAATCCGCAAACATCGACCGTCATCTGGAGCACTAGATTGAAAATTCGCGGGCGTCCGCTGTTGGCCGATTCTGTTGAAAAACTCTCGGAACTCTGACGGCGCTCGGTGATCTGATCATCGAAGTAGTCGTTAGGGGAATGTCGATGATGGGAGAGCGGACCGGGGGGCAGGATCGGTTTTTCTACGATTTCAATCTCGACGAACGCATTCCGCATGACCACCTGCTTCGTCAGGTAGATGGAGTGCTCGATCTGAGCGATCTTCGCCAACAGCTCGCGTCGTATTACAGCCATACCGGTCGCCCTTCGGTCGATCCAGAGCTAATGGTGCGGATGTTATTGATCGGCTATTGCTACGGCATCCGTTCGGAGCGGCGGTTGTGTGAGGAAGTCAGTTTAAACCTGGCTTACCGGTGGTTTTGTCGGTTAGGCCTTGAAGATGCCGTACCCGATCATTCAACGTTCTCAAAAAACCGGCATGGTCGTTTTAGGGACGCTGATCTTCTGAGGACGGTCTTCGACACGGTAGTGGGTTGTTGCTATGACGAAGGTTTGATCAAGGGCGAGGGTTTTGCCACAGATGCGAGCTACATCAAAGCCGATGCATCCCGGCAACGTATGGTCGATGGCCCGGTAGATTGGACACCAGCGCCGACACAGTCACGGGCCGTCAGGGAATATCTGGACGCCTTAGATAGCAATCCATTAGCAAGACGAACCCAGAAGAAAGTATCCGTCACAGACCCAATGGCGCAGTGGGCCGGCGACAAGGGACCGGGTCAATTTTATTACAGCACCAATTACCTGATCGATATCGAACACAACATTATCGTCGATGTGGAAGCGACACCGGCTCATCGAACCGCCGAAGTCACCAGCACCCGGACGATGATTGATCGAGTAGAGACGAAGCTGGATATCAAACCCAAACGACTCATCGCGGACACTTCCTACGGCTCTGCAGCGATGCTCGAATGGGTGGTTGAACAAAAACAAATCGAGCCGCACATTCCGGTGTGGGAAAAAGCGGTAACGACGCCAGGTATTTTTAGTCGAGCAGATTTCACCTGGGATAATGAAGCGGAGTGTTACCATTGCCCGGGCGGTAATCGCTTGCAATCCGGAAGGCGGAACTTCAAAAACCCTCGCTCTCACGTCACGAAAGCGGACACAATTATTTATCGCTCAAGTCAGCCTGAGTGCAGAGTCTGCGAACTTAAAACTCGATGCTGCCCTAATACAACGTTTAGAAAAATCGCGCGCAGTGTTCACGAGTCGTCTCGCAATGTCGCCAGAGACATCAACGAAACTGACGAATACCGACAATCGCGAAAGGACAGAAAGAAAGTTGAAGTGCTGTTCGCGCACCTCAAACGGATCATGAACTTCGATCGATTGCGACTTCGGGGTATTACTGGCGCAAGCGATGAATTTTTACTCGCCGCCACGGCCCAGAATCTGAAGAAACTCGCGCGACAAAAATATAAGCCACCCGACCATGGGATAA
The DNA here is from genome assembly GCA_021773835.1 of Gammaproteobacteria bacterium. Taxonomy (GTDB): domain Bacteria; phylum Pseudomonadota; class Gammaproteobacteria; genus UBA11873. Next base: position 22,952 of record JAJFJQ010000060.1, read on the forward strand.
TTGCGCCCGCTTTATGCTAGATACCATTAACGACCATTAAACCAAGACCGAATCCACGCAAAACGTGGATAGCCGAGGTGACCTCGTTCCTGCACTAAATTACCGCAGGGGTAACAATCTTTTTTTCAGTGAGTTTTTCAACAGAATCGGCCCTGATCGGCATGTCGTTCCTATGGGGCTATTCCTGGACCGGCATCAAAATAGGTTTGCTCGATGCGAGCCCATTCACGTTTGCGGCCTTGCGCATGGGGATCGGTGCAGCTTGCTTGTTGCTGGCATTGCCGCTCACCGGGCGACCATTTTTGCCCCGACGGCTGCCTGAATTGCTCAAACTCGGACTGGTGCAGACCACCTGCCTCATGACCTTGTCCACCTGGGCGGTCTATGAGGGAACGGCCGGACGCGCTGCTTTCCTGGCCTACACCATGCCCTTTTTTACCCTCCTCATGGCGTGGCCAATGCTGGGCGAGCGGGTGCGCGGCCTTCAATGGTTAGCAATCGTCTTGGCCGCCTTTGGTCTCGTGGTGATCGTTGAACCCTGGAATATGTCGGGGAAACTGATCAGCAGCCTGCTTGGCGTTGCCGTTGGATTCACCTGGGCGCTCGGCGCAATCATGGTCAAACGATTACAGCTGCGCGCACCAATGGATCTTATTTCGATGACGGCATGGCAAATGTTTTTGGGTTCGCTACCGTTGATCGTCGTGGCCATGCTGCTACCCGAGGCGCCGGTGGTGTGGTCCACTCGGTTTATCACCGTGTTGCTACTGGTGTCGGTCGTTACAACGGCATTCGGCTGGATCCTGTGGCTGTATGTACTCAACAACCTGCCGGCCGGCACGGCCAGCATGGGTACGCTCTCGGCACCGATTGTGGCAATGCTGTCCTCGTCATTTCACCTCGGCGAACGCCCCAGCACCGTCGAACTGATCGGGATCACGCTGATCGGCGGTGCATTGTTGATCTTAAGCCTTACCGCATTGCGCGAACACCGTGAGCTCCCTAGCGCTACAGTACAAGGCGAGGGCGCGTAAACCGGGTTTAGATTTTCTGGTCCACACCCGCATCGTCGGGCGACGCATTTGAGTCGCGCCGACTCATTTCCTCACGCATAAGCTGATCGAAATCCTTACGCGATTGGATGACGCTTTGACGCATTCGATCCGGCTCATCGCGCAGTTCGAAAAGGCGCTCAAGCATGTCCTCATCGTGCTTGCGAAAGAATGCAACGGCGGCATAGGCATCATCATTTGAATAGCCGAGCAGTTTCAATACGCGTTCTGTCATCGCTAGCGACGAAAAAAAGGTTTCTCGCTCTACGTCCTTAACGCCACGTTCAAACAATTCATAGGCATGTGTCCGGTTCCGTGCCCTGGCCACGATTGGCAAGCTGGGGTATTTTGCCTTAACTACATCCACGATCTCCGTTGTCGCGTGCTGATCATCACAGGCAACGATAAGTAATCGTGCGTCTCCGATCCCGGCGGCCTCAAGCAGATCAGCGCGACGCGCGTCTCCGTAGTAGGCCTTATGCGCGTAACGTCGCGAGAGCTCAACCTGATCCGGGTCGTTGTCGATGACGGTGGCATAGATATCGTTTGCGATAAGCATCCGTGAGATGACCTGGCCCATGCGGCCAACGCCAATCAGAATGACTGGATTTGATTCGTGTGGCATCTCTTCGACGGATTCTTCTACGGTCATGCGTCGATCAATAAGCTTCTCGACCGCCACAATTAGTAACGGTGTGATTATCATCGATAAGCTCACCACGACGATCAGCGGGCCGCTGATGCTCGGATCGATCAAGTGCAAGCGATCGGCCAAACCAAAAATAACGAATGCAAACTCACCAACCTGGGCGACCAGTGCCGCTAACAATAGCGACTGGTTGCCCGACAGGTGAAACCACTTTCCGACCAGTAGGAGCACGGCAAACTTGATCAACAAAATACCGCCGACCAAACCAATAATCAGTGGAAACTCCTCGCCAAGGAGACCGATATTGGTCGACATGCCGACGGCAATAAAAAAGAGCCCCATCAACAGGCCTTTAAACGGTTCGATCTCGATTTCAAGCTGCTGGCGATACTCCGAATCAGCCAATACGACACCGGCAAGAAACGTCCCGAGTGCCATCGACAGCCCTACATATGCCATCAATAACGCGATCCCAATCACCAGCAACAGCGCGAACGCCGTAAAAATCTCCCGCAATTCGGTTTTTGCGATAATGCGAAACACGTGACGCACGACATAGCGGCCGCCAATCAGTATCAAGCCAACTACCGCGATGATGTGGATGAGGTTGATAGCGCCACCCGGCGTTGATTCGCCTGCCTTGTGCACCATCAACGGCATCAAGGCCAGCAACGGGATCACCGCGAGGTCCTGAAACAGCAATACGGCGAAAGCCGATTGCCCAGCGCTCGTTTGGGATAAATTTTTCTCTCCGACGAGTTGCATCGCCATTGCCGTAGACGACAGCGCCAGTGCTACAGCGACGATGAACAATGCCTTCATATCGTCGATGAAAAACCACCCAAACGCGGCAATTAAGCTCGCCGTCAGCAGGACTTGCAATGCACCCAGACCGAATATTGCGTGGCGCAACGCCCACAACCGGCTCGGGTTGAGTTCGAGCCCGATCAGAAACAGTAGTAAAACGACACCGAATTCGGAGAAATGCAGGATCGTTTCCGCGTCATCGATGAGATGCAGACCCCACGGACCAATCACAATCCCGGCTATCAGGTACCCAATAACGGAGCCTAGGCCCAACCGTTTGGAGATCGGCACGGCAATGACTGCCGCCCCGAGGTAGACGACCGCATCGACCAGGATTTCAGCGCCCGCCATCAGGCTACAGACTCAAGCATCCGCAAATGATACTCGACACCGGCCGCTTCGCGTTCGGGTAACATAGGTGTCGCTCGAATTTACCGTGAATAAAAATTCGCGCAGGTCAGTTCTGGTATATTTGTTCCGGCCCGGGTTCATAAAGGAGTTCGACATGGCATCTGATGCATTCAATGAAGGTATTACCGCGATGTATCAAGGCGAGGTACTTGGCGAAGCGCTTTTCGATCGAATGCTAAAGTCGTTCGATGATCCCATGCAACGCTACAAGGTGGCAACTATGTTGCAACTAGAATCTGAAACCGTGGCACGCCTACGCCCCACCTTGATGGAATTGGGTCTGGACTTGGGCGAGGCCGATACCTCCCGGGAGTCCGGGATTAAATGGGCAGATAGCCTCGACGGTCTCGCGTGGAACGAAGTAATGGTGAAGTTACGCGACGCGCTGCAACCTTATATCGAACACTACCGTGCGATCGTCGAGCAAGCGCCACCGCAATATCGAACAGTTGCGGAATCGATGGTTGTCCACGAGGAATCGCTGCGGACATTCACTGAACTTGAAATCGCCGGCGACACCGAACATTCGCTTGATGATGTAATCGCCCAGCTACACCACCCGTTACCTCGACCGTAGGAATAATCTCAAATCAAAGTGCAAAGCGGTCCGACGGTCGACGCTTACCCCGCATAAACAGAACAAATGAGCGAACAAGCTAAAACACCGTCCGGTCCCGCGGATAACGAGACATCCGCGCGCGTTGCATCGAGCTATTGGCGCGCAAACCTCCGGATCATCGCAGGCTTGTTGGCTGTGTGGTTCACCGTATCTTTCGGCTTCGGGATCCTGCTCGTCGAACCGCTGAATCGAATCAACTTTTTTGGGTTCAAACTTGGGTTTTGGTGGGCTCAACAAGGCGCCATCTTTGTCTTCGTCGTACTGATCTTCGTCTACGTTCGCTTGATGCACAATCTCGACCGCCGCTTCGGCGTCAGTGACGACGATACGGATCCTAGCTAATGGACGCACAAACATTAACTTACCTTTTCGTCGGCATGAGTTTCGCGCTGTACATCGGTATCGCGATTTGGTCTCGCGCAGCGTCAACGAACGATTTTTATGTTGCCGGCGGCGGCGTGCATCCGATCGCCAATGGCATGGCAACGGCTGCGGATTGGATGAGTGCGGCATCATTCATCTCCATGGCTGGGATCATCTCGTTCATGGGTTACGACGGCGCCGTCTATCTTATGGGTTGGACCGGCGGCTATGTGTTGCTGGCAATGCTGCTTGCGCCCTATCTACGCAAGTTTGGAGAGTTCACGGTGCCAGACTTTATCGGCACGCGGTACTACTCCAATACAGCGAGAGTTGTCGCCGTTATTAGCCTTATTGTGATTTCGTTTACCTATGTTGCCGGGCAAATGCGCGGCGTCGGCATCGTTTTCTCTCAATTTCTCGACATCCCCATCAGTTGGGGCGTGGCAGTCGGCATGGCCGTGGTTTTTATGTACGCAGTCCTCGGTGGGATGAAGGGCATCACCTATACGCAAGTTGCGCAGTATTGCGTCCTAATATTTGCCTACTTGGTCCCGGCCATATTTATTTCCTTACTCATCACCGGCGTCCCTGTTCCGCAAATTGGATTGGGTTCTGTGGTTAATGATGGATCTGGTTTATCGGTCTTGCAGAAACTCGACACCACCTTGATCGAACTTGGTTTCACCGCGTATACCGAAGGCAGTAAGTCGACGATCGATGTGTTCGCCATCACCATGGCGCTGATGCTCGGTACCGCAGGGTTGCCGCATGTGATCGTGCGATTCTTTACCGTGCCGAAGGTGTCTGATGCGCGAAAATCGGCCGGCTACGCTTTGTTTTTTATTGCGCTACTGTACACAACAGCACCGGCTGTGGGCGCGTTCGCACGACTCAACTTTATCGACACCATCAATGACGCGCCTTACACGCAAGTCGCAGCCTGGTTCACTAATTGGGAAGACGTCGGGCTCATTGGTTGGCAAGATAAAAATGGGGATGGCCGCATTCAGTACGGTCCGGGTGCACCGTTCAAGGGTAAACCAAGTTTTGACGACAATGCGCGCGGCGCTTCCGGAGAGCGCGTTGTCGTCAATCCATCAGTGCCAACGACAAATGAAGTGTATGTCGACCGTGACATCATGGTACTGGCTAATCCCGAAATAGCGGATCTCGCGCCATGGGTCATTGCATTGGTTGCGGCGGGCAGCCTTGCGGCTGCACTGTCGACGGCCGCAGGTCTTCTATTAGTGATATCCGCAGCCGTGTCGCACGACTTGCTTAAGAAAACCTTTGCGCGTGGGATCAGCGATCGCCAAGAATTACGCTATGCACGCATTGCTGCAGCAACTGCGATTGGCATCGCCGGTTATTTAGGGATCCATCCACCCGGATTCGTTGCGCAAGTTGTCGCTTTCGCTTTTGGTTTGGCAGCGGCTTCATTATTTCCACCAATCTTGCTTGGGATTTTTTCAACCCGCATGAATGTCGCCGGTGCCGTCGCCGGCATGATCGTGGGACTCGCGTTTACATTTTCCTATATCGTGTACTTCAAAATGATTGCGCCCGAGTTCAATAGCCCAGAACACTGGTGGTTCGGTATATCGCCAGAGGGGATTGGGGTCGTGGGTGCCGCGCTAAATATAGCCGCCGCCTGGGCCGTCGCATACTTGACCCCGCCGCCGCCGACTTCCGTGCGGCAGATGATCGAGGACATCCGCATCCCGATCGGCGTTAGCGCGCCGCACAACCATCCTTAGCGCCGGCTACTTGGGCGACGGTCTAGCGAAGCTGTGGCATCACTGATGTCGCGAATCGGTTTAACGACTCCATGATGAGCGAATGGGCAAGTCCACCCATGTTGCTAAAGAAAATCACATACTCAATCCCGAGGTCACGTACCTCCTGCAATTTCTCGATGCAGGTTTCGGATCCGCAGATCATCGCGCTCGCCCGAATGGCACTGCTATCGAACGGCATCGGTGACGCATTGCCGGTGGGCGATTCCGCTACCTTACGCGCTAGGGCAAGAAATTCTTCGTAAGCGGGTCCCGCCTCGTCCCACGCACTCGCGTCATCAACCCCAAGGTGCATACCGCGGGCCAGGATCAGTTTTTCTGGATCAAAGGGCTTGCCGCGCCGCTCAAACGCAGCCCGATACCCAGTCACCCAATGTGCGACTGTTTCGATCGGAACCGCCTGTGGCAACATCACACCCCAGCCGTGCTCAACACACAGGTCAAAACCGTCGTCGCTCACGGTCGCCATCCAGATCGGCGGATGCGGCTTTTGTGACGGCTGCGGCTGGGGCCGGGCGTTGCGGTATTGCCAATATTTCCCGGCATGGGTCAAGGGATCGTCGCTCTTCCAGGTTCGCAGAATGACGTCGATCGCTTCGTCGAAACGCTCGACGCGATCGTCTAAGGATTTACCGAAGCCGTCGAACTCGCCCCATTGATAACCGCGCCCAATGCCAAATTCAAATCGTCCACCAGAAAGCTGATCGACGAGTGCTACGGACTCCGCTAATCGCACGGGATCATGCAGCGGCAATACACTGACCGCGGTGCCCAATCGGACCTGTTTTGTTTGTGCTGCAATATAGGCGAGCATCGACAGGTTATCCGGCACGATCCCGTGTCGGCTGAAATGATGCTCGGTCATGAATACCGATTCGTAGCCGAGTTCGTCAGCGAGCACGCTTTGTGCAACGGCATCGTGCAAACGGACTTGTTGATCGGTGCCTTCAGGCCATTGAGCGGATTGGAATATACCGAAACGCATAATTGGATTATCGAGAACTTATACACATGGGGGAGGCCACAGGCACAGCTTCAGTTATTTTCGTTCGTACACGCATAAGCTGCCCGGGGGACCGGCACTATAAGTGCCTAAGTCACAACCGTCAAAAAATTCTCGTTCAATTTCCGATCGTGATAGAAGATCGCCTTTCCAAGCTCCTCCGCGGTCCACGTGATCGGCTCCCGGTCTGGATACCATGTGTAATCGCCACAAAATACTTCATTGCGATTACCGGATGGATCAAAGAAATAGATCGTACGCCCCCGCGTTATACCGTGACGGGTAGGACCGATGTCAATCGAGATGTTGTGCATCCCCATGATGTCGGCCGCGTGCAAGATCTCCTCCCACGTGTTGAGTAAGAACGACGCGTGGTGAAACTTGCTGGGCTCCGGATATTGGATGAAGGCGATATCGTGTGCTTTGTTTGAGCACGATAAAAACGCACCGGTCATATTCGAGTCGGGATCGAGTACCCGCTCGGTCAAGGCGAAGCCCAATACATTCACGAAAAAATCGACCACGTCTGGAATGTTAGGACCATAAAGCAGGCAGTGATCAAAACGATTAACCTGCATGCCTTTAAGCCCTTCAGGCCACGGATCAGGATTTAGATAGCCCAAGCCATTGCCGGCATGATCTTTCTCCGCGTAAAGCTCGATTGGATGACCGCTTGGGATCACAAAGCGTATCCGATGGCCGCAGCCCTTGAGTTCACCCGCCGGCATCCGCTCGACATCGATGCCATATTCTCTTATAGCGACCTCGAAGCGGTCGAGGTCTGCGGTGGAATGCACTTTAAATCCCATGAAATCCATACCCGGTTCATCTGCTTCGCGTAGCACAATAGAAAAGCAATCGTGTTCGTCCCACGCCTTGAGATACACCCTACCTTGGTCGTCCTCGCCGGTTTTGATCATGCCAAGCCGCTCGACGTAGTGCGTCAGAGACGGTTCCATTTCTAATACGCGCAAACAGGTGTGGCCTGGCCGCATAACTCCGGTGTATGACATCTTGTAGTCCTCCGTTCGGTATTGTTTTGCTTATGCCGCTAGGCACGGCTGCTGCGTCGCTAATTCAACTTGTTACGCAGAAACCCCAGCGGTCGGATCTGCAGGTCGCCTTCCGGGATCAGCTTGCACGCGAGGGCGATCCCATTTCTTTCATCTTCTTCGCTGACCTGGGCGCGGCTCATTTTCGTGGTTCGATACTTGCCGTCGTCGAGCACCTGCACGCGGCAGATACCACAACCGCCGCCGCGGCAGCCCACTGGGATCCCTTTGCGACCCAGTCGCTCCATCGCGAGCAGAACATTCTGCCCTTCTTTGCACAAAAAGCTATCCCCACTATCGGAAATAGTGATTTCGAAGCGCCTCGCTTGCTCAATTTCGTCACTCAAAATTTCTTGAACAAAGCGCTCCGGCGTGCGGGCTCGGCGCCATCGGCAGCGGTCAGAAACGACTCCATGAAGATATGTTCTTCGAATAAACGTCCTTGCATCAAGGTTGTAATGCAGGCGTCTATCATCGGCGGCGGTCCACAGAGATAGGCCTTATGGCCGGCGAAGTTACCGCCGAAATACGCCGCCGCAAGCTCATGCACGAAGCCACGCGGCCCATCCCAGGAGTCATCTTCGGCGGCATCCGATAGTGCGGCACGGTAGGTAAAATTCGCGTGGTCCGCCGCCAGGCCCGAGAATAGATCATAGTAATAGAGTTCCGCACGATTACGTGCACCATAGAGTAACGTGATTTCGCGTGAGTCACCGGCCTCGAGCAAATCCAATATCATCGATTTCGGACTCGATAATCCAGACCCGCCGGCGAGAAACATGACCGGCTCCGGCGCCGATTTGCGCACAAAGAATCGTCCAAGCGGTGCCGTGAAGCTTAGCCGGTCACCGATAGCCAACTGACTATGAAGAAATCCCGTCGCCTCGCCGCCGTCAACCAGACGAATATTGAGTTCGATCGAATTGGCTTGTGACGGCGCACTCGCGATGGAGAATGCCCGCGGATGCTCCACACCGTCGATCGACAAGTTGATGTATTGCCCTGCTTGAAACGCCACGCCGTCACCTTCGACGTCAAGCCAGATCCCCTTGATGGTTGGCGTGAGTGCTTCGATACGCGCAACGACGCCCACCGAATCCTCGACGGCGTAACCCGCAGCATCGGGTTCCTCGTCGATCTCGGCCTCGATAACCAGATCGGATTCTAAGGTCGCGCAACACGCAAGCGTCTTGTTCTCGTCACGCTCGATATCCATCAGCGCAAATGAAGAAGCATGATTGTGCTCGACCTCTCCCTCAAGCACCTCGACCTTGCAGGTGCCACATAGGCCATGGTTACAGGCGTAGGGTAGCCAGATCCCAGCACGCAACGCCGCATCGAGGATCGTCTGCCCCTCCTCCACCTCTATCGTGTCGCCGAGCGGTTCAATGGTGACCTGGTAGCTCATGCAATGTTGCGCCTAGATACCGGTCCCGAACATCCCATCCAAACCTGGCGATCGGATTTGTAGATAGGTCATGTGTCCGATGCCATTGTCTTTGAAACTCTTGTCCAGCTCCGGTTGCCATGGTTTTTGATCGAGCTCCCATTCAAGCGTTTCGATATCAAGCTTCGCGGTATCGGGATGAGTGGCGTAATCCGGTTTAAACATCTGCTCCATAAAGTCCCGCAAAATCATCTCAACCGGCGCCCGGTAAGCGGATGGACATGAGTACAGCAAGTGCTTCTCCCATTGGATGTAGAAATTAATATCGCCACCGTAACGCGCTTCTCGATTTTCAGATTCGAATTCGTAGCGCTCACCTAAATGTTTTACTGTCATCTTTAAACTCCCTAGCGTTGCTACGCCGCTTCGTCGGAATTTGCCTGCGGGGTTGGTTGCTGTGACTGCCACGCTTCCCAGTTCTGATGATCAGGCGAGCCGTTATATTCCCCGGTATCGATGTCTTTTTTAAGATGCAACCACTCGGCGTACTCGAATATGTCGCGCGCACCTCCGGCGTCCCCGCGATAGATCTGCTGCGGCGGAATCAAAGACTGTACAAATTTTTCCGGTTCGCGATTGAAGATGTCGGCACAGCCATCCGAGCAACAATGATGCTTGGTGTCCGCCCACTCGACGATGCGCACACACTGTTTTTGCGGATCGTCAGGCTCGGTGTAGAACACCGGGATCTGACAGACTTGGCACACCATCGGCAGACGATTGTTGAAGTAGCGATTTCCCGCCTGTTCCTGTTCACGAAGAAACAACAAACGAGGTCGATACATCGTATCGAACAGGTCCCCATATTTTTCCGACATCCAATCGAGTTCTTCGTCCTCGGGCACCCAAGTATGCAGACCAAGCGCGTTACCGTATTGGTATAGCGTTGCCCAAAGTTCATGCGTAACTCGTGTTTTCTCTTTTGTCGCAACTTCGTGGTACTTCGGCAATCGAATACCGTAACGGCTCAAGTCGTGAAACAGGGCGATGCCATTTTCTTCCCAATAGATCTCCCACGCCTCTTTCCATGACATGACCTTCTTCGGCAGCATGTAGTCCATCATCGTGCCGACTAGGCCGAGCAGGCGATAGCCACGCCAAAACCACTTGTCCAACCAGGCTTGAACGATCGGCACGTTGTCTTCGTGTTGCTCCAGCATGAATTTCACGACCTCGAGGCCTAAAGTCATGTGTCGTGACTCATCGGATTGCGCGGAGAAACCAAACGTGGTCGTCGCCATATCACCGTTGTAGGCAGCACCGGAGACAAACGGCATGAATAACAAGTTCGTTAATACGTATTCAAATGCGAAGGATATCGAGGTGACGAATTCGAACGGGCCGGCACTCATCGCGTCTTCAAAGAAACTCTTGGGGATTGATAAATACCAAGCGCGGTCGCGAAGATGCGCGAAGCCATGCATGCCGTTGAAGAATTTGTTGTAATGACTAAATGCATGCAACTGCGTTTGCGCATGCCGTAATTCGTCTATCGACTGCATTTGACAGGCAACCCGGGCTCCAGCCCCGCGAAAGGCGCGTCCCGCATGCGCAAAGCCGCGGTGGGCGGCATACTCGAGCGGGGTGATCCCCTGTAGCCACAGCTTGACCGCATTCATGTAACGCGCATCGCTGATATTAAGCTGGCCGTTATTTTGTTGGAACGCATCCAAGATGGCGTAGAGCTTGCGTTCCTTTTCGCTTTGGTATTTCCAGTAGGACTCCATCGTGAGGCGAAATGGATCTTCCCACTTATCCCAATCGATGATTTTTATGCCTTCGTATTTGTCGTAGGGAAATACCTCGTCCATTGGTTGATACGTGGTCTCCCAATCGAGGCCCCGCGTCATCAAGCTATATCGTTCTTTCAAACCTAGGCGTTTTGCTTTGGCCATTGGAAATCCTTATTTAGCAAATAGTTTTAATGCAGCAATCTTTCAATTTCGTGATCTACGATACCGCTAGGTATTCCAAGCGATCACAAACTCGTCGTCGTCCTCATCGATATTGCCCCCGAGCGAGATTAGATTGATATGCATTTCCTGCAGATCAAAATCACGTCCCATTTTTTCTTCGACCGTCTCACGTCTCACTACTAGCCGCCCAGGACAATCGATCTTGACCATGCCCGGACTTTCATTGGCGACCGCGGCGGGGTTGTCTTCGAGGATCGCCTCGATGATTGGCTGCGCTTCAGCATTGTTCTGGAACGCGATAAAAACATTGTCTGCCATGGTGTCGCTTCCTATACGTCGAGACCGGCCTTGCCGGCACGGGTCATGAGCCGATCGACAACTTCGTCGAGTGCAACGCTGCCCTCGCCGTCGAAGGCAGCATCGCTGAGTGGCTTTAACGCACCTTGTATGCGAGGCATCCACTTGGCGATCCAGCCCTCAATATGCGTTTTGTTGGCCGGTGACTCCTGGGCGCAACGTTTTATTACCGCATCGGCCCAACGCGAGGCCTCGGCAAACCATTCGATCGTGAATTCGTTCATCATCGAATAGGCCGCACCGCCGTGCTGAGTCACCGCCGCATCGAACTTATCGAACATCAGCGGATGCAGGGCGCCATCGATAAGCAGATTCTGTAAGACGTGCAGTTCAAACCAGTCTTTTGTCACCATCGCTTCTTCGACCAAGGCGCGCATCGGCTGCCACATATCGTCGTCTAACCATAAGGCCTTGGCGTCGTCCAATGCCGTTGGATCGTTGTCTGCCAATATCAGACCGATGCGGGTTATGTATTGCGCAATACCGAGTTGGTCCATCGTTTGTAATGACGCAGCAGAGGTTATGGGCGCCCCAAACCCATAGGCAGCGATATAGCTGTTGTTCGTATTAGCCGCCCAAGCGACGTGACGTAAGGGGACAATAAGGCGGCGGATCTTGTCTTTCCATGCCGCCTCCATTCCATCCATCAATCCACGCGACTCAACAAATTTAAAATTCTTTTCTTGCGAGTCTTGTTGCTTGCCGCGTTGGATCGTCCAGGTGCCGTAGTAATACTGCCGCGGATCGATGAGGTCGTCGAAGTCCTCCATGACAACGGCTGTACGTGATGGATCATAGAGCGTCTTGGTCGGATCCCAGGTCGGGCGGTAATGCTGATTGACGATTGGCTGCAAACCCCACACCGCCTCTTGGTAACGCGTTGCCGCTTTATCGGGACCAAGCTTCTCGGCGATATGGTCAAAGGTCTTGCGTACGGGATCGATTGAAGTCGTCTTGAGATCGATAGTCATTTATCTATTCCTGTTCGTCATCACCAAAACGCCAACGGCGTTCGTTTGCATCGACTGTGGCGGCGTCATCGTCGGTCAGCATCCGAACTTCGTGGTCGGCACAGAATTCATCGAAGGCTGCCGGCGGCAATACCATCTCGAGGTACAAGCTCGGATCGCCGATAGAGAACTGAAATTCCACGTTCCCGTGATGGTTTAGGTTCGTCACACGGACGTAGCGAATGATCTTGCCGCTTGAACGCTCTAATCGGGTGACGTTATCCATGGACCGTGATGTTCTGTTCTCCACTTAACAGTGATAGAGCAGAATCCGTGCCATCAAACACGATGCTGTTGATTTCTAACAGTTTTACGTTCTAGCAGTAGCTGCTGCGCTGCATGATAGTACTGATATGGATTACTCATCCTGATCCCTTTTCATCATATGAGCAAATTAATCAACCCGTATTCGGTACTTTGTACTCCGTGCTGCTCAATTTGGGGTCCATCGGAAACCTCGTTCCATTTGGACAATCAATAGACCACGTCATATCGGTCATGACCTGATATCCAGCGGAATTTCGCTCTTACGTATGAAGCTACTCGCGGCATGGATTCCGGCCTCCGCCGGAATGACGACGAGAAAATTGTCGTATCCACGGCCGGATGAGCGGAGCCGTGGTCAATTCTACTTGGGCCAGCCATGAACTCCGTCATACCGGGCTTGACCCGGTATCCAACCAACCTGAAGCGGGCGCGCGAGAATTCAACCCACTTCCTTGTTGGTCGCCTCGCGCTTCAATCGATAAGCAAGCTGCGCTCGGGTCATCCCGAGCAGCCGTGCCGCGGCGCTCAGATTCCCATCCTTGCGATCAACGGCGAGCTTTAGCAATCGCGACTCCAAATCGTCGAACGTGAGCTCGTGCTGGATCGCGTACTCCAACAGATTATCGACCCGAGTGGCCTCACTGCTGCTATTCGCTCGACCACGAGATTCCCCAGGAAGCAAGCTATCCGCATCGATAGCCGCGTCGCTTGCCGTCAGGATCACGCCGCGTTCAATGATGTTCTTCAGCTCACGAATGTTGCCGGGCCAGGCGTAACCAAGCAGGATCCCCATGGCCTCGTCCGACACGCTGGCGATTCGCTTACCGTGTGTCGCGGAATACTTTTCAATGAAGTGGTGCACCAACAACGGGATATCGTGCAGTCGATCTCGCAGCGGCGGAATGGCGACTGGATATGGGTTGAGGCGATAGTACAAGTCGGCGCGAAAGTTGCCCGCGCTAACCGCTGCTTCGAGGTCGATATTGGTCGCTACGATCACCCTAACATCAACCCGCCGTACTGCGGTGTCACCAATACGTTCGATCTCACCCTCCTCTAGCACACGCAGGAGTTTCGCCTGCGCAGCGGGCGATAATTCACTGACCTCGTCCAAGAATAACGTGCCGCCATGTGCGCGCTCGAAACGCCCGGGACGCGACCGGCTCGCACCCGTAAAGGCGCCCTTTTCGACCCCAAATAGTTCCGATTCAATCAGGTCCTCTGGGATAGCAGCACAATTAACCGCAACGAATGCGCCATTGGAGCGGGTACTCAGTTCGTGAATTCGACGCGCGAACATTTCCTTACCAACGCCGGTTTCGCCTAACAGCATCACCGTGACCTGGCTTGCCGCGACTTTATTAATCATCTCGAACGCGATTTTGAAACTTTCGCTCTCGCCGATTAATTCACCAGCGCCGTCTTGTTCGTTGATAGAAGCCCGCAGTTGTTCAACCTGGGTCTGCAACTCTAGAAGGCGGTCGGCCAAACTTTCCGGTTGAAAATACTTAAGATCTTGCTCTGCATCGTCCCAACGCTCGAGCGGCCGTCCAATGATGCGGCAATGCCGGTCACCGGTCGCCGCACACTCGACTTCGCGATAGAGGACGAAGCTGCCAAATAATTCAGAGGTGTATCCGGCCGCATAACCGATCTGCATCCAACAGGCAGGAGCCGTATCAACGCCGAAATGGGCCCGGTGGACCTCGGCCTCGTAGGAGTTTTCCCAAATGAACTCACCTTCACAGATCCCGCGCGCCGCATTCATCTCGAATTTCACCGGCTTCACGTTGACGATGCCTTCGAGATTGTGGAGTTGAGGACCCATGACGTACATATCGTTGTCGCTGGCATTCGGGAATAAACGACGCACGAACGCTGCATCTCTCGTACCCGACGCAAAGCCCATACGGGTTAACGCACCACGGGCACGATCGTGCCCGAGCGTCTCGATGAGTTCGCGTCTAAGCTCGCCCATGGCGCCCGCATGGACCATGATCATGCGCTGCTCGTCGAGCCAAATCTGTCCCGAGTCGGGCAGAAAACGCAGCCGAGAGCGCATCTCTGTACCCGCTTTTAGGTGGGATCCTGGTGTGGCCATCGTTGCCCCTCACTTGATCAACGGATAATTCAAGATTTGATCATATCGTAAAAAGATAATTCGGAGTCGCTGGACGCAATAGGACTGAATTACTTCGATTGTGGAATTCGCGGGTTACGACTCGTTTGTGGTTCGCGCCTCCTCCGACCGTACGTCTATCTCTGGCAAAATTTACTCCAACATTACCGGGTGGGCTTTTTCATCAAAGAGTGGCCCGTGGCACAAGGGCGGCTAGGGCCCGATATCGTTAAGGGTTGTTGGACACCTGCCGACGTCGAAGTCTATCTGTTTAGCACGGCGTGATGGGGCAGGTGTCTAAAAAGCCCCGAGGTAGGAAACCGCGGGGTTGTGCTGATGTGCTATGGGGGAAGTAGTTGAGTATCGATAGACGACGGTATCTTGATCGAGTAAATGTGTAGCACGATCTCCGTCGCCCGCTGTTGCGCTTCGTGTTGTTTCACGTTTATGCATCGACAATAAGGTCTCCGAAGACGCGGCAACTGCGGTCCCGTTCAGGTCAAACCATAGGGTGCCATCATCGCCGTTTTGACGATGTCGGGTGTGACTCATTTGAGAACTAACGTGCAAGGTCACGGCGGCGCACGGGGTCGTTCAAAGCGCCGAAGCAGTTCGACGATCGTCATTGGCGCGTGGCAGGTGGGGCACACGAAGGTGGGCGTGTCGTTCGCTTCGGGCTTTTCGGTAGTCGTTTCATTCGGCTCATCGTTGCTGAGTTGCTTGCGGATGAGTCGAAGGTTTTCTCTGCGACAGTGGTTGGACAAGAGCCCGAAGTGACGGATCCGATGAAAGCCTAACGGTAAGATGTGGATGAGGAAGCGACGGATAAATTCGCTGGTGTCGAGCCGCATCGTTTTATTGCGTTCGTTGGGCTTGGCGCGGTAGTCGGTCCACTTGAAGGTGACACCATGCTCATCGCAACGCACGAGCCGGCGGTTAGCGATAACGACGCGGTGGGTATATCGAGAGAGATAAGCCAACACAGCTTCGGGACCTTGGAAGGGTCGCTTAGCATAGACGACCCATTGCACACGTCGCGACGGTGCTAAATAGGCAGCGAAGGCTAGCGGATCGCTCAGGTGTTGGAGTCGCCCATAAAAGTTAAGTCGATCGTGTGCATCGACGAGTTGTTCAAGGAACCGTCGTCGGAACAATCGCGATAACACGCGCACCGGTAAGAAGAATCCCTTTCTACAGGCTATCCATCGTTCGTTCTGCGAGAGACCGCCGCCCGGCACGATGCAATGCAGATGCGGATGATGCGTCAGCGCCGAGCCCCAAGTATGCAGCACGGCGGTGAAGCCAAGCTTAACGCCGAGACGCTTGGGATCGGCGGCGATGGTCGTTAAGGTCTCAGAGGTCGCTTTAAACAATAGGTCGTAGACCACCGCTTTATTTTGATAGGCGATGTCGGCGATCGGCGCTGGTAAGGTGAACACGACGTGGTAATACTCAACGGGTAAGAGATCGGCCTCGCGAGCGGCCAACCACCGTTTGGCTGTCGCACCCTGACACTTCGGACAATGCCGATTGCGACAGGAGTTGTAGGCGATCTGCTGCGTATCGCAGGCATCACAGCGCAATACATGACCGCCGAGCGCGGCCGAGCGACAGCGTTCAATGGCCGACATGGCCTTGAGTTGGCCCAGACTTACATGTCCAGTGTTTTGATGTCGCCACGCCGGCCCGTGGTCGCGGAAGATGTCCGCGACCTCGAGAGCCTCGTGAGACACGGGCTAACCCGGTGGTCGGATATCCAGATACTCGAGGGGCCCTCGGACCTCACGTAACAAGTTCGTCGCGACTTGGGTATAGCGCGCGGTGTTCTCGAGCTTCTTATGCCCCAGCAACACCTGGATAATGCGGATATCCTCGTGCTTCTCTAGCAAGTGAGTGGCAAAGGCGTGACGTAAGGAATGCAGCGACACGCGCTTGTCGATCTCGGCGGCGTTACGGGCAAAGTGGAACGCGCGATTGAGTTGCCGGGTCGATAAGGGATCCACCGGGTTTTGCCCGGGGAATAACCAGCCACCCGGTAGCAGCTTATGTTGGGCCCGACCGTCGCGCCACCAGGCGCGCAAGATCTTGAGCAATCCGGGTGACAACATCGCGTGACGATCGCGCTTCCCTTTGCCCTGCTCGACACGGAGGATCATGCGCTCGCTGTCGATATCGCTCACCTTAAGATGGACGACCTCGCTGGCGCGTAATCCGGCGCCGTAAGCGACGCCGAGAGCGGCTTGATACTTCAGTCCGCCAGCAGCTTGTAGTAACCGGGTGACTTCTTCAGTACTCAGAATCTCGGGGATCTTGCGCGGCTCGTAGATGTGCCGCATCTTCTTCATCACTTCGGGCCGGTCGAGGGTGACATCGAAGAACATTTTTAGACCGGTGATGGTCGCGTTAATGGTCGTCGTCGAGACGCCTTGTTCGACGAGATGAAGTTGGAAACGCCGGAGGTCTTCGGCATCCGCCGTGTCGGGTGAACGCGCTAGGAAACGCGTGAAGTTCGCGACGGCTCGAACGTACTGTGTTTGAGTTCTCGGACTCAGTTTGCGCATCCTCATGTCGTCGAGCATGCGTTGACGCAACGGGCTGATGGGCTTGGTAGACTGGGCCATGGGTACTTCTCCTGTGTTTTTGTTTGATGATTCGCAACACAACATCAACACAGGGGGAGCCCATACCCCAAAATTAACCTAGAAGAAAAAAACCAGCGCGGCCTCAACAATACCGCGAGAGCGGTTTAGTACATCGAACCTAAACGGCCTGTAAGCAATTGCTAATATACAGGTTGTAGAGCAACGCACGGAGCGGTTGCCGACGGTTGCTATCGTCGCGTCAAAATCGGGGTCGGAGTCTGAAGGATCCCCACAAAATTAATTAGCATTAAAGGCATAGTGTTGCACATTGAGTTGTAGCCGTTGAAGGGCAGCACGTAATTCGTGCTGGGCGCAGCGCGTATTTCTAAACAATAATCGTGTACCGACGAAGAAGACGGATAAAACGGTGTAGCGTTTTTCAGTGTTTGCCTGAAGCGTGCGGGCGATCCCTCGCTTGATCCCGACAAGGCCAGTCAGCCAAATACCAATGGTAGCGATGGCGGCGATTAATAAGAGATTGGCGAGTCGGTCCGGGTGACGTCCTAAGTTTTGGCGGAAGGCGAAACCATGGCGGTGGGCCTTGAGGTCACGAAAGCTGAGTTCAATACTCATGCGCTCGCGGTAGATAGCAACGACCCGTTTGGCACGATTAGCTTGTGCTGGCAGATTACTCACCAATAGCCACGGTTCACGTTCCCGTTTGGCGTGTTTCAAGCTAGCTGAGTTGCGGCGTGGCTTACCGTGTGCGGTCAGTCGTTTGCGTCCTTTCGAGTGTTTGCGATAGAGATAGGCGTGGGTTAACCAGGGCTTGGAGCGGGGAAGCCACAACTCACCGGCGTCTCGGGGGCGAGCGGTGGCTTGCGCATACAGGGATTTCGCTGGCACCCAGGTTTCGGTGTCAGGGAAGCACACGAACTCACGGTTGCGTACACGACCCACATAATACCAACCGAGTGTTTCGACGGCTTTGAACCAGGGGCGCCTAAAACCCGCATCGGTAACGATGATGGGGATGCAATCGTGCGGCAACAAGCTTGCCAATTGGGTGAGGAAACGTCGGGTATCTGTAGGATGATTATTACGTGTCAGCACTTGTTCGTACAACGGTAGTGACCGTCCACCAACGGCTACTGCCGCACGCAAAATAAACCGCGTTCGAGCGCCGTCCACATCCGAGAAATCGACGATGATGTTCGGGTGGCGACAGCCACCCAGGACCAAGCGGCAAAGCCAACCGTAGATAGCTTCGCGCTCATGGCTGAGCCGATGATTACCCAACAACCGGTCCATCCGTTTGATGGCATGTTTCTCGGACGTCCCGAGCCGTAGACTGCGCCCTAACGCCGTCAGATAAAGTTGTTGCCCTCGCAGGAGTCCTTCGACGGCCAGAAACAACGTCATTAGGCGCGTTGAATGCATCTCCGGTAGCGCTTTACCCATCCACTTCTGTAACATCCCGATCGCATGCATGGCATCCTCCAAGTGACCAAATTGACCTCGTAATCGATCTGATCACTGGATGCCATGTATGTTCCCGAACATTAACTCGTTGTTATTGATCACTTTTTTATGGGGAGCTGTCAGGGTCGGAGTAGTTTTTTGTCGATTGGTCATTGCTAACAGCGAAGAACGGGACACCCACAATAAGATTTGCGTGGCGGAAGAATGAATCGAGCAATTCGACCTCGGTGTGACCAATTGGGGCGATGACGAAGACCCGGTTACGATTTCGTGTCGGCATCGCATCTGCCCTGCCATTTTAGGGGGTGTCCCAATACCCCCCCCCAATAATCTCCCCCTCCAGAATCCCTTCCTGAGGACAATGACCTGCGCCAGAGCACCTGGTTCTACGTATTAGCCAGCGATCTGGGTACACTCGGGATCCGGCATTTCTCCGCGGAACGTTGGGATAACGCCGCACAACACATAAATCAAGGAGAAACCGATGGCCACGCCAACGAAAGAAGAAGTACAGCAGGCACTCGATACAATCTTCGCCGCCGACTCTGAAATTTACCAGAGCCGCGGTTTTCAACGGCGCATCGGATTTGGCAAGCGTCCGGCGCTGTTGATCATCGATCTCGCAAATGCTTGGACCCGGCCCGGCCACAAATTCAGCTGCGACGGGATGGATGTCATTATCCCGACCAATCAAAAACTCCTAGAGGCGGCCCGCAAAAAGAATATTCCGATCATCTACACGACCACTGCTTACCAGGATCCGGACGGCCCCCGCTCGGACACCGGACTCTGGGCCTTGAAAATCCCAGTCGAATCGTTGGAGGAAGGATCCGAGGCGGCACAAATTGACGATCGCATCGCACCGATCCCGGAACGCGGCGAACAAGTGATCGTGAAAAAAAGGGCAAGCGCCTTCCACGGCACTTATCTGGCCGGCTACTTGAGGGCCCAGGGTGTCGATACCGTGATCACGACTGGCGTGACCATGGCTGGCTGCGTGCGTCACACCGCTGAAGACACCATCGCCGAAGGCTTTCGTCCGATCCTCGTGCGTGAAGGCTGCGGTGACCGAGTGCCCGGTGTAACCGAGTGGAACCTATTTGATATTGACGCTAAGTTCGGCGACGTAGAACCACTCGATCGTGTGCTGGAATATCTCGCAGGCATCGAACCACACGCCGCGACATAAAAAATGGGGTCGGAGTAGTTTTTGGGAGCGACTTTGGACGCGCTTCTTCGAGATCTTTATACCAGCGCCCAATGTGCTGACGCTCGCGGTGCGCGAGGTTAACTCGAATCGCTTACACACTCAAAGCATATAACGCCGAGACCAATGTAATGCGCATGGAAACGGCCGGCGAAAACGGGCCCCATGAGAGGCTCATCGCGAAGAGCCCGTACTAGCGAGCGCTTTCTTTATTTCGTTTTCGATACTGTACGTAGAGTTAATTGCGATCGAGACAAGACGACCGTCTTTGAGTTTGGCGAATAAAATGTCATAGCCTTCCCCCGGTTCATGGTTGTCCCCGGGCGAGGACACTGTCCTATGGAACAAGGCATCAATGTCATCGATGAAAACTCGCCGGTGTGATCGGAATGAAAACCAGAACCGATAGAAGCGTAGTTCACGTAAAGTTTTGTCGAGTACGAGTCGCCCCCGCGTTAGAGAAAATATCCCAAGAAATATAGATCCGCAGCAAAGTAGGAAGCCGATAAATACTAGGAGAATCTTTACCATCAGGTGAGATTGATGCGACAGCGGATCGTGTTGGTAGGCATACCACAATACCCACCCGAAACTACATGACACCCCGCCGGTAAGAAAATTCAGCCACAGCGGCGTCGCCCAGACCAACCGAGTGTTTCCGATCGATGCGCAATTAAGGTTCTGGTACGCATAAGGCAGATCGAAATCCGTGAGGCCACCTGCGTTGCCTCGTAGTTTGCTATGTTTTTCGCGAAACGACACCTTGGAATTCGTTTATACCGGAAGTCCCTTAAGAGAACCTGTGTTTATTGTGCACGCTGCAATGCATCATTACATTCCTCGCCAATCAAAATGTACATTTCGGACAATCACAATAAATATTAATGTTAAAGCCACATTGCGTAGCGATACGATCCTGGTGTTCCTCGTTACGGCGATGACGAAGCCGCTGTCGCGCCTTCCTGTCGGCATCAGCGCCGTCCCACCACCTTGGTGGATGTCATACAATGCACTTTGTCTGTTCGAGAGGCTTCGAACGAAAAAAGAGAATTTGGTATGTCTGATGAAAATCTTGTAGTGGGTCACTACACCTCCGGCCATCTACTCACGGCAATCGAAGCCGCCGTTATTGCGGCGGGTAAAACAACCGCCAACATTACTGTCGATGATCTTGGCCCGGTAGACGAATTTCACATTGGCGGACGAGCCGCGAGCCAAAGTTTCCTCGATCAACTCTCACTCAATCCCGAAGATCATGTGCTGGATGTCGGTTGCGGATTAGGTGGCGCAAGTCGATTCGTCGCAAATCATTACGGCAGCCGCGTGACCGGAATCGATTTAACTGACGAGTTTATTCAAACCGGCAAAGCATTGTGTAGCTGGGTCGGGCTAGACAAGCTCGTAACGCTTGATTGCGGTAGCGCGACCGCTATGACATATGACCAGGCGGTGTTTGATAAGGCGTATATGATGCACGTAGGCATGAATATCGCCGATAAGCACCTGCTGGCGAGCAATGTGTCTCGCGTCCTTAGGCCGGGTGGATTGTTTGGCATTTATGATGTGATGCAAACCGGGAACGGAGCGCTAAGCTTTCCCGTTCCATGGGCTACCACCGCGCTCGGCAGCGTGGTTGAAAGTCCAACGTATTACCGTGCGGCGTTGGAGCAAGCCGGCTTCGAAATCATCGCAGAACGCAATCGTCGAGATTTTGCGCTCGAATTCTTTGAGAACATGGCCGCGTCAAATGCAGCTACCGGCGGGCCGCCGCCGTTAGGGCTGCACATAGTCATGGGCGAAGATAGACCGGCGAAAGTGAAAAACATGATCGACAATATCGCCGAGGGCCGGGTCGCACCGGTCGAAATCATTGCACGAAAACAATGACACAAGGATCTTAGTCAGGGGGCAGCTGGTCGGGTCGCGCAAAAAACGCCTTGTCCAACAACTCCTGTACGTTTGCCGGACGTTCGATATTTGCCGGTCTGTCTTCACCGGGTTGTCGTACCGGACCAAGCGCCGAAATTAAGGTTTCGAGACCCGGAGGTAAGATCACCCAGAATATTTTCAATTGGGAGTCGCCTTCATTGACGAATCCATGTTTAACCCAGCGCCCCGCGTACACAAGAGAACCTGGCTCGACGGGAAAACGTTCACCATCGACAATCGCGGTGCCATGTCCTTCGAATACGAATAACATCTCTTCGTTGCGCTGATGTCCATGCTGGCGTAGCTCACCACCTGGATCGACAACCTGAACGCCCGCCGCGAATTGATTGCTCGGCAGATTAAATGGACTCAATTTGACGGTCGCATAGCCGCCGGCCGGCTCGGGCTGCCAAAATGAGTCGCCGTCGTCGGGTCCCAAAACGAATTTAAGGCCTTTGTCGGGGTGTTCCATCGGCATACTCCTGCTACCCACAGTACAGAACGTGTCGCGTTATAGTAGGGACCATCTTAAATACTAAGCTTATGCTTTACCACGGCGCAACGAGCAAACAACCCGGCAAAAGGCCGGTTTGAAGATCGCAGACAATGAGTTCTAATCATCAAACACATAAAGCATGTTTGGAGGTCCTATGAAACATTTCGCCGTTCAACCTAAGGGGCACGCCGTTCCAGTAATGCCTTATTCCCCCGCGGTCGTGGCTGACGGGGTCGTCTACGTCGCGGGCCTGGTCTCTATCGACGAAGAAAACCGGCTCGTTGGCGCTGATGATATCGGCGCACAAACGCGACAATTATTGACCAATATGTCGCGATTATTGGAGGCCGCCGGCAGTTCGATGCGATCGGTGCTGAAGACCACCGTCTACCTCCCGAATCGGGATCACTATGTCGAGATGAATGCGGTCTACGCAGAGTTCTTCTCAGATCCCCTACCAGCGCGCGCGACGCTACGGGTCGATCTCATCAATCCAAAATACCTAGTGGAAATCGACGCCTACGCACTTGTCGAATAAGCCTGAGATGAATTCACACACCGCCAATGTAGCGCCAGGTGAAATCGACTGGGAGGGCCAGTTTAACCCACGCGTAGCGGTGCCAAACTTCGATCAGATAATGGATGAACGAAAACGGGCGTCAGCCCAGATCCGACAGCGCCGACCATGCCTTAGTGGCCTGCGTTATGGCGAGGCGGAACGCTCGACCCTGGACGCGTTCCCAGCAAAATCAGCAACGGCGACCCTGGTCTACATTCACGGTGGCTATTGGCGTTCGGGGCAGGCGCAGGACAATAGCGCGATCGCAGAGCATTTCTGCGCCGCCGGCGCGGCCGTATTTTTACCCAACTACTCACTGTGCCCGGACGCAACAGTCCCGCAAATCGTTGACCAAATTGCTCAGGCAATTGCTTGGGTCAAGACAGCCGGATGCGATTATGGCGCAAACCCAGATGCGCTATACCTCTGCGGCACCTCAGCCGGCGCGCATCTTGCCGCAATGCTGTTGGCATCGAATTCAGGCATCGCAGGCGCTTGTCTCATCAGCGGCATCTACGATCTCGCGCCCGTGCTCAAGGTGTCCGTCAACGCCGAAATCGGTTTAAACGAAGAAACTGCCGAGCGAATGAGTCCAATGGTCCATCCGCCAGCGGGTCATCCGCGATTGATAATGGCTGTTGGTGGGCTGGAGCCACCATTGTGGGTTCGGCAGACCCATGACTATGCGATCCAGTGTGAAGCGCGCGGGCTAGAATGTGACGTGCTGGAAATTCCGGATGCCAACCATTTTTCCGTCGTCGAAGCCTTGTATCGCGGCTCGGCACCGATTGCAGCGGCGATGACAGATGCCATGCGATTAACAGACCATCTGCCGCTGGACGAAACATTAATATGAATTCGATAGTAGTAGATCGAATGTGCCGGGGTGGACGCCTAACTGCGCTGTTGGCGTGCCTATGCGGTGTTCATATCGTATTTGCGCCCTCCGCGAATGCTAACGACGACCAGCCGTTATGGAAACTACCGCCGGAAGTGATCCGCGACCAGGTCAGCCGCAGTGTAAGCGCCGGCGCCAGCCTCAAGCCAAGCGCCTGGCCAAATGGTGCCAAGGTCGCGGTATCGCTATCGTTTGATCTCGATACGGAGGCCTTGTGGCTCGGCTTCTACAAACAATCGAGCGCCTCCTATATCAGTCGCGGCGTCTACGGCGCGCGAGTAGGTATGCCGCGCATCCTAAGCTTGTTGGATGAACACAAAATTCCGGCGACGTTTTTCACACCCGTCATGTCGATGGTGCTGCATCCCGATACCTTGCAACAGCTTTTGGCCCGCCCGCAACATGAACTTGCCTTTCATAGTTATGTACATGAGAGCGTCAATGAGTTCAAAGGTGACGAAGAACGTGAAACCTATGAGGCAGCACTGGCAAAATTTACTGAACTGACGGGCAAGCGTCCGGTTGGATTTCGATCCGGGGCGTGGGACTTATCGCCGCAGACACTCGGCATTGTTCAAGATCTAGGGTTTTTATATGACAGTAGCCTAATGGCGGACGATGACCCCTACATGATCGTTGCCGATGGGGTCGCCAGCGGCATCATTGAATTACCGATTGAATGGATGCTAACGGACACGCCGTTTTTTCAGGGTCAGTGGGTCAATCGTCTCAGCCCGGTAAAAGCAACTGCGGAAGTATTTGCCATCTGGGCCGAGGAGTTCGACGCCGCCTACCGTGACGGTGGTATGTTTATTCTCGTGTTGCACCCGCAAGTCATCGGACGACGCCCGCGCATCGAATTATTAGACCGTCTGATCACCCACATGAAGAGCAAGCCGGGCGGGGTGTGGTTCGCGACCCATGAGCAGATCGCTCGACATGTAAAATAACGACTGTTTCAGACACATAAGCAGTTTCGATACTCCACCAACTCAATAGGAACTCGTCAGCGATGCCGACAAAGATAGATTTTGGACTATTTGATTGGATTGACCAGGCACCCGGCCCGCTCGCGGACTTGTACGAGTCGCGGTTGCAGCTTGTCGAACTCGCAGACAAAGCCGGGTTTTTCGGTTACCACCTGGCAGAGCATCACAGCACACCGTTAGGCATGGCGCCGTCGCCATCGGTGTTTTTCGCATCTCTGGCTCAGAGAACGAAAAACATCCGCTTCGGCCCGATGGCCTATTTGCTCCCACTTTATCATCCCGTGCGTTTGATCGAGGAAGTCTGCATGCTCGACAACCTGTCGAATGGGCGCATGGAATTGGGCATTAGTCGTGGCGTTTCACCGTACGAAATATCCAGCTATAGCGTCGATCCAGAAAAAACGAGGGAGATGTTCGCCGAAGTCCTGGACATTTTCCGAGCGGGAATGTGCAACGAGATACTCGACTATGTCGGTAAACATTATGAATTTCGTGACGTGCCAATGACGATTAAACCCGTGCAAACGCCTTACCCGCCGCTTTGGTATCCTTCTTTTAGTGAGGCTGGCGTTGAATACGCCGCGCAACACGGCATGCATTTCTTAAGCCTTGGACCGCCATCCCTCGTCGCGCACCTAATGGGGCGATATCGCGAAATCGCTGCAGCCAGTCGCGACCGCGACGTCCGCTTTAATGGTCATGTTGCCGAGCCAAAACTCGGTGCCATGCGACAGATTTATATTGCAGAAACCGAACAAGCAGCTTTGGCTACCGCGAAGCCGGCATACCAACATTGGTACGGATCCATCACAAAACTTTGGCATCGGCATAACGATACCGCCTATGACGGCTTTTTCGCCTGGGATCCCTGCTTTTCTGGCGAGACCATACTGATCGGATCGGTAGAGAAAGTACGCGAGCAAATCCAGCAGCTGGTCTCTGCAAGCGGCATTAACTATTTTGTCGGATCTTTTGCGTGGGGTTCGTTGACGCCAGCGCAAAGCCAGCGGTCGCTTGAGCTTTTTGTTTCGGAAATCATGCCTGGATTACAATGACGCAAGTAGGAGGCTCCAGGGCATAGCCCCAAAGCTGTAGATTGACAGTTACCGTCAAAAGCACCAAAGTTTCGAAAAACACAATCATAAATCAAGTAAATCAGGCATCGTGAATCCAATTGAACAGCAGCTGTCGGACTTCGCCGACAACCGGATCGATTTCGAAGGCCTAGGCGCCGCTGTGCGTTCTATCGCTGCGAAGGACGCCGCGGCGTCGTCTCGACTTATGCACTACCTCTCGGAGGCACACGAGGAAGGCCTGGTCAACGCCGACCAGTGCCACAGTTTGCTATTGCAGGTAGTCGAGTCGGGAACCATGGAGGTCACCGACTCGACCGATGACGAGCAAACGCAAACGTTTGTGATGAGTCAAGATGATTCGGAAAAAACAGTTGGCGTTGGCAGCATCATCAAAGGCCGCTTCATTCTCGAAGAAAAACTCGGCGAAGGAGGAATGGGTGTCGTCTATCGAGCGCGAGATAAGGTTCGTGTCGAAGCCAAAGACCGTCATCCCCACGTTGCGATTAAAGTTTTGAACGAGGATTTCAAACAGCATCCCGAATCGTTCATTGCACTACAACGCGAATGCAGAAAGGCGCAAAAGCTTGCCCATCCGAATATTGCCACCGTTTACGATTTCGATCGAACCGGGCGAATGGCCTATATGACGATGGAATTACTCGAGGGGCTGCCGCTAAATGCATTTTTGAAACAGCAAGTGCCGGAAGGTGGTCTATCATTCAAATCTGCTTGGCCAATCATTAAAGACTTAGGCGACGCACTGGCATATGCTCACAAAAATAACCTCGTGCACTCGGACTTTAAACCGGCTAATGCATTTATTTGCGACAACGGAACAGTCAAGGTCATCGACTTCGGCATAGCTCGCGCTGTGCGTAATCCTGAACAAGCCGATCAAACGATGTTTGACGCAAGCACCCTGGGCGCTTTCACACCCGCATATGCGAGTCCAGAGATGCTCGAAGGCGAAGATCCCGATCCTCGCGATGATCTATTCGCCCTCGCGGTCGTCACCTACATGTTGCTTTCCGGCGAGCATCCGTTCAACCGTAATTCCGCTACCGTAGCGAAAGCGGCTCAAATGCGACCAGATCCGATACAGTCGCTAACGAAATTACAAAACCTTGCGCTATCGAACGCGCTGGATCTCGAACAAGAAAGCCGGACAGCTGACATCCCGACGTTTTTGTCAGCAATTTCCGACGAGGATATGCTGCTACGCAAAGTCGAAGCACAAGCGCTGACAATAAAAATTCTGGCCGGGGGTCTTGCTATCTCACTTGGCGCGATCGGTTTTCTGTTAGCGCAGTAGCAGGTGCCAAAACCCGTTGTTTACAGCCCCGGTTATGGGAAAACAATTTGGCGCTAATGATTCTTCGGGGTTAATCTGAGCAGCCGCCCACGTCTGCCGTCTTCGAGCAACCAGATTGAGCCGTCCGGTCCTTGTTCGACTTCGCGGATCCGTTCACCCAGCGCAAATCGTTCGGCTTCTCGCGCCGTCTCTCCGTCGAATTCGACACGTATGAGTGACTCCGATTCCAAACCGCCGATGAAGCCATCGCCATCCCAATCAGAGAAGAGCTTGCCCGAATAGATCACAAACCCAGCAGGTGCAATTGTTGGTATCCAAACGGCTTTTGGCGCCGTAAATTCCGGACGTGTCGCATGGTCGGGGATCTCGACGCCACTGTAGTGGTCGCCATCAGACACGATCGGATAACCGTAGTTTTCACCCCGGATGACCAGGTTTAGCTCATCACCATGGCGTGCGCCCATCTCGTGGTTCCACAGCCGGCCATCCCCATCGAATGCAAGTCCCAGCAAATTTCGGTGACCGAGGGTCCAGACCTCCGCGGCAACACCACCGTGCGCGACAAACGGGTTGTCACTCGGAACCGATCCGTCGGCCTTGAGGCGCACGATCTTGCCGAGATTGGTCTGCATGTCTTGGGCCGGATCGAACTTTTGACGCTCGCCTGAGGTAATAAACAAATACCCGTCTGGCGAAAACGCAATGCGGTGTCCGTAATGGCCACGGCCGGTTACTTTTGGTACCTGCCGCCATATCACTTCGAAGTTCTTGAGGTGTGCACCGGCGGGATCTAACTCAAGCATTCCTCGGGCCACGGCGGCGCCCCGCAATCCGCGCTCATCAGCCTCCGCGAAACTCAAGTACAGTAGTTTGTTTTCAACGAAATCCGGATGCAAAACTACGTCACCTAGTCCGCCCTGCCCACCATAGGCAAGGTTTGGCACATCTTCGAATACAACGGTGCTGTTGCCATCGGCGGTCAGCAACAATAGGCGGCCGGCCTTTTCAGTTACCAGCAAACGTCCGTCCGGCAGGAATGTCATCGCCCAGGGCTGTTTGAACGTCGTCACTGGTGTTGCATTGAACGGCCACGCATCTGGGTCGGCCGCCACGCATGCTGTTAGGATCACGCCGAGCAGGAGCAGCACGGCACGTTGCATTACAAAATTGGTATTCACTCGTGACAAGGTCTAAGTATTGAGCGCCAGCATTAATCCTATCTCGAAGCGCTCTGGTGCGCGTCCACTCCAGTGTGCCGCTTCGAATTAGCGTCGGTCGTTCCTTCCTCCTTGAAAGCAAACCCGGCGTACCCCTGCGCTACAACATCGGCGCAGATGCCCCGGTACTTTGGCGCACCGCCGACATAAACCATACAACACCGAGGCTTACCCGGGATGTTCGTGCCCATGTAGTACGATTCCGCTGCGGGCACAATGGTCTTGTCCGCTTCTTCCTTCGTGTGGACGACCCACTTGCGTTCCGCATCGAGTTCGGGGTCACACGTTTCAAGCCCATGCTCACGCATGTAGGCAATCAGATCCGTGGCAAAATCAACGTGATCTTCGATTGCACTCGGCATGTTGTACCAAACCGAAGGGCTTTGCGGACCCGTGATAATGAACAGGTTAGGAAACCCGTGGGAGGCGAAGCCCAAATAAGTTTGCGGGCCTGCTCGCCACTTATCCTGGATCGTTTGACCGCCTCGACCACGCACATCGATGTTCATGAGCGGCCCGCTCATGGCGTCGAAACCGATGGCCATAATAATGGCGTCGACCTCGAACTCGCGATCTTGCGTTCTCAACCCGTTCGCGGTCGCTTCTATAATCGGTGTCTTCTTAGCGTCGATAAGCTCGACATTGTCGCGGTTAAAAGTTTCATAGTAATTCGTCTCACACGGCACGCGTTTCGCGCCGTATGGATGAGACGTCGGAGTCAATATGTCTGCAACCTTCGGATCATTGACCCGTTCCCGGATCTTACGGCGAACGAACTCCGAGACAAACTTGTTCGCTTCCAGGTCCGTCAGCACATCCAGATAACTACCGTACGGAAGACGAAAGCTGCCGCCCGCGTAACGCTCTTCGAAAACCTGTTCTCGGTCCTCCTCGGAATCAGCGAATACAGACGGGCGGATCTCGAACTCCAGCTCGTAGGGAATGCCGGCATAGGTTTCGCGCGAATATCGCCGCAGTTCTGGGTACTTCGCTTTGATGGCCGCAGATTCCTCCGGGTCGATCGGGCGATTCTGCAATGGCGTTGCGTAGTTCGCCGTTCGCTGAAAGACAGTCAGACGCGCAGCCTGCTCCGCAATCAGCGGGATCGCTTGAATGGCGCTTGCGCCCGTACCCACAATCGCGACCCGTTTGTCGGTGAAATCGACCGGCTCATGGGGCCACCGGCTAGTCGAATACACCTCGCCCGTAAAATCCGAAAGGCCTGGGAAGTTCGGCTCTTGGGGCAACGACAGGTTGCCGAGTCCGGAGATCAGAAACTGTGCTTCCACACATTTACCGTCACTCGTCTCAATCTTCCAGCGTCTGATGTCCTCGTCAAAAATAGCAGCGTTCACACGCGTATTGCACTGGATATCCCGTCGCAGGTCGAAGCGATCAGCGACATGGTTAAGGTAGCGTAGTATCTCTGGCTGATCTGAGAATTGTTCCTTCCACGTCCACTCTCGCTGCAGATCCTCGTCAAATGAATAGGAATACCAATAGCTCTCGATATCGCAACGCGCCCCCGGATAACGGTTCCAGTACCAAGTGCCGCCGACGTCTTCGGCCGCATCAAATGCCCGGACCTTGAGGCCCAGGTCGTCGCGCAGACGATGAAGCGTGTAGAGACCCGAAAAGCCTGCGCCGATGATGACGGCGTCAAAGTTTTCGTGCGCCGTATTGCTAGCTGTCGCACCCATCCTTTTCACTCCTGATCTACTTCATGTGCTATGAGATGCTCATTGCCATTCTTTCTTAGGTTCTCACAGATCTCATCAACAATATTGACAGCTTACGCCGAGCGACGGCTGGGTGGAAATCCGCTGCAACAGGGCCCGGGCATTATTGGTGACAGCGCAACGTCAAGCGGACCGCCTTCGCGTTCAATGCCGCTAAGTCCGATGGAATGCTAGTAAAAACGGACTATGTGCTAGGCCGCAAAATGCAGTGTCGATGACGCGCCGAAAGTCGCGCGAACGACAGTTTCCAGGCTCCTTCAAGTTACAAACCAACGAAGGTACCCAGGCGGGCTGGTGGTGCCCCAACTGGAGTCCATTGACGGGCGCTAGTGTGCGCGCGACCATGCAGTCATGAGTACCTCGATTGCGTAATTCGCCACAGCCACGAAATAATTCGAACCCAACGGACGATTACACCATGCCAAAAATCACTCGAGAAGACCTGCTCGTACGCGCAAAGGAGATGATCCCAACCTTACGCGAGCGTGCGGAAGAAACGGAAGCACTACGGCGCATCCCAGACCAAACCATCCGTGACCTCGTCGATGGCGGCTTTATACGCGCGACGCTACCGGCTCGTTATGGCGGCGCCGAGCTCGACTATCGCAGCATTATGGAGATCATCGGTATGATCTCGCGCGGCTGCGCCTCGACCGGATGGGTTTTGTGCAACTTGATGAGTTGCACCTTTAAGCTCGCCTTTTGGCCGGCTCAGGCACAGGACGAAATCTGGGGCGAATCGGTCGACACTTTATTCACCGGCAACCTGATTTTCCCCGCAGGGCGGGCGCAACGTGTGGACGGCGGCTATGTATTGCGCGGCCGCTGGCCTTTCGGCAGTGGCATCGAGCATGCCGCCTGGAACTTTTTCGCCGGCATGGTCGCGGACAGCGAAGCACCCGAGTTTCGCATCTTCCTATTGCCGAAATCGGACTTTACGATACTTGATACCTGGCGCGCCTCCGGCCTGCGCGGCACTGGCAGCCAAGACGCGGAGGTAGAAGACGTTTTCGTGCCCGAGTACCGCACGCTCAACGCTGCAGATACGCGCGAGGGCAATAGCCCTGGTAGTCAAGTCAACCCGGCACCGGTTTATCGCCTGCCGCTATTCGCGATGTTCTTTACATGGGTCGGTGCGGTGGAACTCGGGATCGCCGAAGCCGCTGTCGAAGACTATATCGACGCAGCGCGCATACGGGCTGCGAGCTACAGTGGGCAAAAGCTGTCAGAACTAACAACAGTTCAGGTCAAGATCGCCGAAGCGCGTGCTTTGGTGAGCGCGGCGCGACGATTTTACTTGGACAACTGCGACCACGCGATGGCGATCGCGCGTGATGGTGGACTGCCTTCGATGGAGGAGCGCGCACGCTATCGAGCTGAAGGTGCCTTAGGAGCGCAGTTCTGCTGCAAAGCCGTTGACCTCCTAGCTGCGGCGAGCGGTGGTGGCGGGATCTATGACCGTAATCCTCTGTCGCGCGCCTTTCGCGACATCCACGCCGGGCGTGCCCACATCACGCAAACTTGGGAACCCAACGCCACTACCTACGGCCGAGTCGCGCTCGGTCTCGAAAGCGACAATCCGTTGCTTTAAGACTCACGTCGCTGAATTCTTGCGGACGATCGTCTCACCCTCGACGGGGATCTGGGTTCAGACCAACTAGCAAGGGTCGAGCGTTCCAAATAACGTAGCCCGCGGTTAGAAGACGGTACTCGTTTCCCTAGAGTAAGCCCGTAACGAAGCAAAGCGCGGTAAGCAACAACCCGATACCGATGAGATGTCGCCAGATACGCGGCCACGGCAACAATTTTTCGATTGTAACGAGCACTGCAACCGCTGCTACCCAGCGCAGATCCATCACCGCAACGGCGAACAGTAGGCCCATCAGCGCCGCGCAACAGCCGACACAAAATAGCCCGTGACGCAGACCCATGACCACAGCGCCTAGGGTACCGTCACGCCATTCGGTCAGCACGAAACCCATCGGCGTGCGGCAGCGGTTCAAGCAAACATCTTTCAAGGGCGTCCATTGATACAGGCCGGCTGCAGCGAACAGCACTGCAGAGAGCATTGGAGAAGCGGATTCCATCATTGGTGTCAGCCAGCCAAGGGATTCAAATACCCAGTGCAAGGCCGTGGCCGCGACGCTGAATAGTGACCAGGCCACGAGATACCCAAAGAGAAATACCGAGGTTCCCACATGCGCATCCCCGGCATCGCGTCGACGCCGATTGATGGTTGCGAAAGCCGTGATCATAGGACTTGCGGCGGGCACCATCATTGCGATCATCATCACGACCCACATCAAGTAGACCATGCCAAAGTCTGCAATGCGCCACGGTGATGTCGATTGCATGCCGGTCATCGCGCCCATGTCCGCCATGCTGCTCGCCTGCCAGGCCATGAACATCCAGGCGAGGACGCAAACTGTACTGAGACCTAGCCCAATGACGAACCGATCCAGTGGGCTCAAACCGACACGAGCGTCGAGCGGGAAGTTCATCGTATCCGCCCAATAAAAAGTTAATTGAGCGGCTTACGCCAAGTGAAGGCTTCCGGTCCGCGTGTGTCGAAGGGGATCCACTTAGCCGAGCGATCAGTCCAATCCCAATTGCGACCGAAGGCACCGGTCACGACATTGCGTAATGCACGCCCAAGCGTAATAAAGCCAGGGGTCATTTCTGGGCGCGGCGCGTTGTAGATCCGGCACGTATCGTCCTCCGGCACCATGTACATCCGGTGCGGCCCACCGAGACCTTCGACCAAGCCCGGCACCTCGACTTTCCATTGTTCTGCGTTGTGGGAGATGTGCATCGGAACGAATTCAACCCCGTCAACCTTGATGGTCAGATCCGCCCACGCCTTAAACGCACCACCAGCCTTGCCCGTGAAAATGATCTCAAGCGCTTCACGTTGCGCCGGGTTGGCACGCTCGTCGATTAGAAAACCGAACTCACGGTTTTTCTTGAACACACTGCCTTCGTAATGGGCGATTAAGATCACCCCCAATTCGCCGTCTAGTGAGACGTCACCGTAGTGCCCTTCTCGGATCAACCAGGTCAGTACACCCTCGCAGTAGCCAAGCGTCGGTTCAGAGCCAAACACGCATGGGCAGCCGATCGCACAATTGCAGAGGTCCCACCAATCACCCTTCATACGCCATTGGGTAGCCTCGGACTTGTCGGTGTTTGCGGTTTCGGTCGCCATTAAGGTCTCCTTGGGAATATGCGGGGCCGGAAACGGCCGCTCGTTACAGTCACCCGCTGATACCAAGTTCGACTCGGTAAGATGCTGCGCCCTGCTTCGCCACCGCGACAAGATCTTTATCGTCCGCTAGTTCTGCGCAATACACCTCTATCGCCGTCTCTACCAAGGGCACCCATTTCTGTACATGTCGAGCGATCGCTTGCGCGTTTTCTTCGCTTTCCCCGGTGCAAAACTCAACGAAGGCTCGCGTCCACCGCCTAGAGCGTTCCGTGTCCAACCACTGCGCATCGTTCATCAACGCCAGTAGTTCATCATCATTGCGCCGCGCGACCTGCTCAAGTTGTCGCAGGCAACATTGATCAACCCCAGGCTTAATCACGACATTCATTGCAATCAGCGCTTCGCCCCAATCGAACGTCGTGAGCACCCGCTCGACGGCCTCGCGAAATCCCTGCCAGGCTGGATCGTCTTCCCAAATACTTCGTTCGTTCTGACCAAACCCTACATCCGGCCAGGCGCGCTTGAGTTCCGCCGTGCGATATGCCGTGCGCGAAAGCCAGCGCAAAGCATCGCCGCCCTGAAAGCCGAGGCAATTTACGATGGTGCTCGCCGGTGCCATCATCGCGACGTAACCGGCCCACATTTGCTGGGCGTGGAGGATATATCTGCACGGCGTATAGAATCGTTGAAGCTGTGCAATCCATGACGGATCCAGCCGTTTGTCGTGTTCGATCCGACTATATTCTGCCAACAGACCGTCGACATAAGACTCCTGGTGATCCTGCGATGCAACGTAACTCCGATACGTGATTCGTTCCGGATCGGTAAAGCTATCCCATTCGCGATGCTGCAATGAAGCGTCACGCCGATAGCGTCGAAACCACTCGTTCATCGGTATATCTGGATCCAACTCCAGAGCGGCGTCTGGCTGGCGCGTATTGTAGATGCCGCGCCGAGCAACGATGTCATATTCGCTCGGTCGTTTCTTCTTCTCGTGAAGGTGGCTCCACGTTTTAAGCGGTCGCATTGTTGGCGGTTTACTCGACATAGCTCGGCCTTAAGATCCGTTACGACTGTTTGGTCGGCGTCGGGTTGGAATCGCCGTGCTCTCTGTGCATCTTCGCGGACACATCTTCCGAAAGATAAAACCTGAAATATTCGGGCGTCGTCTCAACTCTGCCGGCAAACGACGTCAGCACGACACCTAACTCCTGCATGGAAAACGGCCGTCCTATGAGGTCCTCTACGGTAGCGCGTTGGATCCAGCATTCGCGCTGTATTTCAATCCTGATATACCCGCCGTTATCTTCGATGTTGATTTCTTTGTCGGGGTTGTCGATTTCTACCGCCTCGGCAACAACGCTGGCGATGTCACCGCTGCGCAAGACCGGCCCTACTGCATCTCCCATCTGCTCGCTAGCACTCACCATTGGCCTGGCTTACAGCTATTGTTGAGAATCGCTCGTGCGAGTCTATTCGTAGACAATGTCGATGCTCTCATTCACTTCCCAGCCAAGTTCCCCAACCGTTGCGGTGCGCGACAATAATTCGTCGGTCGCGTGAAGGCGCACCCTGAGAATGCGATCGAATTTCGGCTGGACCCTGATCCCGACGGTTACTTTCGCCGCCGTTGCGGCCACTTCATCCATCGTTTGCGTAGGGGCAACGTCAAGCACCTGCACGACACCGTCGTCTTCGAACAGAAACATTATAGGCAGTGTCGTGACCATGAAACGTAACCCGCGCTAGCCGCCTGATGCGACCTCGTCCGCTGGTGGCGTCACCCAACTATAGTCATGCGCGTCAACGCCCCGCTGTTCAGGCGGCAGTCCCATGTAGTGCAAAAACCCATCGATCGTCGCCGGCTGGATCACACCGTTATAGAGGCGATCGACTACGCTACGATGTCCTGCAATTCGTGCCGGGTCGACATCGAAGATCCATTTGCACGGGCGACTGCAGAAGATGTAGCGGCGACCTTCATGATGGGTCCAGTAGTTGCGGTAGGAGATCCCTCTATTTGGCGTACCAAGCATCGTGATCGCACATGTATTACAGATCGCCGGCACCGTCTGCGGCTGGGTAAGCTCCTCGTGGCCGGCGACAATATTTTGCTCCATCACATCCCAAGATTTGCCGAAAGTGTCGTTCCACCCTGGATATTTTTCCTCCAACCATTCGCGCTCCGCGGGCGATACACCGGCCGTCGGATTCCAGAACTGCGCAGCGCGCCAGAACCAGAATGCCAGGTGCGTGGCATGCGAAACAGTGTCTAGCGATTCAGTAAATTCCTCCCAAAACCACGGCAGGTTAAGACCCAGGTCCAATAACTTGCGCTCGAATTGTTGCGCCACAAACTCTCGCGCAAACTCCTTGAACGACTTCTCGCGCGCTTCTAACGGCGTGTAGTAGTCGACGGTTGGGCCACCGACCGTCGCAAACAACCGCCACTGCCGCCACCAAGCGATATCGACAAGCTGCTGCGCCTGTTCATTGTTCCCATTCTCCAAAAGAACTTTAAGCACCGCATTGCCGATTTGAGCATGGCGTGTCTCGTCCGTTTGAATGTTTGAGATCAAGTTTGCAAAATTGTAGTCGCCCGCCCTGTGTGCCTCCGCCGACAGACCAAGAAATTGGAGATTGGTGAGACCCTCTTCGGTCGCAAACGTCAGCATGATGCCGATAGAGGCGGCATCTCGTCCAAGCTCGACGTCGTCCAGGTTTGCACGTGCAGCGATCGCAGCCCAGTGGTTGCTGTGGTACATCTTCTGGGCCCAGTCAAAGCGAGAATCTTTGCTAATGTTCTCGTGGGCAAAGTACAGCTGCATCTGCGTATGCCGGATCTCATCGAGTAAGCCGAAGGTCGCCATGTTGCGCATCCCCGGCGCCTTACCAAAACGCAACATCTTTGCTTCGGCTAGTCCGGCGCCAAGCTCGCCGATAGTAATACTGGCATAGTGGAGCAACATGCTCGTGCGCCAACCTGGATCTGATTCGTCGAAAAATCGTGACCGCGTGAGCGCGGCACGCACGGAATAGGCGTCATCGTCCTTCTTGTGTTGGACCTCGACGTATTCACGGTAGGTGATCTTGTAGGGCTCGTCGAATCGTTCCCAATTCTCGCGCGGCACGCCAAAACTGTCCGCCATCTCATCCGGAAACAGCTCGTCTTCAGCGACATAGCGAGGTGTCCAATTGGTGTCCCTGGCAATGTCGTACCATTCAGATGAATCCAATCGTTCCATGGCTTCCTCCTTTCGTTCGGCGGTCGCGCTTCGGGTAAGGTTTAGTCGTTACCTAAGTCCACGTACACCTCATCACCATCGACCCGGACCGGAAACAATGCAAGCAAGGTGTTCTCCGGATTAATCCCCATCCCACTCATCAAGTCGAAGCGCCAGCGGTGTGCCTTACAGGTTAACACCTGGCCGTCGAGCTCCCCATCTACCAGGGGCTGTTCCTGATGTGGGCAACTCGGCGGGATAGCCCGCACCTCCCCACCCTCTAAGTGGATCACCAGCACCTCACGGCCGTTGACTTGGAAAACGGCCATCTCGCCTTCCCACAGATCGTCGGTATTGCATACATGTTGAAAAGCCATTGGATGCTGATTCTACCGAGTGTATAGAGGTCGAAGCATGTCCAAATCCGAGAGTACTTCGAGTATAGAGAGGCCATCGGACAGGCGTCAATCGGGGCTTCGCTCCACCGCTGCCGTTCCCGCAAGCTAACAAGCGGAATTCGCGACCAAGTCCCAGGCGAAGGTGAAATTTTCCACTTTGGCGCCACCTGCCCCGTCGTTTGGATCACCCGAACTGTGATGGTAGACCTCGTATTTTATTTTGCCAAAATTCAAAATCAGCCTTTCGCGAAAAAAATTCTCTTCCGCCTCCCCGTCTGTGCGCATCGCCGTGATACGAACGTCTTCCATAATGATTGATTGATACTTCAGCAAGGCTTCACGCTTCCCGACCACTGGAATGACGCTGATTTCAACCAGCTTGATCGGCGTTTGCTCAACGAACGACCGTATCAATGCAGCACTTTCCTTGCCGATCGGTTTCAATATCGTGATCTGATTCATGCTGCCGCACGGCTGGCCGTCCGCAATCTGCTCCTCAGATGTGCGTTCGAGATTCCAATTCCATGACAGCATGTCCGCCCAACCCTTGTGTTGATAGTTGCGCGTGCCGCCATCGATCCCGTCTATTTTCAAAAACATTTCTAACGCCATTTACCTCTCTCCTGCTGCGGATGGACCGAAGTTGCTCACGGATGAGCCAGCGACCCATCCAAATCGATGGCCGTAACATGGATTCGATTGGTCACGACGACGGTCAGCGAGCTTGGGTGTAGCAGCCAAGCTCAGTATCAAAAAATGCTCCACGACGTACCGATTTCACGTCGCGTCAATGGGCTTTGGGGGAAACGCCTCGATTGTTCAGGCTGAGGTTGTAACCGACATTGCGTACATCTGAGATACGCAGTGGAGACCGCGTAACCTACCGCCCAGGCTACGTTATTTTGACTTCAATTGCAGGTACTAAATTGCATAACGCGTGAATCTGTTTTCGAAACACACGGCCAATTCGAGTTGGGCCATCGACAATCCAGCGTCGCAACCAGATCTGACGCAGGCTCGAATATTTACCTGACTAGATCGAAATTGATACGATCTGGCGCCGTATTCAATTACGAGGAGGTCCCTCAGATGAGTCGTTGGAAAGCGTCAGGTATTCACTTTCTAATCAGCTTGTTTATAGCCATTGCAGCAATTGCGATCGTCATCCTGGTGATGTATCCCCCTCCCTACACCGGGAGTGCCGGCGCGGGCCGCTTGCTCGTTATTTTAATCAGCGTTGATGTAACGCTCGGGCCCTTGATCACTCTGATCATATTTAAGCAGGGCAAACCTGGGCTCAAATTCGATTTGAGCGTGATCGCGATGCTGCAAGTCGCCGCACTCGGTTATGGCCTAATAATCATTGGTCAAGCACGGCCAGTGTTTCTCGCGTTTGTCGAAGACCGGTTTGCACTCGTTCATGCCAACGCCATCAAAGACGACGCAATTGCCCAAGCGTCCGCACCGTACAACCGCAAATCCTGGACTGGACCGGTGCTGGTCGGCACGCAGTTGTCCGGTGATATTGACGCTCATAATGATGTGCTGATGTCCGCGATGGAGGGCGGGCCCGACATCGACTCGATGCCCCAATACTATGTTCCATATGAGCAACAAAAAGAGAAAGTATTAGCACAGGCTAAGCCGCTTAAGGATCTGCGAAGCTGGAGCGAAAACGCAGATACCCTGGTGGCGACCTGGCTAGAGCGCAAACAAACATCCGCTGAGGACTTTCTTTATCTACCGCTACAGGTCAGGACCGGATTTCATACGTTAGTGCTAAATCAAAATGTCGAGCCGATCGATGTGTTGCCAGTTGACCCCTGGTGAGCCGCGGGCGATTTGGCCTGGAGGTAACAGGCCACCCACGACGGACTAGGCGCATATTCATCCAGTAGACAGCGGTATTATCGGGTTACGGCAAATCCGCTAGGGTCTGCCGTAATCCACCTTCCGTTCAGCCGTGATATACCCATCCAGCAGGTCGGCGTCGATCTCGGCATCGGAACGTTCCGCCGGATCACCATAGCCGCCTCCACCTGGCGCATGCATGAGCAGTTGATCTCCTAGCTGCATTCGGATGTTGACGAATTTGGTCGGACTCACGGTCCCAAAAGCCTCAGTGAAGGTTTTGAACTCGGTAGTTCCGGCGAATCGGACAAATATGCCGGCCGGTCCACCGGATATTCCACCTTGAAACCCCCATGGACCTTCCTGGGTACGATCGAGCAACGCACTTACGGTGACCTCCGGAGCCGTGACTTCAAACAAGCGGCGCACGCCTAAGCCACCGCGCCATTTTCCTGCACCACCAGAGTCCGGACGTAAGGCATATTCCACGGTACGCATGGGGTAACGGGTTTCGAATACCTCGATCGGCGTTGCGCGAATGGTACTGCCGTGGGCGATACACTGCGCACTATTGCCATCCTTACCCAGACGGCCACCCCAGCCACCACCGTCAAGCTGGTAGTGAGTGTAATAATCACCGGTATCCGGGTGCGCGCCGCCGATCAGGATATTACACGCCGTGCCGCCCTCCGCAGCACTAATGCGATCAGGGATCGCTTTGGCCAGCGCTCCTTGCACGGCGGAGATGATGCGCGGCTGACCTTCGGTGTTGCCGGCCACGCACGGTGCGGGAAAAACCGGGTTCGCAACCGTGCCCGGAGGTGCAACAACTTTAATCGGTTTAAAACAACCGCTATTTAGCGGTACGTCGCGCGCACCGATCGATTGCAGTACCGCGGTACTACCTGCTGCGGCCGTGGCGACATAGCTGACATTGATCGGGCCGCGGGCTTGTGGGTCAGATTCCGATAAATCGACGACGATGTCGTCATCGTGGATGTGAACGGCAGCGCGAAAGTAGTACGGTTTTGCCTCGACCCCATCATCCTCGAAATAATCTTCGAATTTATAGATCCCGTTCGGGAGCTTCTTGATTTCGCTACGCATCCATTTCTCAGCGTGGTCGATAAGGTTATCGGTGATCTGCTCGAACAATTCCAAACCGAGCTTACCAACGACCTCTTGCAGGCGACGTTCGGCCGTGGTTAATGATCCCAGCAATGCATGGAAATCACCCCATGTCGTATCCGGAGTGCGATGGTTTGCCATGACGATGCGCCACACATCCTTAACGTACTCACCACGCGACATGATCTTAACTGGCGGCAACCGCAATCCTTCTTGAAAAATCTCCGTCGCGGTGCTCGCAAACGAACCGACAGCCATACCACCGATCTCAGCGATATGCGCGATATTGGCGGCATATCCAATGACCTTGCCATCCAAAAACACAGGCTTCATAAACATATGCTCAGGCATGTGGCACTGCCCGCGGTAGGGATCGTTATGCACGATCACATCCCCTGGCTCGAAACTATCCTCACCAAGTTCCTCCACGCACAAGGGGATTGTATGCAGTCCTGCGCATATGATTGCCGGATTCATCTCCGCCTGACCAACCATCCTAAGCTTGCGATCAAAAAGGATGCAGCTAAAGTCTCGCGACTCACTGAATATTGGTGAATGTGCTGTACGCACCATCGCGCTAGCCATCTCATCGCAAATATTTTTCAGCGCGTTGTTTATAACCGTTAATGTCACCGGATCATCTGCTACATTCTGCGCCACGGTGTTGTCGCGTCGCTCGACATTTGTCGGCACATCCACCACGAGACTACCGTCCGCTTGAACCTCAAAGGCACCGCCGGGCGGAATCAACGTCGTTGAGTCGGTTTCCTCAACCAAGGCCGGACCGCTGATGCGAGTGCCGACAGCGAGCTGGTCTCGCCGGTGCACCGGCGTGTCGATCTCACCGATATCGGCAAAGTGAATCGTGCGCGATGAGTTAGGGTCGAGTGTGCCTTCGCTCACCCCCGACAGCGTGACCTCAGCGCCCTCCTCACCCAGGCCGATCATTCGCACTTCGGTGATCTCGACGACTTTGTCTTCAAACGAATAACCGTACAGTGCTTCGTGTTGTTGGTGCAGTCGCGCTAGCCCACGCGCAAAAGCAGCATCGTCCAGTGGTAATGTGTCGAGCGCCACGATTTCGCCGAAGTTCTGCCCGAGATAACGCATATTGAGATAACCGGTGATACGCGCCGCCCCTTCCAGGCCGTCACGCTTGAGCTCGGCGACGGATTCTTCACTCAGTTCGCGTAATTGCTGATTCAGCAACTCGAGGTCCAGCTGGTCGGAGCGATGCATCACTGTACGCGCGCGATCAACACGCAATTCAGTCAATAAGGTACCCAGTGCCGATAACAAGCCCGGGTTCGGCGGGACTATGACGTGCTGCATACCGAGGTGGGCGGCAACGTCAACCGCATGTAACGGCCCCGCGCCGCCAAACGCTATCAAGGCAAAATCCCGATGGTCGATACCTCGGTCTACTGTCATAAGGCGGATCGCGTCGGCCATGTTTTCTGCCGCAGTACCCAGTATGGCGAGCGCAGTTTCATTTTCGTTTAGTCCAATTTGTTTGCCTAAGGCTGCAACCGCTGCGTGTGCAGCAGCGGCATCGAGGCTGACTTCCCCGCCAAGGAAAAATTTCGGATCCAAACGCCCGAGAACTACATTCGCGTCTGTTACCGTGGGCTCAGTCCCGCCCTTGCCATAACAGGCAGGACCGGGCTCAGCACCTGCGCTGCGCGGACCTACTCGTAGTAGACCACCGGAATCAACATAGGCGATGGAACCACCACCGGCCCCGATCGTGGTGTAGTCAATAAACAAAGAACTGACCGGTACACCCCATTCGATTTCGTATTCGGTGGTCGAGCCGAACTCCCCGTCGCTAATCAAGCCGACATCACAGCTGGTACCACCCATGTCGAGGGTCACCGCATTGCCGCCGGCGTGGTCCCGGGCGAAGCGCCGCCCTGCTATCACGCCACCCGCAAGACCCGACAACAGTAGTTGGACCGGTATCTCACCAGCCGTAGCCGATTGCACGTGCCCACCGTTCGATTTCATCAGTGCTAATGGTGCTGTAACCGACATGTCCTGAAGTGCACCGGCCAGACCGTCGACGAAGCGTTCAATGATGTGTTTGATGAACGCATCGGTGATAGTCGTCGTAGAGCGTTCATATTCGCGCCAGATCGGCGAGACGCGATGCGATAAGGAAACCGGGGTATGCGGAAATCGCTCAGTCAAATACTCACCGACAGCGATCTCATGTGCGGGATTGACGTAGGAAAATAATAAATTTACGGCAATCGCCCAGTCTGTATCCGGTGCAGAACTTATCCAGCCCTCGACCCACTCACCAAGCTTCTCGAGGGAAGCTTGATCGAGCGGCTCGATAACTTTCCCGCGATGGTCGACGCGCTCCAATATCCCATGAGTGTGGCGGCGCATAACCCCAGTGTCGGGTTTTGGCCAAGCAGGATTGTAGGCCTCGCGCCGATCGATGCGGCCGATGATCGGCACGTCCTCGACCCCTTTGGTACCGACGTATAGGACCGTCGCGCCTTTCTTTTGTAGGCGCGCATTGGTCGCAATCGTGGTACCTAAAAGAATACGTTCGATGTCTTTTGGATCAACACCACAACGCGCGATTGCGGCGAGTGGCGCATCAGCCGGTGCAGCTGGGGTGGATGGGACTTTAATCGTCGAGATACGACCAGTCTGATCATCGAATGCGATGAGATCGGTAAAGGTACCTCCGGTATCAATG
The DNA here is from genome assembly GCA_021773835.1 of Gammaproteobacteria bacterium. GTDB lineage: Bacteria > Pseudomonadota > Gammaproteobacteria > UBA11873. The sequence goes on from JAJFJQ010000060.1 coordinate 65,825, forward strand.
CCAAGTCGTATCATTACTGTGCCCCCGTTTGCGCGTGATTGATAAGCGATCGTTTCACATCGGCACACGATGCTTCACAAAACTTCTTATCTGGAAACTCGTCGTCTTCCCAATAGATCCGCGAAATCATGCGACCGCAGAAGAAGCAATTCAGGATCCGCGTTTCGTGCCACGGGATCTCAAGGATGTGTTGTTGACCGGACATGTCATTCTCCCCAGAATCTGACCGTCCAGCATATCGCACTGAGAGAAAAATGAGGACAGGCTTAGGACGATGCCATATTGGCATCGATCCTCACTTAAAACACCGGCGGCTCAACTTACGTTTGGGGCCATGGTCTGCCCTGCGCCGAGCCGCACCCTGATCTAAAACGGTGGTCTATATTGACTGAATTGCATTATTTCAATATCACCGATCTAGCGAAACTACTTGCCGCGCGAGCGGTTTCGTCCGTTGAAGTCACCGAGGCACAACTTGAACGGATCGCTCTGATCGATGGCGATCTTCAGGCCTACGCGTCGATAAGTGCCGATTCGGCACTGCTTGAGGCAAAACGCGCCGACCAAGAAATCAGTCACGGAAATTACCGTGGAGCACTGCACGGCGTGCCCATCGCCGTGAAAGATCTTTGCTTCATCAAAGGCACTCGGACAATGGGCGGCACAGCGGTGTTGCAAGATTTTATCCCGGACTACGATGCAACCGTTGTAGCGAAGCTGCGCGAGGCCGGTGCGGTGATCCTTGGCAAGCTCAACCTCGCCGAAGGCGCGATGGCGGGCTACAACCCTAAGTTCGCAGTGCCATACAATCCATGGGATCGGTCACTGTCGCCTGGCGGTTCCTCGAGCGGTTCGGGTGTCGCCACCGCCGCTGGGCTATGTTTCGGAAGTTTAGGTACAGACACCGGCGGTTCGATCCGGTTTCCTTCCAGCATGTGTGGCGTAGTCGGAATGAAACCGACATGGGGTCGGGTGAGTCGCTACGGCATCCTCGACCTCGCACCAACAATGGATCACGTTGGCACACTAACTCGCAGCGTTGCCGATGCCGCGATCATCAACGAGGTCATAGCCGGCCACGATCCGAACGACCTTACGACACTGCCGACCGGCGCAATGGATCTTTCTGCCGCCTGTGACAGCGGCGTAGCCGACTTGCGCATCGGTTACGCAGAGCGATATAGCAACGAAGGCGTCGACCCCGCGACGGCGGCGGCAGTGGCGGCGGCCGTCGACATGCTTGAATCGCTGGGCGCCACCTTGGTGGAGGTCGAAATCCCGAATCTCGACAAATACGTCATCGCGTGGCGCGAATTGTGCACATCGGAGGCATTTGTCGCGCACTCGAAGTATTTCCCCTCGCGTGCCCCGGAATATGGCCCGTGGTTCCGCTCATGGCTTGCGCACGGACAGTCTCGCAGCGCTACGGGTTACATCAATGCTCACCGACAACGTCTTGAGTGTAATGCTGTAATCGCAGCCGCATTTTCGAACATCGACGTACTGTTGTGCCCTGCCATGACGACGCCGGAGCAGCGCAAAAGCGATCCGCAATACTTCGGCGAACCAATGGGGGAAATCAATGCGCCACGCCAGCGGTTTACAATTCCCTATAACTTTAATGGCGCTCCCAGCATCACGCTTCCGGCTGGACAGAACTCAAACGGCGAACCCATTAGTGTTCAGTGCGTCGGGAAACCAATGCGGGAGGATAGTGTTTTTAAGACCGCTGCTGCGCTCGAACAAAGCAACGAATACCGGACTCGTCACCCACCACTTTGATTGTTACACCTACTGTCGCGATCTACTCGTAGGCAGCTAGGATCGTTAAGCGCCAGGTCAACCTGGCTTCTCGTGCACCCGCTTACGGCCCTTCTTTGAGGTTCAAGATCGGATTCAATGCGCTAAGTAGATAGGTGATCAAGGCTGTGGCGACCAACTCTATTATTGCGGCGTCGCCGTATCCGGCGTCGCGTAGGCCTTGCACATCCGCATCTTTAACTTGGTTTGGATGAAACGCCGCCTTGACGCCAAAGTCCACAGCAATACGCGTCGCCGGATCGAGATCCGTCTGCTCAATTGTGCCACTGGATAGCGCCAGGATCGCTTCCTCATTTGCGCCTTCTAGCCGCGCGGCGCCCGCATGGTAGGGCGCACATACGGCGTTTAGTTCCTGTTCGTTCTCCTTGGCGACAGCAATCGCAATCAGCTCCTTTACGCGCGACGGCACCTCCCCCTGCTTCATCGCGTGATGTTCCGTTTGGAACACGCCATAGAAGATATCGGGTTTGAGGGCGAGGGCGCGCAGTGTCACCGCGCCATAGAAAGCCCCGCGGGGAACCCCAGGGATTGCCTCAAGCCCGTCTTTGATCAACTCAAAGTGCCGTTTAAGCTCCGGCGGCGCGTTGTCTTCCAACTCGCGTAGCCGTTCGGGTTCAGCCAGTTGGATCCGGAAAGCATCACTTGGATCAGCCATCGTCACAGCCCTTCAGTAGCTAGCTAGACCATGGCCAACGCGTGGATTTCATGCAAATACCCCTCTTGCCAGAGCCCGGTAGTGCCGGTTGCGGTCCACGCCGGCCCATTACCGCTGTTAAAGCGTGGTCGGGCCGCATCCATTACTTCTGGTATCGCACGTGGGTCTTTGTGAAAAGAGATGATCTCCACCACGTCAGACAGTCCAGCGCCGAATCCATCGAGGATGAGTTCGATCTGATCAAAATCATAGGCAGTCTGCGCCGCGATGTCGCCCGATCCGACGATCGCCCCGTCACCGTCTGACGCTACCTGACCGGCGACACCTATCAAGGAGCCACCTTTTTTCATGGAGCCGCCGGACACCGGTAGCGTGCGCCACCAGATCGTATCTGGGGTGCTCGCGATGCGCTGGCCACTGCCGAGATCCGCGATCACCTTATACTCGCCAAGTAATCCGGGCATCGCGAGCCCGGTCGTCCCGATAGCGGTCCATGGCGCGGCGTTTGGTATTGCAGTGGCGCCAAAAATATCGTTCCGCTTGCACACCGACTCGGCGGCAAGGTCCATGCCGCGTGGGTCGACGTGAAATGAATGCAGATCGACGATGTCGTCGAGCGACCCGCCTGCCATATCGAGCACCGAGCGTATGCCATCGAAGGCATGGACCGCATGTGCCGCATGGTCGCCATGGTCTAACACATTGCCTTTGGCATCTGCCCCAACGCAGCCAGAAATGAACAAAAGGTCGCCTTTGCGACACGCTGCTGACATCGGGAAAGCGCGAAAGAACTCGAGCCGATCGGGGTTGTAGCAGATCTTCTCACCCGCACCGAGATGGGCAATCGCCTTGATATTAATCAGTTGCTCGGGTTCGTAAGTTCCCTGGCTCCCAATCGCCGTCCAGGCCGGCGCATCGCTCGGAAAATACTTTGCTGCCACTTCGGCAACGGCGCCGAGATCGCGGATGTCCTTATGGAAGGAAACGAGGTCGAGCACATCATCCAGGCTACCACCAGCCTCTTCAACCAATGCCTGAATGCTATCGAAGACGTGCGCCGCTTGACCACGCGAATCGCCTGGAGCGACGATGCTGCCGTCGGCTGCGGCCGCTACCTGGCCGCTAATAAACAGGAGATCGCCGGCACGTACCGCCGACGATGCCGGGAACCCGTGGAACCAGTCGTGCGACTTTGGATTGTAGAAGGTCTTATCCATGCTCATCCTCCAAGTATAGGACGGAGATCAGTGATTAAATACCACACACCCCGGTCACCGCCCGCTGGTGAGTTTGGAAATACTGAACAGTTGTTTGACTTGACTTGGTTTCATTGTGAGAAATTCCGTCGGCTTCATCGCCATCGCCACCGTAGCGGTATCATCTCGCACATTGATACCGATAGATGAGCGCCAGCGCTGCACGCTTTCTCCCGGGTCGCCGTCGTTTGTATCAACCGCGCTTTGATGCACGACCATGAAAATCTTATACAACTCATCGTTGCGATCAAAGACCAGTGCCAAGCCGATACCGAATGTTTCCTCGTCGATGAACAACAAGCGGCGACTATACGGATGGTCTTCCAATTTCGGGATCGCCTCAACCACATAACTTGGCCGCAGTTGCCAGCGGTCCAGTGGGATAGTGCTCATGGGTCCGTGCGACTGGGGGTGCGACTGCTTGGAATTGACGACCGACGGGATCACCTTGTGGCCGAGCAGTGACCAGGTGTTATCGGTGACGAGGCCGGAGAATCCCTCGAAGTCGTCCAGCGTCCAAATGGTGCCCATGAAACTATCGGAACGTTCTTTGGCTGATAGGCGTCGCACGCGCCGTTCGGTTGCGAGGTAGGAATTTACCTGGTCACCCTGAGCCTGGTCTAGCGGCCGCTCAATGATGAACTGGGTACCGGCCACGTCAAACGGTGCCAAAAATTCCATATGTTCCTTGTACAGCAACTCATCACTACCGGGGACATCCATGCGATAGTTTTGCTCTGGGAGCGTTGCCAACTTGGATAGATAAACGCGGTGATAGGTCAGCGCCAGATGTCGATCAACATGCCCCCCACCAACCATGCCATCAAGCAGTTGACCCGTCGTACCATCAGGTGTCGGTTTAACATAGGCCATCTCGGTTTCCCGCATGCGGTAGCCGTAATGCTGCCACCTGTGGATCTGGTTCCACGCCACCATATAACCGGCTTTATCTGCTGGTGCTGCTTCTATTCCTTCTCGGGTAAACGGTTGACCCGCGGTGTAACCTTCAAGCTGACCGTTGCTACTAATCGTCGCCTGATCGCCGTAGCGGGCGGTCGCGTCTCGGTACAGCTGATGCGGCCTGTGACTGCGGGTCTCCTCTATCTCGACGTCGAGCTCTGGAAAATCGAATTGCTCGATGAAGCCTGGTGGCAAATAGGCTGTAAACTCTTGCACGCGCGCTTGATCATATTTACCCGGCGCAAGACCATCGGCTGGAGCTTGCGCGTGCTTTGTCAACCAAGCCTGCACGTCTGAAAATTGCACCCCCGCAGCATGTGCTTGGCTGGTGACTGCTAACACCCAGGTAATGACAACTGCCGATAATGATCCTCTGAACACTGACTTCTCCTGATGAAATTTAGCCGATCGACCTTCGGGTTGCGCGCCAAGTGCACTCGGGCGCAGCTAGACGGGTTGATGTGCCGCGATACTACAAGATCCAGCGCCAATAATCCCGTGGAGTCACATCATCTTTGTGTACTGATCGAGAATTGGCAGCACCACATCGGCGGTCTCTGCCGGCAAATAGAATACAGCACGAGAACAACCCATATCGGGTAATGCCTTAACCTTTTCCGGCGTCGGCTCTGCAAAGAACATCGTAGTTGCCACACTGTCGGGGTCTCGACCAATTGCCTTGCAGGCATCGCCAATGTGAATCATCCCTTTTTCGAAATCGTAGAGCTCCCCTAACGGCATCCAACCGTCACAGAATTCCGCGATATTCGCCGCGGTCTTCGGTCCCGCCGCGCCACCCAAAACGATCGGAGGATGTGGTTTTTGCGTTGGCTTAGGCCAGGCCCAACTTTCTTCAAAATTGATATGACCGCTCGAGTAGCTTACCTCGTCCTCGGTCCATAGTTTCTTCATGAACAATATATTGTCGCGCAATATGCTGCGACGTTTATAGTAGTCGAGGCCGTGGTTGCGCATCTCTTCCTTACACCAACCATAGCCGACGCCGAATTCGAGCCGTCCACCGGAAATCATATCCAGGCTGGCGACTTCCTTGGCAAGCCAGATTGGATCGCGCTGCGCGACGAGCGTGATTCCACTGCCGATCCGCAGCGTTTTGGTTGCGGCCGCAGCAGCGGTCAAGGCGACGAATTGATCGTGCGCGCGCCAGTATTCTTCAGGTAAGGGGCCGAGCGCCGGGTTTGCGTTCCACGGCGTTTCGCGACTCGTCGGGATGTGGCTATGCTCGGGAAACCACAGGGAATCGAAGCCGCGCTCCTCACACGCTCGCGCCAACTCCATTGGCTGAATTGCCTTGTCCGTCGGGAACATGAGAACACCAATATCCACAATGACTACCTCCTGAATCTATCTGCCGCACAAAGCGATCGCTACGTCACCAATCGCCGTCGTTTTGTTTAATGCGCCATTAAGGCCCTTAGTTTATTTCGCTGTTCGTCCATGTCGACCAACTCTCCGTCGTGGTAGAACATCACAACTTCAAGGGGAAAGTTATTCCATGCTAACTGCGCAACGTTGTCCGGGCTAATGCTGTGTCTACCAAGCGTTTTTTCGGTCGCCCAATCGATCGACGGAAACGCCACGTAGGCCAGCTCAGAACAGACGATTTTATCCGTCGTATTCACATCGAAATTAAAATCATACTGTTTTCCAATCTGTCGAAAGGCAAGCAGTAACGCCTCGCGTTTTAAATCCCCAGCGGCATCGTCGGGGAAAACCGGGCGCAAGACCGCGAAATCATCGACGTTCAGAAAATGCTCCAATTTGCTGAGCTGGACACCGTTTCTTAACGCCTCGATGATTTGATGCTCATCACGTGAATGCGGATCGGATCCATTACTGATGTGCTCTGCGTGCTGTTGAACAACTGGGTCCTCCCAAACCCCGGCCTCGATGACCTCCGCCTTCGTTCCGGTCCAAATGGCAACATGACCAAAATGGCCGGGGATCAGTTTATCGGTGAGTCTGAACGGTGTTTTCTCCAACAGAATATCCAACGGTTGCAGCACAGCCTGGATTTTCTTCCTGGCCGACTCGTTCCCAAACAACTTCCCTTTTCGAGCTTCATATAATCCGATGGTATTGCCGAACAAACTACTGACGATGTCGAGGCCTTCGCTCCCCGCTGCGGCGACGAGATCCTCGGTTATCCGTCCAAACGCGCCAAACTTACTCGTTGCGATCTCTCCAATTCGCACCTTCTTGACGTAGTTGTAAGACGGACTCGATTCAATAAGATGCGACAGATAGGCGAACGCCGAGTCTTCGTCGACCTGCCCAATGGCCGATTTCCGCGCTTCATAGAACTCAATAGCGGCACGTGCACGCCGCCGCTTTTCGATGGAATATGCGGCCAAAGTTGCTTCGGCCAGATTATTCGCAACAAGACCAAAACCAGAATCAGGATCGTTAATAACATTGCGCAACCGGTCATCTTGTTCGAACAATGCGATCCCCAGCATGTAGTTGTCGAACAAAGTAAGTGCCGCACCAAGCGACAGCATCACACCTTGCAAGCGTAGTTTGGGATCGATCTTATATCGTGCCAAGGTCGCGTCGCTGGCGGCAACGCCACATTCGTAGGCCTGCGCAAGTTCATACAACTCACCCCGAATTTTGAGATAGTTTTCCGATCCGAGCTTTAGCGTGGCCAGATCCCTGCTCGTCAGCGGTAGATCGTCGTTCACACGTAGCCGGTTCCAGATATCCAGCATTTCAGCCCGCGCAACGAGTGAACGTTCGACCAGCGTTTGTAGGCGATCGTATTCCTCATGAAACAACTGCTCCGGCGCGATATCGCCAGCAAGTTTCTGGCCCAAATTATCGAAGCAAGCGGCTTGCGCCTCGCTCACGGTCTCAGTGATCCGCACATAGGTATAGGCGGAATACACGAGCGCCGCGCCAAGGAGCCAGATCCCCAATACCCGAAGGTCGCGTAAGGTAATTCTCGGCAAAGAGACGGACGGCAAAAGGCCGCTGATGCCTGCGCCGACAATAACCATCGAAAATGAAGCGAGGTCGAGTCGCGGAAAGGGGCCGCCACCGTAGCCAAATCGCGCCAGCAGTGCGACGCCAAGGCAGATTAAAAGCGATCCTGAAACCTGTCGCCAAGCAGACGGTATCTTGGAGCCCGCCCGTCGCGCGTGACGTTCTAGCGGCGACAGCAACAAGGCAATCGGCAGTAGCGCAATGAATAAGACAACAATCCATAACGGTCGCGACAACCACCAAAATGTCGTGCCGGGCTCGATGCCGAGACCAAAACCGTCGGCCAAGTACAGTAGCCCGACAAGCACCGCCATCGCGGTGATGTGCCACAGATAAACGGTCATGATCATGCTGTTGACCAATACCGTTGCCGTCCATAGCCGCAGATCCTCAAGCATTCGACGCATTGGCGCTTCGATCGCCATCAACAAACCAAATTGGAAAATGGCCAGCGCAATCAAGGTTATCTTTGGTGGCGAGGTATTGCTTAGGCCTTCATCTGGCGAGCCGACCATCGCTAAGGGATAGGGTCCGTAATGAATGAGGAGCGTCAACGCCGCCATCCCCAGCGCAGAGAACACTAATAAACGGCGCGGATCCGGCAAGCGGCCGTCACGCCATGCATATCCAAGTTGCGTTACAGCAAGCCAAACCCAGAAAAAATTGCTCCACCCGAGCCACTTGAGCTCGACCAAGAAGTAAGCGGCATCAATCGCTACCGCCACGGATGCGAAGCCAATAACGGAACCGAACCCAAAACGTATCCATAATCGATAGGTAAGCGGCGCCAACACGACCACCATGATGTAGATCGCCAGAAACCAGATCGGGATGAGTGACGCTTGCGATGCATACTGGATCACAACCTGTCGCACGCCCAAGCTGTACATGGTCAGCGCAATAAGGCCCCACACCACGAGCAGTACGAGTAATGGCGCAACGAGCCGATTTAAGCGCGCGGCTAACCAATCTGCGTAACTACTGCCCTTGCGCCTAGCACCCTCCAGCGAGACCGCATTGGCATACCCGCCGACGAAGAAAAAAATCGGCATGACTTGGAACAACCACGTTACCCATTGCGTTCCCGGTGATGACTCGAGCAGATGTCCTGGCGTAAGCGACCCATCGGCGAAGTACGCCGTTGCGATCAACCAATGTCCAACAATTACCATTAGGATCGAGACCGAACGCAGGAAATCGACATACCGATTGCGCTCGGGTGGCGTTGCCGCCGCCATCTCGCTTGCTACAGACCACATACTCATTTCACTACACCACTGACGAATTCAATTGCCATCGCTGCTATTGGACATGATTAAAGCGCTGTCGGGCGATCTTTACCAGAAGACAATTGCCGGCACCTGCCAAGGTGCGGGAAGTTAGCTTAGGACTAATAGACGGCGGCGCGGTACCCAGCGCTAAATCATTGCCGACGATGGTGGATACCTCTTACGCGTTGTTTTTGTTACGCTCCCCTAGCGATCCTTATCTGTAACCCAACATAAGTTGTCGCCACCGGGCGGGGCGCAAAATGGCTCAAATGCATTTGTTCGGCTACCTAATGGCAGGCCCGACCTGGCACCTCTATGGTGGCTGGCGCCATCCAGATAGCGACGGCCTCGAAGCATTAGATCCGGCTCGCTACGAGACCATCGCACGTATCCTCGAAGCCGGGAAGTTCGACGGGGTGTTCTTCGTCGACTTCCTCACTATCTTCGATTCCTTCGGTGGCGGCTATCAGACCAATCTGCGCGAAGCCGGGCAGATGTGCATGATGGAACCGATGCAGTTACTCGCCGCCATGGCACGGGTCACCTCGCATATCGGTCTCGCTGCCAGTATGTCGACCTCGCTCTATCCGCCCTTCCATATTGCCCGGGCGTTTGCCACGCTCGATCACATCTCTCAAGGCCGCGCAGGTTGGAACATCGTGACCTCGGCCATGGACAGTGAAGCGCAGAACTACGGCCTGAAAAAATTGATGGAAAAGGCCGATCGCTACGACCATGCAGATGAGGTGGTAGAGGCCTGCGATAGCTTGTGGGAGACCTGGGAGGCCGACGCCTTCGTTGGCGACCGCGAGAACAACATCTATGTCGATGGCAGCAAGGTGCATTACGCTAATTATCAAGGACGTTGGCTTAGTACTCGCGGACCACTGATGACGCCGCGCTCACCGCAGACGCGACCCGTTATGTTGCAAGCGGGCTCATCACCGCGCGGACGGGCATTCGCAGGTCGTTGGGCCGAGGCAATCTTCACATTGCAGAATAAGAAACCCGACATGCAGGCGTTTTACGCCGACATCAAGCAGCGGGTTGTAGACCACGGCCGACGCCCGGAGGAATGCGCCATCTTACCCGCCGTTGATGTTGTCTTAGGCGATACATTGGCACTAGCACGCGAGCGCGCCGAAGAAATAAATGCCTTCGCCAGCCCGACCTTGGGGCTGGCCGAGCTGTCCAACGTCGTCGGGCTCGACCTCTCCGCCCACCCGCTCGACACACCAGTCGCAGAGTTGGAGCTGGGGCAGGCCTATCAGGGTATTGTCGACTCGATCCGGCAAGGTGCTGAGGCCGGGAATCTCACCTTGCGCGGCGCCGGTGAAGCCTGGGCGCGTAATCAAATGACACCGCAATTAGTCGGCACGGCGGAGATGATCGCCGACCATCTGCAGGACTTATTCGAAAGCAAGTGCTGCGACGGCGTGATGTTATGCCCATCGCTCAGCCCGGGTGGTTACGTGGAGTTCGTAGAACAGGTAGTGCCTGAACTACAACGCCGTAAGCTGTTTCGCACGGAGTACCAACACAAGACCTTTCGTAGCAATCTGCAAAACTAAACGGCCACAACAAGTTTAAAGCGATTTCGCTCGAAAGAATGAGGGCCCGCAGCAGGAATGGAAATCGTCACCGGCATCCGTTTTGACCAAGCTTTCGGTCGGGCGCAGACAATCCGGCGACCGTTCTCTCTCGTAGAGAATTCGCAGAAATTACCTGTAACGGGCGCTTATCGGCACCTTTCGATTCTCTTAAGCATCTCTTAATGGGACATCAGCCCGGTAGCGTCCGGTTTATTTGACATGTACCATCTGGTACATCTATGATTAACTTTAAGACGCGTTATTGAAAACATTCGTGATAGTCGTCGACGTTGAATTTCGAGGATCCGCCGATGCCTAGCCCCAACCCACTACGCGATGTACAAACATATATAAAACTGCCGTTGTTATATGACCATTGGTATGTGGCAGGATTGACCGAAGAGTTTGGCGATACACCCACGGCGAAAACATTACTGGAAAGATCCATCGTCTTTTATCGGACCGAAGATGGCGAACTTGTTGCGCTACAAAACCGTTGCGCTCACCGTTCCTTTCCTTTGGCCGAGGGCCAACGCGAGGGCGACAACTTGCGCTGCGGTTATCACGGCATTCTTTATAGCCCGAGCGGCAAAATCATCGACATCCCATGTCAGTCGACCTGTCCTGAGGTCGGTATTCACAAATATCCGACCGTCGAGCAGGGACCGTTCGTTTGGATATGGATGGGAGTGCCGAACAGGGCTGCAGTCGGCGCGATTCCGCAGACTGATTGCCTAACGGACCCAGCGTGGACGGCCGTATACGGCGCGAAAACCCTCGAAGGCAACTACCTTTTAATGCACGAGAATCTTGCCGATCTGAGCCATCTTCCCTTCCTGCATGCAAAGACGTTCGGAGCCTCAGGCGATTGGGCGTCGATCCCGGTACACGTCGAAAAAGAGAATGAACAGGTTCATTATTGGAGGGAAACCGATCAATGGGGAATGGCCGCGCCACTCTATCCACCGACGATCGACAACAGCAAACGCCGGATCGATGGGAAACTCGGCGCAACGTTTGTTTCGCCCGCCATGTGCCGCGGCTGGACCCGGATCGAGATCCTCGACGCACAAGGTAGCGAGCAGCGACTCCTCGAAAATGAAATCAACCATTACCTTACTCCCGAAACGCACGACAGCGCCCACTATTACTGGTCATTTGCCCGTAATTGCGACATTGAAAACGCTTCATTCTCGGAAATGTTCCGTCAAGTCGTGACGGCCGCTTTCGATGAGGACCGCGTCGCGACCCGTCAAATGCAACTTCTGCTTGATGAAGACCGACACGAGATTACAGACATCAATATTGCCGGCGATCGCTCGAGCGTGATGGTTCGCAAGGTGATACTGGACATGACCACACGAGAGCACGGTCCACAAGCCGCGTAATTACCATCGCACATGAACTCGCGGACCAGTGGAGATAACTTAGGCAAACCCGATTTGTTTCGGGCCGACAGCCGTCGCCGCTACCGAATGCTGCTGGATAGAGCTGCGGATCTGTTCATCGAAGTCGGGTTCGAGGCGGCGAGTTTAAACGAGTTAGTGGCGCGTGCGGGCGGTTCTAAAAGCAGTATCTACACCTATTTCAAAAACAAAGAAGGGCTCTTTATTGCCGTTGTAGACGACATGGTCGATGACTTGCTAATTCCGTTGAATCGTCCGCTGCCTTCAGGCCAACCGTTTGCGGCAAACCTCCTACAACTCGCCGAGCATACGCTAGAGGTATTAACATCGAGGAAAGGTATGGGATTGAGCCGTATCGTGGTGACAGAATCGCCGCGAATTCCCGCGATCGGCCGACATTTCTTTAACCACGGCCCCGGGCTGGCCATTCAACAACTGGCTAGCCACCTTGACACCCTAACTCAAGCCAAACAGATACGATGTAACGATCCAGGACTCGCGGCAGAGGCATTTTGGGGGATGCTGCTGCACAAGCCGATGCTGGAGGGGTATTGCGCGATCTCAAAGCCTATGTCAAAAAGGAAACGCATTCGCTACGCCGCACGGATTGTTGATTCCTTCATTACCAACTTCTGTTGACCGGACAGCAGCGGTCAACCATTTGCTGTGGCAGTGCCTTATCACCGCTCCTGGCCACTCGCTTCGAAAGCCATCGTAGGGCTGCACACCCATTGATGAGAGACCTACGTCGAGATAATTTTGCACCGCAATAACAGACAACGATAAAGCGGTCATTTGTTCGCCCTGACGGTGAATGCGGAAAGGATGGACCATAACTGTCCTTCAAAGGTTGCGACTATAGGCCACGTCACGGCAATCGGACACAGCCTCTCAAGGGTACTTGATGTTGGCGTGACCCAGTGCACTCGTCGCGTTGGCTCCGGTATCATCGTCGATTGGAAAAGCAGACAATCGCGCATCAGGAAGCTGGTGATGTCGCCTGCTGTCTACCGATCATCTTTCAAACGTCGAAAGGCACCCGCTCATGCCCATAATTCATGAACCCACTATCCGTGACGTCTATGCAGCGAGACGTATTATCGCGCCACACATTTTGCGAACACCGCTAAGACACTATCCGGGACTGAGTGAAATGCTGGACGCAGACGTATGGGTAAAACACGAGAATATGCAGGTGATGGGATCGTTTAAGCCTCGCGGTGGGTTGAATCTACTTGGCGGAAGCAGCCAGGAAGAGCTAGACCGCGGTTTTGTGACCGCGTCTTCCGGCAATCACGGGCAGTCTGTCGCGCTTGCGGCGAAGACGTTTGGCTCGAAAGCAACAATTGTGGTCCCAGAGAACGGTAACCCAGTAAAAATTGCGGCGATGGAGGGGATTGGGGCCGAGGTCATCAAGCACGGTGCTTACTACGACATCTGCAGCGAATATGCGATCAAACTCGCCGAGGATACCGGCCGGACATATGTTCATGCGATAAAGGAGCCGAAGTTGTACGCCGGAATTGGCACTTATACGCTGGAAATCCATGAAGACCTCAGTGATATCGATTACATCATCGTGCCGATTGGCGGCGGGAGCGGCGCTTCCGCCACTTGCATCGTAACTTCGGTACTTTCGCCGGAGACGGAAGTAGTCGGTGTTCAGGCCGCGGCTGCGCCCGCTGTGCATGATGCGTGGAAGTCGGGTGAATTGGCGGACCGGCCGATGGGCACAAAAGCCGACGGTTTGGCCACCGGCAGCGCCCAAGCTTTTCCAGTGGACATCCTGCGTAGACGACTCAGTCGTTTTGAACTTGTCAGCGACGAGGAGATGGACCGTGGAGTCGAACTGTTCTTGAGGCAAACGCGGAGCCTCGTTGAGCTTGCAGGAGCCTCGACGCTGGCGGCTGCAGTAAAGATTAAAGACGATCTACGAGGGAAACGTGTCGTGCTGATCGCCAGCGGCGCAAATGTAACGGTAGAACAACTAGCCGAAATTCTCGGTCGTTCCTAATCCCTCGTCTCGCGTAGCGAGCGATCCGTTTCCAGTTGGCTGCCTGATCCGGTTTTAGCAGATCCTGGCGGTGGAACGGCAACGGCTCAAAGATGTTGCAGAATTTCAGCCGGTTCCTGCCGTACTGCCTGCGGCAACGATTGCTCGAGCGAAGCCTCCCGACGAATTTCACTGTCGATGTAGGCAATCCATTGCCGCACGGTTTTCTCACTGCGTCTGTCGCCACTTGCGTTAGTAAACGCACGTCGCGCTGCGCTAAATTTCTGCTGATTGAATAAGGCCATGCCAAGCATAATATTGGCTACATCGGTGCGCTCCACCCCCCCTTTATCGAGGCCTTTTTGCACTGCTTCGATAGCTTCCTCCCAGCGGTCGAGGTTGATGTAGGATTGAGCAAGACGCACATACAGTTCGCCGTCACCGGACAGCGCCGCTGCCCGCCTAAGCGCTGGGATCGCCTTCTGATCTTCGCGCGCCTGATACCACGCCTGAGCTAGTAGACGGAGCGTGCGCTGATCGGCCGCTACCGTCGATCCGTCGACTCCTGCCTGCAGCACCTTCGCCGCTTTGTAAGGTACGCCGTGAAGTAAGTATAAATTAGCGAGATTCACCAGATGATGTGGCTCGGTGATATATCCACCTTCGTATAAAGCTTCGGTTAGCGCCAACTGTTTGCGCGTATCGCCTAGCTCGCTATAGACACCCGCCAGGGTCAGCAAGTATTGCTTTTTCGGATACAGCGAGATCAGTTCCTTCAATACACCGGTCATCTTGGTGTAGTCCTTCAACTCGTAATAACACGCGCGCAGCAATAACAACCAGTTTTCCTTAAGCGGTTTCCCCTGCCGTCGGTATTTGTCGACTGCGGTTTTTATCGGCTCGACAGCTTGCTTGTATTCATTGAGCTGGAAATGAGCCTGCCCAAGCAACATGAACACATCGGGACTTGGATCGCGCACATGTGCTATCAGGCGCTTCACCGTCGCGAGCGCCTTGCGGTAATCCTCAGTTGTGAAATACAGTTGGCTTAAGGTTTTGAGCGTACTGTGAATAATTGCATCGGGAACGTCTGGTTGAATTAGAACGTTTTCGTAGGCCGCTATTGCTTCTCGGTAGCGAGTTTGAAGATAGTGAGCGTATGCGGTCAAATTCCAAATTTGGGCGGTTTCGTAAGCCGACAACTTCGGCTTGCTTAGCAACGCCTGTAGGGCTTGATGTCCCTTCGAATATTGCTTCGACTCAATCAGCGTTTGGGCGTCCTGTAGGCCCTCGAAGATCGCCTGACTCATCGCCACCGTTTTCTTTGACTTTTGCTCATCGCCCGCCGCGCCTATCGAGACACCGGCCCAACTCACGAACGTAATTGCGGTTGCGACAAGCATTAAGCTATGAAATCGCCGCATCCGCTATTTCTCTAGTTGGTAGGTAAATTTATTACGCACGCCCGCTACCTCAACCGCATTTCCATCGATTACCCGCGGCTTGTATTTGAATTTCAGTGCCGCGGCCACAGATGCCTTCTCGAATAGGCTGCTGGTGCATTGATCCGGTAGCACCTGCGCATCGCGAGTCGTGCCTGCACGAGTGACCGTGTACTCGACGATGCAATACCCTTCGACACCACGGGATACAGCCCGGCGAGGGTAAATCGGCGCGACCTTGACAATCGGGAGGTAATCCCCTTCACCCACCCCCAGGCTGAAGCCACCGGACCTTAAATCGATATTGGTTTCAACCGGCACAGCCGCGATCGCGATCTTGTCGGCCGACGGCGTTAGTTGGTCAAGTTTCGGCGACGGCGGTTGCGGCGGTGGCGCCTCGGGCGGTGGCGGTTTGCGCGGTTTGATCTGCTTGCGTTCTGTTACCTCGTCTTTTTCTACCCGTACAAAATCGACAAAGGTGCCGCGCCGCGCCTCGTCCAAAGAGCGATCGGCGCTTGCAATCAGGTACTGCATCACCCAAAACAGACTCAAGGTAACGCCAGCGCCGAGTAATGATCCGACGGCGAGCCGCGCGCACATCATCGGATCCTTGACCGCCGTGCCGATTGATTCAGCATTCGCCATCGGTGGTTACGGTGCTTGAGCTGCAATGGCAACGTTAAACACACCGGCCGAGCGTGCCGCATCCATCACTTTGATCAACGTGTCTGTTTTCGACTCCTTATCGGCTTGAATCACGACCGATCCTTGCGGGTTCTCTGCGTGCAAACGCTCAATATTGGGTCTGACTGAACGGATATCGACCCGTCGACGGTCAATCCAAATTTCATTATTTTCGTTTATTGCGACCAGAATATTGGCCTTTTCCTGTTTAATCGCAGTGGCGGCATCCGGGCGGTTCACATCGATGCCTGCCTCCTTAACAAACGTCGCGGTGACGATAAAGAAAATCAACATAATAAAAACAACGTCCAACATCGGTGTGATATCGATGGCGGGTTCGTCTTCGTCGGCGGTTGCCCTGGCCATTATGCGTCGCATGATGCGTCCTCTTTAGTTAGGCAGATCTGCCAATTCAATCTTGTTTAATGATCCATCGTCATGTGTTCAGCGAGCAGCGTACGCTCGCGCCGCACTTTGCTCTGCAAGTAAGCGCTCATAGCGACACCGGAAAGCGCCGCGACCATCCCCGCCATTGTCGGCACTGTCGCTTTGGATACACCAGCGGCCATCGAGCGCGGGTTGCCGGATCCTGATACGGCCATTACCTCGAACACCTCTATCATGCCGGTGACCGTACCCATCAGCCCGAGCAACGGGCACAGGGCCACGCACGTTTTAATCAACGCGACATTGCGCTCTAGGTTTTGGGTGACGGTAGAGATCAATAGCTCGCGGATCTGGTGTGCGTGCCACGAAATCCGTTCAGAGCGTGCTTCCCATTGCTTCAGCGCTGCACCAACCGCGCGCGGATGCGTCGACTGCAAATACAACAAACGTTCGAAAATCAGGCTCCACATCACCAGCGTGAGCACACCAATGAATAGCAACACTTCGCCACCCAACTCGAAGAAATCACGAATTGCCTCGAACATTGGGATGTAATAGAAGAGCGTCTCCACGTCGTCCTCAGCCTATTGCGACGTGGCGTCGTTCGGAATGTTCGGCGATCAGACCGGTCGCCTGCTCCTCAAGGATTTGATTTACCGCTCGGGCACGGCTCGCAACCAAAGTATGCAGCAGTACCGTGGGTATCGCGACGCATAGGCCCAGGACAGTTGTCACCAGGGCTTGGGAGATACCGCCGGCCATCAGTTTCGGTTCGCCCGTACCGAATAAGGTGATGGCCTGAAAGGTAATAATCATACCGATCACCGTGCCAAGTAGGCCGAGTAGTGGCGCCACGACAGCAATGATCTTAAGCAACATCAGCATCCGATTTATCCTTGGCGTCTCTTTCAGGATCGCTTCCGCCAATTTCAGCTCCAAGGTCTCAACGTCCACGTTCGGGTTATCGTGGTAAACCTTAAGGATGCGTCCTAACGGATTGCTACCCACTTGATCGATTGCTCGGGCCTGCGCTCGCACACGCAAGCCGGTAATAATCAAGACCAATAATCGCTCTGCAGCAACGAGCAGCGCGAGGCAACCCAGACCGATAATAACGTAGCCAACAACACCGCCCTGCTCGATACGTTCGCGCAAGGTTGGTGCCTGTACCAGCAGCGATAGGATCTGCCCCCGCGACGGATCAAGAGCAAACGGGACGGTGCTGCCGCCCACCGCGACTTCGTGGCCCGCGACTTTGTCGAGGTAGCGTCGTTGAGGCTGGCGAGCGAGTTCAACAAGGTGACCCGTCGCCGGCTCGAAGCGCAAATATTTACCCTGGGAGACCACATTAAAGGCGCCGATACGGGTGACTTCTTGTTCGATTTCTTCGCCGGTGGCGGTGATAACACTCGTATTGAAGCGAACGACCTTACCGGACTCGGTAATTTCCCGCTGCAATTCGTACCAAAGCCGCCGGATCTCTTCTAGCGATGCGAGACGGCTGGTTTGACCCATTTTCTGTGCGAGCTCAGTTAGAAATTCGCCGCGGTTCGGAAATTGCGTCGCGGTCAGCGAATTTTCGAATTGACCACGCGCGTCGCCGGAGGCTTGCTGTAGCACGCCGAATAACTCCTTCAACGAACCGAGTCTCTCCGTGAGCGCATTCTCCAAATCGACGATTTTGAGATCATTCTCCCCAAACGTTGCCTCAAGGGCCTCGGAACGTGCTTCCCCACGCGCCCTTTTGCTTTCGGCTGCCTTCAACAACTCGGCTTGACGCTTTTTATTTGATTTAAATGCCGCTATCCGGGCCGCGTTCTCTTGTGCGTCTTGGACCCGCCCCGCCTCAACTTTCTTCAGTAGATCGTCGAGCGACAGGTTTTCTTGTGCAACCACACCGTCGCCGGACATTGCACCAAGCACACCGGCCAGTAACATGCTTACCAAGCGATTATTCATTGAACGGCCCTGCTCGCCGCCGCGATCGGTAGTACGAGCAGATCCGGCGCGACCTGTTTGCGGGCAACTCTCAGGCCCTTTTGAACATCATGTTTATACTGATCGGGCGGTAGCGTCTCCCAAGTGCGCATCGTTTGATTCCATGCACCGGTCTGTTCACCACCGATCGTTTGATATAGCAGCGCGACTCGGCCGACCCGAAGAAAGTCGACTTCGCGCTGCACGCCACCAAGCTCGAGACTTCCTTTGTAGGCTTCGATCGTACGACCATACTCATTCTCGATTTCGTACGCTTCCAAAATTCGCCGAAATTTCTCTGCCGCCGTGACGTCGGATCGCTCCAACATCTGCCGCAGACGCATTGACCGTTCACTCCGCTCCGCCGCGAGAAAGGGAACATCAAGGCGAATTATCTCCTCCAAGGAATCGAGCATCTCGACCATCAGCGGCACGATCTGGCGTTCGATCAGCGAGACCTTCTCGATGGAATCCGCGAGCGCCGCGATCTCGGACACCTGGTTATCGACCTGTCTTTGCAGTAAGTCGTTGTAGACGGCTAGACCATCGACCATATTGATAACTTGCTTGTACTGGGCGGCAATATCTTCCGCCTCGTCGCCCAATTTTTCGACCGAGGCTTGCGCCGCTTTGCCCTCGACAATGCGTTGCTCGCCGATCGTTGTCACCTGGTCTACGTCGGCCGCGAAAGCGCCGGCTGGCGCAAACAGTGCTAACACGAGCAAGTAATTCAGGATGTTTTTTGTTGTCACTACAGCTTCCTTTTATGCACGGCGACTAAGCGCAACAATACGCTCAAGCGCCTTTATTTTGGGACACATCCTAGCGTCCCGTCGGATTTCGACAAGGGAAAGTTTAACCACTAGCCAAAAGTTTCTGACGAGTCCCTGAGACATAACGGCCATATTTGATGGCGCTTGGCGATCGATGGTCGTTTTCTACAGAATCGGCACCAATGACGCGGATGCGGGGAACAAAGCGGATTTCGCAACACGATAGCGAACGTTAAAGCATGGGAGCTACCCAGCTCCTTTTCCTTTGCTGGACGTACACACTTGCCGGGCTGGGGCTACACGATATCCAGACAAGCTCACGACGAACGAGCTGTCGTCGATCATCGCCATGGTACGCGTCTTGCCCTCGCGAATGGATACATCAACCTCGCCATCATCGAAAAGCGGGCATAACCTCCGATGCGAGCCAATCGAGCTGTTCTACAATCACAGTTTCCGGGGTGCCAATGGCAGATTGCGCCGTGACGAAATCGAGACCGGGGTAGCGCTTGCTGACACCTTGCAGGCTTTCGATCATGCCCTCAGGTGGACCGCAGTACCATGCCCCACTCTCGCATAACGATTCGAGGGTCGGCACCCCTGCCCGCGTAACGCCGCCGCGCTGGCGTAGCGCGGCATGCTGTTCATCGGACAGCTGGCCGAGAAAACCAAGGGGTCCGAAAAGCTTGACGTGCTCTTCGTAGTACGGCTTCGCTTCGGCGATCGCCTGCTTCTTCGTTGGCGCGAGATGAAAAGAAATACCAAGACACAGATTTTCGCCGAGTTCGATATCTATCCCCGCACGCGCATGTGCGTCTTTAAATGCCTGCACCGGACCTTCGGTCATCAACGCCGCGCCACCACCGATGATGCCCTTGATACCGTGTTTAACCATAAAGTCGAGTCCGCGCGGTGACGAGCTGACAATCGGCTGCCAACACTCGACCGGTAGGTGTAATGGACGCGGCACCAAAGTTAGATCTTGCAAATCGTAGCCGCGATACGGCACTTGTGCGGGTAGCGTGTAGTGTTTTCCTTGGTGGGAAAACGTGTCCTGATGAAATGCCTTGAACATAACATCTAGTTGTTCTTCGAACAGTTCGCGATTCGCGTCTTGGTCCAGCATCGGTGCCCCGAATGTTTCGACCTCACGGGTATGATAGCCCCGACCTACGCCGAACGTGACGCGACCTTTGGTCAAAATATCGGCCATAGCGAAATCTTCCGCTAGCCGCAACGGATGCCACATAGGCGACACGTTAAAGCCACAACCGAAGCGCAGATTTTTTGTCACATGTGCGAGATGCACCGCCAACATCAAGATGTTGGGAATACATTCGTAACCTTCGCGTTGAAAGTGGTGCTCGGCAAACCACAAGGTGTGGAAGCCGTGCTTATCCATGCAACGCGCAATACCTTCCGATTTCGTGAAAACGCTCGCCAATTGCTCGTTGGAATACACGCGTTCGTCGACCGGCGCCGTGTCTTCACCCATCTCATCGAGGTCAATATGACCGGCGAACAGCGATGAAAATTTCGTGATCATGGTCTAGTAATTCTCCTTCACAGTCGGCAGCGCGTCAGCCATGGCTTCAATAAAATGCGCAATGTCGCCATCGCTTGTTGCCAAGTTCATACAGCCCAACCCGTATCCGGGAAAATAAACCTCGCGTTCCAATAAGCGTTTTTGTAGCTCATCCATGATCCGCGTCTCCGCGTCGTCCAAGCGCGCTTCTCGATAGGAGCGTATCGGTCGGCCGTGCGGGTGCACCCGAAACAGCGAACCCTCGCCGGTAACTTGCCAGTCGAGGCCGCGATCGGCAAAAACCTCCCGGCATCCTTGCCGAATGGCGTTACCAATCGCCTCCAGACGCGTAAACGACGCCTCGTCCAACTGGTTTATACAGGCGTACCCTGCCACCATCGTAACCGGGTTGGCCGAGAATGTACCGGCCGTGGGCACCGCGGCGCGTTGACCATCGACTTGCGCGAAGACATCCATGATGTCGGCACGCCCGCCAGTTGCTCCAACTGGAAACCCACCACCGATGATCTTGCCGAGCGAGGTCAAATCGGGTTCCAAACCGAGCCGACCTTGATTCCCGCCGAGCCCGAGACGTAAGCTGATCACTTCGTCCATGATCACCAGCGCACCTTGCGCGCGCGCAGTGGTGAACACGGTCTCAAGAAACTCTAGATCTACACTTGGCAGACCCGCGCGGGACGGTAGCGTATCGATGAGCACGGCTGCCAGCTGCTCACCGCAACGCGCCAAAATAGATCGACTCGCATCGGTGTCATTGAATGGCAGGATAGCGACTTCTTCGGCCACCGAGTTCGGTGTGCCGGCGGCGTAGGTCACCGACGCCGGTGCATCATTGCGACCCCAGTTATCCGGTCCTGCGCCTAGCGAGGTCTCGGCATGGTCGTAAGTCCCATGGTAGGCCCCTTCGACCTTGGCGATCATAGGTCGACCGGTAAATGCGCGGGCCGCTTTGATCGCACCCATCACTGCTTCGGTACCGGAATTACAAAACCGGATCCGTTCGATCGAGGGTACGCGTTCGACCAACAGTTCGGCGAGTTCGATCTCCGCCTCAGTGCCCATCGCGAAGGCCGTCCCGTTTGATAATCGTTGCATGACGGCCTCGTTCACGACTGGGTCTGCGTGCCCGAGAATAATCGAGGTGAAGTTATTATTCGCATCCAAATATCGATGGCCATCGACGTCAGTAACCCAGGCGCCCTCGCCGGAAGCAACATAGATTGGATGGGGTCGGATCAGCGCCAGTGTTCGTGACGCGCCGTCGGGAATCGACCGACGTGCACGTTTATATAGCTGTGACGAACGCGACGTTGTGTCCGGATAAGCATACGACACCGTCTTGCCCGGCTTTGTACTGCGCTCACCACTCATCGATCGCCCTTGTCACAACGCGATTGTTAAAAGCGAGCTGCCATCGGCTTGCACGGTCAGCACATCGCCAGGATTCACCACGACTGTGGTGGTCGGGAATTCAACGATTGCCGGTCCCGTAATTCGATCGCCTTCAGCCAAGTCGTCACCACGAAAGATCTGTGTTTGGACTTCCTCATTAATAGACGCCATGTAGGCCATGCGCTGACCAAACGCTTTAGCCCCGGTCGCACCGCTACCGAGTCTACCTTGTGGTGCCGGGCGCGCGCCCGTCGCGGCAACGCGCCAATGGATGCATTGGATCGGCTGGTCGCGCATACAATAGGTAAAACGACGTTCATGCTCGTCGTGAAAGACTAACTCAAGCTTGCTTATCAGATCTTGGTTGATCGGGCCTGCAGGCAACGGTACCGTTAAATTATGCACTTGTCCCGGATAGCGTCCTTCAACGTAACGGGTGAAACTAATTTCGTCCGAATTAAAACCATCTGCTTCGAGATGTGCCTGGCCCTCGGCAATGAGCGCCTCAAAAACCTTAGCGATTTCGGCCACCGCCCGCTCCTCATTACTATTGCAATGATGTAAGCGTACATAGTCGTGTCGCACCGGGGTAACCGCCATGCCAAAGGCGCACAGTCCGCCTGCAGAGCGCGGAATCAGAACTTCACTGATCGAAAGCATACGCGCCAATTCTGCTGCATGTAGTCCGCCGGCGCCGCCGCCTGCAACCATCACGTAGTCCCGCGGATCGATGCCTCGTTCTATCGAGACCGCGCGGATCGCGGACGCCATATTCGAGTTTACTAGGGTAATGATGCCCGCTGCCGCTTCACGTACGGAAAGCCCTAATGGTGCGGCTATGTTTTCTTCAATGGCGCGCTCAGCCAATCCCACGTCAAGCGAACGCCGGCCACCGAGAAACGCGCCTGCCGCCATGCGGCCAACAACAAGGTTCGCATCAGTTACCGCGGGTTCACGTCCGCCACGCCCATAACATGCGGGTCCAGGTTGCGAGCCTGCACTGCGTGGACCAACCCGTAGAGAATTGCCGCTATCTATCCAGGCAATGGATCCGCCGCCAGCACCAACCGACAAGACCTCAACTCCGTTAACCCCAATCGGTTGATCCGCTACTTGAATCTCCGTCGACATGACCGGCTCACCGTCACGTAATAAACACACATCAAAGCTGGTGCCGCCCATATCGACGATGATCAATCGATCGGGCGCTTTGGTGTTCGATGCATAAAATGCACCCGCCGCGGGTCCGGCTGCCGGCCCTGATGCCACCGCGTTGACCGGGCGCGCCAAGAGATCCGGCACCGAGGCGCAGCCGCCGTTTACCTGCATGATCTGAGGCGGATGCGGTAGCCCACCAGCTCGCATCTCTTGTTCGAAGGCACGCAGGTAATCGCCAATGATCGGCGCGATGTAAGCAGACAATACCGTCGATGACGTACGTTCCCATTCCCGGATCTCAGGCAACACATCGGAGGAGCAGATGACATCTACGCCGGGAAGCTCTTCGCGTACGATCTCGGCGCTGCGTTGTTCATGACTCGCGTCGAGTATTGACCACAAGTACGCAATCGCCACCGCCTTCACCCCAAACGTGCCCAGCTTAACGGCGGCCTCGCGTACCGCATCTTCATCAAGCGACAATACTTCGGATCCGTCCACTCCAACGCGCTCGGGAATGCCCAGGCGGAGGTAGCGCGGTACTAAATCGCGCGGCTTCCTTAAATGGATATTAAAGCGCTCTGGTTTACCACCGCGCCCTAAATACATGACGTCACGATGGCCTTTCGTCGCTAACAAACCGATGACAGGACCGCTGCGTTCAATCAAAGCATTGGTCGCCATCGTTTGGCCGTGGACACAAAATTCCGTTTCTCGTAGAAGCTTGGCACCACTAGTCCCCGCCTCGTCCGCAAGGCCGGCGAGGCCGCGCGTGATGGCTAGGAGCGGTTCGTCCGGGGTGGAGTCTTCTTTGTAGACGTGGAAGCGGCCATCCTCACGCAACAACACGAGATCGGTGAAGGTGCCACCAATGTCGATCCCGATCCGATGTCCCATGGATCAGTTCGCTTGTTCTTCGAAGTCTCGTGCAGTAGGTGCTTCGAGATATTTGTCTCCGTCGCGCATATTGCGTGCGGTCCATGTACCGGCTGCCGGCGTGATTGGCTCAATCATCGGCCTTGGCGTTTTTCGCAGCTCGGACCGCCGTGCTTCGGTAGCGGCAGCGTCAAGCGTGCGCTCAAGGTCGTCTGCAACAATAACGCCAAAGATGTCTCTGGCGGTTTCCTCGCTGATCCATTCATCCCTGAGATCGCTCCGCACCAATTCCGGATCGCGGTCGAGTGGATTTCCCCAACCACCCCCACCAGGGGACACGCCTTCCCAAACCTCCCCTTCTTTGATTGGCGCATAGCCTGCTGATGAGGTGAACGTTCTGCTGCCGTCGGCGTGTTCGATAAAAATACCACCGCCAGGCGACATGGTGCCGCCATTAACCCCGTGCGGCGGGTTCTTCAGACCCTCGCCAACGCCGTGCCAATCCATACCGCAATCGATCGGCCGGTAGCGTGTACGCACCCCAGGACCACCGATCCATTGACCAGCGCCCATCGCATCGGTTTCGACCTCGTTCTGCTCCACCCGGATCGGATAGAACAATTCAATTTCCTCAACCGGCGCTGAGCGCAGCCCACCCATCCCCGAGATCGTAGCGAACCGCGGCCAACCATCGGCGCCTTTCGCCGCGCCCTGGCCGCCGCTGCTATTGAATAACATGGTGCCGAACTCCTCACCATTGCGAGGATCGGTACCGCTGAAGTTTGGACCGTGCGAGCAGTGCGCGCCGCCGGCGGGTACAAGATCCGGGATGACCTGGGCCATCGCGATATTGATCACTTCGTGCATCGGATCGGACGGCGTAACCGTTGCGCCGCCCGTCGCCGCGGGCCATTTCGCCTTGCAGATAGTGTTGTCGTCTGCATCGGCGGTGATGTGTTGCAGGACACCATGATTTTGCGGAATGTCCGGATCGATGTAATAGCAAAACGGTGTTGTAGCCGTCGCCATCATCACGGCGTAGGTGGCATTAAACGAGCCGGTAGAAGGCGGACCTCCACTGTAATGGACGTGAATGTCTGCATCTTTTTTCGTGATCTTCACACGTATCGGGACATCCGTAGCACCGGCGCCATCGGTATCGCTCCAGGTCTCACCCTCGTACACGCCGTCCGGAATCTTACGAAACTCGTCACTCGCACGCTGATCGGCGTAATCCATCAGACCATCGCTATAACGAACCACTTCGTCTCGGCCGTACTGCTCACACAGTCCAATTAGCGCTCTGCGAGCGACCCCGCAAGCCCCAAGCTGGGCACGCAAATCGCCATGCAGCGCATCGCGGTAGCGTACATTCGCGAGATATAGTTCGATGATATCGTGCCGCTCGCGTCCGCGATCAATAAGTTTAGTTGGCGGGATCACAATGCCTTCCTGAAAGATCGATTTCGCAGAAGGCACAATGCTAGAGGCTTCGATCGCACCCGTATCCTGCTGATGACCACGCGCTACCGTCCAAAACACCGCCTTACCGTCGACGAACACCGGTTGGGCCGTGACGAGATCCGGCATATGCGTGTTGCCCCCATAGGGATCGTTCGACATATACACATCGCCGTCGTGGATGTCATCGCCGAAGGCATTCACTACCTCCATCAATAAGGTGCGAATACTGTTGCAGTGGATCGGCAGACAATCACCCATGGTGACTTGGCGCGGCCCGGACTCATGGGCATCGTAGATCATGCAAGAGTAGTCCCGTGCGAGCGCGATGATCGAGGTCCAGGCGGTTTTCTCCATCGCTAGGGTCATCTCTTGCCCGATCGCCTCGAAGCGATTGCGGATCACACTGAAGGTGATGGGATCAAAGTCTTTCATGTTATCGGCATGCATCGGCGTGGCCATAACGAACACCTTGCTTGGGCCCAATATCTGGAGAGCGCAATTTACGGTCTGAGGCGCCCTTAAGCTACCGGCTCTGGTGTATTTATGTCAATGACCTATATCAAGCGCAACTGGTCTATTGCGGTGTACCCGCAACCACGGCTTCGACCTCAATCAAAAATTCCTCTTTAACCAATCGATCTACCATCAATAAGGTATTCGGCGGAAACAAAGGTCCTTCGAAGATCTCGGAGAACAATGCCGCGCGAAGCGTCATGAAGGTATCGAGATCCTGTGAGTGGACCAGATATGTGGTGAACTTGATAACGTCATTCCAGTCGGCCCCGACACCGTGCAGGACATCTCCAAGGTTATCGAAAACCTGTTTGAATTGGGTGGCGAAATCATTGCGGCCGACGATGCCACCGTCCGCCTGAACCGCGAGCTGCCCGGCGATAAACATCATTGGTCCACCGGAGAATGCACCAATATGCGAATACAGGCCTTGAGCCGGACACGCGCCGTCGGGATTAAGGTATTGGACCGTCTTACTCATGGGGTCGTACGGCTCGACATGACAATTAAAGCGCTCAACACCAATTGGATCAGGAGGGATTGACCGCTTCAGTCTTACAGCGCTGCAATTACACCAATTTCGATCAGATATTCCGGTGCCGCGAGATGCGCTTCGATGGTAGCGCGAGCCGGTGTATGGCCCTCAGGGATCCAACCATCCCAAACCGCATTCATTGCGGCGAAGTTACCAATATTCGGCAGCCAAATTTGGGCAGTTAAGATCTTCGTTTTATCCGAGCCTACTTCACCGAGTAAGGTATCAATCTTATCGAGCACTTGTTGTGCCTGTCCGCTGATATCCGCGGTGGTGTCACTTGCGATCTGGCCGGCAAGATAGATCGTCTCGTTGTGAACGACTATTTGGCTCATACGCGGGCCGATATGATGTCTAGTGATGTTCATAAATTTCCCCCTAATAGGTTGTACGCGAGAGTATCAGCGGATAACCCCTCATTTTACAAGCACATGAATTTCCCGACATTTCCTACGCAGCATATGAGACTCAGCATTCGAAGCTCGAACGACATACAGGAGATCATCAGATTTCCGGCGATAAGAAACAGGCCGATCGCCACGACAATTTGTGTGTCGGCGCTTTAATTCGCTGGCCCGAACTTCGCGATGTAGCGCCGTGCGAGTGGCACACTGGCTGCGGAAAAAGACTCGCCAAGTTCGCGCGCGAGATCGGTCTCGGAATGCGAACCAATCCAGGCGATGATGGCGAGGCGGCGCAACATCAAGAACGTTGGGATCTCGGCGACCTCTTCATCGGATAATGGCGCCTCACGACGATAACCACCAACCCATGCTGCGATCAGCTCATCGATATCATCACGGTCTTCCATAAAGCTGAGTGCCGTGGCGATATCGTAGAGAAACCAACCGAGTCCTGAGTCGTCGAAATCGATCACGCGCGTATCGTTGTCGATTTCAAGTAAATTGGCGAGACGTAGATCCGCATGGATCAATCCGAATCGCTCTGGACCGGTGCCGAAACGCTCAAGGCGTTGACGAATAAGCGAATCCAGTTCCCTAAGTACGCTGCGTGCCGTGTCATCAAGACCAAGTCCATCTTGCCAGCGGCCCCAATTGCCGTTGTCGCCAAGCGTGCCGGGGTAATCCCACACTAGGCGCTCGAAGTATGCTGGCCGCCGCCACGTTCGCGCATGACGATGCATGCGTGCAGCGATCGCACCGAGCCGCGCAAACGGCTCCAGTAACGCGGCCGTTTCTGGATCCGGCTCCACACCCTCAATGTAGGCGAACATCACAACCATCCGTCGTTCGTCAAAGGTAGGACTTTCAATGATCTTGATCATCTCGCCATCATTCGCCGCGATCGCCTGCGGCGTCTGCACGCCGGCCTCTTGTTGCAACGCCGTCATCCACGCCAGTTCCGTTCGCACCGCATTCAAGCTGTGATAACCCGTGCGATGGACCCGCAAGACCAGGGGCTCGTCGCGGTCAGTACTATCGACTCGGTACGTCGCGTTCTCGGAAATATTCAACAAGGTCAGCGGCGTGTTTTCCTCCAGCCCCCAGTACGACAAAGCGCGGCGCGCAACATCAAGTAGGTGACGCTTGCGGTCAGCCTCGCTGAGTTCCTCGAATACAATTGTCATGCGATCGTTCCATAGCGTGGGCGGGATCCGGTATTAAAGCATTCCGGCGAATCGAATTCATCGGTATCCTGGCGCCACGTGTAAACGCTGACTACCCCATCAGCCAGATACCTGAATCCATAACGAGACAAATCGATGGCTGACAATCAAACGCTTATCACCCGCCGTAATCGTTTGCTCGGCGCCAACGCACCGTTGTTTTACGATGAGCCGTTACACATTGTTCGCGGCGACGGTGTTTGGTTGTACGACGCGGACAGTCGTCGTTACCTTGACTGCTACAACAACGTTGCGCACGTCGGACACTGCAATGCAGATGTCGTTGCCGCAATGACGAAACAAGCGTCCACCTTGAACGTGCACACGCGTTACCTGCATGAGACTGTACTCGACTACGGCGAGCGACTCACCGCAACGCTGGATGAGTCGCTATCGATGGCAATCTTTGTGTGTACCGGTAGCGAGGCGAACGACCAGGCCTTGCGCATCGCGCGCCTGCACACCGGCAAGCGTGGCATCATTTGCAGCAATCTCACGTATCACGGTAACACCACGGCGGTCGACGAAGTATCGCCACTATTCTATGGCAAGGTCACACCATCGGCGGATGTTCGGGCGATCCCGTTCCCGGACAGCTATCGCCCGCTGAACGGCCTCGACGGGGATGCGCTTGTCGACGCCTACGCAGATAAAATTAAAGACGCGATAGCCAGTTTTGAGACCGCCGGAGTCGGCTTCGCCGGCATGATCGTCTGTCCTATATTCGCCAATGAAGGCCTGCCCAAGGTGCCACCCGGATTCATGCAACAGGCGCTTGAGCTCGTGCATGATGCCGGCGGCGTATTCATTGCTGACGAGGTGCAAGCCGGTTTCGGACGCTGCGGCCGTATGTGGGGTCATGAGGTCGCCGGTATAACACCCGACATTGTCACCATGGGTAAACCGATGGGGAATGGTTATCCGCTTGCCGCCGTCGCCGCGCGTGCTGATTTAGTCGAGCGCTTTCGTGGTGAGGTGATGTATTTCAATACCTTTGGTGGCAACCCAGTCGCCTGTGCGGTCGGCAATGCGGTACT
>JAJFJQ010000007.1 GCA_021773835.1 Gammaproteobacteria bacterium
GGTAATGCCCCTAGTGCTACCGCTGTCGCTTTAAAGTCATCCCCGTAAAAATCGTATCGTTTCTTGCGAACCATCTGCTTACTCCTAATAAATTTGTCATTAGGTGTACGCAAAATCGGGGGAGGTTCCGGACGCTGTCAAGCGTCACTGTTAATCGCTTGATTAGGTTGTTGTTGCACTTGGCCCGTAAATCTAAGTGTAAGTTTGTCACTCCAGTACTACGATTCCGATGCTACTTTATTGGCACTGCTTCCCTGATTCTTCGTACTTGCTCAGAAAATCGTAATTCCATGTTTACTTGTTTGGATTGAAGCAACTCTGGAAAATTCTCGCATTCCGCCTTCAATTTTTCATATTGGTTTGCTACAAGCTTGCGCCGTTGGTCTGTTCGGCGTTTTTCGAGTCCTTCTTCGAGTTCCGCAACCGCTGCTCGATATCTAGATTCTTCTTGCTCAGCATCGAGGAACATAAGCTGCAAAAATCGGTCTTCTATTTCTTCTATGAAGTCTGAATATTCGTTGCGCCACCTAAGCAATGCGTCAAATTGCTTTTCTTTCATTTCTGGAAATACATCGGTGCAGGTATCAGACATTTCCTTCACACTGCGTAGCGCACCATAAACTGCTCCAACTTCGGATCCGTAGACGTTGCGTTCGGGCGGTGCACTTTGCACCCCGGCGCTAGCCGTTGCGCTTAATACGAACGCTATGAGGTAACGTCTCATCATGCCTGTCCTCTTACTCACAATGTGGCGCTAACCTGCCCTTAATAGCACCGCGCTGGAGCGGCAGCGCAAGGAAAATGTTGTCAAGGGTTACGTTGAGCGCGTGGTTAGGTTGCATTTTTCCGCGCAATTCTTACCAGCGCTATCACGCGGTCTAAAACAATACCTATAAAGGGGAGATATAGAAATATCAATGCTAGCAAGCCAAGGAATTCGATATCCACCGCCACATGCTCGTGAGATAGGTTTTCTATTATGTTTGATTTTTGTGCTTCAGATATCGTTGTGATCCCGTCTCGATTCTCTGACACGAGCTTCGATAAAAATATCGCATCAGATCGTCGCATTTCGGTAAATTCGTCGATGATCCATGAAACTTCAGCGTGACCCCACGCGAGTAGAATTAACACCAGTATTATGGCTAGTAAGTTCGCTACCGCGCTTCGTCGAAATGCCCCCCTAATGTCCATGCGACCTAACGTTTGGATAATCTGTCAAGCTGATCCACTGGTTAGGCGCGGTTTTCCATTTGCCTCTTAACACAGCAAACATATCTGTCTTTTCTACTTGAATTTAGCTGCGGTTTTCGGCCGGCGATGTTTTCGGCGATTCGACAAGAATTCGCATTCGTTCGGCGTTCCACACCTCGTCATCGCCAATAGCCTCGTCCACGGCGGCGTAGAATTCTTCGCTACAAACGAAGACTCTCGATTCCCACCACTCCTTAAGTACGGGATTTTTCAGAAAGGATGCCATTATTTCTCGGTATTGCCCCCAAAGAACCGGGTCGATCAATCCAGCTTGGTGTTGCGTGTGCATTTCCTCCATCCGCGACGCCCAAGCCGCAACCATCCAGATAAATCGAGAACGATCTTCCGGCACCAAGTTGTGAGGCTCCAAGAAACCAGCGTTAAATACCCGAATTAGCTCGGGATCGGACATTACCGTGGTATGCCAATCCGTTATTAGTCGCGTTGTGGCTAGTCGAGAGTTGCTGCGTTGTTCAGAAGTATTTAGGCGGATCTGGATGGCTAAATAAACGAGCGTAATGACCGTCGCTATCGCCGCAACGAATTCACTTAGGCTACCGAGGTCTTGGATATTCATAAAGCGCCTAACGTCTTACTCTGCTGTCATTTACCGCAGCGCACTGGAGCGGCAGCGTAAGGAGCTTGGCGTAAAGGGCCAGTTGGAGCAATTGGCTAAATGCGTCGTGTTTATGGGCCATTATTTGTAAATGCATTCAATCCCAGCCACCCGTGCTCGCTGCGGTTTCTTCCCACTTCGAGTAGTCGCAGTATTTACAACACCATTCAGTGTATACGGAACTCAATACGTAATCGCTATCCCGCCGAGTTCTACCAGATTTTTGTAGCGCGCCCGTCTTTTTGCATCGAGGACACGAAACGCCATGGTCAAGGAAAGTGACAACGGCGCCTACTGCTAAAACGACGCAGACAGAAACGATACCGTCGATAGAAGTTATAAATGCGAAAAATTCTTCCACACTATAGAGATCCTGCGCAGTGAGTAAGATACATCTAACGTTTGGATAACCTGCCCGTTACGGCGAAATTTTTGTTTGCGACAATGCGAAGCAGCAAAAAATAAGTGTGCTGTATCGGGTCAGCGTTGATCCCGTTGTTAGGCAGCTGCGTTCTCAACTTCCCAACCAGGAAACACAAGTACTGCGGGATGGCACTGCAACGCCTTTGCCAACACTTTGGCGCGTTCCACACCGAGATTTACGCGATTGTTTTCAATTGCAGATAACGTCGATTGCGGAATGCCAGTTAACTCAGCAAGTTTGTTCTGACTAAATCCTTGCAGCTCCCGAATTATCCGAACCGAATCTCCTACAGAGACGTCAATCGTTTTCTTAGCTTTTCGATATCCTTTCATGATTAGGTACTCCGATAGTTGTGGGCGGAGATCCGTACCACTTGTACTAAGACATTCTCACGCTCGATCCGATAGATCACCCGATATTGTTGATTCAGTCTTGAAGAGCGATGCCCAGACCAATCTCCTCGTAGGCTTTCATCGTTAAAGTCGCGAATAGCTCTAAGACCATCGGGTCCTGAAATGCGTACGATATCTTTCCATTTCTCGTAGCGTTCAAGTATGTCCGTAGGAAGACGCCCGAGTTGCCGTGCTACCCGGCGGTGTTCGTAGATCTCCCACATGCTATATAGTGCATATATAGCATTTATAGTATGTCAATGAGTCTGAATTCCTGCGGCTGCCTAACGTTGGGATAACGGGTCCATGTTGATTCCCTTGTTAGATTGCTGCCAGCCGTTCTAGGGATTCTTTGGGCCAAACTTCGGCCAAGTCATACATTTCGTGGAACGTACGGTCGCCAGCCGATATTTCCAGCCAAGGCTGTTTGCTCTTCACGTATATATGTACCTTAGGATCTAACCATGATGTGTCGTCTAAGGTTCCCCCAGTCGGCATAATTATTCCTTTGTAATTCATGTTCGTGTGGTACAGATAATTGTGACATTCCGGGCAAGCGTGACTTCCGAACTGCGCGCCATTGTCCAAAGTTGAAAATATATTCTGCGTTTCTCCCGAAATCATCATGAACTCTTTTTCCGGAACCATGATAGTTATATAGAAAGCCGTCGCGGTACGCTTTTGGCATCTGGTGCAATGACATAGATGCGTAAATAGTGGCTCGTGTGTAACTGCATACCTTGTTTGCCCGCATTCGCAGGACCCAGTGCAGAAGTAGTCTTTCATGCGCCTATGTCTCTCAAGCAATCTAACGTTTGGATAACCTGCAGGTTACAGAATGCTTTTTAGAAGCGATAATGAATATGTAGCGTAGAAAAAGCATTCTGTAAGCTGTCAGGTTGATCCACTTGTTAATCTAAGTTGCAGGTTCTATTTCGTCAAACAGATCCCATGAATCGTTTAAATAATTCATTAACTCGTCAGCTTCTAGCTCTTCAAGGTAGCCCATATGCACGTGCGCAAATACATATGATGATACGAAATTAAATTTAATCTTACCGCGGGATGCTTCATCTACGCGAGCGTCGTCTTCTACTGCAGTGACTGCCGCGTCGACCATTATTTCGATTTCATTTATGTCAACGTAATTTCTTTCTACCGCCGCGAGGCGAGGTGCCATCTGATGGATATCCAACCTTGAAATTTCGCCTTGCGATACAATTTTCGAAGCGCGTTTGTACGCTTTCTGTATCTCTCGAAGCCAATGTCGATTTCTTTTCGGTAGGCTCATCGTTTCAGTGCAATCTAACGTTGGGATAACCTGCCGTTTGCAGGCGCGCTTTTTGAGACGAAAATCGACAACTCGGCGCAAAAAGTGCGCCTGTAAGCGGTCAGGTTGACCCCCTGGTTAGGTTTCATTTTCGGCGATCGCGCCAATAATCCGGTTCTCTGTGTATGTGAGATACGGCAATAATGACGATTTCATCATTCGCAACCTCATAGATTAGGCCGTATTTGAATCGATGCGTTCGACAACGCCGAGTATTCTCGCTCAATGGCGCCCACGCATACGGGAGCTGTTCAATACGCGAGGTTGCGGCTTTCACCACTTCTAGAAATTCCTGACCCAATCCGTCGCGTTGTTCATTTAAGTGTGCAACAGCCTCTCGAAGCTCATCGCGGGCGGGTGTTAGAAATCGTATTTTCAAATGCGAGTGAGTTCCGCGAATACTTCATCAGCCGAGTGTGATTCAATCTCACCTGCACGGTATGCACGAAGCCGATCTTCGGCTTCTTTAGCCCAAAGAGCGTCAAGATCTGGATCTGGTTCGTCCAAGCTTCTCAGTAATTCTTCAACGAGGCCGACCCGCTCATTTGGGGAGAGACCAAGTGCTTCCCGAAACAGTTTCTCAGCGATTTCACTCATAAGCTTCTTCTCGAATGTCTTCGTTAAAGTATAGACCTCGGCTACGATGAAACCTAACGTTGGGATAACCTGCCCGTTATGGCGCAGTTTTTATGTGCGAATATGCGAAGCAACACATAAAGACTGTGCTGTAACGGGTCAGCGTTGATCCACTTGTATGATTCATTTCCAAGCCCGCAGCGAATACGGTGGGCCCGTAACCTGTAACAGCAGGTTACCAATCCAGTAGCCCGATTGATCCACGGTAACAGTATTGCTGATCCCGATAACAAGCGTGCGGCACTGGGTTGATTCATCAGTTATCTCGAACAGTCGAATGGGCCCATGAGCCCGAATTTAGCAAGGGCGAGGTCTTCAAACAATGACTAAACCAAGAGACAACACTGTCAATAT
>JAJFJQ010000061.1 GCA_021773835.1 Gammaproteobacteria bacterium
TTCGGGGCGCCGCCGCTTCGCTCTGGCGTCCAATCTCGCTCCGCGAGATTGTGATGAAAAAGCGAAGCCTCGCTTTTATCACCGCTGCGCGGCGACCTACGGTCGTCCTAATCGCTTCAGCGCGATATGTCGAACCTCCGATCCCCTAGTTCGTAGATAGAATCTTTAAGCTTAACTTATTGTAATTAAACGACTAAACCGAAACGCTCGTTGCCCATATTGCATAACAATGCACTACCGTGCATGACTAAATCCCGCAAAAGTCCCGCAAAAGTCCCGCAAACAATTCTTAGCAAAAATATCGCGCGGTCGTGTTCTACCTCCCAGGTTGTTTACACTGTACGGACACCTTTAAACTGTGTTCGTGGGAACTAACGCTGAGGCGTGGAACACGTAGATTACGCACTTGAGCTGTTAGCTCTGACTAACAATCTTTTAATCGACGACAGCGCCCATTATCTTACGGCTGAATGTTCAAATCGTCCGGAGGACGTCATGCAACCTGTCAAACAAGAGGCCTTGGAAACAATTGGGAATCTACCGGACGACACGGATATGGACGAGATCATGTACCGCCTCTATGTCATCGATAAAATCCGCAAGGGTCAATTAGACGTTTCGCATAATCGCACCACCAGCTCGGATGAACTCAAGCGTGAAATCGATTCATGGTAATTTGGTCGAAAACCGCCAAAGTCGACCTCCGCTCTATCCACGACCATATCGCTCACGATTCGAAGTTCTACGCCAAGAAAGTCATCGGCGATATTACTGCGAAGACAGATGCCCTTGATGGATTGCCACGTATGGGGCGGATGGTACAGGAAACAAACAACGATAATATTCGCGAATTCCCAATGTACTCGTACCGCATACTCTACGAGATTAAAGATCAAGACATTTTCGTGCTCGCCGTGATCCATAAACGGCAACAACTTCGGCAAGAAGTTTCGCCGTAGTCGTCGTTCCGCGGCTTAATCGGTAATTCGCGCTCGTCACGAATCGCGGTGGCCAAAATCGAGTCGCGCAGAGCAAATTCCCATTTTTGAATGCAAACAAAGTGATGAGTGCAACTTACTGATACTTAATTAAATTAAGTAACTTAATTCGATTCAGGCGTATGGTGCCAAAACTCAGCTGGACCGAATTTCGTATCAAATCCAGGGCGTTGAGAATTTATATTTTCATCGTTTCCCGTCTATCTCCGGCTGTCCGGGTATTGCCAAGTTAACTTTAGTAGACAAGTTCGTATCCGTTGCGACACGGACTCAGGCGACAACTGCCTCTTCCCAAGATACAAACGCGCGGCGCCTTAACTCCCGGAAATAGCGCGCGGAGTTCAAATGGCGCCCTAGATTGAAAAGGTTGTAAACGGCCGAATAAGAATTCAAGAAACGCTGCGCCTGACGGACAGACTTAAATCGCCGCATTCCGCGCTCTCGAGATCGCGTAGGCTGATGCGAAATTTCAGCGCGATTGTTTGCGTATCGAGACGAATCGTGAATCGCTTCCGGTAGCAACTCGCGATGGGCGACACCGTAACTTCTCAACTTATCCGTTACTATTTTTCTCGGTTCACCGCGACGACGATTGATCAGACGCTTGAAGAACCGCTTAGCTGCCTTGGCATCTCTGCGTGCCTGTAGAAATACATCGGCCACCTCTCCGTCCTGGTCGACGGCCCGCCATAGATAATGCTGCTTGCCGTGGATCTTAACGAAAACCTCGTCAATGAAAAAAGTATCGCCATAGCCACGGTGATTGCGGCGCAATCTGCGGGCAAATTTCGGTCCAAACTTATTACACCAAAGCCGACCGGATTCAAGCGTGACCACGATGCCTCGCTGGGCCAAGAGATCTTCGATATCTCGATGGCTCAAATTGAACCGGAAATAAAGCCAGACTGCGTATTGAATGACCTCTGGCGGAAATCGGTGGCGCTTATAGAGGCCGTCGTTTTTATTCATCGGGCAATTGTCGCGCAGACGCGATTAACTTGGCAGTGCCGTCTCGTGCGCTACATTCCCCCGCGCCCGGCCATCAGATCTTCAATATCGCGAGTGCTGCGATTGAAACGGTGATACAGCGCGGCGACGCATTAATTAATGTCGGGCGGGAATCGACGGCATTTGTGGATTGAAACGCGTTATTTCGTCGTGGAATTCTCTTCGATCCCGCGTTAACGTGTCACTACATACCCGTCGGCAAAATCGCGACGGTTGCATGCAACGAATACTGAAGAGGCATTAAGTTGTTTAGTTATTTTGATAGATCCGTTCGCGCCCGGCTCGAGCGCGATGGCCTGATGGTAACGCTTAATCACAACAGCGAAGTGGTTCCCGGTGACGATCCCGAAGCATTCATCTCAGCGCTCGGTAAAGTCCCTATCCCGCGAATGATTAACGGGCGTGAGATCACCTTGGACTGGTATCCGTTCGTCAGGCGCACGGAATTATCTGCAGTGCTTGATGCGGCGCGCGAGGTCGAAGGCGACGACAGCGAAGTGTTTCGAAATCTGTTGCAAAGCTCGATGTCGGTAAATTCGGTTTTCGCCCTGCCCGGATTTATCGATGCAGAAGACCCCTTGGTTCGCCTCCATTCGTGTTGCCTGACCGGCGATGTTTTTGGTTCCAGAAGGTGCGATTGCGGTCCCCAACTTGAAGCCGCATTCCAGCAGATGCTGGCGGCGGGAACCGGCGCCGTGGTTTACATGACTGGTCACGAGGGTCGCGGGATAGGCTTGTGGGCCAAGGCCGTCACTTATCTGCTGCAGGATGTCGGACACGACACGTACCAGGCCAACGTCGCCCTCGGTCTGCCTGAAGACTCGCGGGATTTCAGCGATGCCGCATTTATACTGCGATATTTGCTCAAAGGGCGCGCGATAAGATTACTGTCAAATAATCCAGATAAGCGCAGTCAGCTGGAGGCACACGGTCAGGAAGTCGTTGAATCCGTGACCCTGATTGCCGGTTTGTCCGAACACAATCGCCGGTA
Source organism: Gammaproteobacteria bacterium (assembly GCA_021773835.1). GTDB lineage: Bacteria > Pseudomonadota > Gammaproteobacteria > UBA11873. Next base: position 2,998 of record JAJFJQ010000061.1, read on the forward strand.
CCTTGAAGCGAAACGTAGCAAAGGGCATCTCGTTCCCGAGGATCTCGACAACTGTTAATTTGCACCCAAAAGCGATCCACTTGAGGTCGATATTTGCATCTAATTTGGATCCACCTATAGACCCTGAGCTGCTTGGCATCGAGCAGGAGAGAAAAGGAGTGGTAAAGGTGGATTCATCAAGCACAATCAGGCGGTGGCACTATCGTGAGAGCCTGTAGATCCGCTATATCCAAAGCAAAGACGCCAAGCACGATAGATGACATGCCACGGTGCTGGCGCGGTTATCGTGTCACAGTCGCAAACAACGGTGCAATTAGCGCCAAGTGCATGGAGACTTAGTCCACCTGGGATCCCGGAATTCCTACGACCGGGTTGCGGCGATCGTGCGAGCCGAACTGGGTCAGGATGCCCGAATAAGACGAGGAAGGCGATCACGCCGGTCTTGGTGGGCTGACTCCCGCCAAGGTCTCTTGTAACGCCGGAGACTCTACTTTCGAGTAGTCCACTTGACGGGGAACCCTACGCAAGATCATTCCTAAAATCCAAGAAACACGTGCCAAAGTGCCTGGGGCGATTCGTATAAGTCAAACGCAGCACCCAGTTAGCGACGATCGCATTATCGTCACTGAATATCGCCTTGTACCGCTAACAAGTCGCCGGATCGAAATTTGCTTTGTTGCGACGACCTTCCGAGTCATATCTTTGCGTCGAGATGGCTTCAGTACCCTACCGCCAGCTCATCCTTCAGAATCTCTGCATCAATTTGCGACTCTGCATACATTTTCTTCAGCCGGCGATTCTCTTCCTCCAGGTCATTGAGCCGCTTCATGTCCGAACCCGCCGTACCGCCGTACTTTGACTGCCGTTTGTAGAAGCTCGCGCTACAAATTCCATGGTTGCGGAATAGATCGGGCACTGCAATGCTGTCTATCCTAAAAATAAGATCATCGTCACGCCGCTAAGCGCATGTATCGATGATGAAGTCCACCGAGGAACGGTAGAGCGACAATGTTACCTCTGTCGCAGCATTCAACCTCGCGGGTGACCGGCGCATCTTTGTCCAAACCCAAGTGCGTCCGATGCTGATGATAGTAGATCAGGTATTCTTTCAGCACGCGTCGCAGGTGCGGTTCGTTTAGGACAATAATTCGGTCAAGACACTCTCGACGGATGGAGCCGATCACGCGCTCGGTATAGGCGTTCTCCCAAGGCGAGGCCGGCGTCGTTACGATATCTCTGATCCCGAGTGCGCTGATTCGTCTTTGAACAGCAAATCCATATTTCGCGTCACCATCTCTAATCAGATATTTTGGCGCCGTATCGAAAGGGAACGCCTCCGTGAGTTGCTGCGCTATCCACTTCGCCGTTGGGTGCGGTGTAACGTTAAAATGGACCACACGCCGACGAGCATGTTCGATGACTACAAACACATACAGGAGTTTGAAAGTCGCGGTCGGCACAGTAAAGAAGTCAACGGCGGCGATAGCTTCTCGATGATTAGAAAGAAAGGTACGCCAACTCTGCGATGGTGGTCTTCGGTGTCGCCGCATGTAGCTTGAAACTGTTGCTTCGCAAACGTCATAACCCAACTTCATAAGTTCTCCGTGGATCCGTGGTGCACCCCAAGTAACGTTCTCGCTTTGGATTCTACGGATCAGCGAGCGCAGTTCGGTATCAAGCTTAGGTCGACCTACTCGACGACTTTTCCAAGCCCAATATCGACGAAACCCCTCCCGATGCCATCGAACAACGGTGTCCGGATGTATTGCGATCAACTGGTCGCGCCAATTGGCGACAAATCGGGAGAACGCGATCCAGAAAAGACGATCGATCGAGCTGGGACGGGCACGTTTTACTGAGCGCTTCAACATGACGACTTGTTGTCGAAGGGCAAGATTCTCGAGAGTCAGTTCGCGTTGCGACTTTAGCGACGAAAAAAGCGACGCGAGGATTACCTGAATTAACGCTAATTTCATGCCGGCAATGTTTAAACCCGCCGGCAAAAAAGTCAATTAGTTCAACGCGATCGAATTTTTAGGAGCGACAGCGTTGTCTGTCGAGCGCTGACGGACAACCTACCTTTTTGAGTAAAAAAAGGGGGTGATGTTAAACACCACCCCTTTGCAGTACCTACATATGATAATTAGTGCATAGTTTCAAAGACGGTAGAGATTTAGTTTCCTCTTAACGATAGTCGCGCAATTGATCGACATCGAACATTTCTTCAGAAATACGCTCGTCTCTTTTGTCCCAATTTGGGTTCATATAAAGAGTAGACATTCTTTTGGTTATGTAATTGTTAACCATCACGTAACGCCATTGCGCATCGCCTTCCGTTGGGCGCCATGCACGGCTGTCTTCCCAATTACGGAATTTGTTTCCACGCGGATCCTGAGTGATATGGTATTGCATATAATAAAATTCCTTATCAACCCAGGTTCTTCGTGTGGAATACATATATTTACCGGTCTTATCAACAATATCGAGTATCCAGACCGGGCGCAGCTCAAGTTCCATTGATGCATAATTACATTGGTCTTCTGTCAACACTGCGGAGTCGTAAATGTAACCCACCTCCGGAGAAGCTAAAATAAAACCGTCTCCCGCAAGTATGTAATCAAATTTTTCAACATCGGTCTTTCCCCAGTAAGCGCGCCAATCATCCCAGGTCAATTCCTGGCCGGAGGCAATTGGATCCTGAGCATCGGATCCGGTTAATACACGCGTGCGACGCAGACTTGGGATAAACACTTTAAAGTCATCCTCTTGGTCGGCATTTGGATAGCGTTGTCGAACGCCTGCCAGACCACGAATATCATTTGGTTCAAGGAAGAAGATAGAACCACCCTCAATATAGTCCTCCTTTCCATCGATGTCGCCTATAGGTCCGGCACCGGCGTTCTGACGATTATGATAATGCCACCACCACAAATCAGCCTTGTATTCAGAGTCAATTTTTCCATTGGGTGTGCAGGCTCGCATGTGGATTGGCTCGAAATCAAGCGTGTCCGTATTAACAGAATGCGCGACGTAGGACCAGTTTAGTTCCAGGCCATTTTTGGGGTTGGTGAACGGAACAGAGGTCGCCCCAGGTCCGGACATTAGTGCATAACTGCCATCGGGGTAAAGTAACTCTCCGGCAGCATTGATTTGTAGCTCGATTCCCTTTTCTTTTAGCTCTTTCGTTCCTTGCAAATATCCCTTATGCATATAATACGTATTGGTAGGAACGATAGTAATTTCCGCTATATTGCTCCAGTCTGAAGATAGGTGTTCTAGCATTTCAGCTGGCAGATAATCTTTTAACCACGGATATTGATCCTTATTTGATTGGTTGATTTTTAATCCTGGTTTGAGATCTGCTGGCAATTCGGCCGCATCGATGAAGTCATAAGCATCGAACCCACGAACATCCTTCCATTCTTTCGCCAGGGCAATTGCTTCTTGTTTGGAAATTTCTTCAACCCATTTTGCATGATTCGGATTTCCACTACTCGCTGCAAATGCCTTCCAGGCATCCAGCGCTTTATTCGTGTCGGCGGTTGCTGCCGAGGTGAACAGAATGAAGAGAAAGCTACAGAACATTACGATTAAACTTTGTTTATACATTTTCATATCCTCTTGTTCATACCCTTTTGGCTTTTAAGCACCACCGCTAGCAGTACTGGGATCTACTTTAAAATTGGAACGTTATGGAGAGTTCAACGAAATCTGATTTATCCAATATGCCAATCGGTGCATTTTCACCACCGTTTCCGGCGAAGTGCATCCATTCAAGACGAGGTCGCCATCTCGGGCCAAAATAATTAAAGTCGATTCGTTGTCGATAGAACGTCCCGTTATTACCAAAATCTTCAATAAACAAACCTTCTAACACCAGGCGTTGTTGATGTACTGGCGCACTCCATAGGAAAGTTACAAATTGATGGTCTTCATTTACCGTATCAAACCCGTACGGCGCTTGTTGTAACAAACCTCGGTCAGCGGCAAAGGAGTGGATATTAAAGAACTGGAAGCTGGTAAAGATAGATTTCTCTTGTGTCTCCCAACCTGGCACCCACAAAGGATAGTCAAAGCCTATCATCGTTGAGAGCACGTTTCCTTTGGTAATAGCCTTGTTTGCAGTCACGGCCAATGCAGGACTTCCAAATTCAGTTGTCCCATTGAGTGGCAACGTTGCAACGCCCAAAGGTGTATTCAAATCGCCCGTTGCGCCCGGACTGACATTACCGCGATTGTAAAACTTGCCGAATTCAAACGCGGTTTCGATACGCATGGCGGCAGAGGTTTGTTTAGGCCCAAATTTAAATTCATTCATATCACGAGCAAAGCTGAACCCAACTACCTTTTGTCGGTTGTTATAATCCAGATTGACGATGCCGTTAATGGAGCAAGCCAATCCCGCCCCGAAACCAGGTTGTAGTGGATCAGCACATCCGCCGCCGGAGAGGGTTGTCAACGGGCTCTCGACAAGTGGGCCAAGGCCTGCAATGCCGCGAAGATAACTCAGGTAACCGCCAGTCGGTAGAGCGCCACCCACACCAACGGGGCCAAGGAATCCTGGTGCGCCGTGCACCACAGTCTCGACATCCGTAGCGGTCAAAGGCACTTGCGCGATAGAGGCGCTTATATTGTTGAAGCCGTTACCGACAATAAAAGTGCCGCCTTCTAAGGTGACAGTCGGTAAATCCTGCATGCCGTAGAAGGCATTCAGGGTGAATTGACCACCCAATGAATCAAACTTCAGTCGAGCTGAGAATTCTGCATCATCAAACCCCCAATGGTCGGCTTCTTTATTTCGTATATCAAAACCGAATCCGACAAATCCTGCCCCGGATACTGGGTCGAGAACCCTAGGAAAGGGTAGACCGAAAATTCCACCAGAAGAACGGTCGCTCGGATTCGGGTTATTGACGACAAATTCACTATGCCTGACTTCAGGTGCAATATTAATTTCAAGAACTGGCCGTTTCATTCCCAAGGCTTCAAAGGGCTTGGCGATACCCATCTTGTTAAAATTGAAATCAGCGGCAATCATGAATTGTGGGATTCGGAGTTCATCGGAATCGCGAAAGGCGAAACGCTCTCTTAGATCCTGAGCATGAAGGATGTCGAGCAGACGCAATCCGTCAGACTGCCCCCAACCGCGTTGGAATTTACCCACTTTAATCGTAAATCGATTTTTATGATCGCGGTATTTCACCGATAGCTCACGGATGATGTCGTCAATAGTATTAAATTGACGAATGCTATTTGAGTCCGAGCAAAATGTGTCCACCGGCGAGTTGATCGTAGAGCCGGTGCAACCATTCGTGTGTAATTCAAAGGGAAGTCGTCTATCGAAATTACCCAATGCGCCGGGCACCACATCGGTTGGGTCATGCATACCAGAGCTGCTAATGGAATCAAAACCGGGAGCCCAATCACCGCGTAGCCAAAAGTCAGCAATAAATGTGAAGCTTCGGTTTGGCCGATACGAACCCTTGGCTTCTACAAGAAAATTAGCCGGGCCATTGGTAGTGGATTGATCATCTAGATCATAAGCTGCTGAAAAACCTTGTTTCAGTCTTATATCCAGCGTCGTTTCTCTATTCCCTGTATCGACCGCGTAAGCCGAAGCGGTGAAAACTAACGCTAGTGAAATAGTATGTAATGCATATTTCCAGATCTTCATCGTATTTACCCCTTTCCCCCAATTGTATTAATTAAGAATATCCTCTGCGTTTTGGTGCGGGGCGGAAATTGTCGAAGTCCCCACGATGTTACTACTATTCGCAGATCTATATTCTCGATCTTTGCTTAGTTCATCGAAATCTTGAGTTTTGAAAATGGCGCGTGGTTTAAATATTGCGAGTGCAGCCGGAACAAAAAGTAAGGAGCCCAGCATGTTCATAAATAGAACGACACCAAGCAGCATGCCCATTTCAGCCTGGAATCTTAGCGGAGACATCATCGCCCAAGGTATCAATGGGCCGATCATTGTTACCGCCGTTATAAATATGGCATTGCCGGAAGTTTGAAAGGCTCGATGAATGGCATCGGTGACATTGTCAGATACGTTGCCAAATTCTTCCTTGACCCTGTCTACCATGTAAATTCCATAATCCACACCCAATCCGACGCCGAGAGCAGACAGTGGCAAGGTGCTGACATTCAGGCCGACTCCCTTCCATGCCATGAAAGCATAGGTGAGTGCGTTTGCGGTTGCCAGGCTGACGAGCAGGATAAGAGCGACAATCAGTGATCGATAGTAAAGTACGATGCAAGTGCCAATCACTATCACAATCGCGACCATAATTTTTATATTGGACCGTGTGATTTCCGCATTTAACGCTTCAACGATGCCGATTTGGCCGCCAGAATATAAAAACTGCGCTTGACTTACCTTTTCTATTTTTTGATCGAAAAACGCGTTAAGCGTTTTGGTCATCGTCTTTATGGTTTGAACACTGTGATCTTCCAGAAAAAAAGATACATTGCCGATCTCCCAATCATTATTCGTGAATGCGGCGAAATCACCCGGTTCACCACGGGAACGAAACATATAAATATCAAAACCAACCTCTTCATGGGTATCAGGAATTAGTTCGTAAGACGGATCGCCTTCATACAAGACAGAATTCACCAGTTTGATGATTGGCACCAGACTTTGTGCCGGCCTGACCTCCGACATATGCTCATACATATACCGGTCAATCGCCTCAGTCTGGTGATAGACGTTAGGGTCGAGCATGGTGTCTTTATCACCCTCAATGTAGACCTGCATCATGTCTGATCCGAGAAACGAAAAACGGGTATTAATAGACTCTGAATCGACATTGAACCGGTCCTCCTGCCAAAGGATCGCACTGCCTTTGGTATCACCCACGTTGAGATTGGCCGCGTTAAATAATCCTATTCCCAACAGCACTAATGTAGCGCCAGTCATAAGATACTTCTGGTCTTCGAGGTTAATCACTGCCCCCCATATTGCATTGAGAATCACTGAACCTGTTTTGTGGGAATTGGGTACTTTGATAACACACAACACACAGGCGCCAAAAATGAGGGCGGGAATAATCGAGAGCAACCATAGACCACAAATCAAGGCCAATCCCTTAATACTTGGAATGGCAACCAGACCCAAAACCATGAAACCAGCGGCATCCGTGATGATGGCTGCTGTGCTGGGCACGAGCACCCGTGCCAGTCCTCGTCTCGTGCAATCTCTCAGATCTACAGGGCGTTTTTTATTCCCTTCGAGATTATCCAAAACACGTGTCGTCAATTGCACGGCATGCGATAAGACGATGGCAAAAATAAAAGCAGGTAATAAAATTAATAGAGGGTCAAGATTGTAACCACTAATTCCCATGGCCCCCAGTCCCCAGACGGTGGCAACGGATGCGGTAACCATGGGCACAAATACTCCGACCCAGGTGCGAAAATAAAGAAACAATACTATCGCTACAATCAACAGCGAAAATGCGAGGATGCCAAAAACTGCATCGATCGACTTATAGATATTTCCTAACAGGATTGGCCTGCCTACGACATGAATAGAAATCGATTCGTCTTCGAATTCTGACCTGACGTTATCGAAGAAAAGCAGCACCTCTTCAAAATCAGCCTCGTCCTTGAAATCAGCAATAATCATTGCAGAACTTTCATCATCGGAAACCAGGTAACCGCGATATTGATTATTTACAGAGCGACGAAATTTCAGCATCTCCTTTTCGTCGCGCGGTAAATCTGGCCATAGTATCGCGCTCACATTGACAGCCCCGCCACTACCCGTGATGGCTTTCGTTTTTCGTAAGATTAATGACTGGCTTAAGTGTCGATGGGTGTCCGGATGGTAGTAGACGTCCTCTGCAATTTTTTTGTATTTTTCTAAGAACGCTTCAGAGTAAATATTTCCTTGTTTGTTCTTGATCTCAATAAGTGTCGTATTCGCGCCACCGAACTGGGCGCCAAAACGTTGAAATAGTCCGACGTTTTTCGCACCCGTGGGCAACATTTCTTCCAAAACGACATTTAAAGATAAACCGTGATAGGCATAAAATGCGGGTATAGCAGTCAGGATCAGAAGCGTAAGTAATACTCGCCATGCTCGTGTACAGACAAATTCTGCGAAGCGACCCATCACCGCGCCGCTCCCCAGCGATCGGAGACTAGCTTGATATTACTTGACGTCGCCAGGTTGAACCCCTGGCCGAAGGTCATTTGATTTAGGTCTCCGGCCACAACCAATCCACGTATACCCGGTGCCCATATACGCCCAGCAGGCGTGACAGACACCCCGCCCATCCAGACAAAAGGAAGAGGAAATCCCTCATCGGGTTTAAGGGCAGCAACCTTACCATCACTAAGTTTTAATACGGTTGATCGACCAACTACGATGGCTTCGTTTTTTACAGTCATCGCTATGTCAAAGAGATGCTCTTTGCTATTTGTTTCTATGGATTCTGCAAAATATTCAATTTCACTTCTCGGCAATACTTCGGTTTTCTCCTGCGCATATTCCCTGTTCATGCGTTTCGCTTTTGCTCTGGCTTTCGTTTCTTTTTTTGCAGCCGCTTCCGCAAGTAAGGCGTCCATCTCGATTCGTTGAGACGCTGTCGCCGGGGATAAGCGAAGAATTTCGCCATCAAGACCCACGACATAAGCGGTATCTTTAGCGCCAGCGACAGATAACCAGGTAACATTCGATTCGACTGGTGTTAGTAACCAATGCTCGCCCGCGTTTTCAGTATGCGCAACCACGCCAAATTCACCGACAACGATGGCGTTATCAGCATCTTTAGCGTAGACACCGTGTAAGCGGGGAGTATCACGGCCTAAAAACCCTAGGAGTTGTTGCTGGTGCCAACTGATACCGCCGTCATTCGTTCGCCATATATTCGCGTTATGGCCTACAACCCATCCATTGCTCTCATCAGCAAAATCAACATCTCGCAGATAAACACCCGGCAATTCTTTCTGTACTGCCCATGTTTGACCCGCATCCTTGGTATGAAATATAGAACCCCGATGCCCTACGGCCCATCCGGTCGATTGATTGACAAACGACATCCGCCTTATCAATTCATTTCGGCCGATGTAAATGGCATCCCAGTTTTGCCCAGCGTTGGTGGTGCGAAGCACCGTTCCTGAATATCCCGCAATAAATCCAATGTCTTCACTGACAAACTCTGCAGCAAATAAATTATCGGGCCAGAAGCGATGAAAGGACGGCTCATCATCTTCAGCAACGCCTGGTAAGCTGAATAGACTACTGAGAATTAAGACGAATAATGGGCAATACTGGGCCACTCTCAGCGTAGACAAATTCCGGCTCCCCCTCGTTCAGAAATTCTACAAGAATGATTATAATGACAGCGCCGCTCTTTCGCGTCGACCTGCGCGCCCTCCTCGCCGGAGAGCACGCGAACCTGATGTTCGCGGCAGAAATCATCGAACGCGGCCGGCTATAAGATTATCTCAAGATATAGACTGGGATCACCGATAGAGAACTGAAATTCCACGTTTCCTCGTTGGTCACGGTCGATCACCCGTACGTAGCGGATGGCTTCGATGCTCGAAGATTTCCGTGGAGTCACATTGCCCATCAGATACGATTATCCGCACGCTAATCTCCAGGGACGCAGCAGGTTTCGTACCAGGAAATATTACCCATTTGATTTACATCGACTTTTTAGCACCTTATGAATTATTGCGACGCAATATATTGCTGATATCATGCAGCGGCCGAAGGTAGATTTTTATCATATGGGAAAATATCGATCGACTACAGCATGGGAAACGCTCCGCGAACGCAACCTGGTTATAAATGTGCATATCCGCGCCACGGATCCCGGCGGCAGAAATCTTCAGACGAACCTCACCGGCCGCGGCTTCAGGTTCTTCACTTTGGTCGATCGAGAGGTGGCCGCGACTGCGAGCGATTTTTCGGATAGACGGCACAGTACGATTCCGGAGTCCGTTAGTTGGGCACTTCAAATGTTCGGCTCATGCCAATTTTTGTTGACCGTAGGTTTCAAGGAACTCAGTGCAGTCGCCACCCCGCCACAACTCTTCATCGTAATCAACACTCAGCTGTACTGTTATTTGCAGCGGGGTATGCGTGATGTGGCGCCAAGGTTTCTCGCCATGCTCGGCCAACACGATGATTTTCTGATCCCGTTGGGCATGCGACGCTGCAATACGTCTTTTTTTTAAGGATGCGGGACAATCCCGCACATGACGTTGAAACGGCACGGCGCAGTTTTGCCGAGACGGCCGGTTCGAAGCTCTATGTGACGCACAACAATGCCGCTCACTTGCCGCAGAACAAGGCGCCGGATGAATTCAATGGCGTACCGGCAGTATTTTCTTGATGTGGTCGTGCCTGATCAAGAGGGCTCTGCTCAGAGATCGGTTATTTAGTGTGATACGGATGGGGAGTTTTATCCTTATCACTAATTTTTAGGTATACTGCAAAACAAATCGAATTATCGTGACTAGCACTCGCCGCTTCCGGCGACGCGGTTGATACAGGAGGTTAGTAGCAATGGCATTACTCGATCGAAGTGACTGGTACGACCTGACCCGAACTACAAATTGGACGCAAAAATATGTCACGGAAGATGAATTTTTCCCAGAGGCGTTAAGCGGAGGCCGCGGTATACCAAACTCAGTTTGGGAGACCTACGACGAACCGTATAAGGTTTCCTATCCGGAATACGTCGAAACCCAGCGCGCAAAAGACGCGGGTACCTATTCGGTCAAGGCGGCGCTAGAGCGCGCCGCGTTCGTCGACAGTGCGGATCCCGGTTGGGTGAGCACCATGCAAGCACACTATGGTGCGATCCCGTTGGGCGAGTATGTGGCGAGCATCGGCGAGGCACGTATGACGCGATTTTCCCGAGCGCCAGGGAACCGCAATATGGCGACATTCGGCATGATGGACGAGAATCGCCACACGCAGCTGCAATTATTTTTCCCCCACGCCAACATCAAACGATCGCCGCGCTGGGATTGGGCACATAAAGCGTTGCGTACGAATGAGTGGGCCGCGGTCGCGTCGCGTTCCTTGTTCGACGACATTATTACCAGTCGCGACGCCATCTCTACTGCGATCATGCTCACGTTCGCGTTTGAAACCGGCTTCACCAATATGCAATTCCTCGGGCTCGCAGCTGATGCCGCCGAAACCGGCGACCACACGTTTGCGAGTTTGATTTCGAGTATTCAAACGGACGAGTCGCGTCACTCGCAACAAGGTGGACCGGCACTCAAGATTTTGCTGGAAAATGGTAGGCAAGAAGAAGCTCAACAATTGATCGACGTCGCAATTTGGCGTTCATGGAAATTATTCTCGGTGTTGACAGGACCGATCATGGATTACTACACACCGGTTGAAGGGCGGCAGCAATCATTCAAGGAATTCATGTTCGAGTTCATCGTCGCCCAGTTTGAACGCCAATTGCTCGATTTGGGTCTCAGTAAGCCGTGGTATTGGGACATCTTAATGCGCGACCTAGATAGAACCCATCATTCAATGCATATGGGCGTTTGGTACTGGCGGCCCACGGTGTGGTGGAAACCGGCTGCAGGTGTAGACCCCGAACAGCGCGAATGGTTGGAAATGAAATACCCCGGCTGGAACAAATGTTGGGGTAAAGTTTGGGATGTGATCACGGACAATTTGTTGAATGGTCGAGAATCGCTAACCTTGCCAGAAACGCTGCCGACAATTTGCAATATGTGCAACTTACCGATTGCCCATGTTCCCGGTGATGGTTGGGACGGCAGAGATTGGCAGCTTGAGCACGAAGGGCGAATTTATCACTTTGGTTCCGAAGTCGATCGTTGGTGTTTCACCATCAATCCGGAGCAATACAAAGGACACCAAACCGTAGTGGATCGTTTCCTCGCGGGACTAATTCAACCGGCCACCTTAGAAGGCGCGTTGAAGTATATGGGTTTAGGTCCCGAGGAGATGGGCATAGACGCGCATGACTACTCCTGGATTGAAAAATTTCGCCCAACGAAATCCGCTGCCGCCTGATTCGGGAACAGCATTAGCAATTATTGACTGGCGGATAGGCATCGCCGGCGAGGGGTAAGCGTGGCTACATTTCCGCTACATACGAATTTCGACGGTGATTTTGTCGTCCAGCTTGTGCCGGTCGATTCAGACGACATAATGGATACTGTCGCAGAAAAATGTGCCTACCATACGGTTGGCCGAAGAGTCTCGCCGCAGCCTGAGAAAGTGATGCGGGTGCGCAAACATGGTGTCGAGGAATTTTATCCGCGTGATATGAAGGTTAGCGATTCGGATCTTCGACCGACCGAAACAATTGACATAATTTTTGCGGACGAGTAGTTTGCGCGATGGCTTTCGAAAAAATTTGCACCTTAGACGATGTGTGGGAAGGCGACATGGAAATGTTCGCGACCAGTGACGGAACTGATGTTCTGGTTATTTACGCGCAAGGTGGCGAGCTAAAAGCGTTTCAGAGCATGTGCCCTCACCAGGAGTTTGAACTTATTGAAGGCACATTGGAAGACAATGTGCTGACGTGCAGGGCGCATCTTTGGCAGTTCGACGTGCGCGACGGTTGCGGTATCAATCCCAGCGACTGCAACCTCGCAATTTACCCAACGAAGATCGAAGGCGATGAAGTCTACGTCGATATTGATGGCATCGAACCATTCAAATCGCACACTTAAATTTATCTTTCACACAAACTTGCTACCGGTTCGGAGTTATCCGTATGTCGCAATCTGACGATGCCCTGAAAAACAATCGGGTTGGCCCCGTGATGCGCTCCGGTGAAATTGCGAATGCCGTAGTCGAAGCAGCGGAAATGGACAATCCGGATAAAGAGATCACCGTCGAAGATAAGAATGCATATATCCGGATCTCCGTCGATTCGGAATTGATCCTAACTCGCGAGTCGATAGAAGAATGCCTCGGTCGTCCGTTTCGTATGCAGGAACTCGAAATCGACCTCAGCTCTTTTGCTGGACAAATCGAATCTGGTACCGACTACTTTCGTTTTTATTTTAATAGCGCCGTCTAGCAAGTATTTGATCGGATATTTCTAAGGAGCTGCGTGATGAGTGACACATCGCCCCCTGCGAAGCCATTGAAAACGTGGTCTTACCTGTCGGATAGCCGTCGGCGGCCGAGTGAATATGAAGTCGTCTCTGTGGGGCTGCATTACCACACGATCGAACAAGACAAGCCCTGGGAATTGGATCCGGATATTCCACTATCCAATTGGTACCGCAAATACCGTAATCAAAGCCCGCTGAGGCATGACAATTGGGATGCGTTTCGCGATCCCGATCAGATGATTTACAGAACCTATAATATCGTCCAGGACGGACAGGAGAATTACGTGCGGGGCCTGTTTGATCAGTTCAACGAACGCGGACACGATCAGATGCTGGAGTCGGAGTGGGTCGAGTGTCTAGCAAAGTCCTATACCCCATGTCGATACTTATTCCATACATTGCAAATGGGAACTGCCTACATTCACCAGATGGCGCCGGCAAGTACGATCACGAATTGCGCAACGTACGCGACCGCGGATCATTTGCGTTGGTTGACTCATACTGCTTACCGGACACGGGAATTAGCCAATGCTTTCCCTGATAAAGGTTTTGGGGAACAAGAAAGATCGCTATGGGAGGGTGACGAACGCTGGCAGGGCTATCGCGAATTGATGGAAAAAGCGTTGACTACCTGGGACTGGGCCGAATCCTTTACGGTAATTTCACTGGTAGCTAAACCGGCAATAGAAGAAGCTGTTCTTGCACGGTTCGGCGACCTTGCTCTCGTCAATGGCGACACGTTGTTAGGCTTATTGACGCAGGCACAAATGCGCGACGCCGAACGTCATCGTCGATGGGCATCCGCGTTGGTAAAGATGGCACTCGAAACGGAAGGTAATATTGACGTTATTAATCGCTGGCTTGAAAAATGGGTCCCGTTAGCGGATGCCGGTATCGATGGATTTTGCGCGACGTTTTCTAGCGGTGGCTTAGAAGCGGCGGCCAAGGCAAAAATGGCGGCGGCGAAATTCCGCACCGACTTGGGGTTGGGCGCAGTATAAGAACCACATTTCACGAGTGTGAAGGTCTCTCTTTTCCTCGCCGTTCATTGCTGTAAGCCTGGCAGTAAGTCCGGCATCCAGAGTGGATCAATAATTAACGTGCGTTGATGTCGACGGCGGCGTTTGTTCCCAATATCCTACGTTCGCAAGATAATTTAGTGAACCGGCTAGGCGCCGACGAATATGAGCACTATCGGCCTCGAAAAACCACGGGACGGTGTCTGATAGAACGCCAGAAGATATTGCGTAAGCTACAAAGGGCTGACTGGTTCGAACAGTCGGCCGATGTTTCAGCAAATCTCAACGAGGCCCCTACTAACGATGACGACCCTTGGAGCGAATTAGAATGAGCCATTGCAGTGATGTTTGTGAGTCTATTACTGGAAACTACAAATGAAAGCTGCGATCTATTTCGGCGCGCAGGATGTCCGCTGCGAAGATATTGCGGTGCCAGAGATTGAGGCGCATCACGAAGTACTCGTTAAAGTAACCGCCACCTCGATTTGTGGTTCGGATTTACATGTCTATGGCGGTGCGCTTGAGGCCATCATGGAGAAGGGCAAGTCGCAGACTGGCCATGAATTGATCGGCACGATCGTCGTGTGCGGTGACGATGTCGCGAAGTTTAAACCCGGAGATCGTGTCACGATGGGTTATTCGTGTTCTTGCGGCGCCTGTCACATGTGCGATTTAGGACAAACAGCGCACTGCGAAACGACCCAAAAGGCGGTATACGGTTTTGGTACCGCGTTCGGCGCCTTAAACGGGACCCACGCCGAATATTTACGACTGCCTTACGCCGATGGACACGCCATGAAGGTTCCGGAGGAGATTTCCGATGCTGCCGCGGTGACGCTTTCCTGTAACCTGCCGAGCGCAATGATCGCCAATCAGCTGGCGGATATTCAACCAAGCGATAACGTTGCTATTGTCGGCTGCGGACCGACCGGCCTTATGGCATTAGAAATAGCGCGACAGAGAAATCCTCGCTGTCTGGTTGCTTTTGACCGTGTACTGTATCGCCTGCAAATGGCAGCAGATCGCGGCGCCGAGGTTTTTAATGCCGAAGATGCGGAGCACATTAGTCAGTCGTTGACACATACCGGGGATCGCGGTTTCGATAAGGTGATCGAAGTAGTCGGCTCGCCGCAATCGTTACAAGCAGCAATCGATTTAGTGCGACCGGGCGGAACCATCGCGGCGATAGGAGTCTTCTGCACCGATACATTCAACCTTAATCTGGCCGACGTATTTCTTCGCGATATCAGCCTTCACATGAATGGGTTTGCCAATGTTCAACCGGTTATGTCCGATGCGATGCAGCTACTACAGGAGAAGATAGTAAATGTGGACGATATGTTCACGCACGAGTTTCGTTTGGGTGAAATCGACAAAGCCTATAAGACGTTCCATCAGCAGTTGGATGGGGCATCGAAGGTATTAATACGGCCTTAGCGACGCCGGGTAATGACAAGTTAAAGTGCGTAGTGCGCCAAAACTTAATCGATCGTTATGGCGCGCTCCGATCGAAGTACATTAGAGTCCCCAACAGGGGTATTGACGACTTAAGTGTCGATAACCCGTAATAGTTGGGTGAGCAAATCCAGAACACCGTACAAACGCTACCGATTTCCGCCAGAACCAATTCAATACGCTGTTTGGGTCTATTATCGATTCAATCTCTGTTATCGAGATGTCGAAAATTTACTCGCTGAACGAGGCGTTGCCGTCGGCCATGAATCAATCTGGTTATGCTGCGTTAAATTTGGACAGAGAGCTGCGCGACGATTGAAACGCGGTCACCAAGGCTTCGGCGATAATTTTTACATAGACGAAGTGTTCGTTAGGATTGGGGGTGTACAACAGTATTTATGGCGGGCCGTCGATCAGATCGAGGTCGACCATCGCAGCAGATCGAATCCGGAGTTCCATGTGCGCGCGTGTTGCTGTTGCTTACGGCGTATGAAATCGTCGGAATCAAATGCCACTGGGTCGCCACTGTCCAGACCGCCTGTCGCGGCGTTCCTTGCTGAACGTGCCGCCTAGCCTACGCGTGCGGCAAATCGTGCCAGCGAAAGTTTTCAATTCCTGTTCTAACGAGCGCTTTGCGCCAGGCGTGATTTTTTGCCTTCGTGACTTGCTTCCCTTTGTAGGTAAAAACTCGATTTGAGTGCTTCCCTATTTGTTGTTCTATAACGAGTTTCGCCTCAGTGTTTACTGCCCGTGATTTCTTGGTTCAAAGGAGTGCACTGAAATCGGTGGGATCATGACCACACAGCACTTTGCCATAGACTTCTGCCGTGGTGGCTGGGCTGAGCGCCGCGTGCATATTCGATGTCGAAAAGTCGCGCCAAAGCCGTTCAAACCGACGACCTCGCGTCATGTCGGAACTCCCGTTGATTTGCTGAAAAATATCCATCGCTTCGCGCAGCAACTGCGTCGCGCCGCCGACATCATGCCGCACGCGGGCGCGCACTAGCAGCGGAACCTCCTCCGCGCTCGCCGCAGCGTGGTCAAGATCACTCGCGCCCCGATAGATGTGCAGTTCGGCGGAGTCAATTTTTGTAGCCGCGTCGGCGATCGCTAACTACGTCGAAACGAGTGCTGACTAATCCATCGCAAATGTGTACGCAACCGGTCGATCGACAACACGCTCCAAGGTATACGCCAGGGCCGCCTTCGCCATCCCAAGAAGCGGACCAATAATGCACGCACTCGCGATCCCGCCCAACGGTGTCCGAAATAGGGCCTCATCCTTATGTTCCGTTTCGGTACGGCCGGCAATGGCTCCGTTAGCACAGAAGAATGGCAAGACACGGTGTTCTGGAACAAAAACGTCCTCGCCGCGTAATGTGTTGCTGGCCGTTCCGCGCATCCCGGTTGGGTCCCATGTGCGTTCGATGTTTAATTCGCCCATCGGGATCAGCAGCAATGTTGTGCCGTCGGTCCCGTCCGCCAGGGGCGCACCTAGGGTAGCCCAGGTCGCGTGTTCGCTGCCGGACGCATACGCCCAAATCCCGTCGACTTTGATTCCTCCTGAAACCTTACGCACCGTCGCCGACGGAGCGAGTACCCCGCACACTCGGGCATCAGGGTCCGCGCCGAATACTTCGTCCTGGGCCTCGCTGGAATACAAACTGGCAAAAAAGCTGCAGGCTGCGTACAGGGCAGTTACCCAGCCGGCCGATGGACAGTGCGTAGCGAGTTCGGCGGTTATTTCTATTTGCGATGAAACGTCGATTTCAAGGCCGTCATACCTTCTCGGTTGCCAGAGTCGAAATAGTCGACGCCCAGTCAGTTCATCGATCACCGGATCCGCTAACCTCAGCTCTTTATCGGCAAACTCTGCATGATTAGCTAACATCGGACCGATTGTGCGGGCCTCAGCGACCAGTGATTCACGCAATGTACATAGACGGTGCTGATCGCTAGATCTCGACGAAGGCGCTTCGTTTGTTGTGGCGCTTGCCATAGCCGTTACTCCGTGTCTGATCGAAAACAATAACCAGTTTACCTGACTCCACTTCGCGGAGCATAAGCCAAATATACGCGCGTATCGCAGCGTCGGTGACAGTGATACCAGATCTATTTTCCATAAATCCCTAGCCCGGTTCTGGGGCTAAAAAGTAAAATGCGAAGTAAAAAGGGCCCGTACTCTGAGGGGTCCCCAAGAAATACGTTGGCAATACTCAAGTTGGTCGATAGCCCGTTCATGTAAATGGAGCAGCGCATGTAATAAATAAGAACCGCCAATGGGCAGTTGTTTGGCCATCAGCTGCGCGCCGACGAACACGACAGATAGCACAGCCTTACGTTTTTCTGTATTGGCTTGCAAACCTTTGACTAAGCTAGTGTGATAACCGACCAAGCCAACCAGCCGTTGAGCGAGCGTCGCTAATGCGCATACCAACAGTAAGTTCGCTACCCGCTCGAGATCCCGTGCCATGTGTTCTCCGAGCTCGACACTGTAAGGGGCAGATTTCATGTCATGGAAGCTCTCTTTAAGAGTTACACAAACCCGCTCCATATGAGTGATGAATAAGCGTTTAGAGTTACTGCGATCGCCGAATAAGATTGCGGCGGTAATACCTTCGTTGTGCCCGCAAAATCCATCCCACTTATTACCAAGGACAGGCTGCAATGCGGAGTTGATGATCGTTGAGTTCTTGTCGCGTGTCGCGTCTTGTGCATTTTCTGAGGAAATAGTGGATGAGACTCGGCGTTTTTGTCCGGTAGTAGCCGCGCTGCTCTACTGCGAGCCTCCTTTCGATGATTGCGCCAATGAACAATCGCAGCCGCCAACAACACTTGTCCGCGTTACAAATAGTCACAATAATGTGACTATCACAGTCTGGAGAATGGATACGATGACCAGGACACCGAAGGGCGCCGAGCTTGAAGACAAAAGCTTCTGCTGGGACGATCGAGTACAACCCGGTCGCGTGCATCGTTCGCTTTATGTTGACCGAGAAGTATTCGACCTCGAACAACGGCGTATTTTCGGAGCCACTTGGATTTATCTAGCGCACGAGAGCGAACTCGCGGAGTCGGACACGTTCGTTGCGCGACGGCTCGGTCCACGACCCATCATTGTTACCCGCGATCACAAAGGTATGTTGCACGCGCTGATCAATCGATGCACGCATCGGGGTGCTGCGGTTTGCCGCGCGACTGCCGGGAAAGCCCGATATTTCACGTGTGGCTACCACGGTTGGACATTTTCGAACGACGGCGCATGCGTCGATATCCCGTTGGACGACGCTTATGGACCTGCTTTCGAGAAGCGCGATCGCAACCTCGGGCGTGTGCCATTTTTAGCAACTTATCGCGGATTTATTTTCGGCACGCTTAACCCAAAGAAAGGTGAGCAGCCGCTGACGGATCATCTCGGACCCGCGGCCGATCGTATCGACGAATGGATCGCGCACAATGGCGGAGACCACACCAAGATCCGCGTAGCCGGTGCGCAACGGTTTCTCGTCAACGGAAACTGGAAGTGCATTTACGATAATGCCGGCGACGGTTATCACCCCGAGTACTCTCACCAGTCCTTGCTACGGATGACGCAAGAGCGTCATGGCGAAGGTATGGATCTCGATTATTTCGCGGGCGGGATCGATGCAACCCCTATGTATAGTCAGGCCTTGGGCAATGGTCACACATTTATCGATCAACGACCCTGCATGTTTGAGTCTTCCGTTTTTGACCGCCAACGCCCGCAACCGGGTCGCGAAGCGGTGGCGGCCGAGCTTATACGCGATGTCGGTGAGCAACGGGCGAAAGCACAGCTTGAAACGGTTCCCGGCGCGGGTATGAACCTATCAATATTTCCGAGCCTGTTATTCATTGGCAATCAGTTCCAGGTAATCACTCCGCTGGCGGTCGATCGCACGGACCTGAGTTGGTTTGCGACGTCGCGAGATGACATGCCTTCAGGGGTCAATACATTACGTCTGCGCACGCAAGAGGATTTCCCTATGTTCGGGGAGGTCGACGACAATGCAAATTTCGAGTCGTGTTTTGACGGCATGGCGGTACCGGAAATGGAGTGGGTGGATATCAGTCGCCATCTCCATACCGGCGTAGAAAAGGTCGACGAAGCTGGGGTCGTCACGGCGCCCGTATCTTCCGACTTGCATATGCGGTCCTATTATAAAGAGTGGAAGCGCTTGATGAGTTCCGAACCTGAGCTTGTTCTGGGGTGAACCATGAATAGCAGTATCTCGCGCGATCCATCACACGATTCTTCCTATGTCGATGATGCGCTTTACGCGAGACTCGTGGCACTGGCAACGGATTGGCAGAGTCGCTCTGTTATTAAACGGGATGAACGGCCGATTAACGAGATCGCAGCGGATTGTACTGCGCTAATTAATGCCGAAGTTCGATTCGCCGACTCGCTTGAACTCGAATCTTGGATCGCTTGCTATGCACCCGAGTGTATCTATTGGATCCCGGCGAGTTACGGGGGCGGAGATCCCCGCCAGGAGATCACTCACGAGATCCATGACCGCCGTCGACTGGAAGATCGGATCGCCCGGATCCGCACCGGGTTTGCCTACTCGATGGTCCCGCCGGTTCGTACTACACATGTTCTCGGGAACTTTGAAATGTGGTCACTCGAAGCCAAAGAAGTGCGAGCCCGGGCGAATTTTATTATTGATGCGGTAAACAATGATCGGCGTCGGGTGCTGTCGGGATGGATCGGTTACTCGCT
The DNA here is from genome assembly GCA_021773835.1 of Gammaproteobacteria bacterium. Lineage (GTDB taxonomy): Bacteria > Pseudomonadota > Gammaproteobacteria > UBA11873. The sequence continues at coordinate 23,305 of JAJFJQ010000061.1, forward strand.
CGTCGACGTCGATCATCAATGGCGGATCGCAGTTAAGCAGATAAACCTAATCGATGCAGATCAGCCTCAGGGCAACAATTCGTTTTTTCTGTAGCACTTTAACCATCGGCTGAATACCTCTGGGGGAAGGATGGCAAGCAAGCGTACTCGTAAAGCACGACCATTGAGCTCTGTTGGGCGGAGCGGATTTACCGCAAAACATGAGTTGTGGGGTACTCCTGAGAAAAATGAAGCTAAGCGGGTTTTGCAGGAAGTCAAAAGCCAAGGTTTAGAGTATGTACGCTTAGTCTATTGCGACCAACATGGGTTAACCCGCGGAAAGCTTCTGCCAGTCGCGCAATTTCGCGATGCCTTGGTTAATGGATTGGCGACGACGCACGCATTATTTGCGATGGATTCGGCGAACTTTATCTACCTGCCGGTCTTCACGGACGATGGTGGGTTTGGTAACGACGAAATGGGTGGTGCGGGGGACATGATGATGGTGCCCGACCCTAGCAGCTTTCGAATTTTGCCGTGGGCGCCGAACACCGGCTGGATGCTGTGCGATCTCTATTTAAAATCAGGTGCGCCAATGCCATTTTCGCCGCGCGCGCTTTTATCTCAACAGCTCGAGCGCTTAGACTCAGCGGGCTACGAATTAATCATTGGCTTGGAAGTCGAATTTCACGTTTTCAAAATCGAGGACCCGATGCTGACGATGGCGGACTCCAAGCAACCCCCGGAACCACCGAAAGTGTCACCGCTCGCCCATGGATATCAATACCAGGGCGAGCAATCACTCGACGAACTCGCGACTGTGATGACGTTATTTCATCGTCAGTTATCGGCATTAAAATTACCCGTACGTTCACTCGAAGATGAATGGGGACCGGGGCAATGTGAGATCACGTTGGAGCCGATGAGCGCCCTGGACGCGGCCGACGCCATGGTGTTATTGCGCTCCGCCCTCAAACAAATCGCGCGCCGCGAAGGATACCTTGTCACGTTCATGTGTAAGCCGGCACTCCCTAACGTTTACTCTTCGGGGTGGCATCTACACCAATCATTACGTTCTCGCAAAAGCGGCGACAATGTATTTGTAACTCGGCAGCGTGGCACGGTGATATCAACGGTCGGTAAACAATACATCGCCGGTCTAATCGAACATGCCGCGCCAGGCTGTGCGTTTTCTAACCCGACGATCAACGGCTACAAACGTCTGAACGCGAATCCACTGGCGCCAAACCGCGCAGCTTGGTCCGTTGACAACAAGGCAGCGTATCTGCGTCTCGTTGGCGGTGGTAGCGATCCCATTACACACATCGAGAACCGATCCGGCGAGCCGGCTGCGAATCCTTATCTTTTCATCGGTTCACAAGTTGCTGCTGGGCTCGACGGCATAGTGAAGAAGCGGGATCCCGGACCATCGCTAAGCGATCCGTACGCGCAAACGGATCAGCCGGCTTTACCGCGGAGCTTGATGGAGGCGGTCGTGGCCCTGTCTGGATCGGAGGTCATGCGCAATTCTTTTGGGAATACGTTTATTGATTATTACCTCGCCGCCAAACAACAGGAAATCCATCGTTTTCTATCGACCGTGACCGAGTGGGAGCACCGCGAGTATTTCGAGCGTTATTGACGCGCTTCGACGACCTGAAGTTCGCCCATGCGAAAAAAAGGTTCTGTCAGGTTGTTGCGTACATTATATATCGTGTCGTGCGGAAAGAAGAATCGTCGCGCATTAGGCGCAAGTCACCTGTTCCCAAGTTTGAAACGCGCGCGCACGCAATTCGCGGTAACTCTCCGCTCGTAGCAGATGTCGACCGAGGCGAAATAGATTATTGCATTGGCCATGGACGCTTAGAAAGCGTTGTGCGTGTCCGTCCGAGCGGAAGCCACGCATCTGTCTTTCTTGCTCGCGCGTCGGCTCATGCGAAACTTCCGCTCGATTGTTCGCGTATCGATCTTGGCAGTGCGGGACTGATGGCATTACCAAACGTTTGGCGGACGCGTAACTGCGAAGCTTGTCGGTAGTGATCTCGATCGGCACGTTCAATTGAGAACCTAGCGCCTTTCGGAAAAAGCGTTTAGCCGCTTTAGTATCTTTGCGACTTTGCACGAGGATCTCAATCAAATCACCGTCTTGGTCCACAGCCCGCCAAAGGTAGCGACGATTTCCCTGAATTGAAACGACAACTTCATCGAGAAACCAACGGTCGCCGCGAGGCCCTTGGTGCTTTCTAATTCGACGCGCGTAAGCGGGTCCAAAGGTGATACACCACTGGCGGATTGTTTCGTAAGAAACTGTAACGCCTCGTTCTGCTAGCAGGTCTTCGACATCGCGAAAGCTGAGAGTAAAACGATGATAAAGCCACACCGCTCGTGCAATGATTTCAGGCGGGAACCGATATCCGCGATAGTCACATGTTTCTGTCATTAGCGAATTATCGACGATCCGTTGCTAACCTGACAGAACCTCTTCCTTGCATACGGCCCGAAGTAAATAAGCGGGTATCGCCACGTTGACCTTTGAAGGTACTAGAAAATAGGCTGATTGTCGCATTAGGTGTAGAGGCGTCATTACCAAGTGAAACTGGCGGACTATTTACCAAGCGACTTTGTCGTAGCAGCCTAGCAAAAGGATTTGACGGGGCCAATGAGCGTGGCGTTTTTAGTCATCCGACAATGGCCATGGCATTTGCCTTTTGAAGCCTGAGTCTAACTAAAAACACTCCGGGAAAATCGGGGTGATTCCGGTAGTTGTTTTGACTTGATTGAGAATCTTAGTAATCGCTCGGCGATCAACGTACGCAGGCACTACCGCACTAGTCCAACATCAACCCAACGAATATTTCAGGATGTCTTACGAGAGATTCCCTCGGAACAAGTTCCAGCGAACCTGATCTATCTGCTGCAACCTTTCGACTGATCTGCTCAATACGGGTCGCTAAATGTGGACTTGCGTAACGGTGCCGACCCGCGAGTTGATAGAGATACGAAACCGAATCGTTGCACGCGCTCGCCAGTTCAGCGCGCTCTCGCTTTGTAGCAAGCCTCAGGAATCGGCACAGGTTCATTGCGATGTGCTCCTAATTTCGCGGTCAGCCAATTCTCAAAACTTCACTCTGACCGATAGGACGTACCCATTCTTAGCTGGTTACTCGTGTATTGAACTGATCTCCGGCGTAGTCTCCGTCGCGATTTTTCCGCGCCATCTATTGAGCATTACGTGCGTCGGCAGATAAACCAGCAACGGAAGTGCGATCATTAATAACGCGATCCAGAGAGTTGGACTCATCATCGTCTGGGGTGCGGCATCACTGAGGCCGTGAACATAGTTGATATTCACCGGTGGGTTAACTTGGCCGACTACCCGCTCTGCACCGGAAGGCGCCGGCATAAACCAATAACAAATCAGCAGCAGAGCTTCGGCTGTTACGGTCCATAACCAGATCGCGCGTTTGTCATAGCCGAGTCGATAGACAAGATAAATCAACAAGAACGGTAACCAACCATGAAACAACGATAGGCCGCGATAAAACAATTCTAGATTTTGGTCGAACATATATGCGGTCATTCCGGTAGGCGCTGCCCCAACAAGCCGCAAGCCGAAATCAAGAACCCAAAGCGCTTGTGGAACCAGTATCCCGACAGCCGCAGCGCTAACCAGCAACGCACTATCCGTCCACACTGCAACTAGTACGGCGAAGAGTGCTACGTCGCAAAAGTAGAGAAAATTGGTCGGACCGTAAGCCGACCAATAAGCTGGAACGAGTATCGCCATGAAAGCGGTGAAACTGATTTTGAGTACTACCGGAACAGATCGATCATTTGGGTGCATGCTGAGCCTCTGCTAAGAACAAAAGATATCTGCAAAATATCGAGCTTCCGTTTTCTTCCGGCAAGCGCCTCCCAAAAAGTTTCGACAAGCTTTACTGACGGTTACCTATATGGGTACCGAATCCGAGGTTAGGTTTGTGACGCGAACCCACATGATGTTGAAATGGACATCCTCAAATAGCTGATTGCGATGCTCAGCAGGAGATCGCGGCACACGCGCATAGTCACGAGGAAAACGCTCCGAACCGTTAATGGGAAGCACAGATATGGCACAAACTACAATTCTGGTAGAAGCCTTAAAAAAGGCGTTGAAATCTCATGGCATAACCTACGCTGACGTTGCAAAGGTATTGGGCTTGTCCACGACAAGCGTGAAGCGTTTGTTTGCTGACGAAGCCTTGTCTTTAAAACGGCTCGATTTGATCTGCGAGATGATGGACCTGAAAATTACAGATCTATTGCAACAAATCGCCGAAGACGGCTGGCAATTAGAGCAGCTAAGCGCAAAGCAAGAAATTCAGATTGCCGGAGACATGGCCCTCCTCCTCGTTACGGTCTCCGTGTTGAATCACCTGACGATTGGCGAAATACTCTCACGTTTTGATATCGACGAGCACCTCGTCATACGAAAACTTGCTTGGTTAGATCGCGAAGGGCTCATTGAGTTTCTACCGAAGAATCGAATTAAGCTGAAAGTATCTGGGAACTTCGCCTGGCGACCCGACGGACCAATACAACGTTTTTTTCAGGAAAATATTAGTAACGATTATTTTAGTACCCAGTTCACGAATGAAGGCGAACGACTACTCGTCCTTAACGGCATGCTAACTAAATCGTCTTTAGAGCACTTTCATAGGAGGCTAGAACGCGTCGCGCGAGAATTTGATGAATTAGCCAACGCTGATCAACGCGAGCCAACTGAACGACGAATTGGCCAAACGGTCGTGCTGGCCATACGACCTTGGGGGTTCGGCGTGTTCAGCGAATTTTCGCGCGGCGCTGATACAAAACGAAACTAGTGATTTAGCGACGATCCCGACAGGATCGGTTCGCTGCACTATGTAGGGTGGCAATATCTTTGGAGTTGGGCACACTAATTCTTGCTTCGCCGTTCGATTTCGGAATCTTTGTGGGGCCAAGTTGACAAGTCGTAACGAATTGAACCGAATTCGCCGCATCTGTAGTTTCCGATTGTCATTCCGTTCGGAGCTGCGGGGCATTGTGCTGTGTCCTGAGGTACATCCGCCGGCGCCGGTACCTGCTGTATTGCCAACCTTGCGGGCGTTTTTTCAACAGGCCTCGTCGTTAATATTTGTGTCCCATCGACGCGAATTTGGGATCGCAACGCCAAGTATCTCGACGGTCGACGACGGCAGCTGCAGGCGCGAAACGAGGCAGCCGTCTCGAGTTTCGTGCCATTGTCGTTGATCGCGTAAATAATCTTTCCGAAAATCCGTGCAGTCGGCATAGATCTTTCAAGCAGACGCCTGATTCCGATTCACGCAAAAATCCGACTATCTGCTCATCACTGCAGCGCTTCTTCATGTCCAATCTCCTTACGCAAGGTTATTGGACTCTAGATACTCCTGCTACTCAATACCAGGGGAACGCCGCCCGCGGGACGGCCCGTGAATTTTTTTTGCCGCGATGCTGGCGATATCCGTGTTCCACCTAATCAGCGAGTTGGTCGATTTGATAGCGACACTGGTTGGCCGACCAAACGCTGCACAATCTTCGTCACTGATTACTGTCACCGATCTGATCGCATCGACGACGAGTACCGAAATTGATGAACAGACGTTCAATTTCGGTTACGCACTGCTGCGGGCAACGCAAGCGATTTTTTCGCGAGACGAGGACGAGAATTCGACGATCAAGAACACGTCTCTCGATTTGTTCCAGGACATCCTCGTGTTCAAACAGGCATTAGAAAAGCTCAACGCGCAGGTATTCTTAGTTGAGGCGGTTATGACGATCGCGGAAGCTGCAGTTGACCATGCTGTCGACGACACCAAAATGATTGCGACGGAAGCAACCGGGCATCTCCGCACACTCCTGGGCCGAATTAACCCCCAGGCGACCTGAGTTTAAAGCGCAACTCGAGCTTAGCAACAACAGTCGTTCCGCCTTGTTGTTGCTTTTCGTTTTGGTTAGCTGGATGTTTAATCATGAAACTAAATGGCAGAAACGACGCCTAATGACATACCCTAATCGTTGAACGATCCTGTGGAACCAATCATGAAGGAAATGCGACACCTGACGAAAGCGGCGCTGCGATTTTTGAGTCGAGTCCTAATCGCAGCTATTAAACTCGGTTTGCTGTTCGTCAGTGGCGTGATTGCATTGCTTGCATCCGCTGCGCGCACGTCGTCGGCGGCTGACTCAATTAGCGGCTCGGTTAGAGGTGGCGAACTGAATCTTCGGACGGGAAGGTTTGACGATGGTACCGATCCCGATGGATTTTATGACTTCGAGTAATCAGCGTCGCTAGCGACGAGCACCTTTCGACACCACGGCCTTTCCGATTGCGCCGCCTTGTCGTCCCGCGTCCTGTGCAGGATTGCGAAGTGCGCTGGTCGCGCCTTCGATTGAGCGTCCGACCTTCACGCCCGCCCAAGCCATCATTCCGCTCCAGAGTAACGGTAGCCCGAGGTAAAGACTCATTGTGATCAAATTCAGCAACATCCGTTTGCCGTCGTGCTCGCCGGGGTTCGCGAAGACCTGCAGGAAAATATTCACATCCGGGTACATCGATTGAATGAGATTTTGATCCACCCACAACGCCAAGTACCAAAGCACGCTCCAGAATTTGACGGTGAAGATCGCCATGGCACCGGTCACCATCATCGCGATGGAGAATCGGGAAAGTACGACGACCAGGGGTAGTAGCGCGTAAATACCTAACAGCATCAATGCCTGCACCATGGGTAATCCCGCCAATATCGCGGTCATCGTGACAGAGAAGAGTGCGGAAGCGATCAAGGTTCCCCCGACCGCTAATCCACCTTTCAAGGTGTTCTCCGCGGTATTCAATAGTCCTGACGAACCCGCGTTGTGTGTCATCAAATCGTTGTTCGACCACGACGGTGGTGCATTCGACAAGACGGTTTTGGCGACTGCGTCAGACTGTTGTTCGCTCGCGAGTGTCGGCGCCACGGCGACGACTAAGCCCGCGAATCCGGTTGACGTCACATTCGCTTCGTCAATTAATTTTTTACGTAAGCCGATGGTGCCATGCTCCCACCATTCCTTACAGAACGGCTTCCCCCAGGTCGGCGGCGCTCCGGTGTCATACTCGGTATCTCGCGAGGCGTTGTAACGCCAGCCGGCGACGGACTTCGTTGGACGCAACGTACCGTAGTAGCCTGGGGTGCTTCGGTACACGTGCGAACCCATCCAATCGGGATCATCACTGCCATGGGAGGTTAGTAAGGCAGTGATGGATGAGTACGTCGGCCGATCGGCCTGATACTTCGAGCGCGCCGTAATAAAACATTGGCTGAAGAAGTCACTGACTTCTTGGCGCAATCTGGGATCAGCGATTGTCGCAAGACGCGCCTGTTGTTCATAGGTCCGCAGATCCGATGCGGCGGGAAGCCCGTCGACAATGGCGTGATTGAACCCCGCGCTCATCGAGAGAACGGCGTACCACCAGATTGGCAGGTTGACCGTTCTCGCCGATCCCACGAACCCGCTGGATCCGAATGTGCTCTCGGGGCTGGCGACCGTTGCGGTTGATGGCGTCGGTTCAATTAAGGTGGGTGGTGGCGTGTAACTTAAGGTGCTCGCGTTCAACGGCGTCAGCGCCGCCGGTTGCCCGGCCAATACGACGACCACCAAGGCAATGAACAATTCGAGTTCCATGCGACGAAGCGATAATCCTGTTACTGAGCCGAACTCACCGCCCTCGGCCGGTTCGCGCCAATTATCGATCAAGATCCCGAGGAACGGGAGAAACACGATACCGGTCGCGAGCAGCACGTCCCACAGGATCCCGTAGAACGTCCAACCGAAGAGCGTCGTGAACAATTCGAGGTAGCTGTCGACGCTCACACCGGTCCTCGTTGAAACGCACTTGAAACCTGCCCAATTAGGTTTTGGCCTAAGACGAGTTCGATGCCGACCAACCACATCACGAGGCGCCACTTTAGATTGACTAACCGATCCAGTTGCTCGCGGCTAAAGACGCTTCGTTGTTGCAGTTGTTCTAACAACGATCGCCACCCGATCGCGATGGCGCTGATTAGCGCGATGCGTAGCACGGTGGCAATCGGCAACACCGCGTCTAAGCGCTGTCTCACTTCAACGACCGACCCCGTTTCGACATATCGCCACAAAATCACGCCAATCATCAACGTTGCGACTAACGCGATGATCGCGAGGCGAATGGACCAACGATGGCGCGACGTCGAAACGCTAGCGGACACGGCCACTGCGCATCGGTCTCGGGTCAATGGTCGGCACGCGCGGCGTTTGCAGCGATGCTTGACGTCGAGCGGCCGCGCGCTCGAGTAATGTGGTGATGGTCTCCGAGACGACTTCCTTTCGAACCCGAGATTCGAACAACAGATCCTCGATCTCCTGATCGAGTTCGGCTATTGCGGTGTCCGCATGTTCTCTCGCCACTTCCGTAGCATAGACTTCGGGTACTTGGCGGCCGCTGAGTAACAGTCGCCTTGCGAGTAACGCTTTCTCGACCGTACGCGCCGTACTAATTTCCGAAACGAGCCGCCCAATGATCAGTGATTGTTCTGAGGACGGCATGTCGCGGATCGATTCGATCACTTGGCGTGTGATTGCAACCCCAGGCGCCGTGACCTTTTCCAGGTTGCTCAACGTTAACGGCATCGCGCCACCGACGAGCTTTTGTAAGTCGCTCGTGACCTTGGTTGATTCATTATTGAGCTTAGGGAGGAGTCCTGTCCCTGGGATCGTATCTTTGCGACACGTATCGCAGGTGGTCACGATATTCTCACCGACAACGTCGACGACCCAGTTTCTCGCCGCTGCCGGGGTCGCCCAATGTTCGGTCAGGCGTGTCACTTTCGACGGACGGCTGGTGGCCGCAATAGGGCGATTCATGTTGATGTTGTAACCCGCCTTCACAATGTCACCGGTGAAGGCCAGTGCCGGCTGGCCCGATCCGCCGGCGTTCCGGCCAATCCAAGGCACACCGTTCCGGCCGTTCGCCCTCTCAACGGATTGCTTGGCTTTCACAGCGTCGTTGCCACCGATCCCCATCTGGCGTTTCCAGTCATTCCCTTTAGAAATCGTGATGAGATCCGCATACGGGTTCTTGCCCTGCGCGATCTCGGCTTCCATCTGCTCACACGACTTCGTTGCGAGCTCAACGGTTGCCTCTGCTTTCAACAAGGCATTTTGAAACAAGTCGTACAAACCCGGATTCGCGCGCTGCAAAATGAGGGCCGGTAATGAGGCGATAGCCGAACTCGCCGCCGTTGTCATCGCCTTCAACATGCTGTCAACACCCGAACCGATGTTGTTCAAGGTATTCGAGACGGCCGCGACGGGATCGAACTTACCGCAGCTATAACCGAGTCCGAGTTGTGCCGAGCCGCCCAGCGTGACGGACACGACCGAAGGATTCGCAGGGGCAGAGACCGGCGCCGCGCCGCCGATTTCGTAGTACCACAAACTGTCTTCCGTGGGCCCCTTCGTCACTGCACTCGTGTCGCTCATCGCGATCAAACCGAGTATCACAATCGAAACCCGTGTTAGGAAACGCTTGGCGAAACGACCTCGCCGCGTCATGGGTAGCTCACCCAATCGATGTCGAATAAAAACCACTGCCCGCGGCGCCGACAACACTTGTAGGGACGCCAGAGGTTCCAGGCGTAATCGCCACCGCTGCCTACCTTGCCGCCACCCCACGACGTGAGCTTGGCGAGGTCGTTTTCACCGAATACTCGACACGTCGATTCAGCACGGGGAAGTAGCATCTGCCAATCCCCAGTGCGACTGTCGCCTTCGGTCAGCGGACCGGGCGGCCACAGTTTTCCGGATCCCGGTGAACCGATGACGGGCAGATAGAGATGCGGTTGCCCCACCCGCGTCACGATGTCCCCGGCGCGTTGCGCGTTAAGCGCTGCGGCTTTCGCCTCATCGGATTGCGTGGTCCAACCGGTCCGCGGATAAACACTCCCCCAGGTATAGACCGGCCACGTACCGACTTCGCGAAGGCCCGGGACCAAGCTCGCCGGATACAAGGACTCCGGGACCTCGCGGCGCCAAGACAATGCATCGAGACTCGATTGAAAGTAGGGCAACAGCGGCACTGTTTGCGACGGACAAACCAGCCCCAATGGCGCGAGCACGGCAGAAGCCGTACTGACGGGATGCCCGATCGCATCCGTCTCACGAAAAGCCAGGTTCCGGTGATCACGCCCCCTCGTGCCTTCCGTTCGATGGCCTGAGCTACCGACAGTGAACGGCAATAACGCGCCAACGATCCCAGTTGCAGCCGTCTTCTGCGCAAGACCCAAGGTCGCGCGTATCTCTGCCCACGGATTACCGCCGATCTCATTGTAAGCGCTGACGACTAGATCCGGATTGTAATGACCGATCTTGAGCGACGAGCGAACTTTGCACCCGGAGAACGAGCACCGGAGCCAGAAGCACATTCCAATGGGCTTCCATCGCAAGCAGGAAAATGTGGCGGCCGTCGTGCGGGTCACAATTTGCGGCGTCGTCAGCGAGCCGCTCATCCCCGTCGTCGGCAACCAGCACACGATCGCAGTCACGATCAGCATCAACCGTGTTCTCATGGTTTGCGCCTATCGGAATGCCACGTCTCGTAGACCGCGATCGCGGCAGGGATATCGGTGATGCCATAAACAACGGCCTCGCTATCGAACACCACGGCCGGCAACCGATCAATCCCGTAGTGGGTCGCTTTCGCTAAGCCCGTCGCAGACGCTCGCAACAATCTTCGTTCCTTATCGCTTAAGTCATGGAGTCGCTGAATCGCGAGTTGTTCCGAGCGATCACGGTCGCTTGGGAGACCGCGGGAAAGACTGCGCTCGAGGGTTTGGATCCCGTCGATTTCATACGCGGTGACGGCGTAACCCGAGAACGGTCTCGATGCGCTGCCTGGAATCGTTCGGACAACCGGGCGATCCGACGTCGTGAACGCGTCAACGACCGTCTGCTGACTACCCGACGCAGCAAACACGCTGGTGAACGCAAGCGAGAACCAGATCAAAAACAATCGGGTGGGCCGAAATGGTTGAAGGCAACAGATCGCAGTCCGAAGCGTTCGATTAGCGAGCACAACTCTCATCACCGACCCCGATTGTCTGCAATCCGCTCGGCGACGACATACACTGCTTCAAGCTCCGTACAGTGTCGTTCGCGCATGATGGCGGCGCGCTCGGCCTTCTCGTGTTTTTCCGTCATCGCAAGTGCTAATGACAAAGGCGGCGGTACGTTCCGAAATAACGCTTCGAGGTTGTCCGACAACACAACGCCTTCAACGTACTTCCCTGGCTCCTTCCGGGCGGACAGCAACAGGCTCCGTTGTACGTCGGTCAGATCTTTGAAGCGCGCAATCTGCTCAACTTCTTCCTTCGGCATCACCAAACACAACCACCACTCCATCATGTTGAGCATCTTGCGACTCGCGTCCGGAAAGTCTTCAAGATTCTGCGTGGCGATCCAGAACCAAGCGCCGAGCTTGCGCCACATCTTGGTGATCTTGACGACGTAACGTGCGAGCAAGGGATTCGTGGTGATGATGTGCCCTTCGTCGGTCACGACGAGTGTCGATCGCGCGTCGTGCTGATGCCGTTCCACGAGATCGTTAATGTGGCTCATCATCGAGATATAGGCGACCGTCAGTTGATCCTCATAGCCTTCGCGCGCAAGGATCCCCATCTCGAGTAGCGTTACATCCGCTTCGGGCCAAGGTGTACCGGGCCGGTTAAAAAAATGACCGGCGAGGCCAGAGCAAAAGAGCGCCATGCCATCGCCCATCTCACTCGCCCGCGATCGCCGGTGGTCTGAGAGGCGCTTGTCCTCGCCAATCTGATGTAATGCCGCGACGACATCTTCGGTCAGTACCTGATCGCGCTCGGCGGTCTTCACGATTTTTGCAGCCGATAAGATCGCATTTCGGATCATCAGTCGATCAGCGCGAGTCATTCGTGCATCTTCGCGTTCGTCACCGCCCGTGATCATGATCCGCGCTGCGATCTCCATTTCGCCCAGTACGTCGCGTCCGGCGCTATCGTCGTCAGTGGTGTCATCGTCATCGGTCAACGCGTCGGGATCGTCAACGACGAGTCGCCGACGTTCTTTGTCCAACACCCGTAACGCATCGCCGAAGGGTGGCAAACTCACGTCGGTGTTTGGGTTTAACGTCACCTGGTTCACGTTGAGGCCTTGCGCTTTGAACTGCTGCCCCAGTAACGAGAACGAGCCGCCCGCTTCGATGATAAATATCCGGGGTCGATGGATCGCTGCCATCTGCTGCAACAGATAAACGAGCAACGCCGATTTACCGGCACCGGTCGGTCCTAGAATCAACATGTGCGCATTCTTTTTTCGATCCGCACGGTGCAGTGGATCGAACACGAGGGGTTCTGCACCGCGATTGAAAAACACCAAACCGGGATGGCCGGTGCCTCGTGACCGTCCGTAGAACGGGAGCAAGTTCGCGGTGTGTTTTGAAAAGATCAAACGCGACCGCCGCGTCTGTTTCTCCAAGGACACGTCGTAGGCCATCGGGAGGTTGCGGACGTAACTATCGAGGGCGAGCAAATCGGCTTCCGCGGTAATCGGCTGCAGGCCATTTGGCAGCAGCAACGCGTTCAACTGATTCACGTTCGTTCGCAGTGCCTTGAGATCGTCACCTCGCACGTAAAAGGCGAGGGTAAGTGGATAGAGCTTGTTGCCCTGCGCCATTTCCCGCTCCACCGCGTCGGCCGCCTCGCGAGTGAGATCGGCTTCGGCCGAATCGCCGACGGACGCCCGTTTAACTTGCGCAATATGGTTACGGATCACGTCTTGGGGTTTAACCGTCACGGTCATCACCATCACCGTATGGGGCGGCAACCGATCAAAGAGTGCGTAGACGTGATCGCCAGCATCCCGCTCCGCCGTCAGGTGACCAATCGTCGGTGCACGTCGCAACCCCTGAACTGACACAATCGTGTGGGGTCGCTCATCAAACCACCACGTCGCCGAAGCGTTATCCGATCGCGGCATCGACAACGTCAAGCAGGCGGCGAGGTCATGCCCGAACGGCAAGTCCTCGTCGCCCGGATACGGGGCCAGTGCTAAGAGTTGGTCTGGATCGCCGTTCGACAGATCCGGATTCGGGTTGAACCACTTGAGGAGCCACTCATAGAGATCGGTTCCCGTTCCACGGCGCACCTTGATCCCAGCAGACGCTAACGACGCGACCCATTTCGTGGCCACATCATTGAGCGTCTCTTCGACTTCGACAGCGGACGGAGTGCGCCCACCGGGTGTTAAGCGTCGATACAAGGTCGCACGTACACGCCTGACTTGCCCTTGCCATCGTGTCCCGGTCACCGCCGTGTCTTCGAACAATCCACCCGGTTGGGTGATCCGTGCGAGGTGCGACGACATCGTTTGCTGGAAGTGGCGTCCGTATGCGGACGTCGCCCCACCCGATCCCGCATACCCTCCGAGTGCCGCGGTAAGGCCCTGCAAACTCGGCTCGTCCTGCACGTACACTTGCACGATCCAGGGGGCACCGTCTTCTTCCGGGATCGCATCGGTTAATCCGGTTTGGATGGCATCGCGCAACTGCGTCATGAAGTCGCTCGTGCGTGCTTCCGTACCCACTGGCGTGATCTCAAACAGCGCACCGACGCTGATCCCGTCCTCGAGCAGAAACGATCGACTACCCGAGTTGTATTCCATCCACGGGAGTAGATCAGTGAACGACTGCGGACGGTCGTAGAGTTGCTGAACAGCGCGCGTCGTGATGGGTGTATCGTCCGACGCGTCTTCTTGCGCGATTGATGCGACCGATCCCTGGTTCATGCTCATGGCTGCTTGGTGCTCCACGTCAAGGGCACCTCACCGGGTAGCGCGTATTCCACGTGCTCGTAGAGGGGAAACGCCGTCGCGTAACCGGGAACCGGCGCTCGCGTCTCGCCAACCAGGTGCGGAAAGACGTACATCACCAGCGTCGGATTCGGTAAGCGCGGGAACAGCAGTTCAATCTCGTTGAACGCGTCGCGTGTATAGCCATAGAGATCGCGCGCTTCGGATTGAATAGGTCGAGCACCTAGCGCCTCCCGGAGAACCTCCGGTTGTCGTTCGGTCATTTGGGTCATATGACGCGTATAGATCGTGGACATGGTGGGACCCTGACTGGGCAAAACGGCGTCCTTCGATCCCGCACACCCCGCGAGCGCGAGGCTAATCAAGCTGAGTGTGATGAGACGCATCCGTCGTTTCTTCATGATGCAGTTTCCTCCCTGTTGTTTCGAAATCGATTGGCAGTTCGTGATCGACATGGATAGCCACTGAAATGCCAGCCGGCACGAAGACCGCATCGAAACTCTGCGCCTGGCGTTCCAAGAGCCACTTCGCAATTTCCTCGCTGCCACCAGAAAACGTTTTGCCCAGCACGTAGCGACTCGCCTGGCCCGTGACGCTGTTCGTCACCGAGCCCGCATCAGTCACGACGGAAGTCGTCTCGGCGTTCGCCGCCGCTTCGGCCGCTGCCTGGACCGCCATCACGCCGATGCGTTGCGCGAGAAACGCGGGCGCGTTCGTTTTGCGTTCACCGCTGATACACGGAATACCTCGCTCGTCAGAGATCCAACCGAGCGGTTGATCGTTGCTACCGGAGCGATCGCCGCGTCCGTCACTCGAGATTGTGCGGATGGTGCCGTCGTCGAAAACGAACGTCACTGAATCCAAGCGGCCGGTCACGCAGGACAGTGTCCAGTCTCCAATCGCGGTCCCACTCCAGACCATACCGCTCACACCGGGGACCGTGAGTCCATTAGCGGCGAGATTCTCGGCACCCGTGATCACTTTGAAAGGCATCGGATCGCGGACCTGACCTTGTACTGGGATCCGACCGACCAGCGCCGTCATAGCGGTCGAGCCAATGAGCGTCGCATTACGCGGCACGGTATAGACCGGTTGATCCGGTTTGATTGGATCGATGACGTCGGGATGCAAACCTTCGGTAGTTTCGAAAATCTCGCCCGAGGCGCGACCCGCGCGCCGCAATAATCCTGGCGCTTCCGACGGTGTTAAGTTGCTATCCTCGGCATCGAGGGGCTCTATCCAGACAACCGCGTCGGGTGCGCCGTTAGGGGTCCAATCATCGAACCCCAACCCCACCGGCATATCGCTCCCGCCCTCGGCGAGTCGACTGTCGTGAATCGATTGCGTCAGCGCATCGACCCGTGAGGTCAATGAAGCGAGATCATCCGCTTCCTCTCGACCATCGCGCGACAATTCGTTTTGGCGCGCGATCAGTTCCCGTTGCACGCGCGTCGCGACGTTCTCCTCGATCTGCTCTCGATGTGACAGTAACTCGCGATTCTCGGCGTGCAGTTGATCGTTATTCTGGCGTAAGGCTTGGACTTCCGCGGTCATCGCTGCGACGTTCGCGGTTAAGGTCTTGATCGTGTCGGCGGGACTGTCGGCATCCGGCGACGGCGCTTTCGGGACGGACGCGAGCGTATTTGATTCACCCGCGTCATTCGAACACGATTTGATCGTGACGAACGCCAGGATCAACAACACGCTCCCAGCCAGTAACGGTAGTAATCGATTCGCGGTGGCAACAGCCATGTGATGACCTAACGCGAGACGTCAAATGGTTGTTTTGAGATGAGATAAACAGCGGTCGTGTCCGCTGCGTCACCCTTCGCTAGTAGTCGATGGTGTTGAAACGTCGCCGTTAGCCAACCGCCGCGGAGCTCGCGAGGGTCTAAGGTCTGCGGTTGTAGGGTGAGATTACTGAGCTTCACGGCGGTGATGTACAGACCGTTCGCGCGCCACCCGGCCAGTGGGACCGCTTCGATCGCGGCGCCGTGAATCAAATCGACCGGTTGCGACTCGAGTGGCACGCGGACGACTCCCGGAAGTGCGTCCGCTAACCGCGACGGCCCGTAGAGTTGTCGGGCCGCGAATCGGGTGAGTTCGATCGTGTTGTGTCGACGCGTTTTCGAACGACCGCCTTTAGTTGCCGTCGCATCGGTTGAACCCGGGTCGACGTTTACAAAGATTTGTAGCGGTCCGCCAGGCGTGCCGGCCTCGGCGGCGGTTACATCAAAGAGGTAAACCCGGCCGCTGTCGATTTCACGAACCATGACGCGGCTCGATTCGAACGCCGCATTCGCTAAGAGGTAAACGACGCCGTTGACGCTTTGCGCTCGCAGCAACGGTTCAATGGTTCCCGGCAACCCAACTTTCACCGGCGCCGGAAATTCGATCCGCCGTTCGGCACCAACAACCAGGGGCACCTCGATGGGGACCTTTTGCCATTCGATTCGTTGAACTGTCCCACTCTCGGCGGACACCGATGAAGCGCAGATGAGTCCGGCCACTACAAAACAAATCGTAAACACGGCGCGCAGGATCGGGAACGTTTGCATCATCATTCTCCGATAACCGCTATTGGCTCGCATCTGCAACGAGTTCAGTTTCTTCCAAGCGTCGCGGCCCCTCGGCCGCGAAGCCGTCGAGCGCTAAGCCCCACGGGTTCGCTTCCGCATCGATTGGGAGCCGCACGACGCGCAAGGGGTAACGGATCGCCGTCTGCTTAACCGTCATTCCTTTCACGGATTCAAAGAGGTCGAGGTCTAACCAAACGATCCAGACCCCCGAGGCCAGGACATCAACGCGACGCTCCTCGTAACCATGTCCGGCCACCTCATGCACACCCCGCACCCGATAACTCAACTCACCCTGACGACCTTTTAATTCCATGTCGGCGATCAAATCCGCACGATAGCGAGGCGTCACGTAGGGCGAGATCCGAAAGATGGCTTTGCCGTAATCCTTCGCACCATCCTCCGGCCATCGGTTCAACTGCTGAAACAGATAGAAGGCGAACGCGTAAACATTTGCAGCGGGGATCTCATCAACGGAAAGGGTGGCACCGGAACGGAGATCCGGCGGCACGTGAACCGTCAGTTGCTTCGGGGCTTGGCTCCAGCCGAAGCCGAGCACCGCGATAACTAGGATCTGCAATCCAATCACTGCCCACAGCGAACGCAGATGCGCGCGAACGTTATCAATCTCGGTGCGGTAACGTCGCAACGTGCGTCCTCCCGATATCCCATGGGCCGCTTCTTTGTATCAATGGCGACCGCCGGAGCCCGACATTCGAGACTCCTATCGAAACGCGCTGCTGGTAATAGCCATCGGGGCGCCCGCGCTTCATTCGCTGCAAAAGACTCGCTGTGACGATCACGGTGGCAACGACACCGACCCCCGCAAACCCAAATCCCATTGTCACAGCGCCGAGGACACGCGCGAGAAGCAAACTGACGGGGAGCCAAAAGAGCCCGGCGACGATCACGATGACACCGAGCTCTGACGACGAGCACCCCCTGAAGATGGTGGGCTCCGCATTGAGGCGGTCGGCCAGAATGTCGTCGCGTTCCGGCATCGGTTAGATGACGCCAGCGGCCTCGGTGAGGAGATAGCTTGCGAAGATGAGGACCACTGCCCCTACGATCCCGAGAACGCCGACCTCCGCCCATTCGGCTTTACCTTGTCGGGCTTCGTTGAATTTTGCGAAGCCGAGGTAAGCCACCCACAGAAAACCAATCACTGCGATCGATAACCCAAGGACTAACCCGCCGTCCTTGATGTAGCCCTTGATGAGAGCGATCCAGTCGCCGGCCGGCGGCGCGGTACTCGGCGCGACCGGTGTCGGTAACGCTGCCCATACCGAATGCGTTGCGGACAATAAGATCGCGCTGAGTGCGATCACCAAGTGTTTCATGTTGTTTGGAACCATTGCGTTCCCTCCGAAATAACGGGGCCTACCCCTAACAATAAAAATCGGGATACTCCCGAATTGGTGTGGCAGCGACGCAATGCCGCTACCGAAGATAAAATCCGAAAACCATCAGCACGATGCTGGCGCGTAACGTGCCCCAAACGACGTCGAACAACGCCACCTGGCCGTTCTGCCAGGCTCGAAAAGTCCCGAGTGTGATCCAAATCACCCAGACAAAACCGAGCACCAAAATGATCGAGGCGATTGCCGTCAGGAGCGCATTCGCGGAAACACCAGCGCCCGCTTGAAATGCTGCATGCTGGGCCGACGTCATTAACGACTGTCACCGGCGGTGGTCGCCGCGCAGGGGTGGAATCGTCCGGGGTTGCTGTCGGGGTGCATCAATGTGCGCGTCGATCTCGAGACGTATCTCGTCTAATGCTTGACGCAACGCGCCGTAGTCAAAAAGGAATCGCGCGTCGGGATCAGCCTGAGCGCTGGCTTGTACGATCAGCGGTTCGAGTGCAGTAAGCTCATGGTCTATCCGGGCCAGCAGGGCGCGTTCAGCGTAGGCGTCCGCTAGCGTACTCGTAACAGGAATGAAACAGGCCAGCAGACCTGGAATGGCGACTCGCTTCAGGAGCATCGCAATTTCTCGACGGTAAACATGACGCGTAGGGTGCGCGCCGCCGAAACCCTTGGCGATATAAAATCAATTCACGTTAGCGCGGAGTTTTCTTCGGGTTAGATTCTGAGTTCGACTTAATGCCGCGGCGGTCTATGCTTCGCAGATATCCGCCTTCACCGTATTAATGATTTCTGACCTGACCCTATCGCGCCGGCTTTCCGCTGCCTGCTATGCTTGTCGGAAAAAGAAGATAACCAACCACTTCGACGCGATTTCTGTTCTCGGTGTCACATTTGTGATTACCGAAATGAGGGGAAAGCTGCGACGTAGAAATTGCCGGTAGAAGGATTGCGGAATTCGAATTGTTGAGCATGGTTGATACGCGGCCTAGAGAGGAAACCGAAACTCAAACACGCAAGGCGTTACGTGGGAAGCTAAGTGGGTGATTCTTCCGATCTGTGAGCGGATCGTTCGTGTCGCGGCTGTCGCAATCCGTCGTTGTACCGACTGACTGTACCACCTGCAAGTGCCCGAGTGTTCAAGGCCATGAACTGCCGTTGGATGAAACCAGTCTCAGTGCGGTGCCCGGCAATTCTGATTAACAATCGGCACGAACCGAACTCCGTACACTGATAAAATAGTTAACGTCATTGTCCGGGGTACTTCCACGTCGAAAATTTCCGAATGAGCGATCCAACAAACCATCATCACATTCCCCAGTTCCTCCTTTCAGGTTGGTGTCGCGAAGACGGGCGATTGGCAGTCTACTCTCGGCCCGCTGGCAAGGTCGTCATCAGCTGGCGTACCCCCGAATATACAGGGTTTGAACCGAACCTCTATATGATTAACGCGGTACCCCCAGCTGATCAGCAATGGCTAGAACGCGAAGTAATGAGTAAGCAAGTCGATAATCCCGCAGCTCTTGTTCATCGCCGCTTGCTGTGCGATGAACTTCAAAGTCTTAGCGCGGGTGAGCGGTGCGACTGGACTAGATTTGTTTTGGCCCAAACTATGCGGTCTCCCGAGATGATTGCTGAACTTCGTCAAAACGGTCGCGAGCACGTCCTTAAAGCTTTGAACAGTAAACCTGAAGAATACGATGCAATTAGAGGGAATGACGATCACGAAACGTTAATCGAGTGGGCACAGGAAAATTTTCCCGATATCGATGAAATTGTCTCGATGGGTCGTGTTCTTCCAAGAATGATCGCAAACGAGGAACTTGGGAACGTAATCATCAATATGAAGTGGGAGGTAATCAGAGTTGACGAAAGCAATCTCGATCTGCTTATCTCAGACACGCCGCTGATTCGGTTGGAGGGTCTGAAATCTCCTAATTGCGTCATTTATATCCCGATAAGCCCGCGTCACCTGTTCATTACAACTCATCGTGATCGAGGATTCAGCCGCGTGCCTCCAACGGACCTAGTCCGCGCTGCAAATCGCGAGACCGTAGGAACTGCTCGCCGGCGCGTTTACGGTACAGACGGGCACCACTTACCCCTCGTCGAAAAACGCTTGCGCCCGGAATTTAACATGTCGATTTGATGCGACTGGCGCGTGCGAGTGACCGTTCTATAGTAGATCGCCGCCCGAAAAATTCGCGACTTCAATGAGGGAAATCGGCCAAAAGCGGCCCGTCAGCCTTGCTTATCAATCACTCGCAGTACGCTTAGCTAAGGCTCGGTTTTTTAACTATCCTGTGTGGCGCTACAGGTGCGTAACTACGTTTCAAGCAGCGCTTCTATAATTGGGCATTCGGGCACATTCTCGCCAGAGCATTGTTTGGCGAGGTGTCGTAGGGTGCCTTGCATACGTTGCAGATCTTTGATTTTCTGCCGGATGCTTACCACGTGGTCTTGCGTAATCTGCTGGACGTGGTCACACGAGACTTGCTCCCGGTCCACCAGAGATAACAGCTCACGGATCTCTTCGAGCGTAAACCCCATCTCCCTGCAGCGACGAATGAAGCAAAGGCGTTGCAGATGGACTTCTTTATATATCCGGTGTCCACCTGAAGTTCGCTCCGGTTCGGGCATCAGCTCGATCTTTTCGTAATACCGAATCGTTTCAGCATTAACCCCGCTTTGTTTCGCTAAAACGCCTCGCGTCACATTTTGTTGGGCAGCATTCATTTTCTTCTTGTACCTGTAGTTACTACAGGGTCTAAGATGAACTCAATAGCCAATCTAGGCAAGACCAAATTGAAAGGAACACGCGGATGAGCGAAGACATCTCGATCGCTGAACCGGCACAAAAAACAGCGCGACCGGATGCCAGCCGTATCGCTGCTACAGCCGGAATTATTGGTGCGGTCTTCGCCTCATCGTGCTGCATTGTACCGCTCGTGCTCGTCACGCTCGGCGTCAGTGGTGCATGGATTGGAACCCTGACAGCGCTTGAGCCTTACAAGCCGATGTTCGGGCTCGTCACGATTGGGATCCTTGGATTTGGTTTTTGGCAGGTCTATCGCAAACCAATGGTGGCTTGCGAAGACGGGTCGTATTGCGCGAGCCCGACGTCAAGTCGGGTGACAAAAAGTGCCCTTTGGATTGCGACCGTGCTGGTACTGCTCGCACTCACCATCGACTTTTGGGCACCGCTTTTTTATTAGGAGAATGACACATGAAGAAATTTTGGATACCCGCCATCGCCGTTGTTGTTATGGGCCTGACAGGTTTAGTAGCGTTCAATTCCACCAACCTGCGGGCAGATGTACCGCCCGTCGCCGTCTCAACCGCTGAAACTCAAACGCACGTTTTTGCGATCGAAAACATGACCTGCGCGGCGTGCCCCTTTACCGTCAAAAAAGCCATGGCCCGTGTTGACGGTGTCAAAGAAGTCATGGTCGATTTTGATACCAAAACTGCGACCGCTATTTTTGACCCGGCCATCGTCAAAGCCGAGGACATTGCTAACGCCTCCACGGGCGTGGGCTATCCAGCCACCCTCATTGAAGGCGAATAACGCATGAGCGAAGCTAAACGCCTAGATGATTGCTGTGCCAAAGACGCACTGACCGATCAGTTTGACGTTGCCGTCATTGGTGCGGGGTCGGCGGGCTTCTCAGCCGCTATTACGGCGGTAGAAAACGGTGCGCGCGTCGCACTGATTGGCTACGGCACCATCGGTGGCACGTGCGTCAACGTCGGCTGCGTCCCGTCTAAAGCGATGATTAGGGCAGCAGAAGCCATCCACCATGCACGGCACGCGAAACGGTTCGCCGGCGTCGAGGGTGCTGCAGAGCTGTATGACTGGAAAGCGCTCGTGGCTCAGAAACAAGCATTGGTGGATGAGTTGCAGCAAGCCAAATATGTCGACATGCTCGATGTATACGACAAGATTTCGTACATCGAAGGTCAGGCCCGGCTTGAACCAGGCGGCATCAACGTTGACGGCAGACATATTGTTGCCGACAAGATTATTGTCGCGACGGGTACATCCCCATCGATACCGGATATCAAAGGTTTTAATGACGTTGCGTATTTGACCAGTACCACCGCGCTCGAGCTGGATGCACCACCAGCATCATTGCTGGTGATTGGCGGCGGCTACATCGGCTGCGAGCTTGCACAGATATTTGCGCGGGTGGGAGCTAACGTGACCCTCGTTACCCGTTCACAGCTACTGTCCAGTGGTGAGCCAGAAATCAGTACAGCGCTGACACGATATTTTGGCGAGGAGGGTATTACCGTCCTCGATAGTCTCGCTTACGACCACATCGAAGCCACAGCGAGCGGCGTTGCACTGTCGGTGCTCAAAGACGGCCACATACAGGTCATTGAGGCAGACCAAGTCCTAGTTGCCACGGGACGGCAACCCAATATCGAAGGTTTGGACCTTGAGATGATGGGCGTGCAACTCAATGTGGAAGGCGGTATTGAGGTGGACGAGAAAATGCGCACCACAATACCGGGCGTGTACGCTGCTGGGGACGTCACAGGCCAAGACCAGTTCGTCTATATGGCGGCCTACGGCGCGAAGCTCGCAGCAAAAAACGCTCTCAATGGTGACAGTATTCGCTACGACAATCGGGCGATGCCTGCGGTTGTGTTTACCGATCCCCAGGTCGCCACAGTCGGCTTAACCGAAGCGCAAGCACGAGCACAAGGGCTCGCCGTTAAAACATCCGTGCTGGGCCTCAAGCATGTGCCACGCGCTTTGGCCGCACGAGATACACGCGGCTTAATCAAATTGGTGGCTGATGCGGACACCGGTCAATTGTTGGGTGCGCACATCCTGGCCCCAGAGGGTGCCGACAGTATTCAGAGCGCGGCGATCGCGCTTAGCCAACGGATGACCTATAACGACCTGGCCGATATGATTTTCCCGTATCTCACAACGGTCGAAGGGTTTAAATTGGCGGTACAAACCTTCGATAAAGACGTTTCTAAATTGTCGTGCTGTGCGGGCTGAGTGACGAGATTTCGCCGTGAAACAATCCGAGCCGTTGGCGCTGGTTGATGCCGGCACGCTGGTAAGACCTGGTCCGCTCGGCCGCCTGCTGCGGCTGTCGTTGGGGGCGCTATGTCTTTATGTGTTTGTTGGCGTCTTCTACGACGTCGAATGGACCACGATACAATCTTTCTCCTCTCTCGATGCACGTCTCCTCGTACTGCTCCCACCGTTGTTCGTCTTCAATTATGTGGTGAACATTGGCTTTTCAAGGAGCTGGGGGCAGCGGCCATTTATAGCTTCTGTGATCGCCTTAACTGTATTCGGCGCCGTCGCCTTACTAGCAACCGGAAGCCTAAATAGCCCACTCCTGGGTATCCCCCTCAATCTTTGGCTCGGGTACTTCTACGGTCATCTCGGTCTCTCGTTTGTGCTATCGGCGTTGATTGCCACGCCTGGATGTGAGATGCGCGCGATACCCGAACTATTCGGACGCTTGAGCGGAAAACCGAGCCAGGAACACACTTGCCCGGTCGCGTTCATCACCAAGATTGATGAATGGGAGCACAGCCGAAGTTCCGGTTAGGGCACTTCGCGCCCGTTCAACGGGTTAGCGCGAATTGTCGTTATCGCGATCTGAACGGCCGCGTTTTTACATAAATTGTGTAGCTGCGTCGTGCCTGGAAGCTCCAATTATTGAAAACCCGAACCCGTGCATAGATGAAATCGCTGATGTCTTCGTCGAATGGGGCTAGCAGCAGGTTTTTCGCTGGACGGCATTAATCACAGGTATTTCTTAAACGTTCGCGCCGTTATGGCAACCGTGATCGCCAGCAATGTTGCGAACGGCAGCACGATAGCGCTCGGATGCAAAGTGAACGGCAAAGCGAGATAAATAACCCACGACATCACGATAATCGGCATCATGAATTTCTTTGCATAGTGGTAGATGAACGAGCTCTCGCGGCCGCCACCCCAACGCCGTAAATCTCGCTGCACCAATCCATCGACAAGACCAACTAGGCTGAACAGCAGAAACAGGGGCGTCGCGAGCGCCAGGATTGCGAGCCGCAGCGCAAATACTTCCGTGACCTGAATCGTCGCAACAACGAAATCGGCTCCCAATACGTAGAATGAATGCAGTGCGTCCGGCCAACCCGCAGCATTGGGCTTAGGAGGCACAGATAGCCAACGAACGAGATCAACAAAGCCGGTCAGTTCGAATAGCAGATGGTGAATTTTGTCAGCGATGTGTTGAGCGAATCTCGACGTATTCGACGTCAACAGGCTTTGCGTAGATTCACTATTGAGGTAGCGAACCTCGTTCTGCACCATTATGCGACTGTGCTCAACGCCCTGCTCCGGCCACCAAAACACCATGCCGACGCACTCGACGACAATCGAAAACAGCAACGAAAATATCAGCCAGAGAAGAACCGTACCCGTCGCCGTCAATACCCACGAGATAAGACCGGTCCTGCCGTTGCCGCGCCGCAGGTCACGAGCCGGCTCGGACATCTTCACTCGTTAGTGCGTTTGTCGACCCAATGATCTCAGCATCCGTCGACCACCAGGCGTTTTCAGATCGGAACCAATGATCGTTCGTGATATAGGTGCGCTCCATCTCATCCGCGATCTCCGCGAGAGATCCTGGCATGTCAGCATCGGTCGTCGGTAACGGCATGCGGATCTTCCAAAGCTCCCCGCCTTCCAACAGCGCGAAAGCTTGACCTTTCGGTAGCGTGATGAGATCCGACGGCGCAAGCATCGGTACCTCCGAGACGCTGATCCGATCTTCGTTACGGGATTTAAAGTCGACACCCGAACCAGGCTCAGATGAATCGTCTACACCAGAAACGCTCATCAACGTAAAGACTTCGACGCTCGGGAGTTGGTTTGTCAGCATCTCCGCCGTCGCGAGTTCCTTGACGCGAAGCATAATCAGCGTATTGAAGTTTCCGGCCACCTGTCCGGCTTTTGCTCGGTTGCCGATCCGTGCCTCGACGTCAGACCATGTCTGCGTATAGGCCGTTACCTGGAACCCCGCGCCTCCGGCTTTATTGAGCAGCGGGATGAACTCATCCCCGATCAGTTCGTTGAACTCATCGGCATGTATCGAGATGATCGGTGGCGTTGATTCGGACTCACCAGAAACGCCGTGCTTATAAATTTGGCCCGCAACAGAAACGAGATCGGCGAACATTGAATTACCAACGGCACTCGCGACGGTCGTGTCAGTCAGTGCATCGAGCCCGACGTAGACGATGCCTTTGTTTCTGATCACCTCCATCCATTCGAAGATGGGTCGCGATTCGACTTCGTCCGTATAGTCCGGTGAGATGAGCGCTGCGATGTTTCCGGTCGTGAGTTTCTCCATTAACGGTCCGACCGAGCTCACGATCTTGTCGAAGTAAGTCTTGTCGTATTTGAATGCTGAGACTAGACCGTCAAGGACGGGGTCGTAGAAGTCCTGCGATTGCAGGTAGCGCATCAGTGCGATGGCTTCAGCGTTCCGACCGCGCATAGCAGCTGGCAGATTCCGCTCGCTGATCTTATCCGCGATCGCTGTGACCTGTTCTTGCCAGCCGGACGCGCCGCGACGCGAGAGATAGTCTCGGCTGTATTCCACAAACAATGGTTCGATATCGTTGATGTAACGCCGTACTTGCTGGTAATCCGGACGGCGTTTGAGCGCAACCAAAGCTCGCGCGATGATGTTGACGAAACGCCACGCGAATTCTTTGAATGCCGCAGAATTACCTTCGCCAGGAAGTTGATTGGCGATGCGAGTCGCGACCTCGGTGATCCGCGAGAAATTACCAATGGCGTTATAGCGGGCTGACACCTGCGGAAAGCCCAGATGAAACAGCGTGAATTCATCGGCGCGCCCGGCGCGCTTTGCTTCGGCATAGATGCGCCGTAATAAATCCGCATCCCCTTTCGGATCGAAAACAATCACCACATCGCCGCGTTGAATATCCTGAGTGATCAGAATTTCCGCAAGTCGGGTTTTGCCGACGCGCGTCGTACCCAAAACGAGCGTGTGTCCAACCCGCTCGGCGTTGTCCATCCACACGTCTTGCTCTTCGAGTTCCACCGCGTGAAGCGCGGGCTTGCCACCGACAGACGGAAGTGGTGACAACGGATTCCACCACCCGCGTGTTCGAATTAGTCGTGCGACACCACAGAGTACCGGCACGCTTTCCCAAGCCACTTCTTTCCGTCGCGCCCACTGATAGAGCGTCCCCGGTTGCACGTAACGCTGCACCTCAGGTCGAATCGTATCGCGCAAACGTTGTGTGTGTTTCTGGCTCCACCGGAAGCCCTTACCCAAAAACAGTTTGCGACGGCTGACTGGGATATTCTTTGATGAAATTCGGTAGGTTGGCAGCCGCCGCATGTTCCGCTGGTAGCGTAGCACTCGGAACGCCTGGCGCGCACGATACGTGCCCATCATCGCAAGTACCGCGGCGGCACCGTAGGCAATACCGGGTGGCATCATCAACGACCCGGGTGCCAGTATCGCTACAGTTGCCGCCGAATAAGCGACTACGGTAGACCACAGCTCGACCGGTGGTCGTAGCAGGGCTTCGATCGGGTGGTTGTTCACTGTTCGATGGCTCCGGCGGAAATCAATACCGGATAACGTGTAATCCCTAAAGCGTTCCCGATGTCGGTCGCCGACGCCGGCAGGATGGGAAGGCCGTTGGCCAATGCGACGATCGCCTCGAGGTCGCCAACGGTTTCGGCCTGAACGAGCATACCGATGGCGCCGATTTCTTTGAGTCGCGGAGCGTTCGTCTTTAGCCACTGCCAAGACCGAGGATCGGAGCCGACCAGGAAGAACGGACGAGCGAATGGGCGCTGGTGGGATCGCGATTTCATGGGGCCCGCCATTAGTCCCGGCGAAAGGATGGGCAGTAGTGATTGGGGATCCGCCGCACCGACAGACGGCGCAACGGGTGCCGATATCACATTGCCATCATCTTCCTTCTCCAACGGTTCTAGGAACGGTGCGATTGATTCCGTCTGACCGGTGTCCAGAATAACCGTAAGCGCGAGCGCGTTGGAAAATAGCGTCGAGCACAATATGAAGACTAATCGCCGAAACCATTCCTGTGACCAGACGTTCATTCCACTATCCCTTTTTCTGAAGTTGTTGGATCTGTGAGGCAACGCGTCGACGATACCGCGCTGCTCTTTGCGCATGGTTCGGTGCGTGGTAACAACCAACACTCTTCATCCAATCGCCGCCACCTTGATGGCAACGCTTCAGTATTGCCGTACCCACAGCCAAGCCATGGTAGGGATCGAGCGCCTGCCACGGACTACCCAACCGCTCGTGGTGGTAACGCCAATTGATCTGCATCAGGCCGACATCAATGGATCGCTCACCTGAATTGAGCGAATGTTTCAGAGCTCGCCACGCTGCCTGTCGAGAGTTGAAATAGTAGCCCGTCCCTGCGACGTTCAGCGTCCACGGCCAGGGACGCGATACGCTGGAACGGCGAACCGACAACCCGCTTTCCGTTAGGGCGACCGCATAGAGAACGGTGCTTGGGATGTCGAATTGGGCTGCTGTGAAGCGATAGCTAGGCGGGATCGAGTGACTGCCGGAGGCGACTTGTGTACCTAGGACGAGGGCAGTTGTTAAGGCATGCATCACATGAAGTTTGAACTGTCTCATGCGTTACAAGCTTGATTCGTCCAGAGGCTCGATGTTCTCACCGCGCCGCCGGAAAACCATCGGCACCTGTCCTTTTCCGCCCGTCAGTTTCGCCAGTGCGCCACCGTCACGGTTCAGCGTCACACGACGCGTACGAACCCATTCGGGTTCAATATTGTGTGTTGCGGCCCACGCTCGAACGGCGTCGTCGTTCACGTTCTGACCCGTCAAATAGATATCAATCCCACGAACCAGGTCGAGACGGCGCAGCATCTTTGTTGCTAGGTCGTCGCACTTTGCACAATCCGGCGCCGTGAATAGTAAGAATCGTTCGCTAATTAAATAGTCGTCCTGGGTGTCGAGCGCTGCTGGTAGTTTGTTGACATCGATCAATGGCAGGTTGGCATACAAGCGCTTCGACGCCGCGTCGTAGGCATGCTGAAACGCCAATATCCGATCCACATCCTCATGCATGACCTGTGCCCAGCGTTCCGCATAGCGTTGGCGCTCTGCGTCGTCGCGGGCATGGATGCCGAGCACTTCAATGGGCGATATCGAAACGGGACTGATGCTGCCGCGGATCCCCTGCATCAGCATGCGGTACCGCTGCCATTCGGTCGGTTCTAATTTCCACAGTGTCGCTCTTGCACGATCGTATTCCGAAAGCTCACTCTGCGCGATCGACGTTTCGCTCTGCACTGTATTCGGATTCGGTGCGCTGGATTGTTCCACAGCAGTCGCGAACGGCGACCCCAAAAACAAGACTAGTGCGAGAAAGGAATTAGGATTACAAGTCATTTTCTCTCCACAGAATTATTGGCTTCGATATGACGTCGCGAAAAAACGATATCCTTTACGAGCATTGTTCGCTTGTTAAGGAAAAACGCAGTCGGCTCCATGCAGCATTTCTATGAACCTCATGTGCCGAGATAGACGGACGCTATTTGCCGCCGCGCATGTCCGAGTTCCTCGCTGATCGCCTGGCGGGCCACACGATCCATCACGCACTGACCGGGACTGAGAGATTTTGTCGACGGGCCAAAGGCCGCCGGCGATTTCCAACCGGTGAGCTCCTCGTAGCGACGTTGTGCGTAGGCGTGCCGTAGGCCATGCAATTTCGATAGCCCGGCGTTGCTCGTTTGTCGTTCGTAGAGTCGTAGCTGTTGCACGTAGGTCCGTTCGTGCGGAATAAGCGAACCGGCACCAGCAAGCAATCGAGCACGATTCAATACGGCGCGCTGCTCCTCGGTTCGCACTGGCACGTTTCGCTCCCGCCCGCCCTTTGTCCAGCTCGCTTTCAGCGTGAGGTGATCGCCACGATCCGCGAAACTTGGAATGAATTTAATCGCCTCCTCTCTTCGCAGACCGAAGGCCTGCTGTAATGCGAGACTCATCCGGACGTAGGGATCTCCAATCTTCTCAAGCGACGCGCTATCCAGGTATCGAGCCTTCGATTCATTCGTGACGAACTGTCGATCCGGGATCCCGTAATAATCGTTAGAACGTGCGACGACATTCTGCTTATCCACCTTCTCGGACCACCAGCGCAGCACGGCCATTCGGTTCTTGATGGTTCCGACCGCGAGATCCTGGCCGAGCCACCCTTTCACCAGACACTCGACGTGTTTCGGTTTCAACGATCTCGGCTTCATGCCACGGTAGCCAGCCTCGCGTAGCTGGTTCGCCATCAGCATTAGGTGATGCAATCGCTTGCTTTGTGTCACGTAACTGCCGTCCCGATTCCGGCGACAAAGCTGTTTAAGTTGGTAGTTCAGATCTCTCACGGTGCGTATTCCAAATGATGAGTGTTGTCGGTCATACCCGGTAACCGCAGCTACCCGGCTCGCTCGCGCGAACAGACCGTGGGACACCAATCCCGATAGACCTGAATGTGCCTGGTATCAGGCAACGCCGTTTTTCCCTGTCGGGTAATGGCCCGGCGCTGGCCAACGTGCCCATCATGGGCCTGCTTCAAGTTGTCGCTGCATCTCTGCACCTCCTCTTTTTGAAATTGCGGACACACGTCCGCGATGAATAAAAAGAGCCTAAACGACATCGCTCACGCGACAATCTCGGCTCAATGGTTGAAATCAGGCGAAAGCCTGCGGTGGTGAATCGATCGGACGATCAATCCGGGTTCGAAGATGGATCCGCGACTTAACGTCGCTGCGCGTGAGTTGGATCCGAAGACGCGCTATTGCCACTTTGCCGCAGTGGCCGCGGATGAATTCGATCGAGGGCGGCATTGTAAGAACACATAACCCCGCCGTAATCCGAAAATCCAATCGCAAACCCGCGTCGTTAACGGGATCTCGCCCTCGTCACTACCCCGCGATGCTCGCTAGTGACGAGGGCGGCCTTCGGTTCATGCACGCATTGCGCCAGGCATTCGCCTGTCACATTGTATGCTGTGTTAACAAATGTCAGTCGTTGGGATCGTGATCGATTTTCTACTGGGGTACGCAGTTGCCGCGCAACCCGGCTCCGCCCTTGGCACGCGAGATTGAGGCTCCCGTTGCCGTGGCGAGCGGGATTTGTGGACTCGATGGCGAACGAAAATAATTACGTTGCTAGAATGACGGCTTTTCGACAACGCGATGTCCGCTACGGGTAGCGTTAACTCGCGCGTTCCAATCCAACGACCAACCTAAACTCGACGCGCGCTCTTTCGACGTCGCGAAGCAATCTACTCACCGACTGCGGGATCAGTAACGATGATTGATGATTAGCGTGAAGTGCCGATCAAGATTGAAGTACGGCGCGCACTCCAAAGATAGCCACCAACAAAATAGCCAGTTGAGTTCCGATAATAAGTCGGCCAACCAAGGAACTCAAATTCGAAACCTCCCTCTCTAGTCCTAGCAACTCGACCAGTTCTCGATCGCTAAGGCCACCATATCGGCTCTGCCAATTCGTCAATGTGGATAACGGCGTTTCCAACGATTTACAGATCTCGTCGGCCGGAGCCCCGGCCTCAAGCTGCCGCAGGGCGGTTGTAATTTGTTCTTCGTTAAATTCCGGAGCTCGCATCAGCACTACTCCTCCTCATTTTCGATGTGAGGCGGTGGGTAGCAAAGCTATTGCCGGCCAGCCTCTTTATCTCGACGATTACAAACGCGCGCGGCTACACGTTGAATATCCCAGGATGGATCCGCGAATCCGACGATGGATCGACTGCCAGCCGACGGGATTCGCGCACATGACTCGTCGTTGCTGCAGCCTCGAATAGCGAGTCAATACTAACGGTAATCGATTCAGAATATACCCTCAATACCGTGACAATAATTTCATTGCCAATCGTTACCGTTTCGCCTTCCTGACGCGTCAGTACCAACATGGTTCCCTCCTCGGCGTCGGTTACAAATACAGGTCCCTCAACACTTCAAATAGCCAATCAATCACTCCTTGAGCACGGCGGGAAGATTTCCTGTGAATTGCGATGAGTTTCGTCTTTCCGACATTCAACAATCGGCACCGATCTGACTGAACACCCGCATCGCGGTCTCATGCAACACCGACTCGCACAATTTGATGGGCATTCTCGCGCGAGTAACGGCGGCCGGATTCGAATGGTCGTGTCCAAAATTGCACATTTGGGCCTACGTTTCGGAGCTATATTCTAGAGCAAACGCATCAACTAGCGAGGCTACCAAGTTTCTAACGCTTTTCTACATAGCTCTTTTGAGTAGATTTCCGCCTTTTCGTATATTAATGCCTCTAGAGACATTCGTAGATCGAGCGCCGCGTTTCGGACGCTGAACTCATTCTCCGCAGACGTTTATTTGCCCGCTCGCGCGCATAACACGCTAAATGTCTTTGGGAGCCTGGCGTTGATATCTAACGTGTCGCGAAACTGTCCTTGACGGCACAAAAGTGGAGCGATAGCGCAACGAGGATACTGCCACAGGCCACCATTCAGAACTAAGTTAAATTAAAGTTCGCCCGCAACAACGGCAAGCATGAATTTCTTTTGGCATTCCAACAATCGCTTATGATCCAGCCGTACGTCTGACATTTTTCCTACGCGATTTTCTACTCCACTCGACAAGCGCTTGCGATAAGCATGAAATTTGTAACCTGATCTCGTACTTTCAGTAGAAAAACGAAATACCTGTTCGTTGAATACCCCAATAAACTCGCCCTTGGAATTTGTCGTCCAGTATCCGGGAAGAACAAGCGCTTCAAGTGCGCGCCGCAAGTCCAGCGCGGATTGGTATCGTTGCGATGTATCCGGGGCGGTAGCCTTTCGAATAATTTTTCGGACGTTTGAGGGTACAAAACGAAGAAAATCCTGCATTCGTGGGATTTTCCCTCTTGCTTTGAGCTGTTCGAATTTGGTGACGCCTACGCTGTCTCGGAGATCACGGATGGTACCAATACCGTTTATCAATCTAAAAAGCGTTAGTCCGACTTGATAAATGTCTGTTTGAACCGAGATGTTTCCGTCTGCGAATGTTTCGGGTGCACGGTGCAGAACATACGCGCTTGGGGCTTTCGCTGGTGCCAACCCCGGTGCTACGCATGATATCCCGTAATCCGTAAGGAGGCCTTCGTTTTGCGGTCCGATGAGAATATTCGAAGGCTTAATATCGTTGTGATATAGAGCCGACTCATGAAGATATTCGAGTCCTCTGAGGACATCTATCGTTATGCGAACTGCCTCAGATATAGGCATGAAATTGCTGGAATTCAGATTCGCTGCCGCCGACCCTTGCGGGTGAAAATCCATCGCGATAACCACGACGTTCGTGGATTCGGTTTGTACTACGTCAGCGTAATGTACATGGACTACGTTCGCATGCTCTAGCCGGTTACCAACCTTCGCTTCATTGAGGATTTCGGCGACCGGTGCCATATTTTCATCCAAGATTTTTACAGCAACATTTTTCGCAAGCGTCAAATCCTGAGCAAGCCACACTTGTCCAGAATGTCCCCCCCCTATTTGCTGGTTAAGCTGATACTTGTACAGATGATCTCCTGCGTTGAACGAAATCAAAGCCATCAAATTGATTTACCGAGTTTCCAGGCGACAATAATTGCGTCGGCAATTTGCTCGTTCCAGTACTTTTGGGTTCGTCCCACACGCTGCTCGGCTCGCTCCTTAACGGTTGCCCGAGTAGCCCCAAGTTGGCTGTACAATTTTGAGTGGACGGCCTTATTCACCTCTTTTGCAGCAAGCATTACTGCAGCATCCAAGTACGTTGCAAGTCGCGTCGATTTCGTTTCGGTTCTTGAAAATTCGCTAGTCTTCAAGCCCACGCATGCAACGTCGGCATTTTGTCTAAGGATCCGGTCCACTTCCGCCTTTTGCCAATACAGAACATCTTCTGGTTTCGCGATCCCTGCAGGTACCTTAACCAAGCTCTCGGTCTCATCGTTTAGCAACGCAACGTCATTGTTCGAAAACTCCACTAGCGCGAATCTCAGTTGACCAGGAGCAGTTCGTATTCCAAGGATTTTCATGTGGCCGCGCTCGTTGCCCTGTATTCTAATGGCTATTAGAAGACCTAACCGCCGATTTAGTTTTCAGCCAATATGTTGGTCTAATTTCGTCTTTCATAGATATCAGCATGATGAGTCTCAATAGTACTGCGTGTTTTACTAAAATCAAAAGCAGTGCCTTTGGCGGTAATAAGGTTTCTATAAGTGGGCGATGGAAAGGCTTGTTCGGCGACCATCTGTTTTACGAAATCGTGGCGACCGGATCTTGTGGGCACTTCTGACCTATTCGCCGACTACATATGAACTACCGATATCGTGAAGCTTACTGCCTGAGACAATCGCAATTTTAATCCGCGAGTTCCGCCATGAACGGCCGCTCTATATTAACGAATCTTTGCGTGTCTACTGCCAGTAAAGTTTATGTTAAATATAGCTGCCAAGTAGTTCGCCTTAAATGTCACCTCGAACAGCGATCGCCCGAAGCAGCAGTCATCTTTTAAATCGCGGCGTCAAGGATTCTTCAAGGTCTGCTTCTTCTTGCAGCTCTTCTGCATCGGGCAAATGGTCTACGGTCAAGACGGTGAGCGTTTTGCCATAATCCCCAAGTCCCATCGCTTCCTCATAAACGTCACCCTCCAGCGTATCGCCGAACCAGTTCTGCATGACCGATTCCTTTCCGACGCGCTCATTACTCTTTACCTTGGACGCATAGCCGTTGAGTTTTAGGGTTGCACTGTCCGGTGGCAACAGCGCGCCCTTCGAGATCCATTCAATCGCATCATGTTCGCGTAGCGCATCGGACATGAAGCAATAATCAACTCGATCTCCCTGGCTAACGACTATAGCTATCGCGTTGGCAGTCCGCTGGGTTAACCGGATTGCCGTCGCGGTCATTGATGTTTCGCACTGCTCCGAGAGTGCAGCGACCGCATCAAGCCCGTCACCTGTGCCACCAAGCGCTTTATCGAAAAGGTCGGAGGGCATTAAGAGATTTGCTGAAAAATGATCAGCTTCGAACTCGTATAGATCTTTCGTCCCGAAACCACCCGCATAGGACGCGTGCACGCCGTCCACCAAGACTGCTTCCGGATGTCCTGGAAGTCGAAAGTGGCCGATCTCGTGACCAATACTGAAATTCTGAAAACCTACACTATCGATCGACGTGGAATAGAGGATGCCGAATATGTTATTGCTTCGTAATAGCATGCCCGAGACGCCGGGCTGCGCTTGTTGCGGCAAAGGCTTGGTTTCTATATCGAGCTCTTTCGCGATTTGTAGCGGCATCACGGGTAATGCGTTGATACCTAGCTCCGTCAGAAGCACGTTCGCCTCGCGAGCCGCAATTTCCTGCCGAACCGTCCTGCTCATTAGGAATCTTGCTCTCGCGTAGCGCGCCGGGCCAGATAGGCCATCATCTCCCGGGCCGTTTCTCGGTCTCGATCGCTGAGCTTTTCGTAGTCGCGATAAAGCTGATCGCCAGCGGTGAGTGTCACAACATGGGAGTCAGCACGACCCATCAAATAATCGACTGTCGTTTCTAAGGCATCGGCAAGGCTGCGAAGGTTGTCGAAGGATGGTTTACGCCCACCTGTCTCGAAATGCGAAATTGCAGTGGGTTGTAGCTTCGCTTTATTGGCTAATCCCTCCTGACTCAGATCAAGCGCTTTGCGCCGTTCATACAGTCGTTTTGAAAAAATGTTCTCTGGCACGGTTGACTCCTAGTTGACGAACTCGTATATTTATTATTGACGGATATAGGTAGTTCACTAGGCGTCTTTATTTTTGCATTGCGCCTAGACGTTTACGTCAATATTAGCATGACGACAATATTTTTAAAAAGGAAATTGGTGACGACTATGGGAAACGAAATTAGATCTGCAGAACGGGACGGCGCGTGCCATGAAGACCGCCCGAATCAAGAGAAAACGGTGACGATCATCGTCAACGGGCGTGAAGAGCAAGTACCCAAGAACGACCCGTTGAACTTTAATGAACTGATAAGGATTGCTTACAACAATCCACCCTCTGGTGAATTTATCTGCTGGACTATCACGTACCGCAAAGGCCACGGGAATAAGCCAGAAGGTACACAAATCGAGGGTGAAACGGTTAAGCCCAAAGAAGGTATGATCTTTAATGTCACCTACACTGATAAATCATAGTGCCGATCTCAAATACCTCCAGGACGATGGCTACGAACTTGAAATCCTTGGAGGCTATCTGGTCCTTCACAACATCCCGTACGTCGACTCAGTACGCAAGATTCGGCGCGGCAAGCTGATCTCGACTCTCGATCTTTCCGGTGACCGGACAACGAAGCCAACAACGCATATCGCCCTCTTCGCTGGTGAGCACCCTTGCGATAAAAATGGCAACAAGCTCCGACACCTGGAACACGCCACAAATGAGAACACGATTGCCGACGGGGTGACGGTAAATCGTTCGTTTTCCTGTAAACCTCCCGGTGGTTATAAGGACTACCACGATAAAATGACGACCTATGTCGCGATGATTTCCAATCACGCCGAGCAGATCGATCGAGGCGTGACGGCTCGAACGTTTCAGGTGATCGAGAGCGACGACGATGATTCGCCCTTTTACTATATCGATAATGCGACAAGCCGAGCCGGGATTAACGTTCACGCGCAGAAGCTTGCCCTCACGAAAGTCGCGATCCTCGGGCTCGGCGGTACTGGCTCGTATGTTCTTGATCATGTTAGTAAGACATTGGTGCGTGAGATTCACGTTTTCGACGGCGATCGATTTGGCCAGCATAATGCGTTTCGGTCCCCCTGCCCGCCGACGATCGAACAGCTTCGCGAGCGCCCGTATAAGGTTGAGTACTTTCGGGACCGCTACTCGGTAATGCATCGCGGCATCTTCACCCACCCGATTTATCTTGATGAAACAAACGCTCAAGAGCTCAGCGGCTTTGATTTCGCTTTTCTATGTATGGATGACAGACCCGGAAAGGAGACTGTCATTCGTAAGCTAGAAGAATTTATCGTTCCGTTTATCGATACGGGCATGGGTATCGAAGATTGCACCGACGGGCTGCGAGGTGTCCTGCGCGTGACGACCAGTACGCCGGATCATCGCGATCACGTCTGGAAGAAACATCGCATTCCGGTCACAGACAGCGGCGTCAAGAACATCTACGCCTCGAACATCCAGATTTCCGAACTTAACTCACTTAATGCCAGTTTTGCCGTCATTCGGTGGAAGAAATACCTTGGCTTTTTTGCTGATCTCGAAGACGAGCATTTCACTACTTACACGCTCGACGGAAACGCCGTGACGAACGAAGATTAGAAATGAAAAGAACCGCGGGTATGCGATACAGACTCGTTCATACGATCCCGCGCGGGATTGACGAGGGCGTCCTTTATGTCTCGCGGGAATACGCTACCGCCGTTCACAAATGCTGCTGCGGTTGCGGGCACGAAGTCGTGACACCGTTGGGTCCATCCGACTGGACGATCAGGATCGACCGCGGCGCCGTCTCTGTTTATCCGTCGGTCGGCAACTGGAGTCTTGCGTGTCGGTCACATTACTGGATTACGCGCGGACGTATTCGATGGGCCGAACGATGGTCGGATGCGGAAATTCGCCATGCGCGGGAACGTGACCGTATGGCTAAGCAGCGAATGTACCGTGAGGCTGACCGACAACAACAATCGACGCGCGGCTTCTGGTCATCGCTGTGGCGTTGGCTTACCCGCAAGTGATCAAGGTTCATACCATATCGATAGCGATCAGAAAGGAACTACGAACTGACCAATTTAGCCGGCGATCCCTTAGTTGTCCTCGTCAATGCGTACTGTTACCCGAAAACTATTGCCGA
Source organism: Gammaproteobacteria bacterium (assembly GCA_021773835.1). Taxonomy (GTDB): domain Bacteria; phylum Pseudomonadota; class Gammaproteobacteria; genus UBA11873. Next base: position 60,071 of record JAJFJQ010000061.1, read on the forward strand.
CCCTTCTATCATTTCTCCCGCTCGGCCAAGCCTTGCACCGCTTAATTCAAGCGCATGAAGCATCCTTCCCGGTATTCATGTGTTAGTTTTCGGGATAAGGCTCCGCATGTTGCTCATCGATTCTGGTTAATCACTCAACGGTCCGTAGCGACTCGCAGTCATTCATCAACTTATATTCCTAGCAACATATTTTATCGTGAATAAATTTTCGCCCTTACAGTTTGCTTGGGACGCATCTCACCCGGTCGCCTGGGTTCCGTGGGCGGCAGCTTACGACCGGAGAGCAGCCAGATCCATTCGCGCAAACGCGCCGAGTTGCAAAACCTCCAAACCGACCAAGGATAAGAATCTCCCCGATCGGTGAAAATGCTACAAATTACGACACACCGGCGGTTTCACGGTAGTCCCCGAACTTCGCGTTTAGTTTTGGTGAGGTAACAGCATCGTAATGACGGGTTCGCCGGCATCACCAGGCCCAACTATCAGCTTGAGCGTCATCAGTTCCGACTCTACCGACGTCCCATCTCGAGGAACGCGGTACATTTGAAATGACAATTCGCTGCTTTGTCGCTTGCAAGTCCTAATCGCGTGAGACGCCATGTAAACGACATCCCATAAACGACCCGATTGATCTTGATAAACCTGCCTTTCGCTGTCCGCGTCGGTCCAGGCCACACAATCGGCCCAAGCTTCAGCGGTAATAGCGACAGGCCAAAGAATGCCGGCTTCCTTTGCAACATCACCGGGGTCGATGAGTACACCATCCGCAATCGCTTGCGCCCGGGTATAAGTCGATATGACATCGCCGAAGAAATATTCAGCGGACTGTGGGTTTGAGGGTTTAGACATCGTTATGCTCCTTCATTTAAGACTGTCCAGGTTTCACCTCCTTCCCGGCCCGGGAAAGAATAAACTTCCCGGACTGGGTTGGATAAAAGGTTCAGCTAGATCAGGCCGCGATCGGCAAAAGACACGCTTTCACCGGCCGAGACCACCACGTGATCCAGCACACGTACATCGATCAGCGCCAAGGCGTCTTTGAGTCGCTTCGTGAGCATCTCATCTGCACTACTCGGCTCCGCGACGCCCGACGGATGGTTGTGGAAAAAAATCATTGCCGCTGCATTGGATTCCAAGGCTTCTTGCACGACGATACGCGGGTAGACTGCCGCGCCGTCGATCGTGCCTTGAAACAATTCGCGTTGTGCAATGACTCGATGTCGCGTGTCTAATAACAAGCACCCAAATACCTCGTGCCGATAATCGGCGAGACGAAGGCTCAGGTATTGTCGCGTTGCCATCGCGTCGCTTAACGGACTGCCAACGCGGTGTTTCACTGACAACAGTTTCATTGCTAGTCCACGCAACGATTGCTTCTCCACCTCCGTCAACTCACCGACTTTCAGATCGGCGAACCGATCGCTTGATTGCTTCATGTTTGATCTCCTCAATAAACCAGGAGATCGAACCCGTCGGGGAAGGATCCCCGTTGGGTTAAAAAGATGACCGGGTAAACGTGTTACCCGGTCGAGCTTAGTCTTACGCCGCAGCTTCTTGCCGCTTGTAGAACGATTGTCCGTCTACCTTGGCCCACGTCACCCGTAGGAGACGGGACTTCAGACTGACGCCCGTCTCACCAGCACGGTCACCCTTTTTGTAGGTGAACGATTCGGTCGTCAGGTCGCTCAGCGTGAAACCGAACAGGACTTTCAAGTCCGATTCGACGGCGGGTTTCAACCGACGCACAATTTCCTGTGCCTCCTTACCCGAGACGACACACTCGAAGTGCGTGTATTCGGCCTTATCCACGCTGCCTCGAAGGGCGGCGATATTGACACTTAAGAAAGGCGAACCTTCCGTTGGTGCAACTTCGCGGATCCGATTGAGATAACCGATCCCGTTGATATGAAGATCGAAGTACTTCGTTTGTTGAGATGACATAGCGCTTTCTCCTTGAACATGACTAACATTGAGACAAGCACCTCCCTGGGGGAAGACTTGCCCACCAGGGTGATAAGAATGAAAAAGATATGGTTTTCTTGAAGATGGACCGACGACAACGGGGTTGCCGTTGTGCACCTGTTGCACGATCCGAAGGTGCCTCGAGTGCCACTGAGCCGCAGTGGCCACGGATAAATTCAATTGCGTCGTAAGCGTTAAGCAACATCGGACGCGTCACATACATAGCGGAGATACTTCAGCATGCCGCGCGCGTTGGCGAACGCCGGATGTGGTGCGACCGACTGGTGCGGGTACCAGTTCGAAATCTCGTCGCACAAGGCGACGGTCCCACCACCAACGAAGACCACCCGATCGAGCTCGACACCTAAACCCAGCTGGCGCCGGGTTTCTACATAGATCCGTTCAACGACCTCGCGTTTCGCTGCTCCGACGAATTCTGTGACGTCATGATCCGCGCCTTGCAAGCGAACGATGCCTCGTTGTAGCGCCTGGTCGATCAATCGTTCGCCGATGGCATCGAGACCAAACCGTAGTTGGATCGCATCCGACACGAGTCGTTTGACGGTCAACATCCCACATTGAAGAGAGCCGGACGACGCATGAACGACGCCTTGATCCTTAACGACCACGTAGTCCGTGGTCCGTCCGCCGATATCAACAACCGCGACCGGCACCGACAACCGATCGGCGTCGACGGAAACACCATCAGCATTTTCAACGATCACATCGTCGTACCACGCCGCGAGTGCTTCAGGGATCACGTCGTGAAACGCGATCGCCGCAGGGTTCACGGCAGATAGCGACCGTGTCGGTATTTTTAGCGTTTCCTGCTTCTTCGCGATAACATCACTTCGGACCTCGCCGTTGTTCAAATAGAAACTACTGACAGGAAGCCCTGAGACCGCATGCACGGAACGACCGGCAAGTCCCGCCTCCTGTAAGGCGTGTTGAACAATCGCTCGGTTCAGACCCGACCACGGATAATCGTCGAAATGGGTTGAGGCACCGTCAACATCGCCAACTGCGTAGATTTTGTCGTCCGTCTCGTACTCGAAGACGCGTTGCTTTGTATCGTTGATCCACGTCATGCCGGCTTGGCCGATCCGGGCGCGTGATGGCACCGCGACTAGTCGGCCATCAGGTAGCGCGATTTTCGTACAGGCGTAACCATCGTCGAGACCGATCGCAACGGGGATGATTGAGTCAGCGTCCGTGTTCATATCAAGGATCCTTTAGCGGACAAGCGTTAGCTGCCCGGGCGCATCGTGGCCGATGACTCGAGCTAACATCGCGAGCGGTTTTTTGTCGGCGTTCGAAGTCGAATGAGGTGAACTGTAATCAGCAGGCTTAGGTGTTTCACTTGGCGCCGTCGATTTCAACGTTGGCGGGTGCCATGTGAAACTTCGGTTGGTTTTCGATGAAGCTTGTGAAGGCATAGAGGACTGCAAAGCCTGACATTCAAATCTGAAACCGCCGACTAACAAGCCTCTGAGCCACTCCTGCCGCCGTCCCTTTGGCGTGCGTTCCAATCGATTCAGGATAATGGCCTCTAAGGCCACACGAGAATCGAGCTTGAGAACAACGCGGGTCTCTGAATTTTGTGGCGGCATACGATCGCGCTTGCGTGTTGAAGACAATGACGTGGAGCTTATCGACGACCGCGGATCGCCGACCAGTCGAAATCCAATCAACGATTGTTGTCGTTCTTGTTCTCGTGTCGCGGCGGCACGTTCGAAGCGAGCGATGATGCTGTCGTTGTGTCGGTTATTGTGGCCGGCGGCTCGCAACGCGGCGCGAAGGGTGCTCGACGGTCGCCGCTTAATACGTCATCAGGTATCTCACCCATCGTCTTCAGCGCTTCCGGCGCCCTACCTGATCTTGTCAGGACGGTCTGGCGATCGAGTTTCATCACTCGGTAAGTGAGCGGTAGCGCGAAAAGCCTGCGTAGCTTTCGAGCGCACGATTGTTGGGTCCGCGCTCGTTCCGCAGGTGCGATGAGCCCGACGTGGTTCGCCGTCACCAAGGCGCAAACGAGTTGATCGAAGCGAGCCAGTGACCGTGCTGCTTGATAGGCATACGGATTGGCGAACCGAAGGCTAATTCGAATCGGATCGGCCGACATCCCGACGGAAACATCCATCGGGATGAATTGGCCTAGCCGCTCTGCGGTTATCTTCTGCTGCGATTCGATGATCTCGGTCGTCGATCGAATCGATTGGTCGACTTTCAGTAACCACCAGTCCGCATAAGGGTCGTCGTGACGCGCGGCGTCCCAGATGATCCGTAACCGGTCCGCAAAACCCATGAGTCCAATGATCGCTGGCTTATCCGCTAAGGCGTCACGTCCGTGGACGAGGATCTGCGCCTGATGCGTTTGCAAGCTTAACCAAACCTCGCCACGCAATGCGCCGGGTGAGTCAGGTGTCTTCACGTTAATGGGGTCGCGTTCAACCAGCGGATTGTTGACTACAGTTTCTGCGTTCATGGTGCTAGTGATCGCTGACGGACGTGGCGACCGCCAGCGATAATCCAATCAGCAGTTGCTGAGATTAATCGGCCGACATTGAGAATTGCCAAGTGTCGATATTCGACACTTGGTTAATTCTTGACCGCTTGCCGACCGGGTCGGCAACCTATTCGGATTAACTTTGTTGCGTAAGATTCTGATTTTCGATCGCTGGTGTAGCCCGTAAGATCTCGCGGATTTTGGATAGGCGGAAACGCGTCGTCGCGATCCGCTGTTGACGTTCCTCCTCGGTCTCGGATTGCGGACATATCGACGGACGTTCGGAGCTTGCTTTCTCGCGTGCGTTTATCGCCTCTCTTTTCTCACGAACGCGGATCCCTAAGTTCGGTTTGAATTTCCTTTTCCGCATCAGCGTGCAAAGTGATTGTACGAAGCTCAGTTCATCGTAAACCGGTTTCATACCCTTCGTTTCTGCGGTAAACCGCCCTTCGAGCTCATCGAGAATAGGCTGACGTTGCTCTGGCTTCAGCGTACTGAGATGGCGTATAGCGGTCGTCCGATGTTCGTCGCATAGCCGATTAGGAAAGATCAACGGCGCGCCGTTATTTCCATGCAGGTCGAAATTCGACACGTCGATATTCGACGCCGTAGTAGTAGTTTTTTTATTATTAATACTACTACTACTCAAGTTCGATATTTGGTCACGGTGATCTGCCGTGACCAAATTTTGATCATGGTACTTATCGCAGCGATTGGACCGACGTAGGTCGTGGCGAAGACCTTCAATACTGGCGCTTGTGACGGAAAAGAAACGACCAGCAATCGAACCTTCATCGGAAACCGCACTGTTTATTCGTTGCTCGATCGGATCAGCTCGCTCGAATAAGTCGTCGCCCGACTTGATGTCTTCGTCGATCGAATCGAGGACTGCGCGTGAGACTGTAGCCACTCGACGGTGCCCGTGGTTTCGCGCGTCTTGCAAAAACAACAAATAATGGTTATCCAAATGGAGAGCATCCGCTAAGGGGATCGGTTCGTCATGCAGGGCATAGACGTGCCCGGTAAAACGACCGTTGATCTGCCGACGGCGAGCGCAAAGGGTCAACCAGCGGGTCGCGCGCAAGATAGCAATCGCCCGAGCAACCGTTGAACGCGACGCAACGTTGGCGATCCGACCGAGCGCGTCATAGCCCGGAAATGCTATGTGTCCACCGGTATCGCGAACCGCAAGCATAATAGCCATCCAGACGACCTTGTCGACAGGTTCCAAGATGGGATCTTTCACAACGGCGGTCGGGAAGGACTGGTGATGATTGCCGAGAAAAACCATCCGGTCGCGAGGCCCCGCATCGGGCGACCTTTCTGCTGCCGCGATCGCCTCGCGGATAACCTCATCGAGCGCGAGTGTCTCTACGCGTGGCGCACCTGATGGTTCATTCATCGTCACCGGCCAGCGGATTAGAAATCTTGAGCGGCCTGTTCGGGTTTCCGTATTCGGCGAAACGTTGCGTCTGTGTCCAGATGGCGCGCATCGGTAACTCGGTTTCACAATGAATATCGAGGTATTGCTCGGGCGTTAGGAAGCCGGACGCGTCTTCATCAACCCGCGAAGACCAACTCTCCCACAGGCGGTGCGATGCGGTATCGTCAACGTCATGTGGCCGACCGACAGCCGGATTGATCATCAACAACCGCCGCAATCGCGTGTAATCGCGTTGATTGAGTCCAAACAAAATTTGCATCATTTCCGCCGGCGCATCGGCAACAATCAATGACTGGATCAGTTCTTCCATTTCACGTTCGCGACAAAGGTTCTCGATCATTGGCCAATACACTTCTCGGTTGAGCGCAATGTCGAGGCAATGCGCTCGCAACGATTCGATCCGGTAAAGATCGGCAACACAGAGACCGCGCAGCGATTCGATTTCTTTGACGCCAAAATTCATATGGCGAAGGGCCGCCTGATCGCCTTCCGCCAGGCAACGCATGGCATAGACCAGCACCGAAGTTACGAGATCGGCCTCCTTTGTTCCTGCCACCACGTTATACCCAGATTGATGCGCCAGTTTGCGTCGCGAAATGACGCATTTGACGGTAGTTGTCCATCAGACTTATCAAGTCTGTCCAATCACCGTCGTGCATGACTCGCCAAAGGCGATACCCGGTGTGGCCGGGATCGAGGGTCCACACGTTTTTGAACAAGAGATCTCCGTCATCCTCTTCAAGCGCGCGGCGTAAGATAGAGCCCGTTGGCAAGGTCGACAGCAGTGCGGTCAACGGCGCAGAGGTCAGTTCGGCGCAAGCCGCTAGCTGCCACCAGAGCAGGCTAAGGTGAGCTAGCCCCTCATCATCCAACTGGTCGGCAAGGGCTTTGTCGGGTACGTCACGCAACACATAGCCGAGACCATTATTAGAAAGCGGTTCGACGAGCTCGCCGATCCCGTTGCGCTGAGCGATCCGTGCGGCGAGCGTCCACGCTCTAGCGCGTAGCGATTTCAAGTCGTTCGCAGGTTTATTTTCGACCTCGATTGTCGAATTAAAATCGTCGACTAGCCGTTCGTCCCGACTATTCGGTGGTCCAGTGGGTGTTGCGTCGATGTCTATAGCGACATCATCTACGACGCTAACATCCTGTTCGCCAGCCGGCGTGTCTTCATTCGAGGAAACGTCCGCTGGTTTTCGGTTTGCGTTCGGCTCCGGCGGCGATTTAATGGGAACGAAATCCGGAATAACGACATCTCGCTTGTTCAGCACTGCATCAAACGCCGCCCGAATCGTTTGCAGGTTACGGTCCGAAGTATCAGCAATTTCAGTTTCTAAAGCGGCCTGAAGTACCGCGTTATCCCAATCGGGTGCGTCGTAGCGTTGGCAAAGTGTCGAAAACACTGACTCGAAAGCCGAATCGCCACCAGCACAATAGTTGCCCCACACCTTCCGGCCTGTTCGATCTAAGAGTCGGATCCGTCGAACTTGATGTCGACCGAGTCCGGCATCGAGTGCGACCGGAATCAATGCATGTAGCGTATCTGCTGCATAGGTCATTAACGATAGACTCTGATGACTTAACCGGAAACCTGACTTTGCCAATTCCTCGGTGAACTTTCGCTGGGTCAATGACGCAACGCCTAACACTTCCGCCATCAGTTTGCGGGCATCTTCCACCGCAAGCGCCTTATCGATGAAGGTTAGGTTCCCGCGGAGATCATTTTCGCGCAGGTGAGCCAGAACAACGCTCGATTCATCGCGCCAGGCTTTGACAATACAAGGTACCCGAGCAAACTGCGACGCGCCGGTTTCCGTATAGAGCTCCTGCAGAATCACGAGCCGTGTGTTGCCACCCGAATGAACAACGTAGTCCGACGCGCTCGGTCGCTGCGTGATGACTAAGGGTTGATCAAGCCCGCTACGCCGTATCGAATCTTTGATCCGATCGTACTCTGGATTTGCCGTGCGACGGGGATTCCGTTCGTAAGGTTGGATCCGCTCGACACTCACCATAATCGTTTCCGACATCGTGTCCGTCGCGTAAGAATTCGACGAGGTTTGCTCCATCCGCTAGTGGCCGATCAGCAAGCCAGAAAATATTTCCGGATGGCGGACTAGACTTTCGCGCGGCACGAGTTCCAGGCGATTTTGCGAGCCGGCGGCGATCTGGCGACTGGCTTGTTCGATTTCTACCGCTCGTTCTGGACTGGCGTATCGATGCCGACCTGCGAGCTGATATAAATAAGGCACGGAGGTCTTACAGGTTTGTGCGAGCGCCGCGCGCTCCTTTTTGGTTGCAAGCTTCAAGAATGTTGGGAGGTTCATCGGCTTGCGGCCTCTATTCGATTATCGCTATCAGCGATAACGGTATCTGCTTCTACCATGCGATCGCTCCTGATCTCATTTACCGACCCGACGTCCATGCAGGTCGGTTGGTTATCGCGAGATCAATCCGTACCGTGTCATCCTGAGCGATTCGATTCGAGATTGACCACGTTCATTTGAAAGCGAATTTAGCAGCGGTTTTTTGGACCGACAAGGCGTCGGCCGATCTTTTTTCTTAGCTAGGTGCTAAACGATTTCAGAGAAAATTCGTGGTCGAATTCGCTAGCGGAACGTCTACGCCACTTCCGCTTTGATGCTAGTGAATTTGCGAAACATTCCTTCGATTTCGAGCGATAAAATTCCGCGGGAAGAAATTCTCACGCAGATGTGTTGGTGAAATGATCAAATAATCGACGACAAATGCCGAACGAGTTTGATCCGTGTCGCAACTCACACGGGAATACTTCCCGGGTTTCTCTGCGTTTCGGAGACCGTATTACCTCTATCCCGGCGCAAGGTTATTAGGGAATTATCGATTTTGCGACGATTGCCGAAGCACGTTCGGAAATAGTCCAAGTGATGTCTATCGAATCGCGGCAATGCATTACGAATAACCACCAATTGTTACTTTGCGGCGACCAAGTGCGACGTCTTAATAATTGCCGTTTGCGTTGCCGTTCCTCACGCGGAAATTTGCTCTCAATTCTCTGGCCTATTCGTTAAAACAACACGTGTGAGCGCCAGGTAATTAGTCTTCTGCGGGAACGAACCTGCTTCTTCGCAACCACCTAAATTGCCAAATTTTTCGACCTTTTATTTAGCCAGATGCTAAACATTTTCTCTTTGCAGCGTAATTTTTTGACGTGCTAATGTTCAGTGACGCAATCAAATAGATCGAATCACACGGCTCGTCGCCCGTCAGTTGAAAGGAGTCACAGATGGCCAAGCAAGCAAAGGTTACGATGATCCAACTCAACGGAGTCAATATTAGTTCAACAATACGTGCCCACGGTTTTCGAAGATGTATCTGGTCCACGTCGTCAATTCAAGTCGCTTTGTAACGAAGCATGTCTCGGGGCTCTGATCACTTAATCGATCCGTCGCGCGCGCTGATCCCGCGCTTGATCAGACTGAGAGACGCTCCCTTTTATACAGGGATGGATCGAAATCGCTTCAACGAAGAAGTTCGTCCGTATCTGATAGAGATTCGAATAGGTCAACAGGGCGTCGCCTTCGATCGCCTTGATCTGGACGCCTGGGTAGACCAATATAAATCCCGCAACGGGCGTTCCGGTCAACTCCGAGGAGAAATGACATGGGACGAAACAAAACCCCCGGGCTCTACTTGCGCGGTGGAGTCTGGCATATCGACAAACAAATCCGAGGAATCCGCGTTTGCGAAAGCACTGGAGAAAGCCGCATCGCAAGGGCGGAAGAGTACCTCGCGAAAAAAACAGAGGAAATTAGACAAGCGGCCGTATACGGCGTAAGACCGAAACGCGCTTTTCGGTTAGCCGCGACAAAGTACTTGAACGAAAATCAGCAGCAGCGCCGTATTGCCGACACAGCGTTACATCTCAAACAGTTGGATCCTTACATCGGCCATCTACCGATCGAATCGATTCACATGGGGACGTTACAAGCCTTTATCGAGGCAAGGCGTTCACAGCGGATAAAGACGAAGAGTATTAACCTAGCACTCGGTGTAGTGCGCCACATACTTAACGTAGCGGCGTCGGAATGGCTGGATTGCAACAACCTAACGTGGTTGCATTCACCGCCGAAAATTAAGCTATTACCAGTGTCGGACGCGCGAAAACCTTACCCGTTATCTTGGGAAGAGCAGACGCGATTGTTCCAGGAACTGCCGCCACATTTAGCAAGGATGGCGCTTTTCAAGGTCAATACTGGTACGAGGGATAAAGAAGTGTGCTTTCTCCGTTGGGAATGGGAAGTGGCTGTTCCCGAGCTAAACACTAGCGTGTTTATTATCCCGCAAGAACGGGTCAAAAACGGTGAGGATCGATTGGTGATACTTAATAGGATTGCTAAGTCCGTAATCGAGGAGATGCGAGGAAAGCACCCTGAATACGTATTTACTTTCCGAGGTAGCCCAATCACAAAAATGAATAATTCGGGCTGGAAAAGTGCGCGTTCGCGAACTGGACTTTCTTCAGTACGTGTACACGATCTGAAGCATACATTCGGTCGTCGTTTACGGGCGGCAGGCGTGAGCTATGAAGATCGGCAGGACTTGTTAGGACACAAATCTGAAAGGATCACCACACACTATTCGGCGGCAGAATTACGAGGTCTACTCGACGCCGCTAATTCGGTATGTGAAGAAAACTCCCGCAAAAGTCCCGCACTACAAATTTTGAAACAAAAAGCGGCTACGAGTGATCTCGTAACCGCTTAATTTTATTTCGAAAATTTGGCGCGCCCGGAAGGATTCGAACCTCCGACCCCCTAGTTCGTAGCCAGGTACTCTATCCTGGCTTAAGCTACGGGCGCTATGTTCAGAGCGTGATTTTACACCAACGCCGCCTATGAATTTTGTCTAATTTTCAACGCAAGGATGGATGCGCAAACGAAATATCGTTTGCTTACCCCTTCGGGGCGCCGCCGCTTCGCTCTGGCGTCCAATCTCGCTCCGCGAGATTGTGATGAAAAAGCGAAGCCTCGCTTTTATCACCGCTGCGCGGCGACCTACGGTCGTCCTAATCGCTTCAGCGCG
>JAJFJQ010000062.1 GCA_021773835.1 Gammaproteobacteria bacterium
ACCAGCGGCATAGTTTTCAAGCGCGCCATCGCTGGCGACAGTTGCTTCACCAAGGTGCTTAATTGATACGTCAAGGTAGTCTTGGCGCGGCGTCAGGTCGGATGGTTCGACGATCGGCATTTCCATACCATCGAAGATCAGCGTTGCTTGCTGCTCGATCGGAATGAAAGGCCGGATGAGGTCTGCATTATCGATTGTGATGGTGTCACCAACGACGAATTGCGGCGTCGCTTTCTGGTTTTCTGCTAGCCAGGCTAGATGCTCTTCACGTCCAGCCGCATTTACCGCGAGTGAACTCGCAGTCAGTATCGCGACCAGCGCGTATTGCGTCGGTTTTAACATGATAGATACCTCCGGTATCATTAAAGGGGCGAGTCGTACGCGCACCAACATACGCAAAAACCCTTGGAAATACACACACTTCCTGCAACTTTATTTTCCAAAATTTCACATCGATTTCACATTCGGTGTGTTACCGGCCGTGCACATTGATCGCGAATTTGATGATGTTATGGTGTTCTAAACCTGTATTTGCGAGTGCAAGAACATCGCCATGGATTTCGAGACCGCATTGGCTGAGATATTGCCCATGCAAGCCCTGCTGACGACGGTCGAAGAAAAGCGTCCGTACGAATGCGATGGCCTACCTGCCTATCGCGCGGTTCCACGAGTGGTGGTCCTACCCGAATCGCGAGATCAGGCCCAGGCAATCGTCAAGCTATGTGGCGACTATGGCGTGCCGATCATTGCGCGCGGTGCAGGTACGGGTTTGTCTGGTGGCGCCTTACCGTTAGAACACGGTTGCCTTATGAGTTTGGCGAAGTTCAATCGCATCAAACACATCGACCCGGATAACCGCACCGCGGTGGTGGAACCTGGGGTCCGAAATATTGCAATATCGGAAGCTGCGGCCGCGTATGGCTTGTACTATGCGCCCGATCCTTCGTCGCAGATCGCGTGTTCGATCGGTGGCAACGTTGCTGAGAATTCCGGTGGCGTGCACTGTTTGAAATACGGCCTCACGGTGCATAACGTGATCGCCGTCGAGGTCCTCACCGCTGAGGGTGAATGGTTAACGGTCGGCGGCGCGGCGCTCGATAGTCCGGGTTACGACCTGCTCGCGATGATAAACGGCTCGGAAGGCATGCTCGGGATCATCATGCAGATCACAGTGAAACTTCTGCCAAGCCCACCAGTTGCTCGCGTGATGCTTGGCGCCTTTGGAGCGGTACAAGATGCCGCCGATACGGTCGCCGGGGTTATCGCGGCAGGTATCATCCCGGCTGGCTTGGAGATGATGGATCAGCTTGCGATTGGCGCTGCGGAAGATTTTTGTCACGCCGGCTATCCACGCGAGGCTGCAGCAATTCTGTTATGCGAGTTGGACGGTACGACCAGCGAGGTTGAGTCGCAGCTTGAACAGGTACAGAAAATCTTTGAGCTGCATCGCTGCAGCGAGATCCGGATTTCGAACACGGAAGAGGAACGCCAGCGGTTTTGGATCGGTCGAAAGTCCGCGTTCCCGGCGCTCGGACGCATCGCACCAGATTACTACTGTATTGACGGAACGATCCCGCGTCGACACCTTGGCTTTGTGCTCAAACGCATCGCTGAATTGTCCCAGGAATACGGACTCTTGGTTGCGAACGTGTTTCACGCCGGAGACGGAAATCTACATCCATTGATTGCCTATGACGGTAATGAAGATTCCCAACTCGAGGCGGCGGAAACGATCGGTGGAAAAATTTTAGAACTATGTGTGGAAGTCGGCGGTACGATAACTGGTGAGCATGGTGTCGGGGTCGAGAAGCTGAACCAGATGTGCGTGCAATTCTCGGCGCCTGAACTGAGCGCGTTTCACGCGATCAAGGACGCCTTCGACCCAGCCGCACTTTTAAATCCGGGTAAAGCAATACCGACCTTGCATCGTTGCGCCGAATTTGGCGCTATGCATGTTCACGGTGGGAAGTTGCCGCACCCGGAGTTGGAACGCTTCTAGCCCGCGTCGGTTCCGCCGACGGTAATGCCGTCAATACGCAGCGTTGGTTGACCGACCCCGACTGGTACCGACTGGCCATTCTTACCGCATGTCCCGACGCCGTTATCTAAGGTGAGATCATCGCCAACCATCGAGACTCGGGTTAGTACCTCGGGCCCATCACCGACCAAGGTCGCACCTTTAACCGGTGCAGTGATCTTCCCGTTCTCGATCAAATAGGCTTCACTCGCGCTGAAAACGAACTTCCCGTTTGTAATATCAACTTGTCCGCCGCCAAAATTAACCGCATAGAGGCCGTTGTCGACACTTTGGACGATTTCCGCAGGGTCGAATTTGCCCGCCAACATGTAGGTATTGGTCATCCGTGGCATTGGTCGGTGTGAATAAGATTGGCGGCGTCCGTTGCCGGTCGAGGTAACCCCCATGAGCTTCGCATTCTGTTTGTCTTGGAGGTAGCCGCGCAAGATCCCGTTTTCAATCAGCAGTGTGTTTTGTGTGGCAACACCCTCGTCATCGATGGTGAGCGAACCGCGCCGGTCAACCAAGGTTCCATCATCAACTACCGTACATTGCTCATCGGCGACTCTTTCGCCGATGCGACCCGAAAAAGCCGAGGTTCCTTTGCGGTTAAAATCTCCTTCGAGACCATGGCCGATCGCTTCATGCAGCAAGATGCCTGGCCACCCCGGTCCCAGCACAACGGTCATCTCGCCCGCCGGTGCATTGCGTGCGTCGAGGTTGATAAGGGCTTGCCGTAATGCTTCGTCGGCAATAGCTTCGGCGCTGTTGTCACCGAAAAAGCACTCGTAACCGGTGCGCCCACCGCCGCCATAACTTGCCGATTCGCGCCGGCCGTCCTGTTCGACAATTACAGATACATTCAAGCGCACGAGCGGTCGTTGGTCTGCGCCCAGCGTGCCATCCAAACCGGCGACGATAATCGACGAAAAACTTCCTGCTAAACTGACCATCACTTCACGCACGCGGGGATCCGCATTCCTGATACGGCTATCTAGCGACTTCAGTAGTTGTATTTTCGATTCAGTGGCAGTGCTTGATAGGGGGTCGATGGGCGTATAAAGCGTCGGTACGAGAGATTGCTCAGCGACCTTAATTTCCCGTGACTGTCCTTGACGGGTAATTGCACGCGCGGCTTGGGACGCTTTTTGCAGTGCCGGCAACGCAAGTTCGTCGGAATAGGCAAAGCCGGTTTTTTCGCCACTAACCGCACGTACTCCGACGCCTTGATCGATGGCGTGTGATCCTTCTTTGACGATGCTGTCTTCAAGACTCCAGGATTCATGTTTCGAATATTCGAAATAGAGATCGGCCAGGTCGATGGAGCGACCGGCGAGTGTTCCTAGTACCGTCTCGAGGTCGTTGATACCGATACCGCTTGGGGCAAGTAGCATCTGGCTGGCCTGGTTAATTACGGATTCAGTCATATTGGGCCTCTGTCCGATCGCTGCTGTTTGTGTGGGAAATTGACACACCAATCATGGTATATTCCGCCGCTGCGGCAGGCTAAAGCTCATTGCTTTTGACAGCCACGGATCCGGATATCAATCTTAAAAGTAGTGTAATCATTTTGGCTAAAGAGTTCCCGCGGATCGCGCGGCTCCCACCTTACGTATTCAATCAAGTTAATGAGTTGAAGCTGGCGGCGCGCCGGCGCGGCGAAGATATTGTGGATTTCGGGATGGGGAACCCCGATCAACCGACGCCCAAGCATATCGTCGATAAGCTAGTCGAGGTCGCCGAACGGGGTGATACGCACCGTTATTCGGTATCACGCGGGATCCCGCGGCTGCGACGCGCCATTTGCCGTTGGTATGGTACACGCTATGACGTTGATATCGACCCTGAACTTGAAGCCATCGTTACGATAGGGTCGAAGGAAGGTCTCGCGCATTTGGCCTTAGCCACCATCGATCGCGGTGACGGGGTTCTCGTGCCGAATCCGGCCTATCCGATCCATCCATACGGGTTCGTCATCGCTGGTGCAGATATTCGCCATGTGCCGATCGGTCCCGGGATCGATTTTTTTGAAGAACTAGAAGCGGCGATCCGTAATTCGTGGCCGAAGCCTAAGATGTTGCTGCTTAATTTTCCGAGCAATCCGACAACTCAGTGCGTTGAACTCGATTTTTTCGAACGTATCATCGATATCGCTCGGGAGAACGATATTTACGTTGTACATGATCTTGCCTATGCCGATCTCGTGTTTGATGGCTATAAAGCGCCCTCAATTATGCAAGTACCGGGGGCAAAGGAGATTGCGGTCGAATTTTTTTCGCTGTCTAAAAGCTACAACATGCCCGGTTGGCGGGTCGGATTCATGGTTGGGAATCGAGAACTCGTGCATGCGCTAGCGCGATTAAAGTCGTATATGGATTACGGTACCTTTACCCCGATCCAAGTTGCAGGCATCGCCGCCCTCGAAGGTCCGCAAGATTGTGTGGGTGAGATCCGGGACATGTACCAAGCGCGACGTGATGTCTTATGCGATGGTCTTAATGCGGCGGGATGGGAAGTAGAACGGCCGCGCGCGACAATGTTTGTATGGGCCCGCCTCCCCGAGCGTTTTCGCGCGATGGGCTCGCTTGAATTCACCAAAATGTTGATCCGCGATGCGAAGGTCGCGGTTTCGCCTGGGATCGGTTTTGGCGAATACGGGGATGAATTTGTTCGCTTCGCGCTGATCGAGAATGCTCATAGATCACGCCAAGCGGTGCGTGGCATCAAGGAAGTCTTGCGCAGCGCGGATATCGAGTCCATCGCTGTCAGCGCCGAATCACTTTGAGAGCATCACTATGTCGTCTTCTGCACTAAAGATCGGGTTGCTTGGGCTCGGTACCGTTGGTGGTGGAACCATCGCGGTGTTGAGTCGCAACGCTGATGTTATTGCCCGCCGCGCGGGTAGGCCTATCGAGGTGGTTGCAGCGAGCGCGCGCGACATCACAAAACCCCGGGCTTTCGATCTTTCTGGGATAGCGCTCGTTGAGGATCCGATCGAGTTAGTTGGGCGCCCGGATGTCGATGTCGTGGTTGAGCTGATCGGTGGCACGACGCCGGCAAAGGATTTGGTTCTTGCAGCGCTCGAGAACGGAAAGCATGTGGTGACCGCGAATAAAGCGCTGATCGCGTTGCACGGCAATGAAATCTTTGAGGCCGCCCAACGCACGCAAACTATGGTTGGCTTTGAAGCGGCGGTCGCTGGGGGAATTCCGGTCATAAAGGCTGCGCGCGAGGCCTTGTCGGGTAACCGCATTGAATGGATTGCCGGCATTATTAATGGGACGTGTAATTTTATTCTTAGTGCAATGAGCGAGCCGGGTCGTGAATTCGAACCGGTCCTCGCCGAGGCGCAGGCGCTCGGTTATGCCGAGGCAGACCCCTCGTTTGATATCGACGGTATCGATGCGGCGCACAAGCTCACCATATTAGCGGCGATCGCATTCGGTATACCGCTTCAATTCGAGTCGGTGTTTGTCGAGGGGATCCGTCATATCTCGCGCGCCGATGTCGAATATGCCGCAAGGCTTGGTTACCGGATAAAGCATTTGGCGATGGCACGCCAGGTGGCCGATGGTATTGAACTACGCGTGCACCCTACGCTGATCCCAACCAGCCAATTGCTTGCCAATGTCGACGGGGTGATGAACGCGATAATGATCAATGGGGACGCCGCTGGACCAACGCTCTATTACGGCGCGGGTGCGGGCGCTGAGCCTACCGCATCGGCCGTTGTCGCGGATCTTGTCGATGTGGCCCGAGCCTTCGGCAGCGATAGTGAGAATCGCGTTCCGCCGTTAGCCTTTCAAGCAGACCGACTCACCGACTTGCCGATTGTTTCAATGGAGGCACTTGAAACTGCCTACTACCTACGGCTGCACGTGCTCAACCAAGCTGGTGTGCTCGCGGACGTAACGCGGGTACTCGGTGCCGGCGGGATCAGTATCGAGGCAATTTTGCAGCAAGAGTCTGATCCGGGAGCCGCGATCGTACCGATCATTATTCTGGTGCACCCGGTCCCAGAACACGCGATGAATCAAGCGCTGGTAGAAATTGCGGCGCTGTCGCAGGTTCACGAACCGATAGTGAAGATCCGAATGGAATCACTGACGTGAGTGTTGGAGCGCACTACCAAGGGATCATAGAGCGCTATCGCGATCGTCTACCGGTCGAAGCTTCCACCAGCATCATATCGCTAGCAGAAGGGAACACGCCCTTGATCCGGCTCGAGAATATCGAGCGGAAAATCGGGCGGGGGATCGAACTCTACGCCAAGATTGAAGGGCAAAATCCGACCGGTTCATTCAAGGACCGGGGCATGACAATGGCAGTGACCCAGGCAGTGGCCGAGGGCAGTAAGGCAATTATATGTGCTTCAACTGGGAATACCTCCGCGTCTGCGGCCGCCTATGCGGCCCGTGCCGGAATCCGAGCATTCGTGTTAATACCCCAAGGCAATATCGCCTTGGGAAAACTCGCCCAAGCAATGATCGAAGGCGCGTGCGTAATTCAAATCAAAGGCAACTTCGATGACGGCATGCAACTCGTCAAAGACGTGGCTTCCGCAGCACCGGTGACGATCGTAAATTCCATCAACCCCTACCGCTTGCAAGGGCAGAAGACAGCGGCCTTTGAAATCATCGACGCGCTTGGCCGCGCACCCGACGTTCATGGCATCCCGGTCGGCAACGCCGGTAACATCAGCGCATATTGGACCGGCTACAGCGAATACGCGGCGGTGTCCCCGGCAACGGCGTCATGTTCGTTTTGCACGGATGTTTGCCGCTACCAGGCAGCGGCTAAGGCGCAATCGCGCCCGCGAATGTTCGGATACCAAGCAGCGGGCGCGGCGCCGTTTGTGCGCGGCGAAATGGTGGACGAGCCAGAGACGGTGGCGACCGCCATCCGTATCGGGCGACCGCAATCGTGGGACCTCGCATGGGCTGCCGTGCGCGAATCAGGGGGTGCGGTGGCGAGCCTAACGGATGACGAAATCCTGCAAACGCAGCGCATGCTCGCTGACACGGAGGGCGTGTTCTGCGAACCTGCTTCGGCAATTTCAATCGGTGGTGTATTGCGTGATATCGACAACGGCAATATCGCGGAGGGCTCATTGATAACCTGTACCCTCACTGGGCATGGATTGAAGGACCCGGATACGGCAATCAAGCAGAGTGAGGGCGCGGTGATCGAGATCCCGGCAGAGCTCGACGCAGTTAAATCCGCGATCCTTGACAATCTCTAGTCGCATGTATGGCTTGAAGCCGAGCTATAAAATCTAACACGCACCGTGACCTTGCCCGATCTTGATAATGCGGTCACAGCAAAGGGCACTGCCTGATGTCCCGATTGACCGTATTTGCGCCAGATCTCTTTGCTAACCTGTTAGAAAATTCTCATACGACATTTGACCATCGTCGCTGGCCGGTGCTCGGCATGATGATCTCTCGAGCGCGCGAGCACGACCGCAAGTGCACCGCAATTGAGGATAATCTGGGTGCACTGTTTGGTCCCGGTCCGGGCGACGGCGCGCCGTTGTCAGTTCCCGAGCTTACCGCCTCGATCGACGAAATCGTGGACCGAAGTGATCGGATGATGCGGGCCGATCCCGTTCATTTGAGGGCGGACCCGACGCAAATTCTCTTGTTCAATGATCCGAGCATCATGCCGTCTCTAGCCGAGGCAGACGCCTTGATCGAAACGCTGAATGTGGGTCTGCCGGGCCTTAATTTACGTCGCGGCCGCCATCCCGGACGATGGTATTGCGATCCGCCGACCGACGGCGATGCGATCATGGCGGCACCGAGTACTGTCAATGGACGCTCAATTGCAAATTTTCTGCCACGCGAACCAGGTGCCAGTTCGACTGTGCAACTAATGAATGAGGCACAAATGTTGCTGCACGATTTATCGGTCAATTCCGTGCGTGAGGCAAGTGGGGTTCCGCCGATCAATTCGATTTGGATCTGGGCAACCGAATTGACCCACGGCGATCTCGGCGCCGCGCCTCGGTTTGTTGTGGGCGACGACGTTTTGACCGCGGCCCTCGCCGAGCGCCTTGAGTTGGACTGGTATGCTGAAATAGAGCCAGAGAAGCTGTTATTCAACATCACGAGCGGCGCCGGCGATGGATTGCTAGTGTTGGGCTCGCCCACTGGATCGGTTGAGCGCAACGAGCAAACTTCGGCGATCGACGACTTTGAGCGGCATTGGGGGCCACCAATATTGAATTCATTACGCCGGTTTCGTCTGGCGGAGTTGTGCGTCGTAACTGATCGGCAAGCGTTCACACTGACACCGCTGGGTGTTCGCAAATTCTGGCGACGCCACTTGCCGACGCAAAAGAACAAGCATTGAACGAATTAACTATCGTTCGCCGCAGTGTGCCGGCCCGCAGCAAATTGTCGGATGAATATCACCCGGTGGTGAAACGTGTGCTCAGTGCACGTGGCGTGATCGACGCTGCCGATCTCGACACGTCCTTAGAGGGTCTGCATAAAACTGATTCACTAAGCGGTATCGATGCGGCCGTTGGATTACTGGAGGCCGCCTTGGTCGCCAACAAGCGGATACTGATCGTTGCCGATTTCGACGCCGACGGGGCGACGAGTTGCGCGGTCGCTATGCGCGCGCTGAAGGCGATGGGTGCACAGCATGTGTCTTATATAGTCCCCAATCGATTCGAATACGGTTACGGCTTGACGCCACCAATCGTCGAGCTTGCGTCGAGTCACGATCCAGACTTGCTCATAACGGTTGATAACGGAATATCTAGTATCGAAGGTGTCGCCGCTGCGCGGCGCGCCGGTATCGATGTTCTAATTACCGACCACCACCTACCCGGGGCTGAGATGCCGCGCGCGAATGCAATCGTTAATCCCAATGTGCCGGGTGATCTGTTTCCGAGCAAAGCACTGGCCGGCGTGGGTGTTATTTTTTACGTAATGCTGGCCTTGCGCAAGCGCCTACGGGCGCAAAATTGGTTTTCCGGTCGAGGCCTTGACGATCCCAAGCTCGCGTCCTTACTCGATCTGGTCGCGCTTGGTACGGTTGCCGACGTCGTGCCATTAGATCAGAACAATCGGCGCTTAGTAGCGCAAGGTTTGGCCCGGATCCGGGCCGGTCGATCGCAACCTGGCATCGCCGCATTGCTGAAGATTGCGGGTCGAGAGCGAAACCGACTCGGTTCTCTTGATCTCGCCTTCGCGCTCGGTCCCCGGTTAAATGCCGCTGGGCGCCTAGCCGACATGTCCCTTGGCATCGAATGCTTAATCGGGGACAGCGCGGATGAGTGCGATCGGATCGCGATTGCACTTGATGACCTCAATCGAGAGCGCCGGGAAATCGAGGCGGAGATGAAAACCCAGGCCGTCGCGATGATCGATGATATGGAACTCAACGACGGCGAAGAATTGCCTTTTGGGCTGTGTTTGCAGGATGAGCTATGGCACCAAGGCGTAGTCGGGATCATCGCATCACGGATCAAGGAGCGGTACCACCGCCCAGTTATTGCATTTGCTCCAGGTGATGATGGGCAGCTCAAAGGTTCGGGTCGTTCGATCGCTGGGGTGCATATGCGCGACGCATTAGATTCGATTGCGGCACAGAACCCCGGATTGCTAGAGAAGTTTGGGGGTCACGCGATGGCGGCAGGGTTGACCTTGTCTACGTCGGCATTGGAGAGGTTCAGCGCCGCCTTCGACCGCGAAATTAGGCGCCAACTTGGGGGTTCCGGAATTAAGCCAGAGATTACGACCGATGGCGATCTCAGGATCGAAGATTTCACCTTAGACCTCGCCGAAGCATTGGCAGAAGCCGCGCCGTGGGGTCAACAATTCCCGGAGCCATTATTTGACGGCGCCTTTGAATTAGTTGAAAAACGGATTGTCGGCGAGACGCATCTGCGTATGCAACTGCGGCCACTCGATGGAAAGATCAACATTAACGCGATTGCGTTTGGTGCGGCCGGTGAGCCTTGGGCGAATACAGCCGATGCGATTCACGCGGCCTATCGCTTGTCGGTCAATGATTATCGCGGTAGTCGTTCGTTACAGCTGATTGTCGAACACGCACGTAATATTGATATCGCGTCATAGTCGATCGCAGGTACACGTGTTAGACACGGTATTCGGAGAAAGGGATCGGTTCCCTCGTCTAGGTACAGCCGATACAATCCACTGTCCCAAAAATCGACTGAGATGACTTATGGAACTCAACCCATTGTTGCTTCGAATCAAGGATCTACAAGACCGCGCTCAGTCGCTCAGGGGGTATCTTTGACTTCGACCGGAAATCGGAACGCCTGGTAGAGGTCAATCGAGAACTTGAAGATCCAAAAATCTGGGACGATCCGGAACGCGCCCAAGGATTAGGCCGCGAGCGGGTCGAGCTCGAGCGGATAGTATCGACGCTCAATCGGTTAACATCCGGTTTGGAAGATGCCGCAGAATTGTTGCGGCTCGCGGAGTCAGAAAACGACCAAGAGACGGTCGCTGCGGTCGCAGATGATTTGAAGGTCGCGGAGGCGGAGCTCGAACCGCTTGAGTTTCGCCGAATGTTTTCCAATGAAATGGATCCCGCGAATGCGTTTGTCGATATTCAGGCAGGATCGGGCGGTACCGAAGCGCAAGATTGGGCGGAAATGTTGCTGCGAATGTACCTGCGGTGGGGAGAGGACCACAATTTTCGTACCGAATTGATTGAGGTGTCACCGGGTGAGGTCGCTGGGGTTAAGAGCGCGACGGTCAAGTTCGAAGGAGAATACGGATTCGGCTGGCTTCGGACAGAGACCGGTGTACACCGTCTGGTCAGAAAGTCACCATTCGATTCGGGAAATCGCCGCCACACATCGTTTGCCTCCGTATTTGTGTCACCCGAAGTGGATGACAACATTGAGATTGAGGTAAATCCGGCTGATTTGCGTATCGATACCTACCGCGCGAGTGGCGCTGGTGGCCAGCATGTTAATAAGACAGACTCCGCGGTGCGCATCACGCATAGTCCCAGCGGTATTGTTGTGCAGTGTCAGAACGAACGCTCGCAGCATAAGAATAAAGATCAGGCCATGAAACTATTGCGAGCAAGACTGTATGAGCAGGAGATGCTCAAGCGAAATTCCGAACAGCAAGCGCTCGAGGAGTCCAAGGCGGATATTGGTTGGGGTAGTCAAATTCGTTCCTACGTTCTCGATCAATCGCGCATCAAAGATCTCCGCACTTCGGTGGAAACAGGAAATACGCAAGCCGTACTCGATGGGGACCTTGATCAATTTATTGAGGCGAGTTTAAAGCAAGGACTGTAGACTGGTGCAGGAACGAGCGTTGTAACCCATATTCGAACGATAAAAAGACGTTTTCGACGGATCCGAATTACCGCATGACGAAACAAAGTGACACAAGTACCGAAGCCCAGCTCATTGCGCAGCGGCGGGCAAAGTTGGCGCTACTGCGAGAAGCTGGGCAGGCCTACCCCAATGACTTTCGGCGCGACGCTTTGGCAGGAGATCTGCATGAACAATTTAAAGATGCGACGGCTGAGGAGCTGGTAGAAAAAAATGTGCGCGTGTCGGTGGCTGGGCGCATGATGACCCAGCGTGTTCAAGGCAAGACGTCGTTTGCGAATATCAAAGACATGTCCGGTCAGATCCAACTTTATGTAAAGCGCGATGATTTGCCAGAAGATGTCTATCCAGCGTTCAAAAAATGGGACCTTGGTGACATCCTCGGTGCTAGCGGCGTTGTGTTTCGCACACAACGTGGCGAACTATCGATTCTGGTCGACCATTTGCGACTGATCACTAAATCCCTGCGCCCTCTGCCTGAGAAATTTCATGGTCTAACAGACTTAGAAGCACGCTATCGCCAGCGCTACATTGATCTGATTATGAACGATGAGAGTCGTCGTGTTTTCGAGGTGCGCTCCAAGGCAATCGAGTGCATCCGTGGGTTCTTGCATCAGCGGGGTTACTCAGAAGTCGAGACGCCGATGATGCAGGTGATACCCGGTGGCGCGACCGCGAAGCCGTTTGTGACGCACCATAATGCTCTCGACATGCAACTCTATTTGCGCGTTGCACCTGAGCTCTATCTGAAGCGCTTGGTTGTCGGCGGCATGGAGAAAGTTTTCGAGATCAATCGTAATTTTCGTAATGAGGGCCTTTCGACCCGGCACAATCCCGAATTCACAATGTTGGAGTTCTACGAAGCCTACGCCGATTACCAAGATTTAATGCGACTAACAGAAGAGATGATGCAACACGTCGCTAATATTGTTGTCGGTTCTACGAGCATTGAATATCAAGGCGACACCCTGGATTTTTCAAGCCCTTTCGCAACGATGACCTTGAAACAGTCAATTGTCGAACTGAATGATGGCGTGGTGGCTAGCGATCTCGATGATTTGGAGCGGGCCCGCGATGTTGCAACGCGGCTTGGTGTTTCGATCGATAATGAGTACGGCCTTGGAAAGGTGCAAACGGAGATTTTTGAAAAAACCGTCGAATCACGCCTAGTGCAGCCGACTTTTATTACAGCCTATCCAGCTGAGGTGTCGCCCCTAGCGCGGCGTAACGATAGCGATAGTTTTGTCACTGATCGTTTCGAGTTAATTGCCGCCGGACGGGAAATTGCCAATGGCTTTTCGGAACTTAATGACCCTGATGACCAAGCCGAGCGCTTCAGGGCACAAGCCGAAGCAATGGCCGCGGGTGACGATGAGGCGATGCATTACGATGCGGACTATATTCAGGCCTTGGAACATGGCATGCCGCCGACGGCCGGCGAGGGGATCGGTATTGACCGATTTGTGATGCTATTGACGGACTCCGCTTCGATACGAGACGTATTATTGTTCCCCCATATGCGCCCGAGACAGGCGGATTAAGGTAGTAGTGGCCGGATTCTCTCCATTTGTGGAACCAGATGGTACAAAGCGCGGTCTATGTTTGTGGCTCTAGATATGCCCACCTAATCTATTCAGGGGAAGTGCTCCAGGGCACCATAATTGATGTCTTCGCAAGTCAATGAGGACATTTTGTTTACATAATCTGGTAAGGAGATTGATTTAATGGCCAAGAACATGAGATTGAAGCCGGTTGCGGCTGCCTTGGGAACGACTTTTGCGGTAACGCTCGCGGCTTCGCCACTGGCAAATGCGGCCGAGAACCCGTTCTCAGTGACTTCATTCGATTCCGGCTACATGGTGGCGGGTGACACTGAAGGCAAATGCGGTGAAGGCAAATGCGGCGGCGACAAAGCCGAAGGCGAAGGCAAATGCGGTGAAGGCAAATGCGGCGGTGATAAAGCCGAAGGCGAAGGCAAATGCGGTGAAGGCAAATGCGGCGGTGACAAAGCCGAAGGCGAAGGCAAATGCGGTGAAGGCAAATGCGGCGGTGACAAGTAACCGCAAGGTAAATGCCTGACCAATATCCAGTAACGGGGAAAGGGCTGGGACTGCGGCGATCGTTTTTACGGAAGTTGCAGGCCCGGTCGCTTGATGGGGTCGACTTCATGGAAGTCGCACCGGAGAACTGGATCGATGTTGGCGGCCAATTTGGCCGCCGATTTCGTCAGATCTCAGAAGTCATGCCGTTTGTGTGCCATGGATTATCCTTGAACCTCGGTGGCCCGGCCGCATTGGACGAACCGTTCGTGCGTCGCATCAAGCAGTTTCTAGATAGTCACCAAATCCGATGCTATAGCGAACATCTAAGCTATTGTGCCGACGACGGCCACTTGTACGACTTAATGCCGATTCCGTTTACCGAAGCGGCCGTGAAATATGTTTCGGCAAGGATCCGACGCACGCAACAAATCCTTGAGCGACGTATTGCAATCGAAAATGTCTCATATTACTGCGCACCTGGCGCGGAAATGAGCGAAATTGAATTCATCAACGCGGTTTTGATCGAGGCAGACTGCGACCTTTTGATCGACATAAACAATATCTACGTTAATAGTATTAATCACAAATATGACCCAGTGACGTATATGCAAGCGCTACCGGCGGACCGAATTGCCTACGGCCATATCGCCGGTCATTACGATGAAGCAGACGACCTCAGGGTCGATACGCACGGCGCCGATGTGATTGACAAAGTCTGGGATCTACTCGAGCTCGCGTATGCGCACTTTGGTGTGTTCCCTACGCTACTCGAACGCGACTTCAACATACCTCCTATCGCAGAACTTGTAGCAGAAGTGGCACGTATCGGCGAGACGCAAGAGCGCTATCGCAATGATTCGGGCTCATCCGATGCCGTCAGCCATGGCTGAACCGAGTACGGATTTTCGTGCGCTGCAGCTCGAATTTACCGCCCACATTCGTGACCCCGACAATAGCCCGGCACCGGGCGGGATTGAAGATCGCCGCCTAGAGATCTATCGAGATCTCCTGTACCGCAATATCGAAGGATTTCTCGCCAATAGTTTTCCGGTATTGCGTAGCATCACCGCAGATCCGGAATGGCACGCGATGGTGCGCCACTACTTTGCCCAACATCGTGCGCGAACCCCGTTATTTCCAAAGCTTCCACAAGAATTTCTGCATTACCTCGCGGAAGAACGAGACCCACACGATGGCCCACCATTTATGCAGGAGTTGGCGCATTACGAATGGTTGGAACTCGAGGCTTCACTGGATACGCGTGAAATCGATGCCGTATTGGTGGACGAAAATGCGAATTGTCTAACCGGCATCCCTGTCCTGAATCCGATTGTGCGAGCGCATTCTTATCAATTTCCGGTGCATCGCATTAGTCCTAGCTTCCAGCCGCGAGAGCCTGGTGATGAATCGACCTATTTGGTGGTCTATCGTGACCGGGACGACGAGGTAGGATTCATGCAGTTGAATCCAATCACAGCGCGTCTCATCGACTTAATAATGCAAAACCCCGACACGGCGGGACGCTCCCTACTTCTTCAAATTTCTGAAGAAATGTCGCATCCGGATCCCGAGGTCGTTATCTCAGGTGGCGCGGAAATCATGAGCGAGCTGTGCCAACGCGAGGTACTTTTAGGCGCGCGCGAAGTCTAAATTCGGCACCGTTTGCGACAATCTAAGCCCCGCACACAGCTCGTTGCATCGGTGCATAATAGGCGCCGCGGGACCCTACAACTTTTGGAGGTGACGGGATGGAGGTTGGCCACGTCTCTGCGTTTCTTTTATCGACGCTTGAGGTACTTGCAGCGGTATTCGTCTTTGGCTGTGGCCTCGGTATTATCGCTGTCGCCATAATCTACGTTATCGATCGAAACCAGACCGCGCACGCGGTGCGCCGTAACTATCCGGTGATCGGGCGTTTTCGTTATCTATTCGAACATATTGGCGAATTTTTTCGTCAATATTTTTTCGCAATGGATCGCGAAGAGTTACCGTTTAATCGAGCACAGCGGAGTTGGTGTTACCGCGCGGCAAAAAATGTGGACAACACGACCGCATTCGGATCGACCCGAGATCTTCGGGTCAACGGTTCGGTTATTTTCGTAAACTGCCCCTACCCGACACTGAGTGAAGATGCGGTTGAGCCAGAGCCAATGACGATCGGGCCGACTTGCGCAAAGCCGTACCGAACGGACTCATTAGTTAATATTTCTGGGATGAGCTACGGCGCCATATCACGGCCCGCAGTTCTGGCGTTATCAAACGGCGCTCAAATTGCCGGGTGTTGGATGAACACCGGGGAAGGTGGTCTATCCGACTATCATCTCGAGGGTGGCGGCGACATCGTATTTCAGATCGGAACCGCGAAAAACGGTGTGCGCGACCTCGACGGCAAATTAAGTGACGATAAACTGCGCGACGTCGCGGCCTTTGAACAGGTTCGAATGTTTGAAATTAAACTGAGCCAGGGTGCGAAACCGGGAAAGGGCGGGATCCTGCCCGGGGCTAAGGTCAGTGAAGAAATCGCTCGGATCCGCAATATCCGAGTCGGCGAGGATGCTATCAGTCCCAATCGCCATCCGGACATCAATTGCAATGAAGACCTGCTGGATATGGTCAATCATGTGCGCAATGTAACCGGGAAACCGACTGGTTTTAAATGTGTCATCGGGGCCTATGGTTGGCTCGACGAGGTATTTGAAGAAGTTCACCGTCGGGGTATTGATTGCGCACCGGACTTTATTACCGTTGACAGCGCTGACGGGGGAACTGGCGCCGCACCGCTGCCGCTAATCGATGACATGGGGTTGCCTTTGCGGGAGAGTCTACCGCTATTGGTTGATAGCTTGGTCAGACATGGTTTGCGGGATCGAATTAAAGTAATCGCATCAGGTAAGTTAGTAACCCCGGCGGATGTTGCCTGGGCGCTATGTGTCGGCGCCGACTTCGTTGTTTCTGCCCGTGGGTTTATGTTTGCATTGGGCTGCATTCAAGCGTTGCAATGTAATCGTAATACTTGCCCGACGGGTATCACGACGCATGACGTGAAACTGCAACGCGGACTAGTACCGGAAGACAAAGCAGTTCGAGTCGCCAGCTACTGCAAGAATTTGAACCACGAAGTGGGCATTATCGCGCATTCCTGCGGCGTGCCTGAACCTCGCCGGCTAAAGCGATTTCATGCCCGGATTGTCGCTGACAACGGAAAATCGATCCCGCTGAATGAACTGTATCCCGATCAAACGCCCCGTGAGGTCGCGTGTTGACCCATTACCTAATCTTAATTCGTACGAATTAATCATGTCCGATTGAGGAGCGATGCGATGAGCATACTAATTTGGTGCCAAAATTTATTCGATAGAGTCCGTGTCGTGTTCGATTTCATCGGCCCAGTGCTGCTGCGTCTATATTTAGTACCGGTATTTTTCGTGGCGGGAAGCAACAAATGGGATCCGTTCGCTGAAAACGGGACATTGGACCCGACTGTAGGTCTCAAGGACATTGCTGACTGGTTTGGAAATCCCGATTGGGGACTCGGTTTGCCGGCCCCAATGTTGATGGCAATACTTGCATGGGCGGCCGAATACGTCGGCGCAATTTGTTTGGCTTTAGGCGTTGCCGTTCGTTGGATCTGTGTGCCGCTGATGATAACCATGGTCGTCGCCATGACTACCGTTCACTGGGACCACGGTTGGCAGGCGGTTCACGATCTGAAAAGTCCCTACGCATCTGAAAATGCTGAGGGCGCGATTGAACGCCTAAGCGCAGCCAAAAGTCTGCTTAAGAAACATGGCAACTATAAGTGGCTTACCGCGAACGGCAATTTTGTGATATCGAATAACGGAATCGAGTGGGCTGCGACGTACTTCATTATGCTGGCTGCACTGTTCTTTCTAGGTGGCGGCCGATACTTTAGTGTTGATTATTGGATCCGTAGAAAATACGGGCTACCCGATCCCCAGCAACAGTAAACCCTTCGAGCCGGGCGGCTACGGCTCGACTTTAGTGTAGTGCGACTATATTTGGCGTAGAAGATGTCACTGCCGGAAACCGTCGTTCTGGTCTCGGTCGCGCTTATCGTTGGCGCGGCGCTGTTACCGATCTCGCGAAAACTAGGCGTGCCGCACTGTGTGCTACTGGTGCTTATCGGATTCATTGGGTCTGAGCTGGTAATCGCCCTTGGTATCGATACCGGGCTACGTTGGCATCATTTCAGCGGTATCGTATTTTATTTGTTGATCCCGCTACTGATTTTCGAAGCAGCACACCGGGTTGACGTGAAAGCGCTTCGCGGCTTGTTTAGTTTGATCTTGCTACTTGCAATCCCCGCATCGATTCTAAGTGCGGTCGGTGCCGGCGTTCTTTTCTTTTGGATGATTGATCACCCCGTCGGGTTCCCGCTCTTAGTTGCCCTACTCACGGGCGCCATCGTCTCGCCAACCGATCCTACCGCTGTCGTTGGCCTTTTAAAGCAGCTACCCGGAGCACAGCGGGTCGCCATGATTTTGGAAGGTGAAAGTCTATTCAACGATGCAACGGCAATTGTGATGTACTCGCTGCTACTTGGACTAGCATTGATGCAACAGTCAGTGCCATCGGCAGGGCAGATAGCAGGAATGCTGTTCTTTGTTTTAACCGGCGGCCTCGGCTTAGGTCTCGCGGTCGGCATTGCAGTTAGATGGCTTAATGGATATGTCAATAACGTGGACGCCGAAGCGCTAATATCCGTTGCGGTGGCGTACACTGTTTTCATCATTTGCGAATATTGGTTTGGGCTCTCAGGTGTCGTTGCGGTGCTTGCCTGTGGCCTGGTAGTGGCGGACAAATCGCGAACAGGAAGGACCGTCGCGGCTCCCAGTTGGCGAATTCTCAGCCTGGCTGCCGAGATCTCGGTATTTTTAATTGCGGGCGCGACAATTACCTGGATCTTGTTACGTGACCAATGGCTTGCCATGCTGATCGGGATCGTGGGCGCGTTGTGCGCGAGAACCATCGCAGTATTTATTACAGTATCGTTTTGGAATTACGTTAAGCGGACAGAGCAACCGTTCGTGCTATCGGAGCAAATGCTAATCGCCGCCGGCGGCGCGCGCGGTGTCGTGACCTTAGCACTGGCTCTATCTTTGCCGTTAGAGCTAGAGGCGTGGTTTACGGTTCAGGCGATTGCTTATGGGGTCGCGTTATTTACACTATTCGTGCAAATACCAATAGTGTCAGTGTTACTACAGCACTCATCTCGGTGGCGAGCTACTCGGATTGGGTGACATTAGGCTGGTCGAATTCCGACCAATCAACGCCCCAAGATCCGAGTCACCCTAGTGCGTGATTCCAGTGCCACTTAGTACTGGACGCGGCTGGTCAATCAGTAAACCCTGCACGTAGTCGACGCCCATTCCCAACAGCGAGTCTTTGGTTGCGAGCGTAGTTACACCTTCAGCGATTGTTTTAACGCGTAAGGTCTTGGCTATTCTGCTGAGTGCGAGCACGATTTCGTAGTCCACGGAATTGTAGGCCATGTTGCGGACAAAATTGGCGTTGATCTTCAAATAATCAACCTGCAGCCGTTTTAATAGTTCAAATGAGCTGGTGCCGAGACAGAAATCATCGAGCGCAATTCGACAACCCAGTTCCTTCAACGTGGCAATAAAAAATTGCGCGCGATCGACGCTGGAAATCAGGCTAGCTTCGGAAATATCAAAACATATACGCTGATTATCGAATTCATCGTCCAGCAGATTAACAATATACTCAAGAAACCTATCGTCGTTTATCGACTGCCCAGAGATGTTGATGCAAACGGTCTCCATTTCATTCAGTGCCGGATGATTTAGTCGCAATGCGTCTATCGCAGCCTTGGTAACCCAACGGTCAATATCGGGCATCAATTGATAGCGTTCGGCGGTCAAGAGGAAATCGCGAGGAGAAAGAATTTCACCGCTACTGTCTTGCATACGAAGTAGCACTTCACAGGTCCGCGGATGATGATCTTCGCCTCTAATCGGGTGAATATGCTGAAAATAGAGTTCAAAATGACCGGTCTGTATCGCCGACTGTACTTGGCGCACATGCTCGATACTTTCGCTGTAGTGCTGTTGTGATTCCTCACCTTGACCGAAGGTGTGTACCCTGTTTCCGCTGTCCTTCTTCGCGCAATCGCACGCTGCCTCAGCATTACTAAGGACATCGGTGAGGCCGTCTTCCGCAGGATTTATCCCTACAACGCCGATGCTGACGCTAATAGAAAGATCGTTACCGTGCCAATCAGTCTGAAAATCTTCGACGATACGTCGGAGCCCCTCGGCAATTAACCGCGCTTTATCTAGTGGACATGCGTATAGCAGTACGCCGAATTTATCCTCACCGATTCTGGCGAGCGTGTCGGCCCCGCGAATTTTTTGCTTGAGTTCGATCGCAATTGACTTCAACACATGGTTCCCAGCTTCCACACCGTGTGTTTCATTGATGAATTTAAACTGGTCGAAGTCGATGAAGCACAGCGCGTGTCGTTTTTGATCCGAATCTATATTGGCAGACAGCAGTTTCTTGATTCTGTCTTCAAACTCTGTGCGATTTATAAGATTGGTTAGAGGATCGTGGGTTGAACGCCAGGCAACGTTCTTAATCAGGTTTCTTTTGGTTGTTATATCTCGAATAAGGCATGTCGTTCCTGTAGATACACCACGGTCGTTTTTTATTGCCGAAAGTTGAAATTCGACTTCGTATTCAACGCCATCGCACCGTTTTAAGACTGTGCGGTCGCCGTTGCTTTGTACGCGCGCTTCGGTTCGAGTTTGCTCAACGAGCCCGCGTAGTAAATTTTCACCACCGAGCGAAGTCATCGTTACGACGTCTTCTATATTTTGGCCGTGGGCATCACGAAATAGAACGCCGGTTAGCACTTCGGCGACTGGATTCATGTAGTCAACTAAGTTTCGGTCGTTGGTTGTAATGATTGCGTCCCCAATCGCGTCTAAGGTGGCGCACGCGCGGCTGTGTTCACGAGCAAAACGTTTCAGAGCTCTAATTCGCTGCTCGAACACTCGCGATAGGTCGCCGGAACTGGTCTGGTTATCGGCCCCGCCGATGCCTATAAAACTCGTCAAGGTGTCTACGATGTACCGTATATATTTCGTGCAAACTGATGCCAGCAATAGTGCCATGACGAGCGCCGACGCAGCATATAGCTCGACGTAACTAAGATGCGAGTTTCGACCAAATCCGATCGCGGCTAAGATCGCGAATAGGGATGCGAACACCAGGTAAGCGCCGCGATGCACCGCAAAAACTGGAATTGCTGCAGTCGCTATGATCAAATTTATCGCGATGACTACCACGAGCACCGCATGTGAAAGCATGGGAGCGAAAACGATCCCGCATGCTCCCCAAATAGCGGCGAATATTAACGCCATCGCGATGTGCGTGTAGCTTGCGTTCGGATCGATATGTAGAAATCCGTACGCGAATTTACGGGCTATTAGAATGTATAAGCCTGCGTTTAAGGATACGAGCAACAGCCACGCCACCGTAACGGAACGCGGCGCGTGGTCCCAAACCAGAATTGAACAGGCGAGAGCGGCAATCGCATTGATCGAACACCACCATAAGCTCGCATGTCGGATATAGGTATCGCTAATTAGGGAAGAGGGCGGCGTCGCTATATCGTCCACGCCAATATGATCGCCGAGGGGCCGGGTGAGATGAGTCGCTGAATTTTCCATTTTGGTGTCGTAATACACGAGATTGGAGGTTAGGCGCCGTCGGTCAAATCAAGGACGCCGATTGCCACTACGATGGTGTTCATTAGCCAGTCCCCTTAGTGAGGGAAAGACTAAATGTTATTCGAGGGATTAGCTTGCAGGTCGATGTGACGTCGATCACACCGGATGTTTGCCGATCGTGACCGACATCACAAATTCGAACGACGATTGTCAAACATTGGATCTGGACACCGGAGGCACCAGGGTAGGCCGTTGCTTATTCCATTGCTTACTAATGAGGTGATAGCGCCAGTATGCCTACGATCTGGTTCCGCGCCGCGCACCAACCCGCAGTCGAAGCGCGTTTAGCTTTATGAATCCTTCCGCGTCCGCTTGTCGGTATGAGCCTGCGTCGTCTTCGAACGTAGCTAAGGCGGCATCAAACAAGCTGTCGTCGGCTGAGCGACGTCCAAGAACCGTAACATTCCCTTTATACAACGATATTCGCACGGTACCGTTTACGCGTTTCTGCGAATCGTCAATCATTGTTTGCAGAAGCTCACGTTCAGGACTCCACCAATAGCCGTTGTACACCAAGCTAGCATAGCGGGGCATAATTTCGTCCTTTAAATGGGCAACTTCACGGTCGAGCGTGAGCGATTCAATTGCACGATGCGCTTTGAGCATGATCGTGCCACCGGGCGTTTCGTAGCAACCGCGAGACTTCATCCCGACGTAACGATTCTCGACGATATCTAGGCGCCCAATGCCGTGTTCACCCCCGATCCGATTAAGCTCCGTCAAAACCTGAGCCGGAGACAGATCTTTACCGTTGATCGTTTTAATATCACCAGCAACATACCCCAGCTCGATGACATGAGCTGCGTCCGGGGCGTCTTCAGGGGCAACCGTCCAGCGCCACATTGAGCGCTCCGGTGACTCCCATGGATCTTCTAATACGCCGCCTTCATAGGATATGTGCAGCAGGTTCGCGTCCATGGAGTAGGGTGATTTCTTTCCGGCTTGGTATTCGATTGGGATCGCATGCCGCTCAGCATATGCCAATAGTTTTTCGCGCGAATTCAAATCCCATTCGCGCCACGGGGCGATCACCTTGATATTCGGCTCTAGCGCGTACGCACCGATTTCAAAGCGAACTTGGTCGTTGCCCTTTCCAGTGGCGCCATGGGATATTGCATCGGCGTTGGTCTCGCGCGCGATCTCGATCAATCGTTTCGCGATCAACGGGCGTGCGATCGATGTGCCTAAAAGATATTCGCCTTCGTAGATCGCGTTCGCGCGAAACATAGGGAATACGAAATCGCTAACAAATTCATCCGTAAGATCGTCAATATAAATTTCCTTTATCGCCATCTGCTCCGCTTTGGCGCGGGCTGGCTCGAGCTCTTCACCTTGTCCGATATCCGCCGTGAAGGTGACGACTTCGCAGTCATAGGTTTCTTGCAACCATTTTAATATGACGGATGTGTCTAGGCCGCCAGAATAGGCGAGCACGACCTTGTTGATTGATTTTTTGATCATTTGAATTTTTGAGACGCTGGCAACCAGGACGCATTGTGCCTGCGTCGAATCCCACCGTCTAGGTTCACCCGTTCAGTAAGGGTTCGCGTATAGACATCAAACTCGGAGCGACTCTTGTCTTTACTTTACGGTGCACCCGTCTCGCGTCGTTGTCCCTTATCGGTCGAGTAGCTGACGTAGTTTGGTAAGAAACTCCACCGGGTTTTCTGCGTGCGGCCAGTGGCCAGCATTAGCTATCGTGACCAGGTCCCAGTTAGGGAATAACCTACTAATGGGTGATGAACTGCGCTCACCGATCCGATCCGAATTCTCCCCACGAATAAAATGCGCAGGTGCGTTAAACGGTACGGCGCTATCGCTAGGTATAGGTATCGCATCGACGATATTATCGATCGCTTCACGAATAGCTGGGAGGTTGATCCGCCAGTGTGGTGATGCAGCGCCATTAAAGCTTAGGTTTTGCAATATAAACGAGCGGATTTCGTTATTGGGGATCGCCGCCTTAAGTTGTATTTGTGCATCTGAACGCCGGGTAATTTGGTCCAAATCCAACCCAGACATTGCACCGAGTAGGTCGTTGTAATCGTTTTCGTAAGCCTCCGGACCAATATCGACGATGACGAGTTGAGAGATTCGATCCGGGTTGGTCAACGCCAAGGTCATAGCCACTTTCCCGCCCATGCTATGGCCGATCAAGGTCACTTCTGCAAGGTCGAGTTTTTGCAATAGCCTGGAGACATCCTGAGCCATTGCAGCGTAGCCCATTTGTGTTGCATGAGGGGAGGTACCGTGATTGCGCAAGTCGACGGTGACGACGAGAAAGTTGTTAGCGAGATTGCGGGCTACCGATTGCCAATTTCGCGAGGACCCGAACAAACCGTGCAGAATGACGATGGGCGGACCTGAACCGAATTGGTGGTAGTGCAGTTCTACAGTCTGGGGATCCACCGTGATTGGTCTAACTTACAATGAGTCGAGGCGGAAGTCTCGACGGGTTGAACATGTTCGCGGGCCAGATGCCGAGCAACACAATGTCTTCCTCCACCCCCAGCATTACGTCCAGGTTCTTGAATTCATTCGCGGCCACCCAGGCAAACTCCGTGTGTTCATCGTTGAGTTCAACCGTGCCCGCAGCCCAATAAAAGTGAAATAGGTGGATTTCGAATTTTCCACCGTAGAACGTATCTCTGACCGGCCCCAGCATATTGAGCTGTTCAATTTCATGTTCCGGCCCGATCTCCTCATCCATCTCTCTTTTGGCGCACTCAATGGGAGACTCGCCTCTCTCAATATGGCCTGCAGGAAAACCCCATTTCCCAGCGCCGATCGAATCGTCGGGCGAGCGCTTCACGAATAACAGGCGCTTGCTCGTGTCTTCTATTAGGCAAATGGAGAATCGCGCGGTCGGTTCTGGGGGCTGCAGGGCCATCGTGCGGGTACTAGCACCAAGTTATTACAATAAGATTTGGCGAATGTCGCTTAAAACTACACCAAGGTGACGCGTGAATTGGGCACCGGCGACGCCATCTATAACGCGATGATCGAATGACAGTGCGTAGGGCAGTAACAGCCTGGGTACAAACTCGTCGTTTAAGTATACGGGTTTCATCGCCGACGGAGAGACCCCTAGTATTGCAACTTCGGGAATATTAATAATGGGTGTAAATGCCGTACCGCCGACGCCGCCAAGACTCGAAATTGTAAAGCAGCCGCCTTGCATATCCGCGGGGGTCAGTTTTCTATCACGTGCCTTCGTACTGAGCTCGCTGATTTCGCCGGCGAGGTCGTAGAGTCCTTTTTGATCCGCGTCTTTGATCACTGGGACAAGCAGTCCGCGCTGTGTATTTACGGCGATGCCAATGTGGAAGTAATTTTTGTGGATGATCGATTCCCCGTCGGCCGACAACGAGGCGTTAAAATCGGGATACTTACGTAATACGACAACGACCGCCTTTATCAAGAATGCCAACAATGTCAATTTAACATTATGTTCTTTGGCGTCGGTCAGTTTAGATTTCCTGAAATCTTCGAGGTCGGTGATATCCGCCTCATCGAATTGAGTGACGTGTGGAGCGGTGATCCAACTTCTCTGTAAATTCTGTCCAGTGATCCGCTTAATTTTGGTCAAGGCCTGTGTTTCGATCGGACCAAATTGAGAAAAATCGATGGCTGGGAGTTCTGGTAATGCAAATCCGCCTGTCGACGCGTTGGCCTGCTTACCAGCTATTACCGACTTAACGAATTCTTGTACATCCGATTTCACGATACGGCCTTTGCGCCCGCTACCGCTTACCGAACTAATATCGACGCCGAGTTCACGTGCGAATTTTCTGATACTGGGGCTGGCGTAGGACTTCGATGCATGCGTGGCTGGCGTGCTAGTCGGAACTGCATCGTTCGCGGGCGCCGTAGTTGACGTCCCCGACGTGGTCGCCCTCGGGGGTTCTGTGGCCGTTACTGGCGCCGATGGTATGTGCTCAGCAGAATCGACAACTGCAGAGGGCGAGATTGTCGCGATCACGTGGCCTTCCGAAACCTTATCACCGACGGTGACTCGTATGCTTTCCAGTTGGCCACCGACGGGAGCCGGGATATCCATTGTCGCCTTGTCGCTTTCGAGTGTCACGAGCGGATCTTCCGGTGCGACTGTATCGCCCGCTTGCGCGAGGATTTCGATCACATCGACATCTTCGAAATCGCCGATATCTGGGACGGAAACTTCCACAAGCGCTAGCTTCTCCGCTTGCCGCTGTGGTTCGATTTTGGCCTCAGTTACCGTCGGCGAGCTGATTTCCGTGCCGGTCGTTTCATCATCAGTGGTCACAATGGTGACGATGATTGAGCCCTCAGAAACTTTATCTCCCACGGAGACACTTATCTGCGCGATCTTGCCGGCGGCCGGCGCCGGGATGTCCATCGCCGCCTTATCGCTTTCGAGCGTTACCAACGGGTCTTCTTCACGGACTTCGTCACCGACCGCAATCAAGATCTCGATCACGTCGACGTCTTCGAATTCGCCGATATCCGGAACGGTGACTGGAATTTCAATACTCATGCATCTCTCTCACAGCGATCGTGCCAATCAGGCAACCCGCGGGTTTGACTTTTCCGGGTCGATGCCCAATTTTGTAATGGCCTCGGCCACTACAGCATTATCGATAGTCCCCTCGTCGGCTAGCGATTTCAGTGCGCCGAGGCAGATGAAATTACGATTCACCTCGAAAAACTGCCGTAGCTGCGCTCTAGAGTCGGAGCGGCCAAAGCCATCGGTACCTAGCGTTCGAAAACTTTGAGGCACAAATTCTCGAATTTGATCGGCATAGACCTTCATGTAGTCAGACGCCGCGACGACTGGGCCCGCGTGCCCACTAAGCATTGAACTGACGTAGCTTATACGTGGCGTACTGTCCGGATGCAGCATGTTCCAACGTTCGCAATCCAAACCTTCGCGACGTAGCTCATTGAAGCTCGTGACGCTCCAAGTATTGGCCGCTATTCCGAACTCATTGCGGAGTAGGTCAGCGGCGGCGATTACCTCACGCAAAATAGCACCACTACCGAGGAGTTGGATCTGTGCATCTTCGTTCTGATGAAGGAGATACATTCCTTTGACGATCCCGTCGCTTACCCCTTCAGGGAGCGGCGGTTGTTCGTAGTTCTCGTTCATCACAGAGATGTAGTAGAAAACGTTTTCTTGATCGCCGAACATACGCTCCATGCCGTGATGGATGATCACCGCGAGCTCATAGGCGTAAGTTGGATCGTAGGACACGCAATTGGGAATGGTCGATGCAAGCAAGTGGCTGTGACCATCCTGATGTTGGAGTCCTTCGCCAGCCAATGTTGTACGGCCGGCCGTGCCACCGAGCAAGAATCCTCGTGCTTGCATATCTCCGGCTGCCCAGGCGAGGTCGCCAACCCGTTGAAATCCGAACATCGAGTAGTAGATGTAGAACGGGATCATCTGTAGATTGTGATTGCTATATGCAGTCGCAGCTGCGATCCATGAACACATGGCGCCGGCCTCGTTGATCCCTTCTTCCAGTATCTGGCCACTCTTATCTTCGCGATAATACATAAACTGATCGTGATCGACGGGCTCGTAGAGCTGTCCCACCGACGAATAGATGCCGAGCTGACGAAACATGCCTTCCATGCCAAAGGTTCTAGCCTCGTCCGGCACGATCGGGACGATCCGCGATCCAATTTCTTTGTCTCTGGTTAATGCAGTTAGCATGCGAACGAATGCCATCGTAGTGGAGATTTCACGGTCGCCGCTGCCGGCCAGCATGTTATCGAAAATACTAATATCGGGAATGGTTATTGGGTCTGCGCGTTCGCGACGCTGGGGCAGGAATCCGCCCATTGCTCGCGTGCGTTCACGCAGGTAAACCATCTCGGGTGAATCTTCCGCCGGTTTATAAAACGGTGCGTCGGCGATCGCTTCGTCGGAGATCGGTATGTTGAAGCGATCGCGGAAGTGCTTGAGGGCATCTTCGCCCATCTTTTTTTGTTGATGGGTTATGTTCTTACCTTCACCAGCTTCACCCATGCCATAACCCTTGACGGTCTTGCACAGGATGACTGTTGGTTGCCCCTCATGCGCAATGGCGGCGGTATAGGCGGCGAAAACCTTGTGTGGATCGTGGCCGCCGCGATTTAAACGCCAAATATCTTCGTCGCTCATATTAGAAACTAACGCCAGTAGTTCCGGATATTTGCCGAAGAAGTGCTCGCGCACATAAGCGCCATTGAAGGCCTTATAGCTTTGGTACTCGCCGTCGACAGCTTCTTCCATCCGTTGCCGCAAAAGTCCCGAGGTATCGCGCGCCAGTAGCGGGTCCCAGTAGGAGCCCCAAATGACCTTAATGACGTTCCAACCGGCGCCGCGAAAGTCAGATTCGAGTTCTTGAATGATCTTCCCGTTTCCTCGTACCGGACCATCGAGCCGCTGTAGATTGCAATTCACAACGAACACGAGGTTGTCGAGATTTTCCCGCGACGCGAGTGACGCGGCGCCAAAGGCTTCGGGCTCGTCCATTTCGCCGTCACCCATGAATGCCCAGACCTTGCGTCGATGGGTGTCGCGCAAACCTCGATTTTCTAGATAGCGCATAAAGCGTGCTTGATAAATTGCCATGATTGGACCAAGTCCCATGGAGACGGTCGGGAATTGCCAAAAGCGCGGCATCAGCCAAGGATGTGGATAGGACGTAAGTCCGTTTCCGTCAACGTCTTGCCTAAAGTTATCGAGGTCCTCGTCAGTGATGATTCCGAGTAGATAGGCGCGGGCATAAATGCCAGGAGCGCAGTGCCCCTGAAAAAATATGAGATCACCACCGTGCTCGTCGCTTGGCGCATGCCAGAAATGGTTGTATCCGACCTCGTACAAGGTCGCGGCCGAAGCGTAACTCGCGATATGCCCGCCGAGCTCTGCGTTCTTACGGTTGGCTTGAACCACCATTGCCATGGCGTTCCAGCGATTAATCGAGCGGATGCGCCATTCGAGCGCAGGGTCGCCAGGCGTGTATTGTTCCTTATGTGCGGGGATCGTATTGATGTAGGCGGTATTTGCAGAATAGGGCAAATAAGCGCCCGATTCCCGCGCCTTACCGATAAGACGCTCTAATAAATAGTGAGTTCGATCGAGCCCCTCGACTTCGATAAGCGACTCAAGTGCCTCTAGCCATTCGTTGGTTTCCTGCGGATCAATATCAGATGTACCGGACATAGTGGTTTCTAATCGCTGTGGTGAAATTTTGCCAACGCGTCCATCGCCACTGGTAGTTTAGCGGATCTCCGGCTGGCAATGCGTCGGCAATTCGCAATGCCGTACGTCTGGAGTATTTTTATATCGGCCTTGGAGCAATCCATATCGGCCTTGGAGCAATCCATATCGGCGTACCGGGGCGAAAACTTGATCAAGACGTGACCACTTCCAGACTACAGACCCTGTAACGAGCGGCGCTGGCACGTAGGCGCACTCAGGGTGACGGCGTTTCCGCTGGGCACGGTCCTTCACGGTCGCATTGGAGTCCATTTTCGTACATAAATTGGATAAATTGTGCCCCGGGCACGAACCGTTTCTCAAGGTCTTCAACATGCTCGCCGCGATCAATTTCGGACAAGTAACAATTCGTTAGCTCTCCTTCACTGACACATGAGAATTCAAGCGGGCGAACAAATTCTGAGTTCGTTGTTAAGCGATAACGGCCTGGTAGCCGTTCCCACGACTTAACAAAACGCGATCCAGAACAATCGCAAGATAAATACCGATCGGCGAATTCGATCAGCTTACCCACCGTTATTCGCGGCGTTTTTTCATCCGCGGGCGGATTTATCAAGCGAGCCGTAAGTAACTCACGTGGGGTAACTTGTAAGTCTATAGCCGCCGTAACGCGAGGTGCTTCTGATTTAGGAGCCCTTTTAATGAACGATGGCTTACTGATAAACGATGGTGTACTACACGCGGCTAGTAACGCGACGAGCGATCCAATCGCGATGGCGCGCAGCGTATAAGCTATGTCCCCAGTCCCAGTGGGGCCCCGTTCATATCGATGTTTCATTTAATCCAAGTATTCTTGTTGGAACTTAAATTTTTCATGCTCAAATAATATTTTGGCAACGATGATGTCAATAATAGTGTGTACGCGTTTTTCGAGCTTTCGGCCTTTGTTGTAATCTGCGGGAGCGAAGTAGTCTATTCTGTTTGCGTCTGCCAAGTCCCGGCACACAGATATGGAAGCGTGATTATTTGGGTTGTGTACGGCGACCGCAAAGCCGCCATAGTTTTTCACCACGGTCATGCATGGTACATCGGTCAATCCATCGCCGATGTAAAGCATATTGTCGAACGGAATCGGTCGGTCTCCTTCGGGCATATATTCATTAATTGAATCGCCAGCTTCTTCGCGCCCTTTATTGATCCTGAACAGGTACTGCGTTTTCGTCGTATCGTTAATCACAATAGTCGGAAAGCATGCTGCTTCGTGGTGGTTAAAGAAATATTCCGAAGCATAGATCCGCTCAAACTTCGATTTAATGCTCACGCCTTCAAGAATCTCGTTCAAGCCAGCTGAAATTATGTAATGCCTGACAACTACGCGGCCGGCGGACTTTTCTTCGACGTATTTATTTATTCGATCGAACCAGGAATCAACGCCCGGATAGTATTTAATATTCGCAGCCAGTTTGCGCAGGGCTTCACGACTGAGGTGCTTTTTATTATGGTCGATTTTCTCGACCAACAACCGCATATAAGTAAGAATACTGTCTCCGCCGGTGCGGGCAACCTCATCGTTGACTTCGTTCCAAAATGCCTCGCCAGTGATCCCTAGCTCTGGTAACACCGTATATTCCTGCATCGGTTGCGGCGTCAGTGTGCCGTCGAAATCGTAGACCATCGCAAGAACATTTCGGGTAAATCGTGGTTTTGCTGTTCTTGCCATCGTGTCGTTAAGGCCTAGAGGGGTCTGGGTTGAATTTATTTAGCTTACTTATTTCGTTTGTGTAAGCGTGTAATATTTCATCATTGAAGCATGCAAACAATACGTGATCGAGTTGCGGATAATTCTCTAGATACGCTACTGTTTCGGTGATAGCGATCCTCGCTGCGGGTTCGACGGGGAAACCATACACCCCGCAACTTATTGCTGGGAACGCAATCGTTCTAACTTGGTTTTCGTGCGCTAGGGCAAATGCCCCTGTGTAGCACTGTGCCAGTAGTTTTGCTTCGCCGGCGCCTCCGTCGCGCCATACTGGACCCACGGTATGAATGACGTATTTTGCACGGAGTTTATACCCGAGTGTTATTTTGGCGGCCCCTGTTTCGCATCCACCGAGTTTTTTGCAGGCCCGTAGTAACGCCGGACCGGCGGCTTTGTGTATGGCACCATCGACACCGCCGCCGCCAAGTAGCGAATTATTTGCTGCGTTAACGATAGCATCGTAATTCAGGGATGTGATATCGGTCAGCGTCGCATCAATTCGATTATTAACTGGCATCAAATTTCTAGTCGTTTTTTAGCCAAGGCCTTGATTAGTGCTTCTGCAGACTTAACAGTGGCGTAGTTGAAACGTCAACAAACCCGTATACTCGACGCGCGCTAGCGTCGAATCACAGGCTTCCATCCACCATTTTCTAATACGAATGCCATGCTTTCCTGGTCTCCGCCGCTGCCGACTTCCCAATACACCATCGCGCGGTCTTCTTGAATCTGCTCGCGCACGAAACGTGTAGACTTAAACTGCTCCGCCCGTATCTTTACTACCTCCGGCAGCGCGCGGTCCGCGCCATTCATGATCGCGATAAAAAAATCCCGCGGTTGCATATTCGCCAGAGTCTGCGCCGGGATTTTGAATTTGTGCTGCATCGTCTCGCGATATTTGGAATCGCGCTGCACATGCGTTAGTACGCGGATTGTGTCCTGGCGTGATCCCTCTGACATACTGTCCCAAAGAGCACCGTAATCGCGCGCCGCGAACGATTCCATATACCGTTCCCATGCTGTCCGAGGTGTGTCGCCACCTAACTCACCACATCCGGTAGATACGAGGCAAAAGTAAAAGAATATGCCGTTCGCGAAAAGCCCAAAGCTACCCTTCATTCGCTCTCAGTAGGTGCGGGCGTGGTTACTCGCCATTCACCTCCGATGCGTTGTAGGTGGACTTCAGTCTGTTTTTTTTCTTTACCATGAATTCTTGAATAGGTTGCTCTTGCCGTCGCCCGGTCGCCATCTATTTCTGTAAATTCAACATCGTCAACACGTACGTTTTCGTTTGAACTACCTTTGTCCTCCGCACGGATCTTTTGCATCGCCTCGTATTGATCGGGATCGGTAATTTCCCGCAACACCGCTTCATTTTTCGATTGCTGCCCATATACGAAAACCTCAGCCAAATCGGCCGCTTCTTCGAGTGAATCGCCTGCTTGTACGCTGCTAATGGAAATGAGGGCGCTAACCAATACAGCGGAATAATGTACTGCAACATTAGCCATAAGAATTCTCCTAAAGCAAAAGACCGACCGTAATGTTCGCCCCGAATTGAGCTATACCATTTAAGTCGTCAAGTTATCCTACCTTATCGCATCATACGACCCCAATATGACGCGCCGGTTCAATTACTCAATAGGCTTAGGATCCGTTCCATTGCTGCCGCCATAGACGGCTGGATCTCGGAGGCTAGGTCCCGCGTTTGCGCGTCGGGTAGTTTTAGGTCTGGCACCATGATCGTATACATGCTCGCCGCCGCTGCTGCACGAACCCCGACTTTAGAATCTTCGACCGCGATGCAATGGGTTGCTTCCGCGGCGAT
Organism: Gammaproteobacteria bacterium; assembly: GCA_021773835.1. GTDB lineage: Bacteria > Pseudomonadota > Gammaproteobacteria > UBA11873. The sequence goes on from JAJFJQ010000062.1 coordinate 31,948, forward strand.
GAGTGTCGCAGCTCGGAGGAAAATGTCTGGTGCGGGTTTGCCGTTATCGATCTCATCACCACCAATTAGGAATTCGAATCGGTCACCAAGACTCGCGAGCTGCAACGATTTTACCGCCCTTTCGTGCGGAGTCGATGTCGCGACTGCATACGGTACCGCCAGATCGTCGAGCCGCTCAATCAATTCGAAAACACCGGGTTTTACTTCAATCCCGTGTGCTTCTACGTGTTCCTCCCAGTACGCCGCAAAGCGCTGGCGAAATGCATCTAATGGAAAGTTTTGCCCAAATGCATTGAGGATCCCCTTTTCAACTTCGATCCCCGGAAGGCCGATTAAGTCTATATACAGCTCATCGGTGAAGCATTGATCGAAATCTTCGGCGGCAAGTTTCGCTACTGCCTGAAATACGGGTTCGGAATCGATCAACGTACCGTCTAGATCGAAAATCACGGCTGAATAACACGTGTTGGTCACAACTTATGGGTACCGCTTAGTTGTTCGGGGTGTAGGAGAAAAAATTGTTGCGCATCGCGTTTACTTAACCCAGGCGGTGTGCGACCACTTCATATACTGAATCAGTACCAGTGCGGGCTCGTTCGATCAAAGATATGATGATCATAGGTGTGATCAATATCGTGCACCTGTTATTCGGGTGCGGTGATCCATACCAGTGAACCGGACGTCACCTGCCATTGGTCCGGCAATGTTTGAACCAGATTGATCAGCCTGCCAGAACCACATTTAGCACCACACTCGAATTCCAGGTATAGAAGCGCAGCGTTCGCAGTGGCGTCGGTGCTTGGGCGTGACACCCGGATAATGCCAGGCGCATCCGGAAAGCGCGCTCGAAATTGCTGCCAATTAACTTCTGGGTCGTCGCTGTTGAAAATTTGCAAACGCTCGTCATTCGCTAGCAGATGGTATGGCTCTTCGAGCTTCAACTGCTGTTGTAAACGGTAGCGGTCGCGATTAATTAGCGACCACTCACGCAGCGCCGGCGGCGTTGTACCAAGCTCCTTGGCAAATTCTTCAATCGTTTTCTCCGGATCCGCGATATCGACCGATTCGCCGGTTGTTGATTCATCAATAACGATTTTTCCAGCACCTCCACTAAGGCCATGTTTTATCACAGTGGAAATAATCGCGTATTCAAATTCTTGAAGTTTTGAACCAACTGCTTGCGCGGACGTAGCGGTGGTCGTTAAGGCAACCCATAGGAACAGCCGGAAAATCGTGACGGGCAGCAAAAGTTTCATTGTTGGTCGCTCCAAATTAAAGTTGATTTCGGAATGGTGAACCTTGACGGTATATCCATTAGGCCTATTTCTTGTGGTTTGAATATTGAACGAATAAAACGTCCCGCGTTGCTCGAATGATGCATTAGTGAAGTTCCATATCGCGGACAATTGTTGCTGCAATCTCTTCAATCGAAATGGTCGTCGTATCGAGAAACGGAATCCCTTCGTGATGGAATAAGGCCTCCGCTTGCGCGACTTCGGAACGGCATTGGGCTAGCTTTGAATAGTTCCCGTCCGGCCTGCGTTCCCGACGGATACGGCTAAGTTGTTCTGGGACGATGGTCAGCCCGTACAATTTGTCGCGGCAACTTTTAAGTATTTCTGGTAGCCCAGTTTGTCCGAAGTCGTCGTCAGTCAGGGGATAGTTTGCCACAGGTAGAGAATAGTGCATTGCTAAATACAGGCACGTTGGGGTCTTCCCGCAACGCGAAACGCCAACCAACACTACATCCGAACCGTCAATATCCCGTGTACTGAGACCATCGTCGTGACTCAGCGTAAAGTTTAGCGCGTTGAGGCGGCGTTCGTAATCGCCGACATTTCCGATGCCATGCATGCGCCCGGCCGTATGGGACGACTCGGTGCCGAGCGCATCTTCTAGCGGTTCAATAAATGTACCGAAAAGATCGAATACATATTCATTGCACGAAGCGATAATAAATTGCGTCGCCGGATCGGTCAGTGTGCTGAATACCAAGGGCGCCAAGCCGTCCTGTTCGCGGGCGCCGCGAATCGTAGCGGCGGCTTGTTCTGCCGCGACTTGATTTATAACGAACGGCACATGCGTGATGCGAAACTCCGTATCAGGAAATTGTGTAAGTAAGCTACGACCAAGTGTTTCGGCCGTGATGCCGGTCCGATCGGATACGTAGAATACCCGGCGTATCATCGAATCCTCGGATTGCAGCGCGCGTCATTTTTGCGGTTATGTCTCATAGCTGGTGATTAAGTATTTGTCGGAGGCAATCACAAAAGTCAACCGTCTTCGAAATTTATCATGGCCTCCCGTGACCAATGGTCGCGGTGGTTCGGTTACCTGCAGATCATGCATCTTGCCGACCGTTTTTATTTTGACAATTCGTGGGGACCTCCCCAGAATCCCCGCTACCTGGGTGCAATGTCGCGCCGATTCAATCACGGTTGATCTAGATTGTAGGGAAAAGAATGGCGGATTATATCGTTTCTTTGGACCAAATCGGTATGTCCGATATTGATCGAGTTGGCGGCAAAAACGCGTCGCTCGGGGAAATGATCCAGCACTTGAGTGCCGCGGGAGTGAGCGTACCGGGCGGGTTCGCCACAACCGTCGACGCGTTTCGTGAGTTTCTCGCTCACGACAAACTTGGGGATCGGATCCGCACACGGCTCGAAGATTTAGACATTACCGACGTTACCGCGCTATCTAGTGCTGGTAAAGAGATACGAGCATGGATTGCCCAGACGCCCTTGCCCGACGCATTGGAACAGGCAATTGCGAGCGCGTACGCGTTGATGAGCGCGGGGGAAGGAGAGGATTTTTCGGTTGCCGTTCGCTCCTCCGCAACAGCCGAAGATCTGCCCAACGCGTCGTTCGCTGGGCAACAAGAAACCTACCTCAATGTGCGTGGCTTAGATGATGTGATTCGGCGAGTAAAGGATGTATTCGCCTCGCTATTTAACGACCGCGCAATTTCATATCGCGTGCATCAAGGATTCGATCACTATCAAGTGGCGCTCTCTGCCGGTATCCAACGCATGGTGCGTAGTGATGTTGGCGCGAGCGGAGTCTTGTTTACCCTAGACACGGAATCCGGCTTTCGCGATGTCGTATTTGTCACCGCTAGTTATGGTCTCGGCGAGTTGGTGGTCCAGGGCGCGGTAAATCCGGATGAGTTTTACGTCTACAAGCCTGCTTTGGCAGCAAAACGGCCCGCGATTCTGCGGCGTAATGTCGGCAGCAAACACATACGCATGGGGTATGCCGCTGGGCGAGGAGGCGACAGCGTTGAGACCCATACCGTGGATCAAGCAGAAAGTCAGAAATTCTGCGTCACCGATGCGGAGGTCGAAGAGCTCGGTCGCATCGCAATGGCGATTGAAGCCCATTACGGACGGCCGATGGACGTCGAGTGGGCGAAGGACGGCGTAAACGGGAACTTATATGTAGTCCAGGCGCGTCCAGAGACTGTGCAAAGTCACGAAGACCATGTCATTGAACGCTATGAACTAAAACGCTCCGGGGAGGTACTCGCAGAAGGGAGAAGTATCGGGCAGCGGATTGGGGCCGGCCGTGCGATGGTCATCACCGATATTAGTGCGATGGATCAATTGCGTGAAGGCGACGTCCTAGTAACCGATATGACCGATCCTGACTGGGAACCCGTTATGAAACGGGCGGCCGCAATTGTGACCAACCGTGGCGGTAGAACTTGCCACGCCGCAATCATTGCCCGCGAGCTCGGAGTTCCAGCTGTTGTGGGTTGCGGCGATGCAACGGATCGCATCGGCGATGGCGTCGAGGTGACCGTGTCTTGTGCACAGGGCGACACCGGTTATATCTATGATGGGGATCTAGGCTTCTGTCGAAACGAGATAAAGCTTGATGCAATGCCGGACATTCCGGTCAAGATCATGATGAACGTTGGTAACCCGGATAGAGCTTTTGCTTTTTCTAAGCTGCCGCATCGAGGTGTTGGGCTCGCTCGCTTAGAGTTCATTATTAACCGCATGATCGGTATCCATCCGCGCGCTTTACTGGAATTTGACCAGCTTTCGGCAGAATTAAGGGGCGAAATAGAACCAAAAATAGCTGCTTATAGCTCAGCGCGGGAGTTTTTCGTCGCGCGATTGGCGGAGGGTATTTCGACAATCGGCGCGGCATTCGCGCCGCAACCCGTCATCGTTCGACTCTCCGATTTCAAGTCTAACGAATACGCTAATTTGATTGCCGGGTCGCTTTATGAGCCGACCGAAGAAAATCCGATGCTCGGATTTCGCGGTGCGTCCCGATACTTATCTAAAGCGTTTCACGCTTGTTTCGAGATGGAATGCGAAGCCCTCCGGAGGGTGCGAAATGACATGGGCTTATCAAACGTCGAGATCATGGTGCCGTTTGTAAGGACGGTCGCTGAGGCTAAACAAGTGACAGAACTACTTAGCGACTGCGGTCTTACTCGTGGCGTCGATGGCCTTCGGATCGTCATGATGTGCGAGTTGCCTTCTAACGCGCTGTTGGCAGATGAGTTCTTACAATTCTTCGACGGATTCTCGATCGGTTCGAACGATTTAACTCAGCTAACCTTAGGTTTGGATCGCGACTCTGGGCTGGTCGCGGGTGCATTCGATGAACGTGACGCCGCCGTTAAACGGATGATGGAGATGGCGATCTCTTCTTGCCGCAAGGCGGGAAAATATGTTGGTATCTGCGGGCAAGGCCCGTCGGATCATCAAGATCTGGCCGTATGGTTATTGGAGCAAGGGATCGACAGCGTGTCCCTGAATCCGGATTCGGTTATAGAAACCTGGATTAAACTGGCGACTAGTTGATCGTCTCACCGGCACAATAGCGCATCGCATCAGGTGGTGCGCTCTAGATATATGCCTCGAGCATCTCCCGCTCGTCTTCGGTGATTGCAGTATTCTGCATTCGGTTTCGAATCATCAGGTCGTTGACGCCCCCAGAATCTATGAGGAATTTTTTTTCTTCCGGTAGTAGGCTATCGAGAAAGAAAAGATTACTTGGAGGAATCAACGATTCACCCACGATCATCTGAATTTCATCGGTCATGAGACGAAATTTCCCTATTCCTTGAGAAGTTCGCAATTCCGCGAATTCGTCGGTTGCGATCCCTCCCGCGTAGACCGCATGGATTTCCATCTTGTAGCTCATGATAGTTGACGGATCAGTCGTTCGACTGATCTTCGCTTCCGTAGCGCTAAATCGGGCGGGTAGGAGCTCGCGCAAAGTGACGAGCAATTCGTCATCCTCCAGCCTATCCGTATAAATGTCGAGAATGTTGTCGATGTCTAGATGGTCATAGGTGTCGGTCGAAAAAAGCTCGTTGCGTCGGTACGAGAGGAGTTTGTACGAAGAAAAACCAATGACCGAAAGAATATCGGTCAGATCTCGGATGTTTCCGTTGAAGCCAAGGGCACAAACGAGTTGCGCATGACTGACGCCCAGTTGCGCCGCTGTATGGTCGATTTTCGCAATGAAATCATCGTGGCGCAGAGGTCTAACGCGGTGGAAAAGTGCGACAAGCTTTTCTTCCGAAGCTACCAATATGTCACGAAACTCCGCCACCTGAGATGATCTCCTCAGCCTGAGTCGCAATTTGCGATTATCTATCCGGCTAGAGTAGCCGCAATTGATCTTCCAACATCCTGCGCTCCTGCGGCGACACGGCGGTGTCCGCAAGTCGCTGTTCCACGAGCTCCTTTGGAATTAGTCCTTTTACGATAAGGCGCCGTTTTTCCTCTGGCAGTATTGTATCGCGAAAAAAAATATCCCCAATCGGGATTAATCGCGCGTCTACAATCATAACGACTTCATTGAGTAGCGCACGAAAGCCGCTGTGTGTTTTGCTCAAGCGATCTTCGGCAAATTCAATCTGTGCGACTCCATCGTTATATATTGCGCGCATTTCTTTTTTGTATCGCTCAATTACAATCGAGTTTACGGTTTCTTCAATTCGATTTTCAATATGTGCGAGTCGATTAATTAACAAATATTGCATCACGCCAAGCATTTGCATGTCGTTCGGCACGTGCAGGTAAATGGCCAGTACGTCCTTAATCCCCAACCGGTCGTAAATATCGTTGGCGAAAAAATCATTGCGTTCATGCGCCAGCGCATCGTAGGAGCTGAAACCGATAATTTCAATTACATCGGGTAACTCTTTGATGTTTGAGTTAAATCCAAGCGCGCACACCATTTGTGCGTAGGTCAGCCCCAGGTTGCGTGCATATTCGTGCGCCGAGCTGGCCGTTGTACGATTGCTGCCGCTACTCGACCGATACAATAGCTTCAATAAGCCTTCGCTTGAAGACGTCAGTATCTCCTGGAATTTTGCCATGGTATCAAGGTACGAATTACTCCCGGTCAGCGCATGATATCACCGCGAAGTGAGTCCGCCTTAATTGCGGTGAGTTAGAGTCCGTTTTTATCTCCAGCTAGGGCCTGAACGGATCCGAAGCGACGGATCCAAGGGTTATCAACTCGCAGTTCTGGCGCCAGCGAGTTGAGAAATGCGATCGCTTCAAGGTATGACGGGAATGAGCCGACGAGCGCGATATAACGCGCATTGTTAGTCTCATTAATGTAATAACTGGCGCGGATTATTTTCGAGTTGTAACGTTCTAATATTTTCAGTATCGCGGACTCACTTACACCTGTCGCTACTTGTAAGGTGTAGTGATCCGGGCTTTGGCTTAGTACCCAAGTCGAATCGTGAATGCGGCCGGCCAACTCGTCTTCGGTATCTTGGAAGTCTTTTAGGCGGAAGAGGGCCCCGTCAACATTTGCTGCCGCAGCTTTACGGTACCAATGAAGGGCTAGTTTTGGGTCGCGATCAATACCGACGCCGTGTTCGTACATCGATGCGAGGTTGAATTGGGCGCGCGCCAACCCTGCGCTTGCTGCCAATTCAAAGCTTTCGAATGCGTTACCGAATTCTTCCGCATTGAATTGCAATACGCCCAAGGCGAACCGCGCATCCTGTGATCCGCTGTCCGCCGCTCGGTTAAACCAATGTTTCGCATGCTCCAAGTCGACGGCGACACCGCCCCCCTTCGCGTAGGCCAGACCAAGATTGAAGGCCGCCGGTATCGAGCCAGTTTCCGCTGCAATCCGCCACCACTCAACCGCCTGTTCTAAATCTTGGTCGGATCCGTGTCCAAGGTAATTTCGATTTCCTAGCTCGAGCGCGGCCTGGGGCAACCCCTGATTGGCCGCCTGTCGTAGTAGCTCGATAGGCGGAAGTGGATACTCCGTCGCGACCCGCCCCGATTCCATTAAAGTTCCAAGCGCGGCTTGTGCATGCGGATCCCCATCATCGGCAAGATACGTGAGGATCGCGGCGGCGCCATCGTAATCAAGGCGCTGCAGCGCACCGAGTGCCAATTCGCGATTTTGGTTCGCATTGGCGAATAGAGAAAGTCCCAATAGCGCCACGCCGATCGCCCATTTAGTTGAATGGTCTACTGCACGGCGTAGTGCTCGTCTATTGGTTATGCGGAGTAACGCAGTCTGGTCCTTCATGGGCAGGCGAATTCACGAACGTACTAACTGGGTACGCGCTAAAGGTACCATTAGCGGCGGGTTTAAGTAATTCGATCAGATCCTTGGGATCCGATTGATCAGCCAACCATCGATGATGATCTGAGGCATCTAAAACCACTGGCATCCGATGGTGGAGCGCCGCGAGTTCTGCACCAGAGGCGCAAGTAATTATTGAACAACTGAGGTAGGGCTCTCCCGGAGCGTCTGACCAGGTTTCCCATAGGCCCGCAAATGCAAACGGCTGATGCGACTGTTGGAAAATGTGGTAGGGCTGCTTGACGTTGCCGTGTTTTACCCATTCGTAATAGCCATCGGCGAGGATCAGACACCGACGTTTCTGAAACGCCGTTCGAAACGACGGCTTCTCGGCCACGGTTTCCGCGCGCGCGTTGATTAGCCGCGAGCCCATTTTCCGATCTTTCGCCCACGGTGGCACGAGACCCCAGTGCAATTTTTCGACGACCATCGATCCATTAATTTGCTTTAGCGTCGGTACCAGTTGAGTCGGTGCGATGTTGTAGCGCGGTGCCCATGAAGCTAGCTGGTCCACTCCAAAAGCGGCGGCTAGCGTTTCGCCGTCGCTCGCCAATGTATAGCGACCGCACAAGCTATCTAGCTCCTGCGTAACTCGTGGTTGGGCCGGAGCCGTCTAATTTGTCGAATTGTCGGACCCCACGTTATCGGTTGATCGGGGCCACACATCGCGCTGGTAGGTTCAGATGCGACTAACACGCGAGAAACCGCATGGAAAAATCGATTGCGCGAAGATGTTTCGTTAGCGCGCCGACCGACACAAAATCGACGCCGGTTTCGGCGACAGCACGTATGTCTTCAAATTCAAAACCACCTGATGCCTCAAGCTCTACTCGGCCGTGGACGTGTTGAACAGCCTCCCGCAGATCTTCGACGGAAAAATTGTCGAGCAGCAACATGTGTGCGCCCGCTGTAATCGCGGGCTCTACGTCGGCGACAGATTCAACTTCTATTTCGACTTTGTGATTCGGAAACTTATTGCGCATCTCGGTGACTGCCCTCGGAATCGAGCCGGCTGCTGCTATATGGTTCTCCTTGATGAGAATACCGTCGAACAATCCGATCCGGTGATTTTTTCCACCGCCACAAAGAACTGCATACTTCTGCACGCTACGAAGGCCGGGAATGGTTTTGCGAGTGTCTAGTAGCACGACCCCGGTGCCGTGTACCTGTTCAACATAGTCCCGCGTCGTCGTGGCGGTTCCCGACATGGTCTGCAAAAAATTCAATGCTGTTCGTTCTCCCGTAAGCAACGCGCGAGCGGGTCCCTCAAGCTTGCAAATGACATCATCCGCCGCTATTCGATCGCCGTCGTGCTTAGACCAAGTGATTAGGCAGGTGTCTGAAAGTTGATGAAACGTCTGTTCAAACCAAGCGGCGCCGCACAATATCGCGGACTCGCGGCAGACTACTTGAGCGCTCGTGTCGGTGTCCGCTGAAATTAACTCAGCCGTTATATCCCCGCTACCAACGTCCTCTTCAATAGCGTTTCGGACGACCGTAATCATATCGTCGGGTAGGTTCATGGCGTTAGCCGTTCTCCCGTTGCTTAAGGTGATTGATCACTAGCGCCGACTCATGAATTTTCGCGTTTCTGAAAATATAACTGGGCTAAGCAATAAAAGCGCCACTAAGTTCGGGAGCGCCATGAGTCCGTTGAAGAGATCGGCGAAGGCCCACACCAAATTGAGTTTGAATACTGCGCCCATCACGATAGCGGTGATCCATGCAATACGGTAGTACGGGATGAATCCGGTGCTAAAAAGATACGCCGCGCAGCGTTCTCCGTAATAGCTCCAGCCGATGATAGTTGTAAAGGCGAATATCGCCAGCCCAACAGTAACGATATGTCGGCCGGGCTCACCCAAGACGTTTAAGAATGCCATCGCCGACATACTCGCGCCTTGTTCTCCCGACGACCATGCTCCCGACACGATGAGAACAAGCCCGGTCAAGGTACACATAATTATCGTATCGATAAATGTCCCGAGCATTGCGACCATTCCTTGATGGACTGGATCGTTTGTCTTTGCTGCCGCGTGTGCGATTGCGGCGCTGCCTAGTCCTGCTTCATTCGAGAAAATTCCACGTGCACAGCCCCATCTAATGGCCATCCAAAAACTTGCACCGAGAAACCCGTCGGTGGCCGTGTGGCCGTTGAAAGCGCTGTCAAAGATTAATGTAAACGCCGAGGGGACAAGATCGGCTTTTAGTAACAGGATCGCGAGCGCTGCACCGAGATAGGAGATCGCCATTAGCGGTACCAAGCGGGAGGCAACGTCGGCAATACGGCGAACACCACCGATTATCGTAATGCCGGCAATAAATGCGATGACCAGGCCGGTCACCGAAGGCGGGATCCCATAGGCCGAAGAAAGCACATCAGCAACAGAATTCGACTGCACCATGTTACCGATTCCGAATGCAGCGACCATGCCGAAAAGCGCAAAGGCGCTGGCAAGCCACCGCCAGTTCACCCCTAAACCATTCTTAATGTAGTACATAGGCCCGCCGACATATTGTCCATCACGGTCAACCTGCCGGTATTTCACTGCCAGTACAGCTTCACTGTACTTAGTCGCCATACCAACTAGGGCGATGACCCACATCCAGAAAAGCGCCCCTGGTCCACCGAAGTACAGGGCGGTTGCGACGCCGGCGATGTTGCCAGTGCCAATCGTCGCCGAAAGAGCCGTCATGAGCGCCTGGAAGGAAGATATTTCACCTCGCGCGCGGGATTTTGTCGGTCGACTCAATAACCGTACTGCGTAGGCTAGATAACGCCACGGCATTAACCGTAAGCCGAGCGTCAAATAAATACCGACCACGCTTAGTAGTGGTATTAGAACGTATTCACCCCACAACAAGCCCACAAGATCGTTTAGCAATAATTCGACGGCTTGCATATTCAATCCTACGGTGCGACAGATCTGTGTTTTTGCGCTTGGTTGTGACTGAAGCGCTGGGTTAGCACCAATGTATCGTCACGTTGTGAAAAGTCTAGGCGTTTTAAAAAGCTCATGCCGAGCAGGATCTGGTCGCCGGGTAGGTTCGGGACAATCGTGGCGGCAATGTCGTGTTCCTCAATGTCCCCAACGATTAAACTATCAACGTGAGTGGCGTAAGCGACGGTAATTCCGTTTGCTGTGAGCGCACGGTGTTGTGGACCTCGCTCCAGCCCAATATTTTTGGCGACCGATGCTGGTACCGATACAGAGGTCGCGCCCGTGTCAACGATAAATTCCGCCGGAACACCGTTGATCTTTCCGTTGAAAACATAGTGCCCATCGGAATTACGTTGCAGAATTATCGACCTTTCCCCGGTATCGGTCGATAATGACCGAGGCTCCCGGTTTGGATTTCGTTGCCGATCAATCGCGTCCCCAAACAACATAGTCATAAGGGCCAGCACCAACACGGTCGCTAGAATATACATTCCTGCGCCAACGCGCTTGGTGCCGCTCATCGGCGGTAAATAACTATTTGGAAAGAGAAAAACGTGATGTCGGTGCGACTCCATAAGCGCTTTATGTCGTTTTCCATCCGCGAGTGGTAATCTATTGCGGCGTCTCGCGAATTCGAATCCGCGCGCAATTGAATACTTCCCTGATGATATAAAAAATTTGGCACAGACGTATGGATACCCATGTAGCAAACGAAATTATATGCCGTCCAGTTCACCCGACGAAATTAGTCCCAAGTTTGACTGAGGATGTGACGGCAGGTCTATTCGCAAGTTCAAAGCAACTCCCGCCCAAGTATTTTTACGACGACCACGGCTCGGCATTGTTCGATCGGATTTGCGACGAACCCGAGTACTACCCGACGCGTACCGAAGATGCCCTACTCGAAAGCTCAGCGCGAGACATTATCGCGAGCGTAGAGCCAGCGCGTATTATTGAATTCGGTAGCGGCATGTCGCGAAAAATACGCCATTTGTTCAGAGCATGCTCAGAGCTCGAATGTTACCCGACCTACGTGCCGTTCGATGTATGCGACGATGTGATGATCAAAAGTGGGGAAGAGCTAACCGAGCGATTCGAATGGTTGGATGTTGCCCCCTTGTCTGGTGATTATACGGCTGGCTTGGGAAACCTCCCGGTGGAGGGGGGGCAGAACTTGTTGATGTTCTTGGGTGGCACTATTGGCAACTTCACGGAGGAGCAGGGGATTACGTTTCTCAGCGAAATGCTCGATCTAATGGGTCCCACCGACCAGCTACTGCTTGGTGCTGATCGCATGAAGGACCCAGATATCCTGCATGCTGCCTATAATGATGGCGCCGGTATTACCGCGGCGTTTAATCTAAACTTGCTGGAAGTATTGAATCGGGAACTCGACGCAAATTTCAACCGCGAAAATTTTGAGCATTACGCCTTTTACAATCCAGCCGAAAATCAAATAGAAATGCACCTTGTGTGCATGAGCGACCAGGACATTCGGTTTGACGCGCTTGGACGTTCGCTAAGCTTTAAGGAGGGCGACGCGATACGTACCGAGATCAGCCGTAAGTTCACTCGCGAAACATTGGAAGGCATGCTGCATCAGGCGGGATTCGAAGTTCGTTCGCATTATGAATCTTACGCATACCCGTTCTCTTTGGTTCTCGCAGCTCCACGTTAAGCGAGTAATCGCCCGGTGCCAGCCCGAGCGACGCTAGAGCCATCGGGTTGGTTCACTGGCGCGCAAAGGATCGTATCGCCGAATTTCGATCCGCGCCCAGCCGGTAGCGAAATCGAATTAGTTGTTATTCATGCGATTAGTCTGCCCCCAGGCGAATTTGGCGGCGGCAATATCGATCACTTGTTTCAAAACTGCCTAGACGCTGCGAAACATCCGTACTTTAAAGAAATCGACGACCTCAAAGTATCCGCGCATCTGCTTATTGAGCGAACGGGCGTATTGAAGCAGTTCGTCTCGACAACGTGTCGCGCATGGCACAGCGGCGTCTCTACGTTTGCGGGACGCAGTGCTTGTAATGATTTTTCTATCGGAATCGAGCTCGAAGGGTGTGATGAGCTACCGTTCGAGATACAGCAATACACTCGGCTAACCGATGTCCTAGCTGAATTGTGTACGCATTATCCGGCTTTAAATCCAACTCGCATCGTTGGACACTGTGATATCGCGCCCAGTCGTAAGACAGATCCAGGGCCGTTTTTCGAGTGGCAAATGATGCGCGATCTTCTGCAAGAAAAAATCCAAATATCCATCGGGGACGAAGCAGGATGATATTCTTAGTAGTGTTTCTTTGCTGCGTGTTTGAACTTAATTATGTAAGCTTCGCGCCATTAAGGCGTGGTCGATGGATTTTGTCGTGGCACAAATGGTTGTGTGATAATTTTGCGCTGCAGAAGTTTCTCGGCAGCGGCGCGCTTCTGGTTTCAATCGCCATTCCATGTGCATTACTTGCCTACCTATTCAGTAACATTTTCATAAGCTCGGTTTTCCTAACTTTTGTAGGGGGAACGGCAGTACTGTTGTATTGCTGCGGGCCTGGCGATATCGCCCAGGAAATAGAAACCTATACTCGTAATTATCTAGATGAACACGGCAACCAGTCGCCTCCCGACGCAGAGAATTTTCTGATTAATATTGAATCGAGTGAAGGTGACCCAGATCGTCCATTTTTGCGGGCAATAGCGGTCGAGGCGAACGACCGACTATTCGCACCGGTATTTTGGTTTTGCATCCTAGGCCCTGTCGGGGCGCTGTTATTCCGTATGACCCTTACGATGAAACGAGCGGGAGGTTTGTTGACCGCTGAAGCAGGGATCGCCGAGCGCTTGTACGGTGTTCTGGTCTGGCTGCCAGCCAGGTTGTTTGCTATCGGTCTTGGCTTAGGCGGCACCTTGGGACCAGTGATCGGGGTCATTGGTGAACGGTGTTTTGATTTGACGAGGTCAAATGCGGTGCTCGGCGATGCGGCAATTGTCGCATTGGATCAGAGGTTAGACGATGAGGCCGACCAACATACTGCTGCAATCGGAAACATGTTTAGCCTTGTAAAGCGTGGCTTTGTCGTTTGGCTTGCGATACTAGCGCTACTCGTTGTTGCCGGAGTACTGTAACGTCATTTAGGGCGCGCTTCGGCGCAATGGTCCGATTAATCGAATACGGAATCTGGTGCCGCGACGAATTCTGCAGCCGCCAACCGCCTTAGACCACTCGAAGTAGAAACAATAACGCTACCGAGCTCGTACCAATCGCCGAGGACGTGGCGTTCACGCGCGCGACCACCCCCAGAATCAAATCGATGCGATGCCGGGCGGTGGGTGTGGCCGTGGATCAAATGGTCTACCTCGAACTGGTCCATAAATTTTTCGACCGTAGATTGTTCGACATCCATGATGTTCTCGTCTTTTTCGAGCATAGATGCCTGGGTGCCGCTTCGAGTGTTAGCAGCGATTTTCCGGCGTTCGTCGAGAGAACAGTCGAGAAACGATTTTTGGTTCTCCGGATCACGAACGTATTTCCGAAATTCTTGGTACTGCACATCCTTGGTACAGAGCAAATCGCCGTGGGTAAGTAGGGTTGGGACGCCGAATAAATCGACAGTGTGCCAATCGGGGAGTAGGTTCGCGCCGGTTCCCTGCGCGAAGTCAGGTCCAAGCAGAAAATCTCGGTTACCACGCATGACGAATAGCTGTGTAGCGGAATCGGTAAATCGTCGTAGAGATTCGATTATTCGCGGATGCGGGTCAGAATCATCGTCGTCACCGAGCCATATTTCAAATACATCGCCTAGCAGGTAGAGCGCCTCCGCACTTTTCGCAGTGCGCGACAAAAACGCTTCAAATAGGTCGATTTTTTCTGGAGACTCGCAACTTAGATGGAGATCGGAAGCAAAAACGTAGGCCACTGTCCGCGGTCTCGGCTAATCACGGTCAACGGTAGCACTTGTGATTTCAATGACCTCAGTGGGGACGTCGCGCATTGGGCCGCTTGATCCGGTCGATACGCCCTTGATGGCATTGACGGTATCCATGCCATCGATTACACGTCCGAATACACAATACCCCCAACCGTCTGCGGTTGGACTCGTGTGGTCTAGGAAATGATTATCTTTCACGTTGATGAAGAATTGCGCGGTTGCAGAATGGGGGTCGTTGGTGCGTGCCATTGCAACTGTGGCATGAAGGTTGCTCAAGCCATTGTCCGCTTCGTTTTTGATCGGCGCGCGGGTTTGTTTGTTGTTCATTTCTGAATCGAGGCCACCGCCCTGAACCATGAACCCATCGATAACGCGGTGAAAAATGGTGCCGGTATAAAAGTCATCGTCAACATACTGGACAAAGTTGGCAACTGTCTGTGGCGCTTTCTCGTCGTCAAGCTCCAGTGTTAGGTCGCCCATCGTTGTTACAAGTTTTACGCGAGTCATTGTCATAGTAATTTCTATCCTGCACAGCTCATTCGCGAGACATGTTGACCGCACCCGGATTATTCCGCAAGTTCAGATGTTGGATCATGTAATTGACCCAAATATGGGTCCTGCGTATCATCGCCGTCTCTCGTAGCGACCCACGTAGTCAACCATTTTTACGGGGCATAGCGCAGTCTGGTAGCGCACCTGCTTTGGGAGCAGGGGGTCGGGGGTTCGAATCCCTCTGCCCCGACCAGAAGTGGATTTCGTCGTAGATTATTTCGCTACGCCAGGCGACCGTCCAGCCGTCACAATAAATTAGGGTTGGAGCAAAAGACACGAAGCGCCTGTAGCTCATATGGATAGAGCATCGGCCTTCTAAGCCGAGGGTAGCAGGTTCGAGTCCTGCCAGGCGCGCCAAACCATTGTCCCCCGGTGGGGGGCAATGGTTTGGCGTGTTTGGTAGCGAGAAAGCCGCTGACCCAGATAAGGGTCCGTAAGTTGAAGTGGCTAGCCACCAGGTGAGAAACTGCTGGCCAAATACCTTTCAACACTAAGATTGAATACTGAGGTAAGAAACAAGACATCCTGTATCGATATTGCTAACGATGGTGAGCGTAGCTCAGTTGGTAGAGCGCTGGACTGTGACTCCGGAGGTCGCGGGTTCGAACCCCGTCGCTCACCCCATCTTTCAGTGATCCGCGTGCGATATTGGGATGCGAAAGTGCGTCCATATCTATCAGCTCACAGGGCGCGTCGAGGTCCCACAGAAAATTACAGGTGATTTTAGATACAGGGCCATTAGCTCAATTGGTAGAGCAGCTGACTCTTAATCAGTAGGTTCGGGGTTCGAGTCCCTGATGGCCCACCAATTCAATTGGTTAAGGCCGCTTGAACGTTGATAGCAGTGACCTTCGGCGACGAAACTGTGACAGGCGTCACAGAGCGTCTTTGACCGACCTAAAGACAACGTCCATGTGATGTGCCATCGTTAGCGGCCTGCACCAAGGGGAAACGTTGGCACGGTGCCGCTTCGGTTCCGACCGTAGCTGATTAGAATAAGAATTTGGCATCGAGGGAGACCCGATAGCCAAGATTATTCGGACTGGCCCGACATTAATAAGGGACAGCCGAAGGCATAGGCAGTATCTGGGAGGGTAATTAGTGCAACTGCACGTGGTTGACCACGTTGCGTATCACGGACGAGACGCTGCGAAAACTATTCTCGTAGCCGATGACGACCGGACCGTGCGAGCGGTGCTGACCCGGATCCTTGAGGCTGACGGCTTCAAGGTAATGCAGGCCGAACGAGGAGAGAAATGTCTTTTCCTTTCAATGGAAAAGTCTATCGACGGATTCCTCGTTGATTTGAATATGCCAGGCCTCGATGGCGTGGAGTTGTGCCGGCGCCTACGCGCTCTCGAACGGCACAAGCTGACCCCAATTATTTGTGTCACCGGTAATGATGACGACACGTCCGTAAGTCGGGCATTTGCCGCTGGTGCGGACGACTTCATCGCAAAACCAGTCAATCCGACGACGCTTCGTGCCCGACTTTCAGGGCACCTTCAAAAAATGGACTACATGAAGGAGATGGAAAGGGTTCGGAAGAATCTCAATCGATATATCTCCCGCCGCACGCAAACGATGGTAGAGGCGTATTCGATAACCGGTATCTTGCCGTTGCCGGAACAGCAGGATGTCTGTGTCATGTTTTCGGATGTACGTGGTTTTACTCAATTGAGCCAAGAACTCGAGCCCACGACTTTGTTTAACGTATTGAGTCGCCATCTCGGTATGCAGGTCGATTGCGTGTATCGGCATGGCGGTTACATCGACAAATTCGCTGGCGATGGCATCATGGCCGTGTTCGACTCCGAGCGACGCGTGGCCGAAGCTTGCCGTTGTGCCCTTGAAATAATGGAGACAACTCAGTCTGAGAGCATGGGGCGAAATGAACGAATGCTAGGCCTCGGCATTGGTATTCATACCGGTACGGCATTGGTGGGGAACATCGGCTCGGATAAGCATCTGGACTATTCGGTTATCGGTGAGACGGTTAATTTGGCTGCGCGACTTTGCGGGTACGCTGAACCACTGTCTATTGTGGTGTCGGACAAAATCGTTGCTGCGGCGGAAATGGAATCCGATTTATTTTTCACCGCCCCATGCGCAGTAAAAGTGCGTGGCTTACGCGAACCGGTTACGGTGTTTAATGTGGAGCGCCCACGGCAGCTACGCTAGCGCCCGCAGTCGTCCTTTCGTCTAAATGCTAGCAATCGCTATTGCATTAGTGACGGGTCTCGGCCGGTTCTTCATTGCTTGAGCGGCGATCGGTGGCGGCATCGAGACTGGCATGGTGCGCGACCATGTACCAACTGTCGTCGTAGAATTTGTATATGTTTGTGGCGATAACCGGCGCGAAGTGGAGTCCGCTGGTCGGGACGGCAATAATTTCGTCAACAACACGTACGGCAATGTTAGCGTCTGCCCAACTGGCCTTTAAGCGGATGTCGAAGACCCGTTGCGGTTCACCGGCAAGGATTTGTTGCCAGCTCGCGCTAATGACGTCCCAAGTACTGAGGCGCGGTCCCATCGGGTGTACGCAGACGAGGTCCGCAGTAGTCGCCCACACGGCCATCATTTCCCGGTGGTCACCACTGCTGAACGCGGCGTAGAAGGCGGATTCTGCCTCGGCAGGGCTTTTTCGTGTCACTGCCTCGGCGCCGGACCTAGCTCAGGGATACCCGGCATTGTCTAATGCGGACTTGAGGTCAGCGCGGCTGTACCCGGAGTATTTATAGTCGCCAATTGTGATGGTTGGAACCGCCAATGCGCCGCCCGTCACGGCCATGAGTTCCGCTTGAATGTCGCGGTCTTGCGACGAATCCTTCTCCGTGAACGGAACGCTTCTACCATTGAGTAATTCGCGCACGAGTTGGCAAGCCTCGCAATCTGGGGCGGTAAATAAAACCACCGGAGTCTGGTTACCGGCGTCCTCGGATCCCTCTGCAGGTACCTGCGTTCCACGCAACTTTTTAGTGGATTTGACAGTCATTTCTGGTGGGCAATTGTCCCGGAACGAGGTACTGCCGTCCTTCTCCAGGCATTCGACTACGGTTACCGCCGGTACACACAACGGCGCGATCAAAGTAACGATTAAGCAAATTACATGAGATATCGACATCTTCACAGAACCAATCCTCCTCTATCATCCGACAAATTGTGCGTGCAAGCGTTCACTCAGAGTATAGCTGCAGCACCCGACCTACGGTGCGTGCAGGGGTATCAAACCCGTGAACCAGTCATTATAATGGCGACAAAGTTGACCAATGCTACCGTGGACACTTAAATCACGCGGGACACAGTTGGGCACGCTAATGTTCCGGTACATGAGGTACTGGAGCGGCCTATCTCTACTGTGGGGGACGTCCGGGCGAAAGTGGCGGAATTGGTAGACGCGCTGGCTTTAGGTGCCAGTGGGGCAACCCGTGAGAGTTCGAGTCTCTCCTTTCGCACCAATACAGAACAGACTCCCATGTAGATTCCGCCAACACCTGTTTATCTTACCCAGGTGTTGCATGAACTTTGAGCTATGTAAATCGTTATGCAGGTATCAGTCGAACAATCCGGTGATCTCCAACGCAAAATGACCGTCGAGGTGCCGGAAGACCGGATAGCGGGTCAGGTAAAAGATCGGCTCCGCGAACTGGGCAAAACAGTTAAGGTCGATGGTTTTCGACCTGGCAAAGTACCGTTTAGCGTTGTCCAGCGCCGCTTTGGCCCGCGCGTTCGTGAGGAAGTCTTGAGCGAAGTCTTACGCGCGAGCTTTTCGGAAGCAATGACGCAAGAGGATCTTCGGCTCGTCGGTGAACCGGCAATCGAGCCGCAATCGATGGAGCCCGGTAGCGGTATGAGTTACACGGCGACCTTTGAGGTCTACCCGACGGTCGTACTAGAGCCGATAGAAAAATTGACGATAGAGCGTCCGGTCTGCGAAATCGTCGACGCTGACATAGAACAAATGATCGAAACGCTGCGCGAGCAACATAAAACTTGGCAGGCCGTGGACCGCGAATCGACTGGCGGCGATCAGCTGACCATCGATTTTACGGGAAAAATCGATGGTGAAGTTTTTGAAGGCGGTGAAGCCACTGACTTCGAACTGGTATTGGGCGCCGGGCATATGATCGACGGCTTCGAAGATGGATTAATCGGGCAGCGGGTTGACACGGAAACACAATTGAACCTGACTTTCCCGCCTAATTATCAGGCCGAGCACTTGGCTGGCAAAGCGGTTCAGTTCGACGTAAAAATCAAGCAGGTGGCGGTACCTGTCTTGCCGGCACTTGACGATGAATTTTTTAAGAAATTCGGAGTCGAATCCGGAGGTGAAGCGGCATTTCGCACCGAAGTTAGCGAAAATATGGCGCGTGAGCGAGAACGGGCGTTACAACGCCGATTTAACGCCGGCGTATTGGACGCAGTAGCAGCCGCTAACGATCTGAGTGTTCCACGAGCCTTGGTCGAGTCGGAAATCCAGCGTATGCAGCAACAAGCGGTCCAATCGATGCTTCAGCGGGGTGGGAATCCCGGTGAGTTTGATCCGGCTACGATGAACACGATGTTTGAGGAGCCGGCGCAAAAACGGGTAAAGCTCGGGCTGCTAATGGCCGAAATGATAAAAAACGCTGAAATCACAGCCGATCCCGCCAAAGTTCGAGGATTGGTCGAGTCGATGGCCGCAAGCTACGAAGATTCTGCCGCCGTTGTTAAATGGTATTACGACGATCCACAGCGCTTAAATGAGATAGAAGCCATGTGTCTTGAGGATGAGGCCGTGACCTGGATCGCAGAACGGGCGGAGGTAAATGAGGTAAATATCTCGTTTGACGATCTCATGAATCCAGGGCAGACTGACCGCCAGCCAGAGGCCTGAAACAACCTATGAAGGATAAAAACATCAATTCCTTAGCTCCTGATATTCAAGCACTTAATTTGGTGCCGATGGTAGTCGAGCAAACCGCGAGGGGAGAACGGTCCTACGACATCTATTCGCGCTTATTGAAGGAGCGCGTTGTGTTTTTGGTCGGTCCAGTGGAAGACCACGTGGCGAACGTAATCGTCGCGCAATTGCTGTTTTTAGAGTCGGAGAATCCAGATAAGGATATCCATCTTTATATCAATTCCCCCGGTGGTTCGGTAACTGCGGGACTTGCGATCTACGACACCATGCAATTTGTGAAGCCCGCGGTGAGCACCATGTGTGTCGGCCAAGCCGCGAGTATGGGTGCGTTGCTGTTATCCGGCGGAGCGGAGGGCAAGCGATTTTGCCTACCCCACTCTAGAGTAATGATCCACCAACCATTGGGTGGATTTCAGGGTCAAGCAACGGACATTGATATCCATGCTCGTGAAATTTTGTCGATTCGCGATCGACTCAATGAGATATTGTCGAAACATACGGGCCAGCCGATTGATAAGGTAGCGAATGACACGGAACGTGATAACTTCATGAGCGCAGAAGATGCCAAGGCATATGGCTTAATTGACGAAGTACTAGACAACCGAGACGCGGCGCCAACAACGATCGATGGCCCGACTGCGGCGTAGCGTAAAATTTTGGCACGACACATTCAGAGGCATAGCGAATGAGCGAAGGTAAAAACTCAAAGGGCGGTGACGGTGACCGACTTTTGTACTGCTCCTTTTGCGGCAAAAGTCAGCACGAAGTCCGAAAGCTAATTGCTGGTCCATCGGTATTTATATGCGACGAGTGCGTCGAGCTGTGCAACGATATTATTCGAGAAGAAATTCAAGAGAAGTCGGGCGGAGGTGTTGGCAGCAAATTACCAATACCCGAAGAGATCAACCATATCCTCGACGAATATGTAATTGGCCAGCGGCAGGCGAAAAAGATCCTTGCCGTAGCAGTATACAACCATTACAAACGCTTAGATTCGCGCGTCAAGCAGACCGACGTCGAACTTTCGAAAAGCAACGTATTGCTGATTGGTCCTACGGGTAGCGGCAAGACACTACTGGCGGAAACACTCGCGCGGCTCCTGAACGTACCGTTTACGATCGCTGATGCAACGACCTTAACTGAAGCGGGTTACGTTGGTGAGGATGTCGAGAACATCATTCAGAAGCTGCTGCAGAAATGTGACTACGATGTCGAGAAGGCACAAACGGGCATCGTCTATATCGACGAGATCGATAAGATTTCGCGCAAATCGGACAACCCATCGATCACTCGTGATGTGTCCGGCGAGGGCGTGCAACAAGCGCTGTTGAAATTGATCGAAGGAACGGTCGCATCCGTGCCGCCGCAGGGTGGCCGAAAACACCCGCAGCAAGAGTTTTTGCAAGTCGATACCGCCAACATATTATTCGTTTGCGGCGGGGCATTTTCCGGGCTCGACAAGATCATTCGCGACCGATCTGAAAAAGGCGGAATTGGATTTTCCGCAGAAGTGAAAAGCAAGGACGACAAGAAGACGACCGGTGAGATGTTACATCAGGTCGAACCTGAGGATTTGATTCGATACGGACTGATTCCAGAGTTTGTTGGCCGGCTGCCGGTAGTCGCGGTGTTGGACGAGTTAGAGGAATCGCAGTTGGTTCAGATACTCGTCGAACCGAAGAACGCCCTAACCAAACAATATGCACGGCTGTTCGAAATGGAAGGTTGCGATCTAGAGTTTCGCGAAGATGCTTTGCGCGCCGTCGCCAAGAAGGCGGTAGAGCGTAAAACCGGCGCTCGCGGATTGCGTTCGATAATCGAGCAGAATTTATTGGATACGATGTACGAACTACCATCATTAGATAACGTGGCGAAAGTTGTCGTCGATGAAGGTTCAATCACTGGTGAGTCCAAGCCTTTAGTTATCTATGAAGGGTCGGATATTCCGAAGGCTGCATCCGATTGACCGTTTCGTCTCTAGCGCACCCGCGGGACGAAATTGTTCTCGCCTCGACCGGATGATAGTCCGGCAATAACGATGACTGCCCCGACGGTTTCACCTTCGGTATCACGCGGCAGCCCATACAACATTCCCTGTCACAAAATTCAGCTTCCTTGAGACCTATGCCAATGAGCGAGTCCAATATTCTTGCGGTATTACCCTTACGCGACGTTGTCGTCTATCCGCATATGGTTATTCCATTGTTTGTCGGGCGCGACAAATCGATTAGAGCATTAGAATCGGCAATGGAGAATGCAAAGCAGATATTGCTGGTCGCGCAACGAAGCGCGGCTGATGATGATCCTTCGATTGATGATATTCATGAAGTCGGTACCGTCTCCAATATCCTTCAGCTTCTGAAGTTGCCCGATGGAACGATAAAGGTACTCGTCGAAGGCGTTAGCCGGGCTCGTACGATTGAATTTGTCGATACTGATAATTTTTTCGCTGCCCGGACCGAGGCACTAGAACCAGAACCGATCACCGATCGCGAAGCGGAGGTACTGACCCGGTCGCTAATGGGTCAGTTTGACCAGTACGTCAAACTAAACAAGAAGGTTCCGCCTGAGATCATTTCATCTCTATCTAGCATCGATGATCCCTCCCGCTTGGCTGACACAATTGCCGCGCATATGTCGATCAAGATCCAGGACAAGCAAGATGTCCTTGAGTTTGTAAATCTTCGCGAGCGCTTAGAGCATTTGATCAGTTTAATGGAGTCCGAGATCGATCTGCTGCAAGTCGAGAAGCGTTTGCGCGGGCGCGATAAAAAACAAATGGAGAAAAGCCAGCGCGAATACTATTTAAATGAGCAAATGAAGGCCATTCAAAACGAGTTGGGTGAGTCCGAAGATGGGTCGAACGAATTCGATGAACTCGCTGAAAAGATCGCAGCATCCGGAATGCATAAAGAAGCGCGGGAAAAGGCAGAATCCGAGCTTAAAAAGCTGCGAATGATGTCACCCATGTCGGCGGAAGCGACGGTCGTTCGCAACTATATCGATTGGATAATCGGGGTGCCATGGAAAAAGCGCTCAAAGACCGGGCGGAACCTCAATAAGGCCGAGGAGATACTTGACGAGGACCACTACGGCTTAGAGAAGGTTAAAGAGCGAATCGTAGAACATCTCGCCGTGCAGCAGCGCGTAAAAAAAATGAAGGGACCGATCCTGTGCTTGGTTGGACCCCCAGGGGTCGGCAAGACATCCCTAGGGAGATCGATCGCGCGCGCTACGAACAGAAAATTCGTTAGGATGTCTCTTGGCGGGGTCCGCGATGAGGCAGAAATAAGAGGTCACCGAAGGACCTACGTGGGATCACTGCCGGGCAAAATCTTACAGAACATGGCAAAGGTCGGCACCCGAAACCCACTGTTCCTACTCGATGAAGTAGACAAAATGGCGATGGATTTTCGTGGCGATCCTGCTTCTGCGTTGCTAGAGGTCCTCGACCCGGAACAAAACAATTCCTTTAATGACCACTACCTTGAAGTTGACTATGACCTATCCGAGGTTATGTTCATCACGACCGCGAATAGTTTAAATATCCCGGCGCCGTTGCTCGACCGGATGGAGGTCATTCGTCTCGCGGGCTACACCGAAGACGAGAAGGTGAACATAGCAAAGAGATATCTAATCCCTAAGCAGATTAAGAACAATGGGCTTAAAGCCGAAGAAATTACGATATCCGAATCGTCGATTAGAGAAATTATTCGATATTATTCGCGCGAGGCCGGAGTTCGAAACTTGGAACGAGAAATTGCGAATGTCTGCCGCAAGGTCGTCAAGCAGATCCTAAAGAAGGATCCTGGACGGTCAGTATCAGTAACGTCCAAGTCAATCGAAAAATATCTTGGTGTAAAAAAATTCCGCTATGGCTTGGCAGAGGAAGAAGACCGCATAGGGCAGGTTACAGGACTTGCATGGACCGAGGTGGGTGGCGACCTACTCACCATAGAGGCGGCAGTGGTCCCCGGTAAGGGTAAGGAAACCTATACCGGCCGTCTTGGTGATGTAATGCAAGAGTCGATAAAAGCGGCGATGACGGTTGTAAGAAGTCGCGCTTCGAGTCTTGGCATAAAACCGGATTTTTATCGTGCCCATGATGTCCATTTCCATGTTCCTGAAGGCGCAACACCCAAGGATGGTCCGAGCGCGGGAGTGGGAATGTCAATCGCACTAGTGTCTGCTTTGACTGGTATTCCGGCGAAAGCAAATGTGGCAATGACCGGTGAAATTACACTACGCGGTGAAATTTTGCCGATAGGCGGCCTCAAAGAAAAATTGCTTGCTGCATTGCGTGGCGGTATTCAGACTGTACTGATCCCAATCGAAAACGAACGCGAACTCAAAGAAATTCCGAGTAACATTAAGCAAGGCCTTGATATTAAGCCGGTCCGTTGGATCGACGAAGTGTTCACGTTGGCCTTGCAGCGCTCACCCGATCCGCTACCGATTGATGACGCTAGTGATGAGGCCGTCGGTCAGGAAGCATCAGATCCAGATGACGATTCTGACGTCATCCGCCCACATTAGTTTGTTGCTTCTTAATTGTTAAGCGGCTTGCTTGACGCTCTTAGGGGTGCTTGGTATAACGGCCGAGTCACGCACGCGCGGACCAAGGATAGGAATAACGTCAAACATCAACCATAACTTACTCACGCTGGGTATGTGAATTGAAGGGGAGTTCCCGCATGAACAAAGCAGAATTAATAGACAGTGTCGCCGAAGCTGCAGATCTATCAAAGGCCAGCGCAGCGCGCGCAGTCGATGCAGTTACTGAAGCAATCGCCGATTCACTAAAGAAAGACGATCAAGTAACAATAGTAGGCTTTGGAACTTTCAGCGTACGAAAACGTGCAGCTCGCTCCGGGCGAAACCCACGAACGGGAGAAACCATTCACATCAAAGCGTCAAACGTCCCCGGGTTCAAACCTGGAAAAGCCCTAAAGGATGCCGTAAACTGACGCGCTTCCCTGGGGTGCTTAGCTCAGTTGGGAGAGCGTCGCCCTTACAAGGCGAAGGTCGGGGGTTCGAACCCCTCAGCACCCACCAGCGATGACCACGGGAGTGGTAGTTCAGTTGGTTAGAATACCGGCCTGTCACGCCGGGGGTCGCGGGTTCGAGTCCCGTCCACTCCGCCATATATTCCGAGAACATTAAAAAGGCGCACCGATTCAGGTGCGCCTTTGCACGGTTTTAAAACGAACATAAAATTGTTTCGTCGCTGCGCGGCGATAAATTCGTATACGCGAGGATAATTAACAAATGTTGCAAATGATTCGCGACCGTTCGCAGGGATTGGTCGTAGGGGTCATCGTATTCTTTATCTGTTTGACCTTTGCGCTTTTCGGGGTGCAGGAATACCTCGACGCGCGCAGTACCGTCGTCGTTGCTGAAGTCAACGGAGAAGAGGTCGCCCTGAAAGAATATCAACAGGCATTCCAACAAATGCGTCAACGCGCGCAGGCGATGCTTGGAGACGAATTTAACCCTGACGATTGGGCTCGTAGTGAGATCAAAGATACCGCGCTAGATTTTGTGGTGACTGAGCGTTTGTTATTACAAATCATCGACGACGCTAATTTGAGGGTATCGGATACCCAGGTCGCGAATTACATCCGTAGTTCGTCCCAGTTTCAACAAGACGGTGTATTTTCGCAGGACTTTTACCGGCAGATGGTACGTGCCCTCGGGTTTTCCGAGCTTGGGTTTGAACATCGTGTGCGAAAAGACCTTGTGATCAATCAGCTGCGGGCTGGTATTGGTGCAACCTCAATTACTACAGCGGAAGAATTGCAACGCCTCGAGCAGTATCGCCAGCAAACTCGAGATGTTGGCTTCGCGATACTTGGTATTGAACCGTTTCGGGAAGGCGTTGAACCCACCCACGACGAAATTGAATCATTCTTTGCCGAACAAGCGGAACAGTACCGAATTGATGAGCGCGTATCTCTCGCCTTTGTGGAACTCTCGATCGAGTCGCTAATGGCCGATATTCCTACTGATGAATCCTCCCTAAAGGCTTATTACGAAACGAATCAAGGTAACTACGTAGCGCAAGAGCAACGGAACGTTAATCATATTCTGGTCAAAGTTACCCGAAGTGCCGATGACAGCGATGTTGACGCGGCGCGCGCGAGAGCCGAGGAGCTTCGCGAGCT
This sequence comes from Gammaproteobacteria bacterium, assembly GCA_021773835.1. GTDB lineage: Bacteria > Pseudomonadota > Gammaproteobacteria > UBA11873. Next base: position 58,031 of record JAJFJQ010000062.1, read on the forward strand.
TGCGCTTAGTGGCGAGAGTTTTGAAGATTTAGCGAGAGAACATTCTGATGATATCGGTTCGCGCGCGGACGGCGGTGCGACTGGTTATTTTGGACGTGGAATCATGGCTCCGGAGTTTGAAGAGGCTGTGTTTGCGATGGCCGAGCAAGACATCAGCGAACCGATCCGCACAGATTTTGGATTTCATGTCGTCAAGTTGAAAGAAATTAAAGCGGGTGGGACGAAAACCTACGAAGATGCGCGCACGGAAGTCGAATCGAGCTATCGGCGAGAGCAGGCCGAGGCTTTATTTTTCGAGCAGGCAGAAGAATTATCCGAGCTAGTCTACGAACAACCAGACTCTCTAGATGGCGCGACAGACATGCTGGGCTTGCCGGTGAAGACAACGGATTCGCTGTCGCGTTCTGAACTCGCTGTAAGGTTTTCTCCCAAAGTTGTGGCAGCCGCATTCGAGCCGGAAGTTTTGATTGAAGGGCTTAACAGCGAACCGATTGAACTCAGTAACACGCGGATCGTGGTCGTGCGGGTACTGGAGCATTCCCCAAGTTCGCTACCACAGCTTGACCACGTACTCACGACCGTAACGCAAGATTTGCTCGATGCACAGGCGCGTGAGGCCGTTCACGCTAGCGGAAAAGCCTTGGTAGAGCGGCTGAACAATGGCGAGGATTTGGAGGCCGTGTTGAGCTCGGCAGATCTGAAATGGGAGAAGATTGCCGGCGCAACCCGTGACTCGGCTAAACTCAGCCTTGCGGTATTGCGTGCGGCCTTTCGCGTAAAGCCGGCCCCGGATGGCGAGGTAATTTATACCGGTGTTCCCATCGGCACCGGCGACTACGGGGTCGTTGGTGTGTCGAACGTGGTTGTGCCACCGATTGAACAGCTAAATGTCAGCGACATCACTGAGCTGCGCCGCGACGTCTCTGCAACGCGGACGGTCGCCCAATGGATGGATTTCGTGGCATTACTAAAATTGGATAGCAATATCGAATCGTTTCCCGACCGCTTGTAATCGATCGCCGTGAACATCGCCGTTCGACGAAGTACGAATTCGTCGGACGACTTAAAGTCCGGCCATCCCCATAATGTTGAAACCGCAGTCGACATAGGTGATCTCGCCGGTAATGGCAGAGGCCATGTCGGAACACAGAAACGCAGCGGCATTGCCAACTTCTTCGGTTGTGACATTGCGTCGAAGCGGCGCGGTATTTTCCACGTAACCGAGAAATTTTCTTAGGTCTTTAACCCCTGAGGCGGCAAGCGTACGGATAGGCCCGGCCGAGATCGCATTTACCCTAATACCCTCTGGCCCTAAACCTTCGGCCATATAGCGAACGTTGGCTTCGAGACTTGCCTTGGCCAAGCCCATCACGTTGTAGCTCGGCATCGTCCGCACGGCACCGAGATAACTTAATGTTAGCATTGCTCCGGCACGACCTTTCATCAGCGGTCGGGCCGCATTGCCGAGGGCGGCAAAGCTGTACGAGCTGATCTCGTGCGCAATGCGAAAACCCTCACGAGTCACGGAGTCGAGATACTCGCCTTGCAACGATTCGCGTGGTGCGTATGCCACTGAGTGGATCAATATGTCTAGATGACCCCAGTAATCATCCAGATGATTGAACACGTTCTGGATCTCGTCGTCGCTTTGAACATCGCAAGGGACCGTAATTTCCGAATTACACTCAGCCGCGAAATCCTCCACGCGGGACCGTAGTCGTTCGGTCTGATAGGTGAATGCTAAATCGGCTCCTTCGCGACGCATCGCTTGTGCAACGCCCCAAGCGATCGATTTGTTGCTTGCGACCCCAACGATTAAAGCACGTTTGCCTTCCAGAATACCCATTAATCGATTCTCCAATGCGGCAGATGAAATTCTCGATAGATGTGAGTGTACAGCCTCCGGTCGGAGTTTATAATCCTAGGCTCGCCATGCGCATAAACCATTTCGTCAAAATAATAATGATCGGTATTACGTGCACGTCCTTGTGTTCGTGTGGCGATGTCGCGTGGAATAACCCTTATCCAAGAAGCGATGACAACAAATCAATATTCTATAGCTCTTTCTCGGAACGCCCAAAGCACCTCGATCCAGTATCGTCGTATAGCGAGAATGAAGCGACTTTCAATGCCCAGATTTATGAGCCCGTGGTGCAATATCACTTTTTAAAGCGGCCGTACGAACTGATACCGCTAACCGCAACCGCGGTACCCGAGCCCGAATATCGCGACGCGAACGGCGCTTTGCTGACACGGGACGCTAATGTCGGTGCGATCAAATCGGTCGTCTATCGCATTGAGGTCCAACCCGGGATTTTATACCAACCGCATCCCGCGTTCGCCCGCTCAGAAAGTGGTGATTTGCGATATCACGGTCTAAGCATACAAGAAATTGATCAGTACCATACCTTGGCGGATTTTAGTGAGTCGGGTACGCGAGAATTGACTGCTCACGATTATGTATATCAAATAAAGCGGCTCGCCCATCCCCGCATCCATTCACCTGTCGCCGGCTTTATGGGTCGCTACATCGTTGGGCTAAATGAATTGCAGGGAGATCTAAAGGAGGCGGCAAAAACCGGCGATGGATTTATCGACCTGCGTGAGTTTGAAGTTCCCGGCGTTAAAGTGATCGACCGCTATCACTATGAGATCCACCTAAGCGAAAAATACCCACAATTCGTATATTGGTTGGCGATGCCATTCTTCGCGCCGATGCCGTGGGAGGCCGATCAATTCTACGCACAAGCTGGGATGAAGGATCGCAATATAACGCTCGACTGGTACCCGGTTGGCACGGGTCCCTATATGCTGACCGAGAACAACCCGAATCGGCGCATGGTGCTACAGCGAAATCCAAACTTTCGCGGCGAAACTTACCCTTCAGTTGGCATGCCGGAAGACGAAGCTGCCGGTTGGCTCGACAGTGCTGGGAAAACGATGCCATTTATCGACGCCGCGCATTACAGCCTCGAGAAAGAAGCTATTCCAGGGTGGACTAAATTTCTGCAGGGATTCTACGATAGCTCGGGGATCGTATCCGATAGTTTCGACCAGGCCATCAAGTTCTCAAGCGAGGGTGAAGCGGAGCTTACGCAGGAAATGCGTGATCGGAATATTCGATTAGCGACGGCGGTGCAGGCATCGACGTCCTATATGGGTTTTAACATGACCGACGAGGTCGTCGGAGGCGATTCGGAGCGTGCGCGTCTGTTGCGTAGGGCAATTTCAATTGCGGTGGATTACGAGGAACTCATATCGATCTTTGCCAATGGTCGGGGAATTCCGGCGCAGGGGCCGATACCGCCTGGGATCTTCGGCCAGATTGATGGTGCGCCCGGTATCAATTCGTACGTTTATGATTGGATCGGTGGTCGAACACAACGCAAACCCATTGACGAGGCGAAAGCATTATTAAGCCAGGCGGGCTATCCGAATGGACGCGACGCCAACACCGGTGAGCCCCTAAGCTTGTACTTCGAAGCAATTGCATCGGGTCCCGGCAGCAAGTCGATTTTGAATTGGTACCGTAAGCAGTTCGAAAAACTTGGTATCCAGTTGGTCATTCGCACGACAGACTACAATCGATTCCAGGAAAAAATACGAACCGGAACGGCGCAAATTTTCGGCTGGGGTTGGAATGCAGATTACCCAGATCCGGAAAATTTCTTATTTTTGCTCTACGGGCCTAATGCCAAAGTCGTGAGCCAGGGAGAAAACGCGTCGAATTATCAAAATGACGAATTCGATGCGCTATTCGTGCGCATGCGGGCAATGCCTAATGGGCCCGAGCGCCAAGCAGTGATTGATCAAATGGTTGAAATTGCACGGCACGATGCACCGTGGCTGTGGGGCTACCATCCAAAAGCCTATTCCTTGTATCCGCAGTGGTATGGCAACGCCAAGCCAAATCTGATGGCTCGTAATACACTGAAATATAAAACGATCGATCCGCAACTGCGCGCGACGATGCGCGCTCGGTGGAATCAGCCGATTATTTGGCCCGTCATCGTCTTGTTTACTATCTTGTTCATTAGCGCGATCCCCGCTTACCGTTCGTATCGACGTCGGCAGCAGGAGACGCTGAAATGATCAGCTACATCGTGCGGCGGATCGCTTACGCCATCCCGATTCTAATCGGCGTCAATATCATTACCTTTATTTTATTTTTTGTGGTCAATTCACCAGATGATATGGCGCGGCTGCAACTCGGTGAACGCCGCGTTACTCAAGAAGCGATTGACAAATGGAAAGCCGAACGTGGATACGATCGGCCACTGATTTGGAACGCACCTGCCGACGGGGTAAAAAAATTCAGCGAGACGATATTTTTTACGAACTCCATCCGGTTGTTTATGTTCGATTTTGGCCAGTCGGACAGTGGTAGAGATATCGGTTACGACATCTCTCAACGTATGTGGCCGAGTTTGGCAATTGCCGTGCCAGTATTGGTGATTGGCTTATTACTGACGATCACATTGGCGCTAACGGTGGCGTTTTTCCGCGGCACTTACTTAGATACCTGGGCGGTTGTATTGTGCGTCGCTATGATGTCGATCTCGGGTCTGTTTTACATCATCGGCGGGCAATATCTCGTCGGCAAGTTACTCCATCTTGTGCCAATTTCTGGGTTCGATTCGGGCATCGCAAGTGTGAAATTTATTTTACTCCCGGTTGCGATAGGGGTTGTCGGGGGCTTGGGAAGCGGGATCCGCTGGTATCGCACGATCTTCCTCGAAGAGATTAATAAGGACTATGTTCGAACGGCGCGCGCGAAAGGATTGTCCGAAAGTGCCGTGCTTTATGTACACGTATTAAGGAATGCGCTGATCCCGATCTTGACCGGCGTTGTCGTCATTCTACCTAGCCTATTTATGGGTAGCCTGATCACCGAGGCGTTCTTTGGCATCCCGGGCCTTGGTAGCTACACCATCGACGCGATCCAACGACAGGACTTCGCGATTGTGCGTTCGATGGTATTCCTCGGCTCCTTTCTCTATATCATCGGTCTATTACTGACTGACCTTTCCTACACCGTTGTGGACCCACGGGTTCGATTACAGTGATGCGCTTCACCCTGTTCGCTACCGACGCGCTGTTCTTTTCTTTGATCCTGGTGGCGGTGGCCTACGTCTTTTATGCATCAAGGCGCGAGCACCTACGCGCCCCGTGGCGCCGGGTTGCCAGGAATTCACTGGCCATGGCTGCGGCGACGGTGTTGGCTACATTTTTGGTCATCGCGATCTTAGATTCGATCCATTTCTTCCCACGACTCGCCGCAGTCGACGGTGACGAAGGCGAAATCCAATATGCTTCAGAAGTGATCAGCCTATTTGATCTCATGGTCGGTCCAGTGCGACGGCAGGTCGAAAAGACGTACTCCGCGCCATTCGCCATTTACGCCTTCAGCAAAGAGACCATTGAGCTCGAAGACGGTCAGACCGTGCGTGACTATCCGCGCCTTGTGTATGGCGGCGCGCATTTGGCAGACATTCATGAACGCAATAGTGATATCGCAAAGCGGATTGTGATCGGCGTTTCCGGCGCGTTAGTCGTATGGTTAGGCCTCGCTAGCATCGTGTTCTTTTGGATCAGTCACAAGGCATCGATCACATTTCGCGTTGGCTTCGTTAGGGCGCTCAGCGGTGGCGCGCCCGGTCCAGCTCGAACACTGATGGTGACGACGGCGATCATAGCGGTGGTGATTGGACTGTGTGCGGTACTAGCCCCGTACTACCATATTTTTGGCACGGATAAAGTCGGCACAGATGTTCTATATCAAGCACTGAAAAGTATTCGTACCGGCTTAATTATCGGCACTTTGACGACCTTGGTGATGTTGCCATTTGCTGTATTGTTAGGGATCAGTGCGGGTTATTTCAGAGGGTGGATTGATGACGTGATCCAATATCTGTATACGACCCTCTCGTCAATTCCTGGCGTGCTGCTGATCGCATCCGCCGCCTTACTGCTCGATGTGTATATGACCAAGCACGCAGATGAATTTACTAGCCTTGTCGCGCGAGCCGACCTACGTCTATTAGCACTGTGTGTCATTCTTGGCATCACAAGCTGGACCAGCTTATGTCGTCTGCTTCGGGGGGAGACGATGAAGCTCAGAGAAGTCGATTTTGTCGAAGCCGCGCGTGCATTCGGTGTACGCCACACGACGATAATATTGCGCCATATGGTGCCCAATATTATGCACATCGTCATGATCTCAATCGTGCTGGATTTTAGCGGCTTGGTGCTGGCCGAAGCCGTGTTGTCCTATATCAATATTGGGGTCGATCCGAGCATGGAAAGTTGGGGTAATATGATCAACAGCGCCCGTTTGGAGCTCGCGCGTGAGCCGATTGTGTGGTGGTCATTGCTCGCTGCCCTGGTGTTCATGTTCATCCTCGTGTTGGCTGCGAACTTGTTTGCTGACGCAGTTCGTGATGCTTTCGACCCGCGGCTGCGGGTGATCAGTTAAACGTCAGGCAAGGCCGGCGGCGCAATACACCGCGGGTCGAGATACAAAAATGGAGGATCGTTGCGATGGCCACAGCCAGGCGAGCATCTGATGGAAACCGTGCAGTCTACATTGTCGACGGTTGCCGCACGCCCTTCCTCAAGGCACGTTCAGGTCCCGGACCGTTCAGGCCGTCCGACCTGGCGGTGCTTGGCGCACAACCGTTGCTGGCCCGCCAGCCTTTTGCGGCATCCGAGTTGGATGAAGTTGTACTCGGTTGTATAGGACCGACACCCGATGAGGTGAATATTGGCCGCGTTGTCGCATTGCGGATCGGCTGTGGCGATACGGTCCCAGCATGGACCGTACAACGCAATTGCGCTAGCGGTATGCAGGCGATCGACAGCGGCGCACGTTCAATTCTATTGGGCCGGGCAAACCTCGTTTTAGCTGGCGGTACCGAGGCAATGAGTCACGCCCCGATATTATGGGGCCCTGACATGGTTCGTTGGCTGGGGCAGTGGATGAGCGCGCGTTCAATTAGCGCGCGCGCGAAGGCCTTGGCTTCGCTGCGGCCGAGTTTTCTAAAACCAGTCATCGCGATATTGCGTGGGCTCACCGATCCCGTGTGTGGTCTTTCGATGGGACAAACCGCCGAGGTTCTAGCTCATCGATTTGGCATAACGCGCGAGCAAATGGATAGCTATGCGGTGCGCAGCCACTTGCGTTTGGTCGATGCCCAAAGTAGCGGTCGGCTCCATGAGATCACGGGTATTGTGGATGCAAAAGGCGTGGCCTACGGTCACGATGATGGTGTGCGTCCCGATTCCGCCGTAGACAAATTGGCTAAGTTGAGACCGGTATTCGACCGGGAGTTTGGTCATGTCACGGCTGGCAATAGCGCGCAGATCACGGATGGCGCATCGTGGGTGTTGTTGGCCGGTGAGCAAGCTGTGAAAGACCACGATCTTCCGGTCCTCGGGCGCCTCGTCGATACGCAATGGGCCGGTCTCGATCCTCGACAAATGGGTTTAGGGCCTGTGCATGCGGCGGCACCTTTACTGCGACGTCGGCGTTTGGCCCTTAACAAAATCGACTGCTGGGAAATTAATGAGGCCTTTGCTGCGCAGGTATTGGCGTGCCTGGAGGCCTTCAAGGACACCGGTTATTGCAAAACAGAACTTGGCTTGGGTAGAGCGCTTGGTGAAATTGACGAGGATTGCTTGAACGTCGATGGCGGTGCCGTCGCGCTTGGCCACCCCGTTGGGACTAGCGGTGCACGCATCGTTTTGCATCTTCTGCATGTACTACATGAGCGTAAAGCGAAACGAGGTATCGCTGCAATCTGTATCGGCGGCGGCCAGGGCGGCGCCATGTTACTAGAGCGCGTCTGAGAATGAACGCACCTGCGCTATCATCGGTATTGTTTGGCGGAGTAGGCTAATGAACGCAAAAGAACAGGCGGCAATCGAGCGGCAATTTTGGCAGCTGCGTCGCGACGAAGACAATATCGCATGGCTTGCAATTGACTGCCCCGATCAATCCACCAACACTTTATCTGCTGGTGTCCTACGCGAGTTAAGCGAGATTCTTGATGAACTCGTGCGCGCCCAACCGCGTGGCCTCGTTATCGGTTCGAACAAGGCATCGGGTTTTATTGTTGGCGCAGATATACGTGAGTTCAAAGATTTCAAAGATCCCAGTGAAACCACGAAGATGATCGGCAGCGTCCACGCGATGTTCTCACGTATCGAAAAATTTTCATTCCCAACAGTGGCTCGCATACACGGTTTTTGTCTGGGCGGTGGCCTGGAACTTGCCCTCGCATGCCGTTATCGAGTCGCGCTAGACGATCGGAAGACCCGCCTCGGACTACCTGAAATTTTATTGGGTCTACATCCTGGTTTCGGTGGGACCGTGCGTTCTGTTGGTCAGGTTGGGGTGCTGAGCGCGATGGATCTGATGCTAACCGGGCGCTCAGTCGATGCACGACGAGCAAAGAAAATGGGGTTGATCGACCGCGCCGTGCCCGAACGGCATCTCGATAGAGCGGTTCGAATGCTGATAACAAAACAACCGCCGACCGCTAAGCTCAATGCGATTAAGAAGTTTGCCAACGCTGGCATATCGCGCCCGCTAGTTGCGTGGGAGTTGCGTCGACAAGTCGCAAAGCGTGCGCCTGAGCAGCACTACCCAGCGCCGTATGGGTTGATCAAATTGTGGACCGAGCACGGTGGCGATCGAAATACGATGTTCCGCGCAGAGGCCGAATCGATCAGTCAATTGTTCGTAAGTCCCACCAGTCGAAATCTACAAAGGATGTTTTTTTTACAAGAGCGTTTGAAATCGATGGGGCGGGTGGCCGGCGCGCCTGTTCGTCATGTCCACGTTGTCGGCGCCGGAACGATGGGTGGTGATATTGCCGCGTGGTGTGCGATGCGTGGTATGCGGGTGACCTTACAGGACCGAGAATTAAAATATATTGCCCCGGCAATTAAACGCGCATTGAAAACTTATAAGTCTCGGATCAAGGATCGCTACCACAGATTGGCGGTAGAAGATCGGCTTAATATCGATCTCGACGGTTCTGGAATTGCGCATGCCGACGTCATCATCGAAGCGATAGTCGAGAACCTCGATGCTAAACGCGGTCTCTTTCAGGAAATTGAAAAAAGAGCGAAACCGGACGCCCTGATTGCGACCAACACCTCAAGTATCCCGCTTGATGATATCGCCGCTGGCATGGACAACGGTAGCCGCTTGGTCGGTGTGCATTTCTTCAACCCCGTCGCCAAGATGCAACTCATCGAGATCATTGGTTCGCCGAATACTGACGTATTGCAACTCGAGCGCGCCGCACGTTTTGCCGTGCAGATCGATCGCCAACCACTACCAGTTAATAGCTCGCCCGGGTTTCTAATCAACAGAATTTTGTCACCATATTTGCAAGAGGCGATGACGATGGTCGACGACGGCATCTCGGCGAGTGCTATCGACGATGTGGCGTGTGAATTCGGCATGCCGGTGGGTCCCATCGAACTAGCGGACACCGTCGGCCTGGATATTTGCTTGTCGGTTGGTGAGGTTCTTTCGGAAAAACTCGGCCGAGGGAAGGTTCCTGAGATATTACGCACACTCGTCGGGCAAGGTCGTCTGGGGCGCAAAAATAGACACGGGTTCTATCTCTATAAGGGCAAACGGGTAATTCGTCCAAAACGATCGGAGCCGGAATTGCCACTGCGCGACATTCGCGATCGAATGATCCTACGCCTGCTAAATACTTCGGTGGCGTGCCTGCGCGAGGGCGTGGTAGCGGATGCCGATTTGGTTGACGTCGGTATGGTGTTTGGCACCGGATTCGCGCCGTTTCGCGGTGGGCCGATCCATTATGCCAGGGAACGTGGCGTAGCAGATATCCGCACGCGACTCGAAGGTCTGGCAAAGCAATACGGCGATCGCTTCGCTCCAGATCCCGGCTGGAACGACTTGCTAAGCTGAGCCAATAATCAATGTCGAAACCACTCCTAAGTATTGATGAATTGTCGATCCATTTTGGTGGCACGGATGACCCGATTCGTGCTGTCGAGCGCGCCTCGTTCGACGTTCGACGCGGCGAAACGGTGGTGCTCGTTGGAGAATCGGGCAGTGGTAAGTCGATCACTGCGCTATCGGCTATGCGGCTGCTACCCCATGCTGCTCGGGTAGCAAATGGCAGTATTCGCTTAGACGACATCGATATTCTTGCTTTACCGGAGTACCGTATGCGCGATATTCGTGGGCGCCGCATAGGGATGATCTTCCAGGAGCCGCAATCGTCGCTCAACCCGGTGATCACGATCGGTAAACAAATAGGAGAGGTACTCAAACGCCATAAAGGTTTGCGCGGTCGGGCGCTGATGGAACGCGTGATCGAGCTCTTAACGGCGGTTGAGATCCCTGAGCCGGAACGACGCTACACCGAATTTCCACATCAGTTTTCCGGTGGTATGAAACAACGGGTCATGATTGCCATCGCAATGGCCGCAGAGCCTGATTTGTTGATCGCCGATGAGCCAACCACGGCGCTTGACGTCACAGTGCAGGCGCAGGTGCTGAATTTACTGCGTAAGCAACAGCGCGAAACCGACATGGGGATCTTGTTTATTACTCATGATCTCGGGGTCGCCTATCAAATGGCGGATAGATTGGTGGTGATGAAAGACGGCGCGATTGTCGAGCAAGGCCTACGCGACGCTTTCTACCAATCTCCCCAACATGACTACTCCAAAGCACTATTCGATGCGTTGCCAAGTCGCGAGAAAAGAATTCGAGAAGGGCTAGACCGCAATATAAAAAATTCCGGGACAGTGCTCGACATTAAAGATTTGAAAGTCTACTACCCGATACGCAAGGGTGTATTTAAACGAATTGTCGGTCATGTAAAAGCAGTGGACGGGGTTAGCCTCACGGTAACCAAGGGCACGACGGTGGCCATTGTCGGCGAATCCGGATCTGGCAAGACGACGATGGGTAAAGGGATCCTGCGCTTGTTACCGATCTCTGGCGGCCATGTGAGTTTTAATGATCTAGATCTCGCGACGCTTACGCCCGCGCAAATGCGGCTGCGCCGCTCCGATCTGCAAGTGGTTTTCCAAGATCCCTACTCTTCGATGAATCCGCGCATGATGATAAGCGACATCATCCGCGAAGGGATGGCGGCACAAGGTATTGGTGTAAATCGGGCCGAGCGCGAGGCCAGAGTAGACGAATTGCTACGCCAAGTAGGCCTGGAGCCTGCGCATAAATATCGATACCCACATGAATTCTCCGGTGGACAGCGCCAACGGATCTGTATTGCCCGTGCCCTGGCCGTAGATCCAGATGTGATCATCTGCGATGAACCGACCAGTGCACTTGATGTGTCAGTGCAAGCCCAGATTTTGGATCTCCTGCGAGAGCTACAAGACCGGCTCGGGCTTACCTATTTATTTATTACGCATAACTTAAGCGTGGTCGCTTATATCGCCCACTACGTGGCCGTGATGTATCAGGGAGAAATTGTCGAGCAAGGACCGATCGATGAGATTCTCGATGCACCACAGCATCCTTATACGCAAAAACTCCTCGCCGCAATTCCGCAGATAGGTAATTCGGACGTCGCCTGAGCGACATGAAAACACACCTCGTCGCGATTCACGTGGCGGTTTTGCTATTCGGCTTGTCCGGACTGTTTGCGAAACTCCTCCTCATGTCACCGTTTGCGATCGTTTGGTGGCGGTGCTTGTTTGCGACTACGGCGCTAGGCATTGCGGTAGGGATCTGCGGAAGGTTTACGGTACCGCGCTTCGCTATCGTTGGAACCGGCATTGTCCTAGCGCTCCACTGGGTTAGTTTCTTCCACTCAATTCAGATCTCGACCGTTGCCATCGGTCTGTTGAGCTTTTCGATATTTCCCATTGTGGTGGTCATCATCGAGCCATTATTCGGCGACGCGACGTGGCGGTGCTCGAGTCTGATGTATGCACTCGTTGCCGTGGTAGGGGTAGCGCTTATCGTACCGCCGGCAGACATCCATGGTACTGGGGTCAGTGGTCCAGTATGGGGAGTGGTCTCAGGTGTGCTGTACGCGATTGTCACGGTGATGAATCGAAAGCTTGTCCGACACACTGAGCCGATACAGATCGGGTTGTGGCAGAACGCGGTAGCTGTGTGCATGTTGCTACCATTTGGCGTGAGCGCATTGCCGATCGATCTCCCATCGCTGGGGTTGGTCGTACTGCTCGGCATTGTGTTTACGGCCGGCGCGCACGCGCTATTTATTCACGGGATGCGTGAAGTACCCGCACGCCTCGCCGCGTTCATCGGGACCCTAGAGCCAGTGTATGGGGTCATCGCTGCAGCGCTAATAATTGCGGAGATACCGTCGCTACGGACGCTTGCCGGCGGTGTCCTCATTGTGCTCACGGTGGCCGCAGCATCGCGCCGTATGTCGTAAGTTTTGATTATAGCAATGCGCGCACGCGCTCGGCGTCCTTAAAAAGGATCTTACGGAAGGCTACCGCGGCCTGCTCGTGAAAGTCAGCGGCCGCGGCATCGAAATTATGACGCGGCCGTGGCGCAAGGGCGAAGTTATGGTATCGATCGGTGCCGCGCACAAGTGAAGCGGTGTCCCAGTCGACAGCCAGTTGGCGCGCGCTAGTCGGGATGTAATGCACGGATAATCCGATCCGTCGATCGGTGCTATCGTTAGGTCCCGAAGCATGCGCGATCCTGACGTTATGTATCGACGCCTGACCAGGTGCAAGCGCCATCGCTACTGTTTTCGATTCATCGATCGGAACGGAGATCTCCTGGCCGCGTGTGAGCAAGTTATCGTCTTTGTATTCGTCTGAATGGGGCATTACTTCGCCTTTGTGGCTGCCCGGGAGGACGCGCATGCAGCCGCTTTCAGGCGTTGCAGGCGATAGCGCGATCCACGCGGTGACGAGATCATCGGTGTCGAGTCCCCAGTAGCGCACATCTTGATGCCAGGACACGAATGTTTTGCTGTTGGCTTCCTTGATCCACCACAAGCTGGTCCAGCACAAGATGTCTGGTCCGATCAGGGTCTCCACCGCATCTAGGATTTTGGGTAGGCGAATAAGTTCGTCAACCCAGGTAAATAAAAGGTGTGACTTGCTACGTGCTGCACCGCCGATCGGGTTGCCCTGTTGTTCCTCATAATCCTCAAGTTCGGTTCGGTATCTTGCAACCTCACTTGGCCCGAGTACGTCGATCGGAAAGTGGTAGCCGTTTTTGGCGTAGTTCTCGACAGCGGATTCGCTAAGCACCGTAGCCATCGTTCCAATGTCTCCACGTGGGGGGTATCGTCCTTTCGGTAGTATAGGCACAAGCTTGGAAATAGAAACAGAGGTTCGTCCGATCATCACCGCCGATAATAAAAATTAATTGGCTGCAATTAGGAAATGGGAATGCAGTGCGGGCTGTTAAAATGGAAACGACTATAGGAAAATTCCCGAAATCTCTTCATCCTCATTGGAATCCGTTGCCATGTCGCAATGCGAGCGGCAGCACATACGGCCCGTGATAGATAATGACTCGCGCGTGATGTTCGTGAGTTAGGTAACGGATAGCTCGGCATGTCTTTACTTAGAGCAAGCTTAAGCGACGCGGCACGCCTATTGGCCATCAGTTGGCCACTGATCTTGAATAATCTATTTAATATCGGAGTCAACGTAGCGGATACGGTGATGGCGGGGCGTCTCGGTGCGACCCAACTGGCTGCCGTTGCGCTCGGATCAAGCATTTGGATCACCTTGTTCCTAGCTGGCCTAGGGGTAATCATGGCTATCGGTCCGACGGTTGCACAACATCTAGGGGCTGGCCGCATCACGGAAATCGGCCACGATACCCGTCAAGGTTTATGGCTCGCCGTTTTTATCTCGCTGGTTATCGCAATACTGTTGCGTAGCGCGGAACCGGTAATGCTGTGGATGAATATCGAGACCCAAGTAGCGACGCTCGCGCAGGGTTATCTTGACGCCATTTCCTGGGGTGTGCTCGGCTGCTATTGGTACCACTGCCTGCGACAGATGAATGAAGGACTCGGCAGAACCGTTCCCATCATGGTCATTATGGGGACGTCCTTGCCAATCAATGTTGGTCTAAATTACGTGTTTATGTACGGTAAATTCGGCGCGCCAGCCTTGGGTGCGATTGGTGCAGGTCTCGGCAGTGGGATCACGTTTTGGCTGATGTTCGTGTTTATCGGGCTGTATACCTCGAAGGCCAAAATCTACCGGCAATTTGAGATCTGGGTTGCGCCTGAGCGCCCAGACTGGTTAGCAATGCGTCACTTGGTAGCGGTCGGTTTGCCGATTGGGGGTTCTTTCATGTTGCAAGCCGGCCTGTTCACGGTAGTCGCGTTGATCATGGGATCGTTCGGCACCGTTGTGGTTGCCGCACATGCGGTGACACTTAACTACGCAAGCTTGATCTTCATGATCCCGCTGGGAGTTGGGATGGCGACGACGGCGGCCGTTGGTCAGGCAGTTGGGCGCGGAGACCCCGAGGGTGCGCGACGTATCGGCTATGTTGGGATCTCGATATGTCTGTTAATGATGTGTGTCAGCGCAGCGTGTACTGCAGCCTTTGCCGCTGACATCGCGCGTCTATATTCGAGCGACGAGGCTGTCATCGCGCTCGCGACATCATTGTTATTGATCGCCGCGCTGATGCAACTCGGTGACGGTACACAAGTCACTGCAGCAGGCGCACTACGAGGACTAAAAGATACCCGGATCCCACTAGGCATCAACGCGTTTGTGTACTGGTGTGTAGGATTTAGTATTGCCTATGTCCTTGGGGTCCGCTCCGGCTACGGCGCCCACGGTGTTTGGATCGGCTTATGCTGCTGTCTGTGGGTCGCCGGCATTTTACTGACGTTGCGCTTTCGCCAAGTAATCAATCGACAAATCGCGGACCTGCAGCATTGAATCCATGCCGCAGGTCCTTATCTGTATCGACAGCCGCTGGCTACTCTGATTAGATTTAGCGCTGGAGGCTCTCCATCCCCGCGGCGGACTTCGCTAAGCGCACGAGGTTGATAAATTCCGCACGATAGCCGAAGCGATCATCACCCTTTGCACTTATTGCGAGTTCGATCACGTCATCATAGCTATAGCTACCGGTAAAGCGCCCGCCACGCAGTAGTTGGCCAAATGCTGCAACTGCAGTGGCGTGCCGAGCTTCGCGCGGTGCGGCACCAACTTTTTCGACTTCTGCCGTGTGGGTAACCGGCGTTGTGATCAAGGTGCTTGTGTGTTGATCGGGCAGCTTATAGCGCAGTTTTAAAAATGCATATTCTTGCGCATTAGATTCGGTAGTGACCTTTGCTGGGGATTGATACCTAAGGTCATCTACCAGTCGTCCAGCCGACCCTGACGGGGTAATTTCATAGATCGCAGTGACCGTATGACCGGCGCCAATATCACCGGCGTCGATCTTGTCGTTGTTGAAGTCTTCGCGATTCAACAAGCGGGTTTCGTACCCAATCAGGCGGTATTCCGATACGGTCTGTGGGTTGAATTCGATTTGGATCTTGACGTCTTTCGCGATAGTAAACAGTGTTGCGCCGGCTTCTTCGACCAGCACTTTGCGCGCCTCTGTTAGGCTGTCGATATAGGCAGCATTGCCGTTACCGTTTTGCGCGAGGGTTTGCATGAGTTCGTCATTGTAATTGCCCTTACCGAAGCCGAGCACGGACAGGGACACACCCGTTTCGCGTTTGCGTTCGATAAAACTCTTCAACTCTTCGTGGTCGGTAATGCCAACGTTGAAATCTCCATCGGTCGCCAAGATCACGCGGTTGACACCGCTTTGGTTAAAATTTTGCTCGGCCAGCTGATAGGCTTGTCGGATACCTTCCGCACCTGCGGTGGATCCGCCCGAGCGCAACTGATCGAGTGCGGCGATGATGCGGTTTTTGTCGCTTACCGGCGTTGGTTCTAGCACGGTACCGGCGCTGCCCGCGTAGGTAACAATCGCGATCGTGTCATCGCCACGCAATGTCGACAGCAATAGTTTGAACGAATTGCGCAACAGCGGTAGCTTGTTCGCCGCGTTCATGGAGCCCGAACTATCGATCAGAAACACCAGATTCGAGTGCGGCTTGTTAGTTTTCGGCAGTTCGTAACCCTTAATGCCGATATGCATGAGCTTCGTCTCAGGATTCCATGGCGTTGGCATCACATTAACGTGCGCGCGGAACGGCTCTGATTTGTCCTGCGGCGCGGCGTAGTCGTAAGGGAAGTAGTTGATCAACTCCTCAATGCGTACAGCATCCTTCTGTGGCAGCACGCCGTTGTTAAGCGAGGCGCGCATGAACGCGTAAGAAGCCGTATCGACATCAATAGAAAATGTCGACACTGGCGCTTCGTGCACGAGTCTCACCGGATTGGGGGTGATATCGGTGAACTTATCGCGGCCTTGGTCTTTGTATACTTGCTTATTCGCCAGGTCGTCCGGAGTTTGATGTTGGCGCGCGCGCGCAAGCTGCGATTCAGCCGCAATCATGCCGCCGGCAATTGCGGGCGCACTCGGCGGGCGTGCGCTCCGTTCTTGCACGGTGGATGAACTGTATGCATCGTAGGCGGCAACCGATTCCGTTGATTTCAGGGCGATTGCCGGTGCCGCTTCCGTTGCTGAGCGCATGAGTGCTTCAATACCCGACCCTGCGCCTTCATCGCCGAGCGGCGCAACACGATGGTCTTCCTTCTTGCGAGATGCGTATTGCTCTTGGGCTATCCGTCCAGCATTGTCTTTGCCACCGACAATCCTCGAGCTCGATACCGTCGAATCGATCTCAAGGTCGGCAAGCATCGCATCGTCGCTGTTACCACGCAGTCCCGCAACAAGTTCCGAAGGTTCTGAAGTCGGTGTATTGATGCCATTCGCCGAGGCTGCTCCTGGCAGACCTATTACTTCTGCATTCATCGTCGACGGTGCAGCGTGTATATCCCGAACATCCAGGTCGATAGGGGATTTAAGCTTTTGTTGCTCAACATACTGGGTGTTGAGGATCGCAATACTTAGCACCGCAAGACTGGCACCGCCGATCATCATCGGTTTCAAGTTGGGGAGGTTTAGATTCATCGAGCGTCTCCGAAAAAAGTTTTTGAACACTGAGGTTCCTGTATTCGTGAGACGATCTGGATCAGTCGATCCTTGGGTAGTTGATGGATTTTCTCGCGCAAATGCCTCCATCGCGTGTGCTATGGCTGCGTCACGTGAATTTTCGGACGGAAGCGGGTGCCCTTCGGCGTCAAAGGCCTGGTTCAGTTTATCGATTTCAGTGGTCATGGATGGTCACCATCATCGGCGGCAGCCAATGCTTTCAATTCCTTGCGCATCTCGTGCATGCGCCAAGAGACAGTCGTTTCCTTAACGCCCAATATTTCCCCTGCTTCGCGATGGTTCAAGTCCTCGGCGAGCACCAATATGGCCGTTTCGCGTAACTGCGGGGTGAGGTGGTCCAGCGCGACATACAGCCACTCAACCTGCTTTTCTCGGTCTCGCTCACCCGCGCTGACCAATTCGCTGACCTCGACGTAGACCTTGTTCAATGCAGCACGGCTCGTCTGGCTACGCAGCTGGTCGCGGCAAGCGTTCACGACCACCTGGTAGATCCAGGTCGTAAATCGGGCACGGGCCGCAAAAGACTTCAATTTCTTGGGCAGGGCCGCACAGACATCTTGGGCGATATCTTCGGCGTCGGCGCGGTTGCCAAAAAAACGGTAGGCCACGCGGTATATCCGGTCGTAGTGGCGCTCTAGCAGTAGCCGGAATGCCTGAGCATCACCCGCACCTGCCTGCATCGCCAGCTCGTCGTCGTCCGTCATCATGCGCATGTTATAGGGTTAGACGGAGCCCGGTACGGGATCCTTTGGACCTGGGGCAAAATATTTTCGCAACGTCCAACATGGAACGAAGCTGCGCCACGCCCTTAGATGCCGGGCAAGGATAAGTTCAACGCGATTGGGACTTAAGCAACCGGTTCGCGCATGGTGACGAATTCCTCAGCGGCAGTTGGGTGAATGCCGATCGTGCGATCAAAAACCGCCTTGGTTGCGCCGGCCTTCAACGCAATCGCGATACCCTGGATTGTCTCGCCGGCGTCCGGCCCAACCATATGTACTCCGACAACCCGGTCACTGGTGTCGTCGACGATAAGTTTCATTAGGGTTTTCTCGTCACTGCCCGATAGGGTGTGTTTCAAGGCGGTGAAGGTGGATCGGTAAATCGTCACAGCACCGAATTTCTCGCGCGCCTGCGTTTCGGTGTAACCCACCGTACCGATATTCGGCTGACTAAAAACAGCAGCCGGAACATACTCATAATCGACCTGCTTTTCGTCCGGCGAGAATAGATCCCAGGCTAGAGACATCCCCTCTGCCAGTGCGACCGGCGTTAGGTTGATCCGATCAGTAACATCGCCAATGGCGTAAATTGAATCAATGTTAGTTTGATAGCGCTCATTGACCATGATTGCACCATTGGGAGCGAGATCGACGCCACAGGCCTCTAGCCCCAAGTTTGCAGTTAAGGGTCTGCGACCAGTGGCATACATGACGGTGTCGCATTCGATTGAGGAGCCGTCGTTCAAGGCGACGGTCAAACCGTTCGTGTTTTTTGTTATCGCCGACACATCTGCGTTGAAGCGCAAGTCGATACCCTTCTTGCGCATCTCTTGGGCTACGAAATTGCGCGCATCGTCGTCGAATCCACGTAGAAAAACCGGTCCGCGGTAGATCTCGGTGACCTCACTACCGAGACCATTGAAAATACCGGCGAATTCAACTGCGATGTAACCGCCACCAACGATCACAACTCGTTGTGGCAGCTGCTCAAGAAAAAATGCCTCGTTAGATGTAATTGCGAGCTCCTTACCCGGCACATCGGGGACGTAGGGCCAGCCACCAACGGCAACAAGGATCCGCTGGGCGGTGAGCTTTTCACCATTCACCGTCACAGTATGAGGATCGACCAGTTCAGCACGCCCGTTGTAGATTCGCGCGCCGGCGTTATTTAGCAGGCTTTCGTAGATGCCATTCAATCGTTTGATTTCGACGTCTTTGTTTGCAATCAGCTTTTTCCAATCGAATTTCTCTGGTTGCACTGTCCAACCGAATCCGGCCGCGTCCTCGAATTCTTCGCGGAAATGTGACGCATAGACGAATAGTTTTTTTGGTATACAACCGACGTTGACGCAGGTTCCGCCCATGTAGCGGTCTTCGGCGACGGCAACGCGGGCGCCAAGTCCAGCAGACATCCGCGCGGCACGCACGCCGCCGGAACCCGCACCGATCACGAAAAGGTCATAGTCAAAATCAGGCATCACAATTGGTCCATGGACTAGAGAAACGTAAAGCATACTGTAAATTTCTTTAGGGTACCGCGACCCAAACCTTGAGTAATCTATTGTTGAGCTAGGTATTCCAAGCGTCGGCGGATCGCAATAAGATCGTGGGACATCCACACTGACCACTCATCACTTGATGTCCAACGAGAAGGGAAAAGCGGGATCCGGTAATCTAGACCGGGTGGTTGCCGAAGCGCGTCGAAACCGGGAGCAGCGCGAAAGTGGTTATCGAGAGAAGGCGCTCAAGCTGTACCCGTGGATTTGCGGTCGTTGTTCGCGCGAATTCACTCGAGAAAATCTGCATGAGTTGACGGTGCATCATCGCGACCATAACCATGATAATAACCCAGCCGATGGCAGCAATTGGGAGTTGCTATGTCTGTATTGTCACGATAACGAGCACCAACGACTGGTAGAGGCGAGTGGTCCGGGCGGCGGGACGCAGACTAAGGCAACAAAGAATGTGGCAACGCACAATCCGTTCGCCGATCTCGACGGTCTCCTAAAAAAAGATCCCTAAGGATCCACGTAATTTCAACGGGCATTACGCCCAACTGTTTAATCCGGATATAGCACTATGCCAGCAGCCACCTTTGCACAAGCAGCAAACGAACGTTATTTCGAAGATTATGAGCTTGGGGGCGTATATGAATTTGGTGCCGTGACGGTCTCCGAATCTGAAATCATTGAATTCGCGCAGCGTTTCGATCCGCAACCGTTCCATATCGATCCGCAACTGGCAAAACGATCAATCTACGGGGGCATCATCGCGAGCGGCTGGCATTCGTCGTCAATCATGATGCGTTTGCTGGTGGACAACTTCGTTTCGAGTGTCGCCGGCATGGGGTCCCCTGGAGTCGATCAAATACGCTGGCCGATACCGGTCCGCGGTGGCGATGAATTGTCAATACGGATCACGGTTACCGAGATGCGGCGGTCAAAATCGAAACCCGATCGGGGCATCATGAAAAACCTTACCGTACTGTTGAATCAAAACGGCGAGGTCGTATTGGAGATGCAGGGGACGAGCTTTATCGCGTGTCGCACACCTGCGAGCTAACGCATTGCTAGGAGTTTCGAAATGAAATTGTACGATTGTGCAGTTGCGCCAAATCCCAGGCGAGCAAGGATGTTCATCGCGGAGAAAGGGATCGAGATACCGAAAGTCGAAGTCGACATCCTTGGTGGTGAGAACCTCAAGCCCGAGTACTTGGCGATAAACCCGCGTGGCCTGCTACCCTTACTCGAACTTGACGACGGTACGCGCTTTGATGAAGTGATGGCGATCTGCCGCTACCTCGAGGAATTGTATCCAAGCCCATGTTTGCTTGGGCGGACGCCGGTTGAGCGCGCGCAAGTCGAGTCGCTGCAACGCAAGATGGAGTTTGACGGGATGATTGCGGGGTCAGAGGTGTTTCGTAATCAGCATCCACAATTCGCGAATCGGAGTATTCCGGGCGGTGGTGGCGTCGAAATTGAGGCCATTCCAGCACTGGTTCAACGTGGCACGCAAACGCTTTCCCGATTTTTCGACGCGCTTGAAGCTTACTTGGAAAACAGCGAATTCATCGCCGGCGATGCGTTCACTATGGTCGATATAACGGCCGTTTGTGCTGTCGACTTCGTGGGGTGGGTAAAGATAAGTATCCCGGAGGGTAACGCCCGCACAAAGGCATGGTACGAGGCGGTATCGGCTCGACCGAGCGCTAAGGCCTAGACCGGCGCCCGCGGCCGCTCCGCCATCATCTAAGGCTAGGCGTCGCCGTTCAAAACTGCCGCAAAAACCGTAACTTGAGGGCATATTTGCCGAAGTTTGCGGATATAGGTGCATCATTGCTCGTAAAACCTGGGCAATCCACGGTCCAATAAGCGTGGACCTTGGTTGAAAGGTCTTTTATGCTGGCTCGAGCAAACTTTAATGTGTGGCGAGAGCCATGCCGATGAACACTGAAGTATCGCCGTAGGGTGCCGCGAGCGAGCGCCCAGATACAGGAGAATCGTTATGAAATCTGGTTATTTGATGCTTTTCCAGAATGCCCACGAGGGTCTTTCTGATGCTGATATGGTTAAGAAAGAGATGGAACTCGCCGTTTTAACCGAAGAATGCGGATTTGACACGGTATGGTCCGCGGAGCATCACTTCGATTGGTATTCGATGATCCCGGACAACCTCCAGGCACTCACCTACGTGGCGGCCAAGACCTCACGCATCCAGCTCGGCACTGGTGCAGTTATTTTGCCTTGGAATGAACCAATTCGCGTTGCCGAGAAATTATCAATGCTGGACGCACTATGCGACGGGCGGCTCGTCTATGGCATCGGCCGTGGCCTAGCACGCAAGGAATATGAGTCGTTTGGGATCGATATGGAAGAAGCGCGTGGACGCTTCGAGGAAGCGGCGCCGATGATTGTCGAGGCGCTCGAAACCGGATTCATCGAGGGCGATGGACCATTCTATCCGCAGAAACGCACCGAAATTCGGCCGCGACCGAGCCGCTCGTTTAAAGGCCGCTTGTACGGCGTCGCGATGTCTCCGGACTCGGCGCCGACGGTTGGCCGTCTCGGTTGCACGATGATGTTTTTTCCGCAATTTGAGATCGAAAAACACGTCCCGGGGGTCGACCTATGGCGTGACGCATTCACCGCAGCGCATGGTGGGACCGCACCGCCACCGGTCGCTATCGATACCACGTATTGCCACAAAGATGCCGGTACGGCGGAAGAGATGTCGCGGAAATATATTGCCGGATACTATCTATCCGTTCTCGAACACTATGAATTTCTAGAGGACTATCACCGCAATACGAAGGGATATGAAACCTATGCCGCGGCCGCCGATATCCTGAAGGCAGCTGGCAAAGAGCAGTCACTGGAGGATTACGTCAACAATCAAGCCACTGGCACACCTCAACAAATACTCGACAAGCTTGAAGCGCGACGCAAGGTCCTGGGTGACTTCGAATGGAACATGATGCTCAGCTACTCGGGCATGCCATTTGAAGAAGCAGAAAAATCCATGCGTCTTATCGGTAAGGAAGTGTTGCCGGAAGTGCGCAGTTGGGGCATGGAGCCGGCTAAGCAACAGGTCGCCTAGGCTACGACGTTTATAACTTCATTTAGCGGGACTCGATCGATGGGGCTCGAGTCCCACCATTTTTAGTATTTCGGTGCGCGTTTCTCCCGAAAGGCATTCACCCCTTCTGTAAAATCCGTGCTCGCGCGTACCCGGTCGCCTTGCGTCTGCTCGGCCGCCTCGCGCGCCAAAATCGCCTCGGCGGCGCCCTCCGATATGTGCTGTTTGACAGCTTGCACCGCAGCCGGACTATTGGCAGCGATAGTTTCAGCGATTGATAGTGCTTGCTCGATGAGTTCGCCGCTTGGAACGATATCGTTAATTAGGCCGATCCGTTGCGCTGCTTCTGCATCGATCATCTCCGCCGTTAATAACAGCTTCATGGCGTGTACATAGCCGATTTGATGCACAAGCTTTGCCGTCGCGCCGCCGAACGGGTAGATGCCCCATTTCACTTCGGGTAGGCCGAAACGTGCGTGTGGCGCGGCGAGACGGATATCGCTGGATAGCATGAGTTCCACACCGCCGCCGGCACACACGCCATTGACCGCGGCGATGATCGGCTTCGGGTAACTGGACGTCTTGAGCAATGAGCGATTGACCATGCGCGAGGTTTCTACGCTGGCACTCAAGTCGCCGCTAACGTCGGCGCCGGCAGTGAATGCCTTCTCACCTGCGCCGGTCAATATAATCGCCCGACAGTCTGACGTTTCTAGCTCGTCCCAGTAGGCGACGAGTTCCGCCATCATCGCGCGACTCATGGCGTTGTGCTTCGGTAGGTTGTCGATAGTGATGAGGGCGATTTGGGGGCGTGGATATTCAATCGAGATCGGCATAACGGTACCTTCTAAGTTGTTTTGTGCGGTAACACGAGAATACGCCCATGCGCGCGTCGTTTGGTCAGTAATTGAATCGCTTCGACCCCGCGCTCGAGCGGTAGCGTATGGGTCACAAGTGGTCGCAGCCGACCCTCGGCATACCATTGCAGGAGAGAGGCGACGGAAGATTGAAGTTTATCCGGGGCGTACCAGCGAAAATAACGTAGCGCCGAGCCCGACGCTGTGCGGTTTTTAACCAATAATCGATTTGCCGGGATCTTAGGCACGCCGCCAACA
Organism: Gammaproteobacteria bacterium; assembly: GCA_021773835.1. Classification (GTDB taxonomy): domain Bacteria; phylum Pseudomonadota; class Gammaproteobacteria; genus UBA11873. The sequence goes on from JAJFJQ010000062.1 coordinate 81,571, forward strand.
AAGCCGACATGTACGTACCGCCCGCCCCAAGCGAGAGAAGATAATGCCGGATCGAAAAGTGCTCCGCCTACGGGGTCAAAGCAAACATCGACGCCGCGATCATTGGTTAGCGCCATCACGCGAGCTTTGAGGTCTTCGTGGCTGTAATCGATGGTCTCGTCGGCGCCGTGCTCGCGCGCGACGTCTAATTTTTCTTTGGTACTCGCGCAAGCAATTACCCGCGCGCCAAATGCCTTGCCGATCTCAACGGCGGTTAGGCCAACCCCGCCGGCCGCACCGAGCACAAGTAAGGTCTCACCTGATTCGAGATGGCCCTGCCAACGCAGCGCGACATCCGAGGAAAAGTAGGCGATCGGAAACGCCCCAGCGTCGAAAAAATTCATTCCCGGCGGCACAATCCATGTATCGGCTTGCTCCGCGACCGCTAATTCCGCCATCCCGCCGTAATTCAGCAATGCCATGACTCGATCGCCCAGTTGGAACCCGCCGACTTCACTTCCGCACGCAACGACGGTGCCAGCAGCTTCTAACCCCGGCGCGAATGGAAATGGTGGCTTAGTTTGATAATTGCCTGCGACCATAATCGCGTCGGCATAATTGACCGCCGTGGCCTCGACATCAATCAAGATCTGGGTTGCACTCGGTACGGGTGGCTCAACTTCTGCAAGCTCTAATTGGTCTAAATCGCCCCACTCGCGGCAGATCAATGCGCGCACTGTGTTTCCCTCTATGGTCGAGCGCTTAGTTTACCTGAAGCGGTAGCTCGGCGTGTTATACCAATCTCGGCAATTCGGCGCTGACGAATGCACGCGGCCTTCGCTAAACATATCCGTGTGTTGGTCGATTACCTTTGCTGACATCTACTTTTACGGGAATTCGAATGCGCGATCGGTCAATTCCGGCCAACGGACCAGTGGGGGGAAGTTACGCCGCCAGATACGGTCATCTTGATCTGTTTCATGACGTTGACCTGGACGCTATATCAGAGCTCTTGGATACGGCTCAGGAAATCGACATTCCTGCCGGGCACACGGTTTTAGAAGAAGGTGCATTTAACGACGCTATCCACATCATATTAGATGGAGAGCTTGACGTTCGGCTAGGGGCCGTAAATGCGGCACCGCTACTGTCACTTGGTGTCGGTGCGTGCGTTGGGGAGCTCTCGATCCTAAGCCAACTGAACGTCTCGGCCTATGTCGTCGCAGTTCGTGAGTCGCATCTGCTTGTAATTCAAGATGACCTCTTGTGGTCAATCATTGGCGCATCCCACGAATTCGCGGGTAATTTGCTGAAGGTATTGTCGGGGCGCGTGCGCGATAACAATAATCGTCTGACCGTAAGTATCAATGCCCAGGAGCGGTTTGCGCGGGCGTCCCGGGTCGACTCGATCACCGGTCTTTTCAACCGCCACTGGCTCGATGAAGTCCTTGAGCGGCAACGTAGCCGCTGCGCGGCTGAAGGACGTACGTTCAGCTTAATACTGATCGATATTGACCACTTTAAGCGAATCAACGATCGCTACGGACATTTAGTCGGTGATGACGCCCTAAAAACGATTGCGAGTCACTTGCACAATTGCACCCGACCTATTGACCTCGCCGCGCGCTTCGGTGGTGATGAGTTCGCCGTCCTGCTCCCAGGGGTAGGTATCTCGGAAGCCAAATTCATCGGCGAACGTATGCGTGCCGAAATCGAACAGGACGATGTATTGTGTTCATTCGGCGGTTTGCGGTTGACGGTCTCCTTGGGCATCGCCGAACTCGACACCCACGATTCCGCGCAAGATCTTCTCTACAAAGCTGATCGTGCCTTATATGAAGCCAAGCATCGAGGACGCAACTGTGCGGTAAGTGCATCCGAACTGCAGCCGATCGCACTGGCTTAGTGTGATCGGAATGCGATGAGGTTTGACCGCTGTGCGTGGCGCTCGAGACCACGCGGATTCACTCTAATCAGATAAATCAGGCGCCGACCGATTCCTGGTGTGGTGTTCTCGGTCTCGGATTGGCGAACTCGATATCGGCCGGACGTTAAATTCGGCATAATCTGCCTACGCGGCTGCCCCGTCTATACAAGTAGACTACTTGAGCGTTGTTTTCGCCGGGCCGGTGTCGCTAGATTAGGCTGTCAGTGCGAGTCATTGACGAGCGCAACTTCAACGTTAATCAAAGAGCAGGGCATGGACGGGACTGAAAGCAAGAAGATCGCTCAGGCGTGGGTTGATTTCCAAAAAAACTGGTGGGCTTGGGATAGGCTCGATGAGCTGTGCCGCAAAGACCCAAAAAGCACTTGGACGGTATTGACCGATCTGGTCGAGGTCGCCGACGGCAATGAATTACTGGAAGACATAGGCGTAGGACCATTGGAGGACTTCATCAATTACTACGCTTCCGATTACATTGATAAATTAGAATCTGCTGCGGCATCAAACGAGGCCTTATCGACGGCATTATCTTATGCTCAATTACGTGATCCCAACCACGAGTTATGCGATCGTATAGCAGCGCTTGGCTGTCGTATTCCGACAGCCTCCGGCAAGGCTGATAACGACGAAGACGCGTCATGAACTTACCTGCGCCGGCGCTTACCGTGGATGCTTAGGTGCACTTAGGATGTCCGCCTCGACAATGGATCTCGAAGCTGTACTGGAAGCGCAACTAAATGATGCTGGCTGCGGATTTAGTATCGGCTCATTTGGTGCGGTTGCGGAATTCTTCCGTCGCGAAGACGAGCAAGTGTCGGCGGGTTCTAACGACAAATTTACTGTTTCCACCGATCGGGGTGCGATCCGGATCCGTCTGCGCAACGATGTTCAACCACTGGCCTACGAGACCCTGAGCTCGCGCAAAAATTATTGGTTACACGGTCTCGCACTGTGTCTCCCAATCGCTGAAGGCGCTGGCAGCGCTAGAATTAGGATTACCGAGCTTGGTGATGATAGCGATGCGATTCGGTCAGATGATCGTCACGGTGTTCTGTTCGACCTTGGCTTAGGCGCGGCGAACGTTGATTTCTGTGTTCGCAGCTCAGATCCCGACCTAGTTAAAATACTCCGCCAGGCGGCCGGCAGCTCGTTGCTGGCGCCGGACAGCGACACAATGAAGAAGATTACCCATGCGAGCCCGCATCGTGTCGTCTTATCAAGTCTTGGGCGGGTCGAGGTATACCAGCCGATCGGTCATGAGCGGACGCCGGAAGGCCCTCACACTCACCTCTTACCGAAACTGATCCGCACCGGTCGTACGCACGACGCAAAGATACCCATCCCACGTGGATACTTACCCTGCCTCAATGTGTATCCGGCCAGTCCCTTGTTTGACAATCTTGGAGTGCCTCGCGCATACGACCGATCGAGCCATCTAGCCTTCGACGCATTATTAAAGCGATGGGGCGCGAATGATTACGTGGCGCAAAAAGATCAGATATTGCGCTCCGTCAGAGAGGAAATCGAGCCAGCCTCGATTAGTCTGCCGAGAAATCGACTGCGGCGATCCGCAGTTCGTATTGCCCTACGCCAGCTCGCATTTGATCATGCAATTAGCGATAGGGTTAGTCGGTGGCGTAGCTATTTTGATCCGGATCACTGAGCAATGTGTAAAACCGCTAACACGGGCGCCGTGTTAACTTCCACGCCGGTCACGTATTCCGTCGTTATCCCGGCCTATAACGAGGCACCGTTTTTACCGGATACGCTAGCCGCTGTAGGCGCCGCGATGCGCACGGTGGACGTACCTGGCGAGGTCATCGTCGTCGACAATAATAGCAGCGACGAAACGGCGGGCGTTGCACAAGCGTACGGCGTACGTGTTGTCTTTGAGCCGATCAACCAGATTTCGCGTGCCCGAAACGCAGGTGCCGGTGCCGCCAATGGGAAATTCCTGATCTTTATCGATGCCGATACCATGATACCGGCATCGCTGCTCAACCGCGCGTTGGAGGCTCTGGAAAGTGAATTAGTCTGTGGCGGCGGCGCTGGGGTGGAGATAAACCATCCAAGTCGAATAGCAAATACAGCCGTCGAACTATGGACTCAGATCGGGAAAGTAGCCCGGCTTGCGGCGGGTTGCTTTGTGTATTGCCGAAAGGACGCCTTCGAAGCAGTTGGTGGTTTTAGCGAGGAGGTCTTCGCTAGCGAGGAAATTTGGCTTTCTTTGGCTTTAAGGAAGTGGGGTCGTGCCAACCAACAGACATTCCTGATCTTAGATGATGCCGTGACAACGTCTGCGCGCAAGATTGAATGGTTAAGCGGATTCGACATCGCTAAGCAGATGCTCGTGTTATTGATATTTCCGTTAGCCGTCCGGAGGAAGCGATTTTGCCGCACTTGGTATAACCGTCCGAACAAGGATCGGAAGTAACCAGCGCAAACTTCGTGCGCCACGCGCGGGGGTTATATACAATCCAGACCCTGAAGCGGCAATTATGCTCATGGCGCAGGACTAATCGATATGAATGATTTCGTGGAAATTGTCGACGTGGGACCACGTGATGGGATCCAAAGCCAGTCAACTTTATTGGATACCGACACGAAAATTGAGTTTATTGAGCGTCTAATCGATGCTGGCGTGCGGCGGATCGAAGCGGCGAGCTTCGTGAATCCGAAGCGCGTACCGCAGATGGCCGACGTGGATGAGCTTGTCAGTCGATTACAAAAACATGATCACGTCAAATACATCGGGCTCGTGTTGAATCGCCGCGGATTTGATCGAGCTGTACAGAGCGGCATCGATCAAATCAATTGCACCACGGTTGCCAGTGAGACGTTTTGCCAGCGCAACCAAGGCGCAAGCGTCGACGAAATGTTTCGCACCATTGCCGAAATTGTGGTCGAAGCACAGGCCGCGAAGCAGTTCGTTGGGGTGACTATCGCCGCGAGTTTTGGTTGCCCATTCGAAGGCGAAATTGCCCCACAGCGGGTCGCCACAATGGCGCGTCAATTCGCGGATTTGGGCGTCGATGAGATCGCGCTGGCAGATACCATCGGCGTTGCCGTCCCGTCAGACGTTAGCCGGTTACTAGAACTTGTCATGCCGGAGATTGGAGCAATCCCGCTACGCGTTCATTTTCACAATACGCGAAATACCGGGGTCGCAAACGCCTATGCCGCTATTCAAGCTGGGGTCCGCATCATCGATGCGAGTTGCGGCGGCGTTGGTGGGTGCCCATTTGCGCCAGGCGCGACCGGCAACGTCGCGACCGAAGATATTCTATACATGCTACAGCGAATGGGGATTGGAACCGGGATTTCAATCGAAAAGATCATAGCAACCGCAAAATGGTTGGAGGGTCCCTTGGGATCGGCGATGCCGGCAATGGTAAGTCGTGCCGGCCTATTTCCACCTGTCGCGGCGGCATAATTTACTCGGTTCGCTTAAATGCAAACAGGCGTTGCGCCGCTGATAAATGCGTTTCCATAACCTGTTGCGCCCAATGTGGATCGCGCGATCGAAAGGCATCGATTAATTCCCTGTGGTGGTGATTACTGCGCTCGATATCTCGATCTGAATATTTTTCAAACGTTTGCAAGGTCACCGGGATCTCTACCAACCAAGAAAGCATTTTTGACAAGCGTTCGCTGCGTGACGCGTCGAGGATCGCACCGTGGAATCGGTGGTTTGCTTCGAAAATCGCCGTCGTATCGCGTTCGCCGCTGTAAGCCAAAAGGGCGTCAATAAGGTCCGCGCATTCCACCAGTACCGCAATTTCGTCCTCAACTATTCGCGTCGCTGCACGGAACGCGGCCTGGCCTTCGAGGATGGCTCGAAGCGTATAAATTTCTTCGACGTCTTCAAGTGTCCAGGAAGTGACATACGCGCCCCGATTCGGTGCGAATTCAACCAGTTGTTCTGCGTTGAGTCGCCGTAGAGCCTCTCGCACGGGCGTACGGCTGGCGCCGGTATCTTGCGCGACGACTTCCTCTTTGAGGTGCGTTCCGGGCGAGTAATCACCGGAAATGATCCGATCGCGGATCGCCTGATAGGTTATGTCGGCGATTTTGCTCATGCTTCCCGGATTCTACCAACATTCCGCGTCATTCGGTCAGTACCTCGGGTCGCGCAGTGTCGTCGTAAAGCGATCTAGTTGCGCTCAATTCCAGCGTAAAGCTTTGCTAAGGCGCGTTTCCAAAGCTTTGCAGGCCGCGCCGGACTGCCACCCCATACGCCGGCTTCACCGATGTTTTTGGTTACCATTGACTGACCAAGTACCGTAACGCCATCGGCGATATCGATATGCCCCACTAATCCCGTTTGGCCAGCGAGCACGACGTCGTTGCCGAGACGCGAACTACCGGAAATTCCGCATTGGGCAACGAGTAGGCAACGTTCCCCGATCTCGACATTGTGGGCCACCATGACGGCGTTATCGATCTTCGACCCTTGCTTGATCCTAGTTGACGTAAAACGGCCGCGGTCGATACTTGAGTTTGCACCGATCTCCACATCTGCTTCGACGACAACGTTGCCAACGTGCGGAATCTTGACATGGGTTTGCGCGTGTTTGATATAGCCAAAACCGTCGCCACCAACGACGACGCCTGGCTGCAGAATCACACGGTCACCGATCTCACTATCTTCACGCACGACACAGTTGGCATGGAACAGACAGTCGTTACCGATCTCGACACGGTCTGAAATGACGCAGCCAGCACTAATTTGGCTACGCTCTCCGATGGTCGTATGTGCACCGATAACCACGTGGGCACCGATTACCGCGGACCCAGCAAGACTCGCCGTCGTGTCGATCACGGCACTTGGATGTATGTTTGTCGTCTGTGGCGCGTTTGGTTTGGCATAAAGTTTCGCAATCATTGCGATCGCATAATTCGGATCATCATGAAAAAGATTGGCCTTACCTTCGACTGGACAATCGCGAAGCGTGACGAACGCACACATATTCGAGGCCGCCGCCGTATCTACTACCTGTGGGCTTGCGACAAAAGAAAGATGGCCGGCGAGATTGTCCGATAATCCGCACAGCCCTGCGATCTGTAGCTCGCCGTCACCGTCATAATCCAATGAGAATTCGTGTGCAATCTGAGCCAGGCTATAGGCCATCTCGCTCTCCTGGGGAATGATTTTTTCTTCGAGCTTTAATGTTCGCGCATGTCTCGCAATATTGGTATCCCTAATCATGATAAATTATGCCGCTGGATCAAAACTATCCGACACTCAAGGGCAAACCTCGGGCACAGAGCAGGAGAAAGCACGTGGCGCGTAAGTCGAAAGCGCAAAAGAAAATTAAGCCGACAAAGCCGCCAGAACGCTCGGCTCCGAACATCATACTGGCGCTTCTCGCGATCCTTGGCCTCTTGTTGACCACCGGGTTGCTGGCTATTTCAATGACTAAAACGGACTTACCGTATTGTGCGAGCGGGTCAGGCTGCGACATTGTCCAAAGCAGTCGTTGGTCAATCTTGTTGGGCTTACCAATCACGGTGTGGGGATGGGGCACCTACGCTGTGCTGACTGGTGCCGCTTTATTTGCGGCAAAAAAAACGACACGTTGGCGGATCGTAATATTCTTCGCCACCATCGCCTTCGGAGTGAGCGTCTATTTAAACGCGGTATCGATCTGGATCATCGATGCCATATGTATTTACTGCTTGGCATCATTCGCCCTAATCGCTGCGATCTACCTGCTAAGCTGGCGCGCGGATGGCCTCTCCGGCCTAGCCGGTTGGCGCCTCGGCAGCAGTGCGGCGGCGCTAATAGTGGTCGGATTATTGACCCTGCACTATAGCGGTGCCTTCGACCCTGCCGCTGGCCCAGAGGATCCCTACCTGCGGGCCGTAGCCGAACATCTATCTGGGATTGATGCGAAATTCTACGGGGCCTACTGGTGTCCGCATTGTCAGCAACAGAAACAGGCGTTTGGCGCTTCCGCGGCGAGGCTGCCTTACATTGAGTGCTCACCAAATGGGCAGCGTGGCGCGCCGGCAACCGCTTGCCTGGTAGCAGAGATCAAAAATTATCCGACCTGGGTGATCGAAGGTCGACGCCATGATCGTACCTTGACGGTCGAGCAGCTTGCGCGCTACTCGGGTTTTCGCAAGCGGTCAGATGTCGATGCTCACTGATCGAAGCGTCGAGCGATGGCGCACTTCGCGAACTGACGCACCCCTTAGAGATTGACGTCTCGTGCGTCAATGAAAGCCGGCAATCTCCGATTACTGCGTGATCCGGGGCATTTTCTTGCCCTTGGCGGCGGTTCCGGCTTATCTCCAAGGGCGCCTGGTACCGTTGGAACGGTTGTCGGGATGGCTATTTATTGGCCGATTGCGGAACTTGATAAGAGTCTCTACCTCGGTATTGTCGTTGCACTGTTCGCGCTCGGGATCCCGTTGTGCCGCCGCACGGCTGCCACCATGGGCGCCCATGACCATCCGGCGATCGTCTGGGATGAGATTGTTGGATTTTTGGTGACGATGGCATTTGTCGATCCCAGTCTCATTAGCTGCCTGATCGGATTTGTTGCCTTTCGAACCTTTGACATTTTCAAACCGTGGCCGATCGGGGAGTTGGATCGACGAGTCCACGGCGGCACCGGCATCATGCTCGATGACGTCTTCGCTGCCCTATATGCTGGTATAGCTCTAGTATTTATTGAATATTTATCATATAGTTAGATATATAATATAGAACTAACATTAGATTAAGTTCGTAACTGGGGATTGTAGTTGGATATCGCGCGGATAAAGCGGGCTCTGAGCGTCGGCATCTTGATCACCTTGCCATTGGTCGCCGGCGCCGATATTTACAAGTACGTTGATAAATATGGGCGGGTCCACCTCACCGACGAACCCGTCCACGATGGTTACAAGCGTTTGGTGAAAACGTGGAAGGGGTGGTCCGAAGCCGGCGTCGCCTACCGTAACTTGGAAAAAAATCGCATTATCCATTCGCCTACAATTGACCTCGTGGCCAAGCGCCACCGCCTACCGTCTGCTTTGATCCATGCAGTTATCACCGCCGAATCGGCCTACGACGCGAGCGCAGTTTCGCGCGCCGGCGCGGTTGGCTTAATGCAGTTGATGCCGGGCACGGCGAAACGATATGGGGTCGGGAATCGACGTGACCCGCGTGCAAATGTCCTCGGTGGAACGCGTTACCTAAAAGACTTGTTGGGTATGTTTGATAATAATCTTGTCCTGGCATTAGCCGCGTACAACGCCGGAGAAAACGCGGTGATCAAGTACGGGCACCAGATCCCGCCTTATCAAGAAACCCAAACCTACGTCCGCCGCGTATTGAAGTACTACAACGACTACAAAAAGGTCATGTAAGCCTCATTCGTCGGTAACGCAGCCCTCAGACGCCGACTTAACGTTTTTAATGTATTTGAACAGCGTACCTCGCGTCGCTTTTAACGGTGGCGCGCGCCATTGTTGGCGGCGATTGGCCATTTCACTCTCGGATACGGCAACGCTGAGAACGTTGTTCTCGCCATCGATCGTGACAATATCGCCGTCACGCACGAGCGCGATCGGACCACCTAGTTGCGCTTCGGGAACGACGTGACCGACTAAGAACCCATGTGAACCGCCGGAAAATCTGCCGTCAGTGATCAAGGCGACATCGGAACCAAGACCCGCGCCCATTAGCGCAGACGTTGGGGTTAGCATCTCCGGCATACCGGGGCCACCTGCGGGACCTTCATAGCGGATGATCACCACGTCGCCCAACTCGATCCGTTTTTTCTCAAGCGCGGCCAACATGTCTTCTTCGCTGTCAAAGACCTTAGCGGGGCCGGTAAAAGTTAGGCCTTCCTTGCCCGTGATTTTGGCGACCGAACCCTCAGGCGCAAGATTGCCTTTGAGAATTTGAATATGACCGGTTGCGAGTATCGGTTCGTGCAGTGGCCGCATGATGTCTTGTTTGGGATCTAGGTCAGGCAATTCGGCAAGGTTCTCAGCGATAGTCTTACCAGTTACCGTGATGCAATCACCGTCGAGCATGTCATTGTCGAGCAGAAATTTCATAACCGCGGGTATGCCGCCGACATTATGCAGGTCTTCCATGACGTAGCGGCCACTTGGTTTTAGATCCGCGAGAAACGGCGTCCGATCGCTGACTCGTTGAAAATCATCGAGTGATAGATCGACATCAACTGCACGAGCCATTGCGATGAGATGCAATACGGCATTGGTCGATCCACCTAAAACCGTGACAATTACCATCGCGTTCTCAAACGCCTTGCGAGTCATAATGTCACGCGGACAGAGGTCGATTTCGAGGAGGTGGCGTATCGCGGCGCCCGCCTTGCGGCACTCTGCTAGCTTTCCAGGATCGACGGCGGGAACAGATGAACTGTAGGGCAACGACATACCCATCGCCTCGATCGCCGATGCCATGGTGTTGGCGGTATACATGCCGCCGCAGGCACCAGCACCGGGACACGCGTGTCGCACGATTTCGGAGCGACGTTGATCATCGATCGACCCTGACAAATAGGCCCCATAGCTTTGGAACGCAGAGACGATATCGAGGGCCTCGCCGCGCGAATGCCCCGGTTTTATGGTGCCGCCATAGACCATCAACGCAGGACGATTGACTCGTCCCATCGCGATCAGGCAACCAGGCATATTCTTGTCGCACCCTGGGATCGAAACGTTTGCGTCATACCATTGGGCACCCATAACGGTCTCGATCGAGTCGGCAATGAGGTCACGCGATTGCAGCGAGTAACTCATGCCGTCGGTTCCCATAGAAATTCCGTCGCTCACTCCGATAGTATTGAAGCGCATCCCAACCATACCCGCGTCTTCGACCCCCACCTTCACCTGCTCCGCAAGATCTAATAGGTGCATGTTGCAAGGATTGCCCTCATACCACACGCTCGCGATCCCAACCTGTGCTTTATTAAAATCCTCAGGCGTCAGGCCAGTCGCATGCAGCATCGCTTGCGACGCGCCTTGGGCTCGAGGCTGGGTGATTCTTTCGCTGACAATATTGATCTTTTTCGCCATTAGGCTCTCCAGTGATGGTCACGTGCACACGCGGGCTAAAGGATCACCCGGCCGAATTCTGATCATACCGTGGGAACGTGTGGTGGTCGAAACCTCTTCAAAGGCTGTAAAGGTGTGTTTGAACTGATCTAAGCGTGTAGAATGCCGCGCCAAATTCAACTCCACCTCGCGCCAGCGGCTATGACTGATCACAAATCAAGCTTCCATTCGAACACGGTACGAACGATGCGTGAGGCGTCGCCGTACATCCGTGCCCATCGCGATGAGGTGTTCGTCGTCTATGTCGCTGGCGATGCATTGAATGAGCCCGGAATGCTAGGTCTGATTCAGGATCTCATTTTGCTTCGTGGGCTCGGCGTTAAACTGATCATCGTGCATGGTGCGCGTGCACAAATCGATGAAAAAGCTAAAGAATCGGATGTTAGACAAGCGTTTATCGGCGATCTACGGGTTACCGATGAGCCGACACTCGCATGCGTTAAAGCGGCGGTGGCAGCGGTACGCCTGGAATTGGAGGCACGTTTAGTCCAATGTGCGCTGGACGCTCCGCGGCGGGGTTCGGCGCTCACCGTGGCCGGTGGAACCTTCATTACTGCTCGCCCTGCGGGGATCGTCGGTGGGGTCGATCTGCACTTCACCGGTGAGGTCCGGCATATAGACAGGAATGCGATCGAACGGCGCCTCGCGTGTGATGAGTTGGTCTTGGTCTCTCCACTTGCTTATTCGCCAACGGGTGAGGTATTCAATTTAAATTCACTCGATCTGGCGTGCGCGGTGGCGTGTGAGCTTGGTGCGTCAAAATTGATCCTTATGATGGATCCGCCGGGTATTGTCGATAATGACGGTAACGTTATGCGACACCTTACAGTCGGTGACGCTAGTGAGTTTGGCACCGCTGATCCTGTCGTCACAAGGTATCTCGAATGCGCACTCAGAGCTTGCCGTTTTGGCGTAGGGCGCGTCCATCTCGTCGATCGCAGTATCGAAGGCGTCCTAATTGATGAGCTGTATACCCGCGATGGCATCGGTACTTTGATAAGTAACACCCCGTTTGATCAGATCCGTCAGGCGACGATCGAGGACGTGGGTGGAATCCTGGCTCTGATCGGACCGTTGGAGCGCGACGGATCTTTGGTCAAGCGCTCACGCGAAAAACTTGAGATCGAGATCGAGCACTTTTCGGTTGTTGTTCGCGAAGGTGTCGTCGTCGCGTGCGGGGCGCTGTATCCACTCGAATCGAAGTTTGGTGAAATTGCCTGCATTGCAGTGCATTCGGATTACCGTGGTGCTGGATTCGGCAAGTTGGTGCTCGACACACTCGAACGCCGAGCAACCGAGGCCGGCGTACGGCGTCTCTTTGTCTTGACGACAAAGGCTTTGCATTGGTTTTTGGAAAACAACTATGCGCGGGCTGAAATGTCGGACCTACCGATTGAGCGACAAGCGATGTACAACTTCCAACGTAACGCTATCGTATTGTCAAAACGACTCTGATCGGTTTTGAAGCGCCGCTCGATTTAGGCCGGCCCGTAGTGTTGCCGTAACCACGATTCAAGGGTCAATAGCAGCCAGATCTTGATGCCGATCCGTGGTCGATGCCCAAGCAGTCGGCGTGACATCAGGGATTCAAGATAATCCCGCCGTATCAATCCGTAAGGCGCTAAGCCATCGAGTAGACGCTCGCGTGCGAATGCCTGATGCGGTCCCTGAAACCATTGTTCAACCGGCACCAACATGCCGCTTTTCGGTCGCTCGATAACGCTCGCCGGTAGCAAGTCTCGAACCGCTTCTTTGAGTAGATACTTCTCGACCGACCCACGCAGCTTTAGGTTCGCTGGGATGGAGAAGGCGTAGGCGACAACACTGCGATCGAATAACGGTGAGCGCGCGAGTACAGCATGTGGCGCGGATAATGCGTCGACCTTTGGCAGGATGTGGTGCGCACCTTTGAAAACAACGTTTACAGCCATCAGCCGATTGATAAAACTCGGATAGCGACTATCTGCTAGCCATCCGGTGATCTCTGATTCCAAGATGTTCTCGGAAATGCCCTCCAGCATATCGTCGCTCAGCATGCGGGGGAAATCGTCGTAGCATTTTTGATGCGCGCGTAGGAATCTGGCCTCGCGGGAATCGTTCGTGGCTTCGAACATGTTACCGGTTCCGAACAGCTCGGATAGCAGCATCGGCAGGTTCTTCGGACCGCCGAAACAGGGGTCGCCGCCTTCGCCATTTAGCATTACCCGAACGTCGCCAGACGCCTGCTCAAACAGAAGGTAGTTCGGTACGGTCAAGGGGTCGCCGTTGGGTTTATCGAGCTTTGCTATTGTCCGGTCGAAGTTCTCGGCGATGAGCTCAGGTGCCATTTCGACCACGCGATGACGTGTCTTGCAATGTTGGGCTACCAGCGAACTCCATTCGAGTTCATTCGCATAACCGTCGCCAAATGAAACGGAGTAAGTGTTGATCTGGGCGCCGAGGCGGCAGCTCGCGAGCGCAACGACGAGGCTCGAATCGACACCACCTGACAGCGATGCGCCGATTGCGTGTGGGCCTGCGAGGCGACGATCGATTGCAGTGTTTAGTCGTGTTCGTAGCGTTTCACGTTGCTGGGCTTCGCTAGCAGTGATCGATTCAGGCTCTGACGGTGTACGCCAAATACGTGTAGCCGTGAGCTTACCGTTCGACCAGTGCAACTGCTCTCCCGGCAAGACCTCGAACACCCCCTCAATCAAGGTCGGCGCGCCCGGGAGATAGGCATAGGCAAGATACCGAGCGACCGAAATGCAATCGATACGTTTGTCGATCTGTACTGCCGCGAGAACTGCATCGAGCGTGCTGGCGAACACGAACCGCGTGCTATCCGCGTAGTAGTAAGCGGTTCGCTCACCGACTCCATCACGCACGAGGTTAATACCGCCGGAGGCGTCGATCCAGGCGATCGTAAATGGCCCCTCAATTGCTTCTAAACGTCGTTCATTAACGACGATCCGCCAATCATCCACGCCGTCTATGTTGTGGACACCGTCGTAGCAGTTGTCCCAGTCACCAACGAAGGAACTATTGTTATCGAGCATGCTTGCATTGCGCCCGAGTGCAGCTGCACAACGCTTATTTGCGTGGATGGCATCGCGGCCGGCGCCCCCGCCAATTGCCCGACGACTAGATCCACCTGTTGGACCCTGTTGGCCGACATTCAAACTTGTATATTTGCTAACCAAATGAGTCGTGATGGTGGCCGCTAATGGCGATAAATACTGCCCGAATGATCTGCTCAGGACGCAGAGCGGCGAGCTCAAGCGAATAAACCGATAGCCAGGAGGCCTCCTTTTTGCTCACCCCATTACCAACTGGAACGGGTTTATGTTTTGGCTCGATCAAGAGCCCTCGGTAGCGTTTCGCGTGATGTGGGCGCAAGCCCACGTCGATGACCTCGCGGCCTTCAAACCAGTCTGCATCATGCGCAAGACGATGGGCGAGGCGGCAGCCCGCGCCTGTTGCATCATGTAAGGCATAGATCTCAAGTCGGGGATTGCGCCGGAGCATGGTGCGAACAGTCTCGAATACATGGGGTGGATAACCCTCAATGGACAATACCGCGCAGTTGTTTTCGAAGTGAAAATTGTTGGCGAGCAACAGATCTACGGTACGTGCGCGATCACAAATAACAACGCGATCGAATGAATATTCGACAACGTCGGGTTCACTTGTAACGGGCGTGTCTCGGGTGCTGCGTCGGGTTAGGACGCTTTCCGGTCTACCATGTATTTGCTGCCATCGCTCCCACATTCGATTGAATTTCTTGAGTGTCACTGGCAATTGGTTGCGCGACGTCAACCACCGTCCCGCGTAGATGATGAATACCACGCCCGTAAACAACGTTGCGTAGGCGGCATATGGATGAGCGCTAACGATATAGGTGGCGAAGAAAACGAGCACAAGGGAAGCAACGACGATAAGCGTTCTGCCATGCGGACGCCATCCGGGGCGTCGTCGGCAAACTTCGTAATAGAGGTGTTCTACGCCCCAACGCAAGTGGCCGTTGGACGAAACCGCATTAATCGCATTTTGAAACGCGAGGTCGGTTAGTATATCGCCCCCGTTTGGGTCGAACGCGAACGATTTTCGACATTTCGGACACGTTCGCTGGAATCGCTCACGGCGTTTTGAATCGTAATCACAGCGGATACAAATCATGTCGGCTTGCGGCCGCGGCCATCAATGAAGATCCGCATCCACGCTTCTAGCATTGCGAGTGTCCACAGGCGTTCTCCGATGCGGCGTCGCCGCGGATCAGCAGGATGGACACGTCCTTCAAGTAGTCGCTCAACATAAGCTTCGCGAAACATTCCGCGGGTTCGGATCGCGTTGGAACTCAGGAGATCACGCATTGTTGTACCAAGCGGCCCCTGTTGCCATTCGGTCATGGGGACACTCATACCGAACTTTCGCCGCCAAACAATATCGTCTGGCAATCGATTTTGCAGCACGAGTTTTAAAACATATTTCTCCGCCGCGCCGCGTAGTTTCATTGTCGACGGTAGGGCGAACGCGTGCTCGGCGAGCTGCCGGTCGAATAAGGGTACGCGAACGTCAAGGCCCCACGCATTTGCCGTTCGTTCGGCGCGCGGTAATATATTTTGCGATCCTTTAAGCGCAATGTCGGCTAGACGCATACGACCGAGAAACGTTGTCGCTGTGTCGCTGGAAACATATGGTGCGAGGTGCGAACGGCGTTGGCCGGGACCACCTACGTCGGCCTTGAACTGTGACGTATAGAGGGCGTCTTCCTCGCCATAGAACCGATGATAAGACCGTAGATAGGTCTCTTCGCGAGATTCTTCCGCGTACAGTCCGGCATAAATCTCTGCCGATATCATTGGCTTGTTGGTCCATCCGCCAAACAACTGGTCGCCGCCCTCACCATTGAACACGGTCTCCAGGTCGGCTTCTCGTGCAGCGCGAGCGAGTAGGTATTGCGGGCCTGTCACGGGATCGCCGAAGGGGAGATCGAGCTTCCACACGAGATCGAGAAATATGGCGTCGATATCCGCGCCGTCTGCCGCTACAAATCGCAGTGGTAGATCAAGATGATCTGCCACGATGCGAGCTTGCTCGCGCTCAACGCTCTCGTTACCAAAGTCGAGACTGAAGCACTCCACATCGACGCCGCTACGTGCCAACCAGTACGCGACACCGGCAGAATCGATACCACCAGAGAGGAACACGCCGACGCGTTGCTCTCCATTCAAGCGGTTCTCGACCGCGCGCCGCCAACCGATACGCGTGCGTCGCACCGCTTCGTTTTGATCCGATAAGAGCCTGTCGATATTTTCGCTGGGCGCGAAATAGGGCTCGCTCTCTACCACGCCGTGTTTAACGCGTGCTACGTGACCTGGAAGCAAGCGACGTATGCCCTTGATCGGAATATGTTCTCCAGGCACAAACGAAAAGGTAAGGTATTTGTGCACGACCACTGGGTCGATTTCGATCGGCAATATCTCAATCGCCAGGAGTTGTTTGAGCTCTGAGGCGAAATAGAAAGTCCCGGCGTGCACGGTATAGTAAAGCGAGCGCACGCCGAACGGATCGCGTACGAGCGTTAGCATTTCTGCCTCAATATCGAAGTGAGCTGCCGCGAAGGCGCCGTCGGCGCCGTCAAATCCAAGGTCGATGCGTCTGTGCACCTCTATCGCCGGCGAGTTTACGGCCGGTGCAAATGTCCCTGCGCAGGCGACGGCAAACGTATTTTCTCGTTCAATCCCGTGGGATTTGCCGGGACGGCCTTGCCACCAGCGGTAGCCGAGGCCTGCGTTATCTAGGATAAGGGTGTCGCTAGTGTCGCCCCGGTAATCAATCGCGCCAAGCATCCGATCGAGCAATGCCGATGAGCCAGCACCGACATAACCGCAGATCCCGCTCATTCACCAAACCTTTGTTCGACATTAAACGTCATCGAACGCAACTCTCGGTCGCCGACGGCTATCGACACGCTCCAACGACCGATTGGTGAGTCACCGGTAAATCGGTGTCTACAATGCGTGGGCCAGATCGGTTTGTCGATGCGCGAGGTAGAGTATTCGACGACTTCGACGACAATCCCACCTGGTTCGGTCCATTCGCAAACCATATCTAGCCGTCGACCTACAGGGGCGCCATTCAGCGTGACATGAAAATAAATCATCTCCGTTGCGCCCAGCCTGATGTTGCCTAGACGACTTTCGCCGCCGACGGATTCTGATAGCAATGGATTTTCGGCGGTCATGCGGCTTTTCGTCGACTCGCTCCACACCAATAGTGCAGCCACGATGACGATGATCAGTACCGTTCCAAAAACGGCGAACGTGACGAAGATGCGACGCCGCTCACCGTCGCCTAGTTCACCGACTGGCGAGCGTGGTGGCAACAACTCGTTATCCCAGTCTTGATGCTTGGGGTCTTGTTCCGATTGATCGCCCATAGTCCTAGCTTCCCGCACGTTTTTTTAGCGTAGTGAGACGCTTTCGGCGGAAAGGCTGACGGCGTTTAGTTCTCCATTCGATCTTCTACCGCAAACCCGCGTTTCGGTATCAAGATCGTGCGATCGTAGGTGCAGACGATCGTGCCGTCACTTTTCTTGCCGATGGTTTTGACATCAACGATTCCGTCGTTGGGGCGAGATTTGGACTCCCGTTTTCCAGTCACCTCTGATTCCGCGTATAGCGTGTCGCCGATAAATACTGGCGCTGGCAATTTGATGTTGTTCCAACCCAGATTCGCAACGGCTTTTTGCGAGACGTCACTAACACTCATACCTGCGATCAGTGCCACAGTGAAGCCACTATTAACGAGAATTTGCCCGAACTCCGAGGCCGCACCGTACTCTGCGTCGAAGTGCAGCGGGTGGGTGTTCATGGTTAATAAGGTAAACCACGTGTTATCGGCCTCGGATATCGTGCGGCCCGGGCGATGTTGGTAGACATGACCGATCTCGAACTCCTCGTAGTAGCGTCCGTAAGTTTCGCGAAACGTGTGGTCATCGATTTGTTTTATGTTTTGCGCCATCAAGACTCCCCTTGATCATTAAACGGATGAAAAAACAACGGCGGCAGACACCGCTCGCAGATACCGAAAATGCGGGTTACCGTCAGAAATTCTGATTTGAGAAACCGGCCACGCCGATTGCTGGCATATCTAAGGACTGTGCCGACGCCGCCGTGCTGCAGCCGCTTGTGCCTACGAACAACGAGCTGGGGCTATGGTGGGCGGTCCTACAATATGGAGCTTAGGAAACGTCGGCGCCTTCCAGTTCTTTTTCATCACACTCGACAACAATTTCGCCATCCTTAACGGTGATGAAAATATGACCGCCACCTTGTAGATCGCCAAACAAAAGTTGTTCTGCCAATGGCTTCTTGATCTTATCTTGGATCAATCGTGCCATTGGCCGGGCGCCCATTATCGGATCGTGTCCGTGTTCTGCTAGCCAAACTTTAGCCTCGGCATCGATGTCCATCGTAACTTTCTTGGTGTCAAGCTGCGTTTCAAGCTCGATTAAGAACTTGTCAACAACATGTCCGATTGTTTCCGGATCGAGCGGGTTAAATTGAATGATTGCATCGAGTCGATTGCGAAATTCGGGGCTGAACATGCGTTTGATCTCTTCCAGCGCATCGCTGGAATGATCCTGCATCGTGAAACCGATCGACGAACGGCTGATTCGATCTGCGCCGGCGTTGGTGGTCATGACGATGATGACATTGCGAAAGTCTGTTTTGCGCCCATTCGTATCGGTCAGCGTTCCATGATCCATTACTTGCAACAAAATGTTGAAGACGTCTGGATGGGCTTTCTCCATCTCGTCGAGTAATAAAACAGAATGCGGTTGTTTGGTAATTGCTTCAGTCAACAATCCGCCCGTGTCGTAGCCGATGTAACCGGGCGGAGCGCCGATCAAGCGCGACACGGTATGCCGTTCCATATATTCAGACATGTCGAGGCGGATCAATTCGATCCCCATGATCTGAGCCAATTGACGCGTCACTTCGGTTTTGCCGACACCAGTGGGGCCAGCAAATAAGAACGAGCCAATTGGTTTCTCAGTGTTGCCGAGGCCTGAACGTGACATTTTGATTGCGGATGCCAAGCTGCCGATTGCTTGGTCCTGGCCAAACACGACCATCTTAAGATTACGTTCAAGTTTTTGCAGCGAATCGCGATCCGAAGTCGACACTGCTTTTGGCGGTATGCGCGCAATCTTGGCGATAATGTCTTCGATATCACCGACACCGATAGTTTTTTTACGTTTCGACGGACTCAATAATCGTTGACGTGCACCGGCTTCGTCAATGATGTCTATCGCCTTATCCGGTAGGTGGCGGTCGTTGATGTAGCGCTGTGTCAGCTCTGAAGCCGAACGCAATGCTTGATTAGTGTACTTAACGTCATGGTGTTCTTCGAAGCGCGACTTGAGCCCTTGCAGGATCTTTATAGTCTCTTCCACCGAAGGTTCGTTTACGTCAATTTTTTGAAAGCGCCGTGACAATGCGCGATCTTTCTCGAATATCCCACGGTATTCTTGGTAGGTCGTCGAACCGATGCATTTCAAATCACCGGAGGCCAACACCGGTTTGATCAGATTGGAGGCATCCATCACGCCACCAGACGCCGCGCCGGCCCCGATGATAGTGTGAATCTCGTCAATAAATAGAACTGCTCCGGGTTCTTTATCCAGTTGCGCCAATACGTTCTTTAAGCGCTTCTCAAAATCCCCTCGATATTTCGTTCCGGCTAAGAGCGCACCGAGATCGAGCGAATAGATCGTCGCGTCCTCCAGGACTTCTGGAATTTCCTTGTCGACGATCTTCTTTGCTAGACCCTCGGCAATCGCGGTTTTGCCCACCCCGGCTTCGCCGACGAACAGCGGATTGTTCTTACGTCTACGGCACAGAATTTGAATAGTGCGTTCAATTTCGTGCTGACGGCCGATCAAGGGGTCGATTTTACCGTTGATTGCCTGCTCATTGAGATTTGTCGTATAGGCTTCTAGCGGATTCTTGCCGCCCTCAGCCTGCTCGCCTTCGGTTTCCGCGGGAGCGCTCGCATCGTCGTTTGGTTCATCGTCATCAGAAACTTTGGAGATCCCATGCGAAATACAATTCACGACGTCAAGGCGGGCGATGTTCTGCTGATTCAATAGGTAGACGGCTTGCGATTCACGCTCGCCAAAAATAGCCACGAGAACGTTTGCGCCGGTGACCTCTTTTTTCCCTGACGACTGAACGTGAAACACCGCGCGTTGGAGCACACGTTGAAAACCTAGCGTTGGTTGAGTGTCGCGATCTTCGTCGTCCGGCAACAAAGGCGAGCTCTCCTGGATGAAGTCTGCGAGTTGGCGTCGAAGCTGGTTAATATCTGCACCGCACGCACGCAAGACTTTTGCCGCCGTCGGGTTGTCGAGCAATGCGAGTAGCAAGTGCTCGACGGTCATGAACTCATGACGTTTTTCGCGCGCTTCTTTGAATGCAAGATTCAGGGTTACTTCCAGTTCTTTGCTTAGCACAATGAATTCCTAATGCTTTTAAAATTTTGGACCGTCGCGCGACTCACGCCAACTCCAGCGTGCATAAAAGCGGGTGCTGATTTTCCCGCGCGTATTGGTTGACTTGTGAAACTTTAGTTTCGGCAATTTCGTGGGTAAATAGGCCGCATACACCCTTGCCGCGGGTATGTACCTCGAGCATGATCCGAGTGGCTGTCGGTCGATCAACGGTAAAGAAATTCTCTAGTACATGCACGACAAATTCCATAGGTGTGTAGTCATCGTTAAGCATAATAACCTTATACAGCGGCGGCTTTTTTACTTTTGGCCGCGCTTCCTGTAGCGCCACACCCGATTCACGGTCATTTTGATTGTCGTCGTCTGCCATATTTAGCTATGTAGTAAATAGAGAATGCTGCGCATCATATACGGTTCAAATTATACGTCCGACTGGCAGATTCTCCAAAGCGACTGTGTAGCCGGTGCCTTCATTGTTAACACCTATTTTGCGGTCTAGTTATAGAAGTTTTACATTGTCCTTGGAAGTTATATTTGTCCTACTCTACGTTTGTTGTAAGCCCAAGAGCTATTCTCGAACTCGTTGATTTGCCTAGTTAACCCAAGCTTTATGCGGCTCGGCCGTTAACCCACTGAAGCATTGTCGAGATGCTACACGGTGTCCATCATGGCGATGAGGTGGGATTGACAATTGGTGCGGTGCAACGTAGATTGCTGGCCCCCACGATCGCCCGGTCTACCGTTGAATATTGGACATTTTCCCAGCGGTAACCCATCGCGGGCACAGTAATTGTTGTGATTGGCGGGAGAATTCAAGATGGCTTTGTCATTTCAAGAACAAGTTGATCAGTTAAACGACGATTGGCGGTCAAATCCACGCTGGACTGGCGTTGCGCGCGACTATAGCGCCGAAGACGTAGTCCGCCTGCGCGGAAGTGTCCAGGTCGAACACACGCTCGCGCGCCGCGGCGCAGAGAAGCTGTGGAAGCTGGTTAATGAAGAGGATTTTGTTCCGACCCTAGGCGCCCTCACCGGCGGGCAAGCCGTGCAACAAGTCAAGGCGGGCGTTAAGGCCATCTATTTATCCGGCTGGCAAGTCGCGGCCGATGCGAATACCAGCGAAACCATGTATCCCGATCAGTCGCTGTACGCGGTTGATTCAGTGCCGACAATAGTTCGCCGGATCAATAACGCGTTTACCCGCGCAGATCAGATTCAATGGTCAAAAGGTAGCGGTGACATCGATTACTTCGCGCCGATCATTGCCGATGCGGAAGCGGGATTCGGCGGCGTGTTGAACGCGTTCGAATTAATGAAAGGCATGATCGAAGCCGGCGCGTCCGGCGTGCATTTTGAGGATCAGCTAGCGTCTGCGAAAAAATGCGGCCATATGGGCGGCAAAGTGTTGGTGCCGACGCAGGAGGCAGTACAAAAATTGGTTGCCGCTCGCCTCGCAGCCGACGCAATGGGCGTACCCACAATCGTATTGGCGCGTACTGACGCCAACGCCGCGGCACTATTAACCTCAGACATCGATGAGCGCGATCATAGCTTTATCACAGGCGAACGTACTGCAGAAGGGTTCTACCTAACCCGTCCGGGCATCGAGCAAGCGATCGCGCGCGGCTTGGCCTATGCGCCGTATTCCGACCTACTGTGGTGCGAGACAGCGGTTCCGGATTTAGACGAAGCGAAACGTTTTGCCGAAGCCATTCGTTCGGAATATCCAGACCAACTGCTGGCCTATAACTGTTCGCCTTCATTCAACTGGAAGAAAAATCTGGACGATGTGACCATCGCGAAGTTCCAACGCGAACTCGGGGCGATGGGGTATAAGTACCAATTCATCACCCTCGCTGGCATTCATAACATGTGGTACAACATGTTCGACCTGACGCATGCGTATGTTCGAAAAGGCATGACGGCTTATGTTGAAATGGTGCAAGAGCGGGAGTTCGCTGCCGCAGACCGCGGTTACACCTTCGCGAGTCATCAACAAGAAGTTGGCGCGGGGTATTTCGACGACGTGACGACAGTCATCCAGGGTGGAAGCTCTTCGGTGACCGCATTGACCGGTTCCACCGAAGAAGAACAATTCGATACGAAGGCTGCAGCGCGCTAGCGCTTTAGCTCGCGGTTGCGATTTCGCGCCAGGCGTCGCGGCCGCGACTAGTTGCGCAATAACCTCGCCAGGATCTCTTCGTAGGTCGCCGACAGCCGATCGAGATCGGTGACGGAGACGCATTCGTTAATCTTGTGAATGGTCGCATTGATTGGACCGAATTCGATCACCTCGGCGCCGATCGGCGCAATGAAACGCCCGTCGGAGGTGCCGCCACCGGTTGATGCTTGTGGCTCGACATCAAGAACCTGGCGAATTGCTCCGGAAACGGCATCAAGCAGCGCGCCACCGGGGGTCAAGAACGCGTCACCAGACAGGTGCCAGTCGATCGTATAGTCGAGCTGGTGCGCATCCAAGATCGATTTCGTTCTGCTTTGTAAGCCCTCAACACTACTTTCGGTACAGAAGCGAAAATTAAAACGCGCTTCGAGATCGGCCGGAACCACGTTTTCTGCGCCGGTTCCGGAGGTGATATTTGAAACCTGGAACGACGTCGGCGGATAAAACTCGTTGCCTTCATCCCACCGGGTACTGCTCAGCTCGGCGAGCGCAGGTGCGGTCATATGTATCGGGTTGATGCATCGGTCGGGATAGGCGACGTGACCTTGAACACCCCGCACAAGCAGGCGACCATTTAAAGAGCCGCGACGGCCATTTCGGATCACATCGCCGAGCCTCACGTCACTACTTGGTTCACCGACCAAGCACCAAGTGATTGCCTGGCCGCGAGCCCTTAGATGATCAATCACCCGCACGGTGCCGTCGGTTGCGATTCCCTCTTCGTCCGAGGTCAATAGCAGGCTGATGGTTCCGGCGTGGGTTTCGCCGCGCGCAAGAAATCGCTCTATTGCCGTCACCATCGCAGCGAGACTACCTTTCATGTCGGCCGCACCGCGCGCGTATAAGTGGCCATCGCGGATCACGGGTTCGAACGGATCGGATTGCCACGCATTTAGATCACCGACCGGCACAACGTCGGTGTGGCCGGCAAAGGTAAATACGGGCTCCGCTGTGCCTCGTTGTGCCCACAGGTTCGTGACGGGCCCGAACGGTAGGACTTCGATGCTAAATCCCAACGGTTTAAGCCGAGCGGCAATGACATCCAAGCACCCCGCGTCATCCGGCGTGACCGATTGGCGTTTGAGTAATTCGTTCGTGAGCGATAGGGTTGTCGACGTCATGGGGTGGAAACGGAATTTGACTCTGCATCCGCCGCAACGAGTCGTTTGCGCCCAAGGCGAGCGAATGATGTTTCGATTTCGCAGCCGACGAAACGACGGCCGAGATTTAGCGCGGCGACCCCAGTGGTGGCGGACCCGGCAAAGGGATCGAACACGCGGTCGCCGGGTGCGGTGCTGGCACGCAGGCATTGCTCGATTAGCGCCACCGGCTTTTGTGTGGGATGTTTTCCGTGCTGCTTTTCGTTGTTTCCAGGAGCCGCAATACGCCAGACATTTTTCATCTGGCGGTCGCCGTTTATTTTTTTCATCTCCTTATAGTTGAATGTGTATCTGTCGCGACTTCCCTTGGATGCCTTGGTTGCCCATAACAGCATTTCGGTCGAGTGCGTGAAACAGCGACATCCCAGGTTCGGTGGCGGATTCGGTTTCTCCCATACGATGTCGTTTAGTAGCCGATACCCAATCTGCTGTAACGCCATACCCACGCTAAAATAGACGTGCTGTGTTCCGCTAACCCAGATAGTGCCGGCCGGCGTCAGCAACCGATAGCATTCCGATAGCCATTCGAGGTTGAACGCATGGTCCTCATCGATGCCGTGGCTACGATCCCAGGCGCCCTTGTTGACCGTTGTGCGCCGTCCGGCAACGCAGGTCGTACCGTTATTTGAAAGGAAGTACGGTGGGTCGGTCCAGATACAATCGAATGATGCATCCGGCAAGCTGGCCATCAGCGCCAATTGGTCGCCTCGATAGAGCGTCGAGGTGCCATCATCGGATCGCCAGATTTCTTTCGGGGTTTTTTGTCGCGCCATGTGTGAGGTGTCTGTTCGATCAATCGGCGCGTTCGCCCGGCGCGATCGCCTCAATGCCGAGCGCATGAATATCCGTTTTCATTAATTCGCCGACCGCGCTATACACGAGTTGATGGCGCTTAATCAAGCTCAAGCCAGTGAACTCAGCGGCGACGACCGTCACGTGAAAATGCCCCATGCCGGTGCGGGCGCCCGCATGTCCTACGTGTAGGTGGCTTTCGTCGGCTACGTCAATCGTTTTTACATCGAGTGCCGCGTTGATCGCCGCAGTGATCTGCTCGATGCGGTTGCGCGCCCGGTCATCCGTATTCATGGCACGACTTGAATGAAGGGTTTTACAGTCAAATTCTTAATCACGCCGGCCTCGGTATAGGGATCTTCGCTGATCCAACGCTCGGCTTCTGCTTGAGACTGGAATTCGGCAATGATCACGCTGCCGGTAAATCCGGCAGGACCCGGATCGACGGCATCGATGGCGGGGAATGGACCACCGACAACCAGACGGCCGGCTTCAACAAGTTGATTGACCCGAGCAAGATGCGCGGCTCGCGCAGATTTTCGCAAGGCCAGGCTTGCTTCAACGTCATCCCAAATAATTGCATATAACATCGGTAGATACTCGCGGGCGTCGCCTTTAGACCGTAGAAATTGGTCCCGCGACACCGGTAGCGTACCGGAACTAGTCGGAAGCCAGCAAGTTGGGTCGGCCGTTGATTTGTCTGCACTACGATCAAGTGACTTAAATCGATCAGTGCTTTTTACGAAACTGCTGTAGCGGATCGATCCCCCATCGAGTAGTCTGCGCTGTCGCCGGCGTACCACCGCTATATAGTTCGAGTGTTGTTTATGTCAGTTCACGATCGCTGAGTACTAGGCACCCAAATGAGATTTGAAATTCACCCCACGCATCCGCAGGCGAGATTGATAACAATGGCAACCGAGACCTTACGTGCGGACGGCGTGATCGTGTATCCAACGGATTCTTGTTATGGCATTGCTTGCACGATGGGGTCGCGGAGCGCCAGCGATCGCATCCGAACAATTCGTGGCATGTCAAAGAAAGAGTATCTGACGCTTGTGTGTAGCGATTTGTCGGAGCTGTCCACATTCGCACGGGTAGACAAAGCCAGCTATCGGTTGATTAAGTCACTGACACCGGGACCCTACACATTCATTCTGCAAGCAACGAGAGAGTTACCACGCAGACTGCAGGACGCCAAACGAAAAACCATTGGGTTGCGGATACCCGATCACCCGGTAGCGACCGCCTTATTGCAAGCACTCCAGCGCCCGCTGCTTAGCACCACTGCTGAGGACCCTGCCACTAATGCGGTACTGTCGGATCCAGATGAGATCGAGGCGGCATTCGGTCGTCGTGTCGATATGTTGCTTGACGTCGGGGCCGGGGGGCTGTCCCCGACGACGGTGATAGATCTTTGCGCGGGAGACCCGGTATTGATTAGGCACGGAGCCGGTGCTGTGGATCATCTTATCGACCTTCAATGAGCGTAGTCGTCTAGTACGGACGTTGACGCTTGGCTTCGCGGTTCGGAAATTGCGTTCGCTCTTTGCTTTACGTTGGCTGGGCTGGGATAATGCGCGCTGCGCCGACCATGCATAAATTTACAATCTCTAATCCCCCCTCATTTGCCTATCTCGGCCGATCCGATGACGCCGGATCATCTAGCGATGGCATTAGCTCGTGAGTGTCGCGGCAAATAAGCGAGTCCTCTCAGGAATGCGCCCGACCGGGCAACTCCACCTTGGGCACTATCATGGCGTACTGAAAAACTGGCTCGAGCTACAGCACGAATACGAGTGCTTTTTCTTCATCGCCGATTGGCACGCATTGACGACCGGATACGAAGACACATCCAGTATTAACGCGCATGTCTTTGACATAGTCGTCGACTGGCTATCTGTCGGCATTAACCCCGGGGCAGCCACGATCTTTGTGCAATCTCGCGTGCCCGAGCACGCCGAATTACATCTTTTGTTGTCGATGATCACGCCAATTAGTTGGTTGGAGCGCGTCCCCAGTTTCAAAGACCAACAAGAGAAGCTTAAGGAAAAAGATCTATCGACCTATGGATTTTTAGGTTACCCGTTGCTCCAAGCGGCGGATATCCTGATCTATCGCGCGGGCTTTGTGCCCGTCGGAGAGGATCAAGTCGCGCATATAGAAATGTCGCGGGAAGTCGCACGTCGGTTTAATTATCTTTATGGTCGCGAGCCGGGATTTGAGGAGAAGGCGGAAGCGGCGGCAAAGAAAATGGGTAAGCGAAATGCGAAGCTATATTTTGAGATCCGGCGCAGTTACCAGGAAGATGGTGACGCAGAGGCGCTGGAGAAGGGACGCGCATTTCTAGAATCACAGCAGAACGTCTCACTCGGTGACCGCGAGCGATTGTTGGGCTATCTCGATGGCGGTGGCAAGGAAATCCTCCCAGAACCACGGGCGCTGTTAACCGCCGAGGCAAAAATGCCGGGTCTCGATGGCGACAAGATGTCGAAGTCGTATAACAATATGATCGGCCTGCGTGAACAGCCTGAAACAGTCGAACAAAAGTTACGAACAATGCCAACCGATCCGGCTCGAGTGCGTCGATCCGACCCCGGTGACCCGGCGAAGTGCCCGGTGTGGCGTTTCCACGAAGTGTATTCGGATCAAGAGGTCAAGAGCTGGGTACAGGACGGCTGCCGGAGCGCGTCTATCGGTTGCCTCGATTGTAAGCAGCCAATTATCGATGCCGTGCTAAAAGAACAGGCGCCAATTCGCGAACGTAGCGAGGAATTTCTAGCCGATCCCGACGCCGTCCAGGCGATAATTGACGAAGGTTGCGAAGCGGCACGCGAATCGGCGCGCGACACACTTGTCGAAGTACGGCAAGCTATGAATCTGAACTACCGCTGAGCGAAATATGTCTGAGTCCGGAGATTTGGTACAGCAAGCGCGACGACCATTACAAAATGAAATGCCGTTCGCAGTGGTTCAGGGGACGCCAATAAATGGGCCACCCAAGGACTTGTATATTCCGCCTGAAGCGCTCGAAGTCTTCCTCGAGGCTTTTGAGGGGCCGCTTGACCTATTGCTGTATCTGATCCGGCGTCAAAACCTCGATATTCTGGACATCCCAATCGCCCACATCACCGCACAATACATGTCTTACATCGACTTGATGGAAGAGATTAAGCTCGAACTTGCGGCGGAGTACCTGGTGATGGCGGCGCTACTAGCGGAAATCAAATCGCGTATGTTGCTACCGCGGCCGCCGTCCGATGAGGATGAAGAAGACGACCCAAGGGCGGAGCTTGTGCGTCGTCTGCAGGAGTATGAGCGCTACAAAAAGGCCGCAGACGATCTCGATGCGCTACCTAGATTAGAACGCGAACTGCATCATGTCGTGGTGAAGTTCGAGCCGGATGGTCTCGAGCAAGACCCGCCGGAGGTGTCATTGGATTCATTGTTGGATGCATTTCGTGACGTCTTAGGGCGTGCGGAAATGTTTGCAGACCACCGCGTTCAACGCGAGACACTGTCGGTGCGCGAACGCATGGCTGTGGTGATGGATCGGGCTAGTAGCAAGACGTTTATCCCATTCTACGCGCTTTTTACACCAAGCGAAGGGAAAGCCGGGGTTGTTGTAACGCTCATCGCAATTTTGGAATTACTCAAAGAATCTCTCATCGAGATGGTGCAAAATGACGACCGCGGTCCTATCTATATCAAACTTGTTGCCTAAGGTGAGCGACCCGAACTAGACGATGGAAATCGAAAAGCTCAAACAAATATTAGAAGCGGCGCTGATGGTCGCTGCATCCCCAGTCAGTTTCGATCGCTTGCACCAGTTGTTCAGCGAAGATGGGGACCAGGCGCCTACGCGGGACCAATTACGTACCGTACTAGAAGAACTTGAGAATGATTACCACCACAGCGGGATTGAATTGGTCCAAGTCGGTAGCGGGTATCGCTTCCAGGCCCGGGCGGAAGTTGCGAGCTGGATCTCTCGGCTGTGGGACGAGAAGCGACCGCGGTATTCACGCGCACTATTGGAAACCTTGGCCATTATCGCCTACCGCCAACCTATAACACGTGGCGAAATTGAAAGTATTCGCGGCGTTGCGGTGAGCACGAATATTGTCCGCACACTGATGGAACGTGAATGGGTACGGATCGTTGGTCATCGGGACGTGCCCGGCAAGCCAGCAGTCTATGCAACGACAAGACAATTCCTCGATTATTTTAATCTGCGCTCGCTAGCAGACCTGCCGAGTCTCGCCGAACTTACCGACATCGATGACCTCAATACTGACTTGTTCGCAGATGCGAATGTTGAACCTGCCAACGAGGCCGATCAGTTGACCGCGGTGTCGTCGAGCGCCGCACCTCGGCAAGACGAGCCGGGGCGAGACCAACTAGAGACTGATGAAGCAGATGCTAATGATGCGGACGCCGAAGATCTAGAAGGCGAACTAGACGATGGCGACGCGGCGGTCACCGCGATGGGGAACAGTTGATCCGCGGCTCGGGCGACCTTAACGCGGTTTTTGCTTAGCTGGATCCGGTGGTAGTCGATGGAGGCTAAGCACCCAGGCGGCACGCGTCTACAGAAAGTACTGGCGCAAGCCGGATACGGATCCCGGCGCGAAATCGAAAAATGGATCGCTGCCGGCAGAGTATCGGTTAATGGCCGTTCGGTTGAGCTGGGTACTCGGGTTGTTGAAGGTGACCGCATCGCGGTCGATGGTAAGCCGGTGCGAATTTCCAATAAAGGCGTGCGCACGCAAGTTATCGCGCTGAATAAACCCGAAGGCGTGATCTGTACTGCAAACGATCCAGAAGGGCGACCAACCGCAGAAGCCTTGTTGCCAAAAAAGGACGGCATTCGCTGGATCGGAGTCGGCAGGCTGGATATCAACACGAGCGGCTTATTATTGTTCACCAATAACGGTGATTTGGCGCATCGCCTGATGCATCCGCGGTATCAAATAGACCGCGAATATGCGGCCCGCATATTCGGCGACGTGGGCACCGATACACTGACACAACTACGGGCTGGGGTAGAGGTGGACGGCGAAATTTATGCCTTCGACGATGTCGTTCGCGGTAATGGCCGTGGGGCCAACCGTTGGTATTACTGCGTCGTTCGTCAGGGCCGAAATCGCGAGATCCGGCGAGTGTGGGAGACACAAGGCGTGCAGGTCAGTCGTTTGATCCGATCCCGATTCGGCAACGTGATGCTACCGCGTGATCTAAAAGCTGGAGACCATTTCGAAGTCAAGGGCGTGATGCTGGATGACCTCTACCGTTTGGTCGACTATCGCGGTGGTGGTTCACGCTAGCCGATATTCCATCGCTTTGTGATCGAATCAATTGCAGAAGTTTATGACAAACTGAAGCTGCACTACCCACCGCAGCGATGGTGGCCGGGCGAATCCCAGTTCGAAGTGATGGTCGGCGCGGTATTGACCCAAAACACCGCGTGGCGGAACGTTGAAAAGGCATTGGACGGATTGCGGTCTGCCGGTTGTTTGAGTTTGGAGCGGATCCATCAGCTATTAGCGGCGGACCTCGCGTTACTGATTCGACCGGCAGGTTATTACAATCTGAAGGCCCGACGGCTGCACAACCTCTGTCATTTTTTGCTAGCTAACGGCGGTGTTGACGTGCTCGGTGAGTGGCCAACGGAACAATTGCGCCGCGGCTTACTCGGAATCAATGGCGTGGGACCGGAAACCGCGGACGATATCCTTCTATATGCTTTCCGGCGGGAGGTGTTTGTCGTCGATACCTACACGCAACGATTGTTTAGCCGGATTGGCATCACCGCAGGGCGGCACGACTACGAGGCACTACGGCGTCGGGTAGAGCGCGAGATTTCCGGTGGTGCGCCAGAATTTGCGCAGTTTCATGCGCTTATCGTTGAACACGCAAAGATGATATGCCGAAAAAGCCCGTTGTGTAATGAATGCCCCTTACAACTGGAGTGCCGACACGGCGTGGCTATCGCGTCGTCCACGCATTGATATCGTGCGGCGCCGCGGCTAAGCTTTGCCGCCGTTTCAGGCCTGGGATTTGGGAGAATTTAACGCATGCAGCGTCG
Source organism: Gammaproteobacteria bacterium (assembly GCA_021773835.1). Taxonomy (GTDB): domain Bacteria; phylum Pseudomonadota; class Gammaproteobacteria; genus UBA11873. Next base: position 112,294 of record JAJFJQ010000062.1, read on the forward strand.
CGGATTAGTTGTCGGAAATTGGAAGATGCATGGCTCAACAGCGTTTGCGGCCGACCTTGCACGTGCGGTTGCCGACGGTAGCCGCAGCCTCACCGGTGTGGATATTGCCCTTTGTCCACCACATGTAATGCTCGGTGTCGTGGGCGCTGAACTTCGAGGCTCCGAGGTCGCACTCGGCGCACAAACGGTTTCCGAATTTTCCGAGGGTGCCTATACCGGCGAGACGGCGGCCTCGATGTTGGCGGATCTTGCATGTAGTTTCGTGATCGTTGGGCATTCTGAGCGCCGGCAGTTATTTGGCGAGACGAGTGAGGTCGTCGCGGCTAAAGCATCAACGGCGCTTGCTGCGGGGCTCGTCCCCATAATATGTGTCGGTGAAGTATTGGAAGATCGGCAAAATGGCGCGACCAATGCTATCGTCGCTGCACAATTGAGACCATTTTTGGAATCCCAGGGCAAAGACGTTCTACGCCAAGCCGTCATCGCCTACGAGCCGGTGTGGGCGATCGGTACCGGGGAGACCGCAAGCCCGGAGCAAGCGCAGGCCGTCCACCATTTCATTCGCTCGACCGTCGCCGGGGTCGATCAAGCGACCGCCGATTCCATACGTATACTGTACGGCGGCAGCGTGAAGCCCGATAATGCTCCGGATCTGTTTCGAATGACCGATATAGATGGTGGTCTGATCGGTGGGGCAGCGCTCAAGGCGGACGACTTTCTACGTATTTGCGGATCAACGCAACCCAGCTAGGGCACGCCGCTAAGACTGCACGGAGATTTTTAGATGCAAACGATACTCTTGGTAATACATATCGCTTTAGGCCTCGCGCTTATCGCGATCATTTTGTTGCAGCAGGGCGCAGGTGCAACCGCCGGTGCGGCATTCGGTAGTGGTGCGTCATCGACCGTATTCGGGTCGCGCGGTTCGGCGTCATTTTTGACCAGAACCACAGGGGTCCTGGCACTGGTGTTCTTCGCCAACAGCTTTTTCCTGGCCTACATCTCTGGTCAATCGATCGAGCCCACGAGTATCCTTGAACAGGTCGAGGTGCCGGCCGCAGTAGTTGAAGAAGCAGAAATTGATCTACCCGGGTTACCCGGTGGGGCGGTTACCGACGATCTGCCCATGATCCCGGAGTAACTCTGGCAGCGAAACCAGGCATTGCGTATCATATGTCGCTGTCTCGCGACTCACTATTCGCAACGACCGATGCGATTCTCATTAGCCGATGTGGTGGAATTGGTAGACACGCTGTCTTGAGGGGGCAGTGCCGCAAGGCGTGCCGGTTCGACTCCGGCCATCGGCACCATCGCGCGGGCGATATAGAGGTCAATACTGGGGACGATCGTGGGCGTACAGGGTAAGGTTAACCGGTACAATGTACTCCGAGCGACGCATTAGAATTCGGCGTATACAGGAAATGCCACTTTGCTAGAGTTATATCTTCCGATCTTGGTTTTCGTCATCGTTGCAATTGCCATTGGCGTGGTATCGCTGGCGGCGAGTTATGGCGTCGGCACTGTGCTCAATATTCGCCAACCGAGCACCGAAAAATCTTCACCTTACGAGTGTGGTTTCGAAGCGTTCGAAGACGCACGCATGAAATTCGACGTGCGCTACTATCTGATCGCTATTTTGTTCATTATTTTTGACTTAGAAATAGCATTTTTGTTTCCGTGGGCCGTGGTCTTGGATCAAATCGGACTGTTCGGTTATGTCGCAATGATGCTGTTTCTCGGTTTACTGGTCGTTGGTTTCATCTACGAATGGAAAAAGGGAGCGCTCGAATGGGAGTAGTACCTTCGGCCGAACAAGGATTTGTAACCACCACCGTCGATACGGTTATCAACTGGGCACGGACCGGCTCGATGTGGCCGATGACCTTTGGTCTGGCCTGCTGTGCGGTGGAGATGATGCACGCGGGGGCCTCGCGCTACGATCTCGACCGATTCGGTGTGGTGTTCCGACCCAGTCCGCGCCAATCGGACGTCATGATCGTTGCCGGCACTTTGGTGAACAAGATGGCGCCGGCACTACGTAAAGTCTACGATCAGATGACTGAGCCCAAGTGGGTAATTTCGATGGGTTCGTGCGCCAACGGCGGCGGATATTATCATTACTCTTACGCCGTAACGCGTGGTTGTGATCGCATTGTACCTGTCGATATTTATGTCCCTGGGTGCCCGCCGACCGCCGAGGCGCTGCTATTTGGCATCTTGCAATTACAAAAAAAGATCAAGCGTAGCCATACGATTAATCGATAGAAGAACGAATCTATCCAATGACGGACCACAAGGTCGAAAATATTGCCGCACTTATTGCCGAGCGGCTCGGAACAGCGCTCGTCTCCCACGTGGTGGACCGAGGAGAGCTGACGATTGTGGTGCGGGCCGAAGAAATACTTTCGGTCGCGAGGTGTCTGCGCGACGACGAACAACTCGAATTCAGCCAACTCTCGGACCTCTCCGGGATCGATTATCTTTCCTACGGTCATGCCGATTGGCAAACGCAATCCGCCACCGACTCTGGGTTTAGCCGCGGTGTCAGTGATACCGAAGCAGTTCTTGCAGAGGATATCCCAGCCCGGTTTGCCGTTGTCTACCAATTACTGTCGATGCAGCAAAATTGCCGCGTTCGGGTGAAGGCCTATTTGAATGAGGAGGCGCCGCGCATCGATTCAGTTGTCGAGGTCTGGCCGGCAGCGGATTGGTACGAGCGCGAAGCGTTCGATCTATTCGGTATGTTGTTCAATTCGCATCCTGATTTACGCAGGATCCTAACGGACTACGGATTTATCGGTCATCCTTTTCGGAAAGACTTTCCGCTCGAAGGTCACGTCGAAGTCCGCTACGACCTCGATAAGAACCGCGTGATCTACCAACCCGTTTCGATCGAAAACCGGGTACTTGTGCCGAAAGTGATCCGTGAGGATACGCGCATCGGTAAAGCAGCCGAGAGTACCGAACCCGATGCCTGAAATTCGCAACATGACGATGAATTTTGGTCCGCAGCATCCGGCCGCCCACGGTGTATTGCGCTTAGTGTTAGAAATGGATGGTGAGGTGATCGAACGCGCCGATCCTCATATCGGGCTGTTGCATCGTGGTACGGAAAAGTTGGCTGAACATAAGCCATTCAACCAGAGCATCGGATACATGGACCGGCTCGACTATGTATCAATGATGTGTAATGAACACGCGTACGTATTGGCGATAGAAAAACTCCTTGGCATCGAGCCCCCACAACGAGCGCAATACATTCGCGTCATGTTCGATGAGATCACTCGGATTTTGAATCACCTAATGTGGCTTGGCGCACACGGCCTTGATATAGGTGCCATGACGGTGTTTCTGTATTGTTTTCGCGAGCGCGAAGACCTCATGGATTGTTACGAAGCAGTGTCGGGTACGCGGATGCACGCGACATACTATCGACCCGGCGGCGTCTATCGGGATCTGCCGGCGCAAATGCCGCAGTACGCCAGCTCAAAATGGCATAACGATAGCGAGGTCGGCAAACTCAACACTGATAGGCAGGGTAGCCTATTAGATTTCATTGATGCATTCGTTGAACGATTCCCGGGTTGTGTCGACGAATACGAGACTCTGTTGACGGACAATCGGATCTGGAAGCAGCGCACGGTCGATATCGGCATCGTGACCCCGGAGCGTGCAATCGCATTAGGTTTTACCGGCCCCATGTTGCGCGGCTCTGGGGTTGAATGGGACCTGCGCAAGAAACAACCCTATGAAATCTATTCAGAACTCGACTTCGATATTCCCGTTGGGGTCAACGGCGACTGCTACGATCGTTACTTGGTCCGCATTGAAGAAATGCGCCAATCGGCACGAATTCTGCGGCAGTGCGTCGACTGGTTACGTGATAATCCCGGCCCGGTAATGCTTGACGACCACAAATTGACCCCACCACGGCGCGAAGAAATGAAAGGCGACATGGAATCGCTGATCCATCACTTCAAGTTGTTCACTGAGGGCTATTGCGTACCGGCAGGGGAGGTCTATGCGGCAGTCGAGCATCCGAAGGGAGAATTTGGCATCTACCTTGTGTCCGACGGTGCGAACAAGCCCTATCGCTTAAAGGCCCGTGCGGCTGGATTCCCGCATCTCGCGGCGATGGATGAGATGGTGAAGGGCCATATGTTGGCAGATGTCGTCGCCATGATTGGCACGATGGACATCGTGTTTGGTGAGATCGATCGCTAGCGATATATCAATGGCAACGCAAACGACAAAATTATCGGCGCATGCACGTGGCGTTATTGACGCGGCGCTGGAAAAGTATCCGCCTGAGCAAAAACGATCGGCGGTACTCGCTGCCCTACATGAAGCGCAACACGACAATAAAGGATTTTTGACCGAGGAACTGATGGACGCAGTCGCCGACTATCTGGAGATGCCGCGAATTGCCGTCTACGAGGTGGCAAGTTTTTACTCGATGTTTGAAACCAAGCCCGTAGGGCGGCATAGCATCTCAATCTGCACTAACGTGTCGTGTATGTTGCGCGGTAGCGATGAAATAGTGGAGCACGTCGAGCAGAGTTTAGGCATCAAAATCGGCGAGTCGACAGAGGATGGTCGGATCTATTTGAAGTGTGAGGAAGAGTGCCTAGCCGCCTGCTGCGCGGCTCCAATGATGATGGTCGATCACGTCTACCACGAAAATTTGACACCGCAGAAGGTTGACGAAATCTTGGCGAAACTAAAATGAGTAACATTGAACTCAATCTAACCTGCTTTGAGACGCTCAAGCATGATGAGCCATGGTCGCTTGAGACGTACAAAAAGATCGGTGGCTATGCCGTGTGGGAAAGGATCCTAAGGGACAAGGTTGCGCCCACCGAAATCATAGAGCAAGTTAAAGCATCCGGACTGCGTGGGCGTGGAGGAGCGGGGTTTCCGGCCGGCGTGAAGTGGAGTTTTATGCCGCAAAACGCCGATGTGCAAAAGTACATTGTGTGCAATTCCGACGAAAGCGAACCGGGTACGTGTAAGGATCGCGATATATTGCGCTTCAATCCCCACGCGCTTGTTGAAGGTCTCGCGATTGCCGCTTACGCAATTGGCGCGAGTGCCGGTTACAACTACATGCGCGGCGAGTTCATGGACGAGCCATGCCAACGATTTGAGACAGCACTGAAAGAGGCCTACGAGCTTGGTTTTCTCGGCAGCGATATTTTGGGCTCTGGGGTGGAGGTGAATCTTTACAACCACCTCGGTGCCGGCGCGTATATCTGCGGGGAGGAAACAGCACTTCTAGAATCCTTGGAAGGTAAGAAAGGTTTGCCGAGGTTCAAGCCGCCGTTTCCCGCAGGCTACGGACTCTATGGTAGACCGACGACCATCAACAACACGGAGACTCTGGCCTCGGTGCCGACGATCCTCCGCAATGGACCCGAATGGTTCGCGGCCTTGGGTAAGGAAAACAATGGTGGTACCAAGGTTTTCTCGGTCAGTGGACACGTCAATAAGCCTGGCAATTTCGAGATCCCGATGGGTACGCCGTTCAAAGACTTATTGGCGCTGGCCGGTGGCATTAGAGACGGCCATGAATTCAAGGCCTTGATCCCCGGTGGATCGTCTGTGCCGGTGCTCACGGCCGAAACCGCGATGACCATCGACATGGACTATGACTCAATCTCTGCCGCGGGATCGATGCTTGGTTCTGGTGCCGTGATCGTAATGGATGATTCAACCGACATGGTGCAAGTGTTGCGGCGGATTTCGCGATTCTATTATGCCGAGTCGTGTGGACAGTGCACCCCTTGCCGCGAAGGTACGGGCTGGTTGTATCGCATGCTAACTCGCATCGTCAAAGGTCAGGGGTCGCACCAAGACCTCGATAAACTCGATGACGTTGCTTCCAAGATCGAGGGCCGAACGATTTGTGCACTCGGCGACGCAGCGGCGATGCCGGTGCGGAGTTTTATTAAAAATTTCCGACCCGAATTTGAACATTACATCGAAACCGGGACGAGCATAGTAGGCGCCGCGGCTAAATCGGCTGCGGCTTAGGCAGGAAATGAGCGAAGACGAGCTAACAATCGAAGTCGATGGCCGTAGCATACCGGCGCGCAAAGGCGCGATGTTGATCGAGGCGACGGATGCTGCCGGGATCTACATCCCGAGATTTTGCTACCACAAACACCTTAGCGTCGCGGCGAATTGTCGCATGTGCTTGGTCGAAGTTGAGCGCGCACCGAAGCCTTTGCCGGCGTGTGCGACGCCGGTGATGGATGGTATGAAGGTATTTACCGCCTCGCCGTATGCGGTGGATGCGCAACGCTCTACGATGGAGTTTCTACTGATCAATCACCCGCTCGATTGCCCGATTTGCGATCAAGGCGGTGAGTGTGAACTGCAAGACCTTGCAATGGGATACGGCGGGGATGTGTCGCGTTACGCGGAACGTAAACGCGTCGTGCGCGACAAAGATATCGGCCCGCTAGTGCAAACGGATATGACTCGATGCATTCACTGCACTCGATGCGTTCGCTTTGGTGAGGAAATCGCCGGGCTGCGCGAACTCGGGGCAACGGGCCGTGGCGAAAATATGGAGATTGGGACCTACGTCGCCAAGGCAATGAGTTCTGAGTTATCCGGCAACGTGATCGATCTGTGTCCGGTTGGAGCATTAACCTCGAAGCCTTATCGCTATTCCGCGCGTGCATGGGAGTTACAACAGCGCGACGGTATTGCTCCGCACGATTGTCTTGGTTCGAATGTACATTTCCACATTAAGGGATCCAAGGTCAAACGCGTTGTGCCTAAAGACAACGCGAATATTAACGAAACTTGGTTATCGGATCGCGACCGCTTTAGCTACCAGGCACTAGCTAGCGAAGACCGTCTTCTCACTCCTAAGATCAAGCGCGATGGCGAATGGCATGAGTGCGATTGGGAAGTTGCATTAGAGTCCGTTGCAGACCGTCTCGGACAGATCGGTATAGAAGGGCAAGGAGACCGTATCGCCGCGCTCGCCTCACCTTCGTCAACGACCGAAGAGTTTTATCTGCTGCAACGGCTCATACGAGAACTTGGTGGGAACAGCATCGATCATCGCCCACGGCAGGTTGATTTTTCTGCAGACACTACAGCGCCACTCGCGCCTTGCCTCGGCGTCGATCTCGCGGCGCTTGAACAGGCGGATGCGATATTGTTGATTGGCAGCAATACACGCCACGATCAGCCACTAATTAACCATCGGATCCGCAAAGCGGCCTTGGCTGGTGCGCAGGTCATCGTGTTAAACCCAGTCGACTACGAGTTTAATTTTCCGGTTGCGCGAAAGCTGATTGTTCCGCCGAGTCAAATGCCTGCTGCGCTGGGCGGCCTCGCCAAACAACTTGCCCGTGACGCCGGCTCGAAAGACGATGTGCAAGCGGAACTCTCAGCATTCGACGTTAGCGAAGAACACGAATCAATCGCCGCATTATTGCAAGACGCGGATCGCTGCATAGTTATAACTGGAAACCTGGCTGAGCGGCATCCGAAGTACGGACAACTCAGTACGCTAGCGGCAATTGTTGCTGGTGCATCGTCCGCAAACTACGCACGGCTAACCGATGGCGCAAATTGTGCGGGTGCGTGGCTGGCGGGCGCCATTCCTCATCGCGGACCCGGCGGACGAAAAATTGTTGACACGGGTCTCGATGCGGACCGCATGTTTGATAGTCCGCAGGCAGCCTATGTTTTGCTCGGATTGGAGCCGGAACTCGATTGTATTCGCCCGCAAAAAGTGGTCGAGGCCCTGCGTTCGAGTTTTGTCGTCGCACTTAGCGCTTTTCATAATGCGTCCCTCGAGACAGCAGCAGACGTACTGCTGCCGATCGCCGCGTTTGCTGAGAACGAAGGCAGTTATGTTAATTCACTTGGTCAATGGCAGTCGTTCGAACCAGCAGTGCGCCCACCTGGAGATGCGCGCCCCGCATGGAAATTGTTGCGCGTCCTAGGCGAGCGTCTATCGTTACCCGGATTCGATGCAATTAATTGTGTAGATGTTACGCGGGACATCGCTGCGTTGTGTGACGGTGCGGTAAAGCCTAGCTCAGCGCTTGGAACGGTGAAGATTGAAACGCCGCAAGAATCCTCTGGAAAGCCTGAAGCGGTGCTAGAAATTCCACTATACGCAACAGATGCAATCGTCCGGCACGGTGAGGCCTTACAGCTTGCGCCCCAACACAATTTGGACAGCGTTTATCTCAACCAATCGACGGCTAAGCAGCTTGGGTTAAAACACGGCGGTCAAGCCGTGGTCAAGGGCGACGGTGCGGAAACCGTGATGACGGTGGTTGTCGACGATACCATCGGCGACGGCAGTTATTTGGTGTATGCCGCGCACGTCGGTGCGACGGCATTCAGTGGGGCCGAGCAGATCCAAATATCGAAGGCATGATGGCGAAATTGAAGTTCAATGTTTGATCTACTACGCAGCTATCTGACGTTCCTACCAGATCCGGTAACGACTACGGTCATTATCCTGGTGCAGATTGTCATGATCATCATTCCGATCATGCTGTCGGTTGCTTATCTGACCTATGCGGAACGCAAGATCATCGGTTATATCCAAGTCCGTATTGGACCGAACCGGGTCGGGCCACGTGGTTGGCTGCAGCCGATCGCGGATGCGCTCAAACTTCTATGTAAGGAGGTGATCATCCCGGCCGGGGCCAATCGATTCTTGTTCCTGCTCGCACCAATTCTCGCCCTCGGGCCAGCGCTTGCGGCATGGGCGGTGATCCCCTTCGGTTCTGAAATCGTATTGGCCAACATCAATGCCGGGCTGTTATACATCCTCGCGCTAACCTCGCTTGGGGTCTACGGCATCATCGTCGCCGGCTGGGCCTCAAATTCTAAATACGCCTTCCTCGGGGCTATGCGTTCCGCCGCGCAAATTGTCTCCTACGAGATACCGATGGGTTTTGCCCTGGTTGGCGTACTAATCGCGGCGGGTAGCCTGAATTTAGGTGCGATAATCGAAGCGCAGCGCGGAAGTTTGCTGACCTGGTTCTGGATCCCGCTTTTTCCACTGTTCGTCATCTACTTCATTTCCGGGCTCGCGGAAACGAATCGCGCGCCGTTCGATGTGAGTGAAGGGGAGTCCGAGATCGTCGCTGGTTTTCATGTGGAATATGCCGGTATGGCGTTCGCGCTGTTTTTCCTCGCGGAATACGCCAACATGATAATGATCTCCGCGCTAACCGCCGTTATGTTTATGGGTGGGTGGCTCTCGCTGTTCCCTGGTTTTGCAGAATTTCCTGTTATCGGATTATTTTTTGCCGACGGGATCCACTGGTTCGTATTCAAAACCGCGTTTTTTCTGTTTCTGTTTCTATGGTTTCGTGCGACATTCCCGCGGTTTCGCTATGACCAGATCATGCGGCTCGGATGGAAGGTATTTTTGCCGATCACGATCGTATGGTTAGTTGTGGTGGCGACCATGGTGGTTTACCAGGTTCCACCATGGTTCGATGCGGCATGAGGAGAAGTCGATTATGAGCGCAGTCAATTATCTAAAAAGCCTCACTTTGTGGGAGCTGGTGAAAGGTCTGCGGCTAACTGGGCGTCATTTATTCGAACGTAAGATCACCGTCCAGTACCCAGAAGAGAAAACACCTCAATCACCGCGTTTCCGCGGCTTGCACGCGCTACGCCGCTATCCTAACGGCGAAGAACGTTGTATCGCTTGCAAATTGTGTGAGGCGGTATGTCCGGCGGTGGCGATCACCATTGAGTCGGAACCTCGTGATGATGGGACCCGACGCACTACCCGCTACGACATCGACTTAACGAAATGCATATTTTGCGGATTTTGTGAGGAATCCTGTCCAGTCGATTCCATCGTGGAGACCCGGCATTTCGAATACCACGGCGAGCAACACGGCGATCTTTTGATGACCAAAGAAAAGCTTTTGGCTAACGGCGATCGACTAGAACACCAAATTGCGCGTGACCGCGAACAGGAAGCGCTTTACCGATAAGCCTGGAATGCGAAGACAACAAGCTAGACCATCGAAATGAGTGTAGAAGCAGTCGTATTTTACTTTTTTGCCACGGCATTGGTGTTTGCCGCATCGATGGTGATCACGGTACGTAATCCGGTGCATGCGGCGCTGTTTCTGATCATGGCCTTCTTCGCTAGCTCCGGTCTGTGGTTGTTATTGGAAGCAGAATTTTTGGCGATCACACTTGTGCTGGTGTATGTCGGTGCTGTGATGGTTTTGTTTTTGTTCGTCGTAATGATGCTCGATATCAATCTCACAGTATTACGCGAGGGGTTTGCCCGCTATCTTCCGGTGGCGTTTGTAGTAGCAATTCTGATGATGGTGTCTTTGGGTTTGATCGTCGGTAAAGAAAATTTTGGACTCCAAACCGTCGGTCCCGCTGAGAAGGCGTCGGCGTCCTACAGTAATACCGAAGCCTTGGGGCAGGTGCTGTACACCGATTACGTATTCCCGTTCGAAGTTGCGGCCGTGATCTTACTGGTCGCTATTGTTGCGGCGATTGCTTTGACTTTGCGCCCAACCCGACAAACGAAAGCGCCAATCCCGGAAAAGCAGGTAGCGGTAAGGCGCCAAGACCGGGTGCGAATTGTAAAAATGGACTCGGAATAATCGTTATATCGCAATGAGCATGCAAAATATTAACGCGACACGCCGGTAAGGAACGATGTTATCACTTGCACATTTTCTTTTGCTTGGTGCGGCGCTGTTCTGTCTCAGCGTGGCCGGTATCTTTATCAATCGAAAAAATGTGATCGTTTTATTGATGTGCATTGAGTTGATGTTGCTCGCAGTTAACATGAATTTCATCGCGTTCTCACACTTTAATGGCGATATCGCAGGCCAAGTCTTCGTGTTCTTCATCCTTACAGTGGCCGCCGCGGAGGCTGCGATCGGATTGGCCATATTGGTCGTGCTGTTTAGGAATCGCAATTCAATAAATGTCGAAGACCTCGACTCGATGAGTGGTTAGTGAATTGTGAATAGAGCAGCAACGTATAACGAGAAGCGCTGAGAGTAGATTAAGTGCAGAACCTTTGTCTCATGATCGTCCTTGCGCCCCTCTTTGGGGCTATTGTTACTGGGCTATTCGGTCGCACGGTTGGACGCTCGGGCGCCCATTGGCTCACGATCATCGCGGTCGGCGTATCGTTCTTTTTGTCAGTTGTAGTTTTTTGGCGGATCGTGATCGGTGGCGAACCATCATATAACGCCAACCTCTATACGTGGCTCGAGAGCGGCGGAATTCCATTTCAAATCGGATTCCTGATAGATGAATTGAGCGCGACGATGATGGTCGTCGTCACGTTCGTGTCATGGATGGTGCATATCTATACGGTTGGGTATATGCACGACGATCCCGGTTATCAACGATTCTTCTCCTACATTTCATTGTTCACCTTCAGCATGCTGATGCTCGTGATGGCGAACAACTTTTTGCAACTGTTTTTTGGCTGGGAGGCTGTAGGATTGGTTTCCTACCTGCTCATCGGTTTTTGGTACACGCGTGACACCGCTATTTACGCGAACCTTAAAGCGTTTCTGGTAAATCGTGTTGGCGATTTTGGCTTTTTATTAGGCATCGCGGCTGTCCTAATGTATTTCTCATCGCTCGACTACGCCGAGGTCTTCGACATCGCGAGCGACATGACGGGGGTTACCATCTCGATCTGGTCTGGACAAGATTGGTCGTTGATGACGGTGATTTGTCTGTTGTTGTTTGTTGGCGCTATGGGTAAATCGGCCCAGGTTCCATTACATGTTTGGTTACCCGACTCCATGGAAGGGCCTACGCCGATTTCTGCATTGATCCACGCAGCGACGATGGTGACTGCAGGGATTTTCATGGTTGCCCGGATGTCACCGTTGTTTGAACTCTCAACGACCGCCTTGTCGGTGGTGCTCGTGATCGGTGCGATCACAGCATTTTTTATGGGGTTATTGGGGCTGGTCCAAAACGATATCAAACGCGTGGTCGCCTATTCGACATTATCGCAATTGGGCTACATGACGGTTGCCCTCGGCGCATCTGCATACTCCGCCGCGATTTTCCATTTAATGACGCATGCGTTTTTCAAAGCACTCCTATTTCTTGCCGCGGGCTCGGTAATTATTGGTATGCATCATGAGCAAGACATGCGCAAGATGGGCGGGTTGCGAAAGTACATGCCGATCACTTGGATCACCTGCCTGATTGGGTCGTTCGCGCTGATCGGATTTCCGGGTACCGCAGGATTCTTTTCTAAAGATGCGATTATCGAAGCCGTACACGCATCGACCACGCCGGGGGCGACCTTGGGCTACCTCGCATGCCTCTTCGGTGTATTTATTACAGCGCTATATTCGTTCCGATTAGTGTTCTTGGTTTTTCACGGTGAGTCACGAATGGATGAGGATACCGCTTCGCATGTGCACGAGACACCGGCGGTTGTTTGGGGGCCGCTGGTCGCGCTGGCGATACCCTCGGTGATAATCGGTGCGATTGCGATTGAGCCGATGCTATTTGGCGATTACTTTGGCAGCAGTATTTATGTCGATCCCGAGAACGACGTGTTGGCACGGGTCGGTGAAGACTACCATGGTGTTTTGGGCTTTATTTGGCATGGAATCTGGCAAAAGCCATTTTGGTTTGCCACGGCCGGGGTAGTAGTAGCCTGGTACTGTTACCTGCGGCGCCCGGATATTCCACGCCGCATTGCCGAGCGCACCTCACTCGTACACCGCATGCTGGTCAACAAATACGGATTCGATGTCTTTAATGATTGGTTTTTCGCCGGCGGCGCCAGAGGTACGGGACGTTTGCTGTGGCAGATTGGTGACGTTGGCTTGATCGACGGGATAGTGGTTAACGGTTCGGCGAAGTTTGTCGGCTGGTGGTCTGGGGTCCTTCGTCACATTCAGTCCGGATATTTATACCACTATGCATTTGCCATGATCCTAGGACTGCTCGCGCTGCTCGCGGTATTTGTTCATCGCGTAGCAGGGTAACAATAAACTGTAGAGAAACATGCTAGCCGACCTTCCACTCCTTAGTCTGTGCGTTTGGGTTCCGATCATCGGTGGTCTGTGGGTGATATTTGCCGGTAGTCGCGTGCCGGCCTATGCAGTGCGCAACGACGCGCTGTTTATTTCGATGCTGAGCTTCGGTCTGACGCTATTGTTGTGGCGTGATTTCGACAATGGTGTCGCGGCTATGCAATTCACCGAGAAGCTGAACTGGATCGCGCCGTTCGATATTTTCTATCACATCGGCATAGACGGAATTGCCTTGCCGTTGATCTTGCTGACATCGTTCACAACGGTTTTGATCGTTCTTGCCGCTTGGGAAGTTATCACCGATCGGATCAACCAATATATGGGCGCCTTCTTGATCCTCGAAGGATTGATGATCGGGGTATTTAGCGCGCTCGATGCGGTTTTGTTCTACGTGTTCTGGGAAGCGATGCTGATCCCGATGTTTTTAATCATTGGCATATGGGGCGGGCCACGACGAGTCTATGCGACGATAAAGTTTTTTCTCTACACGTTTCTGGGATCCGTATTCATGCTGGTCGCGTTGCTGTACTTATATCAACAGACCAACGGTAGTTTCGCGATATCGGACATGCATGCAGTCTTACTTAGCTTGCCGCAGCAAAAATGGATCTTTGTCGCCTTCCTGCTGGCGTTTGCGGTGAAAGTGCCGATGTGGCCGGTGCACACTTGGCTTCCTGATGCGCATGTTGAAGCGCCGACCGGTGGCTCGGTGGTGTTGGCGGCGGTGATGCTAAAAATGGGCGGCTACGGGTTTGTCCGCTTCAGCTTGCCGATTGCGCCGGATGCGGCCGCGAGTCTTAATGGTTTGATGATCGGACTGTCATTGATCGCGATCGTCTACATTGGATTTGTTGCGCTAGCGCAAGAAGATATGAAAAAACTCATTGCGTACTCGTCAATTTCACATATGGGTTTCGTCACCCTAGGGTTTTTCGTTTGTTTCCAAATATTCGCTAAGACGGGAAATTGGACCGATGCAGCCATGGGGATCGAGGGCGGCATGGTGCAAATGATCTCCCATGGATTCATTTCTGCCGCACTCTTTCTTTGTGTTGGGGTTATGTACGACCGTGTTCATAGCCGCCAGATTGGTGACTACGGCGGCGTTGTCAATACGATGCCGAAATTTGCGGCGTTCATGATGTTGTTTGCCATGGCAAACGCGGGCTTGCCCGGGACGTCCGGCTTCGTCGGTGAATTTTTGGTGATTCTAAGTGCCTTCAAGGCGTCGTTCTGGTTTGCCTTCTTTGCCGCGACAACGTTAATTTTGGGCGCAGCCTACACCCTATGGATGTATAAGCGGGTGATATTTGGTGAAATTACAAATGCGGCGGTGAAGTCTTTGGAAGACATCTCGACGCGAGAGCACACCATCCTACTTGCACTTGCCATCCCGGTGTTGATATTGGGCGTGTGGCCAGCCCCCTTGCTGGACATGATGCATGCGACGATTGCCCAGTTAGTCGAACAACTGGCGAACTCAAAATTGCCGTAATAAAACTATGACTGATTTGTGGCTCATCATTCCGGAACTATCGTTGCTTACCTTGGCATGCGGTGTGCTGCTGATTGACGTCTTCCGTGGCCATGACTCAAATGCGGTCACGTTTTGGGCTGCAATATTTAGCGTCCTCGCCGTACTTGCACTGATGGCATTGTATTTTCCCGACGGTTCGACAATTGCATTTTTTGGCACCGTTAAGATCGACCCAATGGGCACGGTCCTCAAGGCCTTTGCATTGGCGCTTGTGCTGATGTCGTTTTTTTTCGCGCGCGATTATTTCGGCAAGAACCAGGAGCATTTCTCGGAATTTTACATTCTGGCGATGTTCGCCACGATCGGAATGCTGGTTCTGATTTCGGCGAATAGCCTGCTTACGGTATACCTTGGCCTAGAACTCTTATCGCTGTCTTTGTATTCGATGGTGGCAATGAATAGGGATTCTGCGCAGTCCTCCGAAGCCGCTATGAAGTATTTCATCCTTGGCGCACTGGCTTCCGGCATGCTGCTATACGGGATTTCAATGTTGTACGGGGTGAGCGGCACACTGCAATTAGATCAGCTTGTCGCATACACCGAAATGGCTGACCAGCAGCGGATATTGATGGTGTTTGGGGTCGTGTTTGTCATTGTCGGTATTGCTTTTAAACTCGGGGTCGTCCCATTTCACATGTGGCTGCCCGATGTGTATCAAGGCGCGGCGACCCCCGTGACCTTGTTCATCGGAACCGCACCGAAACTAGCGGCGTTCGCGATGGCGGTTCGGATCCTGGCCGACGGATTACAGGGTTTGGCAGCCGAGTGGTCGAGCATGCTGATCATTTTGGCGGTATTGTCGATTTCTATTGGCAATATCGTCGCCATCGCCCAGACCAATATAAAACGAATGTTGGCCTACTCAACGATTGCACACATGGGGTTTTTGCTGCTTGGCATACTCGCGGCCAGCAGTTCCGGTTATGCGTCGGCGATGTTTTATGTGATCGTCTATGCGCTTACCAGCATGGGTGCGTTCGGTACCGTAATCCTGCTGAGCCGATCGGATACCGAGGCGGACCAGATCACGGATTTCAGCGGGCTGGCCAAACGTAGCCCGTGGTTTGGTTTCATCATGTTAGTGCTAATGTTTTCGTTAGCCGGCGTACCACCATTCGCAGGGTTCTGGGCAAAGTGGTATGTGTTGAAAGAAGTCGTTGCTGCTGGTTACGTGTGGTTGGCCGCGCTGGCGGTATTTTTTTCGATCATCGGCGCATACTACTATTTGCGCATCGTCAAACTTATGTATTTCGACGATTCAAGCGACCCGCAGAGTCTGGTCGCGAGCCAGGACATGAAGCTAGTATTGAGCGTGAACGGTCTTGCTATATTCCTGCTCGGCGTACTGCCAGGGAGCCTGATGTCAATCTGCGTTATCGTAACGATCCCATATTCTGGTTAGTTGGGGCCGGTAAACGCGACTGTACATTTCCCCATATGACATCTGTTGGGGCAATAATGCGCCGGACTGTCGTATCCGCTGACCAAACACCTTAAAATTCGTGCCCAATCGGGCTCAACACTGAAGGAATCTCAAAAATGCTCACCGATAACCGGGGATTAGCCATCACCTGTGCCAATCAGGCAGCGCTCGATGTCTATGAAGCCTCGCTGGACGATGTGTGGAACTACCGCCTCAAGGCACCCAAGACACTGAAGGGCGCGTTCGAGCACGACCCTGATTTTCCCATGGCGCACATCCTGCGCGGGTACCTGCTATCAATGCTTGAATCGATC
This sequence comes from Gammaproteobacteria bacterium, assembly GCA_021773835.1. Taxonomy (GTDB): domain Bacteria; phylum Pseudomonadota; class Gammaproteobacteria; genus UBA11873. The sequence goes on from JAJFJQ010000062.1 coordinate 128,623, forward strand.
GTCGTACGACCGAAAATGCTTGCGGCCGTTGAGCACGTACGGGCGTATTTGGATGAATCACAGGTGCGTGAGCAATTACACGCCGACGCTTTGGAGGCGCTTGCGCAAGGTGACACAAGGCGCTCGTGCGAGTGTTGGGAGGCGATATTGGCGAGTTACCCGCATGATCTACTGGCGCTGAAAATGCACCATCATCAAAGTTTTTGGACTGGTCAAAGCTACGTAATTCGAAACACTGTAACGGGCGTATACGACGCTTGGGATGCGTCGATACCGGGCTTTAGCGTGGTTCTCGGGATGATGTGCTTCGCCTTTGAAGAATGCGGTGACTACGTGCGGGCTGAACATTATGGCCGTCGTTCGCTAGACATGAACGGCGAGGACCTTTGGGCGGTCCATGCGGTCGCCCATGTCTTAGAGATGCAAGGTCGCATCGAGGAAGGCATTACCTTGCTCGACCGCGACCCGACCGACTGGGCAGATCGAAACCCCTTTCAAGGCCATAATTGGTGGCATTTGGCATTGTTTGCCCTCGAAAAAGGTGACTATGATTTTGCGTTAAAGATATACGATGAACGCGTTATTACCTCGAACACGGAATTTTTCCTCGACATACAGAACGGTTCGTCACTACTGAAACGCCTTGAATTACTTGGGGTTGACGTCGGTGATCGGTGGGATGGCTTAGTCGAATATGCCGAACGGCAGACCGATGATCACGTTTTGTCGTTCACCGATCTGCATAGTTGTATGGCTCTTGCTGCCGCCCATAAGGACGAGGCAATCGATCGATTTCTCTCATCGCTCCGATCGTTCGCCGATACCCCAGATAACTATTGCGCGTCGATAACAAACGATATTGTTATCCCAATGTGCGACGGGATTGTGGCATTTGAGGCGCAAGACTACGCCGGAGCAGTCGATTGCCTATGGCCGCTGCGGGAGCGATGGAGTCCCATTGGGGGCAGCCATGCACAACGCGATATTTTCACGCAGATGTTAATTGAAGCCGCGATCAAGGCCGAACAATTTGATCGCGCACGAACTTTATTGTCGCAACGCCTAACGGTAAAACCGAACAGTGTTGGTGGGTGGCGCAAATATGCGGATGTTTTGAATGCAATCGGGGCGGGCGAGAAAGCAAAAATGGCTTCGCTACGGGCGCAAAGTATTCACTAGAAGGAAGCCTCCATGTACTACGGCTTATCTCAGGCACAAATAGATCTGCAAAAACGCGCGCGCGAGATCGCGAACGAGCTTATCGCGCCAAACGCAGCCGACGTTGACCGCAGCGAACAATATCCCTGGGATAATGTGAATGCGCTGCGAGACGCCGGCTTTATGGGAATGACCATACCGACGCGACACGGTGGCGCTGGGCTGAGTTTCCTCGACGCGGTGCTGGTCATTGAAGAAATGGCGAAGGTGTGTGGGGTAACTGGCCGTATTGCGGTCGAAGCGAATATGGGCGCGATCTCCGCTGTCATGTATTACGGCTCCGACGAGCAGCGCCAGCTTGCGGCCGAGCTCGTCCTAGGCGGAGATAAGCCGGCGATTTGCATTACCGAGCCCGATGCCGGTAGCGCCGCATCTGAAATGACGACGCGTGCCGACAAGCGTGGAAATCAATACGTTCTGAATGGTAAAAAGCACTGGATCACGGGCGGCGGTGTGTCGCGTTTCCATCTTATATTTGCACGGGTGTTCGATGAATCCGGTACTGAATGTGGTATCGGGGGCTTTATCGCGATCCGTGACGAGGACCAAGGCCTTGAAGTCGGCAAGCGCGAACCCACCATGGGGCTGCGAGGGATCCCTGAAACGGAGATCTTGTTTAATGATCTGGTAATCGATGAACGCCGTGTGTTGCTGCCGCCCTCTGGATTCAAGCACGGATTCGGCGATTTAATGAATGCCTACAACGCGCAACGCGTTGGTGCCGCCACCGTGGCCTTGGGTTTGGCCGCCGGTGCCTACGAACGCGGCCGCGACTATACCTTGGAGCGCGAACAGTTCGGCCGGCCAATCGCCGAATTCCAAGGATTGCAATGGATGCTCGCCGATATGAGTACGCAACTCGAAGCGGCGCGCCTGATGATTTATAGTGCGGCACGTTCACGTGGCGTCAACGACTCGCCGTTTCCTGATGCAAATGCGGCAGCCCAAGCGAAACTGTTTGCCTCGGAGATGGCGATCAAAGTGACTAACGATGCGTTGCAATTGTTTGGTGCCAAAGGCTATTCGCGCAATACGCCATTGGAGCGCATCGTGCGCGACGCACGTATGTTTACTATTGGTGGTGGTACCGCACAGATTCTTCGGACCGTTATTGCCACGCGGATCCTCGATCGGAAATTCCCGCAATCGCGTGACGGTTACACAAAGTCTGCCGCGTCTCAGATCTCGGAAAAACCAAATTTGAAGGCCGTGTAGCCACTAGTAGGATTATTAATAGACCAAACTGTTTTCAAATTCATCAGCACGCCCTGAATCTAAAAGAGAATTAATATGTCAGCCGTATCTAGCTCCGCACAATCGACTATCAAGAAAATGACCAACCCATTCAAGTGGGATGACCCGTTTTTACTCGAGGCCGACCTCAGTGACGAAGAGCGGTTGGTGCAAGCAACTGCGAAAAAATTTGCCCAAGAGAAATTGCAGCCACGGGTATTGAATGACTTCCGTAACGAGTCGTTCGATCGTGAAATCATGCGCGGGTTGGGTGAACTCGGCTTGCTCGGGGTCACCTTGCCCGAGAAGTACGGGTGCGCCGAACTTGGATACGTGTGCTATGGCTTAATTGCGCGCGAGATCGAGCGAGTAGATTCGGGGTATCGCTCGGCCGCTAGCGTGCAATCATCGCTTGTAATGCATCCGATTAATGCCTATGGCAGTGAGGCGCAACGCGAGAAGTTTTTACCGAAACTTGCAAGCGGTGAGTGGGTCGGCTGTTTCGGTTTGACCGAACCGGACCACGGGTCCGATGCTGGCTCGATGAAGTCACGCGCGAAATCGGTAAGCGGTGGTTACCAACTCGTCGGCAACAAGATGTGGATTTCAAACTCACCGATCGCCGATGTCATGGTTGTTTGGGCCAAAGATGATGAGGGTGTGATCCGGGGATTTATCCTTGAGCGCGGCATGAAGGGCCTGTCGACACCAAAGATCGAGGGTAAATTGTCCATGCGCGCCTCAACCACCGGCGAGATAGTGATGGATGAAGTCTTTGTCCCCGAGGAGAACAAATTACCCAACGCGCGCGGCTTGGGCGGGCCGTTCGGGTGTTTAAACAGCGCGCGATACGGTATTTCTTGGGGTGCGATGGGGGCGGCAGAAGCGTGCTGGCACGCGGCACGCAACTACACGCTTGAGCGCAGCCAGTTTGGCCGTCCGCTCGCCGCAAACCAGTTGATTCAGAAAAAGCTCGCCGATATGCAAACCGAGATCACATTAGGGCTCAATGCATCATTGCGCGTTGGGCGCTTGATCGAACGTGGCGAAGGCGCGGCTGAGATGATCTCGATGGTGAAACGTAACAACGCCGGTAAGGCTTTAGACATTGCGCGCGCAGCACGCGATATGCACGGCGGTAACGGCGTATCGGATGAATTTCACGTTATCCGTCATATGCTCAATCTTGAGTCCGTGAACACCTACGAGGGAACGCATGACGTGCACGCGCTGATCCTCGGCCGAGCGCAAACCGGGATTCAGGCTTTTACGGGCGGCTGATCGACAAGATTGGCGAGCGAATTCTAGTATCCGTGCTGATTCGGTTAAATCTTTCCAAGCGCGATGGCGAGCATTGTCAGCGAAATGCAAGACACCGCAACAATACCGACGATCATCGAGACGGTTAGGACTATTTCCATGGTAAACCTCGTTAGATATTTCGGATTTACCAGTTAAGCTAATCTGATCGGCTCTGGACCATTTGATCTAGATCAAGAATTCACTTCAGTGCGCATGGGCTCAGTCGACGGACGCTGGGCCAATGCCCAGCGTGTCGATGAATCGAGCTAAATCGGGGTCTGCTGGGTGGTTTTAATTGAGCCGAGTGTCTGGCCGACCTCGACCGGTGAACCATGCCCAAGGGTAGGATCCCAATCTAGCCGGCCCGGTTCGGCCAAGATTATGACCGTCGAGCCCATATTGAACCGACCCAGCTCCGCGCCACGTTCAATCGCCGCGGTCGGTTTATTCGGCTCTATTAAGTAAGGCGCGGTGGTTTTGCCGGCCATTTTGATCGCGGCCTCAACGTTGCAGCAGGTCAATTCCATCGAGGCGACCAGCATCGCGCCGACCAAAATCACTACGATCATGCCCGCATCGGAGCTAATCTCAACAATAATGCGTTCGTTGTGGGCGAACAGCCGATCGACACAGCGAGCGGTTCGGTCATTCACCGAGAATAGACGGCCCGGAACATACCGGATCCGTGTGATCGTACCGCTAACTGGTGCGTGGACCCGATGGTAATTATGCGGTGCTAGATAAATCGTCGCAAAAGTCCCGTTATTAAATCGCTGCGGATCACTATCGCTACCGCCGAGTAGGGCACCGAGGGAGTAAAAGCGCCCTTTGGCTTGCACTAAACTGCTGTCGTCTATGTTACCGAGCTGGCTAATCGTCCCGTCAGCCGGGCATGCCACGGCGCTGGTCGTTTTCGGTATAGGTCTTGCACCTGATCTGAGTGCGCGGGTAAAGAAATCGTTGAAGGAGTCATATTCAGATAGTTGCGTGCGTTCGGCTTCGCCAATGTCAACATCGTAGCGCAGCAGAAACACACGGATGAGGAGTTCCTTCAGCAACTTGTTGCGGCTCCGCGCAATACGCCCTGCGATCCGGGAGAGCGCATGGTGGGGCGCGATTTGTTGCGGGAGTGTAATTAAGTGGTCTAAATAGCTCATCGCCTGGGCCTGACGATTGCTCGTCTATTGGCCGTAGACGACATCAAAACCGGTACGCAGCGAAGTACCGTCGCTGCAGATGAACCTGAGCTCCACACTCTGTCCGTGCTGCAGTGGCTGAGACGGCGCAATTAGCATTAGATGCGCATTTCCTGGGGTAAATGAGGCAATCTTGCCTGGCCGAACAACTAGCTCAGGAATTGGTGTCATCCGCCTTTGATCGCCATTTCCGAGGACTTTGTGCATCGCAACTTCGGCACAACAAGCACTTTCAATTCGTTCGATGGTAGCCGGTTCAGATCCATTGTTCTTTAACGTGAAGTACCCAGCGGCAACAGTGACAAGGGGTGGTGGTTCGCGGACCCATGCATCAAACATTTCGATGTCCTCGCACGGAAAGCCTACTCGCGGCATCGATAGGACTACGCACATTGTTGCCCAAAGATAATCGCGGCTCGTCATCCTGCACGCTCCACAAAAGAAATTATTTGAACAAGGCGTTGCGTAATATCTACCGCCTCGTGTGGTTGTGAGAATATTCCGACAAAACGCAATTTTGGATCAACCAATAACACGGACGCCGTATGATCCATACTGTAGCCAGCAGGTCCCGGTATCTTCACCTTAAAATAGGCGACCCCAAATTGTCCGGTGAATTGTTTAATGCGCTCATCATCCGCTGTCGCACCGATAAAAGTGGGATTGAAATAATCAACATAAGCACCCAGCTTCTCCTTGTCGTCGCGCTCAGGATCGACAGATACAAATAACACCTGAGTTTTGTTGGATATTTCTTCATTGTTTTGCAATTTTCTCTGAACTTGATTCAAGGTTGCGAGGGTCGTCGGACAAATGTCCGGACAGTTAGTGAACCCGAAAAAAACGAGTGTCCATCGACCGAGAAAGTTGCGTTCAGTGATCGCGCCGCCGTTGCTATCGACCAGCGAAAAGGTGCTTAGCGTCGGCGGATCAGGCCATAGTAATCCTGTTATATTGTGCGCCGAGCTTCTTTGTTCAGTCGACGCGATATAGATGCCACCAATAAACGCCACAGATAGAACGATCCCAGCGATTAGGATTTTAGGATGCATCGGCACGTGGAAATCGTTCGGGTTGAGGATTGGGCGGGAACAAGTGATCCGCTATGCGTATCGGACTCGTATAGGACAAGATTGGATCGATTTGATTGGCCAGTAACATCGAGCCATTATACCGGATGGTAGAGTGCTGTAGGTCGTCGTCGTGCGTTTCGGCGGATACACGTCTATCTTAAGCTGATTAACGATAACGAGCAGTGAGTAAATTGTCGCAATATTTTTCCGAATACGAACTAGGTGTGAGTTAGTTATCTATGAGTTCTTCGATGCCGGCGACACTCGGCAAATATGAAATACGCAAGGAGGTCGGCCGGGGCAGTATGGGCGCCGTATTCGAAGCCTATGACCCCTACATAGATAGATTAGTTGCGGTGAAACTCGCGCTTGCGGACGCACTTAAAGACAAGGATTCAGGCGAGCGCTTCCGTAAAATGTTTTTCAATGAAGCGCACACCGCCGGCATGCTGCGACATCCGAATATCCTCGACATTTTCGACGCCGGCGTGGATGAGGACAAGTGTTATATCGTAATGGAACTTGTGCACGAAGGGTCGACCTTGAAGGAATTTTGTCGGTCGGAAAACCTATTGCCGATCAACCAAGCAGCTGAAATCATTTTCAAATGCGCGAAAGCACTCGATTACGCCCATAAACAAGGCGTTATCCATCGCGATATAAAGCCAACCAATATTTTGTTAACGCAAGATCACGACGTCAAAATCGCCGACTTTTCGATCGCCCATATTGCACGAACCGATATGACTCAAACGATGCCTATGGGATTTGTTGGGTCGCCGCGATATATGTCGCCGGAACAAGTTCAAGAGGACACGATTACGAATCAGACTGATTTGTTTTCACTCGGAATAGTGGCCTACGAATTATTAACTGGACACCACCCGTTCGGCGGTGAAAGTTTTTCCAGCCTGATCCATAAAGTCATTAACGAAGATCCGATCCCGATGCGAGATTTCGCAAGCAACGTACCGGATGTATTAGAGAAGATTATTTTTAAGACACTGGAGAAATCGCCGGAACGTCGTTACCGATCGGGTCTGGACATCGCCTCCGACTTGAGCATGCTGTTTACGCACCTCGATCGCCCGCAGGCGGACATATCGTTTCAGGACAAATTTAACTATGTCAAAGAGCTCGATTTTTTTCGCGGGTTTCCTGATTCTGAGATGTGGGAGATCATCCGCGCCAGTGTGTGGCAGGAGGCAGATCTCGATGAAGTCATTGTGCGAGAAGGCGATGTTGACGACGCATTTTTCATAATCACCGCCGGGCGCGTTGAGATCTCGAAAGAAGGACAATTGTTGGGTGAACTCAAAGAAGGTGATTGCTTTGGCGAGATGGGCTATCTGAATAAAATTAAACGTACCGCTACGGTTACCGCAAAAGTCCCAGTGTCGCTCATGAAAGTTAATGCGACCTTGATCGAACAGGTGACGGCCGATTGTCAGCTACGATTCTACAAAGTGTTCTTGCGGGTGCTTATCGACCGACTTTCGAAAACAACAGAAATGGTGGTCAAAGATAGGATCGCGAGCCGACCACCCGCCCAGCGAATGTAATTGATTCAAGATTGTGCGTTACGAATATTTTTGTAGCGTGCCAGTAGCGCCGTAGTTGATGGATCGTGTCGGCTTGAATTCGTACCGGATAATTCATCAATGATGGAATCGGCTAAGATTTTCCCCAGCTCAACGCCCCACTGATCGAACGGATTGATGCCCCAAATCACGCCTTGTACGTAGGTTTTATGTTCGAAAAGCGCGAGCATGGCGCCCAAGGTTTGCGGTGTTAGGCTGTCGGTGACGATTGTCGTACTAGGCCGATTGCCCGGGATCTCGCGATGCGCGAGTAGATCTATTTTTTCAGTTGGATTTTTGATGTCGCCAAGCGTGTCCCGGTGTCGGCCGCGCATCAATCCTTCTGCTTGTGCAAAACAATTCGCGACCAACATATCATGATGAACCTGGCTTGATCGCTGATGGGTGAGTGCAAGGATGAAATCGGCCGACGTTTTTCGTGTGCCTTGATGCAGCTGCTGGAAAAATGCATGTTGTGCGTTGGTTCCAACGCCACCCCATAGAATTGGAACAGTCGCGTAGTCGGTAGGTGTGTTTTGTAGTGTGATGCGCTTCCCGTTACTCTCCATCTCAAGTTGCTGCAAATATGCAGGAAGAAGCCTCAACCTGTCGTCGTATGGGATCACTGCGTGCGATTCGCAACCCATAAAGTTCGTGTTCCAGATCCCAACGAGGGCAAGCATGACTGGAAGGTTAGTTGCCAATTCCGATGTTCGGAAATGTTGATCCATCATATGGGCGCCCGCGAGCAGGCGATCAAATCTCTCGCTTCCGATAGCAATGGAGATTGGTAATCCGATCGCGGACCAAAGCGAATAACGCCCACCAACCCAATCCCACATCGGAAATACGTTTTTCGGATCGATACCAAATTCGACGGCTCGGCTCGAATTCGATGTAACGGCGGCGAAATGCGACTGGGTGGCGTTGGGGTTATTGAAGTGTTGAGCGATCCAAGCATCGGCACTCCTCGCATTGAGTAGCGTCTCGGCGGTCTTAAATGATTTCGAGGCCACAATGAAGTAGGTTGACTCCGGCGCGAGTGGCGCTAGAACACGTTCGAGATCGCCGCCGTCTATGTTTGAGACGAAATGGACGTTCACGCCATGCTCATGTTCGTAACGTAGCGCATCGCAGACGAGCTGCGGGCCAAGGTGGGAGCCACCTATCCCAATATTCACGACATCCCGGATCGGGGTTCCGCCGAATCCAGAGAGCTTTCCTTTTGCTGCACGATCGCTGAACGCGGCGATCTGCTCTCGAGCGGCCCTTACCTGTTCAAAACGCTCGATTGCGAGCGCACCGGCTGATGGTTTTTTGCGTTCGCGTAATAATGTATGCAAGGCCGATCGGTTTTCGGTGGGATTGACTATTTCACCGTCAAAGATTGCGGTAATCGCCTTAGACAATTGCCGCTCCCTGGCCAAGCTTAAGAGACTGTTCAAGCATGCTTGGTCAAGCAGCGTCTTGGACATGTCGATGTATAGGCCGGCGGCTTCAAGGCAAAAGTGTTTGAGCCGATCGGGCTCGGTCTCGAACAAACGCTCAATTCGAGCGTCGCGCAGTCGCATAGCGTGCGCGTCCAATTCACGCCAAGACGGTAGTTCGGTCACGCTCACCGAGTCGCTCCTGTTGTTTTATAATGCCCAGACCCTTGGGCAGTGGGCGCCTTTGGTGTGGGTCGCCAAGTGAGCGGCCATTTCGCACAATTGCTGTTTGCCAACCGGCCGCGTGCGCATCGATGCCCACAGTAATCGGCGGTTTTAGGTGATGTTTCGCTCATAAACGACTAGGCGGTAGGTAGTTTTTCAATTAGTATGCCACTTCGATAATGCGCAGCCCGTTGGCCAAGTCGTGTGCCCATCAAACGAACTGGACTACCGATACGATCATGTTTAGCGATACAAATAATGAGCGATGACAGACCTAAAAGTCTAGGAAAATACCAAGTTGTCGAAGAGATTGATCGTGGCAGCATGGGCACGGTCTACCTCGGACACGATCCCTACATCGATCGTCCGGTCGCCATTAAGGTTGCACACGCTGAGCAGTTAAGCGATGAAGAATCAGGCGATCGCTTTCGTAAAATGTTTTTCAACGAAGCGCACACTGCGGGTCGGCTAACCCACCCAAACATCATCGGCATCTATGACGCTGGAGTAGATGAGGACGCGTGCTACATCGTTATGGAGCACATCAAAGGCGGCCAAACGCTCAAGCCCTATACAAAAGCGGATACTTTGCTGCCGGTCGAGAAAGTCGTCGAAATCGTTTTTAAATGCGCCAAGGCATTGGACTACGCGCACAAACAAGGCGTCATTCATCGCGATATCAAGCCAACGAATATTCTCGTTACCGACGAGATGGACGTCAAAATTGGCGACTTTAGCATCGCGCATATTACTAAGTTGGATTCGACTGCAACGATGCCGATGGGGCTCGTTGGATCGCCACGTTATATGTCCCCTGAGCAGGTTAATGAGGACTTTATTACAAACCAAACGGATATCTTTTCGCTTGGCATCGTGATGTATGAGTTATTAACCGGTAAGCATCCGTTTGCGGCGGATAATTTTTCGCGATTAGTGCAGAAAATACTGAACGAAGAACCGCCTGAGATCACCGAGTTTCGCAGCGACCTGGGCGAGGCTTTGGTGAATATTGTAAAAAAGGCGATGGCGAAGGACCGCGACGAGCGCTACCAGATGGGCCTCGATCTGGCATCGGATCTGAGTCGCGCCTTTGACGCACTGTTAGAGGAACCGAGCGAGAACATTTCCGAGCAAGAGCAATTTTCTGCGGTCAAGCAACTAGATTTTTTTCAAGGGTTTCCTGACGCAGAGGTATGGGAAATCGTGCGCGCCGGGAAATGGCAGGACTATCGCGACGGCGAGGAGATAATCGTAGAGGGTGAACTTGACGACTCGTTCTACATCATCGTCCATGGAACGGTCGCGGTACGGAAAACAGGTAAAGATTTACGTACTTTGCTTGCCGGTGATTGTTTTGGCGAAATGGGCTATCTCGCTAAGACGACAAGGACGGCGACAATCGTGGCGCACGGAGACACCTCCATCCTAAAGGTGAACTCAACGGTTATCAGTCAGGTTTCACTAAACTGTCAGGTCCGTTTCCTGAAAGTATTCTTGCGTACACTCATCCATCGCCTATCGGTAACCACCGAAAAGGTTTCCCAAGAAGCTTAAATTCGCGCGCACCGACTTCAGCGCCGCGTCAATGCACTGTAATTTTGTCCGCAGACGACCTTGCTCAAGGCCGCTGACTGCGCTCGTCATATCCGTTCTGTTCGGGGTTGTTTGCTCGGTGAGCGCTGTCCCGCTTGAACGTATCAAATTGCCCGCGGGGTTCTCGATTTCGCATTTTGCAAACGTGCCCAACGCTCGCCAGTTGGCTCGCGGCGGGCCCGGCATTGTGTACGTTGGTACGCGTAGCGTTGGCGCCGTGTATGCAGTAGTCGATGAAGACGGCGACATGCATGCGGATCGCGTGCATACGATTGCCATCGGCTTGTATATGCCTTCCGGTGTCGCGTACCGAGACGGGACTTTGTATGTCGCCGAGGTTAATCGAATCCTAGCGTTCGATGAGATAGATCAAAACTTAAGCACGCCGCCGAAACCACGGATCGTATTTGATCAATTGCCGCGAGATAGCCATCACGGTTGGAAGTTCATCGAGTTCGGACCGGATGGGGGGTTATACATTCCGGTCGGCGCCCCGTGTAACGTCTGTAACGTTGATGATCCTTACGGCACGATATTGCGGGTAAATGTCGACGACGGCGGCATGGAGATCGTTGCGCGAGGAATAAGAAATTCCGTTGGATTCGCCTGGCATCCACGTACCCGGGAACTTTGGTTCACTGATAACGGCCGCGACATGATGGGCGATGACATACCGCCAGGGGAGCTGAATCGGGTCACGGAATTTGGTCAGCACTTCGGATTTCCGTATGTTCACGGAGGCGAGGTCCTCGATCCAATATACGGTAAGGATGTAGCACTCGACGATTATGTCAAACCCGCCCTGAAGCTAGGGGCCCATGTCGCCCCGCTGGGACCGCTGTTTTACACCGGCAATCAGTTTCCGCATGAGTACCAGGGCGACTTGTTGGTAGCGGAGCATGGCTCGTGGAATCGATCGCGTAAAAGCGGCTACCGCATTATGCGGACGCGATTTGATCCAAGTGGAAAAATTCTTCGGTATGAGCCGTTCGCAACCGGTTGGCTGGTTGGTGAGGCGAATTGGGGTCGACCGGTCGATTTAGAACAAATGTCAGACGGCAGCATCATCGTATCGGATGACCACGCGGGCGTGTTATATCGAATCGCGTACGATAATCGCCCTCGTGTTCTAGCGAAATAAACATGAGTTTAGACGTTCATGTCGGAAGTTGCCCGCGGCATTGAAGCATTGCGCAGTGCGATGCGCAATGAATCTTCGGATCTTGCAAGCCAACTGCTGTACGAGCATTGGTTAAAGCGCTCTACGTGGAAAGCGCGTAGCGAAGCACTACCGTTGGTCGTTGGGGTCGATCCAGCCGACTGGGAAACTTACCTGGAGGCAGGTGAGCTTGCCGCTCAAGAAAGCGATGTGTGGTCTTCCTTCAGCTTAGGCAACCGTATCGATGCCGACGATGAATTAATTCCTGTGTCATTGGTCCATGCCTGGTGTGTTGCTAACGATGTGGAGTTGCTGGGGGGTTTTACCCGACTATACGACTTTATCCGTCAGGCGACATTTCAATCGGCGGGGGCGACGCCTGCACGGGCAGGCACCAGTGCTCGTTCGTACGAAGATTCCGATGAGGTTGAGATCGTGCTTGGCGCGGCATTGTCACTGGTGTCGAAAATGCCGGAACGATGTCGCGATGACAACGGGTTATTTGATGGGGCGACAGTGGCAAATTTGATCCTGGATACGGTAGTGCGTTGGTTCCCTTTGTCGCCACCGTCAATGTCCTCGAAGCAGATGGCGGAGCTAATCGATAGGTGGTTGGAATAGTTGTATTCGCGGCGAAGCCGCTCACCCTTCGGGCCGTCGCCGATACTCGGCGACGTTCAACTATCGCATTGCGATAGTTGTCGAACCGGGCAGAACGACTCGGCATCAAAGACGCCATCCGTATACGGCCTATCGACCGTAGACGGATGGCGCCCTGAGCAGGAGTCGAACCTGCGACCTATCGCTTAGGAGGCGATCGCTCTATCCGGCTGAGCTACCAGGGCGTGTCTGCGAATTTTAACAGATGTTTCCGTATACCTTGGCCGGGCTACTAGCAAATCGTTCGCCGAGGTAATATGTTGACGACATGTCTGAAAGGCCACACGCACAAACGGTCGAGATCCGTCTCGCTAAACCCAGCCATGGGGATACGATGGCGCGTATGTCGCGCCGCCTGATCGAAATCGGATTGCCGTGGTGGTGCTGGACCCCAAAGCGAGTTCACAAGGCCATTCGTTCACCGGATACCATCGCAATCGTTGCTCGCACTGGCAAGAAAATGATTGGGTTTGGGGTGATGTATTTCGGAGATGAAAACGCCCACCTAAATTTGCTGGCGGTCGAGCCCGCGTATCGACGCCGCCGAATCGGTCATGACATGGTGCAGTGGCTCGAGGAGTCGTGTTCGGTGGCAGGGATCCTCAGTGTTTCGCTTGAAGTTCGTGCAAACAATGTTGCAGCGATTCGTTTTTATCGGTCGCTCGGTTATGAAAAGGGAGAGTTGATCCCGCAATACTACTGCGGGCAGGAGGCTGCTCTGCGTATGACCCACCATCTTGCGCACGTGGCATAAATCAGAGCTTTAACGTCTGTCGACACTGTTATTTTTTCGTTTTTTCCCACGTGTCGCGCAAAGTGACGGTGCGGTTATAGACCGGAGACTCGGCGCTATGCAGTCTCTCATCGGCACAAAAGTATCCCAAGCGCTCGAATTGATGATGGGTCCCCGGCGTAACGTCCGCCAGTCCCGGTTCAATCAAGGCTTCATCGACGATTTCAACTGAATTTGGGTTGAGGTGATCGCGGAAGTCGTCTGCAGCCGTTGGGTTTGGGATATCGAACAAGCGATCGAATAAGCGTATTTTTGCACGCTTCGCGAAACGTGCTGATACCCAGTGAATGGTGCCTTTTACCTTTCGACCGTCCGGTGCATTGCCACCGCGAGATTCTGGGTCGTAGGTACAGTAAACAGTACTTAGTTCCCCTGTGTTCGGGTCGTGTTCGAGCCGCTCGCACGTTATGAGGTAGGCATATCTTAATCGAACTTCACGACCGGGTGCCAAACGAAAAAACTTTTTGGGCGGGTTTTCAATGAAGTCGTCACGTTCGATGTACAGTTCCCGGGTGAACGCCAATTTACGACTGCCGAAGCTATCGTCCTTGGGATGGTTGGCGGCATCCAGTTCATCCACTACACCTTCGGGGTAGTTTTCAATGATTATCTTTAGCGGCCGTATGACGGCCATTGCGCGCGGCGCGCATCGGTCTAAATCGTTACGCACGCAGTTTTCCAGAACGCTAGCGTCGATGGTCGTTTGCTTTTTTGTGACACCGACTCGGTCGCAGAAGTCTCGCAATGCGGCCGCGGTGTAGCCGCGACGACGCATACCTTTAATTGTCGGCATTCGCGGGTCGTCCCAACCATCCACATGGCGTTCGGTAACCAGCGTGCTGAGATTTCGTTTACTGGTAATAGTGTAGTTAAGTTCGAGCCGAGCGAATTCTATTTGCTGGGGGTGGCATGGAACCGGCAGCTGGTCGAGCACCCAATCGTAGAGCGGACGGTGGTCTTCAAATTCTAAGGTGCACAAGGAGTGTGTGATCCCTTCGAGTGCATCCGAAATACAGTGCGTGTAGTCATACATTGGGTAGATCTTCCACCGCTCACCGGTACGGTGGTGCGTCGCCTTTCGGATCCGGTAGAGGGTCGGGTCTCGCAGATTAATATTAGGCGAGGCCATATCGATCTTAGCCCGCAGCACGTGGTCGCCATCCTCGAACTCGCCTGCTGCCATGCGTCGAAACAGATCGAGATTTTCTGCGACCGGGCGGTCCCGATAAGGACTTGCCTTACCGGCTTCAGTTAAGCTGCCTCTATATGTCCGGATTTCGTCGGCAGACATGCTATCGACGTACGCTTTGTCATTTTCGATCAAATGGATAGCGTAGTCATAGAGCGCTTGAAAGTAGTCTGATGCGTGGCGTGTCGTCCCACCCCAATCAAATCCTAGCCAGCGGACGTCCTCGATGATTGCTTCCTGGAATTCAATGCTCTCCTTTTCCGGATTCGTGTCGTCAAAGCGCAAGTTACATTTTCCACCGAAATCCAGCGCCGTTATGAAGTTTAAACAGATGGATTTGGCGTGGCCGATATGTAGGTAGCCATTCGGTTCCGGTGGAAAACGAGTCGTTAGGGCTCGATCGAGCCTTCCAGCCTCAATATCTGATTCGATTATCGAGCGAATAAAGTTCGGTGTGCTTGGGGTCGATTCGTTTTCCATGATTACCGCGATCAACTAAGGGTTGGGATTGCGACGGTAGCGGGCGTCACGTGTCATTTAGTCGGCGAAATTACGCTTGGCGAGCGCCCGGTGAGCGAGCGTGAAGCACGATCCAACGCCACACCGCCGTACAGCAGGGGCGAATTTCCCCCAATCGCCGTGCTTAGCCATGAAGCCGGTCGAGGCCGCGGATTCTACCGTGTTAATACATTAGTTGCATTAGATAACTGGTTGAGCCAGAACAGAATACGGTAAACTTCAGCAGACGAAGTTGAATTAGATGGTACAATCAAGGGTTCCGTCTGAGCGCCCCGTGCAAGCATTGGCTGAGGCGCGGCAAGTGGCATAGCACAGAATTATTTGTCCTTATGGCACTGCAACGGTTAACGGAATGGTTAGCACCAAGTTGACGAAAATGAGTCTGACACCAAAATGAACTCGAATGTGCCTACTGGGGCCAGCGGCCGGGGCGCTGAACGGCGACGATATGTACGTCTGCCGATAAAATTGGACGCTCTCGTCGCCATCGACGGGCGGCCACCGATCCCATGCACAGTACGCGATTTTTGCGTCGCCGGTATATTTGTCGCGGTGTCGCCTCAGCAATTACGATTGGTGAAGCCCCAGACGCCGGCGACCCTTTACTTCGCTTTGGTTGTAGAGGGCACACAACAAGATTTCCAGCTGTCGCTGACGATTTTCCGCGTCATCGGCGGGGGATTCGGCTGTGGGTTCGAATATGTCGATCCGCAAACGATTGCCTTACTGCAGAGTTTAGCCCAAAGCCTAAATCCACACGCTGTACCGCAACCAGGGGAGTCTCTATCACAGACGCAAAGTCGGTTTTCGCCGCGATTTGCAGAAGTGCAAAAACCACTCTCGGCAATCGTTCAGGAAACTGCTGAGCGAACGTGCGAGGAATTTCTGCGCGAAGTTAACGATGCCCTATTCATAAGCGCCCGCGACGCCGGTAACAATGTCGATGAGACCCGTTACCTAGACGGACAAAACGAGATGCGAGGGCGTGAGGACAGTATCAAGGCGAATATTCCCAAGCTACTGCTCAAGGGCGTGTCGATTCTGAACAGTCCCTTATCACTGCAAGAAGAGGAGGCTGAGACTACTGAATTGTCGGAATTGTCACTGATAGACAAGGATGAATTCGAAGAGTTTCTCACGCTTTCGCAATTGGTCTCGGAACTTGAGCCGCGATTCAAAGACCCCTTATATGAATTGGACCGCAGATTTTCAGTTCTAGCTAACCGCGAGGTGGACGAAAGGTCGAATCCGATTGGGCCCGCGGTCGTCGGTGGCGCCTTTGCCGAAGAGCTAAAAAACCTGCAATCGGATCGGGTTGCGGTAAACGTCATATACCGGACCTTACGTAAGGTGCTCGAGCCTAATCTCAACAAGCTCTATAAAGATGCGAATGCGTTGTTGGTTGAACATGGTGTCTTGCCGGTAGTCGAAAAGGAAAAGTCTAAATTTAAACGGCCGCCGGGCGCCGACACGGGGCATCCTGAACCACTCGATAGCACGCACGGCGATACCAATCCACCAGAACTGGCGGAGCAAGCACCCAGCCAGACAGGGCAGCATGGCGAGTATCAGCAAGGCGCCGGACCGCAAGTGCACGCCGCCCCACCACCGCAAATGATTCCCGGCGCAAACATGCAAACGCCAGGGGCGGGCGGCGGCTTCGATGTCATCAACCCGGGCGGGTCGCCGGCAGTTGGTAATCACCCACAGCAAGGTGTGCCGCAAGGTCAGCCCGGCTACACCGGACAACCGGGTATGGCACCGCATCCCGGAATGGTGCAGCCAGGGGTCGTACAACCGGGCGCATTACCGCCAGGCGCGATTCAACCAGGAACAGTCCACCCAGGAGCGGTACAACCCGGTGCGGCACAACCAGGAGCGGTCCACCCAGGAGCGGTACAACCGGGGGCGACCCCGCAGCCTGGAGCGGTACAACCCGGACAGGTCGGTGCCGCAGCGCCTGGTCAATTCGGTGCGCCCCAAGGCGGCGTTCAGGGCACCATCATGCCTGGCGGAATGGGGTTCGAAGCAACCTTCGGCGGTTTTGGCGGCGGTCCGGCTGTCTATGTGCCACCGTCACTGCAACAAGCGTATTCCGCCGCACAAACGCAAATGGCGCTCAGGCGTGAGTTGCTACCGGAATCTGCAAGTGAGGCGGTAACCTTAAATTCAGCTGCGCCTGCCTATGCGCCGCGACAAATCATCGATGGCCTAACCCAGCTACAGATGTCGCTAGCAAGTACCGCCGAACCGCAGATGCTCAATGTGCACAACATCAAGGATCGTATCGTCGAGGCGATAACGCGTGCGGGCGGTGACGTGGGGTCGATTGGGCAGAGTGAAAGTGACGCGATAGAAGTTATTGCGAATTTGTTCGAGGTTTTGATTGAAGACGCGCTGTTAACGGATACGGCGAAATCGCATTTGACCAAATTGCAGGCGCCTGTACACAAGGCAGCATTGATGGACCCGGCGTTTTTTGAAGCGACAGATCACCCTGTCCGCCAGCTATTAAATCGCGTGTCGATGCTACGTGATGGTCACTCGGAGGCAGGTAGCGCGCGTAACGCACGAGTCTCGGAGCTCGTTGGCCAAATTAATTCGGATTTTACTCAGGATATGGATGTGCTGCGTCCGATCTTGTCAGAATTTGACCAGATCTTACGCGAGCAGCGAGATGCCTATGATGAAAACGTCGCGGACGTCGTCCGATCGAGCGAAGAACAAGAAAGAATCTTGAGTTCTAGGCGCGAGAAGAACCTTGAAGCTACCGACTCGGGTGCTGCTGCTGCGCGGGATCTACCAGAGGAATGGAATCGCTGGCTAGATCGAAGCAAATTACTTGAGGTCGGTGAGCGTCTGATCATGAACGCGAATACGAAAAAACCGTTCCTCGTGACGCTTGGGTGGGTTGGTCCGGACTACAATCCTTATGTATTCGTCGACGACACGGGCAATAAATCGTCCACCCTGACGTTACAGCAAGTGGCGATGTATCTTCGCCGTGGCACCTTAAAGCAACTTATTGGCGAGGACGCCGGTGCGGTCGATCGGGCTTTATTTGGTGTGGTGAACCGAATGCATGGGGAGGTCGAGGCGCACGCAACTCAAGATGAATTGACGGATTTTCTGAACCGAAAGACTTTTTTGCAGGCAGTGGAACGAGATCTACCGGACCACTCGGTGACTTCGGGTCCGGTTTTATGTCAGATAGCTATCGACAACCTGAAGGAGATCAATGATCGTCATGGTGTTGAAGCCGGCGATGCCGTCATCGGTATGATCGCGGAGGTTTTGCGGGAGACGATAAGCGCGAAATCGGTGAGTTTTGGACGCTTGGGCGGTAGCGAGATTGGGGTTTTTTGGCGCAAAGGCGGTGTGCAGAGCGCCTACAAAAAACTGCAGGCGTGTTTTGAGGCCTTTGTTAATCGAAGTATCGAGATTGAGGGTGAAACACTCACGGCAGTGGCCTACGCCGGCGTTACTCCTATCGAAGACGGGCTTACATCGGCTGAACAATTAATGAGTGTGATCGGAGAAGCTTGCGGCGTCGCGAAGTCCAGTAGCGATAAGGCGATATACGTTGCTGGAAGTGAAAATAAGTATCGTGAACAGTTGGAACAAATGGTGTCGTATATCGGCAAGGCATACGACCGTGACAGGCTTGTTCTGTTGCACCAAACGGTAAAATCCTTAGTTGATGATAACGATTTACCGGCGTTGCATATGGTTGTGACCGCGGAGGATCGCAACGGCAAATTAGTACCGCCAGGATTTTTTGCACAGGCACTTGCGAATTCTGATCGCGCGTTTGAAATCGATCAATGGATCTTGAGCAATACCTTTAAGTGGATGGCGGCGAATTCGGATGACATGGACAATTTCGCAGCCGTGATCATTCCGCTGTCGCACCAAGCCGTAAAGCGGGATGACCTCTCAAACATCATAATCAACGAATTGATGGAGACAGCGGTGCCGCCAGGTAAAATATTTTTCGAAATCTCCGATAAGGACGCCATTACAAACGTCACAGAAATCGCCGAGCTTGTGCGTACACTCAAAGAATTTGGTTGCCGCTTCATACTGGATGAGTTTGGCAGTGGACAAGGAAACTACGATTATGTGAAGGACCTTGCGGTTGATTTTGTAACGATACAATCAGCCTACGTCACGGAAGCTAGGCAGAATCAGAAGGATTTCGCGATGGCAAAATCGATCAACGAGCTCGTTCATTTCATGGGCAAGAAAACCATCGGTAAACAAGACTCGGGTTCAGATGTGGTTGAAGTTTTGCGCGAGATTGGTGTCGATTTTGTTTATGATCAATCGAAGACCAATCGCATCGCTGCATAGATGAGTGAACTACCGCCAAAAATCGGCAAGTACGACGTAGTCGACGTACTTGGTAAAGGCTCGATGGGGATCGTTTATCGCGGACACGACGCCTACGTCGATCGCCCGGTCGCGATCAAGCTCGCGACCAACGCCGACTCTGGCGATGAAAGTGCCAGTATGGCAAAACGAATGTTCGTCAACGAAGCCCGATCAGCGGGTCGCCTCGACCATCCGAACGTCCTAAAAGTTTACGAAGCTGGAGAGGAGAATGGCCAGCCGTATATGGTGATGGAATATATCGCCGGCGGGGACACGCTACGTAGCTACTGCAAACCAGACGACTTGTTGCCGATACCAACCGTCGTGAAGTTGATCCGAGAATCGGCAGATGCGCTTAATTACGCCCACGAGCAAGGTGTGCTGCATCGGGATATTAAGCCGGCGAATATAATGCTGACCCAGGATGGCGTAGCTAAATTGGGTGATTTTGGCATCGCGAAACGACTGGGGGTCGATCAAACTCAGATTATTGGGTGGTTTGGTTCGCCGTTATATATGTCGCCCGAACAAGCCCAGGATGCAGAAATAACGTCACAATCGGATATCTTTTCCTTGGGGTCGGTGTTCTACGAAATGCTTGCCGGGGTACCCCCTTTTGCCGCGAAAGGTCTGACCGGCCTCATTCAAAAAGTTTGTCAGGAAGATCCGAAGCCACTGACTGAAGTACGCGAGGAAATACCGCAGCAGTTGTGGCGTGTCGTCAGCAAGATGCTGCAAAAAGAACTCAACAAGCGCTATAAGACCGGCGCCGCTCTAGTAACGGATCTCGATGAGGTGCTTGAAGCGCTCGAACACGAGTCGCTGGTGCTCACCGACGAACAGAAGCTCGAACGAATGTCGGGACTTACCTTCTTTCAGGATTTCTCTGCGGGTGAATTAAAGGAAATCATTAAGGTTGCCGGTTGGCGCCGTTTTGACGCGGGCGATGCGATTTTTGCCGAGAATGACAAAGAGAAGGCGTTCTACGTCGTCGCTGACGGTTCGGTCTCGGTCAAGATCAATGGCGTGCAGATAAGTGAACTCGACACCGGCGAGTGCTTTGGAGAAATGGAATATTTATCGGATACCGGCCGCACTGCGGCTGTGACTGCGAATCGGGAGACGATTGCGATCGTAGTCGAACGCGATTTCAAAGAATGGGCATCGCTACCGTGCCAGCTGCGTTTTAATCGTGTCTTTCAGAACGTTTTGATTTCTCGCTTGAAGGAGACGAGTAAGGCGCTCGCACGTGCTTCAAGCTGACGACGTGATCTACTCGGCTTGGTTAATTCGGCAGTACTTGCGCAACCGGGCCTAAACTCTCTTAAGCATAAGCTAGGTCACCGATCACAATCGATCGATGACGGCCTTGGCGAAATCGGTCGTCGACAATTTACCACCGAGGTCTCGCGTCCGGGTAGATGGGGTTTGTAAGGTTTGCGTGATTGCATGGCGCAGTCGGTTACCCATGTCGCTTAAATCGCAATGATCGAACATCATCGCGGCCGCTAGGAGCAACGCGGTTGGGTTGGCGATGTTTTGCCCGGCGATATCAGGGGCCGAGCCGTGTACGGCCTCGAACATCGCTGCATCCTCGCCAATATTGGCGCCCGGGGCGAGCCCGAGCCCGCCAATGATTCCGGCGATCTCGTCCGACAGAATGTCACCGAACATATTGGTCGTTAGGATGATATCGAATTGCGACGGGTTTAGGACGAGCTGCATCGCACAGTTGTCGACGATACGTTCCTCTAGCTCGACTTTACCTGCATAGGCGGCGCTGACATTGGTTACGGTCTCGAGAAATAAGCCCGTTAATTTCTTGAGAATATTTGCCTTATGAACGACTGTTACTTTTTGGCGGTTCGTGCGAAGTGCGTATTCGAATGCAAACTTCGCGATGCGCGTGCAATTTTCGCGTGTTAGAAATCCAGACGCTTCGGCAACGGCGCGTGGATCGTCGCCGATCGGGATGAAGTGTTCTACGCCGACATAAAAGCCGCCGGTATTTTCTCGGATCAACACGACGTCGACGTCGGTGAACCGTCCGTCAGGGATGAGTGATAGACCCGGGCGCACGTTGGCGTACAGTTGTAAGGCTTCGCGCAGACGCACGTTGACCGAACGAAAGCCGGAGCCGACCGGGGTTGTTAGCGGACCTTTAAGTGCGAGCTTGGTTTCACGCATGTTCGCGAGCGTGGTCTCAGGCAGGGGATCGCCGCCTCGTTCGATTGCGACCAGTCCGGCTGTCTGCTCGCGCCAATCGAATGGTGCTTTCATCGCATCGAGGATGTGTAGCGCCGCGTCGACGATTTCTGGCCCGATGCCGTCGCCTCGAATGAGCGTGCAGGGAATTTTCTCGGTATGTGTCGTCATTCTCGATGGCCTAGGTGTTTGCGGCGGTGGGCGAGTATAACTGATGATGGCCGCCGACTCCGGATCGGGCTCTCGGGCACCGGCCTGCGAAGCCTATAAGCTATTGCCAAATTAAATTAGCTGTATATAATTACAGCTGTATATCGACACAGCTGAATACATATGGCTATCAAACTAACGGCGCGCCAGACGCAGGTCCTAGAACTCATTAGAACGAGTATTGCCGGCAGTGGCTTACCACCGACTCGAGCGGAAATTGCCGAGGCTTTAGGCTTTCGCTCGGCCAATGCAGCAGAGGATCATCTCCGGGCACTGGCGCGTAAAGGGGCGATCGAACTATTACCTGGTGCTTCCCGTGGGATCCGTCTTACAGAGGCTTATATGGAGCGTTTGGAGTTGCCAGTGATAGGGCAGGTCGCCGCTGGCCACCCCATTCTCGCCACCGAGCATATCGAAGCGCGGCACCAAGTTGATCCCGATTTATTTAAACCACGGGCAGACTATTTGCTACGTGTTAAAGGAATGAGCATGTGCGAGGTCGGTATCTTGGATGGTGATTTGCTCGCTGTACACGCAACGCCGGAGGCCCGTAACGGCCAAATTGTGGTTGCAAGGCTGGACGACGAGGTAACGGTGAAACGATTCAAGCGGCAAGGGAGCCGTGTGTGGTTACTGCCCGAAAATACGGCATTCGACCCGCTCGAAGTCGATCTAAAGCATCAAGCTTTGGCGATCGAAGGTTTGGGCGTCGGTGTTTTAAGAACCCAGGCGAAGTGAATCGGTAGATAGATTCGACCTGACGATCTTTGTGAAATAACGGCCACACTTTCCCTTGCATAAGAACAAAAAAAGATGTCACAAAACGCTTCCAATCCACAACTCCCTCTGGAATCTGGTGAACCACGCGCACTAGAGCACCTGTTGCATCACGCGAAGATATGGCGTGCCGGAGCGACCTCCCCAACTAAAGGGATCCCGACGGACTTTCCCGTGCTTGATAGCCTGCTGCCAAATAATGGTTGGCCGCGGAATTCCCTGACAGAGATCCTGACCAAACAAGAAGGGATCGGTGCCCTGCGTTTAGTGTTGCCGGCCATCGCACGGCTTACACAAACACAATGGGTGGTTTGGGTCTGCCCACCGTATGTTCCTTATGCACCTGCATTGCAGGCAGCAGGTGTTGTGCTCGAGCGCATGCTTATCGTCGAGCCCGACGAAGACCAACAGGCCGATACCGAATACATGTTGTGGGTGTTCGAACAGGCGTTACGTTTTGCGGATTGTGGTGTTGCGATGGCATGGATCGGTGCGGCACAACATGTGAGGTTGCGTCGCCTGCAGTTGGCATGTGAGCAGGGGCAGACTTGGGGGGTGGTGTTTCGACCAGAGGCTTTCGCCATTCAGGCCTCACCCGCGGCCTTGCGTTTATCACTCGTCGCCGATGCGGATACGGCGGCTGAGGTGCGCATTCTCAAATCTCAAGGCGGAGCGAATGCGCGTAGTTGTCAACTTGATCTTTAAGGCCTTTCTAACAATTCGAGCTTTGAGTTCGATAGGCTCCTATGAGGAAAAATAAAATGCTAGATACACAGTTAAAGCCCGCTCAATCACGACGGCAACTCTATGCGATCGGAACATCGGTCCCCGCCGTAACCACCTTGCACACGCGCGGCACGGTTGAAAGCGGGCAACTATGGTTACATATACATTTACTGCAATTCTCTTTGGATATTTTGACTTGCGGTAACCTCAACCAACGCGCCTGTATATTAGTCGAGGGGCAAGGTGCGCGTCTGAAGGTTGTGTTGGCGAACAATCATGCAACGAGCCTTGGGGTACGTATCGGTATGCCGCTCGGTGCGGCACGGATCCTGGGTGATCTAACGGTTCTATCACGCGATGAACGTGCCGAGCAGCAGGCGCTTGAACGACTCGGTGCTTGGGCCTGCCAGTTTACGCCCATCGTTAGTGTCGCACCGCCGGATGGTTTGTTATTGGAAATCAAAGGTAGCCTGAAGCTCTTCGGTGGGGTCGATGGATTACTCAACCGTGTGCGCCGTGGGCTGCGCGATCTCGGGTATAGAGTATCGATTGCCATTGCCCCAACACCAACCGCGGCAAGCGCACTTGCCCGTAGTAAGCAACAGCATATAGTCTTTTCCAAAGAGGAGCTGCCCAAAGCGCTTGGTTCCCTACCGTTAGACGTTTTAAGACTTGAACCGAAGCAATTGGCTATTTTGAACAGTATCGGTGCGCGTTCAATAGACGACTGCTTACGTCTGCCCCGTGGCGGATTTGGCCGTCGAACCTCACCTAAGGTCGTCGATACTTTTGCGCGCCTGATCGGACGATCGCCTGATCCGAGAGTGCGGTTCGAGTTACCCAAACTTTTTCAAAGTAGTCTCGAATTGCCCTGGGAAACTAGTAATGCGCAGTCTTTGAGTGTGGCTGGCGAACGCTTATTGCATGAACTGTCAGGCTACCTACGTGCTTGTGCATCTGAAACACGCCGGTTGCGGTGGTCGCTTAACTACACAGACGGTCATGCTATCCATTTCCAAACCGACTTGACCCAGCCAAGTCGTGATCAAGCGCATTTTGCGTTGTTGCTACGTGAGCAATTAGGACACATTCAACTCACTGGGCAAATCAAACAGATGGCCTTGTACGTTGACGATATTCGCCCGGAATCGGGCACCCATGAGGGAGATTTATTTAAACAGGAGCGAGAAGGGACAAGTGAAGATTGGCCTAGCTTCCTCGATCGACTACGCGCCCGTCTGGGTGAACAAGCAGTAAGAGGCCTACAGCGGGTTGCCGATCATCGTCCGGAATGTGCATGGCGCTGGTCGAACGTGCACTCACAGAACAATTCGACACCGAGCGCTTCCGGTGGCTTGGCATCTGGCGCACCAGAAAGACCGTTGTGGTTGATGCGCCGGCCAATACGCCTACGTGCGCAACAAGGGCACCTAAATATCAATGGCCGGTTGCATCTTTCAGAAGAGCGTGAGCGAATCGAAACAGGATGGTGGGATGGCAAGCCAGTTGGACGAGATTATTTTGTCGCGGCTAACCCGAGCGGTGCTCGGTTATGGATTTATCGAGAGCTTTCGGGAGACAAGAACTGGTATCTCCATGGGATTTTCGAATAGCTAGACAATCCAACGAAACGCTGCTTCTCGGGACCCGCACACCCATTTGAACCAAAACCACGCAAAACAAGAATCTCGTGCATCCAGCCGTGCTCGTGCCTATAATGCCGGGCGCCGCAACCGACTCTTCGTCCGTGCACGGATCTCGTGCAATGCCCTAAATGACCTTGAACCGACCGCAAAAGCGCCATTGGGCAATTCAAAACTAGACCTAGTGAAGTCAGTTCGGCGAACATGCGCTTGTATAGATGGTGCCGAGAAGAGGACTTGAACCTCCACGGGGTTACCCCCACTGGCACCTGAAGCCAGCGCGTCTACCAATTCCGCCACCTCGGCAAAGAGGCGCGCAATCTACCGAACCCACCACAATGAGTCAATGAAGCATAAGAAAAAGAAAAACCAACACCCTGAGCCGATTGAATCCGACTACGAATTTCCGATCCCCTCTCGTGAGCAGCTAATGCGCTTCCTCGAAGCCGCGCAATCACCAGCAACCATCCGTGAACTCGCTAAGGCATTCGACATCGTCGAAAAACCGGCGCTAATCGGTTTGCGCCGCCGTCTACAAGCGATGGCACGCGACGGACAGGTACTCCATACCCGCGGTAATCGCTACGGTATCGCTAAACGGATGGAGTTGATTGTGGGTAAGGTTTTGGGCCATCCCGATGGTTTTGCCTTCGTTCGTCCTGAAGAGCGCGAGGGGGACATTTTCCTGTCCCACGCCGAAGCTCGGAACGTTTTGCACGGGGACCGCGTACTTGTTCGTATCGGTGGACTGGATAATCGTGATCGCCCATTTGGCAGCGTTGTCGAAATCTTGGAGCGCGCCAACACAGAAGTCGTCGGTCGTTATTATCGAGAGCGCGGGGTCGGCTTCGTTACCCCCGATAACCATCGCATCAATCAAGATATCGTGATCCCTAAGGCTGGAAAAAAAGCCAAGACTGGTCAGTTCGTCGTCGCCCGTATCACTCAGCAGCCCGATGGTCGGCGGCAACCGATCGGTGAAATCGTTGAAGTGCTTGGTGACCATATGGCGCCCGGCATGGAAATCGACGTTGCTATCCGTACCTATGACTTACCGGTTGAGTGGTCGCAGAGCGTCATTGATGACGTCGCCAAAGTTCCCCAAGAAGTCACTGCCAACATGCTTGAGCATAGAACAGATCTACGCGAGAAAGGTTTCGTTACGATCGATGGGGCGGATGCGCGCGACTTCGATGATGCAGTGTTTTGCAGACGAACTGCATCTGGATTCACATTGTATGTCGCTATCGCCGACGTGGCGCATTATGTCGAACAAGACAGCGCACTCGATTTCGAGGCACGTGAACGCGGGACTTCCGTGTACTTTCCGAACAACGTTATTCCGATGCTGCCGGAAGCACTATCTAACGGGATTTGCTCTCTTAACCCAAACGTCGATCGACTAGCCATGGTGTGCGAAATGCGCTTCGACACTCACGGTAATATGGCCAAGTACCGATTCTACAACGCCGTCATTCGATCACAGGCGCGTTTAACCTATGAAGAAGCGGCAGCGTTACTCACTACCAGCGGATCGCCCAAAAAAGGTAGCACTGCGTTTAATGTGGTTTCGCTTTACGCTTTATACGAACAGCTCAAGGCACGTCGCGCAGAGCGGGGTGCGCTTGATTTTGAATCGCAAGAACCATATTTCATTTTCGATTCGCAGCGCAAAATCGAACGCATCGAAGTGCGAAAACGCAATGACGCACATCGCATGATCGAAGAATCAATGATCGCCGCGAACGTTGCCGCAGCGACTGATCTGATCAAACACCAGTACGCAGCGTTGTTTAGAAATCATGACCGTCCCGACCCGGAGAGGCTAGCGTCCTTACGTGAATTTTTAAATGAGCTTGGCCTGCAACTTGGCGGTGGGGATCAACCCTCAGCGCTGGATTTCGCACATACTTTAGCCAGCGCCGCAGCCCGCCCGGATCGACATTTGATTGAAGCGATACTGCTTCGAGGTCAAAAACTCGCGCAATATAGTGCCGAGAACGGAGGACATTTTGGTCTTGCCTTGGAGGCGTATGCCCATTTTACTTCATCAATCCGACGTTATCCCGATTTATTGGTTCATCGCGCAATAAAGGCTCGAATTGCACGGCGCAAACAGCCGCCCGAATATGCCGCGGCCGTTGTGGCACTGGGCCAACATTGCTCGATGACCGAACGCCGGGCGGATGAAGCGACCCGTGACGTGACCGCATGGCTTAAGTGCGAGTACATGGAAGACAAGATTGGTGAAACATTTAACGGCGTGGTCAGCGGGGTAACGTCCTTTGGTGTCTTTATCCAGCTCAACGATATCTTTATTGAAGGTTTAGTCCACGTGACTAGCT
This sequence comes from Gammaproteobacteria bacterium, assembly GCA_021773835.1. GTDB lineage: Bacteria > Pseudomonadota > Gammaproteobacteria > UBA11873. The sequence continues at coordinate 156,070 of JAJFJQ010000062.1, forward strand.
TGCCGCAGGATTATTATGAATTTGATCCCGTTCGTCATTGTTTGCGCGGGCGCGCAAGCGGAAACCAGTTTAGTATCGGCCAGGCGCTAGAGGTTGTGGTGGCACGCGTTAGCTTAGATGACCGCAAGATCGATTTTTCACTTAGCAAAAAGTCGTCACGCCGCAAGCGGCGCAAATAAGTATGGCGGGGCGACATTTTTTGGCTTGGGGCATACACGCGGTGGAAGCGGCATTAAGATATGCCGCCCACGATGTACTAGAGATTTGGTTGAGGGATGGCGAGTTGCCTGCCGACCTTGCGAAAATTGAAGTGCTATCCACAGATGCGGGAGTAGCAATTCAACGCGTACCGTGGAAAACCCTCGAGCGTTTAACCGAAGGTGCGGTCCATCAAGGTGTCGTAGTGAGGCGCCGCATGCCGGCAGGATTAGATCTCGAAGACTACCTCAAGCTTGTGGCCGACACGTCGTCTTGTCCATTATTGTTGATCCTTGATCAAATTCAGGATCCACAAAACTTCGGTGCTTGCCTACGGATTGCGGACGGCGCTGGTGCGGACGCGGTACTTGTAGGGCGCGACCACGCAGCACCAATTACGGGTACCGTCGCCAAAGCAGCGAGCGGCGCGCTCGATAGCGTCCCGATCATCGCGGTTTCGAATTTGGCTCGAGCGCTCGACCAATTACGCAGTGTCGGGCTTTGGTTGGTTGGTGCTGTGCATGACGCGCCAACGACCATCTTCGAATGTGACTTTAAGCCGCCTGTCGGGATCGTTGTTGGTAGTGAAGCGAAAGGATTACGCCAACTAACCCGGTCCAAATGCGATCATTTGGCGAGTATTCCGATGGTGGGCCGCATTCCAAGTTTAAATGTCGCGACAGCGACGGCAATTACGCTGTTTGAGGTCAATCGCCAGCGCTCGGCGGACTGCTAGAAACGGTCTTAACTATATCCGCGGCCGCACTTTTGCATTGCGGCCACGGTTTGCCTAGAATACGCGCCCTGATCGATGGTCTGTGCCTATTCCTCGGTCATGCTACCTATTAACTCCTTGCTTCACCGCAACTGACGGGAAGCGTAATCCATAAGGGGAACTTCATTGCGGCACTATGAAATTGTGTTTCTGGTCCACCCAGACCAGAGCGAGCAGGTTAATGCGATGATTGAGCGCTACCGCTCGATGATCGAATCTAGTGGTGGTGCGATACATCGCCTCGAAGATTGGGGTCGACGCCAACTCGCCTACCCCATCAACAAGATCCATAAGGCGCATTACGTGCTTATGAACGTTGAATGCGACGCCCCAACTTTGAATGAGCTGACAAGCGCATTCCGCTTCAATGATGCGGTTATTCGGAACCTGGTCATGAAGCGTGACCAAGCAGACATAGAACCGTCGCCGATGGCAAAGGCCAAGGAAGAGCAGGATGCTCGCGAGTTGGAAAATAGTGAGCGCCGCGAGCAGCAAGCTGCTATCCGAGCGGAGAGTGAACAGGCGACGGCCGAGGAAAGCAATGACTCCCCCGAGGGGTCGGATGTAACCGAGCAGGATGACGCGGACGACAAGTCAGAACCGGCGCTGGACGCGGAAGCGTCGGCCGATGCAGAAGCCCCGACCGAACCACAACAAACCGTTGCAGACGATTTAGAAGCAGTCGCCAAAGAAGACTGAGAATTTGGAGAGATACGATGGCTAGATTTTTTCGGCGGCGCCGATTTTGTAAGTTTACAGCCGAGGGCGTGGTAGAGATCGATTACAAGGATCTCAACACCTTGAAGGCATATGTGACCGAGAGCGGGAAGATAGTCCCGAGCCGAATATCCGGCACCAAGGCCCGTTACCAAAGGCAATTGTCAACGGCGATTAAACGGGCGCGATATCTTGCCTTAATCCCATATTGCGACGCGCACTAGCGCATAACTGCGGTCGTTAGGATGGGTTGAATGCGCGCGATCGCGACGTCTGCGATGCGCAGCCCAGTGGCCGCATCGCTTAACGCGGCCGCTTACGCCGTTGTTGCACTGTTCTTCCCGCCGATTATGGTCATAAGCGGTGCGATTATCGGACTGGCGGCATCGCGATTTGGTATTGAGAAGGGCACGCGAGTCCTTGCTGGGGCGACTCTGGTGTTTTCAGTGGCATACCTTCTTTTGCCGACGCAACCCGGAACGTTACTGCTGCTGTTTGTCGCGTGGGTTCCATTATTGATTTTCGGGCACGTTGTACGAACGTTCGAGAGTCAAGGGATAACGATTACCGTATGTGGGATATTCGCTGCCGTATACGCAACGATTTGGCGTCTCGCATTACCAGATGTGACAGCGTATTGGGCCGAGTGGATAGCGAATCGGCTTGCCACCTTGAATGAGGCGATTACTGACCAGGGTGGAACAGTCACCCTAAACATAAATGAGGCAACATTCGCGGCGCAAATGCATGAAGCATTGATGGTTGTCGTTTTGCTTTATTGGATAACTGCGACACTGCTGGCCCGTTGGTGGCAGTCGGCTTTATATAATCCAGGCGGGTTTGGTACCGAATTCCGTCAGCTGGTGATCCCGAGAGTCGTCTCGCCTGTAGCCGCCGTAATCGCGATTTGTACACTGGCACAGGTACTTATGGCTGGGACCGACGGGCTGGCGAGTGACTTGCTCATTGTGCTGGTGGTATTGTTCGCCTTTCAAGGGCTTGCACTTCTGCATCATCGTGCCAACCTCCTTGGCTTGGCGAAGCAGTGGCTTGTCGGGTTTTATATTTTGCTGATTCTGATGATGAGTAGTGTCGGACTTGTACTCGCCTTTGTGGGAATTGCGGACACTATTATCGACGTGCGCCGGCTACGAAGTGCGAACAGACCGACCAAATGAGCTGCCGCCGCAAATGAAATGAATATGTTCGATTGAAGGAACGTTATTATGGAAGTGATACTACTAGAAAAAATTCACAAACTCGGCGACTTGGGCGATAAAGTCCGGGTGCGAGCGGGCTACGGTCGGAATTTTCTAATCCCGCAAAAACGTGCAGTTCCGGCGACTCCAGAGAATATTGAAAAATTCGAATCACAACGGGCGGAGTTGGAACGGGTGCAATTGACGGCATTATCGGCTGCTCAGGTTCGGATCGACGCACTTGCGGGTGTTGAGGTAGAGATTTCCGCAAAGGCGGCAACGGAAGGGAAATTGTACGGTTCGATTGGAACTGCCGAAATCGCCGAAGCGGTCCAAGCGACCGGCAATGAACTCGAAAAACGCGAAGTACGCCTACCCGACGGCCCACTGCGTGAGGTTGGCGACTACCAGGTGATCGTGCACCTGCAAGCAGATGCCGAGACTTCGATAACCGTTCATGTTGTCGCCGAGGAAGAGTCAATTGCCGATTCGGGACATTAGCGTCTAGTGAGCTAGACGTGGAACGCGCCGTTCATGGTTAGTGACAACGCCGCAATCGCGAGCGGCCGACGCGATGCGGCGACAGATGCCCTTAAGGTACCGCCGCACTCAATTGAAGCCGAGCAATCTGTTCTCGGCGGCCTCATGCTCGACAATGAGGCGTGGCACCAGGTCAGCGAGCGCCTCACCGAAGGCGATTTCTATCGGCGCGATCACAATGAAATATTCCGTGCCATTGAGGCGCTAGCCAATCAAGGCAAACCGTACGATGTCGTAACACTGGCGGAGTGGTTGCAGAACAACGACCTGCTCGACGCCGTTGGCGGCCTGCAATATCTCGCTGAGTTATCCGAGAACACGCCGTCGGCGGCCAATATTGCAGCCTATGCGGATATCGTACGAGAGCGCTCGGTTCTGCGCTCGCTGGTGCGCGCAGGTACGGATATCGCCGAGAGTGGATACCGAACCGAAGGTCGTTCGGCAGACGAACTGTTGGACGATGCAGAACGCTTAGTGTTTGAGATCGCTGATCGCGAGACGCGGAGTAATCGCGGCTTCAAACGGATCAAAGAGCTACTCGTTGGTGCGCTGGATCGGATCGACCTATTGTTCCAGCGTGATAACCCCATCACCGGCGTCGCAACTGGTTTTTACGAAGTCGACATGATGACCTCGGGACTCCAACCTGCCGATTTAGTCATTGTCGCTGGCCGTCCTTCAATGGGAAAAACGGCGTTTGCAGTCAATATCGCCCAGCATGCCGCAGTCAAGGAGTCTTTGCCGGTAGCCATCTTTAGTATGGAAATGCCCAGTGAACAATTGGCTATGCGCATGCTGTCATCCCTAGGAAGGATCGATCAGCACAAGGTTCGTACGGGTAAATTAGGTGATGACGATTGGCCCCGTTTAACCCATGCCGTAGGTGTGTTGTCTGAAGTGGAGATGTACATAGACGACACCCCGGCGCTGTCGCCGGGTGAACTTCGGTCTCGTTGTCGCAGGTTAGCGCGAGAGCAGGGACTGGGACTGATCGTTGTCGACTATTTGCAGTTGATGCAGGTACACGGCTCTAACGAAAATCGCGCAACGGAGATCTCCGAAATCTCTCGTTCTCTCAAAGCATTGGCGAAGGAACTAAATGTACCAGTGTTGGCATTGTCGCAACTCAACCGAAGCCTTGAGTCGCGTACCGATAAACGTCCGGTCATGTCTGATTTGCGCGAGTCCGGCGCAATCGAGCAGGATGCGGATGTAATCATGTTTATCTACCGTGATGAAGTCTACGATGAAGACAGTCCCGATAAAGGCATCGCAGAAATCATCATTGGTAAGCAACGTAACGGCCCAATAGGGATCCGTAAATTGCGCTTTTTTGGTGAATACACGACCTTCGAGAATCTTGCGCACGAGGATTTCTCAACGACCTCGGGAGTGGGATGACGAGACCAGCTAAGGTCACGGTAAACGCTCCGGCGAACGGTGTCCCACTGCAAGTCGTGCGATCTCTACCTACCTGATGAAGCCGAAGCGGGAATATGTGTGCCGCGACTGTGGCGCGACCCAGTCAAAGTGGGCTGGGCAGTGCCTTGCTTGCGACAGCTGGAACACACTAGAAGAAGCGGTCGTTACTTCACCGCAGTCCGCGAGTCCACGGTTCAAAGCTTATAGCGGCCAACGTTCTGAGGTCACAGCGCTAGCCGATGTGGTGCAGGAAAAACAAATCCGCATGACCTCAGGTATCGCCGAGTTAGATCGCGTCCTCGGTGGCGGTATCGTGCCCGGATCGGTGGTGCTGATTGGCGGCGATCCAGGCATTGGAAAATCGACATTGTTATTGCAAAGCCTCGGTAAGATTTCGAACCAGCCGGGACTTACCCCGCTTTACGTTAGTGGGGAGGAGTCGGCATCGCAGATTGCGCTACGTGCAGAACGACTCAAACTGGACGCCGATGGCCTCCGTCTTCTCACCGAGACTGACGTGGATCGTATTGTAGAGATCGCCACGCAACAACGGGCGCGGCTTCTTGTCGTCGACTCTATTCAGACGATGTATTGCGCGGAGTCGCAATCCGCGCCCGGTAGCGTCGCGCAGGTTCGAGAGTCGGCGGCGCGCCTCGTTCGGTTTGCCAAATCGAGCAACATTGCCGTCTACCTAGTTGGTCATGTTACTAAGGACGGTGCCCTGGCCGGGCCGCGCGTACTCGAACACATGGTAGATGCGGTACTTTATTTCGAGGGCGACCAAGCCGGGCGTTATCGATTGGTTCGTGCGTTCAAAAACCGGTTTGGGGCGGTCAACGAGTTGGGCGTATTTGCAATGACAGACCAAGGATTGCGTGAGGTGTCTAATCCTTCTGCGATCCTATTATCACGTCACGACGAAGCCGTGCCAGGCAGTGTGGTGTTGGTCAGTCGGGAAGGGACGCGGCCATTATTGGTGGAAGTACAGGCCTTGGTTGACGATAGTGCTTTAGGTAATCCCCGACGTGTGACAGTCGGTTTGGATCACAATCGATTATCGATGCTATTGGCAGTGCTGCACCGGCACGGTGGAGTCTCGACCGCCGGTTGCGACGTTTTCGCGAATATCGTTGGCGGTGTGCGTATTTCTGAGACCGGTGCTGATCTTGCGGTAGTTTGCGCCGTTATTTCCAGTCTTAAGAACCAACCGCTGTCGCGTGACCTCGCAATTTTCGGCGAGATTGGTTTGGCCGGTGAAATTAGACCCGTGCAAAACGGGCCGGAGCGCCTACGCGAGGCCGAGAAACAGGGATTCAAGCGCGCAATAATACCGGCCGCGAACGCGCCAAAGTCCGCCGTCGGTGACTTGCAAATTGTGCCTGTGGCGCGATTAGTCGATGCGCTGGATGCACTATGAGATCAGCTGTCGCGATCGTCTTGCTGCTCGCCTGACGGGGCTTCTGAAGTGTCTTCGACTTGTTCGGATGCGGTAGCGGCTAGCCCCGTTGGCGGTGTGACTCGTGCGTTTTTTACAACGTGCTCGGTACTATGCACGACCTCTATGGTGTAGTCATCGATGCGCAAGCTTGTGCCTGTCTCGGGAATGTCTTCTAGTGCATTGACGAGCAATCCGTTTAGGGTTTTCGGGCCATCCTCTGGTAGGGTCCAATTGTAGGCGCGATTAAGTTCACGGATATTTGCCGTCCCGTCGACTAGGTAGGTACCGTCGTCCTGTGGGTATACGTCGCGCGTGTAGTTTTGTAAGTCTGTGGTAAATTCGCCGACCACTTCTTCCAAAAGATCATCAATCGTCACCAAACCCTCGATATCACCATATTCGTCTACGGCCACTGCTAGGCGCTCCCGCCGGCGCTGGAAATTGATCAACTGCGTATGAAGGTTGGTTCTCGTTGGCACGAAATAGGGTTCGCGTAGCATCGCTTCGAATTCCGTAAGCCCAAAATCTTCCACCACACGTAACAAGCGGGTGAGGGCACGCACGTGGAGGATGCCAACAAGGTTATCGAGACTTCCACGGTAGCAAGGAATTCTGGTATGCCTACTCGCCATTAACTGATTCACGATATCGGCCCATTCATCTTCCAAATCGATGGCATCGATCTCGGCCCGCGGCACCATGATGTCTTCAACCGTTGCTTTCTCGAGGTCGAGGATCCCAAATAACATCTGACGATGTTTACGCGGAATCATCGCGCCGGCTTCTTTGACCACCGTACGAAGTTCTTCGCGGTCTAAGGGATCGGTTCCGGATTTTTGAGGATTAATGTTGAACCAGTTCAAAATGCTGTTCGTGATGCCGTTTACAATCCAAACGAATGGATAGCATAGCCACAGCAACGGCTTTAACAGCGCGCTTGAGGGGAATGCAATTCGCTCCGGATCGATAGCGGCCACAGTTTTCGGCAGCACTTCGGCGAAAATCAAGATCACCAAGGTTAATAGCACAGTGGTGAATATCAGTCCGTCCTGACCCAATATCTGCAACGTTAAAATCGTCGCAATTTGGGTTGCAAGAATGTTGACGAAATTATTGCCAAGCAAAATCAAGCCGATCAAGCGGTCGGGTCGTGCCAACAGATCGTTCGCACGTTTCGCACCTTGGTGATTTTTTTCGACGAGGTGTCGCAGGCGATAGCGGTTCAATGCCATCATGGCGGTTTCGCTGCTAGAAAAATAGGCGGACACGCAGATCAAGAGCACTAGTGCGCCGACGAGGACGAAGATTGTCAGGTCTGTCATGCGCTAAACTCGATGTAGAACGAGTTCCAACACTGCTTTCGAACCAAAAAACCCAAGTGCTAAAGAGACAAAGCCGGAGATAACAAACTTAATCGCCCGCCGTCCACGCCAACCGAAACCCAAGCGGCCGCAGATCAGAGTGGCAAACACGCCCCAAGCGATGACCGAAAAAACAACCTTATGAGTGAGGTGTTGCGCACGTATGTCGGCGATATACATTGACCCAAGCGCTAAACTCACGGTCAGCATTACAAAAGCGAAGCCAGTCAGCTGGAATAGCACTGTTTCCATTGTTGGAAGTGGCGGTAAAAAATCCATGCTTGGCCGATGATGTCTTATTTTGTAGTCGGCGATACCGAGGTAAATCGCTTGAACCGCAGCGATTGCGAATAAACCATAGGCGATGATGGACAAAACGATATGGAGTTGCAGACCGATTGCGGTGCCCGGGGGTAAGATACGGCTGCTGGGGAACAAATAAGTTAGTGCAATCATCGAGGCAATTATCGGATAGATCATTACCGCGAGGCTGTCGACGGGGCGCCAACTCATGATCAATAGCAGGGAGGCGCCAATACACCAACCAACCAATGATGCGGTGTTGAAGATACCTAAATCAATGCCACTATTAGCAAAGACCGAAGAATATAGGACGGCACCATGCGCTACTGCCGCGGCTATTAACAGCGCGATTGCCTGGTACTTAGTTTCCGCCCGAGGTGTCTGCTTGGCGATGCGGACGGACGCGGCTAGGTACAGCGCAATTGCCACAAGTGCGATGCTGAGGTTTTGCATAGGTCGGGTCCGATGATCGCATATCCTGGGTCGATCATGAAGCAACCTCGAATCGCATCGCAGGTGCCGAAGCACCAAGGCCGCAGCGCAAAAGAGTAGTTCAATCGCCAATGTCACGGGTCGCGTTTTGTTGGGAATTAGGACAGGGTTTTGGGCACCTGACGCCATATCTCGCCCTAATCAGACGACTCATAGAGCGCGGGGACGCCGTCTACTACCTAGCCAAGGAAGTAGCCTCGGCACGAAATGTGTTCAAAGAATTACCCGTCGAGGTCATCGAGTTCAAACCTGACTTCACGCCACCTGCTGAGAGGATCCACGCCGTCGACAGCTATCCTGAGATACTGCACAACTGCGGGTTTCAGGACGCGAATGTACTCTTTCAACGTGTGAACAAATTAGCCGATGCGATCTCGAAAATTGGTCCGGACGTTTTAGTTGTCGATTTCGCACCAACAGCGATGGTCGCGAATGTAGGTTTAGGCCTACCAATAATTGCAGGTGGAAGTGGATTTCAAATACCGCCTCGAACGACTCCGATGCCACGTTTTCGATATTGGCAGGGGATAGCGGACGCAACGTTAGCGCTTAACGAAGATCGTGTATTAGCGGTGATCAACAAGGTGCTCGCCCGTTTGGGCTTGGCGACAGCAGAGTCCATCGCAGCACTATTGCGGACCGACGGCGAATGGCTAACGACTTTCCGCGAGCTTGATTGCTACGGTCCGCGTGACGGTGCGCGTTACCTCGGCACCTTCCCACCTGAGCAATTCGGGCAAGCGCCAGCCTGGCCGAACGAAGTCGGAACGCGGGTATTTGCCTATCTGTCTGCCGGTCCCGCAGCAAGAACAAGCTTACGCGCGTTGCAAGATTTCGGTGCCGCCGTCTGTCTCGTCGGATATGACTTAAAACCCGGCGAAAAAGAGGACTTTGACCCGAGCCAAGTCCAAATGATAGATACGCTAGTCGACGTTACGAGCGCGAGCCGAGAGGCCGCACTGGTTGTGCATAATGGGAACCTCAACACGACGGCAGCATCGCTGCTATGTGGCACACCGCAACTCGCGATCCCGACTACAGCGGAGCGCTATTTAAATGCTAGACGCCTGGAATTACTTGGCGCAGGGTTGGCGGCGCCGCAAGAGAAACCTGGAGATATTCCAGCCAAGATCAGGGCGCTAATAACCGAACGTCAATACACGCGAGCCGCGTTGCATTTTTCCGAAAATTACCGCGCGCACTGGCAGGCTGATCATACGCAAACAATGATCGAAGATATCGATCGGCTGGTTGGTTGATGATGACCAGCGCGTCCGACCGCTAAACGGCATCGCTTCCGGTATGTCGAAGATTTGCTTCGCCTGGGAACTTGGACAAGGTTTCGGCCACTTGGTTCGCTATGTCACGCTGGTTCAGCGACTCGTTGATCGTGGCGACGAGGTTCATTTCCTTGTGAATGATGCGGCGCGGGCGAACGAGGTCTTCGCCGCTACCACGGTCCAGGTTGAGCAGATGGAGCGCGGCCACACGCCTGCGGAAAAGGCGATAGAGCAACCAAATTCCTATGCGGATATTCTCTTCAACTTCGGTTTCGCCGACCCGGATACCTTGGAGCGGCAACTGCAACCGTGGCACCAGAGATTCAAGACGCTTAAGCCCGATGTCCTTGTGGTTGATTTCGGCCCAACGCCAATGCTGGCCAACCGTATCTGCAATATCCCGATGATTTCTTCCGGCAGTGGTTTTACCGTTCCGCCACGAACGACGCCGATGAAGCCGCTGAATTATTGGAGCATGAGACATCGCGAGCAGTTACCGGTGAACGAACAGGCAGTTCTGCAAACGATAAATGTGGTGCTCAGCCGGGCCGGCATCGGTCCACTGCGCCAATTCTCGGACCTACTTATTGCAGATTGCGAATGGTTGCTTACCTATGCCGAGCTTGACCACTACGGTGGTCGCGATGGCGGGCGTTATCTCGGCAGCCTTTCGGCGCCGGGCTTCGGTGAACCACCGTCATGGACCGAGCAAAAAGGGTCAAAGCTTTTCGCCTACCTCGTCTCTCAGACCATCAGTGATGCGTTCCTCGAAGCGGTGTCGAAATTGGATATTAATTTATGTCTGTATGCGCCAAATCTGAATCCCGGAGAACTCGATAGCTTATCGACACAACGCATTAGCCGTGCGGATAGACCGGTAAATCTAGACCTCGCCGCAGCCGAATGTAGCGCTGCCGTTACCAATGGCGGCCTGAACACGGTTTCCGGCTTCCTCCGCAAGGGCGTTCCTCAGCTTGCGTTGCCGAACAACCTGGAACGGTACATGGTGGCGCGGCGTTTGGAGCTTGCCGGAGGTGGGTTGGCCGTCGGACCGGTCGATACCGGCAATCTCGCTACAAACCTCCGCGCGGTGCTGAACGACAGGTCGTTTGCACGAGGGGCTGAACGTTTCGCCGCCAGGCATCGAGGGGACAGCGTTGAAATCCAGGCGCGTGCGATGCTGGCCGATATCGATGGATTACTGGGGCGCTGAACAATGGGTTTTGGGGGCGATTCTCGGTATTATACGGAGCTGCCCGCTTGCCCCGGTGGAAGACCGAAAATGACGGTCGGCCCGCACCATAATAAATAATGATTGCAATACCTTACATAGGATTTATACTCTATATTATTACATTAGGGTAAGTTGGGGGAAAGCTACCTTGCTTGGGTTCAAAGTGACAGCGCGAACAATTTGTCGAAGGGCAGCCATTTTGGCTGTGATCGCGCCGGTAATGGCGGCAGCGCAGGTAGTCCCGACGCCAGGAGCGGTCCAGGAACAGATCCGACAGCAGCCAAGCTTGCCACCAACCTCAAGCCAACCGCAATTGGATAGCCCAGCCGCCCCGGCGGCAACAACGGGGATCCCTGCAGGCGGTAAGCAGATCCCAATCGAACGATTTGAGATCATCGGTAATACGGTGATCTCAAGCGACGAGCTGAGCCAAGTCGTGGCGCCTTTTGAGGGGCGCTCGATGACCTTGTTCGAGATCTACGAGGTCGCTGACCGGGTGACGCAATACTATCGGGATCAAGGCTACTCGGTTGCGTCGGCAACCGTGCCGGCACAAAAAGTTGGATCAGGGACGGTGACCTTGGAGGTCATCGAGGGACGCATCGCCGCGCTCGCGGTGGACGGTAATAAGGCGTACCGCCAATCCTTTCTTGAACGACATGTGACCGGTGCCGCGGTTGGAGACGTTATTGCGGAGAAGGCACTTGAACGCGATCTGTTGCTCCTTAACGATTTGCCAGGTCTCAGCGCGACGGCGGTGGTGTCGCCGGGCGCGGAATTTGGCGACTCCAATTTAACGATACGTACCGAGGAGAAGCGATTCGAAGCCGTAACACGCCTGAATAATTACGGCCGAACGTCGATCGGCGAATGGAAGCTCGAGGGTGATTTCGCGGTAAACGCCCCGCTTGGGGTAGGCGACCGCTTCGACATCAATGTGGTGCATGCCACCGGCGGCAAACTCGACTATTTTAATTTCCGTTATAGCGTACCGATTTTGTTTTCCGGCACTCGCGCCTCAATGTATTTCTCGCGCAATGATTACAACGTGGACAGCGGCGAGTTACCGCCCGGGCTGCAGGCACTTGACTTGAGTGGCGACGGGGACAACTTTGGGTTCAACATCTTTCACCCCCTAATACGTTCGCGCAAGCAGAATCTGTATATCGGGATCGGCTACGACCGTGTTATCACGCGGCAGCTTACCCGCGGTCTCGGCCTTAAAACGAAGGCCGACATTTCGCTAATGAATCTTAATCTGCTGTACAGCCGGGTTAATGACAACAACTCCTTTACCACCTTCAGTGCAAATTTCGCCACGAACTTTGATTCAAATGAGCGCGATCCGATCACCTTTGCATCGGAAAACAACGCGCAGACCGCTAAATTAAGGATCGATGCGACGCATTTCCATAGCATCAACGAGCTTTGGGCTGTATTTGGCAAGCTGACAATGGTTGGCGCGATCGATCCTATCGTCGATACGCAGCGCTACCGAATCGGTGGGCGCGAAAGCGTCCGTGGGTACGCTTCTTCAGAGCTGGCGGGCGACGGTGGATATGCGGTCACGCTCGAAATTCAAAGACAATTTCTGCTTGCCAGCCGGTGGCCGTCACGGGCTTTTCTGTTTGGCGACAGCGGCACGGTGACGCGGCAAAACGCCGCCACCATTGGCCTAGACTCGAGCGAATCAATTTCAGCGGCAGGATTGGGTTTTGAAACGCTAGTTAGTGGCCGCTATCGCCTCAATCTCGAACTTGCGAAGCAGATCGGGTCACAAGAATCAATCGACGGACGTGACCACCTTCGCGTTTGGTTCGGTGTAACTGCAAATTTTTAATGAGTTTGAGACTTTACGTGAATTATTACCTTGTTCCGTCGAGGTCTGTGGGCCTAGCATGGCGCGCATGGCAAGGAATTCGACGAATCCCAGGGAGTAGCGCCAAATGAATGTGCGGGCTTTTAGACTGCGTCCAATCGCAGAATTTCTACGTGCGAGCGCAGCATCGCGGCTTGGATGGGGCGCGTTGGCGTCCATACCCGGCCTAGCTTTCGCGGGGCCGACTGGCGAAAGCGTTGTTGCTGGCGGGGCCGCTATCTCTCGTCCTGATGCGACACATACGCAAATCGACCAATCGACCCAAAGTGCCGTTATCAACTGGTCGACGTTCTCTGTCGACAGTGACGAATTCGTCGTATTTAACCAACCTGGCGCAACCGCGTCAGTTCTTAACCGAGTCATTGGCTCACAGCAGTCCAATATTCTTGGCCAAATAAATGCCAACGGTCGGGTTTTCTTAGTCAACCCGCAGGGCGTCTATTTTGCCCCAGGGGCGAAAGTCGACGTCGGTGCGCTGACGGCGAGTGTGCTGGATATTACGAATGAAGACTTTATGTCCGGTAGCTACGTGTTTCGACGTTCTCCAGGCGCGCCGGATGGTGTGGGTGTTGAGAATGCGGGCGAGATAAAGGTTGGCGATGGCGGCTATGTCGTGCTCGCCGGGGATTACGCCAACAACACCGGGGTTATATCGGCTCGGCTCGGTACGGTAGTGCTGGCCGCAGGCAGTCAAATGACCATGGACTTGAGCGACGATGGGCTGGTCAGCTTCGCGGTTGACGAAGCGACGGTTTCCGGCCTCGCTGGAGTCAACAATTCAGGCGAGATTGTTGCCGATGGCGGTCAGGTGATCATGACGGCGAAGGTCGCCAATGACCTGGTTGCGACAGCGGTCAATAACGACGGACTACTCCAAGCGCACCGGATCGTCGAGGATGGCGGTGAGATCTATCTAAGCGCCAGCGGTGGCGATATCGTAAACGCCGGGACCATCGATGTGGCCGGTGCCTCGGGCCAGTCCGGCGGCGAAGTGAGTGTCCTCGGCGACGAAGACATCACCTTGACTGCGGGATCACAGATCAACGCAAATGGTGATGGTGCCGGCAATGGTGGTGTTATCACTGTGATCGCCGACGGCAAGATGGCGTTTCGCCACGACGCAGAGGTTACCGCCGTAGCCGGTACGAGCGGCGAGCGCGGGGGTAACATTGAACTCAGTGGTAACGCCGTATCGGTTAGGGGCAACATTAAGGTTGGCAATGGTGGTGTGCTTATCGATCCGCGTTTCGCGGAGATAAATACAACGGGCGTTGGAGGTCCTTCGACCATTGGGGTTGATAAGGCAGTCATCGAGTCCGTCTTAGCCTACGGTGGTTTGTTCAGTCTTAGCGCTAGCGAATCTATCTCGAAAACGGCGGCCGTAACGTCGATAACCGGTGCCGGATCGTTGCGCTTTTTTATCTCCGACCTCGACGGTGATATCAACCTCGCCGGCCTCGAAATCAATATCGGTGGCGATTTCAGCGTCACTGCCGGGGTGAATATCGGGGATGTGAATCTGGGCAAGATTACGAACGCAGATGACGTGTTTCTCCACGCCGGGGCGCTATCGGGTGATATCACCTTAAACACGGGTGGTATTGCGGCCGCGAGTAATAACCTCGTATTGAGTGCCCCTGGTGGAAATATTACTGTCGGGACTCCCGCACTACCCGGCGATGTAACGCTAGATGGCTTTTCACCCCTGATCGATGTAGACGCGCTCGGCAATTTCACTGTCTTTGGCGATGTGATCACGACCGGCAGCGGTAGCGACACGACGCTCAGCATTAACGCGCAAAACGTTTTTGCAAATGACCTTGTTGCCTACGCAGCCAGCGGCGGCAACGGAACCCTGAATGTGAACGTGGGCAACGATATTCTGATCGACGATGCTATCGCAGGGGTGGGGGGTTCGGGTTCGTATGGGGGCGGCGCCTTTCTCAACATGTTTGCGGCCCGAGATTTCATCGGTAACGACGTCGAAGCGTATGGCGAAACGGCTGCCGGGGTTGTCGTTAGCGTGGGGCGTGACTTTGTATTTAACGAGCTCGCGGCAGAGGTCGGAACGACGATCTCGCCGGGAACCGGCGATGCCTCGCTGAATGCAACTGCAGGCAGGAATGGCACAATCGGTGCGCTGGTTGTAACCGGTGACGGCGATGCTACTGCCACGGTACTGGTGACCGGAGACCTTACGGTCAATACCGGCGACTATCAAGCTGGCACCGGCGACGCGTTTGGGAGTTTACGCTTCGGCAACAATGGTAGGTTCGGCCGGCACACAGCGACCGCTGCCGGAAGCGCCTTCATTGGCTTTGGTGAACCAACGGCGACCAGTGGTAACACGGCGCTCTTCACCAATGCTGTGGTTGCGAACGGCGGTACCAACGACTCAATCGGTGTTGGCGTTCGAAATTCTATCCGCACAGTTGGCGACGGGATCCTTGCAGCGGATAATGTTTTTCTTCGCGTAAGCAACACGGGCACTACCCTAATTGACGTAAAGACGCGCACGCCAGCGCTGTTGCTCCAAAATACAGGCCTCACGCCAGACGTCGTCATAGATAACCGCGCATTTATCGGACCGTCAGCAGTCAACTTTAGCCCTGGTATCACCACGCTGTTACGAAGCGCGTCCTTTTTTGCCACTGGCCCGCTAGCGTTCAACGGCGGCGCGTTCAGTGCGCATAGGCTCGCGGTCGCGGTGACCAATGGAACGGCAACGTTCAATAACTCGGTATTCATAACCGGCAACAACCCGTTCCCCGTTACGCCAACCGATGCTGCTCTGTTCACGCTCATGGGGAATCGAGGACTGACGCCTCCCGGTCACGGGCCAAACGTTCAAATCTTTGCGCAAAACGGCATCAATATAACGAACCCGTTTGTTGTCGGTGGACCGAGCCCATTCACCAAGATGTTCTCGAATGGGCCGTTCATGATCAGTGGTTTGACCACGACCGCGAGTAATATAACCACCGTGTTCTCGCCAATTGACACAACCCGACCGGTATTTTTCGAAGACGTACCCTTCTTGCAGCCGCCGGGCGCGAGCGCATTCTTCAATTTCCCGACAATCTCGGGACTGCCGAACAACGATGGCACCACAGTTGTATTTGGTGAAATCGGTCCCGGTGCGGTACCTGTGCTGAGTGGTCCGCTGACTGTTGGAGCGAATGGTTCGATCGATATCGGCGATCGCAACATGTTTATTATTACTCGCGGCGCGGTAAACGGCGGTGCCGACTTAGTTAGCACAAATAGTATCTTCGAGATAATCGGTCTCGCGGCCGCTAACTTTTTCCAAATTCCAATCGTCAACGAATTCGGTGACGAAGTAGATAATGAAAATGAGCAAGAAGATGATGATTTGGCACTCGTCGACGAAGATGACGGTGGGGGAAATGACGGTGAGGTTTCACAGGAGGCTGGCGGTGAATCGTTGGAGTGCTCATGATGGACGTGTATAGCGATTTGAAGACACTCTTTCGATGCGCTTTGGTGGCATCGATTTTTATTAGCACCCATGCATTTGCCGCGACGGAAGCCGGGAAGGTCTTAACGGTTGCGGGTCGAGCCGCGGCTGCTACCCAAGATGGCGATATCCGTAATCTTGGCCGTGGCGGCGGGGTAAATTCGGGTGACACGGTTGTCACAAGTTCTAACAGCTATGTCAGGATGAAATTTATCGACGGTGCGTCGGTCATATTACGGCCTAACTCAAGATTCCATATTGCGGAATATCAAGTCGCCGAAAAGGAAGAGGAAAACCGCAGCTTTTTCGATTTGGTCAAAGGTGGGTTTCGAGCGGTGACCGGGGCGATTGGCAAGCGTAATCGGCGCGGCTACCGGGTCAGAACCGCCGTCGCTACGATTGGTATTCGTGGCACGGACTACGAAATGCGAACCTGCAACGGTGATTGTGGCAACAATCCTAATGGCGATTATTACACCGTCCATGATGGCGGTATTTCCGTAGCAAATTCGGGTGGCGAGATTGAATTTCAGACTGGTGATTTCGGATATGTTAGCAATGCGGGTATGAGCCCGGTTCCTATTCCGCAAGCTGACGCCGATCCGCTCACGGCTGACCCCCTGCCGCCTGCTGCTTGCGAATAAGGCAATCGACTAGTTCAACTAGGGTTCTCTCGCCCATGGAAATCCCGCTGCCGGCAGGGTACTCGTCGGCGACGCCCTTCGACCGAGCAACACATAAACGCCTTGGCGTACCCCGAGACGCGGCAAAGTTCGCCCGTGTTTTAAACGTTATTTACGTCACTACCGTCGAATTTCCACGTGCTTGCCACGATTACCCGATCGCATTTATCCGGGACGGCAGCGGCAACGTAGTGCCGGTGATTGTGACAGGCCTTGATGACCGCACTAACTTGTTTGTTGACGCGCAAGGGGTATGGGCGAGCGATACCTATTGTCCGGCCTTTGTCCGACGATATCCGTTTTTTACTGTTACGATCGTCGATGGTTCAAAGGATCAGGCCTTGATCTGTGTAGATGAGAAAGTCCTATCTAAGGAAGCGCCGCATTTAGTCAATACGGCCGGTGAGCCAACGGATAAGTGGCGGGAAGTTGAGGTGTTGATCACCGAGATGGATGCTGAGCAGCAAAATACTGCGAATTTTTGCACGGTTCTCGACGATCTTGATGTTCTTGAACCGTTTGAAGTTGATTTTCACCCGCGAGGAAAATCGCAGATCAGAGTCGCAGGTCTGCTCCGCGTCAATGAGCGGCGCCTGCGAGACATCAGCGAGGCCGACGTCATTGCACTCATGAGAAACGGACATCTCGCGCGTATTTATGCCCATCTTTTGTCGTTCGAAAATTTCAATCGCCTACTAAATCGATATATCGCCCTCTAGGTCCTAGTGCCTGCGCTAAGCGACGATTACATTCGCTATCGAAGGTCGTTTCATTGGATAATTGCACGACCTCGCAAGATCGAGCGCTTGTTCCATCAAGCTTAAAGCGATCGTTTACGGATTAGTCGAAAGGTTTCTGACATATGGGTGTAGAAATAAAGCTGACCGATAACCAATTACCGGTCTCTCCCGTTTTCATTGATTTCCTGCTTCACGTCGTCGAGGACATTCCCTTTGAGGGCGCGCAGTGGGGTGATCAATTGAGTGAGGTCATGATCAATGACCAGCGGCGAATAATCGAGGACGCGCCTGAAAATGCCAAACGCGTTATGACGCACCGACAAGGGCAAGAGGCAATCGCTCGTGCCTATCAGCTGCTATTGGCATTGCTTACCGGTGACGTTGATGCGATCAAAGATATCCAGTTGAAATTTCACTTTGTCAACGTGATCGGTATTCCCCGTAATGGAGGCTCTTATTTAACAAAGGAGCTATACCGTTCAATGGGCATCGATCCAACTCGCGTACCGAACGTTATCGCACACGACGGGTTTCCGGATGCGGGACCGTTTCGTTTTGAAAAAGGCGTGAACAGTTGGGTAACAAGCCTGCATACGATGGCTGAGTATCTCACCATGATCGAGATCTATTTCGGCAAGAATAAGCCACACTCAGGAAAGATAGTTGTCCCGAAAAAATTACTAAAAGGAACTTACGCCGGCGGCTTCTTCCACCGGATCCTGGGCCAGGCAGTGGAGAATATTTTAACCGTGCGCCATCCCGTCGCATCGTGCATCTCAACGTATGAGAAGTCCGGTGGATTTCCGGACGATGGCAAATTTGCGGTACGGGGCAATATCGAAGACTGGGTAAGGCGCGACTTGGTTTATACCGGGTCGGAACCCGAAGACATCGAAAAGATGGATTACTTCGACGCCTATCTACGCTATTGGGAGCAGTATAATTACTATGTGGCAACCACGGGATTGAGCGCTAATCGGTCGATCAGTATTGTCGCTTATGACAAGGAAAGGATGGAGGGTTTAATTAAATCGTTCTATTACCGATTCGGTAATATTAACCCCGAGCCCGAGGCGTTCGAGGTATTCGATAAACGTGACCGCCACCCCGATTGGTTTGCGAAAGCGGAGCCGGTGATCAAACGCGTAGCCGAGGTGTGGGCAACCGTCGGGCTAGCTTTTCCCCTCGAAGAAGTGATGGAAGGATGGTAGCTTTCCTGACTCGAACTAAGCAATTTTCTATTCGGTAGTAGACTATGTTTTCAAATCTCACTGAGCGGCTCACGAGTGTTGTAAAAGACCTTAGGGGTCGTGCCCGCTTAAGCGAAGAGCATATCGATTCGGCGCTTCGCGATGTTCGTATGGCTATGCTCGAAGGCGACGTTGCGTTACCCATAGTCAAGGACTTCATCGAACAAGTTAGAGTCCGCGCCCTCGGCGAAGAGGTGATTGGGACATTGACGCCCGGGCAGGCTCTGATCCGTGTCGTACGCGACGAATTAACCCATCTTATGGGCGATTCGAATGCGAGTTTGAACTTCGCCGCTGAGCCGCCGGTCGTAATTTTGATGGCTGGGCTCCAGGGTGCTGGTAAAACGACGACGACGGCGAAGCTCGCGCGCCACCTCGCGGAAGTCCAGAAAAAGAAAGTCGCCGTGGTGAGTTGTGATGTCTATCGACCCGCGGCGATTGAGCAGCTAGCGGTGTTGGCTGCGGAGATCGGGGTCGAATGTTACCCAAGTGAGGTAGATGCAAAGCCGGAAGCTATTGCGACCGCTGCATTGCAGCAAGCGCGCAAAGCGTTCGCCGATGTCTTAATAATTGATACGGCCGGACGCCTTGCCATCGATGACGAGATGATGCGCGAAATTGCGGACCTGCACGCTGCCGTGCAGGCCCACGAAACCTTATTCGTGGTCGATGCGATGATGGGCCAAGATGCCGTAAACACGGCGAAGGCGTTTGACCAAACGCTGCCGTTGACCGGTATCGTATTGACCAAGGCCGACGGGGACGCCCGCGGTGGCGCGGCCCTGTCGGTGCGGCAGATTACGGGCAAGCCGATAAAATTTGTCGGTGTTGGCGAGAAGATTGATGCGCTCGAACCATTTCACCCGGATCGCATGGCGTCACGGATCCTGGGGATGGGCGATGTCTTAAGTCTTATTGAGGAAGTCGAACAAAAGGTCGACAAAGACCAAGCCGAGAAAGTCGCGCGTAAACTAAAAAAAGGCAAGGGCTTTGATTTACAAGATTTTCGCGACCAATTGGTGCAAATGCAAAACATGGGTGGCTTGTCTTCGATGATTAACAAGCTACCAGGGACGTCTGAATTACCGGACCATGTAAAAGAGAACGTGAACGACAAGGAGCTACAAAAGCTTGGCTCAATAATCGATTCAATGACACTCCAAGAACGGCAATACCCGGCGATTGTGAAGTCATCCCGAAAAAAGAGAATCGCGGCGGGATCCGGAACGCAGGTTCAGGATGTCAACCGGCTACTGAAGCAATTTAATCAAATGCAGAAGATGATGAAAAAGATGTCAAAAAAAGGCGGGATGAAAAATTTAATGCGCGGCATGGGTGGTCGCATGCCGCCGGGCATGACATTCTAATTGCCACCTAATGCCACGCTGCCTTTAGGCTATAGCCACGGAACGAATTCCTAATATGGACGATGAACTGATCACCAGTGCGCTTGAGTATCACTCCAATCCGCGTCCTGGGAAAATCGAAGTTTCGGCGACCAAACCGCTCGCGAACCAGCGCGATCTCGCGTTGGCCTATTCCCCCGGAGTCGCGGCTCCTTGTGAGCTTATCGCCGAAGATCCTGCATGCGCTGCACAGTTTACCGCTAGGGCGAATCTCGTTGCCGTGGTCACCAACGGCAGTGCGGTCCTTGGATTGGGGAATATCGGACCGTTGGCAGCAAAGCCGGTCATGGAAGGTAAGGGTGTCTTGTTTAAGAAGTTTTCCGGAATCGACGTTTTTGATATCGAGATCAACGAATCGGATCCGGATCGCCTTGTCGACATCATCGCGAGTTTGGAGCCAACCTTTGGCGGTATAAATCTAGAAGACATCAAGTCGCCGGAATGTTTCTATATTGAGCGGGAACTCAGAAAACGGGTAAAGATCCCGATCTTTCATGACGACCAACACGGCACCGCTATTATCACGACAGCAGCGATAAAGAATGCGCTGCGGATCGTAGACAAGGACATCGATAGTGTTCGTTTAGTGACCTCGGGCGCGGGTGCCGCCGCGATCGCTTGCGTTAAATTGCTGGAGTCGATTGGGCTGAGGCGCAGCAACGTCATACTTGTCGACCGATCCGGTGTGGTCTACAAGGGTCGCGATGGGGACCATATGGATGCGCACAAAGCAGACTATGCCTGCGAGACCCAGGCACGAACCTTAGCTGACGCGATCCACGGCGCTGACATTTTTCTCGGACTGTCTGCGCCAGGGGTATTGACTGGGGAGATGGTTAAACAGATGGCTGAGCGGCCGATAATTCTCGCGCTCGCCAATCCGACGCCAGAGATCATGCCCGAAGAAGCGCGCTTGGCGCGCAGCGATGCGATCATCGCGACCGGTCGTTCGGATTATCCGAATCAGGTCAACAACGTGCTCTGCTTTCCATATCTCTTCCGCGGCGCCTTGGACGTTGGCGCGACGGAGATCAATGAGGCGATGAAGATCGCGTGTGTCGACGCGCTAGCAGAATTAACCACACATGAAGCGTCAGAGCTTGTACTGGCGGCGTACAGCGGTGAAGACCTTAAATTTGGCCCGGAATACGTGATACCGAAGCCATTCGATCCGCGTCTGGTCTCTATGCTCGCGCCCGCGGTGGCGAAAGCGGCGATGGATAGTGGCGTCGCGACCCGGCCGCTCGCCGATTTGGACGCCTATCGTCAAGAAATGACCAAGCACGTCTTTCAATCCGTATTACTGATGAAGCCGCTATACGACCGTGCTAAATCAGAACTAAAACGACTTGTCTATGCCGACGGCGAAGAGCCGACAGTGTTGCGCGCGGTTCAGACGGTCGTCGACGATGGATTGGCCAAGCCGATACTCGTAGGGCGTCCAACGGTGATAAAGCGACGGATCGAGCAGCTCGGATTGCGCCTCCAATCGAAACGTGATTTCGACGTGGTGAACCCGGAGTCTGATCGGCGGTTCCGGGACTACTCTGAAGCGTATTTTCAGATAATGAAGCGCCAAGGTGTTTCGCTCAAAGACGCTCGCCTAACGGTACGCACGAACCCAACAGTGATAGCGGGATTATTGGTAAAGCGCGGTGAAGCCGATGCGATGCTGTGCGGCATGTACGGCCACTTTCAAGATCATTTAGATCAACTTATCGCGATCCTGGGTAAGCGACATGATGTTCGTAGCGCCGCAACCCTGAACGTATTGGTGTTGCGTAAAGGGACGTTTTTCATCTGTGATACCTACGTCAACGACGCACCTAGCGCGGAAATCATTGCGGAAATGACGCTTATGACGGTCGATCGGGTGAAGCGATTTGGGATCACGCCGAAGGTTGCCCTCTTGGCCGCGTCAAATTTTGGAACGCGTAAATGTGAATCCGCGATTCGAATGCGCGACGCATTATCTTTAATTCAGCAAGCGGCTCCCGATCTCGAGATAGATGGCGAGATGCGGGCCGATGCCGCTTTGGTCCCCGCGATCAGGGATGCGATTTTCAAAGACTCTCATTTGCAGGGTCAAGCGAATGTTTTGATTATGCCGAGCGTCGATGCGGCTAATATCGCGATGAATTTGTTGACGGTATTAGGGGAGGGCGTTGCAGTCGGTCCAATCACCCTAGGGCTCGAACGACCGGCCCATATCCTTACGCCATCAGCGACGGTTCGGCGCATAATCAACATGAGTACGCTCGCGGTTGTCGATGCACAACTAGAGTCTGCCGCTAGTGAGAGTATCGAACTGCGGAATCGGTGAGGTGTCGGGAGTTACGGTGTCGCGCTTACAATTCCGTGTCGCGCTTGTTAGCCATTAATTGCCACATTGCGGCTAAAAATATCGCGAGAAAGCAGGCCAGAGACCACTCTGCAATAGAGAACGACAAAAAGGTCCAGGATACTTCAGCACAATCGCCGGTTCCCTTTAGTGTCTTTTCGATAGTTTCGAGCAATGGGTACATGTCCAACATAAACTCGAGCCCGGGGCCGCATTCCGGCACCAGCTCCGGTGGCAGGTGCTGCAACCATGTCTGGCGCGCAGCGATCCCGGCCCCAAGTCCGGCAAAGATTGCCACGGTGACGCAATAGATCATTCCCATTACGCGTGCGGGGCCGTGCACAGTCGCGGCGAGCGCGATGACAATAATGGCCATATAGCAAAGCCGTTGAAAGATACACATCGGACATGGCAGAAGGTCTTGGTAGAACTCTAAGTAATAGCCATACCCGAGTAGGCTTGTGCAACCGATTGCCATCAGAAGAAAAAATACGCGGTTTGAAATCGTCATATTCAGCGCTCAATGTAAGTCAGTCATGGTCCATCACTACAGTTTCGATCAAACCATGCCATAAGACGGTCGTCGATCCAATATTGCGGATTAAGTGGATTACGTCCACCGACGAAACCGACGTGTCCACCGCGTTCGGTCAAGATCATCTCAGTACAATGTGATAATTCATCGTCCGTTGGGATTGCTTCGGCAGATAGAAACGGATCGTCACTCGAATGAATAATTAAGGTAGGAGTGGTAATGGACTCTAGATACTGTCGACAACTTGAACGGGAATAGTACTCATCGACATTCGCAAATCCATGTAGCGGCGCCGTGATGTTGTTATCGAACGACCAAAAGTCGTTCCAGTGTGACAGTTCATTGAGCGCGATTGGCGACGGCCTTGTAGAGAATTTAACGCGGAGTTTATTTTGTAGGCTGCGCACAAGATGGTGCTGATAGAGTTTTGACAGTCCCTGGTTTAGGCGACTGGCAGCGGCGGCAAGATCAAACGGCACCGAGACGGCTGCGGCTGCGGAAAGTTCTGAGCTTCTGGCAGACTCCCCCAAATACTTTAGCAGTACATTCCCGCCAAGCGAGTAGCCGACCGCCATGATGGGGCGATTAGGATGTCGTTGCACAAGCGTCCGGAGGAGAAACTCCAAATCCCCGGTATCGCCCGAGTGATAACTCCTGTCGAGGCGATTAGGCTGGCCGCTGCAGCCCCGGAACTGCATTAGGACTCCGCCCCAGCCGCGTCGCTCGATCCGTTCCAGAATTGCGCCCACATATTTAGAATAAAACGAGCCTTCCAGGCCATGTAGCACCACGATGATTGGTCCCGCAGTAGCGCCTACCCAGTGAAGATCAATAAAATCACCGTCGGCTAATTCGAGTCGCTCAGTTCGGGTCGTTACCGGTGCACGCCGTCTCACCAGTGCCGCCCATAAGGTTGGCAAATGTGGGCCCGGTAGCCACCACGCCGGCCTGAATGAGGTCATTTCGTTGGAGATTGATCTATTGACCTTCGGCCGACGGATCAATCGAGGCCATAGGGTAGGTCAATACGATTCAGTTGCCCGGGCGTATCGTCGTCAACTATCAATAAGTCATCCCAAGCGTCGAGTTCTACGACGGCACTAACTATCGACCGCGCATTGGATACACGCTGCGCGTACAGTACATGCCCGACCGTGCGTTCATCGTTGTCGCGGTGGATGGTGCTTCGCGGATCCGGTGCGACATCCGAATCGTAATTCGCGACCATCAAGCGTTTTTTCACCTGGCCCCGATACTTTAATCGCGCGATGATTTCTTGACCGGGGTAGCATCCTTTGGAAAAACTCAATGCATCCAAGCGATCAAGATTCAAATTTTGCGGCAGGTACTGCCCGCTGCTCGTTTCAACGAGACGAGGTAGGCCGCCGAGACATTCGAGCCCAATCCACGCATCTTCACCGACAATTGGTAGATCCAGTGCTTCCCACCGTTCGATAACGGCGCTGTTTACTCCGATCGTCATGAACCGCGCGCGCCCGGGCCCATGTCGTATTTCGAGTGTCCCGGGTGACGGTGTAACGGTTGTCCATAGCGCGTTTGACGGCGCTTGGGTCGTGTCATTCTCGGTTCCAGCCGTGAATCCGAATGTCGCGTATGCGTTGGAGACATCCTCTAGCTGAACATCCGAGCGCATGACGTACATTTTCAATCGCCGCGCAAAGTTATCGATCTGTTGCCTCGGTAAGATGGCGTAATACCGTTCACCATCGGTAGATAAGGTAAATAAAAATAGAACGCGGCCTTTCGGATCGCACCAAGCACTGAATTGACCTTGGGTTTGGGTAACTTCCGTGCAGTTGGTGGTGAATTGGCCATTTATAAAATCTTGTACATCGCGTCCGGTAAAGCACAAGACCCCGTAGGACAAAAGTGGGGACTTCGACCCGGCGGCTAGGGCGGTTTTAAACTCTCGATCGGGATCACCATAATGTGCCGCCCGATCGTCGACCGTGATCAATGCTGTATCGCGTCGTATATATTCGGAGAAATTCGGCATAGATCAAGGTCGCAGCGATAAATTTAGGCGCGGTTTAATTGTCACACTGAATAATGCGGTTAACGAGCTGAGATAAAACGGCGGAATCGGGAACCGAGCGGCCAGTGAACCAGGCGTATAAATCAACGTCAGACTCTACCAGCAGCAAATCGAAATTATCTCGCTCGGCTTCATCGAAATCCGAGTAATGCATGTCGATGAACCGATTTAACAGCACATCCAGTTCCCGCATCCCACGACGACTGCGCCATTTCGCCCGCTGTAGGCGCGCTGCGCTCAAATCGAGCGGGAAACCATAAGCTTTTTAATTTCGGCGATGGCTTGACCGGGGTTAAGTCCCTTGGGGCAGGTGCGGGCGCAATTCATAATTGTATGGCAGCGATACAGTCGAAACGGGTCCTCAAGATCATCGAGGCGCTCGCCGGTTGCCTCGTCGCGGCTGTCAATGATCCAGCGATAGGCTTGCAATAGTATTGCCGGTCCTAAGTACCGATCGCTATTCCACCAATAACTCGGACAACTGGTCGAGCAGCACGCACACAAGATGCATTCGTATAGCCCATCTAGCTTGACCCGTTCATCTTTAGACTGTAACCGTTCTTTGTCTGGCGGCGGCGGAGTTTGTGTCTGCATCCACGGTTTGATGGAGGCGTACTGCGCATAAAAATGACTGAGATCGGGTACCAGATCTTTACATACCTCCATATGCGGTAATGGGTAGATAGTTACATCACCTTTGATGGATTCTGTTGCAATAGTGCACGCCAGCGTGTTCGTACCGTCGATATTCATCGCGCATGATCCGCAAATACCCTCGCGACACGATCGCCTAAAGGTCAGCGTCGCATCGATCTCATTTTTAATATAGATGATCGCGTCGAGCACCATTGGTCCGCATTTATCGAGGTCAATGTCGTAGGTGTCGGTGCGTGGGTTCTCGCCTGAATCCGGATCCCAGCGATAGATGACAAACCGCCTGCGGCGCTTTGCCCCCGCGGCCGCATCTATCGACTTACCCTTAGTGACCTTAGATTCTTTTGGTAGAACGAGTTGTGCCATTTATTGCATTCTCTCTTTGATGCCGATCAATAAACACGTTTTTTTAACGGCACGACATCGACTTCGTCCGTTAGCGTATACATATGTACGGGCCGGTATTCGAACGTCACGTTACCGTCGTCGTCTAATGAACTCAGCGTATGTTTCAACCAGTCGGTGTCATCGCGATCCGGGAAGTCTTCCCTGGCATGGGCGCCGCGACTTTCCTTTCGGTTTGTTGCAGAACAGATGCTGACCATCGCGTTCGCAAGCAGGTTGTCGAGCTCCAGCGTTTCAACTAAGTCCGTATTCCACGTTAACGATCGATCGCTGACCTTAACGTCCTGGAATGCCGCCCATACCTCCTTTAGTTTCTCAACCCCTTCATCTAATACCTCACCGGTGCGGAATACCGCTGCGTAATTCTGCATGATGCGTTGCATATCGAGTCTTAGCTTTGCGGTTGGCTCCGTGCCGTTGGCGTGGCGAAGTCGATCAAAACGGCTCAGAATTTTATCTGTCGCAACATCTTTGAGCGGGGGATGAGAGGCACCGGCCTGGATATCCAACGCGGCTCGTTTTGCCGCCGCGCGGCCAAATACGACCAAGTCGAGCAGCGAATTTGAACCGAGACGATTCGCACCGTGTACCGATACGCACGCTGCTTCTCCGATCGCCATTAAACCGGGTACTTCGCTATCGGGGTTGCCGTCCTTTAGGGTAACCGCCTGTCCGTGATAATTCGTCGGTACACCACCCATATTGTAGTGAACTGTCGGCAGGACCGGGATGGGTTCCTTGGTAACGTCGACCCCGGCGAATATCGCAGCGGATTCGGCGATCCCCGGTAGGCGTTCGTTGATGACTTCGGGTCCGAGGTGTTCGAGGTGCAGGTAAATATGATCGTTCTCTGCGCCAACCCCGCGGCCGTCACGAATTTCCAAGGTCATTGAACGCGAAACCACGTCGCGTGAAGCAAGATCTTTAGCGTTCGGGGCGTAGCGCTCCATGAAGCGCTCGCCTTCCGAATTCGTCAAATACCCGCCTTCGCCTCGTACGCCTTCAGTAATTAGGCACCCGGCCCCGTAGATGCCAGTGGGATGGAATTGAATAAATTCCATATCCTGAAGCGGCAGCCCGGCCCGCAGCACCATCGCGTTTCCGTCACCGGTACAGGTATGCGCCGAGGTACATGAAAAATACGTCCGGCCATAACCGCCCGTCGCGATCACAACCTTATGGGCCCGAAACACATGCAACGAACCGTCTTCAAGGTTCCATGCGACTACGCCGCGGCAAACACCCTCGTCATCCATGATGAGGTCGATGGCGAAATACTCGATCATGAATTCCGCATTGTGTTGCAAGGATTGCTGATACAGAGTGTGGAGTATCGCGTGCCCGGTTCGATCGGCCGCTGCACAGGTTCGCTGTGCGGTACCTTCACCAAAATTTGTTGTCATCCCGCCAAAAGGGCGTTGATATATTTTGCCTTCCTCGGTTCGTGAGAACGGTACGCCATAATGTTCCAACTCGATAACTGCCGGGATCGCCTCACGACACATGTATTCGATAGCGTCTTGATCACCGAGCCAGTCGGATCCCTTCACGGTGTCGTACATATGCCAGCGCCAATCATCTGGTCCCATATTGCCGAGCGCCGCACTCATACCGCCTTGCGCCGCGACCGTGTGACTACGTGTCGGAAACACCTTCGTAATACACGCTGTCGAAAGTCCTTCAGCGGCCATTCCAAACGTTGCCCTGAGTCCGGCGCCGCCGGCGCCGATAACTACGACATCATATTTATGTTCGACAAGTTGGTAGGCGTCCGACATTTATAGTGTCCCAAAGGAGATTTTTAGAATTGCCACGATCGAGACCAATCCGCACATTGCCGCACCGAGGTTTAGTCCAATTCGAGTGGCAAGTTTTAACCATTCGAGGTGAACGTAATCTTCGATGACTTCTTGCAGTCCAATTTTCACGTGGTAGAGGAGCGCGACGATGAGCGCTATAAACAAGGCAGTGACATGCGGCGTCTTGATCCAAGCGACGGTATCAGCATGGCCGGCGTCCATGACGCACAATAGCGCTACGACGAACCACAGTGATAGCGGGACCAGGGCGATCGCGGTGATCCTCTGGTGCCAAAATGTATGTGTTCCATCTTTCGCGGAGCCGAGGCCGCGAACGCGCGCAAGGTCGGATTCGAGACTCATTAGGTGCCTCCCTGTGCCAGGACACAGCCCCAGGTGAGAGCGGTCATCGCGACTGATGCCACGACGACTGCATACCCCGATGCGTAGACGGTTTTTAGTTCGAAGCCCATACCGACGTCCCAAAATAAATGCCGGATGCCGTTGCAGAGATGAAAATAGAACGAGAACGACCAAGCCGCCAGCAGCAACTGTCCCGGTAGCGAACCAAGGCATTCGCGCGCCGCGGCGTGGGCATTTTCTCCAGCGGCGATCGAGACTAACCAATACGTTATTACCAGCACCCCAGCACTGAGAAAAATTCCCGTCGCGCGGTGGGTAATTGACAGAATCGAGGTCAGTTGCGGGCGGTAGATCTGCAGGTGAGGAGAAAGTGGTCGACTGCTCATAGTTATAGGCTCGTTCCAACCGGCGCCGTTTGGCAGATGTGCCAACGCCGTGCGTATAAAGTTTGGTCTGGGTTTGCCTGCGGTTTCAAAAACCGCACATTCTAAAAATCAACGCAACGTCCTTTGCGCTCCCAATCGCCGTAGCGAGTCGGTTCCGGGCCCGTGGGACCGCCAATCTCTTTGTGTTTGCGCCGCGGGTCCTTGCTCACCGCTACCAATTTCTTATCCGCACCGCTTCGCTCTGGCGCGGGCTTTTTTTCTGGTCCGTGGGGCATAGCCTGGTTAGTATTGTGGTATCAAGGACTGATTTCAAGTGAGCCGGTAGCTTAACAGATGGAACCGTTTGCTTCTCCTATTCACATCCCAATATTTGCGTCGCGTACCGTGCGGCGAACGGTCCTTGGCGGGCACCTACTCGCTGCTTCGGCCTTCCTCTCAGCGCTACCCCTGGATCTTTATTCAATCGGGGCCAGTTTATGTGTCCTGCTGAGCCTGGCAATCCAGGTGCGCAGCGACGGCGATCTCGTTCGGCGGGTGCATACAATTTTGCTACGTTCAGACGACAACTGGTCAATCGTCACTCATCATGGCGAAATCCTTAAGGCAAGCCTGCTCGGCGGTGCGTTTGTCTCGCGGTGGATGGTGATACTGTGGTTGAAGCCGCACGGCCAAAAGAAGGTCCGGATCGTATTGACACGTGAAAATACCGACGAGGATGCTTTCCGACGACTGTTCGTGCGCTTAAGTCTACCGATGTCGCAAACGATGAAATAGAAAAGCCTTCTGCTAGCCTCGCAAGTATCGCATGCGCCACGCTATCCACAGTTTGCGCAGAGGAGTAAGCTCAATTCGATGTCGCCAAACAGCACTACGATCTTCCCTCAGTTCAATCAAGGTGTGTTGAACGATTGCCGCTAGGGAGAATAAGGGTTGTTGCTGACGACGGGTCTCTTTCGGCGTGCCGGTAGCGATTTCGGCGA
This sequence comes from Gammaproteobacteria bacterium, assembly GCA_021773835.1. Classification (GTDB taxonomy): domain Bacteria; phylum Pseudomonadota; class Gammaproteobacteria; genus UBA11873. The sequence goes on from JAJFJQ010000062.1 coordinate 185,984, forward strand.
TACCGTCAATCGCGAGATCGCACTCGGAAGCCACCAGTGTCGCGATCACATCAGCCGGATTGCCCGTGCTGAGGTTGTCCCACGTACACCCGGCGACCGTCAGACTTTCCAATGGAAGACGTCTGATATCGCGCGCGACCAGTGGTTTCAAATTCAACAATGAGTAACCGATTTCGATCCAACGGCCGAGTTCATTACAGCGGTTCGTTATGATGTCCTGACCCGGCGCTAAAATCGCCGCCTGTAAGGCATACAATGGCCCGTAGGTACGGTCGAACCATGCAAATTGGTGTTCTCGTGTGGCCAACCTATGACCCCCTAGTTCGTCATCCAAGCCGGCTACCAACGCGTCGAGCGCGTGACTCAACTCGGCGTCGGCCCCAAATTTATCGTGGTAGGTTTGGGTCAGTTGGTGGCGTGGATCGCCGGCGATCAGGCGGTCGGCTTCAACACGCCACCATTCGAGTTTGACGCGGGCGACCCCGACGTCGGAGACCAACACTGGGATCGCGCACAACTCAGCTTTCAGCGCATTGATTGCGGCGAGTCGCTCGCGATGAGTCTTCGTGATGTACAGCAGGGCGTAATACAGATCGCTGCCTGGCGTGGGCGCAGATGGATCCGAAATATCCACTGCAAGGATTTAAATCGACTGTAGCCACGTGGCGAGTTCGGCTGGGCTGCGAACTAGTCCGTCTGCACCCCAGTCGGCAGGTCGATCATCGGCGCCAAGATAGCCGTAGGCAGCGGCGAGGGTGTGCATTCCGGCGGCGTTGCCGGCCGCAATGTCACGCTCGGCGTCACCTATGTATACGCAGTTGCTAGGTGTCGTACCGACGCGTTCGGCAGCAAGGAAGAGCGGCGCCGGATGCGGCTTTCTCTCAGGAATTGTGTCGCCGTTTATGACAACGGCAGCCCTGCTGGCTAATTCGAGTTCCTGTAATAACGGTACCGTGAGCCAACCAGGCTTATTAGTCACGATGCCCCAGCGGATCGCGCGGCGATCCAATTCTTCCAGTATTTCGGCCATGCCATCGAAAAGCCGCGTTTCACGAGCGATATTATCGCTGTAGATCTGCAACAGACCGAGCCGGAATTCCTCAAATTCATCGCTACCCTCGGCGGCGTCGCAACCGATCCGACTCATGGCGAAACTGCCGTGAGAAACGTGAGGTCGGATCAGCTGGAAATCGAGCGCTGGATTGCCGCACTTAAGCCGCATCTGGTTCAGCGCCCATGCCATATCGGGTGCTGTATCGAGCAAGGTTCCGTCTAGATCGAATAGAATCGTCGAGAGCGTCGATCGCATTGTGTGCTTCAGTTTCTCGCTGCTAAGTGGGCGATGAAGTTGACGCTTACATCGTCACATAGCTTTGCGTAGCCCGTCAGCGGGTTATAGCTCATGCCGCGAAACTCCGGAGCTTCCAGCCCAGCTTGCCTGCCCCACCGCGCGAGTTCTGACGGCTTAATGAAACTGGCGTAGTCGTGGGTCCCTCGCGGAAGCAAGCGCAGTAGGTATTCAGCGCCAAGCACCGCAAGCGCGTAAGCCTTGAGGGTACGATTTATGGTTGAAAAAAAGATGTCACCTTTTGCGCTCAGTCGCCGCGCGCATTCGTCAACCATGGCCTTTGGTGCGGGGACGTGTTCGAGCAATTCCATACAGGTGACGATGTCAAATCGATTGTCACTGCCGGCGGCAAAATTCTCGATGTTCGTGCACTCGTATCGTATATCGAGATTCGCACCGGCGGCGTGCAAACGAGCGACCTCGATCAGATCTTTATTCGCGTCGATTCCGGTGACCTCGGCGCCTGCGGCAGCTAGATACTCGCTCAGGATCCCACCTCCACAGCCAACATCGAGGACACGGGCTCCGGCAATTTGCGCGCGCTGGGTTATGAAGGCGCCGCGACAGGGATTAAGGTCGTGAAGGGGCTTACAGTCGCCGTCCTTGTCCCACCATGTGTCCGCTAGCAGCGCAAATTTTGTGATTTCGCCGGGGTCAACGTTTTCCATGTAATTGGTTGAACGCGTTTAAGGTTAGCGCGGGGATAGAGGGTGGGTCATTGTCAATCGACTTCCCGCAAAATACGAAAACCAGTTTTCGTATCGCTTGTTTGCGCCGAAAGCCGTAGCCGGGAAGCAGAGCGAATATTTTCCGCGCCATCAGCGTAGGAACCGCCGCGCACGACGTGCTGATCGGAATTTCCGCTACGTGCGCTGGCGTCGAGTGGGGCACCGGCATGATTGTCGTGCCAAACATCGAGCACCCATTCACGGACGTTCCCAATCATATGGTATAGACGAAACGCATTGCGGTTTACCGATCGATCCTTATTCGATAGCGGCATGGTTTCAGCCCCACGAAAACTGAATCGCGCGTGGGTGGGAAGTACCTCATCGCCAAACGGGTAGGGCGTAGTCGTTCCGGCACGCGCCGCATATTCCCATTCGCCTTCACTTGGTAATCGGTACCGCGCACCGGTCACCTTGGAAAGCCACTGGGTATACTTCACCGCGAGCGTCCACGGCACATTGACAACTGGGAGGTTGCGATCCGACCAGGGTTGCGCTGGACAACTGGTTTTTGTGGCGCGGCAGAATAAATCAAATTCATTGAAGCTTATTTCAAAAATGCCGAGTGCAAACGGGCGCGCAATGCTCATCGTCCGAGTGGGTTGTTCTTCGACGTTTCGACCACCAATATTGACTTGTCCTGGAGGCAGCACGACCAAGGCGGGTCCAGCTGCTTTCTCACCAATTGGATCGCGGCAAAATGGACGGCGTTGTTTTGCTAGCGCCGCCCGGCAGCTAGATTTCTTTTTCGCCGCGGGTTTTTTCGCGTCCCTTGTTGGCGACGTTTGGACGGGCGCAGCGGGTGTCGATTGCTCATCGTTCTGGACCGGTGTGTTTTCAGGCGCTAGAGGTGCAAAATCTTCTGTCGCAGGCGTGGCTGGTGTAATCTCGGCCTCCACGGCTGGCGGCTCCGGATCGACCCGGACGGCGAGATTGTCGTTCTTTGACTCGAGCATTTCGGTGTCGACTTGTGCCGGATCGGCGGCAGGTGATTCGAATGTCGTGGTAAGGTTATCTGGCGTTTTACTTGGTGCGGTAATTGTGACCGTACTCGGTTCAATTGTTTGTGGCTCAACATCTCGCAAGGCTAGCGCTTGCGCGTTGTTTGCACGCCAATCTTCTTCCAGTCGCTCGACTCGTTCATTATGCGGCGAGAGTTCCGTAGCCAAGTCGAGCAGCTGCCGCTGTGCGGCTAGCACATCCTCGCGGTCGCCGAGCTCAAGTAGCGCATTTTCCTCAAGAAATTTTTGGTAGATGGAATCAATCACCCGGTGCATTGCCGGGCTATCGACATTCTCTAGCTTCGCATCAGGCGATAGGCTTTGCCAATCGTGGTGAAATTCATCGATACGCTCCGGCTGCCACTGGTTCTCGCCGAGAAACTCACTCAGCAATTCCGCCCCGGTATTAGCCTGGTCAATGGCTGGCGCAGCGATCGTCGGTTTGATCGATGCAGGGGCGTGATCGTTTTGCGGCGCCAGTTTTATCCAACCGATCAAGACGATTACGGCTAGAGCGACAATCGCCGCCAATACGATCGGCACATTCGATTTCCGCGGTGGCGGTTCAGACCCATCGGTCTCGATTTGTGGCAGTTCGAGGGTAGTCTCTCCGTCGCTGAATGTACGTTCGAGGTCGGGGACCTGCGGCGGCGGCGACGGTTCATAGGGCACTAGGGGGACCTGGCCACTGGTGATGTTGTCGATCAACTCGCGTCGTTCACGAATATATTTTTTGCGGTCGACAATATTGTCGCTATAGGCTTTTGCGAGTCCGCGCAGCGTCAACGTAGTCATCGCTAAATCCGTCGTGGTCCGGGACGCTGGTTACGTTGTGGCAAGGTGTAGCTCCTTAGCCTAATTCCAGAAGCACGCGAAACCCAGTACTCGCATCGGGCGTACCGCCATGCGGTTTTTCAAGTGAGATCGCACATTTACTGAACGTGTCTTCGAAGGCGCCGCCTCGCGCCACAACGCCTCCGCCGGTGTTTACCCATTCTTGTGCATTGCCGACATAGTTATATAGCCCCCAGCCATTCGCTTTACCGGTATTGACGCCCATGGTCGACTGGCCTTTGAGAACTTGTCCGCTCTGTTCAACCCGGCAATTGTAATCTTTGCGGGGTTGTTGGCCGCCTGCTTCGGCTGCGTAGGTCCATTCTTCTACTGTCGGCAAACGATAATTTTTACCTGTCCGGTTACTGAGCCACGTGACGTACTCGTTAGCTTGGTCAATAGAAATTCCGGTCATCGGCAGGTTACGTTCACGGTCGGTCACGACCGAACAGGTCGCTTTTGATTTGCAGAAATTATTGAAATCTCCGACGGTGATCTCGTATTTGCCGATCGCATATGGTTGAGCGAAGTTGGCACCGCTAGGAACGACAACCATAAACGGACCGGGCTTTCCGCTCGCCACGAAGTCGAAGCAGGTTCCTTTTTTCCGCTTGCCATGTCCGGCGAGCTGCGTTGTGCAAGGTTTAGTCGGCGGTGGTGGCGGTGGCTCAATAATTGCGCCGCCACTATCAACCAAGGGGTCTCGGTTCAGCGCGGCGAGTACACGCGATTTTTCTTTTTTGAATGTTGTGCTATCTCCCCACAAGCCGAGCGCCTCGTCGATGGTTGCATTGGCCTTTTCGTAATCCTTCGCACTGAATGCACTTTTGTAGCTCTCGTACAATTTCTTGGCGTTTTTAATGCGCGCGTTGTATGCGCCCTTTAATTGAACAATGGCCGCGTGCTTTGCATCCTCAGTGGGTAGGGCTTTTATCAAGTCTCGGGCCTTACCGAGGAGGGCCGCGTCCATTGCCGCTTTGATTGCCGTCGCACTCGGCGGCGCTTCGGTTATGACCGGGCCGGAATCGGCAATCGAGGCTATTAGCGTATTTCCTGCAAATACTTCCTTGGCTTGAATGAGCAAGGTGTTGGATTGCTCACCGATCGATTTTTGTAAGGATTGCAACCTGATCGCAACCGCCTGTGCCCAAGCCGACTCAGATTCGCTATACGCACGTGGATCTAGGGTTTGTACGTCTGAAATCTTCTCGAGTACTTCGGCTAAATCGAAATCATCGCCCCGCCCGAATGTTTTCGCGAGTTCCTGTTTGTTGCCATCGACGGTGTAGTCTTTTACCGCGAGGCGCAATTCCTGACGATGCGGTTGTAGTTTCAGACCCGCCTTGGCGAGCTTCAGCGCTGCCGCATAGTCATGCTGCTCGGCTTTTTTGGTCGCGAGCTTATAGTACGCGTCGGCTATCATGCGCGGGCCGGTTTTGGTAACGAATGCGTCGCCATCACCCAGTTCGCGTTTTAGCTGTTCAAGCGTTTTGGTTGCTGAGGCGACATCGTTTGCTTTCGCCTGGGTTTCGAAGTCTTGTTTCAAGCCTTCGGTTCTAACCAGGCGCTCTTGTTCGCGCTGCTCGCGTTCGAACGCCTCAGTGGCACTGGCCAATGCCACGCGCTCGCCGCGTAGCGCCTCAAGTTCGGGCGCATACCGCTCGGCACGTTCCAGCAAGTTGGCGCCCTCTGCGAAGCGCTCATCCTCCCGGGCCGCGGTTGCCTTGGTGATAAAAACCACCGCGATTTTGTTTTTGAACTGACCAACCCAAGGATCGTTTCCTTCCGCCAATATTTGAATATCGGCCATGTTGCGCTGGATATCGTCGCTCCACTGCCGGTTAGCGGTCGGATCCGCGAGTAAGGTCTCCACTGCTTTCTTAGCGTTTGCGACGTACAGTCGATTGGCCTCAAGCGCTGCTTCGCGTTGCTTGGCTTCGAACGTAACGAGATCGCTAGACAGCGACTTCGAGTCGGGCAAATAGGCCAGCGTCGCTCGGACGACTTGAACCGCCTCGTCCCATTGTTCTTCTGCGCCAAATTTTGTTGTGGCATTACCAATGCCGGATACAAGCTGATCTTTTAAGCCCGGTAGACGATCGTCCAGCGGGCTTAAGGAAACCAAAGAATCGAATCTAGCCAGCGCCATCGTTATCGCACCGGCACTTGTTTCAAGGGCGCCAAAAGATTGCTCCGCACTGGGTAAGGCTTCATCAAATTGAGTTTTGCGGTCTGCGATCCGTTGCTCAAGTCCGGTCGCGTTGCTTGCCTTGTCACCAATGAGTATGCCGCGCTCAACTTCAAGCGATGCGATGACGGGGGTCTTGCCGGCGATTTGCTCAGCCGCAACCAGCAAGCCCTCAGCCTTGGAGAAATCTTGTGTAGCGCGAGCGCGGCGTGCGCCATCGAGATAACCGCGCGCTGCAATTGAACGCGCCTCTAAGGTTCTCGTATGTCCGGGCGCGATCGATTCAAGATCCGTAACCAATGTCGCTGCATTGGGGTTGGCCGGTGGTGACATTTGATTGGCCGCTACCGCAACCCCAACCTCAGTCACGATTTTGGCAACCTCGGCGTCGAACTCATTGCGTAATTTGGCGCCGCGCGCGTCTTTGTCGCGCATGCCAAGTGAGAGCAAAAGATCCTTGTAGTCATTTTGTACGAGGTCACTGGCGGCCCAGTTTTTGCTCCGCGAGACTGCCGCAATATCTTTGTCCACGAGCGGACTCACCTTACGCGCAAGCGCCTTCAGGAGTTCATTATCTGGGTCGATACGCGAAAGTTTTCTCACGTCCTCCTGCACGGGCAGGAATGCGGCAAGACGATTCGCGCCCGCCATTGCTTCTTGGATGCGTGCGGTGGCGTTTAAGATGTTACGCGCAGTTGTCGCACGTGCCTCCTCACCCTCTATTTTCGCCATCAAGTTATCGAGGTTCTTATTACCCGGCACGGCATTAAGGCCTGCCATACCCAGTTCATTAGCAAGCTTGAATTCGCTGTTTACGAGTGCACGATCGATTGCAGCGGCAAAGTGGCCCGGTAAGCGGCGCCGTAGTTGTTCCGCCGTACGCGGCGAAAATTTTCCAATAACTGCCAGCGGATCGTGGACGTCGTCTTTGCCCTCGATGGGCAACAGGTGATTGGCAGCCAGTGCCTCGTTAAACAAGACGGTTTGGTCGTTTAATAAGACACTTTCGGCATTCGCGATCGATTCTCTTAATTCTTTTACTTGGGCTGAGTCTTTAAACACGTCCATTGCTGCAACACGATCGATCACCGCATTGGCGCCGACGAAATTATACTGGCCAGCTTCGACGTCGACCCGTTGATCGACCTGATGTTGAAAGTACTGCAGGATTTCTGTTCGGGCCGCGACCAAAATACGATCGCGGTCCGCTGGGTCGAACTCAGGAGCATTCAGGGTCTCGAGCACTAAGTCCACCTGTTGCAGATCGCCCGATTTGACCAGTTCGATCTGCGTTTCGATCTCGCGCTCGTGCATGTAATTTAACGCCGGCGCAACGCCGGCCAACCCGATCACGACAATGGCGGCCGGCACCATAATGAATGGGTTGCGAAATGGCGAGGTGCGCCCCTCTAGCTCTTCGAGAAATTGCGCGACACTCTGCGAGCGATCACCGCGGGCAAACGCCAATCCGCGCATGAGACCCTTCAGCTGCCGCCGTTTCAGTCCTTTGACCGGCTGTGGGATGAGATTGTTATCGCGCGCGCTGTTCGCGGGTAATTTATTGAATGGGTGTTTTCCCGTCAGCAGCTCGTAGGCTACACAAGCTAGCGCGTAGAGGTCGTCCCGCGGATCGGGCTCTTCGCCTTCCATCATTTCGGCGCTGGCGTATGCTGGCGTTAATGCGCCGAGCTCCGCCGCGTCGAATAAGGTTTTTTCACCTTCCGCTTGTCCGGGATTCTTGACGGCACGTGCGATACCGAAATCCAGCACCTTCATCACGCCTTCTTTTGTCTGAAAGCAGTTACCCGGTTTGAAATCGGAATGGACAATGTTGTGCTCGTGCGCATAGATAAGGGCCTTGCCGAGCCCCTCGATCATCGGGAACGCTTCTTCGAACGGAAGCCCACCCTTCGGTCGGACATTTTTTTTGATAAATGTATTTATCGGTTCGCCTTCAAGTAGCTCCATCGTCAAGAAAACAGTGCCACCCCTCGTTCGATCGAAATCGTAGACCGTTGCGATGTTGGGATGGGCGAGTTTCTGTTGCCGGCTCGCTTCACGCTGTAGCGCGATGAACGAATCTGGGTGCTTTTTAAAATCTTCGTTTAGTACTTTCAGTGCAACGTAAGGGTTTCTGTCACGTGCTTCGACCTTAATAAGATCGCGTCCGCGAAACACCGTACCCATTCCACCGACACCTAGGACCTCGTCAAGTTGGAAACGGTCTTTCAAAATCGAGCCCGGTTCGATTTTTGCTTCCGCGACGGCATCGCCTGAGGACTGCCCGCCACTCGCGGCACCGATTTCAGAACCCGATGTCGGCCAAGATCCATCGGATGGCACACTATCCCCTGTTAGATCGAAATCCAGCGAGCTATCTTCGGTCGCAGCCGTTAATGCGGCCCGTGCCTGTTGGGCTATTGTGCTGCTGTCGACATCGTCATCGAATTGGGTCGCATCGGCACTGGTATGCAAAGTGGAATCGGCGGCGCCAAAGGCAGTCCGGTCATCGGTCTCATCCCCACCATCGGCGACATTCGCATGCGCAGCGACGATTTTTTTAAGCCGGGCGTAACTAGTCGCGTCGATGAGGTCCTCGCCATAGGCTTCGCGCAACTGCTCCATGATCGAAATGGCAAGCTGCGGCTGCTTATTAAGTAATTTTGTGAGGTTTTTCGAGATCGCGTCAAAGTCGAGATCACCCCGAGACATCGCTTTTAGTGCGGTTTTAAAATCAGCCACGGTTAGCGCCCCAGCCCAAGCTCGACGGTCTTATTAACCACGCGAAATTTGTTTAAACGTTGGTGTCGTCGTTTAACGATCATGTTTTTCACCTAAGCTATTACTCTGCGTGAACCACACAAACTGTTACGTTATCAGTTGCGCCGCGAGACAATGTCATCTCGACTAACGTATCCACAATCGTTTGCGGTTCGCCACTTTGCATTGCAGATTCGATCTCAAGGTCTGAGACGTGCTTATCAAGCCCATCAGAACACAGCAAGAAGCGATCGCCGGCGACCATCTCAACGATGTCGATATCCAAATATAGATCTGCGGCTGCGCCAACGGCTCGTGTAACCATATTGCCGGATGGATGATCCACCGCACTCTCGCGACTTATCAATCCACGTTCTATGTAGAGCTCGGCCTGCGTATGGTCGGTTGTAAGTTGGACTAAGCTTCCATCGCGCAATCGATAAAGCCGGCTGTCTCCAGCCCACATGAAAACGCAATGCCGTTCGCCGCCTAGCAGGACGATAACCGTGCTGCCGCTCGTTTGGTTCTGCGCGCGTGATAGATCGTGCAGGCGGTTGTTAACCCCGAGAATACTGTGCTCGACGAAATCGACGTGTTCACTTAGGCTGGTACTGGGTTTTACCTTTGCCAGTGAATTAACGATCATCTGGCTCGCCAAGTCGCCAGCGGAATGGCCACCCATGCCGTCTGCTACTGCCCACAGCTTAGCCTCGGGCCGGTCCAGTCCAGAATCTTCGTTGAGTTTTCGAACTTTGCCAACGTCGCTACGTAGCGCTGAACTCCAACTGATCGGTCGATCTGCCATTAACGCCTTCCGAGTTCAAACAAGCGATGTTGCGTTGCCGGTAAATCGGCTACAGATCCCGGTGCCGCGTTGCCTAGTGATTTTTGGTGTCGGGGTGACAACATGCGTATGCAGCAATGTGCTTTGATGGAGCCGCATAAGCAGTATTTCAATATTCCGATTTGAAATGGACAACTTCTTGAGGATTTTCTGAAAAAGAGCGGCCAAGACTAATCATCCCATCTCCACTAAGCGGCATCTCTTCGCGTCGTAAAAACGATTCATCGCTTTCGTGATGAACGTAGGTACCGTTCGTACTTTGATCGATGATGAAGAACTTACCGCGGCGGTGTTCAATCCTCACGTGCTGACGCGAGGCGAGTGTCTCGTTGACGGTAAGGTCGGCGGACTTGCTCCTGCCCATGACAACCTGGGTGACGTCCGCATCCATCAACACGGTATCGCCGTGGTAGGTCAATCGCATACGTACAGGAACGGTATTGGGTCCGGCGATGACGCCCGTGGACATGCGCGTCACATCTTCTTGCTGCCACAGGACTTCAAAGATGTCCATGGTCTCTTTCTTGCCTTTGACCGGCGCACGGTCGATGAATCTCGTACTTGCGCGCATGATCGGGGACATTTCATCGACTGCCCCTTGGGTCGTAATAATTTGGCCGCCCTTCGCCATTGCCGCCATCCGCGCTGCAACATTAACGGCGTCGCCGAATACATCGCCAGATTCCAGTATCGCGGGTCCATAATGCATGCCGACGCGGATAGTCAACGAAATCGGTCCCGCGGCAGTTTGCTCGGTGACATCGTCGTCAAGCATTTCGTGCATTTCACAGGCCCCAGTCGCCGCTTCTTCGGCGCTGGGAAACGTGCACATGATTTCGTCGCCAATGGTCTTGATCACCGTACCGTTGTGGCGCGTAATGACCTCGGTCAGCATTTCGAGGCAGTCAGCGACCTTAGTTCGAGCAGCGACGTCTCCGAGGATCTCATAGAGCCGCGTGCTACCACTGATGTCGGCGAATAAGATGGCAATGTTAGTCGTTTTCGGGGCCATCGATTACATAATCCCTACACAGCCCGGAACAAGCAACGCCAGATTCGGAGTCTTAATAGATTGTCCCCCGGGTGTCATTGACATTCCGTATACTACAACGAGGCGAAATTAATTATACATTAACAAACGCGTATACGTCTTTGAATTAAAATTGTTGTTGAATCCGCTTCCGGCCGTAAATGATGAGCGTTTGCTCAATTTTCAACGGTCGAGCAGTGGCCTCCTTGCGCCCCATAATGGGTCAAATAAACATGTGTGCTGATGCCTGTGGTATTCAGCGTTCAGCACGGTGACGATGGAGCTTAATACCTTGAGGATATTAGCAATAGTTGGCGTCCTTTTGCTCGGCGCAATGTTAATTCTTGTAGGCGCTGGTGGTGCGCTGTGGTGGGCGAAGCAGTCTCCGCCCGACCAGGCGGCGGTGAGCGCCGCTGGGCCCGGTGAGCCAGCGGTGATTTCAGAGCGCGCCGGCGCCAAGCAGATAGAGCTAGAAACCGTGCACCAGCTACTATCGCTGGTGGACCACGATCGGCGTGCTGCAATCCTTGAAACACCGGAAAACTTTGCCAAATTCGTGCAACAGGAGCGCGCGAACCAAGCGGTGTTGACTGCTGCCTACGAAAATGCCGCAGATCACAACGATGCTGTCTCTACGTTGATGTTGCGAGCGTCGCAAAAAGTACTTGCTGAGGCGTATTTGACCCAGGTTGTGCGGCGAAATCTAGATGTCGACTTTCCCAGCGAAGCACAAACGAGAGAGTTCTACGAGGCTAATAAAGCCGCATTTCGACTGCCCGATAGGGTCCATTTGTGGCAGATATTTATTCCTGCCCCTGCGCAAAGCCCCGATACCGCAAGAAAAAATGCCGGCGCGCTGGCGACGCAAGTCTCGACGAAGCTGCGCAAATCCGAGACCAATTTTGCGGCCGAGGCGGCGAAACATTCTAAACACCTACAAAGTCGCGTAAATGACGGCTATATGGGATTACTGAAAATGGATGATTTGCTGCCGGAAGTGCGCGCCGAGATTGAAAAGCTCAAACCAGAAACCGTCAGTCTTCCGGTCCAAAGTGACGCGGGTTTCCATATCATCAAACGCGGTGCGCTGGTGGTCGGGACGCAGCTCGAATATGCCGCAGTACAGCAGCGAATCGTCGCCCAATTACGCCGTGAGGCCGGCAATCGCGTACGCCAGGCTGCGGTGAAGAAGATCATGGAAACCTACCAGGTCGCGGTCGATGAATCCGCACTCGATGGATGGTTGCAAAGCCTTCAATCCGCCGATTGGCCAACGGGAAATCCGGGCCTACGCCGTTGAAACTCACTAGTCGACCATGCAGCTCCATAGCCGGGCTAGGAAAAATCTAAATAATTCCGCTAGACCGATGATAACGTGGCAGTTTCTAGGACGGTCATTTCGTTGTGGCGACTCGGGTGGCTTGCTATACTGGCACGGCCATTTTGGGGGCGGGTCTTCGGCAACAGGCAGTACTCGGTAAGCAGCGCCGGGTGGGCACGGGCACGGGTAAGTAATATAAAGCAATTCATGGGTTTAGCTTCAACTACGCGGTGCACGATTAATGCTGCGGCCGGTCGCTTTGCGATACTGCTTCTCGGATCGCTATGGATCAGCTCGCCGGTGGCGGCCCCAATCGACGTCCCGGCGGCCGTCCGGCCCGGGGCTATTCGTCCAGGAGAAGAGCGCCAACTGGTCCCCGAGTCTCCCGCGCCGGCCATATTCGAGGTTCCGGCAGTCGTTGATCGACCGCTCGAGATCGATGCCGGAACTCGCATTCAGGTCTCTGCGTTCGAACTAGTCGGAGCCGTTGACCGGCCAAAACATGATATAGCGGCAGCCGAGGTTCAGCAGCTACTTGACGAAAACCTGAGTGGCCAGGGCGAAGGGTTCACGGTTGGGCGCCTGCAGGAAGTCGCTGACGAAGTGACCAGCTATTATCGAGAACACGGCCTCATCTTGGCCCAGGCCTTTGTCCCGGTGCAAAACGTCACTGATGGCGCCATCAAGATCCAAGTGCTAGAGGGCGTTCTCGGCCGCGTCGTTGCTGAAGGTAACGAAATGTACAGCGACAAAGCCTTGCAGCAGCCGTTTAAGAAACTCGTTGATCAACCCGTCACCAACAAAACAGCGGAAGCTGCGCTACTGACCTTGACGGAATACCCAGGCGTTTCCTTATTTGGCGTATTTCAACCGGGCCAGCAAGTCGGCACCGCCGACATGGTGATCAAGGTGCAGGAAGAAAAACGCTTCGACGCCAGCGTTCGCGCCGACAACCACGGTATTCGCGAGACCGGACAGAATCGTTACCGGGTAACGGGCTCCGTTAACAACCTCACCGGGGCCGGCGACCGGTTTACCGGTACGCTGCAACATACAGAGCAGCCATCGTTCTCATTCTTTTGGGCGGCCGAGTACGAGCGGCCCCTACCGTTTCTTTACGACAGCGTATTTAACTTCAGCTTTAACCGTAATCAATTCGACGTCGGCGGCGATTTTCGCGGACGCGGTATCGCAAGTGATACGCGCAATATGTACGCCTCGTTGAGCAAGTCGTTTATCCGCAGCCGCCAACAAAATTTATCGACCCGGGTCGAACTCGCGCGCAAGCGGGCAGAAACTAAGGTGCGCGGTCGTTCGCAATCGAAAGACAGCCTCACCACTGCCATGGTCGGGGTGGATTACGATTCGGTTGATTCGCGTTACGCCGGACTCAATGCCGGATTCTTAGAAGTGACCCATGGATTCAACAACCTTCTCGGAGCGATGGGCAGTACAGCCGGAAGCATTGCGCCCAGCCGTCAGGGCGGTAATCGAGACTTTGCCACCGGTAAGTTCGACAAAGTATTTGTCAGTTATTCGCGCCTACAAGCCTTATCGATTCTGAGCGAAATGTTACGTCATCACACTGTATTGTTCCGTACCGAACTGCAGTGGTCACCCGATTTATTGGTGCCGCTTGAGCAGTACTCCGTAGGCGGGCCAACCAACGTGCGTGCTTATCAACCGACCGAAAACCTTTATGACCGCGCCTGGTTCGCCTCGTTTGAATGGATCATCAACGCACCGGGGATTGCCGATAAGCCGGCGTTCGACAATCGTACCTGGGGCGAACTTGTGCAGCTCTCGTTCTTTTTCGACATGGCTGCCGGTGTTTTAAACAGCCCGCTGTCGACTGAAGATAAATCGGACAATTTCAAAGGCGCTGGGATCGGCCTGTCGGCAAACGTTCCGAATAAATTCGCCTCGAAGGTATCGATCGCCTGGCCGGTTGGTAAGCCGCGACCAGAAAATCAACGCGACCCGCAGTATTGGCTGGATTTCAACTTCTTTTTCTAGGTTTTGGGTTCGGATCCGATGTGAAGTAGTTCTCGGACCGACGGTATTTAGGCACATAGGATGTACGAACCAAGGTCCGCTTAAAGCGCGGGCCTGGCGCCGCCTAATTAGGCATATCGAGGAAGTGAGCAGCATGAAAATACGCCCATCCGCCAATGGCCAAGCGCTGAAGCAGCCACCGCTTCAAGGGCCACGCTCGGCAATACGTCTGAAGCCGTTAACGGCACACATTCGACGCGCGCTATTCCCGGGTCTGGTGTTAGGTCTGCAGGTTGGAACGGCGATCGCCGGACCCGAAGGCGGCAACGTCGTTGGCGGCAGCGGTAGTATTGCTCGTCCGAATGCCAATACCACGGTGATCAATCAGCAATCGCACAATCTCGCGATAGACTGGCAAAAATTCAACGTCAAGTCCCACGAGCTCGTACAGTTCAATCAACCCGGCCGCAACGCGCAAGCGCTGAACCGTATCTTTGATCAAAGCGCGAGCCAGATACATGGCCGCATCAACGCCAATGGCCGCGTCTTGTTGATGAATCCGAATGGCGTCATTTTCGGGCGTAATTCACACGTCAACGTCAACGGTTTGGTGGCGGCTGGGATGAAGAATATTCCGGTCGATGATTTTATGGCCGGCAAGTTCAAACTTGAAGCGCTTGAAGGCGCCGATGGCGCGGTGGTGAATCATGGAACTTTAGAAGCAGCGACGGGTGGTGATATCACGCTGGTAGGCAAGTCGATCCGTAACGAAGGTGTGATCCTCGCTTCAGCCGGTCGAGTTAATCTTGCCGCCGGCAATAAAGTCACGCTTGATTTCGACGGCGATGGTTTGATGCGCTTCGCGGTCGATGAAAAGGTATTGGACAACGCCCAAGCGCTGGATGACCAGATCGCGAATACCGGCGAAATTTCTGCAGACGGTGGCGACGTGATCATCGCCGCGAGTGCGGCGCAGAATGTTTTCACCAATGCGATCAATAACAGCGGCATCGTGCGAGCAGGGCGGATTGAGAATTCTGGTGGCACGATCCGTCTGGTTGGATTGGGACCATCGGCATCGGTGCTCAACACCGGAACGATCGATGCATCGGCAGGCGATACGGTTTCAAGCGGCGGTTATGTCGACATTACCGGGGCCGACATTCGCCAAGGTGGTCGCGTCGTCGCGGACGCGATTGCTGACGCCGGCACCGTTAAGCTCCTCGCATCAGAGACCGTAACGCTAGCGGATGGCTCCGCAACGACGGCGAAGAGCGCAGCGCAATCCGGCGGTACCGTACACACGCTCGGATCCGAGGTAACGCTCGAAAGTAATGCACGCATTGATGTGTCCGGCGCGACCGGTGGCGGTGTCGCCCTCGTCGGCGGTGACATACAAGGTGCAAATCCCGCTATCGTCAACGCAAAAACGACGACGGTTGGGGCCGGTGCCTCGATTCTTGCAGATGCTACGGTGAGCGGCGATGGCGGCACGGTGGTCGTTTGGTCTGACGGTACGACAACGTTTGATGGTGAAATTTCTGCGCGCGGCGGTGTCGAAGGCGGGGACGGTGGCTTCGCCGAAGTGTCCGGTAAAGAACATATTCATATCAGTGGTTTCGCAGATATGCGGGCACCGCGTGGAACGGCCGGTACATTCTTACTGGACCCGGGTACGGTGAACATCTGCGCGCTTGGGGCTGCTGGATGTATGACCACCATGATGGGGCCCGACACGATTTCTGACGACCACATCAATGCGCAGCTCCTACTCGCGTCTTTCACGATATTGACGTCAGCCGCGGGTTCCGGCGCAGAAGATATTATCGTCGTCGATACGGGCGTATCCATAAGTTGGTCGGCGAACGTTCTGACTATGACCGCTGGCCGTGATATCACGTTGGATGGAACGTTTGCGGCGACTGGCGCAGCGACGTTGAACCTTAATTTCGGAGCAGCGCTAGCTGGCACGCTCGATTTGAGTGCGGCATCGATCGCGTCAGCGACGCCCATCACCGCCACGGGCGGCGCCGGTAACGACACGATCATTGGCCCCAATGTCGATGTTACTTGGTCAACAACCGCCGCGAACAGTGGGACGATAACGTGGACCGCCCCGAGCGCCGTGACCATAAATTTCACCTCAGTTGGAGACCTCCAAGGCGGCTCGGCCGCAGACACCTACAATATCGGACACGTATTGACAACCGGCGCCACGGGCAACGGTGGTAACGATGTATTCAATATCACCGCAGACCCTGGCGGTAACGTTTCTGGTAATGCCGGCAACGACATCTTTAACGTCAGTGCAACTCTAGCGGCGGGGACGGGGCTCGATGGCGGCGCGAATGATGACACGTTCAACATTCAATCGAACGCGATCACGATAGCCGATACGATCATTGGTGGTAGTGAGACCGATACGGTCGTCGGGTTCAATAGCGCCGCGACGTGGGACATCACAGGGACAGATGCAGGGGATTTGATTGAACCCGGTGGACCGACGACAGTCGCCCAATTCAGCGGCATCGAGACCTTAACTGGCGGAACCGCGGTCGATACATTCAACATCGACGTTAACTGGGGAGGGTCGCTCAACGGCGACCTGGGCGCTGATAACTTCACCTTCGCCGACACCGTCACCGTCGGTGGCTCGATCGATGGCGGGGCCGGCACCGACACCATTGACTGGAGTGCCTACACAGCAGACATCAACATCACGACATCCGGTGCTGGTGCTACCGACGGGTTAGCCGGCGGTGAGGCCAGTATCACTGGGACGTTCACTAATATTGATGCGGTAATCAGCAACGGCAATGTCAACAGCTCGCTCCAAGGCCCAGACGGCGCGACGAATACCTGGGCAATTGGTAACGGCGTTGGAACGGATGACGACGGGACTTTGACTTCGAGCACCCAAAGCTTGGATTTCACGGATGTCCCGACATTGGTTGGCGGTGACGGTGCCGATGACTTTGTTGTCAGCATGGGCGGCACGGTGAACACAATTGATGGCGGCAGCGGTGGGACCGACAGTTTAACTGGCGACAGCGCCGCCGTAAGTGCATTCACCATCAACGGTGCAGATAGCGGGTTTCTGGTCGGTGTCGTGGGTGCGATGTCCAATATCGACACGCTCAACGGTACTGGAATGGACGATTCATTCTCTTTTACGACCGCCGCAGCCACATGGAGCGGCACCTTGGACGGTGCGGGTGGCAGCGACAGCGTCGACTGGGGCGGCCTGACTAGTGCCATCAATGTCGTTATCACCGACGGCGATGCGACCGGTTTCGATGGCACGGCATCGAGCACGACCTTCCTTAATATCGAAGACATTACGGGCTCTGGGACAAGCGGGACGTCTGGAGATTCGTTGACCCTAACTGACCCAACGGCAATCGCCGCGACGTGGACTTTGGTAGGCGCGGCGGATGCAGGAACCCTTGAGGTTGACCCCGGCGGCGGCCCGTTTACCCTCAGTTTTACGGATTTTGCAAACCTAACCGGCGACTCCGCTGTCGACACGTTTAACGTCGACAACGTGACCGGGGGTGATGACCTCAGCGGTAACATTCGAGGTGGTGGTGGGAATGACATTTTTAACCTTGATGGCATAGCCACGATTGGTGGGACTATTCAGGGCGGGGCTGGGGCCGGTGACACGGTCGTTGGCCCTAATGTCGCGAACACCTGGAATATCAGCGGGCCTGGCGCGGGTGATCTTGGCAGCGCGGTGACGTTTAGCGAGATTGAAATCGTCCAAGGTGGCACCGATGACGATACCTTCGTAGTCACCTCCTTGGCGGCAGGCATTTTCCTCGACGGCCGTGCGCAAGCGGCTGGCGATAGTATCGACTGGTCCGGGTTTGGCTCGGCTGTGGATGTAATTCTAGACAGCGTAACCGGTGACGGTTTCGGCAGTAGTAGCGCCGGCAACGGATTGAGCGGTTTTGCCGATATCGATATCGTCGAGGGCGATGGCGCAAGTAGCTTAGAGGGTATCGCGGCCGGTGGCGTGTTCAACATCGATGGTATCGCGGCGACTACGAATACGTACGTCTCGACAAGTACGCTGACGTTTGAAGGCTTCAACGATCTGACCGGAAGCGCGACGATGGCAGATAGCTTCGTTTTTGCAGCAGCTGGGTATTCGCCATTGTTCAGTCTCGACGGCGGCGGCAGCGGCGCAGCGGCGGGCACGATAGATCTGTCGGTCGATCCGACCATCCGCACCTATAACCTGACATCACTCAACACCGGTAATGTCGATGACGGCGCGGCGACGATGTTCATGGCGTTTAGCAATGTTGGTAGCCTGGACGCCGGCGGTGGCGATGCTTTGGATTTCTCGACGCTGCTGCCAGCAACCTCGGTTACGGTAAACTTGCAAACATTGGTGGCAACCAATGTTTTGGACGGTACATTCTCCGGCTTCGATGATTTCACGGGCCACGGCGCGAGCGCGACGCTACGCGCTCCGGACGGTGGCGTCACGATCGATATCACGGCGGCGAACGCCGGTAACATCGGTGCGACGACATGGGGTGGGTTCTTCAACCTCGAAGCCGGCGACGGCGGTGCCAGTGGCGACACGTTCGTATTCAGTGGCGCGAGCCCGTCGGTAGGCGGCACGATCACGGGCGACGGTACGACGGGAGCAACGCTCGACTATTCGGATGCGTCGGTCTCTGCTACTACTGTTACGGTGAACCTCGCAACAAGCTCGGCGACGCTCACCGGCGGCATTAGCAATATCGACGACCTCATCGGCGCGGGCGGCAATGACATACTGCACGGTGAGGACGCGGGCGCCGCGGACCTGTTCGAGATCACGGATGCCGATGACGGGACACTCACTACCGACACCGACACGATCACCTTCGCAGACTTCAGTTTCCTCGAATCCGGCAACGACGGCGACACGTTCCGTTTCAACGGCGCAAGCGCCGCAATATCGGGGACCATCACCGGCGATCCGACTGCTGGTGGCACGCTGGACTATTCCATGATGACGCTCGCGGTCACAATCGACCTCGACGTCCGCTCTGCGAACCTCGTTTTCGGCGGTGCCGCCGGGGGATTCGACGATATTCTCGGATTCACCGGTGACAGCGCAAACGACACGCTGATCGGATCGGATGCAACCGTCAACACGTTCACGCTCACCGGCGGGGGTGGTAGCGATGACGGCACCTTGGCCGACGGCACCGATACTTTCACGTTCACGGACATCACCGATCTTCAGGCCGGGGCGATGGGCGATACGTTCGCGTTCAGTGGGGCCAATACACTCTCCGGCGACATCACCGGCGGCGGCGGAACCGATACGCTCGACTATTCGGCGGCGACCGGTGGACCGTTAACCTTTACCGTCGGGTCGACGATGTATCCACGGGTCACCGATACCTCCAGTATTGAAGTCGTGATCGGCACGAGCGCGACCGACACATTGAACGGTACCGCAGCCGCTGAGACCTTCACGATTGACGGCACCGGCGTACAGATCGGTGGGGTTAGCTACCAGCAGATCGAGACGGTCGACGGCATGAACGGCGCCGACATCTTCAATATCACCGGCAACCACACGGGTGACCTGCTCGGCAATGGCGATGGCGACGTGTTCAACCTGAGCGGCACCGCAGTTGTCACCGGCAACCTTGACGGGGGTGGTGCTGTCGATACATTTAATTTCATGGGTTCCGCTCAGCTTATAGGTCAGGTGATTGGCGGCGCCCCCGGTGGTATGAGCGGCGACACCCTAGACTTCACCGGTTATACCGGCACGGTGACCGATACGGATCTCGGCGGTGGCGGCAACGGCAATCTCAACGGCACCGCCACCGATCCTATTGTGTTCGGCGGCAATGATCGCACCGGTATCGAAACGGTGCTCAACGTTGCTGTGCAGGGCGCCGACATTCTAGGCGTCTATCTGGTCAATGGAACGGATTCCATCCAGCGGGTCGACGATGCCGTGACCAGGACCGTGTTGCAGGAATGGACTAGTGTCTCAACGTTCATTGGCGGCAATATGGACGACACGTTCATTTTCACGACGACGTCTTCCGAGTTGACTGGTTCGCTCGATGGCGGTGCAGACACGACAGGCGATGTTCTCACCTCCGACTTCGCAATGACGGTCACCATCGACGGTGCGAACATGGGCACCATCGATCCCGATGGTGTCGGCGGCACCGCGGCGACCGCTTTTGGTACCATCGAGAATCTTCTCGGCGGTGGTATGGCGGGCGGCCTGACGGATTCGTTTACTTTTACCGCCGGTGGATCGCTTGCTGGGGCTATCGACGGTAACGGTGGGGCAGCCGATACGGTGACGACTACCGCGACCGGCGGTATTACGCTGAACATCGATGGCACTAACAACGGTATCGTCGACATCGACACCGTATCCGGTGGCGGCGCCGGATACACCGTCGCCGGCGGCCGGACGTTTACCATCACAGGGGTGAACTCTGGAACGGTCACGGGGACTGCATCCACCGTAACATTCACTAACTGGGCGAATCTTACCGGCACAGCTGGATTCGACGACTTGTTCAATTTCAGTGGCGGCGATATCAGCGGGACAATAGACGGCCTTGCCGGTTCTGATACGGCGGATTTCACCGCCCACGACACCGATGCGACGATTGCCCTCGGCGGCCTCGGGACGGTCGATGGCTTTCAAGGCACGACGATTACCGATGCGGGTGGCTTCGACAACATTGACGTGTTGACCGGCCGCGTGGGCGGCACGGATTCATTAACCGGCAGAAATGCCACCGCGTTGTGGGATCTCGACGGTACCCACCAATATGTTTCCGGCAATACCCTGGATTTCTCCGACTTTGAAGCATTGGTTGGTGGCACTGACGTCGACACCTTCGATTTTGCCGACGGGATCGATGTCACATCTATCGACGGCGGCGCCGGTGCGGCAGCAATCGTTGATGTCCTGGATCTAGCCGATTACTCGGCCGACCGGATCTGGACCATCAATCTTGATGGTGGCGGCACGGTCGACACACCGTCGACGATGAGTTTTGCGGACATTGAAGGCTTCGTCGGTGGGATGGCGATGGATACGTTCAACGTCACTGCCGATACTGGACTGCTCAACCTATTCGGCGCTACGCCGGGTAATGTTGACGGCGGCGGTGGTGCGACCAATACGATAAGTTTCGTCGGACGCACGACGGCAGTAACGGTAGAACTCGATAACGTATCGAATATCACCAGCATCACCGGCGGAACGGGTATTGATTTGATCACCGGCACCTCCGTGGCTGACACGTTTACGACAAGCGCAGCTGATGCTGGCGGTATCACCGGCGGGATCACGCTCAGCTATACGAGTTTCGAGACCCTCGGCGGCGGCGGCGGCGACGATATATTCGATATCGATCATAGCGTGACCTCAGCGAGCGGTGACGCCGGCGCGGATACTTTTAATCTCGACACGGCGCTGGTCAGTATTAGTGGCGGTCTATTTGGAGGCGACAACGGCGATACCTTTAATATCCGCGCGAACGTCGCAACCGACATCGACGGCGGGCTCGGCGATGACATCGTCAACGTCGACCCGGGCGGTACGGGCGGTATCGTGTTGACGGGCGATGTGTCCGGCGGCGACAACGATGACACGATTAATATCGGTATGCCGACCATGACACCACCTGCCGCGCTCCCATCTTCGTCGAGGATCGTCGGTCAGGTCGATGGTGGTGCGGGCGACGATACGCTCGACTACACCGGTTCAAGCCATGCGATGGTAGTCACCGTAACCGGCCCCGGGACAAGCGGTAACAATCTGGAGTTTACCGGTGCTACGACCGCGGTTGATGCTGCTGGTGACGACGTACTCAACATCGACACCGTCGATGACAACAGGCTTGGCACGTTAATTGGTCCGAATGAGGACACAACCTGGACTATCACCGGCACGAACAGCGGCATGTTTCAAGGTATCAGTGCCGCGCTGCCGACGTCGTTCACGAATTTTCAAATTGTCGGTCTCGGTGGGGCCGATACGTTTATTTTCCAAGACCTAGGACAAATCGTCGGACTTGCCGGCGGACCTGGAGTCGTTGGCGGCGGCGTCACAGGTGTCGGCGTCGATTCAATCGTGGTCGCGGCGACCGGCGCATTGGGTCCGGCAAGCGAAGATATTGTTCTGACCGCTTCAGATGAAGGAACAATCACGACGACCGCTGGTATCACGGAATTTGATCTTATTCAGGCTATCGTCGGTAACGATGGATCCGGGACTGTGTTGGTGCAGTCGGCGTGGGCCGGTAGTGTCGACGGCGGCACCGGCGGCAGCACAATTGTTTGGACGGCGCTCGGCGATCAGAGCGTTACCCTAAGCGGTGGAGGAACCAGTGGTGTTGGATTTGCTGGTAGCACAGCCACGATTGCGATGGGCTTCGACAACATTACCGGACTCACAAATCCAGGCACAACCTCCACTGCAAGCCTCACTGGCACCAATAGCGCCGCTGCGACCAACACGTGGACGATAATGAGCGACGGTGTGGTGGATATGGGCTCCGTGAGTCTCGACGGCGGCGGGCCGCTGACGTTGAACTTCGTGGAGTTCGACAATCTTACCGGCCGCGACGATCCGGACACCTTTACCATCAGTGGTCTACACAGCGGCAATATCAGTGGTGGTAACGTCGGAACGAATAATTTCGTTTTCACCGGGATCCCAGCGACCAGTTTCATCACTGGCAGCGTTAATGGCGGTAGTGGCGTTGACGTGCTCGACTATTCGGGATTCGGTACTGCGATCGCGATCAGCCTGACCGGCGGGACCATTGCGGACGGCTATGACGGCAATGACGGCGCTGCCACGATCAGTTCCGGGTTTAACAACATGGACGATATCCGTGGCAATCTGACCATGGCGAATAGTTTTACTGGCATTCCTGGGCAAGATGCTACCTGGACAATTACCGCTACCGATGGGTTCGATTATGATCCGGCCTCAGCCGCCTTGCCGTTAATCAGCCTAAGCGGTTTTGCGAATTTAACCGGCAGCGCCGCCAATGACACGTTCATCATCACAACCGGTGATGTTGATTCGATCGACGGTGGCGCTGGAATCGACACATTGAGTCACAATGGCAACGCCGGGCCGATCGCGGTTGCGCTGACTGCGCTTGGTACAAGCAACGGGTTCATGGGCATGAGCACTGACATCTCCGGTATGTTCAATAATATAAACCGGCTCGAGGGCAGTGCGAACACAGGTGATTCGTTGACTGGCGTTCCATCCGGTGTTGCTGCTAGCGCAACGTGGACGTTGGACGGCACCACTTATACGGCGGGCGGTCGAACCTTGACGTTTATTGGTGTCGACGATAGCCCATTTCTGGGTGACCCTCCTGGTGTTTATGAGGCCATAGAGAATCTCATTGGCAACGACGGCGCGGATACGTTTAATGTAACTGCTGATCGAACCGGCGATATCACCGGCGGTGCTGGTAACGACGTCGTCAACTTAGCTGCCTTACTCACCGGCAGCGTAATGCTCGGCGCCGGCAACGACACGTTGAACTTTATCGGTACCGGTATGATTGTTGGTGCGGGCAACATCGCCGATGGTGGTACGGAAATCGCAAGCCCGCCTGGCGATACCATAGATTGGTCCCTATCGAGTGTCGATCCAGTTGCACTGAGTCTGGTGGATATTACCGATCCCACAAGCATTGACGGGACCTTGAGCCTCGTTGATGGTGGCGCCGCCGGGGGGCTTGCCGAGTTTGAATCATTCTTCACGAACAGTACGTCGACCTTGCTCGGCCCGGATACGGCGATAACCTATACCATCACCGGCCCCAATACGTTTTTCATCGATATTGGCGCGATGCCAACCTTCAGTGGATTCAGCAGCATCACTGGCGGGACCTTGAACGACACGTTTAGTTTTATGCCCGGCGGGTCATTGTCTGGGGATATTGATGGCGGCGGTGGGGTGAATAGCATCGTCACCGCGGTACTCGCCGCAGCGCCAACCGGTAATTTCTTTTTGACCACGGGCGCTAATTCTGGACGGCTCGGTACGATAGACGTTTTTCCTGTTGGTACCCCAGTTTTCGGGACTTTAGGCGGCACCTGGACGAACATCACCAACCTAACCGGAGGGACCGGAATCGACGTTTTCACGATTACCGGCGGAACTGCGTTTGCCGGTTTGATGGACGGTGGCGGCGGGATAGACGCTATCCGTGCTGATAACCTCACGAATACTTGGAATCTGCTTGGTGTCGGTAGCGGTAACATCGGCGGCGTTGGGAGTAATAATTTTGTCAATATGTTGCGCGGAATCGGCGGAACAGGCGCAGATACCTTCGTATTTAATGACGGGGCATCGCTAGATTCGCTCGATGGTTTAGGTGGTACCGATACGCTCGACTACTCCGCAGTATCGACCCCCATTACAGTAAATCTGGCTACAAATAATGCGTCGTTGCTGACTTTTGCCGGTGGTAATGCAATCAATATTGAAGCGGTTGTGGGTACAGGGGGCGGGGGTGACACACTCATTGGTGAAAACAATAACAATAGCTGGATTGCCACGGCCCCTGGAATCGGAACAGTCGACGGCTTTGCCTATTCCGCAATTGAAAATATCTCCGGTGGAACGGCCATCGACAGCTTCCTGATTGGCGCCGCGGGTCGGGTAACGGGCAACCTCAATGGCGGCGGCGGCATCGATACGATCACCCAGAGCTTCGCCAGTAATTGGGTGATCACCTCTCCAAACGCGGGTACGACCGACGGCGTTTTAGGTACGTTCGCGGGGGTCGAAAATTTGACCGCGACCGGTTCGACCGCAAACCTCGATATGGACGGTGGATCTATCTCCGGTCGTTACACCGCGACAACAGTCACCTTGAACGTCGACGGCACCAGCGTAACCGGGGGCACGCCGGTTGATGTCGCGGGTAATCTTGCCGCGAGCGCCAACCAGACCATTACCACCGGCGGCGGTGCATTCGCTGTAAGCGGTACGCTGACGGGTACCGGCGCCGGGTTCAACGTCAATACAGGCGGCGGTACCGTAACCGTTAATGGTGCGACCAACGCGAACAGCCTTATCGTAAATTCAGGCGGTTCGAATTTTGGCGCCGTTACCACAACCGGTGTGCAGACTTACGGCGGCTCGACGACGTTCAGAGGCGATCTCACTGGCAGTAACCTAACTTTCAATGGGACCTCGACGTTTAATGGCAACCACCTCCTACAGTCGAGCACCAACGTCTGGGATTTTAATGGAGAGGTATTGGGAACCGGCAACCTCGATATCATCCCCACCGCCAACACCGATATTTTTATTGGGAACGGTAATGGCCCGGGTAACATCGCGTCGAGTCGATTCGGCGGATTCCAAGGACATTTGATTGTCGGCGCCCAATTGGATCCCTTAGATTCACCGGCGGAAGAAGCCGTGGTAGTCATGCCGCCTGGGGTGACCGCGGATCTCATTACCGTTGAGGAAAATTTTCTCGTAGGCGGTGACGTTACCTTGATCGGAAGCAACATCATGCTCGATTCGGGTATATCCGGCGGGGCCGGAACTGGCCAGGTTACTCTAATTGCAGTTGGCGACTCGCAGGGTACCGGCGGCGAAGGTCCTGGCGATATCATCGGGCCGACTGGCGGTACTGCGATTATTGGCGGCAACAAGGCCGTACTAGTTGCAAATAATGGGATAGTGAATGCAGGGAATATTCGGTTGGACCTAGATGCTGGTGAGCTATTCCTCGCGGTATCCGCTTCGCAAGACGAGCCAACGTTCGACGCAAGCAGTAGCGCGACGTCGGTAAGTTTCGACCCGACGACAATTGCGATCATTGCGAGTCTCGGTTTGAATCTCCAATCGGTACAGGTGGTCTTCAGCAACCCGGCCTCGGCCTTGACCGGTTTGCAGAATGTGCAGTTCATCGACGTCGGCCTGTTCGAGGAAGAACTGAGTCTGTTTGGCGTTATCGGTAATGGCATCGCGTTATCGCTCGATCAGTGCGAGGAAGCCGAAGGTTGCGCACCAAACGTGAGCGAAGAAGAAATCGATGCATTGATCGCCCAAATCGAGGGAAGGATCTCAGAAATAGAACGTCGCCTCGCTTCCGGTGAGATCGACTCAGCGGAAGGGCAGCGCCTGCTGGCTGGTTTCCAACAGGAGCTACAAAATTATCAAACCTACAAAGAGCAGTTAGCGGCGTTCAACGAATCGCAACTTGAGTTTGGTGACGATTTCGGTGAACTGGATGATTTCGCCGAGGAGTTTGACGATGCCGAACCGATTGATGATGTATCTCCGACGGATACGACCGATATCGAAGCACCGCAAATAGCTGCGCCGGCACCGGAGCCGGAAGCGGAGCCGATGGAGGAGGCATTCGAAGAGCTGGAAGACGAATTTATTGAACAAGAGATCCCGGTCGATGAGTTCGAGGACCTCGAGGAAGACCTTGAAGAAGACTTTCCTGAGTTGGACGACGTCCTGGAAGAGGCGCCCGATGAGTTTGAAGACTTGGATGAGGAATTTGACGAATTTGAAGAACTCGGGAAGGAAATCGATCCTGCCTTACTTTTGCGGTTGACGCAGAATGCCAACGTAAACGAATACCGTGGGGCGCTCGGGATTGGCATGGATGGCCGGGTAGTATGGACCGGTGACATCATATTGCCCTCGTATGCACGGCAATATTGAGATGGAAAACTCGACACCTACAAGCCAGCAACCTTTATTTTATCGCGACGTGGTGCCGCTAAGTCGTGAGCGCCACGCCGATTGGTTTGTCGACATGGCGCAAGGCTATGGGTTTACCGCGGACACGAACTCGATATATGTCGCGGGAACCGAATTTCCGATGACCTCGCGGGAATATCCGATAGTCTTCGCGATGGATGCTGCAAAAAATTTGGTCCCGGTAGCGCTGCTGGGCCTGCGACAAAACCAAAACCTCATGATTGCCGAAGATGGCAGTTGGCTCGGCGGTTATGTCCCGGCCTACATACGGCGTTACCCATTTATCTTGGCTAACGCGGATGAGCAAGCTAATAAATTCGCGGTGTGCATCGATGAGTCTTATTCTGGTTTCAATACCGCCGGTGAAGGCGATCGACTCATTAACGAGGACGGCCAACATGGCGAGATCCTATCGAATTCGGTAAAGTTTCTAGAGGAGTTCCACAAGCATAGCGAAGTCACGACGCAGTTTTGCCAGGCTATCGCCGAAGCGGGCTTAGTCGAATCGATGCAGGCCAATTTTTCAATGAAATCCGGCAGTAGTTTTTCACTGGCTGGTCTCCATTGTGTACCTCGCAATAAGATCAAGGCATTGTCTGCAGAGCAGCTTAAACTGTTCGTCGACCGCGATTACCTAGATCTTCTTTATCTGCACATCTATTCGTTATCGAATATGGACAAACTTATCGCACGATACGACGAAGTTGATAAAGCATCGACCGCGGCAGGTGAACGTTAGAGAATAATGTGCCCGTGAATAAGCTTAATTTAGTGTCCACTATTCCGACGATCCGACGTATCGAACCATCAATAACGCCCGGCTCTCGCGTGCACCCGCTGCCGGCGCCGGAACGCGGGCGTGGCTCGGGTGAGACCTACCATTTCGACATCCCGCGCGTAGATGCTGATACCAGCAGTCAGCTACGCAGGGTCAGCTCGACGGTCTTATTGGACTCAATGATTCGGCAGATGGGCGGTGCGACGATCCCAAGCGCAAAGGGTTCCTACGTCGATATCGTGGTCTAATCAAGCCGCTATTGAGTTCGCGCGGTTGCCTTCGGCGTCTCGCCGAATTTTTCGATCAACTCCAACGATAGCGCTTGAGCTGCCTTATATTCCGACGGCGATAACAGCCCGGCTGCGCGTTTCATTGCGTCAGCGGCCCCTACGTTTCCAAGGTGTGCAGCGACGCTGTACCAAGCGTATGCACGCTCCATGTCATGCGGTACACCGCGCCCGTTTTGGTAGAGATCTCCTAGCCGGAATTGCGCATCGGCCACGCCGCGTTCAGACGCTTTACGATACCATTGGGCGGCTATTTCGCTATCTTTATCGATCCCTTGCCCTGCCGCATACATGCGTCCAATGAAGTATTGCGCGTAGGCGTGGTCGGCAGTCTCGGCCAGCGGTATGAAAATTGATAAGGCCTTTTCGTAGTCACCAGACATGAACGCAACAACGCCGTCGTTAAAATCAGCCAGCGAATTTTGACTTAATAGCAAAATAAAAAGGATTGCGCTCAGGCGGATTTTCACTTGGACCTTTCTCCACTGCGTCTTCATAGGCACGCATAATAAACGGATCATCGGCGCCTTATAAGGTGAATTTAGTGGTAAGATTCGGCCCCCGAGCAGAGCCGGAATCCAGCGTTGGCGCGAGCCTCTCGAAACCGCGCTCATAGAATATCGATGGTGAGACATGCAGCCCAAAACACTTTACGACAAATTGTGGGACGCGCATCTCGTCGAAAAGTTCGACGATGGTACGGCACTCATATATATCGACCGTCATATCATCCACGAGGTGACCACCCCGCAGGCCTTTGAGGGATTGCGTCTGGCTGGGCGTAAGCCATGGCGCGTCGGCGCGACTAAGGCCGTCTCGGACCACAATACCCCGACCGTTGACGTCCACAACATTACCGATCCGATTGCCAAATTACAGCTCGACACCTTGTCGAAGAATTGCACCGAGCACGGCATAACGCACTACGACATTGGCGACGTACGACGCGGAATTGTTCACGTAACTGGACCCGAGCAGGGATGGTGTCTTCCCGGCATGAGCATCGTATGCGGGGATTCGCATACGGCAACCAATGGCGCGCTCGGTGCTTTGGCTTTCGGGATCGGGACATCAGAAGTCGAACATTGCATCGCCACCCAGTGTCTTGTGTTGCGCAAGGCGAAAAATATGCTCATTGAAGTCAACGGTGAAATGCCGATTGGTGTGTCGGCCAAAGATCTGATCCTCGCGATCATTGGAAAAATAGGCACCGCCGGCGCGACCGGTCATACGATCGAATACGCCGGTGAGGCCATCAATTCGTTGACCATCGAAGAGCGAATGACCGTTTGTAATATGTCGATAGAGGCGGGCGGACGCGCTGGTCTTGTTGCCGTCGATGACGCGACATTGGATTACATTAAAGGACGACCGTTCAGTCCTAGTGGTGAACTTTGGGATCAAGCAGTATCAGCCTGGCGCGACCTAAAGTCTGATCCGGATGCGAAGTTCGATAGCGCCGTCAATATCGATGCGGAGGCGATCGAGCCGCAAGTCACCTGGGGGACGTCGCCCGAAATGGTTGTCCCGGTTTCCGGCAGCGTTCCCGATCCCGACACTGCAACGGACGAATCTCAACGCATCGGCATGAACAACGCGCTTCGTTACATGGATCTTAAGCCGGGGACGCGCATCGAAGACATCGAAATTGATAAAGTGTTTATCGGGTCGTGTACAAATTCCCGGATCGAGGATCTACGCGCTGCGGCGAGCGTGGTAAAAGGTCGTCGCAAGGCTGCAAATGTAAAATTGGCTTTGGTTGTACCTGGCTCTGGCTTGGTAAAAGAGCAAGCGGAGAGTGAAGGATTGGACAAGGTGTTTCTGGATGCCGGCTTTGAATGGCGCGAACCGGGATGTTCGATGTGCCTGGGCATGAATCCCGATCAGTTATCAGAGGGCGAGCGCTGCGCGTCGACCTCGAATCGAAATTTCGAAGGGCGACAAGGACGGGGCGGACGGACACATCTCGTTAGCCCGGCGATGGCTGCCGCTGCCGGGATCAGCGGACATTTCGTCGACGTACGGGGGATTTGAGCCGATGGAACCAGTGACGAAAGTTCATGGCATTGTGTTACCTATCGATCGTCCAAATGTTGACACCGATGCGATCATTCCCAAGCAATTTTTGAAGTCGATCAAGCGGACGGGATTCGGCGTTAACTTGTTTGATGAATGGCGCTACTTAGATAAGGGTGAGGCCGATCAAGATTGCGCCGAGCGACCGGTAAATAAGGATTTTGTTCTCAACCAACCGCGCTATCGCGGCGCAGAGATCTTACTGGCTCGTGTCAATTTCGGTTGTGGTTCGTCGCGAGAACATGCCCCGTGGGCGCTGCATGACTATGGCATCCGCGCCATGATCGCGCCGAGTTTCGCCGATATCTTCTACAGTAACGCGTGTAAGAACGGCCTGGTGCCCGTAACTTTGCCGGAAGACGTTGTCGATAAACTGTTCGACGCGTGTAGCGCCGTGGAAGGTTATAGCTTAACAGTTGACCTTGAAGCCCAACTTGTAACAACACCCGCTGGCGAAAGTTTTACTTTTGAGTTCAATCCAGGGCTGCGTCAACGGTTATTGAGTGGCCTCGATGACATCGGCGTCTCCTTGAAATCCGCCGACGCTATCCGCGCATACGAAGCGCGTCGGGCGGTCGAAGTGCCATGGCTATTTCAAGACTGAGGCCTACCAACTAGGCTGTGATGGGGCATGGAGCGCCGAATTCGGTGCTTACAGGCTACCCAACTCATCGGCCTCAATTCGCAGTTTGAACTTTTGGATCTTACCGGTCGAGGTTTTCGGCAACTCTCGGAAAAGGACCGTCTTTGGTGCTTTGAAATGGGCAATATTCTCTCGGCAATACGAGATGAGTTCTTCAGCGCTGACATCTGGTGCGGACGGTTTCAGATTTACGAACGCGCACGGCGTCTCACCCCATTTGTCATCCGGCCGCGCAACCACAGCAGCTTCAAGGACGTGCGGATGTTTGTAGAGCACCTCTTCGACCTCAATAGATGAAATATTCTCACCGCCGGAAATAATGATGTCTTTTGAGCGATCCTTGAGTTGAATGTAGTTTTCGGGGTGCATGACTCCTAGATCACCGGAGTGAAACCAGCCGTCGGCTAGAGATTCTTGGGTTGCCTTCGGGTTTTTTAAGTATCCGCGCATCACAACATTGCCTTTGAACATGATTTCGCCGATCGTTTCCCCGTCGCGCGGTACGGGCTCCATCGTTTCTGGATCGATCACGTTAAGGTCTTCTAAGACGTTGTAACGAACCCCTTGACGGATCCGTTTTTCCGCCAGATCGGCTGGTGATAAAGAATCCCAGCTACTTTGGTGCGCAGTAAAAACTGCCGGACCGTAGACCTCGGTAAGACCATAGGCGTGTGTCACCTTAAAGCCTTGGTCGGCCATCGACCGCAATATCGCCGCGGGTGGCGCTGCACCAGCGGTCATTACATTGATCGATCCTTTGATCTCGCGACGATCTTCGTCGCTAGCATTCACAATGAAGTTCAACACGATTGGCGCACCGCAGAAATGGGTCACCCCATGGGTATCTATTGCGTCGTAAATATCGGCTGCGGCGATCCGGCGTAGACAAACGTTGGTACCGCCTTGCAGCGCTATCGACCATGGATAGCACCAGCCACAGCAGTGGAACATCGGTAGTGTCCATAGGTAAACCGGGTTTTGTCCCATCGTCCATGCGAGTACGTTACCGATTGAATTGAGATAGGCGCCGCGATGATGCGTCACAACGCCTTTGGGATTCCCGGTAGTACCCGAGGTGTAGCAAAGTGATATCGCCTGCCATTCGTCCTCGGGTAGTTTCCATGGAAAGTCTGGGTCACCGGTCGCGATAAAATCTTCGTATTCAAGCTCCCCGAGGCGATCGTGGCAAAGCGCCGCCTCGTCGGCGATATCGATAACGATGGGTTCCACAGTGCATTTCGAAAGTGCTTCTTTGACCACGGGCGCAAATTCCGTATCCGTGATCAAGACCTTGGCTTCGCCGTGGTCGAGGATAAAGGCGATGGCGTCAGCGTCGAGCCTTATATTGATTGGATTGATAACTGCGCCGCACGCTGCTACACCAAATAACGACTCGTAGAAGGCAGGAATATTCGTTGCTAATACGGCAACAGTATCGTTGAGGCCGATGCCGCGTTTGTCTAGTGCGCAGGCGAGCTGGCGGCACCGGGCAAAGGTCTCTGTCCAGGTAAATTGGCGCTCTCCATGAACGACAGCGAGTTGATCTGGATAAACCGACGCCGCGCGCTGAATAAAACTCAACGGTGACAGGGGCGTGTAATTGGCGGTGACTTTGTCGAGGTCTTGCTCGTAGGGGCTTATGCTCGATGTAGATTTGTTCATTTAAATCCTTATTTAGCGTTTATTCATTATTCCAACGGGGTTCACGTTTTTCGATAAACGCGTCAACCCCTTCAATGCCGTCATCGGACAAAAGATTGCACACAAGATCATTTGACGCACTTCGGTATGCGGCATCGAGCGGTTGTTCCATCTGGCGTTGAAACGAGGCTTTGCCGAGGCGCAAGGCATACTGAGATTTGTGGCTGAGATCTTGCGCTAGCTTCTCGACCGACGCATCTAATTCTGAGTCGTCTACGGCATAATTAATCAGTCCGATCGCAGCGGCGCGATCGGCGTCGATGAACTCGCCGGTTAACAGCATCTCCAAAGCATGTTTCCGTGCAACCGTTCGCCCGACCGCCACTGCCGGTGTCGCGCAAAATAAGCCGTTGTTGATACCGTTGGTCGCAAATCGGGCAGAACGGCCGGCGATTGCGAGATCACAGCTGGCGACGAGTTGGCATCCCGCCGCCGTCGCGAGGCCTTGTACTTTAGCTATCACGGGCTGAGGTAGGGCCACGATGCCTTGCATCATTGAAGCGCAGTCGGCGAGTAAATCCTGGTAGTACGCCTGGCCACGATTGGCGCGCATTTGCTTTAGATTGTGGCCACTACAAAACGCTTTACCTCGGGCCGCGATCACCACCACCCGCACCTTATTATCCGCGGCGATGTCGGCGAGCGTCTTCAACATGCACTCAAGGACCTCGGCCGAGAGCGTGTTGTATTTATCCGGATCATTGAGCATTAGTTCGCAAACGCCGGCCTGATCGGTGCGGATCAGTGGCAATGGTAATTCTCGGTCAACAGCGGCCATCGGTGTACTCCGTTCGAGGCGAGGGTGGGACTATTTTCAGGGGCCTGGACCTAAGGTTCAAGTACGCTGCGAGATTGCTGGCAAGGTCGTGGTTATGATGGTCGGCTGCCGAGCCCCACCCGTCGATTGCGATCGGTATCCCTATCGAGAGTCGATCGACGCTAGAATGACGCCAATTTTATCGCGATATTTGAGTCGCAGTTATTAACGCCGGTAGGAGTAGTTTCATGCATTTCGAGTACAACGAGAAAACCCAGCAGCTCATCGCACAGGTGCGTGAGTTCATGATCGAGCACCTCTATCCGAACGAGGCGGAAATGCTCGCGCAGATAGATGCAGGTGATCGCTGGGCCCCGTATCCGCTTCTGGAAGAACTCAAAGCGAAGGCCAAAGCAGCCGGGCTCTGGAATTTATTCCTACCCGAAAGCGACCGCGGTGCCGGGCTCACAAACCTTGAATATGCACCGTTGTGCGAAGAAATGGGACGGTCCTTACTCGCGCCCGAAGTCTTTAATTGTTCCGCTCCCGATACGGGCAATATGGAAGTGCTAGCCCGCTATGGGACCGAGGAGCATAAGAAGAAGTGGTTGACTCCACTACTCGCCGGCGAAATTCGCTCGGCCTTCGCGATGACCGAGATCGAGGTCGCCTCATCGGACGCCACCAATATCGAGACGCGAATCGAGCGCAATGGCGACGATTACGTTATCAACGGTCGTAAGTGGTGGACCTCAGGCGCGCTCGATCCGCGTTGCAAGATATTAATCTTGATGGGTAAGACTGATCCTGATAATCCAAACCGATACGAACAACAATCGATGGTACTGGTGCCGATGGATACCGCCGGTATCAAAATCAAGCGCATGCTGCCGGTATTCGGCTTCGACGACGCGCCGCATGGTCATGCAGAAGTCCACTTCGATAATGTCCGCGTTCCGGTGCCAAATATTCTGCTCGGCGAAGGTCGTGGTTTCGAAATCGCCCAGGGTCGGCTGGGGCCCGGCCGGATCCATCATTGCATGCGTTTAATTGGCGCCACGGAGCGTGCCCTCGAGCGGATGTGTCGACGCACCAAGGCACGGGTCGCCTTCGGCAAGCCGGTGGCTGAGCAAACCGTGACGCAAGAGCGCATTGCGGAATCTCGCATCATGATCGAGCAAGCGCGTCTGCTTACTTTAAAGGCGGCTTATATGATGGATACGGTCGGCAACAAAGTTGCGCGAAAAGAAATCGCGATGATTAAAGTCGTGGTGCCGAACATGGCCTGCCAAATCATCGACTGGGCGATCCAGGCATTCGGTGCGGCCGGGGTAACGACCGATTACGGCTTACCCCACGCCTACGCCAATGCACGTTTGATCCGGATCGCCGATGGCCCTGACGAAGTCCACCGCAATCAGCTTGCACGACTAGAACTCAGAGAGTACGACGACACGCCAAGCAAACGCGGCGGTAATGCGTTTGTGCCGCCGCTAGACGAAAGCGGTGGATTCATCGAAAAACCGTTGTTGGTTGTCTAACTGAGGAGCTATCCATGCGCGGACTCGACGGAAAATCAGCAATCGTCACCGGTGGTGGTCGTGGTATCGGTGCCGCGATCGCGAAACGATTTGGCGCGGAGGGTGTACGCGTCGCCATCTATGATATCGATGGCGACACAGCTGCCGCTACCGCGCGGGAAATTGAAGGCGCGGGCGGACAAGCGCAAGCGACACAGGTAGATTTAACCGACTACAGCGCGGTCACGGAGGCTATTGCCGGCACGCACGCCGCGCAAGGCTTGGACATTGTCGTTAATAACGCGGGTTGGGATCAGTTCATTCCGTTTGTGGATACGACGCCGGAATTTTGGGATAAGGTCATCGATATCAACTATCGGGCGCCTTTGAATATGCTGCACACGACGCTGCCGTTGCTCATTTCTAACGGTGGCGGTCGGGTGGTGAACATTGCGTCCGACGCAGGTCGCGGTGGCTCCTCTGGCGAAGCGGTCTATTCGGGCTGTAAGGCTGGTTTGATGGCCTTGGCGAAGTCGCTCGCGCGCGAACACTCGCGCCACAACATCACATTCAATGTCGTGTGTCCGGGTCCAACCGAGACGCCGCTGTTCAGCGGTTTCATGGTGGAAGTGAGTAACCCGGATAAGTTGCGTGAGGCGTTCCGCCGCTCCGTGCCGATGGGGCGGCTCGGCGAAGCCGATGACTTGCCCGGTGCGGTGGCGTTTTTTGCGAGCGACGACGCGGCGTATATCACCGGCCAGGTGATCAGCGTTTCTGGTGGACTGACAATGATCGGCTAGGCCAAAAAGCGGCCGTGGGTCGATCAGCTTGTCGAAATGGAATCCCGCCACGTGATGTTCAAATCTTTAAGTGAATCGAGGTACTCATCGAGTGTAATTAAGTCCACGCAGGCGGTTGCTCCGGTTTCTTCGAGTTTTCCATGGACCAATTTTCGGGCAAGCAAGATCGCGGGCATGCACGGAATATAGGGGCCATCGCCCTGCGTGGCCGTCAAGTTGAAGGTTACTTCAAGGCCCGCCCCGTTCGCGTCAACACCGGCCAGCGCCATATGCAGGGCACTTTTGTCGCTGCTAAAGCGATCGAATAGCTTGGATGCTCGGAGTAAGAGCGGTGCCGCGCGCTCAAGCCCCCGGACCAGGCCGAACCGCACTAAACAGGATATGAGCCAAAGCGACACGTGCAGCGCGGGTAGCTCCAATCCGGCTCGAAACCGGATGGTCTTTAAGGTTGGATATCGTGTTGGGAAAATGTCGAGGTCGGGAACTTCGCAGTTCCCAAGCAAGCGTCGTCCGAGACCAGGGTAGTCCCGGCAATACAGATCCTGCCATCCGTAGACGCGCTGCATATTGCCGTCGATCAAGGTTTGAAACGGGCGGCCAACGTAAGACAAGATTCCAGCCGTCGCCGCCAGCCCGCCGGACGTTTCTTGCGCTGTGGTGATGCCGTAGTCCAGTGTTTCGATTCTGTCGAAGGTCTGCTGGTAATGGTCGACCAAGGCCGCGGTAAGGCAGGGCACGGAACTCGCGCCACTGACAACCAACACCCGCTTGTTTTGGGCGAGTTCGTCGAGAGCGCCGATACCGAACACAAAACTTCGCCCGTCGGCTAGATCGATGTAGTGGCTGCCGGCATTAATACAGGCCCGTGCTACCGCGTAGTCCTGCTCCTGAAACGGACCCGAGGTATGGATTGTGACCTCCGGGTCAATTGCCGCCAAAGAAGCATTCAGATCTTGTGTGATATCAAGAGCAACCGACTCCGGTTTATTCGCCGCCTCCAACGCCGCGCACAATGCATTTGCTTTCTTGATCGAACGACCGGCAACGATCAACTGGATATTTGTGTCGAGCGCCAAGGATCGCGTGATGATCTCGCCGAAGTGCCCATATCCACCGATGATTAATACGCGGGTTGTCACGCTGTTTTCGTGATCCGGAATTGCCCCTTGTATTGATAGAGCTTTCCCCACCAGGGGTGTGAAATATCGACACGCATCGCAAAGGAGTCGTCGTCCAAGGGGATTTCTTCTGCATAGCCCTGACCCAAAAGTGCGGTCAGCGGAAGCGGAATCGTTACGCCAATAAGTTGAATCCCGTAGCCACGGTGTCGCAAAATCACCTTGCCGTCTTGCCATTCATAGTAGAGCCGCCACACGATACCAAAGCGCATGATCTCGATGACCTCATTGCCGCGAACTTGCAGCATCTTAGAACGAAACCGCCACGGTGTTTTCCCCGCGAAGTGGAATGTCCGATCGAAATGAAACGCTTCGCTGTCGGCAGTACTTCTGAAATTGACAGTCACTGGAACGTCGCGGCCGCTGTACGGCGGGATACCGCCGAGCACATGCAATAGCGGGCTCAGCAACCGAAAGATGCGACCGCAGGTAACGTCAAGTGTCCCTTCCACGGCTACAAGATCATTGGAGTACGGGCGATTGGCGTAGTGTTTACGGATGGCCGTCGGCAGCGTTGGCCAATCGCCGCCAAAAATGGGCTGAAAAATCGGCTGCCGTTCTAACGCATTCGCATCTTCTGCAGAGGCATTCATAGGGGCCGGTAGACCATCAAGAAGAATATCAAAACGAGACTAATAAATGCGGGCCAGCCGAGCGTAAACCATACTTTAAACAGTGTCTGATACTGCGGGTGCAAACTGGCGCCCGTGGCACGGCTCTCACGCAACATAGTTCTAAGTTGGATCTGTATCCACACCACCGGCAGCCAGCACAGGCCGGCTACGACATAGAGAATCACGGTCCACTGCAGCCACGTGTCAGTCCAATGGTATCCGCTTTGCCAAACGAGCCACGCGCCAGTCAATGGTTGCAGCACAACGGCCGGCGCGGTGAATAAATAGTCGGCTAGCACCGTATTCTCGACGGCGTAAATTTTATCATCGAGATTATCGGAAAAGTGCGAGCGCAACATGAAAAAAGCAATACCAAGGCCGGTACCGAACAATACGGTGGAACTAATAATATGGACGACTTTGACGGTTGAATACCATTCCATAATTAAGCTGTTCCGGTTAAGAGCCTGCCATTCTAAGTAATTATCCACGTTTAGGGATTCTAGATTTGAAGGTAGCGCCAAGGTGTTGATCCAGTGCCCGAAATGCGAACCCGAATATGCCTATGAATAATGAATGGTGCACCGCGCCTTGAAGGTCTCCGAATGTTTCTTATACTCAATAAGAAGACAAATAATAATGCGCTGGAAGTGATTCGATCATCCTGAGGTTTGTGTCCTGAGTGGAACGACTCGCGATACACGCAAAAGCGCTAAACCAGAGCCCTGGGATCAGTGCCGAACCTTCCCCCGCGAATCTCATTCGAGGGAGGCCGTTTTTATGCCCAACTACACCACTCAAGATATTCGCAACGTCGCATTGGTCGGCGGAGCCAATACGGGAAAAACGATGCTGGTGGACGCGTTGTTCGCGGCCGCCGGCGCCATCAAAATTAAGGGGCAGATCGAGCGGGGCACGACTATCTGCGACTACACGCCGCAGGAAAAAAGCGTGCGTCATTCCCTTGATTGCTCGGTCGCCAGCCTCGATTACGATGGAAAGCATCTGAACCTCATCGATACCCCGGGGGCCGCAGACTTTATCGGCCGATCCATTTCCGTCTTACCCGCGGCCGAGACCGTCGCGGTGGTGATCGACGCACGCGCTGGGCCCGATTTGGTGGCCAAGCGAATGATGGATTGGGCACGCGACCGTGGATTGGATCGCATTGTTATCGTAAACCATATTGATGCTGCGCCCGATGGACTTGAGGCGTGCCTGAATCAAATTCAAGAGAGTTTCGGGCCGGAGTGTCTCCCAATCAATCTACCTGCGCAGCAGGCGACTGAGGTGGTCGACTGCTTTTTTAAACCAAATGGCGCCGCTACTGATTTTTCGAGTGTCGCCGACGCCCATTCCCGGCTCGTCGATCAGGTCGTAGAGGTCGATGACGAACTAATGGAACTCTACCTCGAGCAGGGGGAGGAATTGGGCCCGGAGCAATTGCATGACCCATTTGAGAAAGCACTGCGGGAGAATCATCTAGTACCAGTGTGTTTTACGTCGGCCGAAAGCGACGCCGGTATCAATCAGTTGCTGGAAATAATCTGCCGACTGATGCCCAATCCAAACGAAGGTAATCCACCAGATTTTTTTCGTGGCGACGGTGACATCGGGGACCCCATCCATTTCACGCCGGATCCGAACGCCCATATCCTTGCTCACACCTTTAAGGTAAATATCGATCCCTTTGTAGGCCGGTTGAGTATTTTCCGAATTCACCAAGGCACGGTATCCAAGGACAAACAACTTGTCGTCGGTGATGGGCGCCGCGCGTTTCGTGTTAGCCATTTATTCAAGCTTACCGGCGGTGAGACCAGCGAAATAGATGCGGGGATCCCGGGCGATATCTGCGCCATCGCCAAGGTAGACGACATCGAAATTGATTCGGTGTTGCATGACTCGCATGACGAAGACGAAATCCATTTGCGCTCAATTAACCTGCCGGTCCCAATGCAGAGCGTCGCGGTTAAGGCGAAAAGCCGCGGCCAAGAGCAGAAACTATCCGACGCCCTGCACAAGATCCAAGCCGAGGACCCGAGCATTAACATCGAGCACGATCATGCGCAAAATCAAACCATCGTCCACGCGCTCGGCGAGCTGCATTTGCGCGTGGTTCTCGAAGCACTAAAGGAACGTTTCAATGTTGACATTGAGACCAGCCCGCCGCGCATTGCTTATCGTGAAACGATCACAACGCCGGCCGAAGGACATTATCGCCACAAGAAGCAAACCGGCGGTGCCGGCCAGTTTGGCGAGGTTTCCCTGCGCGTTAAACCGATGCGCCGCGGGACTGGTTTTCGTTTCAATAACGAGGTGGTCGGGGGCGCTATTCCGCGCCAATTCATACCGGCAGTTGAGAAAGGCGTGCGTCAAGCGATGAGCCAAGGTGTTATCGCTGGATATCCGATAGAGGATGTGGAAGTGACGGTCTATGACGGTAAACATCACCCGGTGGATTCGAAAGAGGTCGCCTTCGTCGCCGCCGGCAAGCGCGCATTCATGGCGGCGATTGAACAAGCGGAGCCTGCTATCCTTGAACCCATTATCGACTTGCATATCAGTTTGCCGTCGGCGAATGTCGGCGATATCACCGGCAATTTAGCGTCGCGTCGCGGTCGCATCAACGAGACGACCGCCCTGGAGGACGGTCGCAGTAGCGTCAGTGCACAGCTACCATTGGCAGAGCTCGAAGGTTACCAATCCCATTTACACGCTATGACCTCAGGCGCCGGCAGCTTTACCGTCGATTTCAATCGTTATGATGTGGTCCCTGCGCGGATGCAGAAAGAACTAGCGGCTGAGTTTAAAGAGGCGCTCAAGCATTGATCTAATTGGCGTCTGTTTCTAACGGCAATCTCAACCAGATCGGGCCGCCGTACCCTTTACGATTTCCATCGTGTTGCCGGCACTACTGGTCTCTGCGGCGGTTTCGATCGCGCCCGCGTGTAGTACCGGTGCCGCGTCGATATCCTCAGCGCCCATCAGCGACGCCAGCCGTTGTAAGGCAGCCAACACGAACGATTGCTCCCAAGCTTCGAGCGCGCTGAAGCGACGGTCGAGCAAGTCCTGCAAGGTTTTCGGTGCATCGCGAATGAGTTTTCTGCCGGCGGCCGTTGGCGAAACAATAACGCGACGTTTGTCTTCTTCGCCGCGATGTTTGTCGACCAACCCTTTGCGCTCGAGGCCGTTAACGATCGAGGTTGTTGTGGCTTGGGTCAAATTGATTTCCCTCGCGACTTCACTGACCGTAAGCGAGGTGGCGTCACTGATCGCCTGCATCACCAGCAGTTGGGGTGTCGTCAAACCCGTGTCTTTCGCCAATCGTTTCGCACCCATATCGGTCGCCTTATGGATCTGGCGCAGCGCGATGAGTAACTCCTGATAATTGTCCATTGTTCTCGCCCGGTGACGACAGCCCAGCATACTACCGGATACTAGGGATCAAATGCAGTGCTGATTTTATTTTGAAAATCTATGTATATTCATTCGGAAAATTATCGATTTAGTTCATCCTAATTGGCTTAAAAGCGATATTTCGCATCTTTCCGTGCAGTTTTCATTTCGAATCCGAATGTAATATACTTTCGGATTGAAAGTATTATTTCAATGGATCCGATCCGGCTCGAATCGATCGGCATCCGCAATTCAACGACTAAAAGGAATTCAACTGTGTGTGGAATCGCCGCCGTTTGGGGTGAAGGTGCCCCAAATCTCGCCAATCGTATCGCCGAGCGCATGATGCACCGAGGCCCGGACGGGCATGGTCTGCAGCAGTCGTCGCAATGCAGGCTGACTCTGGCGCATCGTCGCCTTGCGATCATTGATCCAGTGGGCGGAAAACAGCCACTTGCTGCCCCGGAAAACAGCGCGATGCTGGTCGCCAATGGCATGATTTACAACGATATCGCGCTGCGGCAGTCGCTCAACGGCGATGTCTTCGTTACGTCCTCGGACTCGGAGTCCATCCTACGTCACTGCGTGCGGCGGGGAACCGCTGGTGTCTCCGATCTCGATGGGATGTTTGCATTCGTTATGGAACACGACGGCAGGCTAATCGCCGCACGCGACCCGGTTGGGATCAAACCGCTTTATGTCGGTCGCCGCGGCAACACATTCTGTTTCGCGTCCGAAATCAAGCCGCTCCTGCCCGAGGTCGACGAGATACACGAGTTTCCTCCAGGCCACGTATTCGATTCCAAGGTCGGGCTCCGGCGCTACTACGCGTTACCTGAGGCGTCCGACGACCTGGGTAAGTCAGATGCGGCGCTGGCGGCTATTCGACACACTTTGACCCGTGCGGTAGAAAAGCGTCTTCGCTCGGATGTGCCGCTTGGCGTGTTTCTCTCCGGCGGCCTCGATTCGAGCCTAATTGCCGCCATCGCAAGTCAGCTTCGACCGGGACTGAAAACCTTTGCCGTCGGTCTTGACGGTAGCCCTGATCTCGTAGCAGCCCGGCGCGTGGCCGCACACCTTGGGACTGATCATTATGAGTCGATATTGTCGGCCGAAGCGGTCATGCGTGATCTACCGCGCATCCTCTACCATCTAGAATCATTCGACCGTGATCTCGTGCGCAGCGCGGTGCCGTGCTATTACGTCTCGAAGCTCGCCTCCGAACACGTCAAGGTCGTCCTTACTGGCGAGGGTGCGGATGAAATATTCGCGGGCTACACCTACCATAAATCATACGCCGACCCGGACGCGCTCCAGGCGGAGTTGCGCCGCTCCGTGCTGAGTATGCATGACATCAACCTGCAGCGGGTGGATCGCATGACCATGGCGCACGGCTTGGAGGCGCGGGTCCCGTTTCTCGATCGTGAAATGTTGGCCCTCGCATTCCGTATACCCGCTTCACTTAAGTTACCGCCCGAGACGCAGATCGAAAAATGGATCCTGCGCAAGGCGTTTGAGGATTTGTTGCCGCACGAGATCGTCTGGCGCAACAAACAACAGTTTGATCAGGGCAGCGGTATAGCGGATCTGCTGGAATCGGTTACGGCCGGTGCGCCGGCACAAATGGCAGACGCATTGCCAAAACAGGGGCGCGACGCCGAGGAAGCGCTCTATCGCCGACAGTTGGCCGAACAGCTCGACGAACCCGCAAAGCTCCTCGAACTCGTTACCCACTGGGAAAGTGATCATCGCGTCGAGCAGGTGCCAGCGGATCGATTTTCCGTCACCGCGATCAAC
This sequence comes from Gammaproteobacteria bacterium, assembly GCA_021773835.1. GTDB lineage: Bacteria > Pseudomonadota > Gammaproteobacteria > UBA11873. The sequence goes on from JAJFJQ010000062.1 coordinate 228,343, forward strand.
AAGACGGTGAAAGACGATAAGGCTATTGGCGACGTCGCCCTGGACGATTTCAGCGGCCTCTATGATCTACCCTCGCCGCGGCCGTATTTTGGACGCATGGCCAAGCTCGACTACCGCATACCCGAGGCAGCCGCCAACATCTATCGATGGTGTATTGATGAACTGCGCCGAATCAACGACACCGCGGAACTAACGGTACTCGATCTTTGCGCTGGCTATGGTGTCAACGGTGCGCTGATGCAGTTAGATAAGTCGTTGGACGAAATTTACGCGCATTTCTCCGAGGCCCCTGCTACCACACGATCCGACCAGCTATTCGATCGACTTACGCTGGCGCCGCAGCGTAGCGATGCGGCGTTGAACATTGTCGGGATAGACGTCGCCGCTAACGCGCTCGCTTGCGCGCGTGATACCGGGTTCATTACCGAAGGGCACGCCGTCAATCTAGAAACGCAAGCGCTGCCCGAGGAGCTTGGGGAGTCCATCGCACGTTGTTCGCTCATTACGATCACCGGTGGATTCAGCTTTATCGGGAGCGCGACGTTCGACAAGATCCTATCTGCCGTACCGAACTCGTCGCCAAAACCGTGGATCGTAGGCTTTCCGTTACTGCATACGGATCTCGAACCGATAGTGGATGTGTTACACAACCACGGCTATGTTATCCAGCCGGGACTACAATACCGTTATCTACAGCGGCGGTTTGCAAGCGATCGCGAACGCGACAACGAGCGGACCGCGCTCGCCGCCTCCGATTTAAACACAATTGCCGAAGACTATTTTGAATCACGTCTACTGCTTGCCCAGCCTCCGTGTGGTCCACAAATACCTGTCGAAGTACTGGATCTTGATGCCATCGGAGACGGTGAACCGACGGTGGATTCCCGACGCTGGGCATCCTGAGAAGGCGAGGTAACGAGTGGAGTGAGCGAGAACGGTCGGAACTGGCTAGTCGACCAATTGCCGTACGAAGGTACACAGCTATAAGGATCGCTAACTCGATACGATTCCGCGCGGAAACGCTAGTTTCCAACCCATTCGACCGGAGCAAGTCATTCGTTCGTCAACGACGCCGTCAATTTACGGGGCCGCGCTTACGAACAATTCGTTGAAAAGCTTTTAGAGATTTCCACGAATACTCGGTTCCAACGCTGCAATAGTTGGCAGCTTCAGTGCATTAGCCACTGTTCCATCATCGCTGACATAGCGCTTGCAATCCTTACCATGTAGGTTATTATTACATTGATATATATCTGCGTGTATTTGAAGATATTAACATTTAAGTTTAATTGAGCTGTCCGACAGGGGTGAAGCCTGGGCGGAGACGGAGCGATGCGATGCCGAGTCGAGTAGTTGTAGCGAAAGAACTGGCCGAAATCTTTAAAATTTTGGCGCATCCGGACAGGATCCGATTGATCGAGGAAATGAAGGATGGAGAAAAGGACGTCAACACGCTTGCCGAATTACTCGATCTGCCCGGTCCGCGGGTATCGCAGCATTTGGCCTTGATGCGCGCGCACCGCATCATTGAAGAAGAACGTGACGGACGCCATCGCCGATATCACCTCGTGCAGCCGGAAATCGCGCAATGGATCATTGACGGAATGGCATTTCTGGAAAATCGTTCTCATGTGATACCGAAATCGAAGATCAATGCAGCGCGGAGATTATGGGCTTCTTAGATAGCCAAAGTTTTTGTACGACATCAAAGTTTATTTAGCAATATTTTCTGGAGTCAGAAATGCCGAATTTTGCAACCGGGGTAATCCGCTTCCAACGGGACGTTTTCCCTGCAAGGCGGGAAATGTTTGAAAAATTGAGCCAGGGCCAATCGCCGGAGGCTTTGTTTATTACCTGCTCGGATTCACGGATTGAACCCGCGATGATCACGCAGACCGATCCGGGCGAGCTGTTTATCTGCCGTAATGCCGGCAATATCATACCGCCGCACACAACGGCGACCGGCGCAATGACGGCATCGATCGAATTCGCGGCCGCTGTATTACAGGTACCGCACATCGTGATCTGCGGGCACACGGAATGCGGCGCCATGAAAGGTGCGATGGATCCGGGATCGCTGGACGGGTTACCGCATGTTAAAGAATGGCTCGGATTCTCCAAGGCCGCAGTCGACATCGTAAACGACCTTGGTGCCGAATCGGACGAGCCCGGTCGCATGCGCATGCTGTTGGAGCAGAACGTAGTACTACAGTTGCAACATTTGAAAACTCATCCGACGGTAGCATTGCGCCTTGCAAAACACGATGTACAGCTCCATGGCTGGGTCTATGACATTGCGTCCGGGGACGTGCACGCCTACGACGAACCGTCGGAAAAATTTGTGCCGGTCGCCGAACGTTATGCCGAGGCGATCAAATTGAGCCAGAGCGTTTAATCATCCCGGGAAACCCGACGAACGAGGCCAAGCAATGAAATACTTCGATACTTCGAACCTTCGCGGAGACATCTACGGCGGTGTAACGGCGGGTGTTGTCGCGCTTCCGCTTGCCCTGGCGTTTGGTGAAGCGTCTGGGGCAGGGCCGATTGCCGGATTATGGGGGGCGATCATCGTTGGGTTTTTTGCGTCTCTAATTGGCGGAACACAATCGCAGGTCTCCGGTCCGACCGGACCCATGATTGTCGTATTCGCCGGTGTATTTGGAACCTTACACGGCGATCTCTCGTTAGTCTTTGCGGCGGTGGTCCTCGCTGGACTCTTGCAAATAGTGTTTGGGATCCTGAAACTCGGCCAGTACATCAGGCTCGTCCCGTATCCCGTGATATCGGGCTTCATGAGCGGTATCGGCTGCATAATCATCGCCTTGCAACTATCTCGTCTATTTGGCCATGAACCAGAGGCCCGCGGGACGATACCGGCGTTGACCGCCGTTCCTGATGCGGTGATGGATCCAAATTTCGTGGCATTGACGATCGCAATAGTATGCCTGGTCCTAGTTTTTCGCTGGCCTCAGAGCTGGGGAAAGATCATTCCGGGACCGCTGGCAGCCTTGATCGTCGGTACGGTTCTAAGCGTTTTCTTACCCGGGGCACCGGTTTTAGGCGATATACCGACAGGGTTCCCGGACTTGGTCATCCCAAGTTTTACGCACGAAACGGTTCTCATTGTGCTCGAAGCAGCCTTCATTTTAGCGCTACTTGGCGCGGTCGACAGTTTGTTGACGTCGCTCGTCGCCGATAACATGACACGCACGCGCCACGATTCGAATCGCGAACTAATTGGGCAGGGTGTCGGCAATACCGTTGCCGGCTTGTTCGGCGCCATTCCGGGCGCGGGCGCCACAATGCGCACGGTAGTTAACATTCGCACGGGCGGCAAAACTCGGATATCCGGCATGGTGCACGCGTTGCTATTGTTCGCGGTCGTGATCAGCCTCGCGCCGTTAGCCGAGCGGATCCCGCACGCGGTATTAGCGGGTATCCTGATCAAGGTCGGTTACGACATTATTGACTTCTCTTATCTCAGATACGCGCACAAAGGTCCGCGCTGGGACCTGGCCTTAATGGCGTTAGTGCTCGGCCTCACGGTATTTGTGGATCTCATTACGGCGGTCGCAACTGGGGTGGTGCTCGCGGCACTCGCATTCGTGAAAATGCTGGCGGATGAACAGATGTCGCAATTCGACCAGCCAACGGTAACAACACCCGAAGAGCAGGAAGTGCTCGCGAAAGCAAAGAACCAAATTATGATGTTCGACTTCTCAGGTCCGCTGAGTTTCGGTGCGGCCGCGGATGTCGGTCACCAGGTTCGAGAACGTACGGGGCAAACTGCGCGGGCAATGATCCTTGACTTCTCGCGGGTAACCTTCATTGATGTATCGGCAGCGCGCGCCGTCGAGACGATTGGCTGCGACGCTCGTGCGCAACACACGCGCGTGTATTGCTCGGGGATGAGTGATTCAGTGCGGGCTGATCTTGCCGGATTGAACGCCGACCACTGTATCCCGAGCGACACCTACTATGATGAACGCATCGATGCCCTGCGTGCCGCATTAACGTTTATCGAAAACGGCTCGGCGCACGGTCAGGACAAGGACGAACTGGTAGCGGCTGGATAGCAGTCGGCCGGCTGCATTAGACACTTGCTTTAGGTTGCGCGCGATAGCGGGATCGAACCGGTGCTCCGTGCCGCATGAAGACAATCGCGCATGCATTCGGGTGCCCGGTTCTACACCATGGTGGCAGGAACACGAATTGCACAGCCTAAAGGTTTAAAAACGCAGATTTTGCACGAGCTTGTTTGCAGGATTAGAGCAGTGTCAGAACCGAGCGGTGACGCGAAGGCGTGAAACCCTCTCGACCCTGACAACTACCGCGTGACGAGATCTAACCATTGTGCATCGTTACCAGTAGATCGTGTGCATCGACCGTCTCGCCACGTCGAACATTCACCTGCTTGACGGTCGCGTCCAGATCGGCCCGGATCTGAGTTTCCATTTTCATCGCTTCGATGGATAGCAGCGGATCACCCTTTTTGATTTTCTGGCCCGAGGCCACTGCGACCGAAGCGATCATGCCGGGCATCGGTGCGCCGATGTGGGCCGGATTGCCGGCCTCCGCCTTAGGTCTTTCTTCCTTCACTTCCGCCCCGGACTTTGCGACACGCACGAGTCTCGGTTGTCCGTTCAGCTCGAAAAAGAGTTTTACCTCTCCGTCCTCCGGCGCCTCTGTTCGCCCCTGCAGGCCAATTAATAACCCCTTACCAGACTCGAGTTCGACCGAGATTTCTTCACCTTCGGTCATCCCGTAGAAAAATGCCGTCGTCGGCAACCTCGATACGTCGCCGTAATGACTACGGTGGGCGGCATAATCGCGAAATACCTTTGGGTACATCAAACTCGAAGCGAGATCAGTATCGCTGACCGTGCGGCCGATCGTTTTCTCTACGTCATCGCGCAGTGCTTCTAGGTCGACCGGCGGTATGTTTGCGCCTGGCCGTCCGACGAGCGGTTGTTCACCGGCTAATACCTTCTGTTGTAGTTGCTGCGGGAATCCGTCGGGCGGGAAACCCAGCTCTCCTTTAAAAAGCGAAATTACCGATTCGGGGAAGGCAATCTCGCGTTCGGGATCAAGCACTGCGGCAGGGTCGAGATCGTTGATAACCATAAACAGTGCCATGTCGCCGACAACCTTGGATGTCGGTGTGACTTTGATAATGTCACCGAACATTTGATTGACCTCGGCATAAGCACGCGCGACCTCGGGCCAACGTGACGCGAGTCCGATTGCGCGGGCCTGTTCGCGCAAATTCGTATACTGGCCGCCGGGCATTTCGTGACGGTAAACATCCGACGTGCCGGATCGCATATCAGCTTCGAACGGCGCGTAATATCGCCGCACACCCTCCCAATAATGTGAAGCGGCCTGCATGGACTCGAGCGGGACTTTTGGATCCCGCTCGTGACCAGCAAGTGCAACGGCTATTGCACCAAGATTTGGCTGAGAAGTGAGACCCGACATACTGTCGAATGCCCCGTCAACGGCGTCGCAGCCCGCCGTCACAGCCGCCAACACGGCGGCACCGCCGATGCCGCTCGTATCATGCGTATGAAAGTGTACAGGGAGGCCGATTTCTTGCTTTAAGGCCGTGATTAATTCATAGGCGGCCCGAGGACGGCATAGACCGGCCATGTCCTTGATGCCGATGATGTGCGCGCCAGCCTGCTCGAGCGCTTTGGCCATGCCGATGTAGTAGTTGAGGTTGTATTTCGAGCGGCTAGTGTCGAATAAATCTCCGGTGTAGCAAATGGCGCCTTCGCAAAGGCTGCCCGATTCGCAAACCGCGTCGATTGCGACGCGCATGTTTTCGACACCATTGAGCGCGTCGAACACTCGAAATATATCGATACCGCTGGCAGCGGCTTGCTGCACGAAATACTTCACCACGTTATCGGGATAGTTTGTGTAGCCGACCGCGTTAGATGCGCGCAGCAACATTTGCAGTAGGATATTCGGCACCGCCTCACGTAACCGCGTGAGGCGCTCCCATGGATCTTCTTTAAGAAAGCGCATCGCAACATCAAATGTCGCTCCGCCCCAGCATTCAAGCGAGAATAGCTGCGGTAGCATCCGCGCATAGTATGGTGCGATTTCGACCATATCGTGTGTTCGCATGCGCGTCGCGAATAGCGATTGATGTGCGTCGCGCATCGTCGTATCAGTAAGTAACACCTGTGGTTGATCGAGCATCCATTTGCTGAAGCGTTCGGCGCCGAGCGTTCTAAATTCATCGCGCGAGCCGCGTCTCATTTCCGAATTTCGATCATAAGACGGCCGCACAACTGATAGCGCCTGTGTCTGCGGCGGTATACGCCCTTCCATTTCCGGATTACCGTTGACAATGACTTCCCCGAGGAAGCGTAATAAGCGTGTCGCACGATCGCGACGCTTTATTATTTTGAATAATTCCGGCGTTGAGTCGATAAATCGCGTCGTATTTTCACCCGACTGGAATACTGGATGATTGATGATGTTTTCCAGAAACTGCAGATTGCTCGACAAACCACGGATCCGGAACTCGCGCAGGGACCGATCCATACGCTTAATCGCCTCAGCGCTAGTTGGCGCCCAGGTTGTGACCTTCACGAGCAGCGAATCGTAGTATGGCGTGATGACCGCACCTGAATAGGCGGTACCGCCGTCGAGGCGAACGCCGAAACCGGATGCACTGCGATAGGCGGTTAGGCGACCATAATCCGGAATGAAGTTATTTTCCGGGTCCTCAGTCGTGACACGACATTGCAACGCATGGCCTTTTAGCTTTATGTCATTTTGGAGCGGGACTGCGCCGTCGGGCGAACCAATGCGCTCACCCTCAGTGATGCGGATCTGTGCTTTGACGATATCAATTCCGGTAACTTCTTCGGTGACCGTGTGCTCAACCTGGATCCGTGGATTAACCTCAATAAAATAATAGTTACCGCTGTCGATATCCATCAAGAATTCGACGGTTCCGGCATGCGTGTAGCTTACTGCTCTGGCCAGATTCAGCGCCGCCTCACACAAATCTGCTCGCGTTCGCTCATCTAGGTACGGCGCCGGGGCACGCTCTACGACTTTCTGATTTCGCCGTTGCACAGAGCAATCACGCTCATACAAGTGGACGAGGGACCCGTGCATGTCACCGAGGATTTGTACTTCGACGTGCCGTGCGCGGCGAACGAGTTTCTCCAAATAAACCTCGTCGTTGCCGAACGCCGATAGCGCCTCGCGTCGCGCACTATCCATATTCGCATCGAGTTCTGACTCCGATTCGATGATGCGCATACCGCGACCGCCGCCGCCCCAACTTGCCTTAAGCATTAATGGATAACCAACTTGGGCGGCGAGTCGTTTTACCTCATCGCTGTCGTGCGGCAGCGGGCCTGTCGCTGGCATAATTGGTACACCTGCGTGCTCAGCGACGTCGCGAGCTGCGATCTTATTACCAAGCGTGCGCATTACCTGTGGCCGCGGTCCAATGAACAAGATGCCCGCCGCGGCGCAAGCGTCGGCAAATTCCGGATTCTCTGACAGAAACCCGTAACCCGGATGTATGGCATCCGCACCGGCTTGCCGAGCGATCCCGAGGATCCCGTCGATGTCGAGGTAGGCCGCTACCGGCTGCTTGCCGTCGCCGACAAGGTAACTTTCATCGGCCTTGAACCGATGCAATGCAAAGCGGTCCTCATTCGCATAAATGGCGATCGTCTGAATTCCGAGTTCCGTGGCCGCGCGCATAACGCGGATCGCGATCTCGGAACGATTAGCAACCAGGAGTCTACGTATGCGCATAATAAATGGGGTCGGAGTAGGTTGATTCCAGATCAGTAAAGACCGAAATTAGCATTAGGGAACACTGATTACTTAATAACTTTACGATTAGCACAGAGACGAGAATGTCGTTGCGCAGGCTTTTACGATAACAGTGACAAAGCCAAACTTCCCGTTGCGTGCGGTCCTCCACGTCTTACTTAATTTAGCGCGCTTGGAGCCAATCATTCATGAACATTCAAGGCCCAAACAATGCAACGCATGCTTTGGGCGATTGTGCTTTGCGCTCTGACTGTAAACGCGCGGGCACTTACACACTTCATTCATGCCCATGATATCGCGGATGGAGAAGGTAACATCTTAGGCTCAGGAGACCGTCAAAATGAAATACACCGATAAGTGTCGCCTCGATTTAGCTACTAGCCTTCCGGCACCTAGATTGCTAGAAAGCCGTCCGAAAATACGGAACCCCGTCTCCCGCCTGGCGCGCCGTTTGACGACCGACTTGGTCAAATGCACTTGACCTGCACGTACTGAGATTTTCAGTCCGAGGAATCCAGGTCGGATATCGTCATAACGCATTGATTTAATTGGTGGGCGATACTGGGTTCGAACCAGTGACCCCTGCCGTGTGAAGGACCTATAGCAATTTATAAATTCCGTAAAACTAATCACTTAGCGCATTCGGCCCCGCGCAATCGTGACTGGAGATGACAGTTGACGACTGGAACTGACTGCGGGTGGTCACGATTTGGTCACGTTGCCGATTAATTGCGTGGGACTACGAATTCGCCACCAATAGGTTGATTTCGCAATTACGAATATTCAGCAGGGGCAGGCCGTTTGTACCCAAAATCACTAACGATTGACGATACTAACGACATTCGTTACTATTTGGCGCAGTGATCAAGTCGTTCAAATGCCGGCAGACTGAGCGAATTTTCCGCGGAAACTTCTCTCGAAAATTTCCACGGGACATTCAGCGTATCGCGGCACGGAAACTTGAAATGCTGGAAGCAGCTACCGTTTTGGGTTCGTTACGGATCCCTCCTTCCAACCGCCTTGAGAAGTTGAAAGGTGATCGCTCTGCCCAGCACAGCATTCGAATTAACGATCAATGGCGGATCTGTTTCGTTTGGAAACGCGGGGATGCGTTCAATGTAGAAATCGTGGATTACCACTAGCGAGTAAACAAATGACCAAGAGAGAATTTGAACCCATCGCACCCGGCGAAATTCTGCTGGAAGAGTTTCTTCGTCCGATGGGGATCACCCAGTACCGATTAGCGAAGGACATCAGTGTTCCACAAAGGCGGGTCAGTGAGATCGTGCAAGGCAAACGCGGGATCACTGCCGATACCGCGTTACGCTTTGGACGGTTCTTTTGTATGGAGCCGCAGTTCTGGCTGAATCTACAGTCCCGATTTGACTTACTGCGCGCTGAAGCCCAATTAGAAGAGCGCTTGGACAAGGAAGTGACCCCGCATGCTGCCTGATTCGTTCACTCGTATGTCTATTTGACGCGGAGGTTTTGTCAAGTTGTTACGCGCATGACAGATCGTGTCGTTGGAGAAGAAGCGCCGCCGTGCATCAGGCACACGTCACCTGTGACCGAGTTTGAAACGCGCGCAAACGCAACCCGCGATAACTCTTCGCTCGTAATAGAAATCGACCTGGGCGAAACAGATTGTTGCACTGACCGTGCACGTTCAGGAATCGTTGCGCATTTCCGTCGGAGCGGAATCAGCGCATCTGTCTTTCTTGCTCACGCGTCGGCTCATGCGAAACTTCCGCTCGATTGTCCGCGTATCTATCCTGGCAGTGCGGCACGGATGGCATCACTAGGCGTTTGGCTGACGCGTAATTGCGAAGCTTATCGGTTGTGATCTCAATTGGAACGTTAAATGGTGAGCGCATCGCCTTCCGAAAGAAGCGCTTAGCCGCTTTCGTATCTTTGTGACTTTGCACGAGGATCTCGATCAAATCGCCGTCCTGGTCCACGGCCCGTCAAAGGTAACGACGCTTTCCTTGAACTGAAACGACGACTTCGTCGAGAAACCAGCGGTCGCCGCGAGGCCCTTGATGTTTTCTAATTCGACGAACGTAATCGGGTCCAAAGGTGAGACACCGCTGGCGAATGGTTTCGTCCGAAACCGAAACACCTCGCTTCGCTAACAGGTCTTCGACATCACGGGAGCTCAATGTGAAGCGATGATAAAGCCATACTGCCGGCGCGATGATTTCGGGTGGGAATCGGTATCCGCGGTAATCAGGAGAATTCGTCATTGCTAAGTCGTCGGCTATCCTGGGCTAACCTGACGGAACCCGCAATACGAATGCCGCTTAGATCTGCTTAATCAACTCGGAACTCAGCAGCAACCGATCGAGGCGCCGTTCCAGTTCCGGCGTAGCCGGTACCATTGGCAGTCGATGCTCGTTACTTCTGATCAAACCCATCTTTTTCATCATGTACTTGATCGGGATCGGATTAGTGTCCCAGAACACCGCCTGGTTCAAGTCATACAACTCGAAGTGCAGTGCGCGCCCAGTACTGAGATCCAGACGTTGCATCGCATCACACAGCGCAATAATCTTGTCTACCGCCACGTTGCCGACAGCGTTCATTACGCCTACGGCGCCAAGCGCGAGCATCGGGAAGCTCAAGGACTCAAGTCCGACAAATATGCGGAACGAACTGCCGAAGGCGAGCAGGCAATCGCTGACGAAATCGAGATCATTTACCGCGTGTTTGATCCCGACCAGGGTTGGTACACGGGTCGCGATCTGTTCTACCGTTGCAACATCGACCGATACTGCAGCACGCCCGGGGATGTGGTAGATCAATAGCGGTCGATCGCTGCGCTCGCCGACCGCAGCGAAATAATCAACCAGCCCTCGACGCGGTGGACGGATATAGTATGGCGTCACCACGAGTATGGCATCCGCGCCACATTCGGTAGCGTGCTCGGTCAGTTGAAACGTCTCGACGAGTGACTGCGAACCGGTTGCGGCAACGACCTGGCAGCGACCGGCAGCGACGCGCACAGCCGTACTGACCAGTTCATTGCGTTCGGCAACCGTCAGTGAGCTTGGTTCGGCAGATGTTCCATTGACGACAATTCCGTGGCCACCTTGCTCGACTTGCAGTTCGACTAGCTGCTGGAAGCTCTCAAGGTCAACCCGACCATCGTGGAACGGGGTAACGATGGGCGTGAATGAACCGCGCAATGAGTCGTCAGTAAGTGTCAGCATAAAAGTTGCCGCCCGGGCTCGTGAATATACTTAGTATGCTAAGTATATTCACGAGATCGACCGATAGCAAGCTAAGGTGAGCAGGGCCGATATCGCGCATACGGTCGTGGCCGGGATCTGCGCGGGGAATGAGTTCGCGGGTACACTATCGTCATGAGCAGGCGCAGCAGAGGCAATTCCGGGGAAACGACCGAGTCGAAGTCCGCTACGACAGTCGAGTTCTCGCTCGATCAGAGCATGGGGGCGCTCGTCCGCTTTACTCACCGCGCTTTCCTCGAGGACCTGCAGTCACACCTCGCTACGCATGACGTAAACGCGGGCATGTGGTTCTTTCTGCGGACGCTTTGGGAAGAAGACGGCATCACCCAGCGGGAGCTGAGCCGGCGGATAGGTATCTCGGAACCAACTGCGCTGCATCAGTTGCGCAAGATGGAAAGCGCGAAGCTGCTCGAGCGCCGACGATCGAAAACGGATCGTCGTAAATTTGACGTCGTGTTGACCGCCAAGGGCCGCAGGCTGAAACAGAAACTACTGCCGTACGCGGTCGATCTCAATGCGGACGCACTGATGGGGATTCCGAAAAGCGATGTCCAGATCGCGCGGCGCGTGCTTGCCGATATTCGCGATAACCTCAGCAAACGGCGCCAGGAACGCGATGTCGCCATCCGTAAAAAGGCTGGCCCGGGGGCTAGCAAGGACTGAATTGCGGACTCGCACCAGGCTCACGAACCTAGCGGGCCACGGCCGCCCGGACCTACTCTTCGATAGCGGCCAGACGCCAGTTTCTAAAAACCGGTTCGTCGGCCGGCACGATCTCAGTCCGCAGCAATGCGTAACATCCAGGGCAGAAGGCCTGTCGTAGAACAATTTCGCGTTTTGTGTAATGACTCGGATCGGCATGGACACCGGGTCCGGCGTCAGCGGCCGGGCGCACCCGTTGCAGCGCGCCTGATAATGGATCGGTTCGCGCATTCCCAATCGTCGCTGAGCAATGCCGACACTGCACGACCCCGGCACTGTCAACTGTGAGATTGTCATCGATGTTCATGCTGCTACTCCCGTCGGTTTTATCCGGCTTTGCGATCTCCGGCCCGCACTTCGCGTAATTGGTTGCGCCGCGTCTGGGTAGCCGCATCGTCCAGCGTGCCGTCGGCGTCACAAACGACACCGTAAATCATGTCCGCGGCATGGGCAGAAACACGCTGCCGATGGATGTCGTGCACGACTTCGTGTGGGTCGCGCAGTAACGGATCGCCATAGCCGCCGCCCCCCTGCCAATGGGTGTAGTACACGTCGCCCGGATCAAGGTCTGTTTCAGCATGTGAAGGCAGCTCATCATGTTGCCCGACAATATCCTGCAGATTGCGCGGGATCCGGCCCGCGGCGAACTGCTGGTGCACATCGGTGGCGCGCACCAGTACGTCGTAGCTGTTGTTTGCGGGATATCCGCCGCACAAACCGTGGGCCAGCGGCAGCGCTTTCCCTGGCGAGGAAACGACCAGGTGCACGCGACCGGCGGGCGAGTCATGTGGAATAAAGCAGCTCGAAGCACCAAGTCCGCCACGAAAGCGCCCAGGACCACCAGAATCCACCTCCTCACGCCGCCAGAGGTAAAGCATCGGAAAACTGAATTCGTTGATTTCTACATCCGCGATGCGGCCCATCGGAATGCAACTCTGGCCTCCGGTATCAACTCCATCGCGATCTGTGCGGGCGCCGAGGCCGCCGGACATGGAGTCGCACAGCATGGTTACGAATGGTCCGCCGCGCTGATCCACACCTGCCAGTACGGTCAGATCCCAAGTCCCTTCGCAAACCGACATTGCGCCACGGCAATGCTGCGGATGCGTGACCAGCATACTGGCGATAGTTTCCGACACTGCATTTTGCGTCGCCCAGGCCGAAGCAACGGAGGCTTTGCCGACGCCCGCCGGGAAAGTGCAATTGTTGATCGTACCCTGCTCGCTGATGATATTCAGGCAACGGTATATGCCGCCGGGGACCCAGGGAATGTCGTTACACAGCATGGTCAATACGATCGGCATAATGCCGCCACGCAAACCGGCGAAGGTGCAGTTAATAAAGCCCTCGACCTGCTTGTCAGTACCGGTGAAGTCGAACGTAAGGCTGTCGCCCTGTTTACTCATCTGAAGCACGATCTTGTAGATACCGTCATCCCCGGCGCGCGCGCCGTCCTGGTGGGCCACCGCCCCCCAGGTGCCGTTCGGCAGGCTGCTCAGTTTTGCGCGGAGACGCTTTTCAGCATCCGCCATCATGCGTTTCATGACCGCCTTGACCGTGTCGGGGCCATATTTCCCGATTAACTGGTCAAGACGCTCCTGTGCAACGTTATTGGCGCCAAGCTTGGCGCGCAGATCGAGCGCGATAAGCTTCGGGACACGGGAACGACGCAGGTACATGTCCTCGATGTCCGGACGTAGCTCTCCGCCCTCTATGATCTTGACGGGCGGTACCGGCGTCGATTCCCAAAATACGTCGCGCCCGGATACCGACCAGCTGCCGGGCGATACGCCGCCAAGGTCAACCTGATGGCACACCGCGCCGGTCCACGCGAACAGCTTACCGTCGTGGAACAGCGGTGCGAACAAGCTCACGTCGTTTTGATGCAGTCCGCCACCAACCCAGGGGTCGTTGCACAAAAACATATCGCCGGGCTTGATCCCGGGGCGTTCGCAGCGGTGCTCCAGAGTCCACTTAATCGCCATGTCGAGCGATGCAGCGAGTTGCGTGTTGTAAACCCCGACCAGCACGAGATCGCCGGTTTCGTCGGCAATCGCCGCGCTGAAGTCATTGCAGTCGGTAACCACAACGGAGCCGGACATGCGCTTCAGGGCGTCACCCATATCTTCGGTGATGGCCGCGAGGCGGTGCCGGATGACTTCGAACGTCAACGGGTCGACCGCTTCAATGGCGCGTTCGTCAATTGTATGGATCGCCAGGTTCGACGCAGCGGCAAGCAGTTCCGCCGGACTGCGTTGGACGAAATTAAAGCGTTCGGAGCCGGAAACGTGGGTGATCGTCATGCCAGTTTCTCCTTCTCGCTTCCGTTAACGGTCGCGACGTAAGTAATTCTGAGATTACCGAGTTCGTCGACCCGTGCATCGCAACCGAACGGTATGGCAACGGTGGTCGTCGGCGCCTCAACCACGGCTGGTCCTTTCAGGGTATCGCCCGGTCCGAGATCGAGATAATCGTAAATCGCAGTGCGTTCAAATCCACGCCGTATATCCAGGAATACGTCGCGACTACCCCGAGCTTGCGCGCTTGCAGGCTTGCGTTCTGCGTGCGGCAATTCCGGCCGTATCGGCAGGCGGCCGCGGACCCGCATGCGATATGTGATCAACTGCATGCCCGCATCCCGATAGCCGGCATCCTTACCATACAGCTCCGCATACAGTGCTTCGAACGATTGTCCGATGGAGTCGACCTTCTCGGCGTCCAGTTCCCCGGCTGGAACCGGGGTCGTTACCTCGGCCAGCTGCATGGTGTAGCGAACGTCGACCTCGCGCTCGTAGGTCACGTCCGTAAAACTTAATCCCTGCTCGTCAAGGTAAGCGCTAAGTTCCCGCTCCAGGTCGCTGAAAATGTCCTGTAGCTGTTGCGGATCCGGTGGAAAATTTTCAGGTTGCGAGCGTTCGCGGGTCAGGACGATGTCTGAGCTGGCAAGACCGTACGCCGAGAACACAGCCGCAGTTGACCCGAGCGGAACCAGTACTTCGATGACGCCAAGATCGGCCGCATAGCTTGCGCAATGCATGGGGCCTGCGCCACCGAACGCATAGAGAACGAAATCGCGCGGATCGCGGCCGCTGTTTACAACCACCTTGCGTACCAAGTCAGCAGCCTGTGCATTCTGGATTGCGTAGATGGCTGCAGCCGCATCGCTAACGCTCATGCCGAGCGGGTCAGCGATATGTTTTTTGATCGATGCTTTCGCACTCGCGACGGATAGTGGTTTTTTGCCGCCCAGGAAGTAATCCGGATTAATGATGCCGAGCACCAGGTCCGCGTCGGTCAATGTGGGGCGCTCACCGCCCTCGTCATAGCAAGCCGGACCAGGGTGCGCGCCGGCGCTATCCGGACCGACGCGCAGGTTGCCACCCTGGTCAAGCCACGCGATCGCGCCACCGCCAGCTCCAATGGTATGCACGTCGACCATGGAACTCGAAATCAGATACTGATTGATGACCACTGTATTGGTCGAGACAGGCTTGCCGTCCACCAACAAGCCAACCAGAAATGTTGTGCCGCCGATATCGGTCGAGATTACGTTGTCATGGTTAAGGATTCGGCCCAGATTCGCGCAACCGACGAGGCCGCCGGTAAGCACCGAACCAAGCGTTGTGACGGCATGACGAGGTGCCTCGCGAGCGCGAACGCAGCCGCCAGAACCTTGCATCACAAGTAGCGAGCCGTCAAAGCCACGCCCACGCAACTCGTCTTCCAGCGGGTACAAGTAGCCACGGAGGATAGGCGCGACCTGGGTATTAACTATCGTGGTGGCGCTGCGCGGAAATTCACGAATGCGCGGACTGACATCTGAAGATAGTGCGACGTAGAGGTCGGGCGCTATTTCACCAATAATGTCGCGGACTCGATGTTCGTGCGCCGGATTGCTGAACGACCAGAGAAAAGACACCGCTAGCGCTTCGACGCCTTTATCGATCAGCCGCCGGGTCGCCTGGCGAACGCCGCCCTCATCAAGACACACAATTTCCGCCCCTTTGTAGTCGATCCGCTCGTTGATTTCCTCGATCAATTGACGCGGCACCAGGGCTGGCGGTTTGCTGGTGTTGGCCATGTTCTGGATTTCTTCTGCATCCAGGCCAGCATAGCGTCCCTCAACATTCATAATCGAAATAGAATCGGCGTGCCCCTGAGTGGTCATGAATCCGACTTTGGACACATTGCCCGTGACCAGTGCGTTAAGCGTGGAAGTTGTACCGTGCACGATATAGTCCGTATTGCCGAGCAACTCTGGCGTGCTGATCCCGACTACTGCGGCCAGTTCGTCGACGACATTCAGGAACCCGAGCGAAAAATCGTGCGGTGTAGACGGTGATTTTGCTGCGAACAGGATGCCCGCTTCATCGGCCAGGAAACCATCCGTAAAGGTACCCCCGGTATCGATACCCATAACATATGCCATCGCAAATTCCTCTTATACCTTCTCGCGCCAGTGGGTGATCGGCTTATTTATCGATAGTGCGCCTTGTGCAATGCAATCAATCGAGGCGCACATGAATGTTCTTGACTTGCGTGTAGGACAACAATTCTGACAACCCCTCTTCGCGGCCGAGCCCGGATTTCTTGTAGCCCCCGAACTCAGCGCCGATGAAATGGCTGGTCATATGGTTGATCCAGACGTAGCCCGATTCGATGCGGCTTGCGAGGCGGTGAGCGCGTTGCAGGTCGCGGGTCCAGATTGAGGCTGTTAGACCGTAATCGACCGAGTTAATTTGGGTCACCAGTTCGTCTTCGTCACTCCACGGAATTACCGACAGAACGGGACCAAATACTTCCTCGCGAAACAGCCGCATCGCGGGCGTGACATCAGCGAATACCGTCGGTTCGACGAACCAACCCTTTGATAAAGTCTGGTCCGCAGACGGCCTGCCGCCGCATAACAAGCGGGCGCCCTCTTCTTTGGCCCCCTCGATGAAGGCCATAACCTTGTTGAATTGAGGTTCCGAAATAAGGCTGCCCATCGTTGTGTTCATATTCGTGGGGTCACCGCATCGGTGAAGCTTCGGTATCAGTTCCGTAATTCCGGCACAGACTTCATCGTAAACTGAGCTGTGCGCGAAACAGCGCGAGGTTGAGCCACAGGACTGCCCCGCCCAGGTGAAGTTCATACCACCGACTGCGCCGGTGACGGCGCGCTCTAGATCAGCATCCGGGCATATGACCAGAGGATTCTTACCTCCAAGTTCGAGTGTTACCGGAATGATCTTCTCGGCAGCGGCACGCAATATGTTGCTACCAGTCTGGACCGAACCGATGAGTGCTACTTTGCGCACCAATGGGTGGTCGACAAGTGCCGCGCCGCATTCGCTGCCACCGGTGACGATGTTCACCACGCCTGGGGGCAACGTGTCGGCTATTATTTCGGCTAAGCGATACGAAGACAGCGGTGCCTGCGCTGGAGGTTTCATCACGACCGTGTTGCCGGCAGCGATTGCGGGCGCGAGCTTACCCGCGAGAAACATCAAGGGGTGGTTATAGGCCACGATGCGGGCAACGACGCCCAGCGGTTCGCGCAGCGAATAATTCAGCACGCCAGATCCCATGGGCAACGTGTCGCCTTTGAGTTCGTGGACCAGGCCGGCGTAGTAGTCGATTTGTGCTGCAGCGATGACCGCGTCCCTGGTCATCTCGCGCACCGGATTACCGCAGTTGATAGCATCGATTAAAGCGAATTCGTCGGCCGAAGCACGTATTTTCGCGGCTAGTTCACGCATAAAGGTGGCGCGCGCACCCGGTGCCGTATCCCGCCAGGTTGCGAACGCCGTGTGCGCAGCCTGCACGGCACGATCGACGTCCGTGGCGTTAGCAACGGCGCAGTTACCGAGTTCGTCCTGGTTGGCCGGGTTAACGGTTGCTGCATATCCACCATCCGGCCGGTGCCAGGCGTTCCCGAAAAAAAGATCGCGAGTGCGGGGTAAAACGCCGTACTTTTCCGACGGATTGATGATGGCTCGATTTTCAGTCATGTGCCTGCCCTGTACAGAGGTGTTGCAACAATCGGGAACGCTGGTTACTGCGCGCGTGGATCAGAGAAAAGTCAGACCACCGTCCACTGTTAAGGACTGCCCGGTCATAAACGCGCTGGCGTCGCTCGACAAGAACAGAATGGTGCCGACCAGGTCATCCGGCGCTTGCGGGCGCGATACACAACGCATCGCGATCATCGCGTCGCGCTGCTGCGGTGTGACGGTTTCGCGCTCGATTTCCGTTTCTACGGCGCCCGGCAGGATCGTATTGACGGTGATTCCATGTGGGCCAAGTTCGCGCGCGAGACTGCGCGACATTCCAACCAGGGATGACTTCGAGGTTGTGTAGTGGAGATAGTTACCGCGGCCCATGGTGACTGAGGCGGAACCCATGTTGACGATGCGACCATAGTTCTGGTCAACCATCACCGGAGCGGCGGCTCGCGCCATCAGGAATGGTCCGGTAATGTTGACGCGTAGTACCTGGTCCCACTCGTCGAGTGGAATTTCAGTAAACGGGCGCATCTTAATAGTCGAGAAAATTCCGGCATTGTTGATCAGGATGTCGAGGCGACCGAATGCCGCTACAGCTGCAGTAACTGCAGCGTTCGCCGAATCGGCCTGTGCGACATCGGTTTGGCAGGCCAGGGCTTCGCCGCCCGCAGCGCGGATAGCCGTAGCTACTCGCTCCCCGCTTTCAGCATTACGCTCCGCGATGACAACCGCGGCGCCGGCATCGGCGAATGCGTGCGCGAAAACCTGTCCGATGCCTTGACCGCCGCCGGTAACCATGGCGACGCGCCCGGCCAGATCGATTTGATTACTCACTGCATAGTCTCCCATTGTTTGCTCGTCCCTCGCGACCACTGGCGTCGGGTTGATAACTCCGCAGCGTCAGTGGACCGGGCGAAAATGACGAGAATATCCTGCAGCCGAACCGCCCTAAGGTGCCAGCGTTAACGCTCACGGGTTTGATACAGCCTAGCGCAAAATACTTAGTAAGCAAAGTATTTATTCAGAGCGAGTTCAGACTGACGCGGACGATGCGCATTACTTGAAAGAAGTGGTCGCCGAGCGCAGGAAAGTGGTTTCCGGCTGCGCAATCAGCGGCATCCTAGCAGGGGCAACAGCGGTGAAGATGAACTTAGGCGAGCCCTAGTTGCTACCTGGCCGCTTCATCTCGAAGGTTTCACCGAGACGGGCGTAAGTGGCGCCACCCATCCGCATTATCGGCGCTGCTTCCACGGTGTCGAAACGGTCATCCTCGGTCAGAAGGACGTCTTGGACATGAACTGCGACCACGCGTCCGACAACCAACGCGGAATGGCGTTCACCGGGCTGACTGGGTGGTAGATCGACGATACGGACGACTCTGCATTCTAGATTGGCGGCCGCCGCTTTGACGCGCGGAACCCCGACTGTGACGCCTGGAGCGCACTCGAGACCTGCAAGTTCAAACTCGCTGACACCGGGCGCCGCAGTAGCAGAGGTGACATTCACAGCTTCGCGTAGGGCGTAGGAAGCAAAATTGGCGACAAATTCAGGTACCACTCTCACGTTGGCGAGCGTGTCCTTTTCTTCCCGGTCTGCGGCACCGTTGACGGAGAATGCGACCATTGGAGGTGAGGTCGAGATCGCGTTGAAGTAGGAAAACGGTGCAAGGTTTGGTCCGCCAAGCGCATTGACCGTACTAATCCAGCCGATTGGTCGCGGCGCAACAATCGCGTTCACAATCGATGGACGAAAATGCTCGTCGGTGCTTTTCATGAACATGGCAGTTCCCTTGGCTGGCCTCAGACTTTAGTCCGGGTGAACGAGCAGGCCCGTTCTTCCGTAGCTATACAATTGACGAGAGTATGCTAAATTACTTAGCAAGCAAAGCATTATGCCTTGGCATCGATGACGACTAATCAGGACGTTCCGCGAATTCCTTTCGAGGATTTGCGTGAAGATATTGCCGATTCTCTCCGCGCCAAGTTCGAGCGCCTGGGTTACCTCGGTGAATTCTTCTCCGCAACGGCGCACCAGCCTGACGCGCTGATGGCGTTCATACTTTTTACAGACGCAGCGAAGGCTGAACTCGATCTAAAATCGGTCGAATTGATCGCACTGACGGTTGCGACCATGAAGGCCGTAGCCTACGAAAAGAATCAGCACGAACGCCTTAGCGTCAAGTCCGGTTTCGGACGTAAATGGGTGGCCGCCGTAGAAGCACTCGCACCTGAACGGCATGACACACTTAGCGAGAGCGAAAAGCGCATGCAGCGTTTCGTGATCGAAGCCGTACGTGCAGATGGCAAAAATATTACGCTATGGCGGCGCGCGCTCTGCGATGACCTTGGCCACGTCAAGACCATTGCCGTGATGATGGTTATGGCGCGTTATACGAGCCACGCCTTATTGGTCAACGCCCTAGACATTGGTGCTCCGGTACCTTCCATATTTGACAATACTGAAGGTGGCTGACGGTCAAAGCCACGAGGGAAATCCGATATGAACAACGCTGAACCAGTTATCGCGGATGAGAGCGGGAAACCGCTTGGGACTGTCACGCCCGACGCTGCGCGCCCGGGCGAGGATTGGCCACCATTGACAATCCGGCGCGCTGTCATCGAACGGGAGATTGAGCGTCTGTGCGATATTTCAGTGCCCGAAAACGGTCGGCGTCAGGTGCAGTTTATCCACCCATCGGCTAATCCAGCAACACCCGGGCTCAATCCGGGAGTGCGTGTGATGTTGGAGGTGTTGCTGCCAGGTGAGCAAACCGCGCTCGGCCGGCACAATTCGACACAGGTCAATTTTTGTATTCGCGGGGCCGGTACGACCGTGGTCGGCGCACGGCAGGTCCATTTCTCGCAATACGACGTGTGGAACATACCTTCTTACTCGCCTTACAGACATGTCAACGATTCCAAAGACGTGCAGGTTAGGCTGACCTATTCGAACGCGCCGCTATTGGAGATGTTACGGGTCCATTTGGTCGAAGAGAATCCATTGCCCGGCGCGAGTCTCGAATTGGCAGCGGCATCCACACCAAGTGCGAATAACCGTGGTCAGAGCCCATTCGGCACCTTCGCGATCGGTGACGATGGTGCACACCTGATGCCGTACGAGACGCTGATCAGTCCGTCACAGGTCGATTCACGCGCATTGCACTGGCCGTGGGCGGTGGTACAGGAAAAACTCGACCAACTGGCCGGGCTAGGCAGCGAGTACACTGGCCGGCGCCTGTATCTCATGTATAACCCGATGACCGGCCGCTCCAACGGCACCACGCCCAACTTTTTCGCAACCATTACGATCAGACCACCGAAGATTATCGACCGGCCGCATCGCCACGTGTCTTCGGCAATCAACTATTATTTTCGGGGAAGCGGCTACAGCGTAGTCGAAGGTCAGCGTTACGAGTGGGAGGCTGGCGACCTGATGGTGTCTGCGCCGGGCTGGGCCGTGCATAACCATGCCTCGTATGACGAACCGGTTTACGAGCTGACGGTGCAGGATCAACCACTGCACATCATGATGGAATCGCTGTTGTGGCAGGAAAGTATGAAGGAGCCCGCCGCGATTCTGGGCTCGGCGGTGGGTTTTGCGACCAACCGCGCAGCAGGCTGAGTCGATTATCTGAGCGAGACTAGTGACACACCGAGCGTGCGCTACGACGTGCGCGCCGATTCACCAGTACAAACCACACGCCATCACCTCAGGATGACTTCCAGCCTCAGGGTCTGATGGTTTCAGAATCGCGTTATCGTGCGAACGGCTGATGTTCGTCAAATCGCTATCGCCTGCAACTGTTAGGGGGTGACAAATTGTCACCAGCCTCTGACAACGATGACAGTACACCGGGTCATGGGCATCAGGTGCCCATGACAACCCCAGAAACACCACTAAAACCCAAATAGAATCACCACCACTATCAAACCGCAACCCCGGAAAAGGCGCTCGCGGATCCACTATAAGTGGCGGTAGGGATTTACGTGATCTTGGATACCCGAGTGCTATGTTGCCGATCGAATGCAGAGAAGCTCGCGCGAAGCTGGTGGGGCTTGCTGACGAGTTGGCGCAGCAGTTTCTCGACGAACTCGCGGCGAGTATCAAAAAGGGTGTCATCAAAACGACACCGTTTGCCTATCTACGTGGATTGGTTAAATGTGCACGCGTCGGCACGTATGCCCCGGAGGGTGCGCTGACGATAGCGCGTCAACGACAATGTAAGGCCGCGGTCGACCTGGCATTAACGCGCGTAGTGCCGCTGGTACCGCTTATCCGATTGAGCCGGTCGACCCAGACAGCGCGTTGGTCAAGAGATTGCTCAACATCCGACAGCGCTCGGGTAGGTCAAACCACACAACGAATTAGTGACGTCGCCGACCTGTACGGCGGACGCTCGTGCGTGCGTATGTACGAAAAACGGCGATATCCGCAAGGCAATAGGAACGCACGGTTTAGAGCGAATTTATTGGATCGCATCGGCCACAACAAGACGTTGCGAGTATTAGTTAAAGTCAATAGGTTGGTGCCCTGGGCTCCAATTGAGCAAAAAGTAACCACCTGTCGAATATCGACACTTAACCGTGGATCGACGATTTTTTATTCCGATGGCGTATTTGGTAGTGACGGCTTAGTCGGTATTCGTTGGACCAGAGAGAAAATAACAAATCGTTAGACGGACATCTTAAAGTCAATAGGTTGATGCCGCCGGCATCAAGATAGTGACTCTAGAATTCGTAGATGGGAGGAGTACCCGCCGGCGCGCCGGGCCCACGAGCATTGGCCTAGGGCCAATGCAACGTGTTTGTGTCTACGACACGCTGCAGTCGCCGACGTTGAGCGAAGGTCCGCGTCACTACACAAGCGAAGCGCAGTAGTGACGCGGACGAAATCGGTGCCTTGGGCCTTGCCCGCTGGGCCGATTCCTGAACTGTGCACGAATGCCCCGCGAATTACGGTGGGAACCCCGCACGTCGGTGACTTGATTTATCCGGATGCCAGCTTCGCGCCCGTCTAGACTCATCCGGCGTGAACGATTTTATCCGTGGCCACTACGGCAAAGTGGCAACCAAGGCATCGTCGGACCGTGTAACCGATGCATCGGCGCAAGCCGCGGTCCATCTTCAAGCAAATGACAAACCAATCGGAGCGTCCATCCTCGCCGGCAGTTGCCAGCGATTCAATCATCGAGCGTCCGTTTAGCGAATGTTGCTTAGTGCTCATTTTTTTTAATGCAGTTAGCCGCTGCAATCTTAAAAGGAGGTGTTTAACCATTGTCGAAACTCACCCGGAAACGGGATCGTTGGATTGCGCGAGAACTTCTTCAACAGAGGAAAGCTCGCGTTGCCTGTAACCAGGCGCTTTTAGGTTGACTGGGACTGGTGCCCCATGACTGCTCCGCTGTAGCGGTCTTGCCAGCTTCGGCTGTCAGGAAAGTCGGAAACACTTACCGAAAATCGGAAGCACTGTGAGAAGCCTGAACTACCAACTGAAAATGCTGTGTCGGCATTCCCGCGAAGGGAGTTATGCGACGCAGATGAATCGCGAACGCATGCTGACTTTGATCGCGAATGAATTGCACGAGCTCGGATATCGCAAGATGAGCGAGCGTTCCTTGAAACCGAAACATATCGATGCGTTAGTGAAGCATTGGTTTGATCAGCGCTTGTCGATCGGAACCATTAAGAACCGCATGGCCGTGATCCGCTGGTGGGCGCACAAGGCCGATAAGCAGAATGTCGTTGCACGTAGCAACGATCACTATGGGATCTCGGATCGACGATTCATTGCCGATGAATCGAAGGCTAAGTCGGTTACCGAATCGCAATTGGAAAAGATCGTAGATGCGCACGTCCGCATGAGCCTCGAACTTCAGCAAGCTTTCGGATTGCGTCGAGAAGAGGCGATGAAGATTCAACCGAGCTTCGCCGACCGCGGTGACCACATCGTTCTGAAACCAAGTTGGACGAAAGGCGGTAAGGATCGTGCGATCCCGATCCGGACAGAAGCGCAGCGAGACGTGCTCGATCGTGCGCGGCAACTCGCCGGTCTTGGCTCGTTAATACCGAGCAATCGAAATTATGTCCAGCAGATGCGGATCTACGAGCGCGACACCGTGCGCGCTGGTCTGTCGAATATGCATGGACTACGGCACGCCTACGCACAGAATCGATACGAAGAATTAACTGGTTGGAAATGCCCCGCGGCCGGCGGCCCGGCAAAGGCATCGCTGATGTTTGAGCAACGGGTAGTCGATAGAGAGATGCGGCTAACGATCAGCCGTGAATTGGGCCATGAGCGCGAGCAAATCACGGCAGCCTATTGCGGGTAGCGATATCGTTCGTGAAGCGGACACACGCAGCCTGAAAAAACTACGCACTTCGTTGAATTGAATTACTGCAGCGGATCCGGTGCGTCCCTCGTAAGCTCCCGTTAAGCACACTTAACCAACCTGCGAATGGCCGAAACCATACTGTTAACGATACCTGAAGTCGCAGAACATTTACGCGTCTCAGCCCGGACTGTTCACCGGCTTATCGCTGCGAAATCGTTACCGGTTTGCAAGGTTGGTCGCTCTGTTCGAATCAGAAGAGTCGACCTCGAGCGTTTTCTGGACCCCGAATCCACGACGCCTGATAATAAGACCTGCACGGGGCCGGGTGTGCGTAACCGAGAGGAAAACGTATGCCATACCGTCGCAAAGACAGTACCGTTTGGTGGGCGTCTTACGTCGATGCAAGCGGACAAAGAGTTAGACGAACTACTGGAACAACGGACCATAAGGAGGCAAAAGCGCTCGAAGCCAAATGGAAGCTTGAAGCGTTCCGAACAGGGCAGTGGGGCGAAGAGCCGAGCCGAACGTTCGCGGAGTTGATGGTGCCTTATCTAAAGGCGACAGCAACTAAGAAACGCAGTCATGAACGCGATCGATACCTAGTCGCGAGATTGCGCGAATTTTTCGGTGAGCATGATCTTCGGTCTTTAAGTCCCCGAGACGTTCGAGCCTATATTGAGCATCGCCAAAGCAAGCACGTAGGGCCGGCGACTATAAATCGGGAACTGGGCCTCTTATCCGCGGCACTCAATTGGGCAAAGCGGGACCTGGAGTGGCAGTT
The DNA here is from genome assembly GCA_021773835.1 of Gammaproteobacteria bacterium. GTDB lineage: Bacteria > Pseudomonadota > Gammaproteobacteria > UBA11873. Next base: position 253,207 of record JAJFJQ010000062.1, read on the forward strand.
ACCGAACCCAATAATGGGTCGTCTGCTGCAGCCGCCGGAAGGACGGCTACGTTGGCTAAGTCGGCAGGAAGCAGACCGATTGATCGCGGCGGCGCGTAAGCAAAGCCGAGCGAAATATTTGGTCGACTTTCTTGAACTGGCTTTGCACACGGGCATGCGCCGGGGCGAGATGCTCAACCTGGAGTGGCAGCGGGTCGATCTTGATGAGGGGCTGGTCTACTTACGCGGGGCGAATCAGAAGAACGGCAAGTTTGGGAGCGTGCCATTGAACGCAACCGCGAAAGCCGCTTTGGTACGTCGCGATGCGTTCAGACGGGAAAACTGTCCCTCGTCGTCCTGGGTGTTCGCGCACAAGGACGGCGAACGCGTTGCATCTGTGAAATGCTCGTTCGCAACTGCGTGCGCCACGGCCGGGATCGAGGATTTTCGGATCCACGATTTACGCCATTGTTGTGCCGCGTGGCTGGTGCAGGCGGGTGTTTCAATCCGGGCTGTCGCCGAGCTGCTGAGGCACTCGGATATCCGCGTCACGATGCGCTACGCCCATTTGGCACCGGAAACTGTGCGCGCCGCGGTCTCAGTCTTGGATGCTGAGTCACGATTTGGTCACGGTGCAGACTTGGATAAACGCGAAAAGGAGGTTAACGCGTTGATTTAATTGGTGGGCGATACTGGGATCGAACCAGTGACCCCTGCCGTGTGAAGGCAGTGCTCTCCCGCTGAGCTAATCGCCCCGAATTGGAGCCGGCATTCTAGGTTGGGCCTAGGGGGCGGTCAAATTCATCTAGTGCCGAGCTCCGCGCGGCCGCTGCGCCCTAAACGCTCAATAATTGTGAATTATTACCGAAATAATTATTGAACCAGTTCTCAGCCACGGGTACTCACCAGGTATAGTTACAATAGTGTGACGGGGAGCACAGACATGACTAATTTTACCAGGGCGTTGGTCTTAAGCATCGCCTTATCGTTACCGGTTGCTGCCAATGCAGCGATGTGGGAATTCGCCGGCTTTATGGATGACGACCAAGCAATGACGTCAACCGTGCCTGATCCATACTTCGGCGGCGGCTTCGTTAGCGCGTTGCTGGATACGGATACGGGTGTCCTTGAATGGTTCATCTCGTTCGGCGGGCTTACCTCGGACGAGACCGTCTCCCATTTTCATTTGGCACCACCCGGTGCGGGGGGCGGAGTCGTGCAAACGCTTGTTAGTGAGAGCGTTAGGGCCGGTAGCCCGACGGCCGGTTCCTATGTCGGCTCGGCCATCCTGGATGCGGGCAAGATCGCCTCTCTTACGACGAACTCACTTACCGACATGGAAGAACACATCGTAGGGGACGTGACGGACTGGTACGTCAATATCCATACGGAAAATTGGACGGGCGGGGAAATTCGTGGTCAGCTTATTGTAAGCGGTATAACTGTTGTCCCGTTGCCTGCTGCTGTGTGGTTGTTCCTACCTGCGATTGCCATGTTGGCGAGGGTGGGACGAAGACAGTAAGCAGCTCGATACCGTAGAACAAAAAATCTCGCTTATAGCGGGATTTTTTTTGTTTCGAGCATTAAACAGCAGTGGAATTGCCTATAATTCGCCCTCGTTCAAACACAGCAGCACGCCATGTCCGTCGTTACCCGTTTCCCACCCAGCCCTACCGGCTACCTACACGTCGGTAGTGTACGCACCGCCTTATTTAATTGGCTTTACGCGCGCAAAGTGGGTGGTAAGTTTATCCTACGCATCGAAGACACCGACCGCGCGCGTTCAAGCCAGGAGGCGGTGGATATTATTTTTGCGGGCATGGAATGGCTTGGCCTCGACTACGACGAAGGGCCGTATTTTCAGACGCAACGCTTCGATCGCTATGGCGAAGTGATTGAGCAATTACTCGCGCAAGATAAGGCCTACCATTGTTACTGTTCAAAAGACCGCCTCGAAACACTGCGCGCAGAGCAAATGGCGCAAAAACTGAAGCCGCGCTATGACGGTCGATGTCGAGATCGAATAGGTGCGCCGCCTCAGGGTATTGCGCCGGTTGTTCGCTTGAAGACGCCGCGAGAAGGTGCGGTAGCGATCGAGGATAAAGTGCACGGCTATATAACGACCAGCAATTTAGAACTCGACGACCTTGTAATTTCGCGTTCCGACGGTACGCCAACCTACCATCTGACGGTTGTCGTCGACGATATCGACATGGGCGTTACCCATATCATCCGCGGCGACGATCACATTAACAACACACCGCGCCAAGTTCACATCATCGAAGCACTTGATGCGCCGCGTCCGCTTTATGCGCATGTACCGATGATCAATGGCGCGGACGGTAAAAAATTGTCGAAACGCCATGGCGCCGTGAGCGTGCTCGAATTTCGCGAACAGGGATTCCTACCCGATGCGCTCACGAACTATTTAGCTCGCCTCGGCTGGGCACATGGCGATCAAGAAATATTCACCCGCGCTGAACTCATCAACGCGTTTGATTTCGATGGCTTAAACAAATCAGCCGCAACCTTCGATTGGGACAAGCTCTTATGGCTGAACCAACAGTACATACAAAACGCTGAACCGGCAGCGCTGCTGGCATTGGCCGCACCATACCTCGAGAGTGCGCAGCTGCAGCTCGACAAAGGCCCGGATATCGCCGCGGCGGTTGAAGCGCAGCGCACTAGAGCGAAGACCTTGGTCGAGATTGCCGAGCAAAGCCATATGTTCTACGGTGAATTCATACGCGATGAAGCCGCCGCCAAGAAACATCTGCGGCCGGTTATCGGGCCCGCTTTAAAGGCGATCCAAGGAAAGTTCGCCGCCGTTGAGACGTGGCATGGAACAGAGCTTAAAGACATCGTTGAGCAGACGGCGGCAGAATTCGATATGAAGATGGGCAAAGTTGCGCAGCCCCTGCGCGTCGCTGTGACGGGGTCGTCTGCGTCGCCTTCGATCGACACCACGCTCGAACTGATTGGCCGTGAACGTTGCTTGGAGCGTCTCGATGCAGCACTTATTTACATCGCTGAGCGTGCGGTTGCTTGACACCTAATAGCGCCTAACGTAGTCTGCGCGACCTCGAACGAGTAGCCGCTAAAGAGCTGAAAAAGCAAAGGTTTATTCCAGCTTTTACTTTTTCACCAAGCACCTTAAACTGCCTGCTCGCGCATGGGGCCATAGCTCAGCTGGGAGAGCGCCGCAATGGCATTGCGGAGGTCGGCGGTTCGATCCCGCCTGGCTCCACCATTCTTTATTCCCGTCGTATCGGATACTTACCTTATCCGTCATCCTTCAATCGCCGCGGCGCCCATTTTGCGTGCGGAGGGCCTTATACTCACAGCCACAAGGCAGCGTGATATTTTAATCTTAAAACAAATCTATTTTAATGTTAAAGTAATTTCCACGAGGATTAAGACCGGAGCGCCGCGGTCCGTTGGTGAGGAGGAAACATATGTCAGCTCGTCCTGAAACACCCGTCAAAAATAAGAAAAAAGTCCCCACTTATTGCTACCAATGTGTCAACGGTCCTGATCTGCTTACCGTAGAAGTCGTCGACGGCATCGCGACACAGGTTGAGCCCAATTTCGCTGCCAATAAAGACCATCCGGCCGAAGGCAAGGTTTGTGTTAAGCCGTACGGCCTGGTGCAGAAGGTGTACAACCCGCATCGCATTCTTACGCCAATGAGACGCACTAACCCCAAAAAAGGCCGGCACGAAGATCCGGGTTGGGTTGAGACTACTTGGGACGAGGCGCTCGATTTGATCGCGGAAAAGATGAAGGCGACTCGGGAAAAGGGTCTCCTCGACGAGAACGGTGATCCGCGATTCGCTTTTACGACCGGCGGCGCAGCCACACCCTTTTATTACGCCGGCACGCTCAGTGCGTTTCTCGGGGCCTGGGGACCGTACGACAACAGTCTCGGCGCCGGTGGTACGGTGAAGTGCTATCACAGTGAACACATGTACGGCGAACTCTGGCACAAGGCCTTCACCGTGATGCCGGATACGCCACGCGCCCAATACGTTATTTCATTCGGCAACAATATCGACGCCTCCGGCGGCGTGACCGCTGTGTACCGCCAAGCGAATGCGCGGGCGCGGGGATGGACGCGGATCCAATTCGAACCACATCTATCGGTGACCGGCGCTAAGGCAACGGAATGGGTGCCAATCAAGACCAAGACCGATGGCGCCGTGCTGTATGCGATGCTCCACGTGTTGTTGCATGAGCACTCGGCCGATGAACTCGATATCAACTTCCTCAAACACACGACCTCTTCACCTTATTTGGTAGCTCCAAACGGCTATTACCTGCGCGATCCGGAAACCAAGAAACCGCTGATATGGGATCTGCAGATCAATGGACCGGTGCCGTTCGATACGCCAAACACCGATCCAGCGATTGAAGGAAGCTTCGTCGTCCCGCACGCGATCGAGGTCGGTGCGGACGACGAGACGTGGACGCATACGGATACGTCAGTCACGACCGCACACGAAAAACTTAAAGCGCACGTTCGCGAAAACACGCCAGAGTGGGCGGCTGAGATCTCCGACGTACCAGCGGATACTCTGCGGCGCATCGCCAATGAGTTTCTGGGCGCCGCCTGTATCGGCGAAACACATGAGGTCGAAGGGCGCGTGCTGCCGTTTCGGCCGGTCACGGTTGTCCTAGGTAAGTCGGTGAACAACGGTTGGGGCGCCTACGAATGCGTATGGGCACGCACCGTGATGCAGGTGCTTGTCGGTGCACTCGAAGTGCCGGGCGGAATGCTCGGTAGCACGACGATCATATCCGGACCCGACTGGGATCGCATGGCCAACGTCTTTCCGGGCGAAGACGGGTTTATGCATTTTCCATTCAACCCAACCGATAAAGAAAATTGGTTGCAAGCGAATGAAATGCGGCACGCTCATAAGCTGTTAACACCGATGGTCGGGGATTCGATGTTCTCCGGCTTGTTCGGATCGACTTCGATTGCCTGGTTGCGTCTGCAAGGCCGCGCGGCCGAGTCGTGGGCGAAACCGCAGCCACCGGATGTGTGGTTCGTCTATAAATGCAATCCATCGATATCGTTTTCGGAGACCTCACGTCTCGGTGAGTCGATGGCGCAATTTCCCTTTATGGTCTCGTTCGCCTATACCGAGGATGAAACCAACCATTTCGCAGACCTGATGCTGCCCGAGGCGATCGACCTCGAGTCGACGCAATTGATCCGCGTCGGTGGGCAACACTATTTTGAGCAGCAATGGGAAGCCGAGGGTTGGGTGCTGCGGCAGAAAGTGGTTGAACCACAGGGCGAAGCCAGAGATTTCTCTTGGATTTGTAATGAACTCGCACGCAGGGTTGGCATCCTCGAGGCCTACAACGACATGATCAATGTGGGTGCCTGCGGTATACCGTTGAAAACCGATAGTTACGATTACTCGCTCGATCCAACGACGGTACACGAACCGGATGTAATTTGGGACGCTGTGTGTAAGGCGGCGAGTGCGGATCTGACCGATGGCAAGGAGGTCAACGATCTCGAATGGTTCCAAGAAAAGGGTTACAAGGTTCGGCCGTTTTCAAGCATCAATTGGTACCTGTATCCGAAGTTGGTCGATCAGGGCCTGCGCTTCGAATTGCCTTACCAAGAACGGATCCTGCGAGTTGGCCAACAACTTGCCAACCGCTTACACGAAAACGGCGTCGATTGGTGGGACACGCAGCTTGAAGAATACGAAGCGTTACCGACGTGGAAGGATCTGAACAAACTGTGGGACAACATCATCGAGAAAAATTACGATGTGAAGGCCACTGATTTCCCGTTCTGGCTATTGAGCGCTCGTAGCATGCAATACGCCTGGGGCGGCAACACCAGCTTACAATTTATTCACGAGGTGGCGAGCAACGTCGCCGGGCACGATGGCATTTTGATCAACGCGAATAAGGCCGCGGAGTTGGGGATCGGGGAGGGCGACTGGATGGAAGTCAGCTCACCAGTCGGCAAGGCCCATGGTCAGGCACGCTTGCGCCAGGGCATTCGCGAAGACGTGATCGTTATGATTGGCCAGTTCGGCCATTGGAAGATGCCATTCGCGAAGGACCTTAAGGTGCCGAGTTTAAACGCGCTCGTTCCCATGCACCCGGATTTCCTCGATGGCCATGGTTCGAGCATTGATGCGACAAAAGCTGCGGTTAAAAAAGTGGAGAAGCTAGTATGACGCGCTATGTAATGACGGCCGACCTAAACCGTTGCGTCGGCTGCCAAACCTGCACTGCGGCGTGCAAGCATACCAACGCAACGCCGCCTGAGATCCAATGGCGTAAGGTCTTGGACGTCGAGATGGGTGAATTCCCCGATGTCGAACGTATCTTTATGCCGGTCGGTTGCCAACATTGCGCCGATCCACCATGCATGCATGTGTGTCCAAGTCAGGCCACCGCGCAGCGCGACGACGGTATTGTTACCATCGACTACGACCTTTGCATCGGCTGCGGTTACTGCATGGTGGCATGTCCGTATGACGCGCGTTACAAAGTCGACGAGGCGCGATTTGCCTACGGTAAAAAACCAAGTCTGACAGAGGCCTTGCGGCATGATGAAGGTCGCCTCGGCGTTGCGCAGAAATGTACGTTTTGCGCCGACAGGATCGATGAGGGCACGGCGAAGGGTTTAACTCCAGGAGTAGATCCCGAGGCGACGCCAGCGTGCGTCAACTCTTGCATCGCCAACGCACTGCAATTCGGTGATATAGAAGACGAGAACAGCAACGTATCGGAATTGTTGGCCGAGAATACCTATTTTCAAATGCACGAAGAACTCGGTACCGAAACCGGATTTTACTACTTATGGAATGAAAAGTGACGATAAGCTTCGGATCGAAATTACAGACAAACTGGGACTGGCGCGCGGCGTTCAATTTTATGTTCGGCGGAAGCGGTAGCGCGCTGTTGCTCATGATGGCAATATTCGCCGCGCCGCAGGCCGCACCGTTGGCCTTGGCGCTAGTGGCGCTCGTATTGGTTGGGTTTGGTCTGTTGATGGTGTGGCTAGAGATTGGCCGACCGTGGCGTTTCTTGCATGTCTTTTTTCATCCGCAGACATCGTGGATGACCCGAGAGGGCTCGGTCGGAACGGTGCTGTTCCCGGTAACAATCGCCGGGGCGCTAATGCATTCCGTGATGCTGCTGGCGTTTGCTGCAGTCCTCGGCTTCGTCTTCCTCTATTGCCAAGCCCGTATATTGAAAGCGGCGGCCGGCATACCGGCGTGGCGTGAACCGGCCATTGTTCCGCTGATCATCTCAACCGGTTTGGTCGAAGGGACCGCTATCGCGATGATGTTTTTCCAAGGAATGAATTCAGCAGCACTGTGGATGCCCGGATTATTCACCCTATTTATCGCTGCGAGGCTATGGATGTGGTTTGCCTACCGCGACGCGTTAGCGCGCGGCAAGGCGCCGGCAGGGACATTGCAGGCGCTAACGAAAATGCACCGCGAATTCATCATCGCCGGCTGCATTGTGCCGTTGCTGTGCGTATTAATGACCTTCGCATTCGAACTCGGGAGTTGGGGCACCTTCCTTGGCGGCGCGGTTGCGCTCATATCCGGTTGGCGCTTGAAATATGCCATTGTCGTCAAAGCGTCCTTCAAGCAAGGCTACGGGATCGGGAAGCTCAGAAAAGGGCGGCCAATCATAAAACCGCCGGTACGCAGAGCAGGCGATCCGATCCAACTTTAACGACTAGAATCGTGTGTGAATCGAGCCACGATTTGCGGCTGCGCTCGTGCAGGTCCACGCGTACTAGTGGACAACCCCAAAAACCGTTAGAATGCGCCACTCGGTTTTGCCAACGCAATCGCATCTCATTGATTTACAAACAGATGTTCAGCGGCAATAGCGCGGACCTGCACGGCTCTAAAACGTGTAGATCGACCAAACGTCGGGCTCGTAAAACCAGCCCACTGTTATTGGACAACATGTCCCCATCGTCTAGAGGCCTAGGACACTGCCCTTTCACGGCGGCAACAGGGGTTCGAATCCCCTTGGGGACGCCAAAAAAATAAACCCGCCTTATGGCGGGTTTAATTTTTTGTGTCCCCAAGGATTGATTCTCACCCCCCTGGTTCGACAGATTGCGCAAAGCAATCTGGACGCACGCAGTGCGCCCCGCAGGGGTGAGCAAACAAGCCTTTGTTTGCGAATCTATCTCCGCGATCTGTCTAGCACGATCCCACACACTGGCGGGTTTAATTTTTTGTGTCCCCAAGGATTGATTCTCACCCCCCTGGTTCGACAGATTGCGCAAAGCAATCTGGACGCACGCAGTGCGCCCCGCAGGGGTGAGCAAACAAACCTTTGTTTGCGAATCTATCCCCGCGATCTGTCTAGCACGATCCCACACACTGGCGGGTTTAATTTTTTGTGTCCCCAAGGATTGATTCTCACCCCTCTGGTTCGACAGATTGCGCAAAGCAATCTGGACGCACGCAGTGCGCCCCGCAGGGGAGAGCAAACAAGCCTTTGTTTGCGAATCTATCCCCGCGATCGATTTGTCACCGAGGTGCTTCAATTGGGGGGGTATTCTATGAGCCCCTAATAAGTAAATATCCCAAAAACGTTTCCGCGGAAACGTTTTCATTAGACTCAGCAGAAAAATTCAGTAAACCAACACCACAGGCCGCACGCCCATGCCGTCGCCGTCCTGAATGTTCAGCGGCGCACCAACGAAATACATGCGTTGTTTACCCAACAGCCGCTCGACGTTGACCAATTGTTCATAAATCGCGATACCGCGGGAAAGAAAGGCGTGATGGGCGGGGAACGCTCTCGCGGCCTCTGATTCGGCATTCACCGGCGTCTTGTCGGTCATGCTCCAGACACTGAAGGCGTCTGTGCCGAACGCGCGTACGGGAATCTTCGCCAGGTATTCGGCCGCTTCGTACGTTAATGCGATGGTTTCCGGCACCTCGGTATCGGAGCGCGGTGGCGTAAACCCTGTGTAAATTACGACGATATCCCCGGATTCAATTCCCCGATCTTCGACCATCTTTTGGGTAATCGATCTGCCAACCGAAAGATCGCTGAAATCGAACACTTTCAAGGGGCCAGCGAACGATTCGATCGAGTAACTGTCGAGGCCGCCGCCAAGTCCCATGTGGTTCGGTGCGTCCACGTGCGGGCCGGCATGATTGAACAAGGTGTAGTATGCGTCCGAACCGGACACCGGTCCGAACTTCCACGGGATGACGTTAAACGAGTTCGATTCCGTAAAGCCGAAGTCTGCCATCAGTTTCTTACCCCAGAATCGCTGTGGTAGATCCTCCGTGACGAGTGCGCCGAGATCGATGATTTCTTTTGGCTGCGGTACCTCTGCTTGTGGGTTGCGATCAGGTTGGCCGCAGGCGAGCAACGATCCGTACAGAAATGTTGCGAGGATGAATCTTGACGTCATTGCCTGTCCTCTACCTGACTGAGTACCCGTTGAAGGATACTCGAAATGCGGAAGGCAGGAGGCCGATCACCTTTTAGGTTCTGAGGAAAGGTGGTCTGCCCCCTGTTTCCCTCGCCCAAAGCCTCGCGTTTCCAGCATCCTGGATCATGTTCCACGGGATCGCTACTCAACACCCAACACCAGGTTCCGATACCCGAAGAACGTCGGCCTGTCCTGCCCCCTGCCAAGGTCACGACTCGTGCTGTGGATGAGTGCCGCGATATTGTCGATAGGTGTCAGGTAAGACATTTTGCATTGCCTTTCGGCGACAACCTTGCCATTAACAGTTGCCGTGAATTCGATCATTAAGTTGTCGTAATCCTTCGTGACTCGGTGTGTGGCCCACGTGTCCGCCGGTGGCAGATACTTGATCCGACAATCTGCCTCTGCCTCGTAATGACCAGCGTCACGGACCCACACTTCCCCCCGATTGGGAATTAGCGTAAACGTACCGGAAGTATTCTGTTTGACATCCCGCTTTTGATTGTTGTAGATCCGAAATGTCTTGATCGAACTCCACCCGAGGTTGGAATTCTCGAAGAGTTTGTAAAAAGACGACGGCACATAGAAATCCCATTGGGCATACACGCGGCCAGTCGTAGGTGCCGGTACAGAAAGGCGATCATTACGCGCGCTCGACGGCGTATCACCCACAATTATTGGGAAATTTGCACCGTTTATTGTTTCGTCAAAAAAACCGGACCTAGGGTCGTTTGCTTTGTAGTACATCGAGTCAACAAAGTGCAGTGCGTCGATCTCAGCATCAGATTTCAACGGCCTCGATATCAAAACGCCAGGGGCCGACTGCGATGTTAGCGCTGGGTCCTGTTTTGGTGGCCGATTAGGATCTGGCTCCGGTTCCGACTGAGGTCGGGACGCTGCTTCTAATAACGTGACACGCTTGGCCAGCGCCTCGATCGCTGCATCGATCTCGGCGCCGCCAGCAGCATAGGCCAGTCCGTGACCACACAGCATGGCGAACGCTATCCATGTCAAAGTGACCTTGATTCGCGACTCTCGGGTTATTAAATCAATATCTTTATCCATGTTTATTCCTTAAAAAGGGGTCGGAGTAAGTTATTACGATTGAGACTTTTGCTACGAATAGCAAGAACGACATTGTAAGAATACAGCGACTAAATTGAGGAAACGTAATAGCAGAAAAGCCAACCGGCCGTCGCAGAGTGTGCATGTCACGTGGTGTAACGGGGAAATGATCGGTAAGCCGTTTTATATTCTACTATCGGCTATGGGGTGTGTCCTGAAAGGTTAGATCTCGCGTATCCAAGAGTACGACAGTAATTCGCGCAGGTAATTCGATTTCGAATCATCGAAGTATCGTAATTGACTCCGACCCCATTTACCATTTACCCAATTTCCGTTTGGCGCAAATGCAGTTGTCGATACCTTGACCGAGTGTGACATTTTGCTAGGGTGTATTTACTGTATCAACCAGAGAGACAACATCGGCAATGGTGGATAGTCCCAAGGGACAGGGCTTCGTCGCGCACGTTCGCTACGGGTTGCAGCGCAAGTCTTGGTACGACATGGTATTTTTGCTGGGATTGTTGGTATTTCTTTGCTCGTTGCTTACTGGATTGGTACATCAACTATCGTCTGAATCACGGCTTCCTAGCATTGTGTTAAACCACCTTGCCAATGGCGAGAAATTTTTCGCCCAGGGAGACCTCAACAAGGCGTTGAAGGAGTTTCGTCTTGCGATCGCCATCGCTCCTGATGATGATCAAGCACATCGTCGGCTTGGCATAGTCGCGCACTCGTTAGGTGATGTCGAAGAGGCGGTTCATGAATTTAAGGAGGCGCTACGTCGCAAACCTAGCGATTTTGTCGCCCACTACATGCTCGGTCTCATTTACCTACAGCAAGGGCGCCTGGAGCAAGCCGAGAGCCACAATCAATTTGCTATCCAGTATCGACCGGGATTTGCTGACGCCTATAACAACTTGGCGACCGCACAACTCAGGCAGGGTGATGTCGAAACTGCCGTGCGCAACTATCGACAGGCTTTAGCACTGGATCCAACTCTAGTGCCGGCTCGCCGGAGTCTTCAAGCTCTGGGTCGCGAACCTCAATGAATGCACCTGGCGCTTCAAACCAGACTTTGGCGACCCGGCATGTTGTTGGGAATTGTTTCGTTAATCCTTACTTCGACTACGTTATTGTCGGCGGCCTTTGGAGCATTCTTGCAGCGGGCGTGTTTCTCTACAGACCGACCCTTGTACAGGGTATGGATATGTTCACCCTGGCAGTGTTAATTCTGTTAGTTAACAGTGCTCACTTCGCCGCTTCCACCGTTCGCCTGTATAGCAAACCGATTTACTTTCAAGACCATCCTTTCGTTACCCTCGCCTTGCCGATCATCACGCTCCTCGGACTGACGGTGTTCATTTTAGTTCCGAACACTCTCGGCAAGCACTTGCAGGCTTTGAGCTTGACCTGGTCGCCCTACCACTATGCTGCGCAGACCTATGGTCTGGTCGTAATGTATAGCTTCCGCTCAGGTTGCAGGCTGACAAACTCTGAAAAGACGTTGCTGTGGTGGACATGCATGTTGCCATTTCTCCGGGCTTTTCTCGGCGCTCCGGATTCGGGGTTGGGCTGGTTCGTGTCGCGCGAAACTCTTGCAACCATTACGTATTTGCCGAGCGTGTTGTTTATGGTCACCGACGTGATATTCGCCGCTATTTTCGTCGTGCCTGCGGTTCTCGCCTGGCGGATATATAGTAAAAAACGTCAGTTCCTACCGCTGATTTGTCTCGTCCTCATGTTGTCGAATGGGCTTTGGTGGACAGTGCTCGATTTCGTCGATGGCTTCGTAGTCGCGACCATAGCCCATGGACTCCAATATTTGGCGATCGTGATCGTGTACCACGTGCGCGAACGGCTGCGTGAATCTGATAACAAACATGCTTGGCTTGTTCACGCGCTCAGTTTCTACGGAAAATGCTTGCTGCTCGGTTACGGTTTGTTTTACTGCTGGCCGCACGCGTACGTCTGGGCGGGAGCTGGATTGGTAGAGAGCATGCTGCTGGTGTCAGCAGCCATTAATATCCATCATTTCGTAGTCGACCGATATATATGGCGGTTAAGCACACCGGCAAATACACGAACGATGATGGATGCGCCGGTCACTGGTTCGATCCCAGGACCGCTCACCAATTAAATCAATGAGGGATAGTTTTTTCGAATACCGCCGCCAGCTCTTTCGAGTCCGTGCCGGGAGCACGTTATAGCGATTGAAATCGACGGTGAAGCTGCCGGCACCGGAGGTCATTTTATGCAGATCGGATTGGTAGCCTTCGAGTTCCGCTAACGGAAGCTGTGCGCTTCCGCTATTGCGGTCGTCCTCACGGGATAGTTCTCACCCCTTCGGTTTGACAATTTGCTATCAAGCAACGGGCGCACGCGGCGCGCCGCTACTCAACACCTAAAATGCAATAGCGGAAACCGAAAAATGTTGGTGCATGGTTTGAACTACCGTGGTGATTTCGGCTCGTGCTGTGTAGCAGCGCGGCGAAATTATCGACATATGGCCGATCACCGGTGGCTGCAAGCTCGGTCGCGCCCGCAAATTACTGGTTGCCGCTGTCCAGTTCGTTACCCCCTCATCGGTTGCCAAAAAACTCCCATCGACGGGCGGTGTAGTCGATCGTTATCCTGAATGTCGTCCATTGGGCCGTTGGCGGAAACCCATCCATCCGGAGTTCAGGCTACCCGCCGCCTCTCAGCCAAACTTTGGACGGCGGAATCAACGTGACCGTGCGCGTGCCGTCAGGAAGACCGCCGTGCTTTAATCGAGATCGATAAAACTTTGCGGCACGTACATCGAAAATTGAACGTAAACCCTGCCCTCGTTGGGGGCTAGCGTCCATTCATTATCGTCACGTAGTTTCGGAAGACTCTCATAAGCGAGAATCGGCAATACGCAGCTGTCGATCCCTGGGTCATATTTCACCCAGTTTTCCCAATGCGGCTGGATCACTCGCCGAACACTGTACATATACTTATCGCATTCCGCCTGCGTGCGAAATTCGCGACGGATCAATTCACCCGGAAGCTTCGGCGGCAGGCGATGAGCACGATATCGGACCGGCACCAGTGGCCGCCGCCACGAGTAAAAGCTTGAATGCAAACGGTATCGGTAGCCCGCCTGTTCTTCCGTTGCTAAGGCTCATGCTCATTGGTGCTTCCTGTACTCGGTCCTGTGTGACCAATAGAGCACTAATCGGACCGGGCGCGCCATGGAGAGGCTAGAGACCGCCCAACGATCGCGTTATTGTAACGGCGGGTTAACGTAACCGCAGGGGCATGCTGCAAATCGCATGAGTCAATCTACAAGCTGAGTTGCTCTTGATGCGAAACAAAATACCTTGGGTCCTCGATATCGACAAGCGCGTGTAACGTTAATCTAGTCTCCAATACCCAGGGCGAACGATTCGACATTAGACACACAAAATTGACAGCCCGTATGATTGCTCGTGTTAAGCCGTTTGTATGTGCCTTACTTCTTTGGTGGTCACCGCCAGGCACGGCAATCCCCGCGTTCAATGGGGCGGAAGGTTTTGGCTCTGAGACGCATCATGCGAGAGGCGCTATCGTTTGCCGAGTTACACAAACGACCGACGATAGTAACGCTACGAAATCGTATCTAGCGATGCCGGGCGAATTCCGTTTTTGCCTATTGAAAGCGAAGGAGTTTTCCGGTGCTTATATCGTGTTCGACGTGTCCGGCACCATTACGCTGAAGACTCCGGTTCGGATCCCGTCCAATGTATATATCGCAGGTCAAACGTCCCCAGGGGGAATTGCGTTTGCAGGAAACGCGATCGTACTAAAAGATTCAAGTGACGTTGTAATTCGTCATATCAGGCACAGAGAAGCAGCTCGTAAGGGCGATGCATTCACCATCGACAATTCTAGTGATGTCGTTCTTGACCATGTTTCTGTTAGCTTTTTCAAAGATGGCGCGGTTGATATCGTAAATAACGCTCATGACATTACTATCCAGTGGAGTCATATGGGTGATGCCATCGATAGCGGTTCAAAAAAGGAACGCTATCACGGTCAGCCGAACCTTCTACGCAATGGCGTCGACCGCGTGTCATTGCATCACAATTTTTACACGCATGGGCATTCGCGGATGCCACTGGCGCATCACACGGTAGGTCAGCCACATTTTCTGATCGAATTTTCAAACAACGTAATCTATAACTATGGAAAATATCCGTCACGGTTTGCAGCTGTCGAAGGGTTAGGTAACGTAATCGGTAACTTTTACATACCTGGCCGCAATACACATTCCGATCTTGCAGCCAATGTCACAAGCGATCGCGTTCCAAAAAACCCGGTTGATATCGGGGGCAGGCAGACGAAAACGCTATCCGAAGATCTCGATATCAGCGACGCGCTAAAACCACCAGTGTTAATTGAGAACGGCATGTCGTTGTACGTCAAAGGAAATCTAATGATCGACGGTTTCGGCCATGATGCCACGATCTATACGGACAAATACGGCAAACAGATCGAGCTAGGTGTTCCCGGACTTGTTACCGGCGTACGGCCAGTCGACTCCATACCGGATGAACGGATTGTCAAAAGCGGGAGCGGGAAGGTCATCGCAGAGGCGGCGCCATTTAGACCCTTGAGAGCCTCTGTCGTTGGTATACCGATAATAACTACGGTCCCGGCAAGGGAAAATCTCCCACGGGTTCTCGAGTCATTTGGCGCTTTACCGCGGGATAACACGGACAAACGTTTGGTTGAGGAGCTGCGGAGCCGATCGGGACGATGGAAGTATATGAAACCACAGGACAACAATGTTTATGCAGGGCATCCGCCGGCAGACTCTGATTCGGACGGCTTACCCGATTATTTCGAGGACAAAGTAGGGCGCGACATTAAACCGACCGGACACGACTTCGACGGCACTTTGGACAACATTGAGATCTATCTCGACGAATTAGCCGACACGCTACTTAAGGCTACTCCTGCAATCAATATCGATAATTAGACGTCATACGCCACATCGCTGTTTAATAGAGTCGCAACGTCAAACTTACCTTGGGTTTAGACCACAGCGCCACGATCGACGAACATGGCAGCAGAACTCAGCTTTTCGTCCACCGTTACGTTCGGATTGTCTCGGTGTGCGATATTGACCGAAGCATATCGTTGCAACAAGGTCAGGCTACAATTTTGCGTACGGACCAAACACTTGCGCCGGGCCTAGCGGGACCATTCCGCCCGGGTTCAGTTTTTCGACACTGTAATAAGTTTTTTTAATGTGATCGAAATCAACCGTATCCGACACCCCAGGCACGTCGTACAAGCGTTTCAAATATCGCGATAAGTTGGGGTAGTCGATTAGGCGTCGTAAGTTGCATTTAAATAAACCATGGTAAGCCACATCGAAGCGGATCAAGGTGACGAATGCGCGCCAGTCGGTTTCAGTGATTTGATCGCCGACGAGATAGGAGTGGTTATCTAAGCGCGACTCGAGTTCGTCGAGGCAGGCAAAGACATCGGTCACGGCTTCTTCGTGTGCGGCTTGGGATGAGGCGAAAGCAGCGCGATAGACGCCGTTATTCAATCCATCGTAGATCCGATCGTTCATTACATCGATATCCGTTTGTAGCGCCGCCGGGTAAAAATCGAGGCTTGAATCGCCGAACGCATCGAAGGCCTTGTTAAACATCCGCATGATGTCCACGGACTCGTTGTTAACTATCGTGTCGTTAGCCTTGTCCCACAGGACGGGCACGGTCGGGCGGCCGGTGAATTTGGGATCGGCGTGTGAATATAATTGATGGACATAGCGCACATTGTGCAGCGGATCGACTATCGCACCTTCGCATTCGCGAAAACCGTACCCTTGGTCGGTAAACTCTGGCGCCGCGATCGACAGCGATATCACATCATCAAGTTTTTTCAGCTTGCGATAGATCAGCGCGCGGCATGCCCATGGGCAATTTAGCGCGATGTAAAGATGGTAGCGACCTGGCTCGGCCGTGAAACCACCGTCGCCCGTTGGCCCTGGGTTGCCGTCGGCTGTGACCCAATGTCGGAACGTCGATGACTCGCGAACATACCGACCGTCGGCATCGCTGCGTGAGCGCTTCTGCCAATCTCCTTCCCACTTGCCGTCAATTAACATGATGTAGTCCTTGCGTCGAAGCAACGACGCCTATTGTCACGAACGAGTTGTCATTGCTCAAGGGCCTCGTCGGTGGGCGCTGTATTTTGACGAGCCCATGGCGCAAAAATGAATTCACGTGACCGGACTATTTCATTTTTCGCCAACTAATGACACGATGCTGCCCTCGGTCAATTAGTGGGGACGGCATTTGGACCATCGCGAAACACGCATTGACGTACGGGGCAAAAGCACGCAAGTGTTGACCGGTGGTTCTGGGCCGCCGATCTTATATCTTCATGGCGCCGGCGGCGAGCTGGCGTGGCTGCCGTTTTTCCAAGCGCTAGCGGAGCATTTCGAAGTGTTTGTACCGGGGCATCCAGGTTTTGCCGGGTCGGACGGACTCGATCAAATCGACTCGATGGAAGATCTGGTGCTGCACTATACCGATTTGATTGAAATCCTGGACATCAAGCAACCCGCGCTTGTTGGCCTATCGCTCGGTGGTTGGCTTGCCGCTGAATTTGCGACGCGTTACACCGATTGCATTAGTGCACTGGCGATGATTGCACCTGTTGGCTTGCGCCCGCCAGTGCTGGATATCTTCTCGGCATCGCCAAGCGAAACACGCGCCATGGTTTTCAGCGAACCTGAGTCCGAGCTAGCTCAGCAATTTATCTCAGACGACCCGGATCCCGAAGCCTACGACAATTATCTTAAGGCGCGTGAAGCAACGGCGCGTCTTGGATGGAACCCGTATCTGCACAATCGCAAACTTGAGGGTCGGCTGTACCGCATTAAAGTGCCAACACTTGTTATTGCGGCAGGTGCTGATCTGTTGGTACCTGAAGCGCATTGTCGGCTTTATGAAGCCGGCATCGATGGCGCCCAATACGTTGAAATCGCGGGCGCGGGGCATGCCGTTCCGTTTGAGCGACCCGCCGAGACAGCGGCTAGCGTTATTCAGTTTTTGGCCAGCAACTAGTTTGCACGTAAACCTGTATCGACGAGGAGACGCTCGTGCGCTTTTATAATTTTCACTTGATGCCCTGGCCAGATCTTCCGGCCGACTACGATGACATTAGCAAACATCCGTCAGCTTGGGTGACACTCTCCAACAGTAACTACGACCCCGAAAAAGGCCATCATCTATATAACGAGTATCTCGATCAGCTTGAATATGCAGAGGAGCTGGGTTTCGATGGCGTTTGCGTGAACGAGCATCACCAAAATGCCTACGGCACAATGCCGTCGCCAAACCTCGTTGCTGCAATGTTGGCGCGGCGAACGAAGCGCATCAGCATATGCATGGTCGGCAATGGACTGCCATTGCGCGACCACCCTCTGAGGGTGGCCGAAGAAGTTGCGATGCTCGACGTGGTCACGGGCGGGCGAATAATTTCAGGCTTCGTGCGTGGTATTGGCGACGAGTACACGTCGATGGGTGTCAACCCAACTTATTCGCTAGAGCGTTTTCGCGAGGCCCATGATCTGATAATCAGGGCATGGACGGAAGACGGACCGTTCGAGCATTTCGGCAAGCACTTCGAAAACCGTTACGTGAATATATGGCCACGGCCGATTCAAAAACCGCACCCGCCGATCTGGATCCCCGGATTTGGCAGTCGCGACACGGTCGATTGGTGTGCACACCCGGATCGTAAGTACGCCTACCTCGCAGTTTTTATGCCGGACTATCTGATCAAGATGTTCTTCGATCTTTATCGCGAACGTGCGGAGCATTATGGCTACACGGCGTCGCCTTATCAGATGGGTCATTTGGTGCCGGTGTACGTTGCCGAGACCGACGAGCAAGCCGAATCCGAGGCAGCGGATCACGTGTTGTGGCTGTACCAAAAAGGCCTGCGTCACAAATGGGAACAGTTTTTCCCGCCGGGTTATGCAACGCGTGATGCGATGCGGAGCATCATTGAGCATTCCGGAGAGATGGATTTCGCCAATTTCAGCTTTAAACAGCTAAATGAAAAAGGTTTCTGTATCGTCGGTAGTGCTAATACCGTACGCGAGCGCTTGGCGCAGTACTCCAATGAGCTTGGCCATGGCTTGATACTTGCGTTGACGCATTTTGGCGATATGCCGAACGAACGATGTCGGCGCAACATGGAACGCTTCTCGAGCGAGGTAATGCCGGCGCTACGTAAAGAATTTTCCTACATGGCTTGACTCCCGAAGGCGCATCAGGGCTCAGGCGGACGTCGCGATGCCGGTCGCAGGTGTGCCACTGGGTTTACCCACAATCCCTGTCGTTATACCGATCCTCCTTTTGGCGAATTACGACCCAGTAGTACCCGCTTGTAACGACGTCAGCAAATTTCTGTTCGCATCCCGTTAAATGCGATCCAAATCGAAATGTGGCCGAGATGCGATAAATCGGTCACAAATTTCGTTTATGCTGTAGAATTAATAGTACTATTAGTACTATTATAAAACTATGTCTCAAAAGATGACCGACACCATTATGCAAATCGAAGTCGATTTTGAGGTTTGGCAAGCCCTAACCACCATGCGGAAAACTGAAACGGATACTTACAACGACGTATTGCGGCGCCTATTGAAATTAAAGTCACGAAGGATCGGTAAAAATACCGCTTCTGCAGGTGCGAATGATTGGACTTATAAGAATGTCACTTTGGGTGAGGGAACGGATCTCCGGTTTCCCTACAAAGGGGTCGCGCATAAAGCGCGAATTAAGCGGGGTAAGATTGAGTTGTCGAGCGGTGATCGATTCACATCGCCAAGTGCGGCCGCATGCGCAATTACCAACACGACTGTCAATGGGTGGAAGTGTTGGGAAGTGCGTCATGAGATTGGTCGTTGGGTGTTGCTCGATTCATTGCGATGACGGACGGTCAAACTGCAATCACCGGACATTTTCGATAGATCCTAAGGAGCTTCCCCATGCGCAAAGACCATACCCACATATCGGTGATCTTGGACCGCTCCGGTTCGATGAAATCAATTCGAGACGATGTCATTACTGGATTTAATGCGTTCGTCAATGAACAAAAATCGCAACCGGGTACGGCGACGCTTTCTCTGGTCCAATTTGATAGTGTTGATCCTTATGAAGTGCTATATGACGCCGAATCCCTTGAATACGTTGGACCAATCGACACTACGGTATTTGCGCCGAGGGCTAAGACGCCGCTACTCGATACGATAGGTCGTTCGATCATCGACCTTGAGCTAAAGCTTGCACGGATGCCGCATTTCGAAATACCGGATCGAATTATTTTTGTTGTTATTACCGATGGTAAAGAAAACGCGAGTCGCGAGTTTGGCCGTGAACAAATTGCGACCATGATCGATCGCAAGCAAAATAAGGAAGGGTGGCAAATTGCATTTCTAAGTGCCGATCTAGTCGCGATTAGCGAGGCGGTTAACCTGGGAGTTTCAAAAGATAGCGTCATGGCGTTTGACAAGACCGACATGGGTATGACGACATCTTGGGATTCGGTTTCCTCTCGAGTGGCGGCCTATAGAGGGAGCCAGGCATCGTCCATTGCCTTTACGGACGAAGATCGGGTTCGCCAAGCGAGCGATTGGGAACGCTTAAAGCGCGATGAGTGATCCTTCTCGGTTACCTGGGTAAGGCCGTCAGCAACACCTGTACCTTCACGATGTAGTTAGCGATCAATTCCCGTGACGTGAATTTGTCGAGGGCTGACAAAACTTCCTGCGGCTCGCGAGGGAGGTCAACCTCGCCGAGTGCGGATATCAACGTTCGGCCAGTTCGATGGGCCAGCTGTTGCACAATGGATATGCCGCGGTCGATTTCCGCGTCCAATGGCAATAGGGTCTGGGCGCATAGGCGCAAGAAGCTTGGCCAATTGGCTAGATGTCGAGGCACGCCTGCGACGACCTCCGAGTACGTCTCGCGAATACCAATGCGGTGCAAGACTTGGGCGGCGCGCTGAGTATCTGGTGACATTTCATTTACCGGAACGAGTCGTGGCAGCGTGCCGTCGATCACCTCCTGCGTGTTGTCGCGACCCGCGATGGTGGCAGACGGGAGTGCGGGTTCCCCATTTAGTTTAGCCCGCAGCGCCATCAATGCGAGTAAATTGCGCGGGTTCGATTGATCGTAGTTTGCAAAGATAGCGCGAAGGGTATTGAGGTCCGATGAGGTTACGCCCAATGTTAAAAGATCCGCTCGGGACCATCGGTCGAGTTTCGGTGGTCTGCTCACATTGCGCAACGCATCCGCGCCGGCCGCGAGGTTTGGATCACCGTAAAGCGGTTTTACGCAATTCCACACCTGCCCTAAGGCACCATCAATTGTTGCCAAATGCCGCCATACAAGATTGACGGACGGCACTTGTAGGGTTGCTTTGATATCGTGATACAACAAGAGTATTTCGCCGGTGGCAAGATGCTCCGGCACGTTTGGTATCGACTCCATGACAATCGCCAGGCTCACATCAACTCGGATAGGTGATAGCATGGTCTCCAGGTCCTTGGAAACAAAATTGACGAATACGAGCCGGACCGTTACTTTATGTGGCCGACCACAATAATAAGCTCGTGCGGTTTTGCGTTGGAGGAGCCTGATGACGACTACTGCGACACTGTTACCCCCCGAATTTGCTGATCTAGAGCGATTTGCGGCAGACTGGATTCACCCGACCGAACGGGAGCGCAACGCATTCCGCGTTGCGCAATCGATCGAAGATCTCGACGATTATTACCAGACCCTATTCCCCCGTATGGACGCCTTGTGCGAATACATCGATCAATTCTCGCTCGAAGCCATGCCCGCATCCGCGGCCCGCTTATTGCGGCTCGGCCAAATGTTGATGGAAGTGGTGCCGGCGGCTGAAGTTTATCGACAGCCCGATGTGCCAGACTCAATCGCGTTCGATCGCTTCCATATAATTTCTCCTGACGATCCAATTAAAGTTGCGGAAAACTAGACCGCATTATTTCATTCCGAGGATTCCAGTTATGAGTAGCTCACCAAAAGTCGACCTAACGCCAGAACAGCGTCTCCCGGATTGGGCGAATACCCGGCCGGTATCGGATCGTTACCCCGAGATTGATATGGGACCGTTATCGATCGAACCCTATGTGAGCGAAGAATTTTTCGAACTTGAACGCGAGAAAATCTTCAAGAAAGTATGGTTATACGTCGGTCGTGCGGAACGTATTCCGAATCCGGGAGATTACTTCGTCCAAGAAATTGAGGTCGTACGGACTAAAAAAGACGGTCGCTTCCCTACCTTTATTATCTGCCGTGACAGTAACGGAGAGGTCCGCGCATTCCACAATGCATGCCAACATCGTGGCACGACAGTGTGTTGGGAAGACCACGAGAATTGGAAGACACACAATCGAAAATACTTTTCGTGCCGCTTTCACGGTTGGGTGTATAACACCGATGGATCGTTGAAATTCGTCCCGGATGAGAATCAATTTTGCAATCTGAACAAGGCGGAACGTGGATTGCGTCCGGTGCACTGTGCGGTGTGGAAGGATTTCATTTTTATTAACGTCGATCCGGAACCGCGACAGACCTTAGAGGAACAAATAAAACCTCATGCTGAGTTACTTAAGGATTTTCCGTTCGAAAAAATTCGAAAACGCGGGATCTGGACTGCAACGGTAGATGTCAACTGGAAAGTCGCCATCGATGCCTTTCAAGAGGGCTACCATGTCAACACGGTCCATGCGGCTACCATTCCGGAGGCATTCAACGGTCCGTTAAACCCTAACTGCCGGCCGACATCCATTCGTTTGTTCGAGCAGGGCAATCGCTCCGTCACGTTTATGGTCTCGCCCGATTTTGTACCGCCTGAGACCGAGAAGTGGGTGCGCCAACGCGGGTCGAGTTGGTACGCAGCAGGCGGCGGCGAGACGGTGAACCAATTTCCTGGGACGAATCCTGATAACGATCCCTTCTATGCATTTGACTGCCATGGGTTTTTCCCCAACCTGTTAGTCGACCCCTATATCGGTGGTTTTTATGGCCATGAGTTTTGGCCCATCTCGGTAAATAAGACGCGCTGGATTGGCAGTATTAATTTCACGGCGCCTGAAAAACCGAGTGACCTCATCACTCACGAGCACGGCAAAACACTATTGCGTGACGCGTTCCGCGAAGACACCGTCACCTTAGATGCGTCTCAGGTTGGTTTGGAGTCTGGGGCAATCGAGACAACAATCATGTCCGACGGCGAGATGGCGCCGCGACACCTCTACAATGCTGTGATGGAGATGGTGAACTCCTGATCGCGCAATAAGGAAACACGATGATGCGAAGCGGAAAGAATAGCCGCCTGATACGAACTCTCGTTGTGGCGGCACTAGGCTTCGCTGCGTTACCGGCCGCCGCGCTTAAAATTTCCGGTGTCGTTACCGATCCCGCGGGCAAGCCAATCCCGTTTGTTCGGATCACGGTCAGCGGAGAGACAGTGTTCCCGGCGACCACGAGCGTGTTCAGCGTTGCGGATGGTAAATTTTCGACTGCAACGATAGACGCGGACGCAAATGCCGTCCAGGTTGATAGTTTTCGTATCGGTTGGGAGGAGACCGCTCGAAAGGTAACCGTTGACGGAGACGATGCGGTATACGCGCTGACCTTGTCGCCGAAGAACAACGTTGCCGATCAAGTACCATCGTCGGCATGGATCCCGGGTACACCTGGGGATCGAAAATACCATATTCTCATCAATGAGTGCGCCGGGTGCCACCAACTGGGTGCGGAGCGGGTCAAACGCTTTGCGCGAAGTATGGATGGCCAGCCACTACCGGCGAGACACGCGGCATGGGATGCGATGGTCCAATACATGCGGGCGACATCGCTGCGCATGGGGCCTGCAGGCCATGCTGAGTTGCGTTGGGGCTTAACGGAAGATAGCGCAGACTATAAAGCCGCGCTCTCGCCGTCGACAAGTTTCTTTCTGCCGCGTGATACCGACATTATTGTGCCGTTTCTGGCCGAGGCGTTTCCCACCAGCTTCGACACGATGACGGACTATGATGATATTGCGCGGCTCGGCGAATACGGCGTTACGGAAGACACTGTCGTTGAAGAGTTTCTGCTGCCTACCTTTGGCTGGACACGTGAGGTTTCGATTGCACCTGGTTCGGATCTCATTTGGTTCTTAGAGCTGGACGCCGATCGGCTCGGCTCGTTAAATACGCAAGACGGTAGCGTGCAATGGTACGACGTACCCGGAGAGGGCCCGCAAGGCCCGCACACCTTGAATGCAGACTCGAAGGGCAACCTGTGGGTTGCGCTTGAAGAAAGCTATTCGATCGCGCGTTTCAACACGCAATCACACGAATGGCGGGTATATGGGCCGCCGGAAGGGGTGAAGTTCGCCATCACTCATGACGCGGCACTGAATTCTAAACGACATGTAGAACCAGACGCGAAAGGCCGCATCTGGCTCACCTTGGTTGGGATCAACGAACTTTGGAGCGTTCATGTTGATACCGGTGAAGTGAAACGATTCAAGATGCCGCTACCGCCGGGCGAAGAGCAATTCCACGTTTTTATTTATGGCGCGGCGATGGATCCGGACGGCAAAAGGATCTGGTGGACTCAGCTGCATGGTTTTCTCGGCGCCTTCAACACAGAGACCGAATCGGTCGAGCGCATCGTTGATTTCCCCCAGGGTGCGGCACCGCGGCGATTGGCGATCGAAGACGACGGGACGCTTTGGGTGCCGCTATACGGCGAAGGGCAGCTGGTCAAATTTGACACAAAAAAAGCGGTTGAAGTTGCTCGCTATGACATGCCGGATCGCGCTGGTGCTACCTACTCGGTAACGCTGGATCCCAAGCGGCATGCGATCTGGGTGGGTACAACGAACTCCGATCGGATCTATCGCTTCGATATAGACAGCGAACGCTGGCGCCATTATCCGCTGCCGCGAAAAGAGGCGTTTATTCGGATGATAGAAATCGATCACGAGACCGGCGACGTTTGGACGTCTTACTCCAATCTACCGATTGGACCGCGCGATCCCGAAAAACATGGCATTGCCGGCGCTAATAATATGATTGTACGTCTACATCCAGGAGATTAATTAGACCAATTGTGATGGAGATTATACGTTGGTCGACCCTGCTGCTGATACTAATGACCGGCAGTGCCGCGGCGATCGAAGTTGATCCAGAAGATGAGGCCGAGGTGTATGTCCTTGGACCCATTCAAATAATTGATCCCTGGGCTAAGTCATCGGGCACTGGGGTCCATGCCGCAAAACTCTTCTTTGAATTTCGAAACAGTGGCGATCAACCCGACAAACTTGTCGAAGCCCGTTCTGCTATTGCAAGCGGGTCGACTAGTTTTAAGCTTGTGCGCGACACTGAACTTGGGCATGGCATTGCGACGATCGACGGTATCGAAATACCCGTCTCAGAAAAACGCTTTGAACTAACCGAGGTCGGGTATTACATCGAGCTTGGTGGTGTGGAGTCGCCGGTTTTAATGGGGACGCGCTTTCCGGTCGAGCTCACATTTCAGCGTGCGGGAAGGATTTCGATTGAGTTTGTATCGCGCTTTCATTCGCCCAAACTTGCTCGACGGATCCGAGCGGCGGCGGCTCGTGGTGACATTGAGGCGTTGAAAGCGCTACGCCCGGCAGAAAAGTAGATTTGACCGGCACTCCGCTGCCCGTGGTAAAACGTTTGGTCTCGAACGTCGAAGTGCTAACATCCACACTCGACTTTCCAATTAACCACGCTGTATCCGAATAAACGACCGTTGTTCGTCAAGGAACTCACCAATTCCACCAGTCACCCGTAGTTTAATCATCGCTAATGTGGTGGTTTTCGCGCTCAGTGCATTTACCCTACCGGGGCGAGCATTATATGGGTATCTCGCGTTGTGGCCGCTACCTCATACTCAGGTATGGCAGCCCATTTCCTACGCCTTCTTACACGGCGGGCTCATGCACCTTACCTTTAATATGTTCGGTTTATGGATGTTTGGGCGTGTGGTCGAACGGCAGTGGGGGGCGCGTCAATATCTCATCTACTATTTCGTGTGCGTGATTGGAGCAGCCTTGGTCAATCTTTATGCAAGTTATGCGGTTGGCCATACACAGTTTACGGTTGGTGCGTCTGGCGGGGTGCTAGGGATTGTGCTTGCCTTCGGGTTGATGTTTCCCGATGCGCGGATGGTGATCTTTCCCATACCGTATCCGGTTAAGGCTAAATGGGCGATCCTTGGGTTTATCGTCGTCTCAGTGGCCTTAGCGATCACCGACGCCGCACCGAGTATCGCCCACTTTGCGCACCTCGGTGGGATGCTGTTTGGGTGGTTATTGATCCAACATTGGCGGCGGACTACGCCGCGAGGTTAGAACGGAACGTCTTTCAAAAATTCGTCGTCGTGCGGCGGTGGTTCATCCGCGCCGCCAAAGCCGCCGTCGTTGGAGCCAACCTTTTCGATTTTCCAAACATCTAAGCTATTGAAGTATTTGGTTTCACCTTGCGGGCTATTCCACTCCCTGCCACGTAGGTTGAATTCTATGTTGACGGTGTCGCCAACATTGAATCCATCGATATTTTCGCAACGATCGCCAGTTAACTGGAACATCACGTATTGCGGATAATCCGGGTTGTCACTAATTTCTACAACGAATTCTCGCTTACGGAATCGCTGCGTTACCTGTTGTGCTTCGAACATTGCGTGAAGCTTGCCGCTGATTTGTATAGCCATGGCAAGGAGGATAATGGGAAATTACGGGAACGCAAGCGTTGCGCCGTGGCAGGCACCGTAATGCTTGATTACTAGCTACGTCTTGGCTGTTGAGGCGTCGCTTTGATGGGCAACTCAAGCCATCGTTGGTTCCTAAAGACCGCTTTGGCTAAGGTCACGAACGGTTGAGTGTTCCATTAACGCCTTGATCTTTGGGTTATTCATCAACGTTGACACATCACCGGTATTAATCGCCCGCATTGTTGCTTCATCGTTGAGGATATCCTTCACTAAGGGGTCATTTTGCAGCGACTCGATTTTGGCCATCGAACTTGGATTATTGATCAGGGATTTGCGGATGCTATCCAACTCGGCGGTGCTTGCTGCGGCAGGGTTTGCCGCAGCAGTAGGGAGCGCTGGTGTTGCTATCGATTTGATCTTAGCCGCGCTGATGCGCATGTCGCCGAGGGTGTCGGAGCGCAGGGTATAGGTACCGTCACTGAGTGAAATAACCTCGGCGCGAACGATCGAGCCGTCGGTCAATTCGATGTTCTGAGTGGGGCCGGCGAACGCTTGGCTTGAAATAAATATCGTAAGCAAAAACAGCAGTATATTTTTGAGGCGCATAACTTGCTCCATATCCGATCGGCTGTGGTGACGAGATAACTGTAGCAGGATTTGTGGAGAATTTACCGCCAAGCGCGATACTGGTCGGCGGATATTTGTCCGAGTTCACGGATCGAGGTATTGAGTCGACTTGTTCCGGACAACTCAGGCGCTCGGCGAGTCGTTTAGCGAATCCCGCAGATCCGCGGCAATCTCATAGGCACGCAGTCGCGCGTGATGGTCGTATATTTGACCTGTGAGCATCAACTCATTCACTCCGGTTTGCTGAATGAAGGATACGAGCTTCTCGCGAACTGTTTCCGGTGAGCCGACGATTGCATATTGCAACATGCGTTCCACCCCAGCCTTCTCGTGCGGCGACCAGTAAGTATCCATATCTTCGATTGGAGGCTGCACCGGTCCCGGAAGGCCGCGATGCAGATTTGTAAATTGCTGTTGTGCAGAGGTAAAGACCCGTTGTGCCTCACGATCGGTATCGGCGGCAAATAATCCGACGCCGGCGATCGCGTACGGCTCGCTTAGCTGTTCAGAGCGCTGAAAGTCTGCTCTGTAAACCTCGAGCGCCTGCATAAGAGCCTCCGGCGCAAAGTGAGAGGCAAAGGCAAACGGTAGCCCAAACGCGGCGGCAAGTTGTGCGCCGAATAGACTCGAACCCAATATCCATAATGGCACTTGCAGACCTGCGCCGGGCACTGCTTGCACAGGTTGGTTCGGCTGAACGGGAGCGAACAAGGCCTGCAACTCGCGAACATCCTGGGGAAAGTTGTTGGCATTTGAGACAAGGTCTCGGCGCAAGGCCCGTGCGGTACGCATGTCGGTACCGGGTGCACGACCGAGACCAAGGTCTATCCGACCTGGGTACAGTGAGGCTAAGGTACCAAATTGTTCTGCGATCACGAGCGGCGAATGATTCGGCAGCATCACACCACCAGAACCAACGCGGATGGTACTGGTCCCGTTTGCGATATGACCAATAACAATGGCGGTTGCGGCACTCGCGATGCCGGTCATGTTGTGGTGTTCGGCGAGCCAATATCGTCGATAGCCCCAGCGTTCTGCGTGTTGGGCCAAATCAAGAGAATTACGAAACGCCTGTGCGGCGTCGGCGCCCTCTAGTATTGGGGCAAGGTCGAGAACTGAAAACGGGATCACGGCGGGCTAGCTGTCGTGGGCTTAACGTCCACTCCCCATGCCGAGTCTGTTGGCCAGAGATTTTATTGTCCGCTTAATCCGGGTCTGAAGTTTGGGGGGTGCTTTACCAGCTCGGGGTTTACCGCCGTTGGATGTGCTTTGATTCTTGCCGGCGGTATTGAGTTGTACCGCGGCTGGCGCATTTGCTTGGTCGCCGGCCGTGCGCCGGCGTCGACGTTTCCGACGACGTCCGCCTTCTGTGTTTGAGGTTTCCGCGTTTGCGACTGATTGCTGCTGCGGTTTGGGTGCGTCGTCGTGCTTTGGTTCGCTTTTGCGGCTGCGGCCCTTGCCACTACCCTTTGAGCGCGCGCCCGAGCCGGTCGCACGGCCATCACTACGGTCTCGGTCGCGCCGGCGCTTGCGCTCGGCAGAGGCATCGGCGATGGCGTCTTCAACGATGCTTACCGCTTCCGAACCATCCTGCGGCTGCGCTCGTTTCGTCGGAAGTGGTGCCAGCAATTCTGGGCCAAATCGTGCTACAGGGATTTTCTGTTCGATGAATGTCTCGATGTCCGGCAAGCTCATAGCGTATTCATCGCAGGCAAAACTTATGGCATCGCCCTGTTCGCCTAGGCGTGCCGTGCGCCCGATCCGATGTACGTAGTCTTCCGCGTCAAACGGTAGATCGAAATTGAAGACGTGGCTTACCGCCGGAATATGTAGGCCGCGAGCAGCAACATCGGTAGCGACGAGCATGCTGAGTTTGCCGTTGATGAATAGTGATAGTAACTTTTCACGCTTCTTTTGCGGCACATCACCGGACAAGACACCAACCGCGTACCCGGCCCGTTCGAGCGTCCGGGCGACGCGCTCGCATCCGATTTTGGTGTTAACGAAAATCATTGATCGGTTCGCGTCCATCTGCGCAATGATCCCGAGTAACAATGGCAACTTCTCTTCCGTCGCCGGAAAGTACACACTTTGGCGTACCTGGGCCGCGGTAATCGTTTCGGTTTCGACGACGAGTTTTTCGGGCTCATTCATATGCTCGTAGGCAAGTTCGAGCACCCGGTGACTCAAGGTGGCGGAAAAGAGAAGGTTCTGGCGCTCGGCCGGTCCCGGCATTTTGCGCAGTAAGAATCGAATATCTTTGATAAATCCGAGATCGAACATACGGTCCGCCTCGTCCATGATCATCATCTCAACGCCGCCAAGTTTTACGGTTCCCTGTTTGACGAAATCGATCAGTCGGCCCGGGGTGGCAATGACGATATCGACACCTTGTTGCAGTAAACGCCGTTGTTTTTCGTAGTCCACGCCGCCATAGATGAGCGCGACTTTGATATCGGTGTTGCCGCCAATTTCCTTTGCGTCCTTATCTATCTGTAGCGCGAGTTCCCGGGTAGGCGCAATGATGACTGCGCGCGGATCGAGGCTTCGGTGGTCTGGATCAGCCGGTTGTTTGAGCAGGCGGTTGTAGAGCGCCACGAGGAAAGCGATGGTTTTGCCTGTGCCCGTCTGGGCCTGCCCGGCGACATCCTTGCCCTCTAGCGTTAACGGCAGCGTCATCGCCTGAATTGGGGTGCACCGGATGAAGTTTGCTTCTTCTAGGCCTTTTAGCAGGATCGGGTGTAGATCAAAATTTTCGAAACAGATATCTGTAAGTGGTTTATCGGACACTTTGGCTCCTGGCCTTGGGCTTGAAGCGGTACTCGATCGTCCGCTTTGTGTTGATCAACGTCGCGTTGTCCCGATGCTTACGCACGGGTCGTTGGCGTGCGGAGCGGGGTACCGAATTGCGTTGATCGGGGTTCGGCCAGCATTGCGATCCGTTTAGCTTGATCGGCCGTTAGGTGCCAATTGTACCCGAACATGCTCCAAAGGGGCAGGGCTCAGAGGTAGCGCCCGGCACTGGCGACGATCGCAACGACCAGGCCCAAGCACAAATTTACTGCGACCAGGCGACGAATTTGGCCGATGCTCTTTACCGCCAAATCTAGATCGCTGGATGCGAGCGCTCGCTTAAGACGTTTAAAAGGCGCGAAATAGACATGCATGAATAGCATCGTCATCACGATAGCCAAACCGAACATGGTTAATAGCCAATGGGGCCATTCACCAAACGTCCCATAGCGCGTCGCCCCCATCCACAGGCCGGTCACAAACAGTACGGCGATCGCACCCCACACCCAGCGGAAAAAACGTCCAAGTACAGCCTGCCACAATTGCGCCGGTTGCGGCGGCGTTAGGATCCCGGCGAGGCTTGGTCGCAGGCAAACATAAGCGAAGAACATGCCACCGATCCATACAATGGCGGCCAAAAGGTGTGCGGCGATAGCAAGTGGCATGGCATCAGCTCCAAGAATCTGTAGTTCGTTTGTCGCTGCTATGCTGCACGATGTGCGTCGACATTGTCTAGAGGATGTATCATCACGCGCTACTTGATACCCTCGTCGCCATCGAACACCTCGGAGAAGAAATTACATGAGACTCAAAGACAAAGTTGCGATCGTCACCGGCGGGGCAGGTGGGATGGGACAGTCAACGGTGCTGCGAATGTTGGCGGAAGGTGCAAATGTCGTGGTTGCAGATTTTAACTCGGAACAGGGCGCACAAACTTTAGCGCTCGCAAGCAGTGCCGGACATGGTGACAACGCGTGTTTCCTAAAGGTCGACGTCGCTAACGAGGCGGACATCAAGGCGATGATTGAATGTGCCTGCGACAATTTTGGACGGCTCGACATTGTCTTTAATAACGCGGGCGTCGGTGGTGTGATTGGGCCAATTTGGGACGTCGAAGAAGACGAATGGGATTATACGTTCGACGTACTCGTCAAAGGCGTATTTTTCGGCATCAAGCATGCTGCACGTGTCTTTCGCAAGCAGGGCGACGGTGGCGCAATCATTAATACTGCTTCGGTTGCCGGACTTAGTGGTGGTTGCGGCCCCTTGGTCTATTCGGCAGCGAAGGCCGCTGTAATCAATATGACCAAGGGCGCTTCGGTCCAACTCGCGCCCGAGCGTGTTCGAGTCAATGCGATCTGTCCAGGGTTCATCCTCACCGGTTTGACGAAATCACCGAAGGTATCGACGGAGCAGGCCGGTGCGCATCTCGACGGGTTACAGCCCTGGCCTGACCACGGAACCGGCAATGACATCGCCGGAACCGTCGTATATCTAGCGAGCGAGGATGCGCGTTTCGTCACCGGCGAGGCAATCACGATAGACGGCGGCTTGTCTGCGATTGGTCCCGATCTGTGGCAGCGCTTCGGCCAGCCCTACGAAGCAACCATGACGAAAAATCGCCTGAATCGCGGCACGACGGGAGAACAAACGGTTGTGCGAGATGTGAAAGAGTAGGATAGGTTTGTTTTAATCGTGTATCCCAACCGCCCATGCTCGCGCGAGGCCGTTGGAGGATTCGGCGATGATAGATGATTCATTATCATTAAAGGCTACTGCATACACGGTCGATCCCTGTGGGACCCACCCGTGTGTGCGTCTGGGTGTGCGCCAAGATTTAAGTATTTGACCGCTAG
Source organism: Gammaproteobacteria bacterium (assembly GCA_021773835.1). GTDB lineage: Bacteria > Pseudomonadota > Gammaproteobacteria > UBA11873. The sequence continues at coordinate 284,790 of JAJFJQ010000062.1, forward strand.
CCGCGTCCACCAGACGCACGTCGCGCCCCGGAAATCCCAACAGCAAATGCGTTCCGTCGCCCGAAAATCTCGCTGCGCTAATGACATGTTGATGTGTCCCTAATGTCAGCTCTGTAAGCTTGTCACCCGTGGTGAGGTCCCATATTCTCGCCCCGCCGCGTTCGTCGGCTGTGAACAGGCGCTGGTGCGATGGATCGAATTTAGCGATCGCAATCCTGGCCTTGTGCTCCATCACGTGTAGCTCCTTGCCCGTTGCGGTGTTCCAAATGATAACGCGGCCGTCGTTGCCGCCGGTCGCGGCGATGGCACCATCAGCGGATAGGTCAACGCACACCACACGCTCATTTCGATGAGCAATAACTTCCAGACGACGCCCCGTTTTTTGATTAACGTGGATGGCGCGACCATCCTTGAGACCGAGTAGTACGTAGTCACCGTTATTGGAAAGTGCAACGTCGGTAATGTCTGATTCAACGCTCCAATAGCCGGTCGAGCGTCCGGATTCTACTTCCCAGACGACGAAAGTAGATTCATTGGCGGTGATCACGTGCGAACTATCTGGAGCAAACGCGATATGCGAGACCTGCCCAGTGTCGGTGTCGTTGTGACGCCAATCATACAGCCGGCTATTGGTCACGAGATCCCAGAAGCTGGCCCCGTCATTAAAAGTGGAAACGACTGCAAAGCGACCGTCGTCTGAAATTTCGGCATCGAATAAGCCTGTATACGAATGTTCCCAGTCGGCCATCGAAACCTGATCCGCGCCGCAGGCTGCGAGAAACGCGCAGAAAATTAATATTGTGAATTGTGTAGGGGACATTTTTCGCTCAACCTCAAGCTCAATTCTCGTGACAATCAATCGAACCGGAAGCGATTCGCCTGGTGTCTCGCAGAGGTTAGCGGCCGTTATGGCACAGACATTAGACGTAGTGTTTCCTGGGCACCTAGCGTGATAGATGTTTTTGGCCGCTCCAAAAATAATTTGGGTGGCAACAGCGAGAACGCAGGTGGAGTCTGTTATACATACGCCACCCCGTGGCCGCAGCTTACAGAAATCCTGCGTCGAATCTCTCGACGCTCACGAATGCATTACTCGGAATCCTGATCGACGTCCACAGTTGAATTTTCAGTCGATAGCTCTATCTCTTCGTCTATATCAGCCACTGCCGCTTCGATGTCTTGGGTTTTTGGACCGAATGAGTTCATCGTCCCGGTGGATGGGTTGATTATGATTAAAGGTTGTTCGTGGCCTTGCGTACGGATTTCGACGAAACCTTTTTCGGAAATCGTGACAAAGTGGCTTTCGTTCTGATCCGAATGGCCGATTATCGCGTGCGCCCGTGACCGTGGAGCACGGTACTCTCCGTTTACTTGAACTGCGGTCGGGATCACCACCACGACCTTGGCTTCGCCGAGCGTATATTGGCAATGATAGCTGTTCGGCTCGAGGTTATCGCAGCGAAACTCATCGAGTTGTTCCGCGATAACGAAATGCGAACGGTCGAATCTATTGCACGTCCACTCCACGTGTCCCTTTTGGTTACACTCAATGAGCCACTGTTCGCGGACTTTCTGCCGCGCTTCTAAAGCGATCCGATAGCGCTCTGCATCGAGACCTTCGGATTGATAACTAAGGCCGAGGAGAACCCCAACGGCAATCAGCATCGCGCAGAACAGCCCCACACCGATCGTGCGTATAAACTTCCCCGTAGATTTCGACTTCGTGCGTTTGCGTCGTCGTCGTTTCCTAACTGGCTGATTTGCGAGCATCGCGCGATCAAACTCATCCGTGACAAACTCACCGGTATCGGAATGCTGCTCGGTATTTTTCGGTGACTCAGACATCATTGATCCCGTAAGCGTTCACTCGAGCACGTATCTTCTCACAATGATTGGGAAAAATAACGCGCCGTTCCGTTTGTGTGAGTTCGCCATGGGTTAGGCCTTTTCGCGCGGGGCGGTTGCTTAGACCTGAAATTGGTTGAGGTGGGAACACGATTTTTCCGAGCCGAAAGCACCAACCTGCTCTGGTATAATTCCGGTCCCCAGCTCATTGATTCCTACATGCTGTCATTCAACAATATCGCCCTGCGTCGCGGACCGACGCTGCTGTTTGAAGATGTCTCCTTCAACTTACAACGCGATCAGAAAGTCGGACTAATCGGTGCCAACGGGGCCGGTAAGACCAGCCTATTTAAAATGATTTTAGGTGAGTTAGATTCAGATCGAGGCGAAGTCGGTTTTTCCGATGGCCTGCGGATCGCCCACTTAGCACAAGAGGTGCCGGGATCTGATGAGTTGGCTATCGATTACGTGTTGGGGGGCGACAAGGTATTAATCCAGGTACTTGCCGCTATAGAGCTAGCCGAGCGAAACCAGGATTACGAAAAAATCGCACCTTTGCATGAGGCCTTGGACAACGTCAACGGCTATTCTGCGCGGGCGCGCGCTGAACAATTGATGGCGGGTCTTGGCTTTACGCATGCGGATCAGAATAAAAAACTATCCGCTTTTTCGGGCGGCTGGCGGATCCGGCTGAACCTTGCGCGCACGTTAATGACGCCTTCAGACTTATTGTTGCTTGATGAGCCGACGAATCATCTCGATCTCGACGCCATCGTTTGGTTATCGAATTGGATAAAGTTTTACAAAGGCGCGTTATTGTTGATTTCCCATGATCGGGAATTCCTCGACGACACGGTTGGATTTATTGCCTATTTGTCCGGACAACGGATTGAGCTATTTCGCGGTAACTACAGCCAGTTTGAACAGACGAAGGCCGCGCGCCTATCAGAGCAGCAAAGCCAGTACGTCAAACAGCAAACCGAAATTAAGCATATGCAGGACTTTGTCCGGCGGTTTCGGGCAAAGGCGACCAAGGCCAAGCAAGCACAGAGTCGGGTCAAGGCATTAGAACGTATGGCACTCATTGCGCCGGCCCATGTGGATTCACCATTCCAGTTTCGTATCCCCCCGGCGATACGAAGTTCCAATCCGCTTTTAACACTTAGTGAGTGTGACCTCGGTTATGATCATCCGATCCTTTCTAACATTCGACTGAATCTACACCCCGGTGACAGAATTGGCTTGCTGGGTCACAACGGCGCCGGCAAGTCGACGCTGATCAAATCGATCAGCGGGGAACTACAAGCACTTAGCGGCGAGCGGCTGCCGGGTCAAAACCTCAAGATTGGCTATTTTTCGCAGCATCAGGTCGACGACCTTGATTTGAATGTCTCTGCCTTGACACATTTTGTGCGCTTAGATCGGGCCATCACGGAGCAAGAAATCCGTAATTATCTCGGTGGATTCGATTTCAACGGGGACAAAGTAACCGTTCCTCTTGCTACGTTTTCTGGTGGTGAGAAGGCGCGCTTTGCTCTAGCTGTGATTGCATTTCAGCGACCTAATCTGTTACTGATGGATGAGCCGACGAACCATTTAGATATTCAAATGCGTCAGGCCTTAACCGTTGCGCTACAGGAATTCGAGGGCGCCATCGTCTTAATTTCGCACGATCGGCATTTATTATCGAACACTGTTGATACGTTTCTACTTGTAGAACAAGGTGCCGTAGAAGTCTTCAACGGTGACCTTGTCGATTATCGGCGCCGCCTATTGGACGAGCTGAGTGGCGAGATCAAGAAAACGAAGCCGCCGAAAAACGCTACCGTGCGCGGCGACAAGAAAAATTTCCGTGAGGTGCAGCAGGTTAAAACGCGACTGAAAACGCTAGACACCCGACTTGACCGCCTGAATCGTAAATTGTCTGAAGTCGATGTTAGCTTGTCGGATCCCAGGCTCTATCAACAACCGAGTCCTCCAGAGTTGCAAGGCTTGATCCGGGATCAGATAAATCTAAAAGAGCAAATCGCTCTGGTCGAGGAACAGTGGTTAGACTTAAGCGAGACCTTGGAAAACATCGCTCCCGGTGTTGCGGAAAGGCATTAGCGCGCAAAAAAGAACGCCCACACGAGGGGGTCGTGTGGGCAATACGTAGAGCTGGCATCTAAAAGACGAGGATGCATGAAGCAGTCCCAACGTTATCGACAATCGCATAGCTAGTCGCCCAATTAGCTACGCCTAATTCGCGCTCTATCGACTCGATCTGTGCGAGAAACACTTCTGATGCGAATGCAGATAACGTTGGGACCGCTTCGATGGCTTAACTTTCCTCGTCAGTCTCGATGGCGGAATATTCAGCGAGGGTGAGGAAGCCGTCGCCGTTTACATCCAGATCACCGAAGACTTCTACTAGGCTCGGATCGACCTCGGCTTCGCCGGAAGTAATCAATCCGTCCGCATTCGTGTCGAGCGTATCAAACGAGGTATCGCTCGCTAGCGCAACGTTATGGGCGAGGCATAGGCCAAGCGCCAATATCAGGTACTTATTCATTCGAATATCCTCCGTTGGTTTCCGCGTTATTGCGTCGGACTGGTATCGCAAGCCAGTCTCAGTCGGATAGGAGCAATTCGCATGCCAACTCAAGGAAATTTCTAAAAATCAGGTAGTTATAATTTACCCGTTATGCCAATCTCGAATCTTCTGAGAATTTGCTAGGTTGAGCGCCATATTCCGTTGGCGAATGCCAACACAAATTTGAAACCGAGTAGGAAATGCGTCGGCTATTACCAACAGGTGCGACGTGATCCGCTTAAGCCATTGAGCGCTAGCGATACGAGTGTGTCAGAACAGCGACGTTCTAATCGCATTGTCGACGCGGACTCATCGATTCGAAACTGATTTAGTCGACGGACTTAAAATCTCCCGGGTCGACTTGATGGCGGGCCAAGAGCTTATAAAAATCGCTGCGGTTACGTTCTGCAATACGCGCCGCCGCACTGACATTGCCACGACTGATCACCAATAGCTGACACAAATAACTGCGAGTAAACTCGGCCCGCGCCTCGCGAAACGGCTGAATGACCTCCGCCGCTGAACCGAGTGCCTCGCCGACCAGTCGGGCGCCGATAACCGGGCCTGGGGTTAGCGCATAGGTTTGTTCGATGACATTTGAGAGTTGGCGAACATTCCCGGGCCACTGGGAAGCAACCATCATTTCCATTGCCTTTGGGGCGAAAGCCTTACGAAAACTCGGATCTGGCGCCAACCGCTTTAGGAAATGGCTTACAAGTGCTGGAATGTCTTCGCGACGTTCCGCGAGTGTTGGTAGTTTTAAGCGGACGACGTTAAGTCGGTAATACAGGTCTTGTCGAAATTCGCCAGTTTCTATCTTCTGTTCGAGGTCTCTATGGGTCGCCGAGATCACGCGCACATCCACGGGAGAGTCAACGTTGCTGCCAACCGGTCGCACTTTTCCGTCCTGAAGAACGCGCAGCAACTTAACTTGTAACATCAGTGGCATGTCGCCGATCTCATCGAGGAATAGGGTTCCGCCCGCTGCCGATTGGATTAAGCCAATGCGCTCCCGTGCGGCACCGGTGAACGCACCGCGTTCGTGTCCGAACAGCTCCGACTCGAGTAACTCGGCTGGAATTGCCCCGGTATTTAACGCGATGAATGCGCCGCTGCGCCCGCTAGCATTGTGGATTGCTTTGGCGAGTACTTCTTTACCAGCGCCACTAGGCCCTGTTATCAGCACACTTGCTTTGCTAGGCGCGACGCTTTGCGCCTGGCGAAGCAGGCGTTCGATGACGGCACTGGCGCCAATGACATCTTTTCGCCATTCGTCGTTTTGTACCGGCGCTGCAGAAAGCTGCATCGCTTGTTTAACATGTTTCAATAGTTCGTGTTTATCCAGGGGTTTGGTTAAGAACCCAATTGCCCCACGTTGGGTTGCGCTAACAGCGTCCGGAATCGTGCCGTGGGCGGTGATCAGCAACACCGGTAAGCCCGGACAGCGGGCTTGAACTTCATCGAGCAGTTGTGAGCCGTCCATACCATCCATGCGAAGGTCTGTGATGACTAATTTTGGCGCGAAGCGTTTCAGCATGCCGAGTGCCTCGCAGGCGCTCTGCGCCGTCTCCACGGCGTACCCCTCCGAGCTTAGTCGAATGCTCAATAGCCGGAGTAACCCGCTATCGTCGTCAACCAGCAGTATGCGATTCGGATTACTATTCACGATGGTCAGGAGACCCGGTGCCGTTGCGTGTAATCGATTCTTCGATCGAAGTGAGTGCGCGCAGCTTGGCTTCGGCGCTCTCAAGTGCAGTTTCGAGACCACTAATCTTGTCCTTACTTCGCGCCATGTGCTGCTGCATAGACAGCTTATGTCTATCAACTTCCTTGCGTAGCACCGCGTTCTCCTGATCGGCGAGAGCGTGTTGCTCTAGGTCGTGCAGTCGAAGTTTGACCATAGCGCTCAAGTTATCCGGCAGCGCAGGCTCGGTATCTAATAACTCGTTCAACAATCGGTGATTTTCCTCATTGTCGTGTACAAGGAGGTGCGGCGAACCCAGAATTATCCCGAGACGAACCTTGTTGGATTCGCTCGGGTTTGCTCTATACGCGCGCGCACTAACGTCGACGAGCTTGGCGAATGACGACGGATTATTGTGGTTGAGGTGAGAAATATAACCTACGACCTCGGGCATTGACCTCAGTGTATGGGTGGGGTCCAATATTGAGGTGGTGATTAGTAGCCGATCGGTCGGTTGCGAACTGGGCGCGCCGGGAAACACGCCACAGCCTTCAAGTAAAATGATCAATCCGGCAAGTGCGAGCTTGTCCTTAAGCACAAATCTTTTCCTCTGGTGCATTGAGCGGGAGCGTCAGTCGAAAATGTCCGCCGCCGACGCCGTCATCTAATATCACTACGCTGCCGTGATGTGCGCGTGCACACTCACGTACCACCGATAACCCGATCCCAGTGCCGCGGATATAAGATCCAGTGGAAGCCGTACCTTGGTAGAACGGCTCAAATACCATGTCTCGCTCAGATGGCGGGATCCCAGGACCGTCGTCGTACACGTCGAGCCGGGCTTCAATCCCGTTTGTGTCGACGGTAATAAGGATGCGTCCTTTTTCGGGTGAAAATTTAATTGCATTGGCCAATAGATTATCGACTGCGGTTCTGACTTTTACCCGGTCCGCGGCCAACTCGATCGATTCGGCTTCGATCTCCATGCGTAATTCCTTCCGCCGAATTTCTAACGCATGCTGCTCTAGCGAATTGTCAATGATATCGCGCAGATCAAAGCTGGATAGATTCAGCCGCGAGGCATCGTGCTGCCATGCACTGAAGTCCAATAGATTCTCGATTAAGGTTTGTAGTTGAAGGCAGTTTTCCAGCAGGATCTCGGCGACCTCATTTTGCGTTGGGCTTAGCGATCCGACCGATCCATCGGCCAGCAATTCAGTACCTTCGCGTAAACTGGCAAGCGGGGTCTTAAGCTCATGCGACATATGCCGCAAGAACATGGTTTTTGTTTCTTCTCCGGCGAGCAGGCGTCGCCGTAACCAGTCCAACCGGTTACCAAGTGCATGCAACTCCGGCGGACCGGTGACAAGAATCCGATCCGAGAATCCACCCTCACCTAAACTTGTTATGGCCGCCCCGAGATTTCTGATCGGTCGCGCAATGAGCACCGTGAATAGGGCGCCTAATGCGATCGTGATAGGCAACAGGGTGGCTGACTGCCACCATAATTGCTTTCGTGCCATCGTGGCCTGCGCATCCAGCGATTCAACTTCGGTGTCAATAAGCTGATTGCTGTTGCGCGCAATCGTTGATGCTAGCTTACGTAAGCGGGAAAGTCGGGCGACCATTACCGGAGGCGCAACGCTTGTCGAGATGTCACCGTCGCTCGGTACGACTGGCAAGGTTTCGTTTAGCAACGCACCTAATCGCCCCATTTCCGAAATTTGCGTGGCCATTAGATGCTCGTGATCGAGTGCCTTCAAGCTTGCTAGAACTTCGATAAACTGCGTTTTGTTTTCGAGATACAGACCCCACAAGGCCGGGTCACCGACGACGTAGAATTGCCGGGTATAGCGCTCCATGTCGGTGATAAGTTCCGACAGTCGTTCGTTAACGCGCGTTACCTGTACGCCTTGAATTACCAGACGTTGGCTCTTCACGGCGAGATGATCAACGTAGTATCCCGCGCGAATGACGGCGATCAGAAGCGGCAACGCGACTAGCGAAAAACCTATTAAAACAAGGCCTAGCACGGAGCGCGGGCGTTTTAACCGCACTGGCTCAGTGGCGCTCGTTTCAGGTGCATGTGCGCCAGTCTAACAATCGTCGCTGACGCAATAGCCGCGGATATTGTGATGAAGATCACTGTTTTGCGATGTCGCATAGAAGCCAGGATTGAAATGAATTTCCAGTCGTTGAACCCGGTCGCTGGTACTATTAATAGCAATTTCGCATTCACAGGCCAGTTGGGTGAATAACATTGCAATATTTGCCGATGTGCAAAATATCTACTACACCACCCGTCAGGCATTTGGGCGCCAATTCAATTACCGCAAGTTATGGGAGCAAATTAGCGATCGAGGACACATCGAATTGGCCTTGGCCTACGCGACCCATCGTGGAGACGAAAGACAACTAAACTTCCAAAACGCGCTGCGGCACATCGGCTTCGAGGTAAAACTAAAACCGTATATTCAGCGTGCAGACGGATCAGCTAAAGGTGATTGGGATGTCGGTATCACGCTCGACATTATTGATGCCGCGAAGACAGTAGATACAATTGTTTTGTTGTCCGGGGATGGTGATTTCGACCTCGTATTGGAGAAGGTGCGCGGGGACTATGCGCTCCATGCGGAGGTCTACGGTGTACCGCAACTTACCGCAAAATCATTGATCGACGCGGCGAGCACGTTTTATCCGATCGATACTACGTTATTGCTTTGAATACGCATAGAATTCAAAAATCTCGTGCGTTCATTTTTTAGCATCCGTCGGAGGTATTGACATGTTGCCAACGATTCCTAATGACGTTTCCTTGCAATTTGTTTGCATCACACTTCTAACCACAATGATATCGACGGCGCTTGCCGCTAGCGCGTACAAGTGTGTCGATGCGGACGGCGCGATCTACTTTTCTGATAAGCAATGCGGTGGCGGTCAGACGCAGACGCGGATTGGCATCAAACCGCCACCGCCGGCCTCAGGTGAAGAACGAGCGAACATTGAGGCACGTCAGGCGCGCCAGCAACGAATACATGACGTTGCGGCGCAGGACCGTGAGGACCGGCGCAAGCAGCGGGCGGAGGTATTGGCACAAAAGAAGGCAGCGCAGCAGAAACTTTGTGATGCCGAAAAGTCGTTACTCAAAAAATTGACCACTCAAACGTGCTCCCGAGAAGACGGCTGTACGTTTTATGCGCTTAAGAAAAAAGATGAAGACGGAAATATGGTGTATGCCTCAGAGCAGGCAAAGAAGGTCGAAGTTAACCGACTAAAGAAGTCTATCGCTGAGAAGTGTCAGAAATTCTAATAAAAAGGGTCGCCTAGGCGACCCTTGATTCGCGTCGTAACGTATCGCAGCTTAGTATTTCGGCGCGTCCTCATAGCTAAGGCCCTTAGCCGCTGCTTGGCTGCGGATACTGCGGTAGAGCTTGTTGTCTAGCGAGTCTTCGGCACCGCCGTCCGCTTCGACTCTGTCCGCGATAAAGTCATCCCGCTTGCCGGCCAACTCTTTGATTTGGGCTTGCAGTTCGCTACGTTTTTTGGCGTGGCTTGCAATAATGGTCTTACGCTCTTCTGGTGCTACCGCTTGGAGTGCCGCCGGCAATTCGGCTTCCGCCATACTGTCGAGGTCAACCCGGCCAGCTTCGACGGCATCTATTAGCTCGTTGTTGCCGAGGAAGTTGCGCTCGCCGCTGTCGGACGAGTTGAAGGCGGCACGGCGCGCTCTGGTCGCAATAGATGCAGCGGCGTGCAGCTTATCGCTAGCGGCTTTCTTCAACTTCTGTTGGGCCTTTTCAACTGCACTACCGAAATAGAGTCGGGTATCGTCGAGCTCACGCGACAGCGTCGCGATATTCTCGTCGAACGGGGTTGTAACGGCGACCGCGCTGCCGTTTTCGGCGACATTAAAGAAATCACCTTGGCTTAAGCTCGCTATCCGTTGCCACTCGCGTGCGGTGTTATGGTCTTGTCCACTCTGGATCGTATTAACCCGGATCCCGTTGGTGTTGGCGACCTTAAGCGTCTCGGGGTACTGCACTTCGTTGGCATAATCCATATGTGGTGGTGCGTCACCAACGAGGAAAACGGCCTTATACGCCTGCGAACCCTGACTCCAGGTAACGCGATGTACGGCATCATACAAAGCCTGATTGACGGACTCCGGTCCGTCACCACCGCCTACGGCTTTGAAATCCATTAGTTTGGCGTAGATTGAGTCAAGGTCATCGGATAGATCGGTTACCTGGGTGACATAGGCATCGCCGCGGTCACGGAAGGCAACTAAGCCGATCTTGATCTCCGGCGTTGGCTGCGCCGAGGCCATGGTGTTTGCGATCGACCAAATTTTCTCTTTTGCCGCGTCGATAAACCCACTCATTGAGCTCGTTGTATCGAGCACGAAAACCACCTCAATCTGAGGTCGAGCATTTGTTGCTGGGTCCACCGGCGGTACAAGTTTATCGATCGGTTCAATTGGTGGCGCCACGAGGTGGGCCCCGGCATGTGACTGTAGGCTTGGGTAGAAGGCGACGGCGGAGACCGTCGCAGCAAATAGTGCAATTCCGGCTAATTGAGTTTTCATAGAAGTATCCTCTCAGTTTGACGAGTTATTGAATGGTATGGAGGCGCCGTACGGCAGCCTCAGCGATATGTAAGGCGCGCTTAAACCGTCGGTCGGATTGATCGTTTGGCTCTGTCTGTCGCGCCTGGATGACGTTAGGGATTGCGACAAACAGGGCTTGCAGCAGGAAGAAGCTCCATATCGTTAGAAAAACGCTATGCGTGTATAGCGCGGTCGCGACCGCAGCGAGTAGGCTGAATCCGCACAGACCGAAGTCGATCACGGCGGGTAGCACGCTCGAGTGGAAGTAGAGCGATCGAGTCAACCACAGCATGGTGATGTGGGTGATCGCAAAAAGCGTGATTTCAGGCAACAACAGCCATGCGGTCGTTGTGCCAATGAGCCACAAGGCGGGGATGATTAGGCGGCCGGTCCTCTCATTACTACGGCTCAATAGGTAAAGGGTATAGCCTCCACCGAGACCTGAGACCAGTATTTTCAACACTATCCCGGCGCCAAGTAACAGCGTCAGACTGCTGAATACCGCAGCACCGGCAAGCGCAAACGCTAAGGCTACGATAACGCCATTAATAAATGTCGGGCGCTTCATGCGAGCATCCTCCGCTGCTTCTCACGCAGGAAGGCAACTTCTACCTCGTCACTGTCAACCGCATAAGTGGCTCCGCCGACCTGAACCGACTCAGTTGTAGGGAGTTCATCGACGAGCAATTCGAGCTTCTGGTGCATTCCGGCTAGATGGCGTTGATTCTCTACAATAGCGGCGTCTAGACCGGCGACGGATTTCGTGATCGCGTCGTGTTTCATAGCGATCGCCTTGGCGTGGCGTTCCGTCTCCAACTTCCGTTTGATCAGGTTGCGCGCAAGCGTCTCTTCGCCCGAGTCAAAGCAGACATCGAGCTCTTCTTCTAATTCTGTCAGCCGTTGTTCGGTTTCCTGCTCCTGCGACTTCAAACGTACCAGATCACGGTGTAGCGCTTTCGCTTGAGTCTGCATTCGCGCGAGTTCCTCTTCCATTTCGCGCACCGCTTGTTTTAGCAATGCGTCTGGTTCTTCGATACGATCGAGGACCGCGTGGATATCCGCGGTAAATAGTCGGGAAAATCGATTGATTAAGGCCATACTCGTTACTCCTTTGCTGCCTCATTGGCGAGTGCGGAAAGCATGGGCCAGTGTCGAATCTGTTTTAAGACACAGTTTGGTAAAACTTTGCCGTGCCTGTTTACAAAACTTTTACATGAGCTTAAGCAATGATGCTGTTAGCCTGCCGGTCTAATTTGGCCTAGTTACACTGACATGCCGCGAAAATGCCAACTATTAATCGTTGAAGACGAACAGGCCATTCGCACGGGTCTCGTCGACGTGTTTGTTTATCACGGGTACGAGGTCGAGGCCGTGGCGGACGGGCGCAAAGGGCTTGAGCGTGCGCTAGCGGGCGATTTCGATCTGGTATTACTCGATGTAATGTTGCCTTCGTTAAATGGCTTTGATGTCTGCGATGCGATCCGTCAGCAAAACCGCGAACTACCGATCATTATGTTGACCGCCAAAGTCGGCGACGATGACATCGTCAATGGACTAAAACTCGGAGCCGATGACTACGTCGGGAAACCTTTCGGTGTGCAAGAACTGGTATTGCGGGTGGAGGCGGTATTACGGCGCAGCAAAGGGTTACCTACATCGGATCGCTACATCGATCTCGGCGATGGTTTAATCATCGACACGGAAGGTTTAAGCGGGAGGCACGATGAAATCGAGCTTGAATTTACGCGGCGCGAGATAGAGATCCTGCAATATCTGTATGTCAGGTCGGATCGCCCGGTTTCACGCGATGAGCTGCTCACCGAAGTCTGGGGTTATAAGAAAAATATGGACATTGAAACCCGTACGGTCGACATTCATGTCGCGAAGTTGCGGCGTAAGATTGAGGCCGATTCAAAGGCTCCATTGCGACTTATTACCGTTCGTGGCGCGGGGTATCGGCTTAAGGCCGAATGACTCCGTGGCCCGGGCACTGCATAGCGGATTAAGCGAACGTCAACTTCGCTGGTGGCTTACGCTTTTCTTTTTGGCCTTGGCGATCCCCGGCCTATTGTTGATCTATCGAGCCTATGATCAGCTGAAGTGGGAAGTTTTCCACCATTACCGAGTTTCCGCAGAAGAATTGACCGCGCGTATCGATACCGCGGTGCACCGATTGATCGCAGCAGAGGAGTCGCGTTCATTTAGTGACTATGCGTTTCTTGCAGTATCTGGTGATACCGGGGCGACCTTTGTGCAACGCTCGCCCTTGTCGCAGTTTCCAGTTGCAAGCGATATTCCAGGATTGGTTGGATATTTCCAGGTGGATAGTGCCGGCGAGCTAAGTTCGCCGATCGTTCCACTGGCGGAGTCTGACTACGCGAACTATGGCGTCACGACTGAAGAGTATCGCGAGCGCTTGGCCTTGCACGAGCGACTACAACGAATATTGGATACACAGACGGTGCTCAAGGCGAAGCTCGATGACAATATCGGTGTCGTACCAATGGAAGAAACAGACGAGGCGCTTGAGTTCCGATCTAAGTCCACACGTCGCCGCGACCTGGACACGGCAAACCCCGTTGGCAACGTGTTTGATCGCCTGTCCAGTACGCTCGACGCGGCCCCTAGTCAACAGGCGTCCAGCGACTATGGTCGGGTTGAAGACCTTAAGCTCGATTCGCGCCTCGAAAAGAAAAGTCGGGAGCAAACGCTGATTGGACCGAGCTCAGCCGAGCGCTCGCGAACGGTCGGTAAACGGGCATCACGCAAGGAGCAAGTCGCCGTCTATGAGTTGGCCGAGGAAGTAGCGCAGCAGGACAAATTGCAGATGGAGCGCGAATCTGGTTCGCAATCTTTCGCAGATGTCACCGCACCCGCAGCACCGCGAGCGAAAGGACTGGTCGCGCCAGCGCCCTTGTCGGCACCGGCAGTTCGGCTGCGTTTATTTGAAAGCGAGATAGATCCGTTCAACATTGAGATCCTCGATGCCGAACATTTTGTGTTGTTTCGAAATGTGTGGCGCGAGGGCGAGCGCTTTATTCAAGGCGCGGTAATTGAACGTGCTGCATTCATCGACGAGACCATCGCAGGCGCCTATCGCGAAACTAACTTAGCGCAAATGAGCGATTTATTAGCCGCCTACAACGGCGATGTGATCGCTGCATTTAGTGCTGCTCCGTCGCGACAATATTTATCGCGCTCACGCGATTTGAGTGGTGAGTTGCTGTATCGAACTCGACTATCGGCGCCGCTTAGTGCGCTGGAGTTGATCTATACGGTGACCGAACTGCCATTCGGTCCCGGTGCGCGCTACCTCGCCTGGGTGACAATGCTATTGGCCTTGAGTTTGAGCGGGGGCTGTTATGTGATATATCGCTACGGCATTGGGCAGATATCCCTCTACCGTCAGCAGCAAGACTTTGTCTCCGCAGTGAGCCACGAATTAAAGACACCACTAACATCGATACGTATGTACAGTGAGATGCTAAAGGCGGGTTGGGCGGATGAAGAAAAGAAGGCGGGTTATTACGATTTTATTCACGACGAAAGCGAGCGCCTGTCACGATTGATATCCAACGTATTGCAACTCTCGCGCATGACCCGCGGCAATCATTCAATCGAAACAAAGGAGATAGATGTACGCGAGCTACTTGACCTCACCCGTTCGAAAGTCGCCTCGCAGATTCAAAGCTCGGGTTTCGAGCTTCAGACGAACTACGAAGACGAGGCATTGGAGAGTGCACTCTCGGTAGACCCCGATGCCTTCACTCAGATCATGATCAACTTGATCGATAACGCGATAAAGTTCTCTCCGGCACAGAGCCGGAAACAAATTGACCTCGGCTGTAGCCGTCAGCGCGATGGTGGCATTTGCTTTACCGTTCGTGATTATGGTGCAGGGATCCCGAAGGACCAGATGCGGCGAATCTTTGAACTATTCTATCGCCCCCAGAGTGAGCTAACGCGCGAGACGGTGGGCACTGGGATCGGCTTGGCGCTGGTACATCAACTTACCGTGGCGATGGGTGGCAAGGTGGATGTGCGGAATCGGGAGCCGGGTGCGGAATTTAGTTTGACCTTTCCATCGAATCGCGACTAAGCACGCGCCCTGAGCTACGAGGTATACTCAGACCTCATCGTTTTCACCAGTTGCCGGGGAGGGCAGAACATGGCGAAGTCGAAGCAAGACCGCGATAACTATATGCCGACGCCGGACGACAGACTCCTCATCGAAGAATTTAAGCAAAACCCTATCGGGCACCACAGTCCCGATCTTCAACGTTTGTTGAACCGCCTGCGCGGCGCACCGATGGCGGATAAGCATTGCTTGGTTGTTGTTGAGCCCAATCGGCAGTGGCGCTTGGCGAAGACCACTGGGATCAGAGGCGAACCGGTGAAGTTGCTACCGCAACGCTTCTCGAACTTGTCGGATGCTGAATGGCATGTATTCAAGGTGCGCTGGAAGGCCTTGACCGGCGAGACGCTGACTAAGTGATCATGTTCCCTATGGTCCATGACCTAACTCGAGGATTGATTCGATGATGAAGATCACCGCGTACGCCGATCAAGTTAGCGTTGCCCCAGGTGAAACGATAAATTTCATGGTCAACTGTGCTGCAAAATCGTATAAGGCAGACATTGTTAAGCTGATTTGCGGCGATACGAATCCGGATGGCCCGGGCTACCAGGAGAAGGTGATCCGCACCCCGGCAACCGGTACTTACCGGGGTCGCAAGCAAGTTATCCACGCTGGTTCATTTGTCGAGATTGGTAACGCCGCTGCACTCAACCAGCTGCAAAGTTTTAACATGCAGGCGATGATTTGGCCGACAACACCGGCGAAAGGTCGACAAACGATCATTTCCAACTGGTCCCACCGTAAACAATGTGGCGCGCAGCTGATCATAGACGCGGATAACGGTGGGATTGGTCTGTGCTTGGGTACCGGCAAAGGGAACGTGCAGACCGTTGTAACGGGTAAACCGTTACTTGTGCGCGAGTGGTATTTCGTCGCGGCAAGTTACGATGCTAATAAAAAAACGATTCAATTGATCCAGGAGCCACTACATACGCATGTTGGTTGCAACGATCAAGCGCGGCAGAAACACGTGGCGAAGTTCGCCAAATTACCCACGCATACTGAGCCGGTCACGCTGGGTGCGCAGTTTGTCCGTTACGACAAGGGACGTAGCGTGTGCCAGCAGCATTACAACGGCAAGATAGACAGCCCGCGGATCGCGTCCCGAGTGCTTGACCGAGGGGAGATGGAAGCGCTCAAGCGAAATGCCATTCCCGGTGAGTTAGTCGGCGATGTCGTTGCGGCATGGGATTTTTCGACCGATATTACCGGCACCCGGGTGCGGGATATGACGGAAAATCGGTACCATGGCGAGATCGTCAACCTACCGGTGCGGGGCATGACCGGCTGGAACTGGAATGGCGAGGAGATGTCATGGAAACATGCGCCTGAACAATACGGTGCGATCCACTTTCACGACGACGATCTCTACGATGCCGGCTGGGACGTCGATTTTTCGTTAACCGTTCCGAAAAATCTGAAAAGCGGCCTGTACGCGGCACGCCTGCGTTGCGGCGACGATGATGAGTCTGAGGATTACGTTCCGTTCGCGATCCTACCGCCGCGCGGAGAAGTCACGGCAAAGATTTGCTTCCTGTTACCGACGGGTAGCTACATGGCTTACGCCAATGAACACATGGCCGTGGATGTGCCGATAGCGCAACTACTGAGCGGGCGCTTGGTCGAGCACGATCGCCAGGATATCTATCGTCACGAACATCGAGAGTATGGTGCGAGCTGTTATGACACCCACAGTGACGGTTCCGGGATCTGTTATTCCTCACGTCTGCGTCCGATTTTGAACATGCGGCCGAAATATCGTGCTTGGATCGGTGGTAAGGGCTCGGCGCTGTGGCAGTTTAACGCCGATACGCACATTATCGCTTGGCTTGAAGCGCTGGGTTATGACTACGATGTGGTCACCGATGAAGAACTGCACCAAGACGGCTTGGCGGCGATAGCGGGCTACGACGCTGTGCTCTCGTCATCGCACCCCGAATATCAATCGCGCCAAATGTGGGACGCGATGGATGCCTATCAACAAACCGGCGGACGCCTGATGTATTTAGGTGGTAACGGGTGGTATTGGCGCATCGCCTACCATTGTGAACTTCCCGGGGTGATGGAGGTACGCCGCGGCGAAGGCGGCATCCGCGCCTGGGAAGCGCGCACAGGAGAGTACTATCACTCATTCACCGGCGAGTACGGTGGACTGTGGCGACGCAACGGGCGTGCCCCACAGCGGATCGTTGGTACCGGCTTCAGCGCCCAGGGTTTCGACATATCGTCATATTACGCGCGCAAACCCGACAGCTATAAGAAAGAGATCCGCTGGATCATGGCGGGACTTGGGAAGGACGAGCGGATTGGCGACTTCGGACTTGTCGGTGGTGGCGCGGCTGGGCTCGAGCTCGATCGGGCGGATGCAAATCTCGGGACACCGCCGGGTGCGTATGTTCTCGCGTCGTCGGAAAAACACACGGATATCTACCTCGTGGTATGTGAGGAACTCCTGATCAACTACCCCGGTCTCGGCGGGCATGAAAGTCCGCTGGTAAGAGCGGACATGGTGTTTTATCCAACGTCGAACGGTGGCGGGCTGTTTGCTACCAGTTCGATCGCCTGGTCGGGATCGTTATCACATAATAATTATAAGAATAACGTATCGCGGATCACCAAAAACGTGCTTGATCGCTTTATCAGCAATAAACCGTTGTTGGAATAAAAATCAAATCAATCATCGCCGAGATAATTGTGTAGCACCTCGCCATCGTCGAGCGTGAAGTCCGTACGGTAGTAGAATCCGCCAACGACTTTTTTAACAGGGATTTCCGCAATTCGGTCGCTCGGTGATTCGCCGAACTTCAGGCTCGCCGGGCCTTTATGGACTTCCCGAAGCGCCGTATTCGTCAGTTTTGTCGAGGTTAGTTGATCGACTTCTGGTGGCGCATTCGCCGACACCGACGGGACCCGTTTTCGTGTCACCCATTCCGCTGTACCGCTGAGTTCTCCAGGTACGGCGAACGCCGATAGCTGCATCGCAACGTCAATTAAGTTTCTCCCGCCACGTTCTACGGTGGCGCTGACGACATCGTCGCGCAGGGTCATCGACAGACGGCCGAGTTTCTTTGGAAAGCCCCAGATCTCCCGGCCAGCGCCAATCGCAACGTCGTTATCTAATATGAGATATAGACTGTAGTTCACCAGTCGACGTTTGTAGCTAGCGTGGGTAAAGATGTGCGCCTCATGGTAGCGACCGATCCCGGAGCACATGAAATCTCCGATCGACACAAACATGTTTTGGTCCCTATTCGGTGTCAACGGAGCGGGGACCAGGCGCCGCAAGGTCTTCGCGTCAGTTTGAAACTGAACCAATAGCATTGTCGAGTCGCGGTACTCAAACGGTGGTATGCCATATAAGCCGGAAAGTTCGGGGGTGCTATAGCTGCGATTGCTGCTGCGCGCGCGCTTGTTCGCCATTCGTTTTACCTGACGGAGATCGTTGCTCGACAGTATAACGATCGCGCGAGATTAAGTTCCATTACGACAAGTGTGCGGTTATCCTGATTGATCATCCCATTTCTGGCCGTGCGGACGCAGTAAGTTAAATGTCGTATATCGTCGCAACCGACGTCGGTGGCACTTGCACCGATACCGTTATCGCAGCGAGTGATGGCGCCGTTCATATTGGAAAGGTGTTGTCGACGCCGCCTGATTTCGCCACCGGCGTGATTGACTCGATTCGCTCGGCGGCCACGGCGATGGGCTTATCAAGTACAGCGTTACTCGCCGACACGAATTTATTTGTGCACGGATCGACGGTAGTCGACAACACTTTGTTGACTTCTAGTGGCAGCCACACCGGATTGATCACTACCCGAGGATTCGAAGACACCTTACGTGTCACCCGAGGCGCATACGGCCGTTGGTCGGGTTTGCCCGAAGATCAAATCAAACATCCTGTCGCGACCGACCGTCCATCGCCGTTAGTGGATATTGGCTGCATACGCGGGGTGCCGGAGCGTATTGACTATAAAGGCGCGATCGTTGAGCCGCTGGACACCGCTGCGGCGAGCACGGCGATTCGATACCTGCTCGACGAGCAGCAGGTGTCTGCAATCGCGGTTTGTCTACTGTGGTCGTTTCGCAATCCGCAACACGAACGAGCCATTAGGGATCTAATTAACGAAATAGCGCCCGCGTGCTACGTCACCCTCTCGAGTGATATCGCACCACTGCCGGGAGAATACGAACGTACTTCTACCACCGTTATCAATGCTTATGCGGGGACTGTTGTGCAGAGCTATATGGAGAACCTGCATAGCCTACTCGCCACGGAAGGCTACGACGGTCCGATTTTGGTGATGCAAGGTCATGGCGGGCTGTTACCGGTTGCGGAGGCATCCAGCAGAGCAGTTGGCATGATCGAATGCGGTCCCGTCGCCGGCCTGATCGGGAGCCGCCATCTCGGCCAGGTGCTATCCGAGTCGAATATTATTGCCGTCGACATGGGCGGCACGACCTCTAAGGTTGGGGTGATTCAAAACGGCGCACTCGACTATGCGCGCGAACCGATGGTTAATCGCTATCATTATCTCGCACCCAAGATCGAGGTCGCCTCAATCGGCGCCGGCGGGGGTAGTATCATCGGTCTCGAAACGGGTTCGCTAGCGCCAATCGTGGGACCGCAAAGTGCTGGTTCTCGACCTGGCCCGGTGTGCTACGGCAATGGGGGTACGCAGCCGACCCTCACCGACGTGATGTTACTAGTTGGGTATATGCACCCGGAGCATTTTTTGGGCGGCAGTATCGCGCTCGATCGCAGCGCTTGCCTAGATGTATTCGACCAGGTGATCGCGACGCCGCTCGGTATGTCGGTCGAGGAAGCGGCATTCGGAATCTACCGCGTCGCCTGCTCGCAAATGTCGGACCTGATCCACGAGATTACGGTCGAACGTGGACTCGACCCGCGCGATTATGTGCTTCATGCATTCGGCGGGACTTGCCCAATGCTTGCCGCGGTGTTTGCGCGCGAGTTGAACGTCGCGCGGATCGTAGTGCCGCATACCGCCTCGGTGAATTGTGCTTTCGGGTTGGTGGCATCGGATGTTGTACACGAGTACACCGAAACTCAGTTGCTGGGTTTGCCGGCGCCGGCCGACAAACTGAATGCGCACTTCGAACCGATGGTGAACGCGGCGCGTGAGGCGCTGGGTGCGGAAGGATTTAGCAATGACCAGATCCGGATCGAATGCGCGGTGGCAATGCGTTACGGCTTGCAAGTGCACGAACTTGTGACCCCTGTAGCCGGCGGCTTTCCGTTAAGTGATGCCCACGTTGAGCAACAGATTGTTGCCTTTGAGCAGCTCTATGAACAGCGCTACGGTAGAGGATCGGCCTATCGCGAAGCCGGGGTAGAACTCACTCAGTTCCGGGTGACCGGACGTGGGTTGATGCAACGTCCAGGCTTGGTCAGTTTGCCCCTTGGTAGTAGCGATCCGACCCCGGCGAAGATTGGAACCCGTCAGATCCTGGTTGAATCGCGCAATGCCTTCGTCGAATCTCCGATCTACGACTTTGCCAAACTCAGACCCGGCAACGAAGTTGCCGGCCCGGCAGTTATACATACCCCGGTGACAACGATTGTTTTGCAAGAAGCGCAAACCGGCCGCATCGACGCCTATATGAACACCGTGATCGAATTCGAGTAGCACCTATGGATCCCATCACCTTCTCCATCATTAGGCATCGCCTGTATCGCATCGTCGATGAAGCCGTTATCACGCTCAAAAATGTATCCGGTAGCGCGATCACAAATGAGGGTCACGATCTCATGGTGTCCTTGTACCGGGCTGACGGCTCCTTGCTCATGGGTGGTGTTGGCTTTCTACATCACCTAACTAGTGCAGCGGAGGCGTGCCAGTCGATCATTCGTCGCTTCGGCGATCGCATCGAAGAAGGCGACATCTACCTACTGAATGATCCCTACACCGCCGCCTTGCATACTTCCGATGTGTATCTGGTCTCACCAATCCATCACCATGGACAACTCGTCGCTTGGAGTGCTTGTTTCGTTCATGTCTACGATATTGGTGCGAAAAATCCGGGCGGATTCTGCCCCGATGCCGATAGCATCTATATCGAAGGTTTTAGTTCACCGGGGATCCGTCTGGTCCGCGGTGGCGAGATCATCGGCGACGTATTCGATACATTGATGAACATGGTTCGCTCGCCGGAAATGGTTGCGCTGGACATCTCTTCGATGATCGCGTGTAACAACGTTGCGCGCGATCGCATGCAAGCATTGATCGATAAATATGGCGCGGCCACGGTCGACGAAGCCTGTCAAACATTGATCGCAAACTCGGAATCTCAGTTACGCGCGCGCCTACTAGAGCTACCCGATGGTCAGTGGCAATCGCGGCAGTATCTAAACGTTGGGAGTGACGTCTCAAAGGTTGTCCTCACCATGACGAAACGTGCCGACGAGCTTAATTTTGATTTCAGCGGATCGAGCGCACAGAGTACGCACGCGGTCAATTGCACGAAATGGGCATCGCTCGGTGGTCTGTTCGCACCTTTATTTCCGCTACTGTGTTATGACATTACCTGGAATGAGGGCGTGATCCGGCCGATCCAAATGACCGCGCCGGAAGGCTCGATCGTAAATTGCACGCGACCGGCGCCGGTGTCTGTTGCCACCGTCGGGGCGATCCAATCGGTAAATAATGCCGCGTGTTCGACGATCGGTAAATTATTGGCGACCAGCGAAAAGTACCGACGCGAGGCGACCGCCGTGTGGCACGCGAATCATTTTGCGATATTTAAATTCGGCCGAAATCAGCACAACCGCGAGGGCATCGGGATCCTCACCGAAACATTTGCCGGGGCAGGCGGGGCCCGAACGTTTGCCGATGGGGTTGACGTTGGCGGTGAGGTACCCAATCCGATTTCGCGCATGGCTAACGTAGAGACGGTCGAGAACATGTTTCCGATCCGCTATCGTTATCGCCGCCTTCGTTGTGATTCAGGCGGTGCCGGATATTACCGCGGCGGCGCCGGGATGGACTTAGCGATCACCCCGCATGACGCGCCGGATGGCGGCATTCACTACGTCGTGTCTGGTAAAGGTGCGGCATTTCCGATGAGTGATGGCCTAGCAGGAGGTTACCCGGGCGCGCCCAATGCCTACCTGTGGCATAAGCATGGGGTTGATGATTCTACGGACGCGTCGGTAGTCGAAACCGAGCCGGTTGATTGGGGCGTTTTTCCGCTGATGGGTAGCGATACCCTGGAGGTTCGTTGGAATGGGGGTGGTGGGGTCGGCGATCCGCTACAGCGTTCTAGCGAAGCTGTACTGGCAGACGTCGGCGCCGGCGTTGTCTCGAATGAGGTGGCGGTAGCGGTGTATGGCGTTGTTATCGATGGGGGCGCGATCGATTCTGTTGCAACAACGGCTCGCCGGGAGCAATTGCGTAGTGCTCGGGTCGGTGGCGCAACGCCGCGGAAGCCGATCAAGGGCCTGCCGGTGCCGCTAGAATGTGGCCACCACGACGGCAGCGTGAGCGTCTCGTGTGCCGGTTGCGGAGAAATACTTGCAGGGCATGGTGAGGCTTGGAAAGCTAAGTTGCTACCGATTGAATCTCCTATGAATGAGATCATGTCCGCGTACAGCACGATAGATGGCGTTAGTCTGCACCAGTATGTGTGCCCGGTCTGTGGCGCCTTGCTTGACAGTGAAACTGTGTATGCTGACGACCCGCCGTTATTAGATTACGTAGGAGCGATCCCAGATGCATGAGGTAGGAATTGGAGAGGATATTGTTGAGCGTTTGACGGCGCGCCGAGGACGCTACCATCTGTACGATACGATTGACCCAAAGACCGCCGCCTTTGTTATCGTCGATATGCAAAATGCCTTTTGCAAGGTAGGGGCGCCGGCCGAGGTGCCCGCCTCGCGTGGCATCGTGGGAAATATTAATCGACTTGCCGAACGAATGCGCATGGCCGGGTCGCAGATTATTTGGATCGTCAGTGCGTTCGATTCCAAAGGTGGGCGCAGTGATTGGGAAAACTTTTTCAATAATATTGTCGCCGCTGACGTGCGGAACAAAACTATGGCCTATATGTCGCCGGGCGCAGAGGGTACTGCGTTGTGGCACGAACTCGACAATCGCGACGAGGATACATTGGTCGTAAAGAACCGCTACAACTCACTAGTCCCAGGTGCGTCGCAACTTGAGCGCGTTTTACGTAGCCGTGGAATCGATACGGTTGTGATCGGCGGCACCAAGACCAATATCTGTTGCGAAACGATGGCCCGCACTGCGTTCGATATGGATTTTAACGTCGTGCTAGTGAACGATTGTTGCGCGGCACTGTCGGACCGCGAACATGTGGCGGCGCTGGAGAATGTGATCCAGCAATTCGGCGATGTATTAAGTGCGAGTGAGGTTGAGCAACGGCTGAAATAATGTGTTACCGCTCGGTCAGTCCAGCCGTGCCTGTGCATGCGCAATACGGTCATTGAAATGTCCGCCACCGCGTAGATATTCAACCATATGCCAAAAGGCATTGGCGTCATGAGCTGGAGCAAATACGTCAACATAGGGCATAGCGGCTGCCATCCCCCGGGCAGTCGGTTCATAACCGCGTGTCGCTAATAACGGGTTTAGCCAAATCACACGGCGCGAGCGCCGTTTTAAATACGCCAAGCTCCGTTCGATCACAGCCGGGTCGCCGGCATCGAGGCCATCACTCAAAATTAATACCGTCGATTTATTGCCGGTTAGGCAGTATTCATAATCGGCAATGAACGCCTGTAGGCTTTCGCCGATCTCAGTACCGCCGCCGCAATCGGCAAAGCTACTCGTTAAATCCGACCAATCGGATTCCAACCACCGATCGGTAACCCTGACGATATGATTCGCAAACAAAAAGACTTCGACCCGCCAGGCATGGCGGAAGATCGCGCTGGCAAACTGCAATAAGAGCTTCGCATGTTGCTCCATCGACCGGCTCACATCGCAAAAAATAAGTAATTGCGACCGTGTTATCCGTGGGCGACGCCAGCTCAAAGTCAAAGGTAGGCCACCATAGTGCAGGCTCTTACGCATTAAGGTTCTAAAGTCGATATAGCGGCCATGTCGATGACGTTCTTTGCGCCGCGACCGCCGCAACGCGAGTTCCGCCGCGAGCGCACGTGCAACGCGATCCAGCTCTGCCGGGTCAGACACCGATTGATCCCGCGTTTTCGTGCCGGGCCGAGCACCCCAACGCGCGGCTGGGGCTAGCTGATTGTCATTTCCGTCATCCGGTGTTTCACCGTCACCGTCGGCCTCATCGCCAAGTAGCGACTGCGGCGTGCTGTCGTCGTCGACGTCAGCGTCTGTCTCGTCTGTATCTCGATCGTCTGGTTCTGGCGTGCCGTCCGGCTCATCGAGCGACTTATTGTGGTCCGTCGTCTCAGTTTTTGGTATGGAGTCGTCATCGATGTCGGTGCGCCAAAAATCTTCGAACAAATAATTAAACAGCGGGATGTCTTCAGGGTTTGTTAGAAGCGTGATGCTCAGTGCAGCTCGGAACTCATTACGCCGAGTGATATCGACTTCTCCTAAGGCGCGCACGGCAACCTGGGAGGCGCCTGGGGATACCCCGAGCCCTCTTTGTTTGAGCAGGCGGCAAAATTCGACAGTGGTCGTCGCAAGCGATCCACGCGGCGTTGCGATTGCGGTACCCGGCGCTTGCGCGCTCATGCGTTGTCGAGTGCGCGGTCCAACAATTCTGGGATCTGTTGTCGCACTAGATTGAGATCGCGACGTGTCTTGGCGATACACCCCAGTGTTGACTGCGCGATCTGTGCGTCCAAATGGTCGCTATGCAACTCCATGAGTGCACTCGCCCAGTCGAGCGTTTCTGCAACGCCCGGTCGCTTATCCAGGTCAGATTCGCGTAAGGCTTCAACGAACTTACAGATCTGGGTCGCGAGTTTGGTCTCGATACCGGGCACATGACGTTCGACGATTTCTAGTTCTTTGGGCAAGCTCGGGTAGTCGATCCACAGGTATAAGCAACGCCGACGCAAGGCCTCGCCAAGTTCGCGCACGCGATTTGAGGTCAATACGACGTATGGCGGTTGCTGTGCTGTTATCGTACCGAGTTCCGGGATGGTGACTTGGTATTCCGCAAGTATCTCCAGCAGAAATGCCTCAAATTCCTCGTCGGCTCGATCGATCTCGTCGATCAGTAGTACTGGGCTGCCACCGTGTCGCAATGCGCTGAGTAGTGGCCGTTCGAGGAGATAGGCTTCATCGAAGATATGCGCTTCGGTATCTGCCGCATCATGTGCGGATTGTTCGTCGAGTCGAATGCGCAAGATTTGCTTGGTATAGTTCCACTCGTACAAGGCGGAGGCAGCGTCCAGGCCTTCATAGCACTGCAGCCGGATCAAGTCAGTATTGAGTGCCGCTGCGAGTACTTTTGCGATCTCCGTTTTACCAACCCCAGCGTAACCTTCAACCAGCAGTGGACGCCGTAGGCGCATAGCGAGAAAGATTGCGGTAGCGATATCTTCGTCCGCCACATAGCCGGATGCCGACAAAAGCGCTGATACGCCTTGAATGCTGCTTGTGGAAGTCATGAGCGATTATCGTTTTTGAGGCGGTATAGTGGCCATGCAATCAATGTACGGCCAGTGGTCGACGCGGTGGTGTTCACAAGGAAAAATAAATTGCAGCGACGATGGCGGCAACGATTGCCGGGACCGTCAGGCGCTTGAGTACCGGCCACATCGCGGCGTCGCCGATATCGAGCGCCTCATTTTCACTGGTCGCGTCAGTGTCGGTAGTTGATTCTTGCGCCTGCGTTAGAGGCGTGGACGACTCGTCTGCCGGATCCGGTGTGGTTGCAGCGCTGGTATCAGTTGACGCGATGCCCGCGTCAGCCGTCACTTGGGCCGTTAGTCGCGTCGCGAAATCGCCCATCAATTTCTCACCGACTTCTTCCATCACGCCGCGTCCAAATTGAGCCGCTTTGCCACTAACGGTGAAGTCGCTCGAAAGCGTAATTTCGCTGCCTTTGCCGACCTCTGCGCCACGCAAACTGACTTGGGTCTTGGCTGCGCCGCGACCTTTTATCTCCTTTGCCGCGGCGTCTACTAGCGCAGTCTTGGCCGTGTCATCGCGTTCGACGAAATGTATGTTGCCCCGATAGGTCATCTCCATTGGACCGAGTTTGACCTTTAAGCGCCCGGTGTAATCGTCTCCGTCATGTGATTCGATCGTTGCACCAGGCATGCACGGTGCGATTCGCTCGATATCCATGAGTGTTTCCCACGCTTGGTCGAGTGGAAGATCCAATTTAATCACGTAGTCGAAATTCATCTAGGTCTTTAGTTAGGCGCGTTCTGGAGTTCTTGAAAAATTCGCTCGGGAGAAATGGGATACTGTTGAATAAAGATGTTGCAACAGGCCAACGCATCATTGACGGCGCCGACCACTGCGGCAGGGGCAGAAATCATTGCCGATTCACCCATGCCTTTGATGCCGCCGGGCACGAGATCGGTTGGCGTTTCTAGATGCTCAATCTCAATATCGGGGACGTCCATCGAGGTTGGGAGGAGATAGTCCATTAGGGTCGTAGTCGTGAGTTGTCCGTTTTCGTCGTGCACGAGGTCTTCAAGCATGCACGACCCGATCGCCTGTGCGATACCGCCGCGGATCTGACCTTCGACGACCATCGGATTGATCATTTGGCCACAGTCTTCGACGGCGAAAAACTTTTCAATCCGTACGATCCCAGTGTCGATGTCGACCTCGGCAATCGCCGCGTGGCCGCCGTTCGCAAGCACGAGGTCGGCCGGATCAAAGGTCGCGGTTGCCTCCAAAGTGGGATCGAAATTTTCTGGATGCGCGGCCTCTGCGAAATAGATTGCGCCAGCAACTTCGGCCATTGTCATCGAGCGAGTCGGTACCCCGGCGACGCGTACGCCGTTGTCTGCAAGCTCAATATCCGCCGGTGAGACCTCAAGCATATGGCCGGCGATCTGTTTGATCTTCTCACGCACGACGTCGGCGGCGCGGCCGATTGAACCGGCGCCAATCACCGCGCCACGACTTGCCCAGGTGCCAAGCCCTTGGGTATTCGCGGTGCTACCGGAACGTACCACCACGTTGTCCACCGGCACGCCGAGTGCATCGGCGGCAACTTGGGCCAAGGTGGTCGCGTGACTTTGGCCGGCCGAGACTAAAGACGTTGTTACAGTGACGGTACCGGTCGGGTCGACTCGAACGGTAGAGGTATCGTGCGTGGTGATCGGCAGATCTAGGAAGTTCAGGGCGCGGGTGCCCATCCCCGTGACTTCGTTAAAGATGCTTAAGCCCAGCCCAAGGTACTTACCCTCGGCACGTGCCGCGGTTTGGCGCTGCCGAAAGCTATCGTAGTCGACCATTCGCTCGAGCGTGTTTACGGTCTCCAAGAATGTCCCTTCGCGGGTGATCAGGCCCGTCGCATTGGTATAGGGAAAATCCTCCGAGAGAAGCACGTTACGTCGCCGGATCTCAAACGGTGAAATCTTCAGCTTGCGAGCGGCGCGGTCAATCAAATTTTCTCGCGCAATATGACCTGCGGTATAGCCCACACCGCGATAAGATCCGATCGGGCACTTGTTCGTAGCCACCTCAATCGTTTCCGCTCGTGCGAGCTCGATCTTATAGGTGCTGGTGACAATCGGAGCGCCGCATTCCGATTCGACCCCAACCGTCCACGGTAGGCAGTTGTAGGCACCACCGTCGGTGGTTGAGTGATGTTTTATGGCAAGGAATTTTCCCGCCTCATCGATTGCAAGCGCCATGCTATTGAGTTGATGTTTGGCATGCGTTGCGCTCAATAAATTTTCCTGCCGATCCTCGATCCACGAAATCGGTCGCCCGATCTCGCGGGCTAGCAGACACACAGTTAATTCCTCCGGAAAAACATGGGCTTTCTGACCGAAGCCGCCACCGACTTGCGGCGTTATTACCTCAATTGTTTGTTCCGGTATTTGCAGGAACATGGCCAACATGGTGCGTAAAATGCCGGGCATTTGGGTCGCCGACCAGAACGTTGTCAGTCCACTCGTCCATTCGTGTTGGGCGATGCACCCTCGGGTCTCGATCGGTGCGGCGCTGACTCGGTTGTTATGGAAGACGCCGTCGACAACCAGCGCAGCGTTGCTAAAGGCATCATCGACCTCATGATTGACTCTTGTATTTCGAAAATAGACGTTGTTTGGTACGGCCTCATTTGCCAGCGCGGTAGCCGCATGCGCTTGTTCGATATTTGCTACGACCGGTAATTCTTCGTAATCAATGTCGATCAATTCCAGCGCATCTTCAGCGATCTGGCGACTGGTTGCGACCACAACAGCAACGGTCTCACCCACGAAACGAACAATGTCATGCGCGATAGCGGGTTGCGTCGTAGGAACAAAGCCTTCGCGGTCAACGCTTGAGGTGATCCCTGGTGTATGGATCAGCACATCAGCGCCGGTCCAAACCAATTCTACGCCGGCCATATCGGACGCGGCTGACACATCGATATGGGTGATCTTTGCGTGTGCGAACGGCGAGCGAACAAACGCCGCATGCAACATGCCCGGGAGTGATATATCGGCGATGTACTCGGCGCGACCAGTCAGTAAGGTCGCACTTTCCTTGTTAGGTACGGATTGGCCGATCGCCTGCTTGCGGATCTCGACAACTTGATCTTTGCTCATGCGTTTAAGGTCTAGGTTTGCGCATTTTGTAGGGCTTCAAAGATCCGACTCGGGGTGATCGCACCGCGAGTGATCGACACACCAAGGCAGGCGAGGGCGTCATTGACGGCGCCGGCGACCGCCGCAGGCGCCGAAATCATGGCTGATTCACCGAGGCCTTTAATACCGCCGGGGACGAGATCCGATGGTGTAGTCAGGTGTTCTATCTCAATGTCCGGCACGTCTACCGCGCTCGGTAGCAAATAGTCCATAAATGTTGTGGTCACAAGCTGTCCGTTCTCGTCGTGCACTAACTCTTCCAACATGGTAGCGCCAATTGCCTGTGCAATGCCGCCGCGCATCTGACCTTCGACGATCATCGGATTGATCATTTGGCCACAATCCTCAACCGCAAAGACCTTCTCGATCCGCACGATGCCGGTTTCAATATCCACCTCTACGATAGCGGCGTGACCACCGTTGGCCAGTATATTGTCGGCCGGGTCAAAGGTCGCCGTTGCTTCCAGCGTTGGGTCGAAGTTTTCGGGATGCGCGGATTCCGCGAAATAAATGGCGCCTGCGACCTCCGCCATCGACATGCCGCGAGCAGGTACGCCGGCAACGTGTACCGTATCGTTTTCGAGGACGATGTCCTCGGGCGAGACTTCGAGCATGTGGCCTGC
This sequence comes from Gammaproteobacteria bacterium, assembly GCA_021773835.1. Classification (GTDB taxonomy): domain Bacteria; phylum Pseudomonadota; class Gammaproteobacteria; genus UBA11873. The sequence goes on from JAJFJQ010000062.1 coordinate 313,990, forward strand.
GATCTGTTTGATTTTTGTGCGTAAAACATCGGCCGCCCGGCCGATGGAGCCGGCGCCAAAAACTGCCGCGCGGCTGGCGAAGGTGCCGAGGCCATAGGCGTTGGCGGTACTCTCCGCACGAATTACGACCTTGTCCACCGACACACCAAGCGCATCGGCCGCGATCTGAGCTAGCGTTGTCGGTAGGCCTTGTCCGGATGACGCCAGGGCGGTCGTTACGGTAACGGTGCCGGTGGGATCTACCCGCACAGTTGAGCTGTCGTAGGTTGTCACCGGGTTGCCGAAGTAACTATTGGTGCGCGTACCAATGCCGCCGAGTTCGTGAAAAATACTCAATCCAAGGCCAATATATTTACCCACGGCGCGAGCATCGAGCTGGCGTTGTTTAAAGTTCTCGTAGTCGACCATGCGTTCGAGCACGTCGATGGTTTCGAGAAATGTGCCTTCGTGGATGCGCAGATCGGTCGCGTTGGTATAGGGGAAATCTTCTGTTCGGATAACATTACGTCGCCGGATCTCGAACGGCGATAGCTTGAGTTCGCGCGCGGCTCTATCGATCAAAATCTCACGCGCGGTCTGCCCTGCACTCCAACCGACCCCTCTATAGGCGCCGATGAGGCACTTATTGGTGGCGACTTCGAGACTTTCGCCCCGCACCAGTGGGATCTTATAAACGCCGGTGCAAGTACCGACGCCGATTTTCGACTCGATGGAGGCCGACCACGGGAAGCAGTTGTAAGCTCCGGAATCGGTCGTCGCGTGGTTTTTCAGTGCCAAGAACCGCCCGTCGTTATCGACTGCGATAGCCATGGTGTTGATTTGGTGTTTGGCATGCGTCGCACTGAGCAGGTTCTCCTGGCGGTCTTCGACCCACGAAATCGGTTGTGAAAGTTCACGGGCACACAGGCAAATGACGAGTTCTTCAACGTGCACGTGCGCTTTCTGTCCAAACCCGCCACCGACCTGTGGCGTGATCACCTCGATGGTGTGCTCCGGAATCTGTAGGAAATTCGCGAGCATTGTGCGCAGGAAGCCCGGGATCTGGGTCGCAGACCAAAACGTGATGAGTCCAGTGGTCCACTCGTGGTTCACGACGCAGCCGCGTGTTTCCATCGGCGATGCGCTTACCCGGTTGTTGTAAAAGACATCCTCAACCACGAGCGCAGCGTTGGCAAAGGTGTCGTCGACATCATGTGCCACCCGCACGTTGTGATGAATGATGTTGTCCGGTATCTCTGCATTGGCGATCGCAGATGCTTCATTAGCCTCAGCGATGTCTGCAACCACCGGTAACTCTTCGTAGTCGATGTCGATAAGCTCGGCTGCATCCTCGGCCAGGCGTCGACTTGCCGCAACAACGATAGCAACTGTTTCGCCGACAAAATGCACGATCTCATGTGCCATTGCGGGCTGTGTCGTATGGACGTAATTGTCGCAATTTTGGCCGGCTCGAACGCCTTGGGTGAATCGTTGTGTGTCGGTCCCGGTCCAAACCAATTCGACCCCGTCCATCGCCGCGGCGGCAGCTACATCGATATGGGTAATTTTCGCGTGTGCGAACGGCGAACGAACGAATGCCGCATGTAGCATTCCAGGTAATGTGATATCCGCTAGGTAGCGGCCGCGTCCGGTTAGTAGCTTTGGATCTTCCTTGCGTAAAATCGATTGACCGATCGCATTTAGCGGAAATTGTGCGACGTCACTTTTAAGCACTTTGTTCACCCCGAGCGAAAGCGGCTACTTCGGGGTCGCAAATGGCATCGACAATTGTTTCATAGCCGGTGCAACGGCACAGGTTGCCGGAGATCCTTTCGCGCACTTCCTCGCGCGTTGGCGTTGGGTTCTCACGCAGTAGTTCGGTCGCGGTGGCGAGAAATCCGGAAGTGCAAAAGCCGCACTGTAATGCATGGTGGCGGCGAAATGATTCCTGCAGTGGGTTGAGTTCTTTGCCGGTCGCCCAACCTTCGATGGTGCTGATGTCACGCCCTTCGGCTTGTACGCCCAGCATCAGGCAGGCGCGCGCGGATTTGCCGTCCACCAAGATCGTGCAGGCGCCGCACACGCCGTGCTCGCAGCCGACCTTGGTACCAAGGAGTCCGAGTTCATAACGCAGCGCATCGGCAAGGTTTACCCGTGCCTCGGTCGAGAAGGTATAACTTCGACCATTGACTGTCGTGCGGACTTGTATCAATTCGTCTTCTGCAACCCGTTTCATGCCGATTGCTCCATTGCGGCACGCGTTAGCGCGCGTTTAACCATGGTCCCCGCGACTGTGCGGCGATACTCGGCGCTCGCGTGGATATCGCCGTGCGATTTCAGATCTTGTGTCGCGATTTGCGCGGCCTCTGCGGCGACTCCGGCCGTCACACTCTTACCGACTAAGAAAGTCTCAGCCTCAGTTGCACGCAACGGCCGATCGGCGACGCTACCGAGGGTGATGCGAGCTGACTCGCAAGCGCCATTGTTTAGTTTAAGCCCGGCTGCGGCCATCACGAGTGCGAAGTCACCGGGACGCCGCGCGACTTCTTCGAATGCCCAGCGATGATCGGATATTGGAAACTCGATCGCCGTTAACAATTCGCCAGCTTCAATCGCCGTGGTGAAATGGCCGCCAAAAAAATCGCTAGCCGCGACCCGACGCTCGCCTTGCTGGTTTACGATGACCATGGTTGCTTCGAGCGCTGTGACGACCAGTGGCATCTCGGCGGCAGCATCGGCGTGCGCGAGACTACCGCCGATCGTGCCCCGCGTGCGGATCGCTTCATGGGCAACGTGGCGGACCGCCGCGCTCAGCAAGGGTAGGTGTGTTCGATGCTCGGCGCTTGCAAGATTTTGCGCATGGGTGACCATGGCACCGACTCTAACAACACCATCTCCAACGGTGATGCTTTTCAATTCCTCGAGGTCATTTAAGTCGACTAAACAACTTGGCATTGACATGCGCAGCGCCAAAATCGGCAACAGGGTTTGACCACCAGCCAGTGGGCGCGCTTCGTCGTCGCTTGCGAGTAGCGTTACCGCTTCCTCAACGGTCGCAGGTCTTGCGTATGCAAACGCAGGAAATTTCATTTGGCAGCTCCCCGGGCGATATTATTATCAATCATGACGGCTGCCCGGTTGGTGGGCACCCGTGTCAATGGCAGCAGACCGACGTACTATAAACTACTGGGATGTATTGATGTACATCGTATTGGCGGCTGGATTGTGCGCTGCACATTTCCCCCATGCATGATGGCAGCCGCACACAATCCTGTCTATTGACCCATTTTCTCGTGGCCGGGTACGTGATTCGGGTGGGCGATTCTATCCATCCACGCGAGCAGCACCCCACAGACCGAAACGGCAACCAGGATGACAACCTTCCAGACTAATTGTTGTTCTGAGTAGCTATGGATGTCGAAAAAGACCCGCAGCAGCTGGATCGCGGCGATGACGGCGATCGAACCGAGCGCCTTTAGCTTCAAGCCATGATAGTCGGTCGAACGCAGCCAGCTCGGGTTGTCCTTTTTATCGTCTGAGCCTAAGCGCGAGACAAAATGATCGTAGCCGACGAAAGCAACCATCAACATCAGATTTGCGATGAGGGCCATGTCGATCAACGATAGTACGACTAATACCGTCTCGGATTCCGACATCGTGAAGATTGCGGGAATCGCTTCGAATAGTTCGTGAAAAAACTTCACAAGTAACAACACAATCGCCGACAACAGCCCGATATAGAATGGTGCGAGCAGCCAGCGGCCTAGAAAGATGCCGCTTTCGAGTTTGCGCTCGAGAGGCCCTGCCTCGTGATTGGGTGTCAGATGATCGAGATCGGCCATGCATTTATCGTCCGTCGATATTGTGGCGTGTCGTTATAACATCAAGGTCCGAGAGGTGTCTAATCGTCCTCCGGGCCGCATTGTCCTATGCACAAACTTGCGGTTTTCTGCTATGCCACGGCTGCGCTTGCTCGAGTTCCGCCGCTAGTCGAATTAAGGTCGACTCCTCGCCATAGCGGGCGGTGAAATGCAAACCGACGGGAAGACCTTGAGCATTCCAATGTAAGGGAAGCGAGATCGCCGGTTGTCCGGTCGCATTTGCGATGTAGGTGTATGGGGAGAACTTTGCCATGCGTCGGCGGAGTTCAAACGGGTCGTCTCTATACACAAGTGTCCCGAGTTCGACTGGCGGCTGCCCCAAGGTGGTGGTCAACCACAGATCGTGGTCCACGTAAAACTCGCTTATATGTCGAATGTGGTGCTGCACATCTTGCAGCGCAAGCAGATATTCCGGTGCGCTCAAGGCGCGCCCACGCTCTGTAAACGCCCACACAAAAGGTTCGAAATATTCTTCTTTCAATTCTTTATCCAAGCGGCGCGCCCAATCGGCAACGGCCCAAGCGACCCCAATCGCGAGTACCGTGGTGTAGCGGGTCCAAAATTCGAGCGCATCGTATTGTGGACTCGCCTCAACCACCTCGTGCCCGAGAGACTCACACAGCTTTGCTGTTTCCCGGATCGCTTTTTCACAGTCGGGATCTAACGGATCGCCGAGCGGGGTGACGGTTGAATAACCAATCTTGAGGCGTCCGCTCGGTCGGCCGACTTCTTCCGCGTACGGTCTGGTTGGTGCCGGCGCTAAATACGGTTCACCAATCGCCGGCGGGGTCGCCATAACATCCAACATAACAGCCGCGTCACGCACACTGCGGGTCAGCGCATGCTCGACGAAATAGCCGGAGATCACATCGCCGTAATGTGGGCCTAGGGTGGTGCGTCCGCGGGTTGGTTTGAGGCCAACGAGGCCACAGCACGATGCCGGGATCCGAATTGATCCGCCGACATCATTACCATGGGCTATTGGCACGATCCGCGCGGCGACCGCCGCAGCCGCACCGCCGCTAGAACCACCCGGGGTTCTGTTCGGGTCCCACGGGTTATGCGTGGCGCCAAAGCGACGTGGTTCGGTGGTTACCCCGATGGCGAATTCGGGCAGGTTGGTTTTGCCGATCGTAATCAGGCCGGCACGGCAAAAGCGACGATAGATCTCGCTGTCTTCCTGCGGTATGTAGCCGCTTAGAAAATCGCTGCCTTCATAAAACGGAACACCGGCGACCTCAGCGACGAAATCTTTCATTAAAAACGGCACGCCGGCGAACGGACCGTCGCCTAGCGGCTGTTTAGCACGCTCTCTTGCGTGTTCGAACATTTCGGTAATAACGGCATTAATCGTGCCATTAACGGACTCGCAGCGGCTGATCGACTCATCGACCAATTCGAGCGCCGCGACTTCCTTTTTTTGTATGAGCGCAGCCAGCGCGAGCGCATCGAGGTCACCATAATCAAGAGTACCGTTGGCCATCACTACACTCCTAGTCCTGCGCGGATGTTGAAACGACAGGGATTTATTCTATTGGATGGACCGGAACGGTAGGCCAAAGGCCGGCGAAAAACAAATGCTATAGAAGACTTGCCACGTCGTGATCGATTTACGCGTAGCTTGGTTGCGCCAGTAACCAAATACTACATGTCGTATAGATGACCATCAGTAACACGAGCGGCAGCTGCCGGCGAATTGCCGACGGATCCTCACGGTACAAATCGAGGGTCACTATATGGGCGAGAAAGACCGAGAAAATGTGCCCGCACACAATCATCGCAACCACGCCATACCAGATAATCTGTAAGGATACCGGCTCGGCGGCCACCTCGACTCCGGTATCTAGTGGGTTCCAATTGATGTTTAGCGAGTCTGAATCCAAGGCCATCACACGCTGCGATGTTTCGATCAAAGTCGTCAGGTAGTGTGCGAGGTGGTAGGCGATCCCGATCGGCAGTAGGGTTTGGATGTAGCGTGAGGCGAGATGTCTTACCGTCGCGACCTTTTGTCCTGCGGGCCGTAGCCCCGGGCTCAAACGGCTCATCGACCAACAGCATGCCAACAGTAGCGTCAGAAACAGCAGCGGCAATGCAAAAAGCATTCCGCTCGCCACCAGGATCACGGGGTCCCAATCCAATTTAGCGGCAGTTTCAGTAAGCAGGTTTGGGCTGTCTGTCGCAAGCAACGAATCTACCACGCCGCGCCACTGCGACGTTTCGATAAAACCATCGAATGTCACGCTTGCCAACAGCAGCATCACGAGCACCGCCATCGACGGCGCTACGGTCCGCTCGTTGAGTAGCCCGGTAGCCGGTGGGCGCAGGTTTAGCTCCCAATGCTTGTGCTCCAGATGCTCAAGGCAATTGTATCCGTTGATACACTCGGTGCGCCGGTCAATGCAGCTGGTGCTATTGCATCGCTGCAACTCGTCAGAAAATGTGATCCGGAGTTCGAGCGGCGCGAAGCGGGCAACCAAGCCGAATACAACTGCGAACACTTCCCCGTGTTGTAACCAGACTTCACGTCCGTAAATGACCATGCCGAAAAACGACAATGCAGCGTAGCCCAACAGGGCAATTCCGAGATTGGATGGCATCGCCGCACCTAGCCACAGATGCTCTCCCCAAGAAAAGGCAAACAGTAAGATAACCGCCGGCCAAACGCCGAGGGTGTCCGGGTAGCGCCGGTTGAGTGACAGCGGGCGTTGGAACAATTTCTTACTTAGCCATTCAATCGTCATGAAGGCGCTGCGCAGCGGATTGAGCAGCCCCCAAATGTCACCGATGAGCGCAGAGACAAATGCGAGGCCGACCCAAAAGAAGACCCACACTATCGTAGGAGCCGGGTTGGTCGATGCGTCGTCGTTACCTGTGAGACTAAGAACAATGGTGGCAACGAACATGGCGAGGACCACTATGCGCAAGATCCACAAACTCACACACAGCATCGGAGCGCCGGGTGAGCGGCTGCTCGCGACAGTGATCCGCGGGTAGTTCAGACCCTTGAGCGCAGGTGGGAGAAAATCGATTACCGCAGTAAATGCCAGGATCACGCTTAGTCCTGCGCCAACTATCCATAACCACAAGGGCAGTGACAGATCTAAGCTTTGTCCGAAGCCGTGAGCCGGCACATTCGTCGCCATCGTGCCAAAGGCCAGGCTTACGCTACAGATGAGCAGGCGACGCGTGAATTTAGTTTGGAGCCAGGTTGTCATGAGTTTGGGGGTATAACGGCCACCGTGAGTCAATGTTTAAATGCCCGTCTAAAACGCCCCGCACCTCACAGTTGTTTACACTCAAAGCGCTGAATACTATACAGCTAGCCCGTAAGTTACTTGAAGAACGTCATCGATTTTGGCAGGTTATAACAAGATCATCCCCGGTCCAGATGAGACCACAGATAGTAGTACTAGAATGAATTCTCCTATGGCAATCGATTCTATTGAGCTATGGCACAAGGCGCGAATACGCCCGTCGATTGTTTGGCGCTACCGACTGTGGTGTAACGGGCACGCCCGAGCGGTGCTTTTTTCGGGCCTTAAAGATAAGTCTGAAACCGCCGCTGATCAAATCCACCTAGAGGCCGCTGCCGCGTGGCTCTGTCGCGCCCAGGACCTCAGTGGCGACGGTGGCGTTATCGGGCGCTACCGACTCGATCGCGGCTGGACAACCTCGTATCCCGAGACCACTGGATACATCATCCCAACGTTTATCAGCCTCGCTGATACGCTTGATCCATCGTATCTGTCGCGTGCGGCAAAATGCGTCGAGTTTTTACTCGGTATCCAACTCGAATCGGGCGCGTTCCCCGCCGGTGAGATTGGCGCCAATAGGACCAATCCGTCGCCGTTCAACACAGGCCAGATAATCAATGGATTAGTAGCATGGCATCAGCATAGCGGTGACGCAGTCGTACTTGAGGCGGCGTGTCGTGCAGGTCGATGGTTGGTCGCCCAGCAGGACGAAGACGGCGCGTGGCGCCAATGGTTCTACCACAACATTCCATCGACCTATAGCGCCCATCTTTCGTGCTGGCTCGCGGAATTGGGTGCGCATTGCGCCGATCAATCTTTCCTTGACAGCGCCGACCGTCACCTCGATTGGGTGCTGCGGCAACATCGCCCTGAAAATGGTTGGTTCGACAATTGCGGCTTCACGTCCGAAGTGCAATCGCTGCGTATCGCCGACCTGCATACGATTGCTTATACACTCGCCGGTATGCTCCACCTGGGGCAGGTTCTCGAGCGTGACGATGCCGTCGACGCAGTACGGCGCGCTGCCCGCGCGATCGCGAGTGTACTCGAACAGCACAATTGGATACCTGGCGTGTTGGACCACCAATGGCGGGCACGGGCAGATTCCGCCTGTCTTACTGGGAACGCACAAATCGCACTTCTGTGGATGGATCTACACCGACTAGACGGCGATGACATGTGGTTAGGATCGGCCTACCGTGCAATCGAGCTGGTTAAGCAATCACAACTGCTACGCTCATCGAACCCGAACCTTGCCGGTGCGATCCCCGGCCCGGCACCAATGTGGGGTTGGTACAACGGCGGCGTTGTACTGAACTGGGCGGCTAAGTTCTTTATTGACGCGTTGTTATCCAAGGCGGCAATCGAAGCGGACCGCCCTGGAGTTGCCGCTTGATGCAATTCAATGCCACCCACCGACGCTGGCTTGGAGTCTTGCTACTTGGCGTTGTCATCGTCATCAATCCGTGGACCGTGGGCTATTTGCTTACCGAAGACGGCGAGATTGGACAGCTCCGGGTCATCGCTATCATTGCGTTGTTTGATTGGAGTTGCCTGCTCGGCGGTCTTCATTTGTTGTTTCGATGGGTCGATCGAGTAGCGTGGGTCGACACCGTCTCCGACCTTCACGCGGCGGTTGTCGTGGTGTGTGTGGCATTGGCGATTTCGGGTAGCTACTGGGGTATCGCTGCGTTCAATCGCGGACATCAGCACACGGTTGTCATCCCGGCCGAGATTGAGAATGCCACCGCGGCGCAGCGACAGTGGGCGGAAGCGTTTTACAACCGTTCGCTCGAGGCAGCATTGAAACACGGTTGGTTTGACCTCGATACGGCGCTTGAACAGGGTTTCCAGCCGGATCGCGTGAACCGGACCCATTATCCCAATCTCGACTATATGTTCGATGATGTGATGCTCGATCCGGAGCGACCGGAGTGGTTGGTCTATCACGACTCACCGGACGGTAAGGTCTTAATGGCCTTAATGTTTTTCACCCGCGAGCTTGAGGAAGTCGGTCCAACACCGGCGGGCCCATTAGCCCAGTGGCATTATCATCCGTATCGAGACATACGCTGTGCTGTCAAAGGCCTATGGACGGTCGCTAAAGCCGATAAGGACGGCAAGTGTGCGGAAGGGATCCCCGTTACGCGGACCCCCGAAATGTTCCATGTCTGGTTTATCGACCACCCGCTTGGCCGATTTACCGAAATGAAGATAGTGCCCGAGTATTGGCAGGACGAGGGGTTCGATATCCGTCTGTGGCATCCCATACTGGTGCACTTTGCCATCGCTTTATTCGTAATTTCGGTACTGCTCGATCTCGCAGGTCGACTGACTGGCAGACGCGAATATCATCGAGCGGCGTGGTTCAACCTCGTGCTGGGTGCGCTCGCGAGTATCGTTACTGTCGGTCTAGGCATGACTGCAGAAGTGTATTCAAGTCCAACGGCGGCGGCCCACGCTACCCTCGATTTACACAAGCTGCTGGCCTTTGGCTCACTCGCATTGATTTTGCTGTTGCTTGCCTGGCGCTATGCGCTGCGGGGCGAATTCCCGACCCGTGGCGCCCTACTGTATCTCGTGCTGGGCATTACCGGGATGTCAACGATCGGCGCCGCGGCATATTACGGCGGCGAAATGGTCTATAAACACGGCACTGCGGTACGTGGGATCGATCAATTTTCGCGGGACCGTTATTGGAAGCTTGTGAGTGATGTATATCGGGATCCCGAGCGTAGTGGTTTTGCGCCGGCAACTGCGGTGCAGTAATGACAGTCTGCCGCAAGCGTATTCAGACCACGGCATCTATTCGCGCGTGACCACGGGACCGTGACCTTGCAGCAGCAGATCAAGCGGCGGCTCAAGCCGATTTATTTTGGTGTCAAGCGACTTGCCGCACAGACCTTCTATTCTTATAGCCCGTCGGATCTTGCAGCCGCATTGGAAGCGCTTGGGATAGTGCCTGGCGACACCTTGCTTGTGCATAGCGGTTTCAATCGATACAGCGGATTTACCGGGGCTCCGGGAGATGTGATTGATCTGTTATTGCAAACGGTGGGCGAGCAGGGCCACATACTAATGATGTCGATGCCCTACAGCGGTTCAAGTGAACGTTACGTTGCAAGTGATCCCGTTTTCAATGTCCTGCGAACACCATCGGCTGTCGGATTGATATCCGAGGCATTCCGCCGGCGTAGCGGGGTAGTGCGGAGTTGTAACCCGCTGCATCCTATACTCGTTTATGGTTCGCTAGCCCAATGGTTAGCTGCGGACCATGAACACGCTGCATATTCGTGCGGCAAGGGATCACCGTTTGCGCGGTTTTTGAGCCTCGAAGGAAAATTGCTGTTCTTTGATGCGCCATACGGCTCGATGACGTTTATGCATTATGTAGAGGATTTATTCCAAGACCAACTACCCGTCTCGCTGTACGATCCTGCGCCTGTGTCCTTGCGGCTGGTCGATGCTACCGGGAATGAGCGGGTAGTGCCGCAATATTTTTTCAGCCAGGCGGCACGTGAGAGACGGCATTTTGCGCCGATCGAGGACGCGTTGACGCATCAAGGGTCGATGCAAACGGCTAAAATCGGCAACTCAGAATTGCTATGCGTTGCGGCACGCGATGTCGTGTCGAGTGCGAGGGAATTGGTCGAGAACGGGACTGGGTTTTACCGATGATAGGGCAGTGTCCTACCAAACTCGCCAAAGGATATTCGTCGGGCGGCCGATGATTGATGCAGACCTGCGGAGTAATACATGTCCATTAATCAAGCGCAATCGCCCCTCGTCGTCACAACGCTCGTTGACAGTCTGCGCGAACAAGCGGACTTGCATCCAGAACGTATCGCCTGCCGTTATCTCGGCGACGGTGAGGAGGTCAAAAGCGAGCTAAGTTTCGCTGAACTCGATTTGCAGGCGCGCGCTATTGCCGCGCGGCTGCAAGGCCTTGGTGCGACCGATGAATGCGTGATGCTCCTCTACCCACCGGGAATGGACTTCCTCGGTGCGTTCATGGGGTGTTTATATGCCGGCGTTATCGCCGTGCCGCTACCACTACCGCGGCTGAAAGCGTCAATGTCGCAGTTTACTGGCATCGTGAGCGATCTTGATTCGCGCATCGTATTGACAACGGCAACATCATTGTCACGTCTACAGCGGCTCGACGCGCCTGTGCTAGAGCCGTTGATGTGCCTCCCGACCGAGGACACCCAAAGCGAACTCGCGCGCGCCTGGCAGCAGCCCGAAATCGCAGCAGATGCTGTTGCCTATTTGCAGTACACCTCGGGCTCGACATCGGAGCGCAAGGGGGTGATGGTTAGTCATGCAAACGTGATCGCAAATCTGCTCGCGATCGCTGAACGGTTTGAGCACCACGCGGATAGCGTAGGTGTCAATTGGCTCCCGCATTTTCACGACCTTGGCCTGGTCAGTGGGATCCTGCAGCCGCTGTTTCACGGGCATCCAAACATTATGCTGTCGCCAACGGCGTTTGTGCAGCAACCGGTGCGCTGGCTGCAGGCCATTACGCGGTTTCGTGGTACCTATTCGAACAGTCCGAACTACGGCTATGACCTATGCGTGCGGCGCGTGACTGCAGCGCAGCGTCAGGAATTAGATCTCAGTTCGTGGCAAGTCGCACTGAACGGGGCCGAACCGGTGCGTTGGCAAACGTTGACCGAGTTTAGTGAAACATTCGCCGAGTGCGGCTTTCATGCTAACGCGATGTATCCTGCCTACGGTTTGGCCGAGGCGACACTAGTGGTGTCGGGTGGTCGGCGCGACGCATCACCCGTGGTGCTGCATGCCGACGCAAGCGAACTCGAACGCGATCAGGTCGTGGAAACCAGCGCCGACAACAACATGCGCACCCTTATTGGTTGCGGACAGGCGCTGCTCGATACCGAGATCGCCATCGTCGATCCGGCGACGTCTACCCGCGCAAACCGCGACGCCGTTGGCGAGGTTTGGGTGCGCGGGCCTGGGGTTGCTGCCGGTTATTGGCAACGCGAGGAAGCGAGTAAGGAAACTTTCGGCGCGGTGATCGCTGACGGTGATGATCTGCCCTATCTTCGCACCGGCGACCTTGGTTACGTCCGCGACAACGAATTATTTATAACGGGTCGCTTGAAGGACTTGATCATTGTTCGCGGTGGCAACCATTATCCGCAAGACATCGAGTGGACGGTCGAACAAAGCAGTCCTGCGATACGTCAAGGATGTGGCGCCGCATTTTCCGTCGAGCAAGATGGGGTTGAACAACTCGTCGTCGCCTACGAGATAGAACGCGACCACTTACGGTCGCTTGATGCGAACGAACTTGGCCGCGTGGCGCGTAAGGCGGTTGCCGAAGAGCATGAATTGCAGCTCGTAAGTCTGGTGTTGTTAAAGACCGGCACGGTGCCGCGAACATCGAGCGGCAAGATCCAGCGGCGGCAATGCCGTGCAGATTTTCTGGCGAGCCAACTAGACGTGGTTGGGATGGATACGGTGGAGGTGGAATCGATTGAGCGGCCGTCGACCGCGGCCGCGCCAGCGGTTGCTGCGCGGGCCGCCGATGCCGGATCATTGATCGACTGGCTCCGCGACTATGCGCGGCGCTATCTCAATTCGCGCCTAATGGACGAGCGTCGTAGCATTTCGCCTCCGGTGATGTTGGATTTCGGCAATCGGGGACTACTTGGGTTGCAGGTGCCGCGCTCCTACGGTGGCCTCGAATTGGGCTACGCGGACACCATGGCGGTCATCGCCCAGCTTGGTGCGATAGATCAAACCTTGACCATGATGACTATCGTGCACAACACCTTAGGCATCGGCCCCATCCTGCATCACGCGCCTTCCGCATTAAAGGAACAGATCCTGCCGGGCTTGGCCAGTGGTCGCGAACTTGCGGCATTCGCTATCACCGAACCCGGGGCAGGGTCTAATCCGCAAGCCATAGCCGCCACCGCGACCCCCAGCGGTGTCGATCAGTGGTCGTTGAGTGGTCAGAAAAGCTGGAGTGGAACGGCAGGCTGGGCCAGCGTGATCAACGTATTCGCACAGAATCTCGACGCAGACGGGCAGGCCCATGGCATCAACGGATTTACGATTGCACGGGGCGAACCCGGGCTCCGAATTGGCCCCGAAGCGCAGACCTTGGGCATGCGTGGGATGGTGCAGAACACGATCTACCTGGATCAAGTTGTCGTCAATCGCGCAAACGTCTTGGGCGACATCGGTAGCGGTATGGTGGTCGCTCACGACGCAATGATGCAAGGCCGCCTCGGTATCGGCGCGGCATGCGTTGGTGGTATGAAACGTTGCCTACAATTGATCCTGCGCTACGCTTCACGCCGCACTATTTCTACCGGTCCGCTACGCGACAATCCCGTACTGGTCAACCAGGTCGCGACGCTTAGTGCTGCGGTGGCTGCGATCGAGGGATTGGTCACGCATATTGCTAAGTCCTTGGACGCTGGGATTAACGTCCCAATCGATGCCTATGTCGTGTGCAAGACCGCTGGGCCAGAGTGGTTTTGGCGCGCAGCCGACAGTGCGGTGCAGTTTCTTGGCGGTCGCGGTTACATCGAAACGAATGTCGCACCACAATTGTTACGTGACGCGCGGGTCACTCGGATTTTGGAAGGCCCGACCGAGGCGCTGGTGATGTTTCTTGGTTCTCGGGTGCTCAACGACGGTTCGGAGTTTGAGAGTTTCGTCGCCCAAGCGCTTGGTGCGCCGGAAGTTGCCGCGCGGGTCGCGACTGTCGCCGCTGAGATCGACGCGCGTTGCGCTGCAGGACCATTTAGCGATCTGCCAAGTGCTAAACGCTGGGCGCATTCATTGATCGGGGCGGTCGCAACCGACGCGGTGCTTTTGGCAGTGCTGAGCGGCAAGCACGCACAACAGCCGGGGCATGCGTGTGACTGGGCAACTCAGCAGTTTGAACAGTCTATCGCCGCTGCGCGTGGGGCATGCGGTGATGGCGCCATCGACCTCGGTGGCGTTGATCTCGCAGTGCTCGGTCGCGAATACTCGCTCGCGATTGGCGACATCGAGCAGCAGTTGGCCGGTGAGGACCACGACTTCGATGCGTTGCTTAAAAGTGATCAGTCCGTTGATGTGGTACCGATGGAGTCGCGGCGACAACCAGTGGTTCCCCAGAATAACGTCTCTGAGTCTGCCCAAAGCGTTGCGACACCGGTAGCAACATCGAGGGCGGATATTGAACAGTTCGTAATCGAGTGGATGGCTCACGAGTTAAAAATCCCGGCGCAGTCGATCGAGCCGAATCGCTCGTTTTTCGACTACGGAATCGACTCAGTCACAACCGTGATGTTGGCAGTTAGTCTCGAAGAATGGCTCGGATGCGAGCTTTATCCTGAGTTGGTCTATGACTTTCCTATCATTCGTGATTTCGTCGAAAGGGTCGCGCGGCAACATACGACCGACTGAATCACGCCGGGCCGGCCGGTGCCAAGTCTCAAACGGGATCGCCCACTAGCCCTGCACCGCTAGATCACGCTAAGCTTTAGCGTTCGAACACGAAGGCTTGGAGCACACATGAGCGTACGCCTATATGCGATGACTTGCGGTTGGATCACGATGCCGATGCCGATGCTGATTTATGGTACCGAAGGCAAACTCAAGATCCCGGTGCCGGTCTACTTTATTCGGCATCCGCAAGGGACGGTCTTGTTCGACTCTGGCCTGTCGATGCGGGTGCAGCGCGATGGTGCCAAGGCGCTCGGGGACATGGAGCCTTATTTCGAAGTCGAGTTCGAAGCGAACGAAGAAGTATCCGCACGTCTCGCGAACGTCGAAATGGATCCTGAAAAAATCGACTTTCTGGTCAGCTCACACCTGCACTTCGATCATTGCGGCGGTAATGATTTGATCCCGAACGCGCGCTGGATCATTCAAAAACGCGAATGGGAAGCAGGGACGATTCCGGAGTCAGTGGCAGCAAACCATTATTTAACCGAAGATTTCGATTTGGGCCACGATCGCATCGAGGCCGACGGCGAGCATGATGTGTTCGGTGACGGTGCGGTGCGCTGTATCCCTACCCATGGCCACACGCCAGGACATCAATCGATGGTGATTGAAACCGATACCGGTCCGGTCGTCTTATGTGGCGATGCCTGCTATCTACGGCAAACGATTGAAGAGATGCGCCTACCCTCGCGAGGGGCAATCCACGATGAGGTCGCGATGCGGGCGTCGCTCGAGAAATTGCGCGCGCTACAGCAGGCCGGCGCGCGGTTGATGTATGGGCATGACCCAGATTTCTGGGCGGATGTGCCGCAGGCACCGGTTGCATTGGCTTAAATAGAGTGGGGATTTTTCTATGACGCTGCGCGTTATTGGTGCCGGCATTGGACGCACCGGGACAACTTCGTTAAAGGCCGCCTTGGAACACTTACTTGGTGGCCCCTGTTATCACATGCACGATGTGTTCCCGCGACCTGACGACGTGCCGATATGGCATGCGGCGGCACTTGGCGACATGCCCGATTGGGATGAGTTCCTGAAAGATTTTGTGGCTGCGATCGATTGGCCGGCATCAGCGTACTGGGAATCTATGGCTGCCGCCTATCCCGATGCATTGATCATTCTCTCAACCCGCGCCGACAGTGAGACGTGGTGGCGGAGCGCCTCGAATACGATAATTCCGGCCTCGTTTGAGGCAGAAGACAGCCCGTGGCGGCGCATGGTGTTCGCCATGTTCAAACATCGCTTCACCGAAGACGTTAAAAATAAGGCCGCGGCTATCGCCGCCTATGAGGCGCATAACGCACACGTACGTGCTACCGCACCGGCCGCACGCTTACTCGATTGGCAAGCCGAACAAGGATGGGCACCACTTTGCGCAGCGCTCGACTTACCGCTGCCCGATGAACCGTTTCCGCACAGCAATACGAGTGCCGAGTTTCAGGAGCGCATTGGTTCCGACGATCCGGCGCCAAAAAAATAGTTATTGACGCTGCACGGAGTTCGTTATTTCAATAGCTCCGCGATGGCATCGATCGCGGACTGGGCGCAAGCCTCGTCTTGGTCGCCGGTTGCGCCACTGACACCGATCCCACCGATCTGTTCACCACCGGCCGTCATGATCGGCAGCCCGCCCTGGAACATCACAAGACCTGGCACTTGTTCGACACCATAGGGCCGTTCCGGCTTCGAATAATTAAATTCACCCAAGGCACGTGTTGAGCGCGGCATCCCCGACGATGTGCGGCCCTTAAGCTGAGAAATTTGGATGCTATGCAAGAAGGCGCCATCTTGGCGTCGGAACAGCTTTAGATTGCCGCCGTCATCGAAGATAGCGATGTTTACTTTGCGCCAACCTTCGCTAGCGGCTTTAGCCTCGCAGGTGTCGGCCATTATTTTAGCCATCTCGAGTGTCAGATATGGCTTGGATCCGAGCGCGAATGCGTTGTGTGATAACACCAAGGTGATCAAGATCGCGAACCGTTTCATCGTCTGTTCTCCGTCAAGGGGCGGCACTTAAAACTAATCGCTGATCGTTAGAAATTCAATACCGCGCGGGCATTCGTACAGACAACAAAAGTTTGAGGGCTCTCTCTTATTCGGGTTCGAATAAGCGCTGGTGGTCTCTCGATGGGCCAGGTTGCCCACCGAGAGACCGAGTTGGCGCAACTTCCTACAACTCTGCGGCTGGTGTATTTCTGATCTTCTGCCAGTTTCCATTTGCGGTGGTGATGCGTCCGGGCACATCTTTGAGCCATTCGGTTTGGATACTTGTATCCAAATTCAAATAAAGCTTCCCGTCAACGATACGCCATACTTCTGGGTCGCCGACAAATTTCTTACCGACCGACACACCGAAGGCGCAATACCCGCCAAATGCGGGTGCGTACTTCGCCGGGTCGCGATCAAACTCCGCCTTGTTTTCCGCTGTGGAGAACAAGTACGTTGAGCCATCGTGTACGGACACAAAGTGCCCATTGCCGCGAGCTGGACGTTTAGCGTTGTGGTAGGACACTAGATCATAGCCCTGTACGCCAGTGGCGCTAGCTGCATCGCTGCTAGCAGCGAATCCATTTGGAAGGATACTGGCCCAGATCAGAAGGGATAACAATATTGATGAGGTCTTCATTGCGGTATCTCCTGGTTATAATCCGCGAACTTTAAGTTCACGTAAGGTTTTGGGTTAATTTCTCGGTTGCGCAACGTGTATTGCGTACCGATAGTCCTTAGACGACCCGGCACCTCAATTTCTTACCTCGCCCAGAAGATATTATTTCTGACATCGACGAGTAAGCTTACTCGTCGATCAACGATTGCAAAGCTTTCTGTAAAAGTTCGTATTCCTCACTGCAATCGGTACAGATGGAAAGGTGGTGTTTCACGACTTCTAGCCCTTGCGGGATCGATTGGCCCGTAAGCTGGTGTTCGGCGAACTCGGCGATCACCGCATGGCATTGTCCGCAGTCGATTTCTTGATCATTTGTCACGCCAACAACTTGTAACAGGCGATCAATTTGTTTTTCGTTTAGTTTCATCGTGTGATCTCAATTAACAAACGCCATTTGGATGTCTGCGACGCCGTAACCGGCCGCTTCTAATCCCTGCTTCACGCGCTTACGCGCGTCGTGCGTTAGCTTATAGATGGAATTGCGATTGCCGCCAAAATGTCTGGCGATTTCGCTCTGCGGCACACCCTTCAACTCCGCAAGTAGTGCAGTGCGTTGTCTGTCGGTAAGTTCGTCGTCGATGACGTTCATCATCTTGTTAACGAGGGCGGTGCGGGCCTGATCCTCATCGGGTTTTGATCTTGGGCTGGCAAAAATGTCACTAGGCTCCGCGTCGTCCGCAAGAAGTTGTTCGAGCGAGATATCTTTCCAATGTTTTCGCCGCAGCTGGGTCATTGCGCCGCGAACGGCGATTGAGGTCGCCCAGGTCAGAAACCGGCTGCGTCCCTCGAATTGGTCCAAGTGCTCCAATATCTGGATCAGGGCGTCCTGTACCGTGTCTTCCAGAAACGATTCATTAATTGACGCCGATCTTTCCAATGCGCCGTGTAAGCTTCGGAGCAGAATGCCGCGCAAATCGGATATCGCCGCGCGCTGGCTCGGACCATCACCGCGTAAGTCAACGAGCCAAGCTTCATTGTCGCGTCCGCGTTTTGCATCCATCGTTGGTGTTGCCACCTCAGTAGTTGAATATCTACATTTACAACGATCGCACTAAATTTGCTACCTAGGCAACCTGGATGCCGCACTGTGGCACGTCCACCCGTACAATGGACATTAGCGTAATGCCATCAATAAATCTCTATGAGAGGTAGCCCAATGATCGAACTATATTATTGGCCGACGCCGAACGGCAAGAAGGTCACTATTCTGCTCGAAGAGTGCGGCGTCGACTACCGGATGATTCCGTGCAATATCGGTGCCGGAGATCAGTTCGCCGATGAATTTTTAGACATCAGTCCGAATAATCGAATGCCAGCTATGGTCGATCGCAACCCTGCTGACGGTGGTGATCCGATCTCGGTCTTCGAATCTGGTTCGATGATGATGTATATCGCCGAAAAGGAAGGGCGCTTTTGGCCGCAGGACGTTCGCGACAAGTATGAAGTGAATCAATGGGTGATGTGGCAGATGGCAAACCAAGGGCCGAAGACCGGAGAACGAGGCCATTTTTTTCGTCTCGAGGATAGCGAAGGCGATCAATCCTATGCGCTGACCCGTTTTAGTGACGAAGTAAATCGCCTCTACGGTGTATTGAATCAACGTCTCTACGATCGACCGTATGTCGCCGGTGATGAATACACGATCGCCGACATGATCTGTTATCCGTGGACGGTAATGTGGGAGGTCCAAGGCCAAGATTTGAACGATTTTAAATATTTCAAACGTTGGTTCCAGGAGATGGGTGACCGCCCGGCGGTACAAGCGGGCATGGCGGTTGGCAGCGATTTGGGGAACGATCCGGCGACGCTCAGCGACGCGGAAAAGGAAGCGCGCAAGAAGCTCCTATATAACCAGCGCGCGCGGCCGGTGCGCGAACGTTAGTCCGGATCGACCTCAGCCAGGGCGTTAGCGACCACTTCAAAGGTATCTTTGGATAGCCCTTCGGTTGTCCGGATCCGTTCTAGCGCGCTGCGCGCATGCTGTTGGCGCTGCTGGTCGAATCTGCGCCAGCGATCGAATGAACGGGCCAAACGCGCGGCAATCTGTGCATTGACGGCATCAAGTGTGATCACTTGCTCTGCGGCAAACGCATAACCGCGACCGTCGGCGGCATGGAATTGGGCATGGTTACCATGGCAAAAGGCGCCAATTACCGCGCGGACCTTGTTCGGGTTTTTGATATCGAACGCCCGGTGCTGCATCAATTTTTGGACTTCCTCGAACGTGTCGGGTAGGCGCGAGGTGGATTGCACGGCGAACCATTTGTCGACCACAAGTGATTCATCACGCCACTTCTCATAGAAGCTATCGAGTGCTGGGGTTCGCTCGGCACAATCGCAGTTCGCTAATGCGGACAGCCCGGCCATCGCCTCGGTCATATTGTCGGCGTTATGCAACTGCGCAACGCACTGTCCAATGATGGTGGGTGTTGCGAGTTCCATGAGATAGCCGAGGCAGCTGTTACGCAGCGCGCGGCACCCGGCAGAGTGCGGATCCGGGCTGTAATCGCCAGCCACGGCAAACGCATTGTACGTGTGTCTAAGATCGGCTTCTAATTCGCCGGCAATGTGTTTACGTAGCGCGGTGCGAACGTTGAGGATCGCCTGTGGGTCGACTTCGTCCAGTTGCTCTGCGATGTAGACCTCGCTAGGTAAGGCCAAGGCCTCCGCGGCGAAGGCGGGATCCGCGTTTGCATCAGCAAGCGTACGCGCAACTGCAGTGATCAGCGCAGCCGGGAATTCTGGCGCGCGGCCTTTGGCGTACGCATCAATGCCGTCGAGAATGACATTCATCGCGAGTCGCTGGCCGGCTTCCCAACGATTGAACGGATCGCTGTCGTGTGCCATTAGATGCGCTAGTTCCGCGTCGCTGTAGTCGTACTTGAGGACCACCGGCGATGAGAAATGTCGCAGAATCGACGGCACCGGCGCTTCCGGCACATTGTCGAACACAAATTGTTGTTCGCGTTCGGTCAACGATAAAACGCAAGTTGCACCCTCGACGACACCGCCATTTACTGGATGCAATGGCACATCATTGCCATTTGCGTCGAGCAGCCCGACTGCAATCGGCAGATGGAAGGGGAGCTTATCCGGTTGACCTGGGGTCGGCGCGCAATCCTGCGTCAATTTCAGCGTATAGCGCTGCGACGCTGGATCATATTCGCCATTGGCTGTCACCGTAGGGGTGCCGGCCTGGTGATACCAACGTTGAAACTGGTCGAGATCTATCTCTGAGGCGTCTTGCATCGCGCCGACAAATTCCTCGGTGCACACGGCCTGGCCGTCGTGCCGCTCGAAGTATAGATCCATACCTGCGCGAAATTGCTCCGGACCAAGCAAGGTATGGATCATGCGCACAACTTCCGCACCTTTGTTGTAGATCGTCGCGGTATAGAAGTTACTGATCTCCATATAGGCTTCGGGGCGCACCGGATGGGCCATGGGTCCCGCGTCTTCCGGAAATTGCGAACTGCGTAATCCCCGCACCTCTTGGATCCGTTGCACTGCGCGCGAATAGCGATCTTCGCCGTAGCGTTGGTCACGAAAAACAGTGAGTCCTTCTTTTAGACTCAATTGGAACCAGTCACGGCAAGTCACCCGGTTGCCGGTCCAATTGTGAAAGTATTCGTGTGCAATAACGCGATCGAGCATCATGAAATCTGAATCGGTCGCGGTATCAGATCGGGCGAGTACGTATTTCGTATTAAAGATATTGAGGCCCTTGTTCTCCATCGCACCCATATTGAAATCACTGACCGCAACGATCATGTATTGATCGAGGTCGAGTTCAAGACCAAATACCTCTTCGTCCCACCGCATCGCCGAGCGCAGCGCTTGCATGGCGAAGTGCGCCTGGTCGAGTTTGCCTGGTTCGACAAAGATCAATAATTTAACCGGGCGCCCGGATGCCGTTACAAAGTCATCTTCTAGTCGATCGAGTTTCGCCGCTACCATCGCGAATAGGTACGCGGGTTTCGGGAATGGGTCGACCCAGCGTGCCCAGTGTCTAGATTCGGATTCATTGCCTTCAGCTTCGAGGTTGCCGTTAGACAACAGCAATGGCAGGCGCTCCTTATCCGCGTGTATTGTTGTCGTATAGACCGACATGACATCCGGTCGGTCGAGAAAAAACGTGATGCGGCGAAAACCTTCGGCCTCGCACTGAGTGAAGAAGCCATCTTTGGAAGCGTAGAGGCCCATGAGCTGGGTGTTGTTCTGCGGCAAAATACGGACTTGGGTTTTGAGTTCGAATGCATCGGTCACATCGGCGATGGTGAGCGATTCCAAGTCTAATTCGTACTCGGTTTTCTCTAATGAACGGCCATCAAGCGCGAGCTTGAGGAGTTCAAGTTCCTCGCCATTGAGTACAAGTGGCGCGTTGGGATCGGCACAGGAGGGGTTGCGCGTAATCGCGAGCCGACTGGTGACGATAGTCTGATCGTCGCCGATATCGATGTCGAGATCTATCGACGTGATGAGAAACGGTGGCGGGGTGTAATCGTGTAGGTAGGTTGTTTGCGGAGTAGGATTTAGCATGCAAGCCATTTTAAAGGCAATTTAGGTACGGCGGTAACATGCATTGAGCTCGGCAATGTCGCGAGTCCCATGGATATTCTACATCCGCATCTAGAAGTTCATCCGCAGACTGATACCACCGTACACATTACGATCCGGCGCCGGTTCGAAAGTTCGTCCACCAAACAAGACGTTAAGGCGAACGTTGGCGAAATAGTCTTCGTCGAAAAGATTGTTGATGCCGACGAATGGACCGACCGTTGTATTGCCGAATTCGAAATCGTGACCAAAGCGTAGATTAGCAACCGTATGGCGCCCGGCTGCAACGGTGTTGGCGTTGTCGGCGAAGAATTGGCCGACCCGAATGATGTCCCAGACTGCGTACGCGCCCGAGGCATGGGTGTAGGCGACTTCCGCATAGAATTGATGCTCTGGAATACCGGGTAGCTCCTGACCGACTGCTGCGGGGCTTGTCGCGAATGCGTCGAATTCAAAATCGGACCAAGTATAGGCAGTCGTTACCTGCAAGCCGTCGAGTAAGGTGATTACGGCAGCAGCCTCGACACCTTGGCGCTCGGTATCGGCATTCCGGAAAAAGGATCGGTTGCCAACGTTCGAGACACTGGTGACTTCATCATCGACTTCCATGTAGAAGTAGGCGATATCTAAATTGATGCGGTCATGAATGGCCCCACGCAGACCAAATTCGTAGCTATCTGCGGTTTGTGCCGATACATTCGCAAAGCCACCGAGACTTACCGGTAAACCGCGCGACGGACTGGCGAGTTCGGTAAACGTTGGTGTTTCGAATGAGGTAGCGTAGTTCGCAAATAAATTAATATTGCCCCATGCATTCCAATTCAAACCGACTGTTGGATTGAATTCGTCGAATTCAAGCTTACTTGACTGATCACCGTTGGCTAGAAACTTGTCATCGACCATTAGATCGACCGAGTCGTAGCGACCACCAAAGGTGAACTGGAGGGTGTCGGTTACGGCGAAGATATTGCGAAAATAGATCCCGACGGCTTCGGCCTCTTCAACTTGATCGAATGCAAGTAGTCCTTTAACACCGGAATCGTTGAGAAAACGTTGTCGATCATCTTCCTGACGGTCGACGTCGACGCCAATTGAGAATTGATTAGGGCGTCCAAACAACGCACTGGTGAATGTGTACTGCGCGCCTCCACCGTAGAAGAATCGATCGAATCCAGTGACGCCGTCGTCCGCGCCGAAGGTATGTGTGCCGAAGGGTAGAAAGGTTTCAAAGTCGCGCCACACATAGTAGTTGCGCACGGTAAATTGATGTTGATCCCCAATACTGTGATTAAAGGTCCAACCGAATTTTTGCTGGTCAATATCTTCGCCAGCATTAGAGGCAACATTGCGCGGCTGTGCTTGGCCCGGATCGGCCGCGGCCGCCGCAAAGGTCAATGCACCGGAATCCTCACGCGTCGGAGAATCCATCGCGTTGAAGACGACTTGCAGATCAGAATTTTCGCCAACTGCGTATGTGAATTTGGAATTAAATGTGCCTTGACGCAATTCCGCATGGTTGCGAAAGCCTTCGTAGCTTAGGTATGAGGCGCTCATAAAATAGTTGAGTTTGTCGATCTCACCACCGGTCTTTAGGTGATATTTTTGTTGATCAAATTCGCCCACAGTTAGGCGCGCCTCGGCGTATGGCGTCGCCGTACCGGATTCCGAGTACAGACTGATCACACCTCCCGACGCACTTCCATACAGCGAAGAAGATGGGCCGCGGATAACTTCAACGCGATTAATCGCACCAAGTTCGACATCGTCGATGACGCTTTGTCCGTCGGTCACGGTCGAGGGGAGTCCGTCGACAAACACGCGGATACCACGAATGCCGAAGTTCGCGCGGGCGCCAAAACCGCGCAGCGAGATGCGTAGGTCTTGGGCAAAGTTATAACGGTTTTGCGAAAACATGCCCGGTACCCGATTAAGTGATTCGTCGAGTGCGAATTGCTGCCGACCGAGTTGAATATCGTGTTGGTCTATGACGCTGGCTGCGCCGGCGATAGTGGAAAGGGTTTGATCCATGCGGCTGGCCCGAACATGAACTTCTTCGACATCAGCCGCTGAGAGACCTTGGGCGACCATCAATGTGCCGATAAAAGCTAGGAGTAATGAGACGTAGTGATTGTGACAGTGCATGGCTTTCCGTGTCTGGTGATAGGACAAAGTGGTGAAAACATTCATATGAAGCAGGAGAACGCTGCAGCAACCATGCCAAGCATGGAAAAATTTACAACTATTTGATTATATTAAATATATTCTAAATCTCGGCTGACGCAGCTCTGTGCGGCCGAATGAATTTTGGTTGTTATGAACCAACTATTGGTTAGAGGCAAACACTCTACGAACCCCTGCGCGGCGACATTCGTGAAATGAGAACTCATAGGCTAAAGACTGAGATTTCGGCGTCGCTAACCGACTAAGCCAAAAATTTTACCCGAAATCGTGAAGCCTGAATTGTTCGGACATTATCCATCGATATCGCTCGTTGGCATCAAGTCGGCGTTTGCGGACGCCTACCGCGCCGCTGTGCATCCGTACGTGGTCGATGCTGAACCGACCCTGATTTATGAAGTGAGCCTGGGCGAACGCGATCCTGCGGCATTCACTGCGCTCTGCCGCTTCGCTGCAGCACATGGCTTTCGGCTACGCGAAGAACGTCGGACTTCGGCCACTGGTGTTACCCGTGAGCGTCGCGGCAAGGGGCTAGTGATGCTCGTTTTAGGGATGGGCCTTCTCGGGCTGTCGGCGATGGCACCGGCCGATGTTGCGTCTAGTGTCGACGACAGCGGATCAGCAGTGCTCGAACAGGCGTCTAACAGCACGCCATCCGACGAATTTGTCGTGCGTGAGATGCTGCAGTGGCTGCAGGCACAGCAAATCGGTATGGACCATCCGTGGCAAGCACCTGCGGTGACCCGGATCAGCCAGCGCGAGATCTTGCGCTTAGCCTTCGGCGAGCAGTTACCCCAAGCGCTTGCCAACGACGGCTTAAAGGTTTACGGATTGTACAATTTCAAAAACGAAACTATTTATCTGCACAACGGGATCGACCTTGGCAGCATTCGTGGCCGCGCCGTACTCGTGCATGAGCTAGTGCATTATTTGCAGTATCGCAGCGGCGTTAACAATCGCGTGCGTTGCAAAAACGAACTAGAAACGATGGCGTACCAGTTGGAATCGCGCTACCTGCAAGCGCATCAGCACAAACCTGGGGTCGGCGCCGCTCAAATTCGCCGTTTGAGCCGCTGTAGTTGATCAACCAAAGTTCGTGTCTGCCCTCAGTAACCAACGACGATGGCGAAATGCGCGCGACCGGCACCGACATCACTCGTCGGAATGTCTTTAAGCTGCCAACCGTAGTCGAATCGAATATCAACATAGGTGTTAATCGAGTACCGCAATCCAACGCCAGCCGACCATAGATGCGAGATCGGCTCGCCGAATAGACGGTCCTTCGAGCGACCCATACCATAGTCGCTAAAGACGAGACCGACAAATCGATCACGTTGAATATTCGTTAACGCATCCAATAGAGATAAACGTGGCGTGCGGATCTCGTTACGTAGGATCACGCCGATATCCGCAGGGATCTCATATTCGTCATAACCGCGTACCGATCGATGCCCACCGACTTCGAGTTGCTCACTCCCAAGCAGGTTTTCATTTGATCCTTGCAGGGTCAATTGGCTAGACCATATAAAGCCGCGGGGTAGCAAGGTGGTTCGGTAGAGGCTCGCTCGAATGTACATATAATCGGCCGAGGCGCCGGCGCGCGAGCGAACGAAGGCTCGGTCTTCGTTGCCGCCGCCCATACCGCCGGGGCTTACCGCGAGGCGTACCGATGCCGAGGTGTGGCCGTAAGGGTCGTGGCCTGCAAAGCCGTAGGTCGCGGAGAATTGTGAGATCGTGGTTTGCGTATCCGAAACTCTGATTCTGCCGAACGCAAGGTCGTTATTCGCGCGTTTATGGTCATAACCGATTTCTAGATGTTGGCGAAACTTAGGCATGGCGCCGAACGGGATCCGATAGCGAAACCCAGCCTGCCAATTACGCCCTTTGAGTTCAAAACCGCCAGCGGTGACGTCGGGTTTCGAATCGACCGTAACACCATACAAATCCAGCGTATGACGCCAGCTCAGCGGTAGGCTGTAGCCGACGCTGTGGGCCTTAACCGCGCGGGTGTCGAATGAAGAGGTAAATTGATAATTGAGTTGGTGGCCAAGGTTAAACACGTCACCCCAATTGAAGCCGGTGAGCCAGCGCTGTTTTCCGCTAAGACGGGTTCCAGTGTCCTCGACCGCTCCATAAATGCGATAGGGTCGGCGTTTCTGCACGGCGTAGATCAGATCGGTTTCGCCGAAGCGTTGGCCGCGCTCGAGCACAATATTGACTGAACGAAACGGGTTCCGATTGAGCCATTCAAGTTCTGCACGCAGCGCGTTACCAGTGATGCGTTCGCCGGCCGCGATGCCGGGATGTGCGATAAGCCGTTGTGCGCTGCGGCCGTCGATCCCTTCTACTTGAACATCCCCGCGACGACCGACGACGACGATGATCTGCACGACCCCGTCGGTAACGTCCTGGCCCTCCGGGGCGAAGGCGTCGATCACCGGACGGTCGTGTTGGCGGCCGAAATCGACAATCGCGCGATTAAGTTTATCGAGTAAGCCCAATGTCAGTGGTTGCCCGACAAAGACCTGTAGCTCTGATGCTAATAGTTCTTTTTGTGCGAAATCGAGTAGTGAGACATCCACCCCCGTCTGTTCGGAGCGGTCTTTTAATTCATCGGTGGCGTCGAACAAGATGATCCCATTTAATGCTGCAACGAGGACTTGGTCGGTAGCCGGATCGGCGTCTCCACGTTGGCGCTCCTGCTCGATGATGGAGCCGGCGTGCGGCGTCGGCGCGGTTCTCGGCAGCAAATGGGCGTCGTCCGTCACGGCGCCAACACCGTTGCTCAGCACTGTACCGAGGGCGAATGCGACGGTCGCCGCCCGGTTCCACTTACACCGCATTTTGAAGGCAAAAATCGCTTGCACACCAACTACTTCAGTAATTTTGTTGAAGTAACACGGAATATACCGTTTCGCTCCTATTGGCGAAACCACCGTGCGTCTATGGGGTGCTGTAGATCGCTTCCTCGCCGTCGATATCGTCGAAGGTAGAACTCCAACTCAGCCACGGATCAGGGGTCGCTTCGCCGAGCTCCAAGCGTAAGGGAAACTCTGATTGGGGTAGGTTGCTGCGCAGGAATACTTGCCCGCCTGAGGCGCTGGTAGTGGTCGCAATTCGTGTGTCGTTTTGCTGCGCCGCCTGAAAGGATGCGAGTAGCCCATCAGATTGATCCGCCGGGAATGGGGCCGTCGCGAGCGGTGGCGCGACCATTGTTGTTGGTGGCAACGGTACGACCGGCCGCGGTAGTGCAGCGAAGTTAATCGTCTCGAAATCCGTGTAACTTATCAATGGATCAACCGTGCCCGTGCCCGGCGCGCCCGGCAGGAGTTCGAAACCGATAACAGACAGCGTATCGCCAGGAGCAGTGCCTGGGCTGCCGCCGTCCAGGGACATTGCCAAGCTTGCCAGCTCGATCACGTTGACCGTGTCCTCACCAGCGCCCGTGGCCAAACTCATGGCCTCGAAATTCATGTAGTCGATAATCGTAGAGCCCTTCAACAATTGCGTATTCGACAGGGTATAGGCCTCGCCGTCGGCATCGCTTGCGTCGACCAGAGCCAGCGTCTCGCTCCCAGCGCCGCCATCAATCACATAGTGACCGGGGAAAAAGGTGTCAAGGCCGTCGGGCAAGGTGAAAACGTCATTGCCAGCGCCGCCGCTGATGAAAACATCCGTTGACGTCGTTACCGCATCTACAAGGTCGAAAGTCGCCCCGATTGATTGTCCAAAGCGCAGTTCGATGGTGCCCGCACCGGCGTTGGTGATGCGCTGGTTGACCGCCATGTCGGCACCGGAAATTAGTGCCAGTGCATTGCTACTCGCGTAGTCCCAAATACCATTGTTTATCAGGTTTGCGCCCGCATCGGTTGCGCTAACTGTGACATTGCCGCCACTGAGGTTGTGTTCGAACTTGTCGGCAAAATCTTGATCCATAATTGCCGTCGGTGCTCCCGGGCCTTTGATGTTGTCGAGCGTTTGTGTGGTCAGGCTTACGTCGGCCCCAGCGATGGCGCCGGCGGTAGAGGTGTTATGCCCAATGCGCCAGATAGACCGACTAGCGCTGCCGTTCTCAAGACTGGTTTCACCGCTGACAGTGATATCGATGTCGCCAGAACGTGCGCCGTTACCGAGTGCTAGACCGGTCGCAGTACCCGCGTCGCCGTGGCCGATTTGCGCATACTTGTCGTTGCCGGCACCGACGCCACCCATGAGATCGAGCGCGGCTGCGGTAAGTGTTATCGAGCCACTACTGTCGCCATCGCTACTGCGGCCGCCGTGGCCTAGTTGGGCGTAAGCGGCGTTACCTGCTGCGCCGACAAACATTGTAGTGCCGCTCGTCTCAAGTCTGATGTCGCCAGATCTTGCGCCGTCGGCGTCATAGCCACCGTGACCGATGCTCGCCTGACTGCGTGTATTGGCACCAGCCATTATCGAAGCGTCGGCCACGCCTTGGATCGTAATGTCGCCGGTCTTTGTGCCGCCACTCGCGTTGCCACCGTGGCCGATTTGACTGTATGCGTTGGTCCCGCTGCCGCCTCCTAGGTCGAGATCGTCGCTGCTCAAACGTAAATTGAGCATGCCACCGTGGGCGCCGTCCGCGTTGTACCCGCCGTTACCAATCTGCGCGTAACTTTGGATCCCGTTACCACCGGTTAATGAAACGGCACCGATGTTGTCGAGTGTGATCGCGCCGTTATGATCACCGGTGGCGGATCGACCACCGTTGCCGATCTGCGCGTAGGCATCGCGCCCAGCGCCTGCCGCAACGGTTATCGAGCCGCTGTCCGAGATGTCCACGATCCCACTATGGTCGCGATTATTCGCGCCGCCGCCGAAGCCGAGTTGCGCATAGGCGTCGCGTCCGGCGCCGGCGTTGATGTTGATATCGTTGATCCTGATCAGTGAAACCGTACCGCCTTGATTGCCATCTGCGTTATAGCCGCCATGGCCGAGATGCGCATACGCCTGGCGACCACCACCGGCGTTAAAACTGATGTCGTTGGCGCCATCAATCGATACCGTTGCCGTGCGTGCACCTTGGCTCGACCAACCACCGTGGCCTAATTGAGCGTAGGCGCGGGCACCGCTCCCGGCGTTGAAGGTAATGTCATTGACGTTCATCAAGCCAATGGTGTCGGCGGTGTTGACGTTGCTAGAACGCCCGCCGTGTCCCAACTGAGCATAGGTATCGACGTCGTTACCGCCAGTGAAGGTGATGTTGTTCGCCGCGGTGATGGCAATCATGCCGCCATGGTCACCGTCGGAATCGTAACCGCCGTGGCCTAGTTGGGCGAAGGCGCGGTCATTATTGTTCGCCGAAAAGTTGATATCCCCGATGGCGCTAAGCGTTATCGCACCATTGACGTCACCGCGACTTGAACGGCCACCATGACCAATCTGCGTATAGGCGTCCACCGCGTTACCAGCACTCGCATCGATGGCGCCGCTAGTGTTGATATCGATGTCGCCAACGTGATCACCGTCGCTGTCGTAGCCGCCGTGCCCAATCTGCGAGAACGACCGTAGTGCATCTCCAGACTGGAGGTTCACCATTGTGCTCATACCGATGTCGATTGATCCGGAGAGATCTCCTCGGCTGGCGTAGCCGCCGTGACCGAGTTGACTATAGGCTTGGCTACCGTCACCACCGCTGAAATTTATGACCCCAGCACTGCCGATTGCAATATTGCCATTGTGATCACCGTCTGCATCGTGTCCACCGTGACCAAGTTGTGTGTAGGCGCGCGTCCTATTGGTCGAGACGAAATTGATATCGGACACCACGCCAAGTGTGATCGCACCACTATGTGCTGCACCCCTGGCAGCGCGACCGCCGTGACCTAACTGCGCGTAGGTATCGTTGGCGGTGCCTGCGCCAAAGTTGATGTCTGCGGCAAGCGTGATGTCGATGTCGCCACTGTGTGGATTCGCGTTGTTGGCAAATCCGCCGTGGCCGAGTTGGACGTAGGCTTCACTTGCGCTGCCGCCAGTAAAATTGATATCAGCGGCATTGGTGATCGTGATCGCCCCGGTACTGGCGCCATCCGAGTTCAACCCGCCGTGGCCGAGTTGGGCGTAAGCGCTCCGTTGCCCGGCTTGGAATTGAAGGTCGGCACCGCTAGCGATCGTGATATCGCCCGTGTGAATACCAGGTGACACGCTGCCCCCATGTCCCACTTGCGCATAGGCGTCGCGAGCGCCCGCGACGAATGCGATTGTGCCAAGCGCGTCGAGATTAATACTACCGCCATGGTCGCCGCTGGTCACACGGCCGCCATGTCCAATCTGGGTGAAGGCGTAGCGGGCAGTACCGGCGTTGCCGGAAATGTCGGTAGTCGAACTGATCGCGATGTCGCCGCTGTGGTCGCCATCGCTGTCATAACCGCCGTGACCGATTTGGGCGTGGGCGCGTTGTCCGTTGCCGGCGACGAGCGAAACTTGCCCGGTGTTACTGAGGTCAATAGCGCCGCTTAAATCGCCGCGACTGAAATTTCCGCCATGTCCGAGCCGGCTATAGGCATCGGTCGCGTTCCCACCGGTGAATGAGACATCACCGGCAATGCCGATCGCCACGCTGCCATTGTGATCGCCGTCGGCATCGTGTCCGCCGTGGCCAAGTTGCGCGTAGGCGCGAGTGCCATTGGCGCCCGCGAATGAAACATCACCGACCATGCCGATCGCGATGTTGCCGCTATGTGGCGCGTCTTTCGCGCTACGCCCGCCATGGCCAAGTTGGGCGTAGGCATCAGATGCCGCGCCGGCGGTGAAGTTAACGCGACTTGCAGTGACAATGTCGATGTCGCCGGTGTGGGAACTGCCGTGATTTGATCGTCCCCCGTGACCCAGTTGCGCGTAGGCCTGACGTGCACCAGCAAGAAAGTCGATGTTCACGGCATTGTTGATCACGATTGCGCCGCTACTTGATCCGTCAGCGTTAAATCCACCGTGGCCGAGTTGTGCATAGGCATCGCGCAGACCGGCTTGGAAAAGAATATCGTCGGCGGTGTTAATCGTGATGTCACCACTGTGCGTCCCGCTTGCGTTGCGCCCGCCATGCCCGAGCTGGGCCGCGGCATCACGTCCACCGGCAACAAAGCGAATGTCACGTCCAACGTCGAGGTCTATGGTGCCGCTGTGATCACCGTCACTATCGTCGCCACCATGGCCGACCTGTGCGTAAGCGCGGCGACCGGTCCCGGCCAGCGCATTGAAATCTCTCCCAACAGTTATTTGGATGTTGCCGCTTTGATCACCATCTATTTCCGTCGCAGTACTGAAATCGCGTCCACCATGGCCAATCTGGGCGTAGCTATCGGTGCTGGCGCCAGCCGTTAACGTAAGATCGTTATTGCTTACGATAGCGACCTCGCCGGTAGCGGGACTGTTGGCAATTGACGAGTTGTTGCGAAATCCGACCTGAGAAAAGTCACGGCTTGTGCTGCCCGCATTCAAGACTGCATCAAAGCTTGCCAAAGTCGTAACGCCAAAGCGCGAACCCACTGCGATACCAGTCGTCTGAGTGCCGTCCCCGACGGCGATGCTACCGCCGCTGTTACCGAAGCTTGTAGGTGCGGCCAAGACCGCGCCGACGTCGAGATCGGTAGCCTCGAGCGGTACCCCGGCGGTCGCGGCGAGGCCGGTCGTTCCGTCCCAACCTGCGACCAAGCTTACCGCCCCGGTGCCATCATTCTGAATCGAACGGTTGATTTCGAGATGACGGTGGGCCACGAGACTGAGATTATTCGCCGCGCCGTAGGCGATTTGTTCGGATACGCGAATGTCTCCGCTTTCGCCATCGCTACCGCTGGTGTGCACGACAACGTTGTTGGTGGCGAGTGCTGTGGTGATGCTGGCAGCGGTGATCGTTGAAGCACCGGCGAGGGTCGCAGCGCCAGAGGTGACTTCGACATTGTTCGGGTCGAGCACCAGGGTCCCGCCTGCCGTGTCGACGCGGCCTTCGAAGACAAGTGTATCCACG
This sequence comes from Gammaproteobacteria bacterium, assembly GCA_021773835.1. Classification (GTDB taxonomy): domain Bacteria; phylum Pseudomonadota; class Gammaproteobacteria; genus UBA11873. The sequence goes on from JAJFJQ010000062.1 coordinate 345,961, forward strand.
CCCGAGATATGCACCTGGCCCTGATCTGGCGCGTTGATTTCGCCGGTAAACTCGGTGGTATCGTCGGAATACAACGTGACCCGAGCCGGGTCCGATTGCGTGCCGCCATTTGCCTCGATCGTGCCCGCGACCGAGTTGATGCCGCGCGCTGCCGACAGTAGGATTCGGCCGCCGGCTTGGGTCGCGCCAGTGGCTCGGATCACACCACTATGGTTGATCGCGAGCGCATAGGGATTGTCACCGGCGGCTTTAAGTTCCGCGCGGGCGGCGGCGATAAGTCCTGCGTTATCGATGCTGCCGCCTAGTGAACTCAGACGTACTGATAGCGCGCCGGATTCGCCAGTCGTGAGCAACACATCGTGACCGGCGCCAAAGCCAACGGTTCCGTCAGACGCCTCGATGCTGCCGTGATTTTCAATACGATGGGCGATCAAATAGACGTTGCCACCGGCCGCAGCGATATGACCGAGATTGATGATGGTCGCTTCAGTGTCTCCGGTGAAATTCAGATCACCACCACGAAGGAATTCAATGTTGCCGACGTCCAGGGTCGAGGCGACAAAACTTTGCGTGTTGATCACGCCACCTGGGCCAACGACGATCCCATTTGGATTAACCAGATAGACCTGTCCATTCGCGGTTAAGGTGCCGTAAATTTGGCTCAGCGCGCCGCTCGTGACGCGATTTAAAACGGCGGCGTTGGAAGAGGGTTGGATGAATTGGGTCGTTTCGCCGGCCGCGATCGAGAAGTCTTGCCAATGGATGATGGCCCGTCGACTGCTTTGATGGATCTGCAGATGCGCCGGTCCGCCACTGATTGCGATATCGCCGTGCACAACGTCGGCGCCGGTTGGCGCTGCAACCACGCCAAGCGGTCCACTGAGGGCGAGCCCTAATAGGATGTTGCGGAACCGTTGCATTTGCCTGTTTATGTGCATTCGAAAAATTCGGATAGGTGACCAGCCAGAAGCTACAGGTTTGTCGAGACAAAGACCTTCGAGTAGTCCGCTTTTTCGCGGGAAAATGAAAAATTTTATGTCTTTTAGGGGGTTAAATGCAGTGGAGGGGCCATCCCGGCCACAACTCGAACCGTCAGGAGAGCGTCGCACGAAGTAGGTAAAAGAAAATGATCGATAGAATTGCGCCCGCTGGGATGGTCACGATCCAAGACAAAAATATGCGGCCGACGACTCCTAGATCGATGGCGGAGAATCCGCGCGCCATGCCGACTCCAAGAACTGCGCCAACTAAAGCGTGGGTGGTTGAAACCGGCATACCCGTACCGGAGGCAAATACGATGGTGAACGAGGCTGCGAACTCCGCTGAAAATCCCCGGCTTGGGGTCAGCTCCGTTATGCGGCTGCCGACCATCGCGATGACTCGACGACCGTAGGTCGCAAGCCCGACAACAATGCCGATCCCGCCGAGTGCGAGGACCCAGATCGGCATTCCCGCCTTCTGCGTGACCTCGCCGGTCTGCGCGATACTCAGGATTGCCGCAACCGGCCCGATTGCATTCGCGACATCGTTCGATCCGTGGGCAAACGCCATACCGCATGCCGTGAAGATCATCAAAACGGCGAACACACGTTCGACCGTATGGAAGTGAAATTCCCGATCGGCGCGTTCGTCAACCGGGATCCGCAAGATGAACCATCTACCGATCAGCGCAACTACGCCGCCGCAGATCGCAGCTACCATGTAGCACTCGGACGTAGTTAAAGCTTGCCCGAGGTTAATGTGCTTCAGTCCTTTGAACATCGTAACCAAGGAAATCAGAAAGACGGTCAAAAAGATGTATATAGGTGCGTACCGGCGAGCGCGTTCGAGCGGGTTCTCGCGCGTTAGAATCAGCCACGTGATTGAATTAAAAACCAGATAGGCGACGATGCCGGAAAACAGCGGTGACGCGACCCAACTCGCAACAATGATCGCAACCTTGGTCCACTTAACGGCCGAAAAACCCACAGCGACAACGGAAAACCCAATGATTGCTCCTACGATGGAATGGGTGGTCGATACTGGCCAACCATTGCGCGATGCGATCATCAGCCAGGTGCCGGTCGCTAAGAGTGAGGCGAGCATGCCGTAGATCAATATTTCCGGCTGCGCCGCGAAGTAGGCGCTATCAACCATGCCCTTGCGAATCGTTGCCGTCACTGCTCCGCCGGCGAGTACTGCGCCTGCGAATTCGAAAATTGCCGCGACGAATAAGGCTTGCTTGATCGTTAGGGCGCGCGACCCAATTGAGGTCGACATCGCATTGGCGACGTCATTCGCACCGATACCCCAGGCGGCGAACAGGCCGAAGGCTCCTGCCAGCGCAAGATACAGAAATTCATGCTCCATTAGTCGTTAGTGTGACAGTAGCAATTCTAGACGGTGGCCGATGCGTTCTGCGAGGTCGCCGGTTTCACCGATGAGTTCAATCACTCGATAGAGAAACATCACATTGACGGGAGGCAGATCTTTCTCGATCTGAAATAGACCATGTCGAATGTCTGATTGCATGTCGTCCGTTTCATTTTCAAGCGAGCCAAGCTCGCTGAGTAAGGTTTCGACCCTCGACACTTCAGTGCCGCGGAATCCGGTTTCGTACAACTCATCCAATTCGTTAACGCATTCTAGCGCTTTTCGCGCGGCGTCTTGATTGCGCGATACAAAGGCGATGAAATCCGCTTGTAGTGGCTGCGGAATCTCTATCCGTCGTCCAACCACCAGACCTGATATATCGCGGGCGTTGTTCGCGAGCAGATCTTGCACTAATAACAGATCGAGTAGATCGGCACGCGGTACCGGCATCAACATCTTTTTCGGTAGTTGGCTCCTGATGTCGCGCTTAAGGGCGTCGGCTTTTTTTTCCCAATCGACGATGCGGTTTCGTGACTCGTCCACCTTTCCCCAGTCACCCGCAACGACAGACTCGAAAAAAGGCGTTAACTCGGCAGTCGCGGCGGCACATGCCGACATGTGCTTTTGCAACGGTGCAACCGGTGAAGTTCCAAAAAGTTTGCTGATATAGTTTGACAATGGAATCGGGCGATTCTTAACCGCACTCGAAGCGCACGGCGCCGCCTGGATCTTCATCCGGTGATGCGCCAAACCCAATCACGCCGCTGCCGTTTAAGACGTCCTCCTCGCGGCGTAATCGCTTGAGTTTTCCTTCCTCGTCGACCAATACAATTCCATTGACGCTTTCGTCACGAAGATAAAACCTTCCGTTGCGATAGGTGACCTCCGCGTGTTGGCGCGAGGTAAAATTGCCATTAACCCGCAAATCTGCAGTCTTGCCGCGACCGATGCGGCAGCGTGTCTGCTGGGCATCGACCTGAAAGCTTGTGCCGTCGTAACTGAGGGTTAACTTGGCTTTCGCTGGAATCATCTGCGCCATCGGAATTGAGCTGATTTGCGTCTCTTCGCCGGTTTGCTCCCACGGGATCTTGCAGACCTCAAGTTCGCCATCCCAAGCTTCGGCCTCGATGCGATCGATAGAGTGCCAATTCGGAAACATCGCAGGGGGTAACGCGTCGATGCTTTGTCGGGTTGTTAAAATTTCGTCGGCCTTGGCGCGTCCGATCACTTGCTGTGCAGTAACCGGTGCCTCCCCAATAATTTCATCACCGCGCCAATTGATCGGCCCAAAGTGCCAACCAATTTTGATGTGCAAATCGCCCATCTTGAAATCGCCATCTTCGCTGGCTCTGCGCAAACCCGCTTGCATTTCGGTCGATGTGAGGGCGGCTTTAACCGGGTCTTCAAACGCGCACATGATTTCGTCACCGATCGTCTTGATCGTCTCGCCATCGAGACCGCTTGAGATGTCGGCTAATAGTTGGATGCAGGCGGACAGGTCCGCGCGCGCAATCGTGTCGCCATACTGTTCGTATAGGCGTGTGCTGCCGGATACATCTGCGAATAGGATCGCGAGTTTCGTAAGTGATTTATCCACGGAGTTGCCATTTTACACGTCTAGGGCCGGGGTCGGGAATATTTGATCGCTAACCCGGGATGTCCGGCACATCCCCGGTTCGCGGCCCGCTGCGCTTTCGAACAAAGGCGGTTTCGGCGACAATGCGCGGCGCGTTTGATTCGCGTTTTAGTCGCTAACCGTTAAGGAGGGTCATCGACCGATGGCGCAATACGTCTACACCATGAACCGGGTCGGGAAACTAGTGCCACCAAAACGGCACATCCTGCGCGATATCTCACTGAGTTTCTTTCCCGGCGCGAAAATCGGTGTTCTCGGACTCAATGGCTCAGGAAAATCTACATTGCTGCGCATAATGGCAGGCGTCGATACGGACATCGAAGGTGAGGCAACCCCGCTGAAGGGACTGAAAATTGGCTATCTGCCCCAGGAGCCGCAACTCGACGATTCTAAGGACGTGCGTGGCAATGTTGAGGAAGGCCTCGGCGAAGCCAAGCGCCTGGTCGATCGCTTTAATGCCATCAGCGAGCGTTTCGCCGAGCCGATGGATGACGACGAAATGACGGCCTTATTGGACGAGCAAGGCAAGTTGCAGGATCAGATCGATGCTGTTGGTGGTTGGGAAATTGAGCGCAAGTTGGAAATCGCAGCAGATGCGTTGCGCTTGCCGCCCTGGGACAGCGATGTGAGCACTCTGTCTGGAGGCGAGCGGCGACGCGTAGCGTTATGTCGCTTGTTATTGTCGGAACCAGAGATGTTGCTGCTTGACGAGCCAACCAATCACTTGGATGCCGAGTCGGTCGCGTGGTTGGAGCGGTACTTGGAACAATACGCCGGCACCGTCGTCGCAGTAACCCACGATAGGTATTTTCTCGACAATGTGGCGGGCTGGATCTTAGAGCTCGACCGCGGCCACGGTATTCCGTGGGAGGGGAATTATTCTTCATGGCTGGAACAGAAAGAGGCTCGCCTACAAATAGAGGAGAACCAGCAGGCTGCGCATCGTAAGACCATTGAGGCGGAGCTCGAATGGGTGAGATCTAATCCGAAAGGGCGCCAGGCGAAAAGTCGCGCGCGCTTACAGCGCTTCGACGAGTTGCAGTCGAAGGAATTTCAGCGACGCAATGAGACCAATGAGATCTACATTCCGCCGGGTCCGCGCCTCGGCGATGTCGTAATCGAAGGTCAGGAACTACAGAAAGGATTTGGCGAGCGTCTTTTGATTGACGGATTGTCGTTCAACCTTCCGCCAGGCGGAATCGTCGGCATCATCGGTGCGAATGGCGCGGGCAAAACGACACTGTTTAGGATGCTGGTCGGCCAAGAGCAAGCCGACGGCGGTGAAATAAAAATAGGCCAAACGGTGCAGTTTGCCTATGTCGATCAAAGTCGCGATTCGCTGGACGATGCCAAGACCGTGTGGGAGGAGATCTCGGAAGGTCAGGATATTCTTCAGGTCGGCGACTATGAGACGCCGTCACGTGCTTATGTTGGGCATTTCAATTTCCGTGGTGGCGATCAGCAAAAACGCATCGGTGAGTTGTCTGGCGGCGAGCGCAACCGAGTGCACCTGGCGAAAGTACTGCGCACTGGTGGCAATGTCTTGTTACTCGACGAACCGACGAACGATCTGGATATCGAGACACTACGCGCACTCGAAGAGGCGTTACTCAGTTTTCCCGGTTGCGCCGTCGTGATTTCCCATGATCGTTGGTTCCTCGATCGCATTGCCACCCATATTCTTGCGTTCGAAGGCGACAGCCACGTTGAATGGTTTGTCGGTAACTACCAAGACTATGAAGTCGATCGCAAACGCCGTCATGGTGACGAGGACCAACCGCATCGAATCAAGTTTAAACCGGTGGTTCGTGCCTGAGCGGCAACGAGACGTACTTTAGGAGACACGATGGAGGAACAGGTTTTAGCAGGTATCCGTGTGTTGGATTTCGGGCGCTATATTGCCGGACCATTTTGCGGGGCGATGTTGGCGGATTTTGGCGCAGAGGTGATCCGCGTTGAAAGGCTAGCCGGTAGTGAAGATCGGTACATGATGCCAGTTGGTGCGGGAGCCGGGGCAAATTTTCTACACTTGGGGCGCAACAAAAAAGGCATGACACTCAACCCGATGAAAGCGGAAGGGCAGGCCGTGCTCAAACGCTTGGTGCCGACAGTTGACGTGGTCATCGCAAATTTGCCGCTCCCGACGCTGCAGGCTATGCAGATCGACTACGACAGCTTGAAGGCAATTAAACCGGACATCATTTTGACGATGGTTTCGGCTTTTGGGATCGACGGTCCGTATTCAGAACGCGTCGGTTTCGATACCTTGGGGCAGGCCATGTCGGGCGCGATGTACATGACTGGTGACGACGACATGCCGCGGCGTAGCGTAGCACCGTACGTCGATTTTGGTACGGCCTTGCTGTCTGCCTTCGGCACCATGGCGGCGCTGCGCGAACGTGACAAGACCGGCCGTGGACAGCTGGTGGAATCGAGCCTGTTCTCGACTGCAATGACGTTTATGAATGCACATCACATCGAACAATCGGTATTGGATCTCAACCGACCACCAATGGGCAATCGCGGCGCCACGGCAGCGCCGGTCGATTGTTTTAAAACCCGGGACGGTTTCATCTTTGTGCTGGCGATCGGCGATCCGTTGTTCGAGCGCTGGGCCAACCTCATTGGGGCCGAGGACTGGATTGACGATCCGCGTTTCGCGAACGACGAAGCCCGTGGCAATAACGCCGATCTGATTTGTGAGCGGATGCAGGGGTGGTGTATTCAGCGCACCAGCGAGCAGGCGTTGGTCGAGCTTGAAGCCGCCCGGATCCCCGGCGGGCCGGTGAACAATTTAGCCGAGGCGCTTGATGACCCGCACGTCTTGGCGCGCAAACTCCACCAATACGTCGAGTATCCCGGTGTCGATAAACTCGTACCTTTGATGGACACACCGGTGCGCCTTTCGGTTACCCCTGGTGGGGTTCGCCATCGTGCCCCCATGCTTGGTGAACACACTGATCAGATACTCGCAGACTTGGGGTTTTCGGCCGACGAAATAAAAGCGTTGCATAAGCAACGGGCGGTCTAATGCGAATTGGCTGCGTGCGATCCAGGTTCGTAACGCAGCAACTGCCGCTTTGACGCCTTCAGTTCGCCAATAATCGCCCCGCGCGGTAGTAGTGCCAAGCGGACCAGAGTCCGATGAAGCCGGCTAAGAACAGACTCCAGCGCAACGAATCGTCGCCGAATCGAGGTTGCAGGAAGTCGCTCATCGAGCCGATGACCCACGGACCGACGCCGAGGCCAATTGTATTGGTAATGAACAACAACACGGCAATCGATACCGCCCGCATGCGAAGTTCAACGATGCCCTGGATCTGCGCAACAGTTGGGCCGATCCAGGCATTGACCACCATCATCGGCACGCTGAATGCCGCCATCGCCAAGTACGGGTTCGATACCAGGTAGGTGAGCGCGCTGAACGGCACTGCGATCAATAAACCGGTTGCCGTCGTCCATAAATACCACGATCTATTTCGCAACCCCAGTTTGTCGGCCAGCATCCCGCCAAGCAACATGCCGGAACCGCCGGCGATTCCCATTATTAGGCCCAGCCATAATCCAATTTCGCTGGTAGTCATGGCGTGGCTGCGGATCAAAAACGAAGGAAACCATCCCATCAATCCGTAACCCATAAATGCGGCCAGCGCACCACCGGCCGCGCAATGGCGAAAGACCGGTTTGGAGAGTAAAAATTTCAAGGTGTAGCCGAAGCTAGGCTTGCTGTCGTCCATCTGGCGACTCTCGGACTGCCCGCGCGGCGGCTCGTCGATCGTAAAACGGACTACGAGACTCAACGCCACACCAGGCAAGCCAACGACCAAGAACGCCATCCGCCAGCCGAATTCCTGGTTAACCCAACCGCCGAGGAAGAGGCCGAACATCAGGCCAAGTGGGACACCGAGCGAGTAGATAGCGTAGGCGGTTGAGCGTTCGCCCGGTGGATAGTGATCGCTCAACAGCGAGAACGCCGGCGGTGTGCACCCAGCTTCTCCCATGCCGACCCCAACGCGCGCGGCCGCCAACTGCCAAAAATTTTGTGCGATCCCGCAACAGGCTGTCATAAGACTCCAAAACGCCAATGCTAGGCTGATTAGATTTCTCCGATTTCCGCGGTCGGCCCATAGAGCAATTGGGATCCCCATTACGACGTAAAATAAGGCAAACGCGAAGCCGGTTAGCAGGCCCAGCATTTGATCAGAGACGCCAAGATCCTGCTTGATCGACTCAAGCAGGATCGACAGGATCTGGCGGTCGATGAAGTTGACCGTATAGACCAGCATGAGGATCCCAAGAACATATCGGCGTGCAATGCTGGATTCCGGCATAGTGTTCATAGAGTATTGCAGTCGCTTGACTCGCGGCTTTGTCTACTGCGTGGGTAGGTGAACAATTTTAGCCGCGGCCATGAACTCCCGTATAGCAATGGTCTATCTCGCGATCCCACCCGCCGAGAGCGGATCATGAAACTAGAATCATGGCGTGCGCCATTGTATTGCTCAATAACGCCGGATCTAGATTGATTTTGAGTATGCTCTCGCGCGATGTTCTTACGGTCATTGCCTATAGCACTCCAATTGTCCGTATGAAATCATGTGGGTGAGGTGCCGCCGGCCAACGCTAGACGAATTCTCCGATCAAAATGAAAAAGCTCGTCATCATTTTTGTATTAGCCGGCATGGCCGCAGCTGCAATCTGGTATTACACCCGGCCCGAACCGATTGCCGTGCGCTTGCACACGATCGAACGCGGTACGGTACGCTCAACGGTGTCGAATACGCGGGTCGGTACTGTGGAAGCGTGTGAGCGTGCGCAGATGTCACCGGCCGCGCCGGGACAAGTCGCGGCGCTGAATGTTAGCGAAGGCGATCGCGTGCCGGCCGGACATGTATTGCTTGAGATATGGAACGACGATCGCAAGGCTGACCTTCGCTTGGCCGAGGCCGAGGCTACCGCCGCCCATTCGCGCGCGGCAGATGTGTGTGCGACGGCTGCTGGTGCCAAGCGCGAGGCGGATCGATTGCAAAAACTGCGCGCGCGCAAGCTTGTTTCTGAAGAAGCGCTCGATACCGCGGTTACGGAATCTGATTCGCGGCGCGCGGCCTGTGAAGCGGGTATTGCCGCAACACGGGTCAGCGCAGCAAGCATTGAAGTTGCACGCGAGGCGTTGGAGCGCACGTTCTTGCGTGCACCCTTCGACGGTGTGATTGCCGAGATCGACGTACGCCTCGGCGAGTATTTGACACCGTCACCGCCCGGTATCGCGACCCTGCCGGCGATCGACATTATTAATCCTGATTGTATTTACGTTACCGCGCCAATCGATGAGGTCGATGCGCCGGCGATAAATACTGGGATGTCTGCATGCGTGACACTAGATGCCTTTCGGGATCAACGCTGCGGTGCAGTTGTGCGACGTATTGCCCCCTATGTGCTTGAACTTGAGAAGCAGGCGCGAACGGTTGAAATCGAGGTTGAAATAGTAAACGCCGAAGACGCCCTCGGCCTACTGCCTGGATATAGTGCCGATATCGAGGTGTTGATAGAGGCCCGTGACCAGGTGCTACGGGTGCCGACTGAAGCAGTCTTCGATAGCAATAAACTCCTTGTTTACGACCCACTAAGCACGCAAGTAGCGGCGCGCGAGATTGAGATTGGGATCTCGAATTGGCAATTTACTGAGGTCGTTGCCGGGATCGAGGTCGGTGAAGTCGTGGTGTTATCGACCGGGCGGGCTGGGGTTGCCGATGGCGCAGTCGTTGTCGCGGAGGACGCCGGTGATTAGATGAGACTGCGTGTGAATAGATAACGGGTTGATCCATGATCGATCTACGTAACATCACCAAAACCTTCGTTCTGGGCGAGCAACAGGTCAATGCAGTTATTGACGTTGACCTCACCATTGGGCGCGGCGAGTACGTGTCGATCATGGGTCCTTCCGGCTCTGGGAAGTCGACATTATTGAATCTCATTGCATTGCTCGACAGGCCGAGTTCTGGCGAGTATCGGTTCGATGACCAGCTTGTCACCGATTTAAGCGACGATGAACTTGCCGGCGTGCGTCGCCATTCGATCGGATTTATTTTTCAGTCGTTCCACCTCGTGCCGCGTCTAACTGCAAGTCAAAATGTTGAATTACCGTTAACCTTGGCCGGCGTAGCTCCCGTTAGGAGGCGTGAACAAGTCGAACGGGCGCTCGACGCAACGAGCCTATCGGACCGTGCACAGCATCGTTCGCACGAGCTCTCTGGCGGACAACGGCAAAGGGTTGCCATTGCGCGCGCTATCGTTACCGAGCCAAAACTTATTCTCGCGGATGAGCCGACCGGGAATCTCGACACCGCGGCGGGAAGCCAGGTCGTAGCGCTGCTCGAAGAACTTCGGATTAAGCAGGGCGTAACTTTGATCGTTGTGACCCACGACCCGGATCTGGGACAGCGGGCTGAGCGACAGATACGGATCGTCGACGGTCGCATCGCCAAGGATGTTCATGCATCCGCTTGATGTTTTTAGATTCGCGATCGGATCGCTGCGTTCAAATTGGCGGCGCACCGGTTTAATCGCACTCGCCACGGCAATTGGCGTGAGTTCGGTGTTATTGCTAACCGCTCTTGGCGAGGGCGCGAACCGTTATGTTCGCGGACAGTTCGAATCGCTCGGCACTAATCTGCTGATCGTGTTGCCCGGGCGCAGTGAGACCGTTGGTGGGCCCCCGCCATTGTTGGGCGAGACACCTCGCGATTTAACCGTCGATGACGCGTACGCGTTACTGCAACATCCGAGTCTGCAGCAGGTCGCCCCCGTTATGGTTGGAGCGGCGCCGGTCTCGACCCCCGCCGGACTCGAACGTGAAGTGACGATTCTGGGCTCGACCAGCGAGATGCTTGATATCCAGCGCCTGCAAATGGCCTACGGGCAGTTCTTACCGCCGGGCGATCCACAACGTGCGGCTTCGGTTTGCGTCCTCGGCTCTGAACTAGCCGTCCATCTGTTCGGTTCAAGTACTGCCGTTGGCCAGTGGGTGCGAGCAGGCGATCGTCGGTTCCGCGTGATCGGCGTGTTGGCGGATTCCGGTGTCACCGTTGGGATTGATTTTAACGACCTTGCAATAATTCCGGTGGCCTCTGCACAGGCCTTGTTTAATCGTGAATCGCTCTTTCGGATCTTGGTTGAGGCGGCGACGGAACAAGATCTCGACGCTGGTGAGAAGGCCATCCATCGTTTGATCGCCGAGCGCCATGAGGGTGAGGACGACGTTACCGTGATTGCCCAGGACAGCGTGGTAAAAACATTGGGACGGGTACTGACGACTTTGACCTATGGCGTTGGCGGAATTTCAGCCATCAGCTTGATAGTCGCTGGTGTGCTGATCATGAATGTAATGCTCGTGTCGGTTACCCAGCGGCGGGCGGAGATCGGTTTGCTAAAGGCACTCGGGGCGCGACTCGCAGACGTGCGCCGAATGTTCATGGTCGAGGCGTTGCTATTGGCAACGCTGGGGGCGGTCGTTGGGCTGGTGGTCGGTCTCGCGGCGACGCAGGTCGTGGCCGAGTTATATCCGAAGTTTCCAGTGGCCGTACCGCTATGGTCCATCGTAGTAGCGCTGTCGGTTGCCATGTCGACCGGCCTAATTTTCGGCGTTATACCGGCGCGACGCGCAGCGGCGTTGGATCCAATAGAGGCCTTGTCGAAACGCTGATGCTGGTATCTGACGTACTGCGCTTCGCCGGCGGTTCGATCCTCGGTCATCGACTGCGCTCCGGTTTGACGATCCTCGGTATTGCCGTTGGCATTGGCGCGGTTGTCGTGTTGACTGCGGTTGGCGAAGGGGTGCGTCAGTTTATCTTGGGTGAATTTACCCAGTTCGGTACGAATATCATCGCGGTAACGCCCGGCAAGACTTCAACATTTGGCGTGTCGGGGGCAGCAATTTCAAGTGTCCGGCCGCTGACTACCGACGATGCCGTGGCGCTATCGCGCCTGAGCGCCGTGTCCGCTGTAGTGCCGATGATCCAAGGCAACGCTCGGGTTGAGTTTCAGCAGCGCAATCGACGCACCACGATCATCGGTGTGAGTGCCGACATGCCGGCGGCATGGCGAATGCAGGTCGCCGTCGGTCAGTTTTTGCCACCCGATCCGTTTGACAGCGCGCGCGCGTTTGTGGTCTTGGGATCGAAAATGCGAGATGAGTTGTTTGGGGTTCGCAACCCCTTAGGGGCGCGGGTCCGAGTGGGTACCGATCGATTTCGTGTGATTGGGGTGATGGAATCGAAAGGACAGATGCTCGGATTCGATCTCGATGACACGGTATTCATTCCAATCGGCAAAGCAATGGCGCTGTTTAATCGTGATGGACTGATGGAAATTGATGTCACGTATCGTGAGGATGACAGTGCCGATGCGGTCGCACGAACGCTGAAGGAGTTGCTGTTGACACGTCATGGGCAGGAAGATTTCACCATTAAAACTCAAGAACAGATGCTGTCGGTACTGGATTCGATTTTGCGTCTGCTGACCGCCGGGGTTGCGGCAATTGGCGCCATCTCGCTGCTTGTCGGTGCCGTTGGCATATCGACCATCATGACGATCGCGGTTGCCGAGCGAACGGCGGAGGTTGGTCTGTTTCGCGCGATTGGGGCACGTCGTTCGGAAATCCGCAATCTGTTCTTAGTCGAGGCCGCGATCTTGGGTGCGTGCGGCGGTATCATCGGGATCGTCGCTGCCGTCGCCCTCGTTCGTTTAGTGCAACTTGGCGTACCCGGATTTCCGCTGGAGTTGGTGTGGCGCTATGTGCTGGCGGCGTTTTTGGTCGCAACCTTGATCGGGGTCATTTCCGGACTGATGCCGGCGCGTCGCGCGGCGCATATGGATCCGGTTGAAGCCTTGCGCGCCGAATAGCGCAATGGCGCGCCGTACGAAACTTGAATCCGGTGGCTTACAACGCGGCGAGTGTGGTTGGATCTAGCCCGAGTTCATCGCGCAACACCGCCTGGTTATGTTCGCCGATGTTTGCGACATGTGGCCGGACGGCGGCATGCGTACGCGAGAACAAAAATGGCGTGTTTGGCACTTTTAAGGAACCGCCGTTGTCATTGACTTCGGTGATCATTTTTCGATGCTGGAGCTGTGGATCGTCCAAGGTTGCAGCGATGTCACGATAGCTGCTGACTGGGATCTTGCGCTCGCTGAGTCGTTCGAGCACGTCAGCGGTTGTTTTTGTGCGCGTCCAATCGGCCGCGATTGCTTGTAACTCGGCATAATTGTGCAGTCGCGACACTGTAGCCGCGAATCGTGGGTCGGTCTTTAGCTCAGGCCGTCCCATGAGATCCACCAGGTCTTCGAAATGCCGTGGACTGATCACCATCATAAAAATGTAGCCGTCGGTGGTTTCAAGCGGGCCATACAAACGGTCGTGTTCTTGGGGATCAAGCGCCAATTGGAAATCTTTTTGCATCGTACCGAGTAGGGCATCGAACATTGCAATGTCGATGTATTGTCCTATCCCGGTTTTCTCCCGGTAATACAAGGCAGAATTGATCGCACCAAACGCCTGCAAGGCGGCGACGTTATCGGCAACCGGTAGCCCCATGTTGAGTGGTTTATCGATGCCAGGTTGGTATTTCAAGGTCACCGCATCGTAACCGCTCCACGCTTGAACGACGGGAGCGAAGGCCGGTCGCTGAGCGTCGGGACCGGTCTGCCCAAAGCCCGATATCGAACACATCACAAGACGGTCGTTGAGTGCACTTAATACCGGATAATCAATGCCCAGCCGTTGCATGACACCGGGACTGAAATTCTCGATCACGACATCTGCAGTACTAGCCAGTCGTTTGACGACGTCGATAGCATTAGGATCCTTGAGGTCGAGGCTGATACAACGCTTGCCGGCGTTGAGGTGGCTAAAAAGTTTGCTTGCGCCATCGCGGTGCGGTGGCACGGCGCGCAGCAATTCACCTTGCGGGGGTTCGACCTTGAGGACCTCTGCGCCAAGGTCGGCCATCATTCGAGTGCAATAAGGGCCGGAAATAACGCAGGTAAAATCCAGTACGACTACACCGTCGAGCACGCGCGGGCCGTCGGCTTGACGGTTATCTTCCAGATTCATTGCATTCACTCAAAAATTGGATCGCTAATGTTACGATGTCTTACCCGAGGGCGAAACATAGGATAACGGTCAATGATCGATCGGAAGTTTATCGGCTACAGATCGCCGTCATTTGATGCAGAGGTCGAGAAAGGCCGGTTACGTCTGTTTGCGAAAGCGATCGGCGAGCCCGATCCGATCTATTCAGACGAGCGCGCCGCCCAAGCCGCAGGCTACCGGTCGATCCCAGTGCCGCCGACATTCCTATTTTGTCTTGAGATGGAGCAACCCGATCCCTACCGTTGGTTTCGCGATATTGGCATCCCCCTACCGTACGCGCTCCATGGGGGACAGTCGTTTCGCTATCAAGCGACCGCCTGTGCCGGAGATGTTTTGACCTTCGATGCGGAAGTTGTCGATATCTACGATAAGAAAAACGGCGCTTTAGAGTTCGTGGTGCAAGAGGTGTACATTCGCGATCAACGTACCTCGCCCATCGCAGGCTTCACCCGCACGATCGTGGTCCGAAATGACTGAGGGGGAATAATGGTCGAGCCGATTTACGCTGAAGTCAATGTCGACGATGAGCTGCAGCCCTTAACGATGCCGCCGGTGTCGCGCCAAACCTTGGCGATATACTGTGGTGCATCCGGCGACCATAACCCCATCCATGTGGACTTTGATTTTGCGCGCGAATCGGGATTAGACGATGTGATAGCACACGGCATGCTGGTGATGGCCTATATGGGACGGCTATTGACGGGTTGGGTACGCCAAGATGCGATCCGATCTTTCGACACGCGTTTCCAAGCCATGACCCAGGTTGGCGATGCGATCACGGTCCATGGGCGGGTGGTTGAAAAGTTTAGCGACGACAATACGAATTGCGTGCGGATAGACTTGGCGGCAATCGATCAGCACAACGAGGTGAAGGCCATCGGGTCGGCCGTCGTGAGCTTGAATTAGCAAACCGGTATGGTATTTATTCGGAAATTTGGGAATCTGGTGGTGAGCGGATGCCTGACCTCGAGCTTGGTGTTGGCAATGGCCATCGTGGTTTCCACGAATGCCGAGGTGATTCACATTCCGGTTGGGCAGCAGGCGCCGGAAAAGCAGGATCTGCCGCGTCCAGTGCGCGGCATGAGCGCCGATCAGGTGATAGAGCAGTTTGGTTTGCCGAACAGCAAATCAGATCCGGTGGGTGAGCCACCGATATCGATCTGGCGTTATCCCGATTACAACGTCTATTTCGAATCAGGCACTGTGATACATAGCGCGCTGACGCACACACCGAAGGTCGATGTAGGCAAGCTCGAGTAGCCGCCCCATCAGTGGGGTGAGGTAATGCTAGGGCGTGACAGCCGCCACGGTAGCGGTCTTGAGTTTTCCTTGGAACCAAAAACCAAGAACCGCCAATGCAACGGCGATCATTTCGAAGGCGACGGTATAGCCAAAGCGGTCAATGACGCGTCCGAAGAAGGCGACACCCGCGCCTTGGCCGATCATCAACGAGAATACAAATAACGCGACGGCGGTACCGCGAGCATCGGGCGCTAGCTCGGTCGCCAAGGTCTGTAGGGTGTTGTGCATGACGTAGAATCCGAAGCCACAAATAACCATGATTGGAACACAGATCTGCCACCCTGGCGCAAATGCGAAACCTAGGTAGCAGCAAGACGTGATGATGCTGCCGACGATGACCATGCGGCGTTCACCCAGCGCCGGGACAATAAACTTCGCGGTATTACTGTAAATCAAGCTACCGATCCCAAAGCAGGCAAGCAACAGGCCAATCCAGGCATAGCCAAGGCCGAAGTGCTCATGCAAAAAGGCACCGATATACGCGCCGCCGGCGAAGAAAAAAAAGCCTTCGGTACTTGCCGTAATGGCAACGTGGCGCGGCCCGCGTTGGCGCAAGAGCTCGATATATGACCGAAACAAGTGGCGGCCGCGAAGCGGCGCGGGACGCAGTGTCTCGCGGTGGTGATTCGAGTAGCGCCACACGAAGTAGGTCATGGCACCAGCAAGGATGCCGAAAACAACAAAGATCACCCGCCAACCAAATGCCGCAGCCATGATCCCGCCAAGGCTACCACCCGCGATCTGGCCCAAGATAAGTCCGCTCAAATAACGCGCGATCACCGGTTGACGGACTTCATAGGCAAAATGATCGGCGATAAACGCCATTGACAGCGGGACGACCGCGGCGGTCGCGATGCCGGCCATGAACCGAAGCGCCGCGAGTGCCTCGATGCTATTTGCGGCCGCGCACCCGATCGTGAACAAAGAAGAGGCGCCCAGCGATATCACTATAACGCTCAGCTTGCCGAAGCGGTCGCCAAGCGGCCCTAAAACGATTTGGCAAATTCCGTAAGGCAGGGCAAATGCCGTGACGATAATGCCCGCCGTACCTATTGTGAGTTCGAAGTCGGCAGCGATGACGGGAAGGAGTGGGTCCGTGATCCGCATGATCGCGACGATGATGAATGCGGCCGCACTGAGCCAGAATATGATTTGTTGCATGGGTCTCAAAAAAAGGCGGCGATGGGTGAACAGACTGACGGCGGTATTGTTCGGGCACGCATGATACACGACTTCCGTGACTCAATTTTTGTTGCCATGGCGATTAAAGATTCATGCGCAGCTGCCGCTAACACGGGCAACAAACCGATCGAATCATGCCCGATGATCCATCTCCACACATCGCACTCGCCAACTACCACGCAACTCCCAACGCGATCAGATAAGCCTGTGGCGACACCAGAGCCGGTGGATTCGGCGGAACTCAAAATGATCCAGCAGCTTCGTGCGCGCGATCTGGAGGTGAGAAGCCACGAGCAAGCGCATGTGGCAGCGGCCGGTAGTCTCGCTCAGGGCGGCCCATCGTTTCAGTTCACCCGGGGTCCCGATGGCCGACTGTATGCGACCGGCGGCGAAGTCGGAATCGACGTGTCGCCGGTGGCGAACGATCCGCACGCCACTATCGAAAAGGCACAGCAGATCCGCCGTGCGGCGTTGGCACCGTCGAATCCATCACAAGCGGATCGCGCGGTAGCGGCGCGGGCAACGGCAATGATTACTGAGGCTAGAGCTGAGTTACAGCGCAATGCCCGTGACGCAGAAGCGCCGTTGGAGGTTGTTGACAAAGCAGACGATGGTCACGAGGCAGACGGATTGCTGGCGCATTTTGCTACGAATTCAGCGGAGCGTTCGCCGCAGATCGATTTAACAATCTGATCCGACGGAACATCCAATTTAACCGCGCAGAACACGAGAATTAGACATCATTGATAACATCGATTATACGGGATTGATTCCCGTGTCCTGTGTACCGTCCGTGGTAAATTTCGTTATCTAAACCTGCCTGTAGCCTTTCTATTCAAGCCCTATTTTCTGAACGCCGGGATCACATCCTTTGCAAAGATGTCCATGCTCGAGCGGACTTGATGCGCCGGCAAACCGGCAAATGCCATGCCGCAAACGAGATCTGTGCAGCGCCCGCGGCTAATATAGTCGGCGATCATGCCCTTGGCATCTTCGGGCGTGCCGACGATTGCCGGTTCGCCGAACATGTCAAATTCCTGCTTTGCGATCATCTCGTCAACGCTCGGGAGATTGGCCATTCCCTCGTCGTGCACGGTGCCGTCGCTTGCTTCATGAAACCATCTCGCATAGCACGATGCGGTGTAGTGAAGTGATTTAGCGCATGCTTCCCATGCTTGTTCGCGGCTCTGCGCGACGTGGATCCACCTGAGTTGCGCCGTATTGAAGTGCTGCGGGTTGCGTCCGGCTGCCTCTAGGCAGGCGTCATAATGTTCAACTCCCTCGGTTGGTCCAGTGACTTGGAAGTGGAAGCCCATCTTAGCGGCGCGCTCGATCGCCTTCTCCGCAACCGCGCCCAACCAGATCGGCGGGTGTGGTTTTTGCAGTGCCGGCGGCACGATTTGGATTTTGTTTAACTTGTTGAACTTGCCATCGATTGTGACTTCCTCGTCGCTCAGCAGACGTTGAATAATATCGATGCCTTCGCGTAGACGCGGACCCCGTTCGGTATGAGGGATCCCCTGATCGGCAAATTCCTTGCGTCGATAGCCAAGTCCGACGCCAAGATCGAAACGTCCGTTCGACAACAGATCTACCGTTGCTGTGTCTTCGGCAACGGTGACAGGATTGTGTAGTGGTAACAGGACCAAAAATGTACCGATGCGAATACGGCTCGTGCGGGTCGCGATGCCTGCGGCAAGCGGCAGCAGTGATGGTGAATAACCATCATCGACAAAGTGATGCTCGGTAAGCCACGCGTGGTCGTATCCCATGGCCTCGGAATCTACGATCAAATCCATATGGTTGCGGTATAAGTCTTGCCATGGAACGCGGTTGAACTGCGGATTCCGGAACGACCATAAGAGACCAAATCTAAGATTCATTTAATTCTCCGAGTGACGAGTGTTTTGAGCCCATATAAGGGCGGCAGAATTTACACGCACCGGCCCGATTGAGCAAGTTGCGGTTGTTAGCGAGAAGCGACAGGGCCACTATCATCAGGTATAAGTACGCGATATTTTGCCGCCGTTCGTCGCCCGAATCGCGAACACTGCGTGGGCTGACAAAACTAAATACCGACGAGGAATACCTAATTGAGTAGTGAATATGTAATCACGACTGACGCCGCAGGCTTTGCGGCCGATGTCATCGCTGCCTCCCACGAGCGCCCAGTGTTGGTCGATTTCTGGGCTGAGTGGTGTGGTCCATGCAAGTCAGTGGCGCCGGTGTTGGATAGTTTGGCCGACGAGTTCGACGGTGAGTTGGTCGTCGCAAAAGTTGACACCGACATTGAGCAAGAGCTGGCGCAGTCGTATGGCATCCGGAGTCTCCCAACGATGTTGCTATTCCGTAACGGTGAGCCGGTCGAACAAATCATTGGTGCGCAACCAGGCACTGAGATCCGCCGGCTGATTGAGCGGTTTCTCCCGCGCCCAGGGGATGATTTGGTCGACGCCGCATCTGCATTGATGGACCTTGGCGATTTGAGCGCGGCGGAACAAAAACTCCGAGAAGCGCTCACTGAAGATGCGAACAACTACGCCATCCATCAATTGTTGGCCGAGGTCTTAATCCGGCAAGGTGCTTACAGCGCGGCCGAGCAGCTTATCGCCACACTGCCGATAAACGTCGCAACGGATTCAACGTTTGAGCAAATCAACGCGCAGCTTAGCCTTGCACGCCAGCTTTCTCCGGGTGTCGATCGACCCGTCCTTGAGGAACGACTCGCAGACCCGGAGGATGTCGAAGCGCGTTTCCAGCTGAGCGTGATGCAAGCCGTCGATGGTGAGTTTGAGCCGGCGCTCGAGGCCTTACTCGATCTCATCGTGACCCAGCGCGATTGGAATAAGGGCGCCATTCACAAGCTGATTCTCGATATCTTTACCGCGATGGGGCTGGATGATCCGCGGGTCAAGGTGTTTCGTACGCGACTCGCAAGAACCTTGAATTAAAGCGAGTTTTCAACGGCATGCAGTCCGTCTGCTAGTCCGTTGTCAATCAACTTTACATCGAGATATTTTCCATACGTTATTGAATTAAATAGAAGTAATAGGATTTCCGCGTGATCGACCCCAGGTGGTCTGCGACTCGGTCGACACATTAGATGTCAACAAACTTTACACCTCATGTAGCCACTGCGATCACCACGACCCGGCTAATTCCATAATTTTCAGTGGCTTGTGCTGTATGGCCCGAATATTGCCCTGGCTTCGTCAATATTCGTTTTGTGACCAGTGAGGTCAGGCCAATGAAAAAATCAATATCGCGACTAATTGCCGCTGCCGGGCTGACGTTTGTCGCCTGGATGGACGCCGGCGCAACCGTTATCGAAGACCCAGGGCTTATTACTTGGAATGGCACTTGCTTGGATTGTACCGAACCGCTCGGTTCCCCATCCCCTGCAACCGCGGTACTTGATGTTATTGATCTAGGAAATGCAGATGGTTTTACTGCCACCGATATCGGTGGCGGTAATCTGGTTGGTTTTTCCTACTGGTCGGAATTGTTCCCGTTCGGTGTCTTCGCCGATCCTTATTCGATCGTTGGTGCAGGCGGTGTGATCCCACTCGCGGCAAATTCAGCTGCGGATATCGTGATCGATTTTATGCCACTGTTTGGGTACGCGGATGGTGCGGTCGGCTCGGTATGCGATAGCGGACCCTGTGAGTGTATCGACGACGATTGCGATGTGGAAATCGTCATGTGGCGATTTGAGACAAGTCGTAGTGGCGACCGTCCGTGGTCGATTGGTCCACTTGGCTATCTACCGTTTGACCTCGGCGTGGCAAGTGCCTTCGCCGTGCCCGAGCCTCCTTCGATTCTATTGCTTGGACTGGCGTTAGTGGGATCCACGATCCGTTGGCGCAAGGTACAGGCGATCGGGATTCAGTAGGCTTATCGTTCGCACGGACCTCGATGCCCATGCTTTAGGAACTAGGTTTCACGGACGCCG
The DNA here is from genome assembly GCA_021773835.1 of Gammaproteobacteria bacterium. GTDB lineage: Bacteria > Pseudomonadota > Gammaproteobacteria > UBA11873. The sequence goes on from JAJFJQ010000062.1 coordinate 366,535, forward strand.
CACTTGGCTTCTCTTGGGCGTCGGGCGCGTCGAGGCTTAAACCGGCCATAACCGCAGGGGTAAACTTAGACGCCTCAGCGCTTACCGCCACCGGATCGAATATTGGTAGCGAACAAGCGGTGTCATTACAGATGTACATTGCCGGTCGTTCCCGCGCGGGATAGCGCCCAGGCGCTTCATAGTGGACAACTTTACGTGGCTCATACACGGCTTGGCCTGCGGCCAACAGTGCCTGTGCCGCTGCAGTGGCCGGGTCGCCGACAACCGAGAATTCGACGTAACCAGCATCGATCAGCTCTAGTGCTATTGCCAAGTTTCCGGTGATCCGACCTTCTCGTTTTACGATGGCCGGCACCGCGACCGCACGAATTGCCTGTTCCGCAATGGTCTTCAATTCGTCGTCCTTGGTCGCGACGCCAAGAAGGAATAGAAACTGCGCGGCCACGGCGTTGTCTTCCAGCGGTTTGCGCCGCGCAATCATCGCCTCCGTACCGTCGGCCGCGGAGCCGAAGAATCCGCCGAGCTTCTTATCCTCTAAGTGTTCGCGCATGGCCGACATGACTTGATGTGCACGCGCAAGCCATTGCTCATCCGCGCTCGCCTGGTACAGTGCCAGCAGTGCGCGGCCGACGTAGGCTTGGGTGCGCAAATACGGTCGCTCATCGAAGCGCAATATATGCGTGCGTTTGTCTTTCTGACCAATGAGGCGCTGATCAGGCTTCAATTGCAGAAACCATCCATCCCCGGTTTGCCGCGCCGTACTCAGCGCAATGGCGGTGTCGGTGGCGATGCTTAGATAGCGCAATTCCCCGGTTGCTTCAAATGCATGGACATAACCTAACAAGACGCGCGCGTTCAAGTCGGTAAAGGTTGAATGATCGGTACTTGGGAGTCCATGTTTGCGGCGCTCGGGATCTGGTAGTGCGTAATAAGCTTCAATGTCGAGGCCACTCATGCCAGGTACCGTGTCTTTCTGGCTCGCGTAATACAACCCGTCCGGGCCACGCATCTGACCTTGTAGGTAGCGGTCGATACGCTCGATCCGGTCGCGAAACAAAGGGTCCCGCGTCAGCTGATAGGCGCTTGAGAAGATCTGTAATGCGGCACCCTGACTTTCCGTGCGAAGCTCTTTTACCGTATTGCCCCAGCGGTTTATCGAGGCATAAAACATCCCGCCCCACACCGGATCAGTCTGTTCGGCAAAACCGCGAATATTTTTGAGTCCGCGCTTCCGCGCTTGCTCGTTGTTATAAAGGTGACCGCGTAGCAAGAATTGGAGCGTGGCCTCGGCATACTCTAAGACCTTGGCGTTACCCCACCCACCGATCTCATCGTTGTAGCTGCGTTCGAGTTGTCGGCGAACTTGTTTGCGTACGGCATCGAGTGGACCGGTGATCGGTGTATTCGGCGCCACATAGGGTTCTTTGGTATCGACCTCTAGCTTGCCGCTGGTGTGTTGAGCAATGAGATCTTCCAAGATCGGTATGAATTTTGCCGGTCGCATACTACCGCGCAAGGCCAAGACCTGGGTGCCGTCGGGACGCATAAATGCTGTTGCCGGCCAGGCCCAGTCCGAATACCGATCTCCAATGTCAGGTCGCGCTTCACTATCAACCTGGATGCTCACGAAATTATTGTTCAGTACATCGATGACATTCGGGTTGGTGAACGTGTTCATTTTCATAAACCGACAGGCCGTACAACCTTCATGACCGACATTGACCATAATCAGCCGGTTATTTTCGCGTGCCGATTGAAATGCCGCAGGTTCCCAGTCGAACCAATCGATCGATGAATCTGCTAATGCACTGATGGCGACGGTGACGCAACACAATGCGACGGCTACTCTTGAAACGCTCATTCGATTCTCCCCTGACGCTTTTGTTCGCACTATGGAGGTCCTGGAGTCGTCTTAGTAGACCCGATCGTGCTAGCGCTGGTTCCAACCGATTTTTAGCGGTCGAACACCTGCCAACTAAATTCGATGCCGAGCGCCGTGACGTTCTGTTCTGCATTGGTGAAAAACTCGACCCCGGCCGGCGGTGGTTGATCACTCAGTGCGATCAATATTTTTAGTTCATTATTCTTCCCGGCTGGGTAGGCGCGCTCGATCTCGCCGCTGCGAATGAATTTAAGGTAGGTATTGAGTTTTGCTTTTAGTGCCGCAATGTGCGCGCCCGGGTCATCCCAATCGAGATCGTCGGCAATCGTCAACACGCAATAGCCATCCGGTGCGATGCCGATAAAATCAATTTTTTCCAGGTCGGCAAGCGCCATGTAATCCCTTATCAGCTAAGTGCGAAGACCCGGTGTTAAGGCCAAGACTCATAGCCATTCTAAGGCGTCCGAATCCCGAGTCCAGCGAAATGAGCGCTCGATTTGTTGGGTAGGAGCTGTGTAAAGTTCTACTACTACCATTCACCCGGAGACGATTGTGGAAAAAGAACTCGAACTCGCACAGCAAGCCTACGATGTCATAGTCAACTTTGTCGTAAATTATTCATTCCAGTTGATCGGGGCAGTCCTTATTTTGATCGCCGGATTCATCGTTGGAGGGTGGGTCTCGCGGATGCTACTGCGGCTTCAGGAACGTCGTGACGTCGACGTCACCTTACGCCAGTTTATCGCCAGCACGGTGCGGCTCATCGTTATCGGTTTATTCGTGATCATCGCGGTGAGTAAGCTTGGTCTAAGTATCACCCCATTGATCGCGGCGCTCGGTGGCCTTGCAGTTGGTGCTAGCTTCGCGATCCAAGGTCCGGTGTCGAATTATGGTGCGGGTTTCGTCATCATCCTCACTCGCATGTTTAAGGTGGGTGATACCATCTCGGTACAAGGATGCTTCGGTGTGGTGAAGGAAATCACCTTAGCCACGACGCAGCTTGTCGCCGAAGACGGTGAAGACATCGTCATCCCAAACAAACACGTCGTTGGTGAAATTCACCGGAATTCCTACGCGAACCGCCTCGTGGAGGGTAGTATCGGGATTGCCTATAGCGAAGATCCTGATCGCGCGATCGAGCTAATCGAAAAAGTTATCCGTGATTTCCCCGGGGTAACCGGGGAGCCGGCGGCACAGGTTGGCATCGAGTCGTTTGGTGATTCATCGATCACCATAGCCTATCGCTTTTGGATCCCGACGCCATCATTCTTCGAATCGCAATTCGCCGTTAATCGATCCGTATTTAAGGCCTTGCGTGGCGCAGACATCACCATCCCATTCCCGCAACGCGAGATCAGGATGTTAGCTGGATAGCGCGGGGTGCTGGCTGGTCAGTCAGTCACTAACCCAGGCCGCTTTGGTGCGCACGAGAGAGCCATCGTGGTAGTCGCTAAAGGCTTGTTCGATTTCCTCACGCGAGGTCATGACAAACGGACCGTATTGGGCGATCGGCTCCCCGATCGGTTTGCCGGCGACTAAGATGAAGCGCAATTCATCATTTGCGGTTATCGCGAAGCGCTCGCCCTCGCTTAAGCGCGCCAACGCATGCGTCGGAACCGGTTCACCGGCGACTTGCCCGTGGCCTTGATAAGCGTAGATGAACGCTGTCATGGAGGTCGGTAGCTCATAGGTGAATTCGGCTCCCGAGGATAAGGTCACATCCAAGTAACGTACGTCGGTGTTCGGATCATCTATCGGGCCGGTGTGATCCTCATAGGCGCCGGAGATAACCCGAACCCTGGTGTCGTCGCGCTCTGCCACGGGGATGGATGCGGCGGAGAATTCCTGATAGCCGGGGTCGCTCATTTTCTCGGTCGCCGGTAGGTTGATCCAAAGCTGGAACCCACGCATCAAGCCTTCGCTTTGCTGCGGCATTTCGGAGTGGATGACGCCGCTTGCAGCCTTCATCCATTGGATACCGCCAGCGTTCAGATCGCCTTTATTACCCATGCTGTCCTGATGCAACATGTGGCCATCGAGCATGTAGGTCAGGGTGATAAAGCCACGGTGCGGGTGGTCTGGAAATCCGGCAATGTACTGGTCTGGATCATCGCTGCCGAAATGATCGAGCATGAGAAACGGATCGAGGTGGCGCAGACCGGGTGTACCGATCGTACGATGGACAGTCACCCCGGCACCTTCTGCCATGGGTGAGGCCTGAACGAGTTGTGCGATATGTCTAGTGGTCACAATACTATTCTCAAGCTAAATGATTTTCGACGAATCGTTGTAGGCTGCCGGGGTCCATAGCTCCCGACTGACGCGCGATCTCGCGGCCTTGCTTAAACACGATCAGAGTCGGGATCGAACGAACATTGTAGCGTGTGCCTATCTCGGGAGCGCGATCCGTGTCTAGTTTCGCCAGCACCGCGGAGGTTTTAAACTTGGCTGCCGCTTGTTCGAAGGCAGGTGCCATCATCTTACAGGGCCCGCACCACGGCGCCCAGAAATCGACAATAACTGGGAGATCGGATTTGCCGGTAATGGTGGGAAAATTATTAGCAGTGAGTTCAAGCACCGATCCAGCCAACAACTTGCCGCCGCATTTCCCGCATTTGGGGCCATCGGCAAGACGCTCAGGCGGTAAGCGATTGATCGAATTGCACTGGGCACATGGGACGTGAAGCGGCATAGTCGTGGATTATATTCGTGGGTACCACTGCTAGATATGGGCGATGGACTTACTTTTCAACTAACCACCACCGCACGGGACGATAAGTGAATACGATCCGAGTAAGCGACGCGACGGCATGGGAGCATTGCCCGCGGCATGCATGGTTTGTGTTGCACCCGCCAGAAGCCGAAGAGATCGAGGTCGACCGATTTGAAGAATTAATAAAAACCCTTGGCGACGAACATGAGGCTGAGGTCTTGGCTCAGTTTGAGACGTTTGAAACAGCAAAATCGGTCGCGCATACCGAAGCGCTCATGGAAGCCCAAATGCCCGTTATCTATCAACCGCAATTCTTTGATGCGGAACTTAATCTGATCGGCGTTCCCGACTTCTTGATCTTGGAAGGCAGCAACTACCGCGTGGCCGACGCGAAGCTAGCGCTTTCGATCGACGGCAAAAAGGCAATTAAGGCCCAACTGGCGACTTATCGACGCCTAGCGCAATCGCCATTACCCGCGCTGGTGTTCCTTGGTGACGGCGATATCGCCGAAATCAATCCGCAAGACGATGCTGTTGGCGAGACATTTGTTAGCGAGATGCAGGCGCTGCGTTTGCAAGATACGCAACCCGATACCCACTACTCATATTCAAAATGTTCACCTTGCCCCTTCAGTCATTTCTGCGTGCCTGAGTTTAAACAGGCGGGTGAACTTACCTTAAATCCCATGGTACAGGCGCGCGCAGCAGATGGATTGCGCAATGCCGGGATCAAGACGCTCGCGAAACTGGCTAATAGCAGCCCGACGGAGCTACCCGATGTGCCGTACCTCAAAGGGGAGGCAAAGAAAACTCGTGCGATCTTACAAGCGCGTAGCCTACGAACCGGCGAGATTTTCAAGGTCGAGGATGTCGATCTACCGCCAGGCGATTATCTTCATTTCGATGTCGAGACGGATCCTATGGCACGAGGCGGGGAGGGCGAGGTTTACTTGTGGGGTTTCTTGACCCCGGCTAGCCATGGCCCGGTCTTCGAGTACATTTGGAAAGAGCATGGTGAGCGCGCCGATGAGCAGGGGTGGGTGGCGTTTCTGCAGTTGGTCCGCGACTTTCGCGAGCGCTTTGAGAACCCGTACTTTGTGCATTATTCGAATTATGAGCGCGTGCAGATCCGGCGTTACGCGGAGCGCTTTAGCAACCAAACAGACGACATCGTTGAGTGGCTACTCGCTGACGACGGCCCGTTGCTGGACTTACAAAAGCTTCTTAAAGCCGCATATGTTTTGCCGGTGATGAGTTACGGCCTAAAATCGATTTGTCGCGATCCGCGTTTGGTAAATTTTCAGTGGCGCTTGGAGGAGTCCGGATCGCAATGGTCGGTGGTGCGCTATTACGATTACCTAGGCGCTGAAACCGAAACGTTAGCTGCGGAGATAAAAGCGGAAATTTTGACCTACAACGAGGACGATGTGCGAGCGACCGAGGCGGTAATCCAATGGTTAGAACGCATTGAGGCGGAGCGTTGAGCAAGACTTGATTGGCACTAGTCGCGCTGTCCGAATATCCAGCGCAGCGCCCGGTACAGTGAGTAGGCGTCTTCGCTGCCGGCCAGCTCACGGATCGAATGCATCGCAAAAGTCGGCACCCCGACATCAACCGTCCTTACACCCAGAGTGGTCGCGGTTAGGGGGCCAATGGTGCTGCCACAGGCCATGTCCGCACGCGAGACGAAACTTTGCACTGGGATCCCAGCCGCACTACAGGCTTGCTTGAAGATCGCCGACGTTTCACTGGTAGAGGCATAGGCTTGATTGCTGTTGATCTTGATCACTGGACCACCGTTGAGCAATGGTCCATGTTGCTTGTCGTGGCTATCGGCGAAGTTCGGGTGCACGCCATGGGCATTGTCCGTGGAGATCAAGATCGATTTTGCTATCGTGCGTGCGAAATCCTCACTTGATTTGGTGAGGCGTTCGATGATGCTCCGCAAAAACGTTCCGCGTGCGCCGACGGCCGAACCACTGCCGACTTCCTCATGGTCGTTGCACACGATGAGGCAATTGCTTGTACTCGATGCTTCCAGCAACGCGTGCAAACTGACGTAACAGCTCAGCAAGTTATCAAGTCGGGCGCTCGCAATAAATTGGTCGCGAATTCCGATCACCGCTGCCGGTTCTGTTGGATACAGCGACAATTCAAAGGCCGCCACGTTTGCTTCGCTGAGTTCAGGATCCGATTTCTGTAGTCGATCCGTGATCATTTGTTCAAGATTAAATTCTGTATCCGCAAGACACGCGATCGGTGGTAGGTAGGTTTGGTTGTTGATCTCGCGTTTTTTATTCGCCTCGCGGTCAAGGTGAATAGCTAAACTCGGAATGACTGCAACGGCTTGCTCAAAATCGATGAGACGGTTGATCGATTCGCCAGAGCTTGTCCTAAGGGTCACCCGCCCAGCGATGGAGAGGTCGCGGTCGAACCACGGATTGAGTAGTACACCGCCATATACCTCGACCCCAAGTTGCCAGTACCCGTTGGCCTTGAATGCCGCATTCGGCTTGAGTTTGAGGCACGGGCTATCTGTGTGGCTGCCAACCATCTGTAGTCCGGCCTCGGCCACAGGCTCTGATCCGAGCGAGAAGGCGATGATCGAAGAATCACCCCGGGTTACGAAATATTTTCCTGGGGTCGCTATCGACCATGCGGCACCCTCATCGAGTTCGACGAATTTTGCTTCGCGAAGTGCCTTCGCGATATTCGCGGTAGCGTGAAATGCGGTCGGCGAATCGTTTAGGAATTGTAGTAAATCAGGATTGAAGGTCTTGTCTGTCATGGCGGATCAACGTCGTTTATTGTTCGTATAAATTATCACTAAAGCGCGCCCGATGGTGTAGTGCCCACCCCAGTTGGTCAAGCCGGCTGATTAAGTCCCCGAATTTACCGATGATATAGTGACGTTAATACTCATGATTACGACCCGCTGGAGGTTGAATATGTCTCAGGTGTCTCCGATAGCCAGGTCAAATCTCCCAGAGATGCGACTTTCAAGCGACGTTGTCACCACCGAGTGTGACGAGGCCGCTATCTACACCGATCGTCTACCGCTCACCGGTGCAAACATTTTGGAACTTGGTTGTGGCGCCGCCCAGCATACGATCGCGATTGCTGCGCTCGACGATTCAATTGAGTGTACCGCGCTGGAGGTCGACGAAATCCAGCACGCGAAAAATCTACGCTCGATCAATAAATCGAACATTACCTTCAAACTCGCGGGTGCACAGTCGATCCCGGAGCCCGACGACAGCTTCGACATCGTGACGATGTTCAAATCACTGCATCATGTGCCGCTGGCGCTGCTCGGGTCGGCGTTGAGTGAAATTCATCGTGTACTGAAGCCGGGCGGCTTGGCGTATATCTCGGAGCCGATTTTTGCCGGGGCCTTTAATGAAATTTTACGTCTGTTTCATGATGAGCAAGCGGTCCGGTTGGCGGCGTTCAAGGCCGTGTGTGATGCGATTGCTAATGGCCAATTCGACCTCGTGGAACAGATCTTCTTCCACACACCGACCCGCTTTATAGACTTTGAAGAATTTGAAACCAGAATCATCAACTCAAGCCACAGCGAACACCGACTCTCGCCGGAGGTGTTAACTGAGGTCAGGTCACGTATGGCTGAGCATCAGCGCGACGACGGGATCCGATTTAGCGTACCGATGCGGATCGATTTACTACGTAAGAAATAAGCGGTCGCCCTGCGCGCAACACCACTTCCACGGGCTATTCACTTGGTACCGTAAATGCGGTCTCCTGCGTCGCCGAGTCCGGGCACGATGTAGCCGTGGTCGTTTAGCTTTTCGTCAATCGATGCGGTCGTTATGGGTACGTCGGGATGAGCCGCTTGGAACGCCTCAATTCCTTCAGGTGCCGCTAATAAACAAACAAACTTAATATCTTTGGCACCCGCTTCTTTAACTCGTTGCACCGCGGCGATGGCGGAGTTGGCGGTCGCGAGCATCGGATCGACGACGATGGTTTTGCGCTCTTCCAAGTCATGCGGCACCTTAAAGTAGTACTCAATCGCGACCAAGGTGTCCGGGTCACGGTAAATGCCGACGTGACCTACCCTAGCCGACGGAACTAGATCCAACATGCCTTCGAGTAATCCATTGCCGGCACGCAAAACCGAAATCAGTACCAATTTTTTCCCTGTCAGTACGGGCGCGTCCATTGCAGTGATCGGTGTTTCAATGCGCGCTGTGCCCATCTTGAGGTCGCGCGTGATCTCGTACCCTAACAGCATGCTGATCTCCCGGATCAGTTGGCGAAACTTGGCGGTTGGGGTCTCTTTGCGACGCATTAGCGACAGCTTGTGTTGTACCAGCGGGTGATCGACGACTGTTACTTTATTCATAGCATTTCTGCCTGCTTGGATGAGTTTGGTTGTTGCCCAGTCTAGCTACTTTCAGAATACAGTGCCGTCGCTGGAAACCACAATCGGAGGGCCGCCGCCGGCACGAAGCTCAGCCGCCACTTTTCGACCGGCAGCCCAGGTACCACCTTCGAGGATCCGGATCAGCGGTAGACGTGCCGCATCGAGTTTGAGGCGGGATCGGATCAAACCGGCCAATTCATCCAGCAAGGCGAGGGTCAACGCGCGCCACTCAACGACGAGCTCCGAACCGGGGTCGTGGACCTGATCCTCGAGTTCGGGTTGTCGTAAGGTGAGCACTCCAAGGTCCACGAACAAGCCCCCGTTGCGGTATTCGGGTAAGCCTGTCAAGGATTCGAGCTCGGTCACACGCAAACCAGCGTCTTCCAGCGGTTCTACCAACGAATAACATAGCCACTGCGATAATTTGTGAAAAGGCACGAGTCCATCGCTTAAGTCATCGCGCTTGATTGCGCTGTGGCGCCAAACATCACCTAGATTTTCACCGCCAAGTAGCAAGCGATTTGGCCAGATCGGGGCGAGGCCGCGCAGCACGGCGGCAAATATTTCAGTTGCCGGTAGTTGCTTATCGACCGACCTCTTGGCGAAATAATCATATAGGTGTCCCACTCTGGGACACTGGCGTCCAAACAGATCTGGCTGCAGCGACAAGGCCTTGCCAAGGGAGCGCAATAATGCGGCGCGTCCGGCGGCACCGGCCAAGGGATTATCGGTATCTATCTGAAATGCGCGGTTGAGATTTTGTGTTTGTAGTGATGTTAGACCTAACGCGTCGGTCTGCAGTGGATTATCTGGCTCGGACGAGAAACCACCATTGCTGAACATCTCAAGGCTTGCCAATGCGAGCCCCTCGGATCTTGCATAGGTGGCGCCCGATCCAGCTTCGATATAGCGCCACTGATCCCCCGCACCCGCGTCGAGTAATACGCTGGTGACGACTAAGTCGATGCGTCTCCGCGCGATGCTTTCACGACTATCGCTGCGATACTTGGCTGACAATTCTCGCCATCGATCGACGCCGCCAGCCTGAAAGTGGCGCCAACGGCTGTGAAAAGGGATATCGAGATCCGGGTAGCGATCCTCAATCGTCGCAAGCACATAATCAGCAACCTTATCGAGGTGCTTGCGATGTATTTCGAAATGCGTAAGCCGACCGGCATCCGCTAGAGCAAGCAATTCTTGGCAACGCTCGCGAATAGTAAGGGGATTGCGCAGCAGTTCGACGGCGGTGGTCTCGGCGACCTGTGACATCGATTTAGTCGTGCAGGTCTCGACCTTTCGCGATTTTCAATTGTGTCGCGTCCGGTTGGGGTTCGTTGCTGAAATAGCCCGCCGCCTTTTTTGCGTCCATCTCCACGCTGGCATCATCCGGGATCAGGCCATCGGGGATCGTGATGCGTTCGCCGATCTCGATCCCTTGGCCGGTGATTGCATCGTATTTCATATCACTCATCGAGACGAAACGATCGATCCGTTCAATACCCAGCCAGGTCAATACGTCCGGCATTAATTCTTGGAAGCGCATGTCTTGTACACCGGCAACGCACTCGGTGCGTTCGAAATAGGTCTCGGCTCTATCGCCGCCTTGTTGACGTTTACGTGCGTTATAAACCAGAAACTTAGTTACTTCACCCAGGGCTCGGCCTTCTTTTCGATTGTAGACAATGAAGCCTATGCCACCTCGTTGCGCGGTCTCGATACAGACTTCAATGCCGTGAGCAAGGTAGGGGCGACAGGTGCAGATGTCGGACCCAAACACATCGGAGCCATTACATTCGTCATGGACGCGGCAAGCTATCTCCTTACCCGGCTCCCGCACTGCAGACACATCACCGATGCAGTACACAGTGAGGCCGCCGATCGGAGGGAGAAAAACCTTTAGATCGTTGCGCGTAATAAGTTCGGTGTACATGCCACCGGAATGCTCAAACAAAGTTCGGCGCAGATCCGTTTCCGACACTGCGAATCGTTCGGCAATACCGGGCAAATACCATACCGGCTCGATCGCAGCCTTCGTCACCCGGACGTCGCCGGTTTCGCTCAGCAATTCGCCATCCGCCTTGAGTCGACCAGCGCGCATCGCGTCTTTGATTTCCGGCAGATTAATCCGTGCCTTCGTCACGGCAATCGTTGGTGTGATATTGAGGCCGGCTGCGAGTTGTTCGGCGAAGACTTCGCTCACCATATGTCCATAAGGGTCCAGGGATACGATCTTGCCGGGGTCACCCCAGCGCGGGTACGGCCCGATGCAGGCAGCAGGCGAGGTATCGGTCAGATCCGCAATGTGCACAGGGTCGAGCGTGCCGGCGGCAACGGCCAAGGCTCGATAAACAGAGTAAGCACCCGAGTGCGCGCCGATCACATTGCGCGCCGCGCCATCATTAACCGAACCCACGATCGGGCCGCGTTCGTTTGCGGAGGCCGCACCCCAGCTAATTCTAGAAGCGGCGTCTCGCTGGCTCGGGTGTGTGGTGAGCTTGATGTGCCCCTTAGTCGGTTCCTTGCCGGAACCACTATTGGGCGATGAAGGTTGCTTGTTTTCGATCATGTGCAAGCCGCCTGTTCAAAGAAGCAGTCTACGTCAAATTGGACCTTTCACCTAGGGTGAGATTGGCACCGTCGGCCGGCGAATTTAGGCGGACACAGAAGCTTATTCGTTTTTCGGTCCGCCCACTCGGATAGCGGCCGCGCGTCGCTCTAGCTTTACCGCCTTGCCGTGTTGATCCATCGATCGATACAGTGCCGCCATCTGCTCAAGGTTCGTCGCCACATTTTGATCGTCTGCACCAAAGGTGTTTTCGAAGATAGTCAGCGTCCGCTGGTAGATGCTTTCCGCCTCGGTGTACCTACCCTGGGCTCGGTAGAGTTCTGCCAAGTTGTTGAGGCTGATCGCGACCTCGGCGTCATCTGGTCCCAAGGCTTTTTCTCTTAGGCTAATGGTGCGCTTATAGATCTGCTCTGCCTTGGCCGCTTGACCTTGCAGCTTGTACAGCGCGGCAAGGTTGTTCAGGCTTTTCGCGACCGCAGTATGGTTTGGTTCGGGTAGCTTTTCTCGTAGCCTCAGCGCGCGGTTGTAGTACTGCTCTGCCTGGGGGTAGTTTCCCTGGGCGCGGTATAGTTCCGCCAAGTTATTTAGGCTTTTAATGACCTCGCTTTGGTTTGAGCCAGCTAACTTTTCGCGGATCGCGAGCGCCCGTTTGAACAGTGGTTCTGCATCCGTATATTTGGCCTGATTGTGGTACAGGAAAGCCAAATTGTTCAGGCTCTCGGCAATCGCGAAATGATCCGGCCCAACGTTTTCTTCGGCTAATGCGAGAGCTTCTTGGGAGACAACGATCGCCTCGTCGTATTCTGCTCTGTCGTAATGCGTTTCCGCGTCCCGAACTAGAGCGTCCCATTCAGCAATAAAAGTAGACCAATTGCCATCTGCACCGAGCGCAGGTTTCAACTGAACACTTGACGCCAGGATCAATAATACAGTTGTTGCCGCAAGTGCGTTTTTCATCGGGCCTGACCTCCTTCTTTCAGATCTGAATGACGGGAAATTCGATCATTCGACAACTTCGTCGATCACGAGCGCTATCGTATTTTGTTCGCCTATGACGAACGGCTCGGAGCTCACCTGGAGGTCGCCGCTCTGCGCGGTTGGTGTACCAGATTTTGAGATCCGGGCGGTGACGGTGACCGTATCTCCAACCTTTAACTTAAACATTGGTGCCATTGACATCGAATCGTCCAATACGATCTCGCGCGGAAGATTATCCGCCTGGGTCTTAGATACTGCTAGTGGCGGACCGCCCTGGCCCGGCGCACGCGCGAAGACAAACAAGACATCTTGCGCATTGACTCGTTGACGAAGCGTGGGGTCGATAGTGATCGTGACAGCCACGGCTGCAACCGCGTTTTCCTGCGTTGAGCCTTGAACTGCCGGAGCGAGCGCTTCAAGTTCGCGGATAGCGGCGTCGACCTCAACCGTTGGCGTACCGCTACGCGCGCCTAATGTTTTGGCCTGGCGGAGATAAGCGAGTGCCTTCCCGGTTTCGCCTGCTTCAGCGGCACCCAATGCCGCGAGCCACAACGCGGCCGTGTTCTCAGGCTCCAACGCTAATGCGCGGTGAACCAGGACAAGGACGTCCGCGTCAATGCGTCCGCCATCGGCCATCGCCAACGCGTCGGCGTATTGGAGTAGCACCTGTGGGATGTCGCCGACCAATTCGTGGGCGCGCGCCAACGCCGGGACCGCTTCGTCGTAGCGGGCGAGCGCCATATACGTCCGTCCAAGCAGCAACCAACCTTCGGCGCTATCAGGGTCGTCTTTGAGCCGCTGTTCTAATTGCACGACCATCGCATCGATTGTTTTTTGATCGATTGCTGGTGCCGGAGTTGGATCTGTTGCGACAGCCCCTGTCGCTAATTGCGGCGAGCCCAATTTGAGATAGGTAGACAGTGAGATAGCAGGTATCAAGCAAAAGATAATGACGGCCAACAACCGATGACCGGCGATGCTACCGGCCCGTTCGCTTGCAAGTGAGTCGGGATCGCTTTCCTCGAGTAATGCGCGAGCTATTTCCTCTTCGGCGCCTGCAAGGTCTTCTGCATCCATTACTTGGTCGTCAACATCACGCTGCAATTCGGCAATGCGGATATCACGCAACACCAAGTTTTGGGTCAGTTGACGCGTTATTGGTCGTGGCCGCAATAATCCCGGTAGCAATGCGGCGAGTACGATTAAGACAAGTGCCGCGGTGATTATCCAGAACGTATTCACCGATCCTGACCCGGATCCGAATCGATCAGCATTTGTACCCGCTTGCGCTCTTCGTCGGACAACGGACGGGGACCTCGGGTACGCCTGCGGGCGAAAATCGCGACCATCGCGAAGGCGACGACGCACAAGATTAAGGGTCCAAACCACAACAGCCATGTCGCAGACTTCACCGGTGGTTTATACAAGACAAAATCACCGTAGCGCGCGACCATGAAATCGGTGATTTGTGAGTCTTGTTTCCCTTCGATAATCATCTCATAGACTTGGTCGCGCAGATCCTGCGCGAGGTCTGCATGTGAGTCGGACAGCGATTGGTTCTGACAGACTAAACAGCGAAGCTCCTCCAGTAGCGTCTCATAACGTTCACGATCAACGGCGGTCTCAAAGAGAACGGGCGTATCTGCTGCATAGGCTCCGCCGCTGAGTAATGTGACGACCACTAATAAGGTTACAGCCATGCTCATTTCTCGCTGGCCAGGCGTTCAAGCAGTGGCATGATCACCGAGTCCAGCGCCTCGGTCGTGATCGGACCAACTTGTTTGTAGCGGATCACCCCGTGGGTATCGACAACGAATGTCTCCGGCACACCGTAGACCCCGAGATCAAGACCGAGGCTACCGGCCTGGTCGAAGACCGAGCGTTCGTAGGGATCACCGAAGCGTTCGAGCCACGCCAGGGCATCGTCTCGCGCATCTTTGTAATTGAGTCCGACAATTGAGGTCGTGCCAGATTTTGCTAATTCAATGAGCAAGGGATGTTCAACCCGGCAGGCGACACACCACGACGCCCACACATTGAACAGGCGTGGTTTTCCGGTCACATCGGCCGCCGTTACGATAGTTTGTTCGTCCGCTAAGTCGGGTAGCTCAAACGCCGGTAGCGGTTTGTCGATCAACGGAGAGGGGACGTAGCGCGGATCGAGGCGCAAGCCGATGGCGAGCAAGGCGACGAGTATGACGAAAACACCAAGCGGGATTGCGTATCGCATAAAACCTTATAGGTCGACGCTCGATGCCTTCGCAGGGGCTTCGCCGCGCCGCGCCGCGGGGCTGCGCAAACGCGGGTCGAACATGGCAATAAAACCGCCACAGGCCATGAACACCGCGCCCAGCCAGATCCAGCGCACGAACGGCTTGTAATGCATGCGCACGCTCCACGCACCGCCGTCCAACGGCTCGCCTAAGGAGACATACAGATCACGGGTAAATCCGGGTGAGATCCCGGCTTCGGTCATGGGCATGTTGCGCACGTGATAAAGACGTTTTTCCGGCTTTAGAGTCGCGATGAACTGACCATCGCGGCGTAGTTCAAAGTTGCCCTCGGTTGAGCGATAGTTCGGTCCGGAATACGTTCGTAGACCGACGAAATGAAATTCATAACCGGCGAGTTCGGCGCTATCGCCGGGTGCTAGACGTTGGTGTTCGTCGACGCTATAAAAACTCGTCACCACGACGCCAATGATTGTACAGGCGAATCCCACATGTGCGACGCACTGCCCAACTAAGGCACGCGGAAGATTGAATAAGGTGAACCAGGGATGTTGGCGGCCACGGCAGCGTTCCCGGATCCCAAATACCGTCGTCGAAATGACCCATACCGCGAAGCCGATCCCAACGCCAGCAGCAATCATTTTCTGTCCGCCAAGCATTATCATTGCAACAATCGCTGCAGCCACAGCAGCACTAAATGGGTAGGCTAGATTTTGGATCAGCCGTTTTGGGGAATCGGATTTCCAACGCGAAAACTGCCCGATCCCAAGTATCGCGATCAGCGGGAGCATGACCGCGCTAAAAACCACGTTAAAGTAGGGCGGTCCGACAGAGATTTTCCCCAGACCGAGCGCTTCAAGCGCTAACGGGTACAAGGTACCGAGTAATACGGTCGCGGTCGCAACGGCCAATAGTGCGCTGTTTAGGAGTAGAAAAACTTCGCGCGAAATCGGCTCGTAGCTTCCGCCTGCAAATGTCGAAGGGCCGCGCCAGGCGTAGAGAACAAGCGATCCACCAATCACGAATCCGAGTAGGGCCAGCACAAATATGCCGCGTCCAGGATCGGTGGCGAACGCGTGCACGGAGGTCAGTACCCCCGAACGCACTAGAAATGTCCCGAGCAGACTCAACGCGAAGGTTGCGAGCGCTAACAGGACCGTCCAATTTTTAAACGATCCTCGCTTCTCGGTGACTGCGAGCGAGTGGATCAAGGCCGTGCCGAGCAACCATGGCATGAACGAGGCATTTTCAACCGGATCCCAGAACCACCAACCACCCCAACCGAGTTCGTAATATGCCCACCAGCTGCCAAGCGCAATGCCGAGTGTCAGAAAGATCCAAGTCGCAATCGCCCACGGTCGGATCCAGCGAGCCGCTTGTGCGGTGATGCGTCCTTGAATGAGCGCGGCGATGGCGAATGCGAAGGCAACCGAGGATCCTACATATCCTAGGTATAACATCGGTGGATGGATAATTAGACCTGGGTCTTGCAGTAACGGGTTCAGATCGCCACCGTCTGCAAGTGCCGGTATCAGGCGATCGAATGGGTTAGAAGTAAACAGTAGGAAAGACAGAAACCCAACCGATACGATACCAAGAACGCTGATCACCAGGGACGCAAACTTAGGCGGCAGACCTTTGTCGAACACAGTTACCGCAAACGTCCAGCCGCAAAGGATCAATATCCACAACAGCAGAGAGCCTTCATGCGCACCCCATACTGCCGACAGGCGGTAGGCTATTGGCAAAGCGGAATTCGAGTTCTGCGCTACGTAGGCGACCGAAAAATCGTTCGTTACAAATGCATGCGCGAGCGTAATGAATGCCGCCAAGACCAATAAGAATTGGATGCGGGCGGTAGGGGTCGCAAGCGCGATCCAATTCGAATAACCCCGAATAGCGCCGACCATTGGGACTACCGCTTGCACGCACGCGACGGCGAGTGCGAGAGACAACATGAAATGTCCGATCTCGGGGATCATTGTGGGTGCTTTAGGGTGGTGCCGGATTTGGCCGCGGCAAGTGCACTCGCGACTTCTGGCGGCATATAGTTTTCGTCGTGTTTCGCCAGCACTTCGGACGCCTCGAAGATCCCGTCGGGACGCCGCAGGCCATGGGCAACGATACCCTGACCTTCGCGAAAGAGATCGGGCAGGATACCTTCGTACACCACCGTGACTTCATGGACGGTATCAGTAATTGTGAACTCCACTGCAAGACTGTCCGGGACACGCTTCACACTGTCGTTTACCACGAGTCCACCGACGCGGAATTTTCGTGCCGCGGGTGCTTCACCGGCAATCACCTCGCTTGGCGAGTAAAAATACATGAGATTTTTTTCAAACGCCGTCAGTATCAAGGCCGTCGCGATGCCACCACCGGCGACAATCAGTGCGGCAGTGATAAGTCGTTTTTTTCTCGTCGGAGTCATCCAGAGGCCTATTCGTCGCCGGTGCGTTGCACGATCTTCTTGAGCAATGATTTTTCGCGCATCCGAGGTCCTATCGCATTCGCGATCAAGACCACGGCGCTCAGACCATAAGACGTCCACACATAGAAGGCGTAGCCGCCCATCGCGAAGAATTCAGTATCCATTATACGGCGTTCACTCCTGCCGCGCGTTGCTTAACCCAGGTCGTATTACGTTCAAACTCTAGGATTTCGCAGCGGGTCCTGACCAGCACGATGGTACAAAAATAAAGCGTATAGGCGAGGCTCATCACGAGTAGCGGAATGAGCATCGAGGTGTCGATCGAGGGCGCATCGAATTTGGTTACCGTTGGCCCTTGGTGCAAGGTGTTCCACCACTCAACAGAGTAGTGCACGATGGGGATATTGACCGTACCCACCAAGGCTAAAATCGCACCCGCCCGGGCCGCCGTTCGGCGGTCTTCGATCGCGCCCTGCAGCGCGATATAGCCGAGGTACAAAAACAGCAAGATCAATTCCGACGTCAGTCTTGCATCCCACACCCAGTAGGTACCCCACATCGGCTTGCCCCACAGCGACCCGGTTGCCAGTGCCAGAAAGGTAAACCACGCACCTACCGGTGCACTGGCGCGGGCAATCATGTCCCCCAGCTTCACGTGCCATATCAAACCGAGTGCGCCAGCGCCGGCCATGACCATATAGATGAATAAGGACATCCACGCGCTCGGAACATGTACGTAGATAATGCGAAAACTTTCGCCCTGTTGGTAGTCGGGCGGGGCGTAGAACAATCCACCAGCAAGACCCACGACGAATAAGACTGCGCAAGCGATCCCCAGCCATGGCGCGACAGCCAGCGACCAGGAATAGAAATGCATCGGCGAGGCGTATTTATGTAGTCGACTAAAGTCCATCTCAGCACGCACTATAACTTTAAATACCACCGGGCAAATTGCTTTGGCACAACCGATTGTTCACGGTCTGATGGCGGCGGCGAGGAAATCATGGTCTTAGATTCAACTCAGACGGATACGCAGTGCCGCCGCCGCGCCGAATGGCGCGAGGCTAGCGGACAAAACTGCGACACCACTGAGAAAAAATAGTTCAGCCTCGATCGGTAACCCTAGCGCGGCGTTGGTGATCGCTGCGGTACCGAAAATTAGGGTCGGCATATACAGCGGGAGAATGATCAAACTGAGGAGCAATGCGCCGCCACGCAACCCGACCGTTAGCGCGCTCGCGACGCCGCCGATCAGGCTCAGGATCGGAGAGCCAAGCAATAAGCTCAAGCCGAGCGCCACTAGCACGTCGGTCTTCAATCCTAGAACCGCACCAACAATCACCGCCATCAGGATCTGTGGGCAGGCATTGGTGAGCCAATGCGCACCGATTTTGGCTGCAACGAGCGCCGGTAGCGAGGCCGAACTTAGTAGCAGTAGCTCGATCGTGCCGTCCTGGTAGTCGCTCAAAAACATACGTTCGAGATTGATCGTCGTTGCCAGCAAAATCGCGATCCACACGCCGGCAGGTGCAATGGTTGTGAATATCTGATCATCCGGCCCGATCGCGAGCGCAAGCAAGGTGATCACAATAACGAAAAAAATCAGCGACTGAGCAAGGTCCTGTGAACGTCTGATGGAACGTCTCAGGTCTCGCAGTAGCATCGCTTTTGAAGCTACTAGCGTCGACATCATAAGGGGTCCAACTCCAGGGCCCTTACATCAATTCGGTCCAAGGACATCGATTGATGCGTAGCAATGATGCTGATCCCGCCTTGTTTCGAATGTTCTGCAATGATCAGCTCTACAATGGTTCGGCCGGCCGCGTCCAAGGCGGTAAACGGTTCGTCGAGAAACCATAATGCCGCGTCACTGATCAGCAACCGTGCAAGTGCCGTGCGTTGATTCTGCCCCGCCGATAAAAGTCGTGCCGGTGTCTCCGCAACATGCGTAAGCTCAACGCGCTCAAGCGCGTCACGACATGCGGTGTCGGAGCCTTGCGCGGTTAAGGCATTGGCGAAGCGAACGTTTTCCAGCGGCGTGAGGTCCCCACAGACGCCTCGACGATGGCCGACGTAGGCAGTTTCGAGGCAAAAATCTGCGATGTTTTCGCGAATATCAGTTCCGTTCCAGCGCACCGAACCCTCTATCGGTTGCGCAAATCCACAGAGGATCCGAAGTAGGCTGGTCTTGCCGCTACCATTGCGACCTTTGAGATGGATGACCTCCGCCGAGCGGGCTTCGAAATCGAGCCCCGCGAAGATCGTTTTTTCGCCTCGCTCACAGGCGAGGCCGACAACCTTTAATTGGTTGAAATTGGCTTGCAATTGGGTCGGATCTTGGAAATCGGTGGTTCCTGAATGTGCGATGCTGCGCGCTACGTCGTGCCTCGTAAATGCGACTAGTCGAGAACTAATTTGCCGCCGGGGCCCGGCACCGGCCCGCGGCCGCCACCGCCGGCGCCCGGAACCACGATCCGCGATGACTCTTCGCGCGCCATTTCCTGGGCGCGCTCTTGCAGGCGTTCGATCGCCGCCTGAACCCCTTCTGGAAACATCTCGAAGGCCTCGCTGAGAGAGGCGGCGGCGAGCGGAAATTGGACGGGAATTGGACCCATTTGCGTCATCAACGTGGTATCACCGATGTATTGAGTGGGTCGGGCGGTGTCGTCATCGCCGTTCGCGGTGACGGGTGTGAGGCGTTTGATGTTTGCGGCCCGAAGGTCCGTAAAGGACTCTTCGCGGTATAAATTGTCGATATCGACATTCAACGACTCCGTACTCTGATTGGTGTCTGCCGCCATTACGCTCCCCTCGTTTAATGATTTATCGCGGCAGTCTATCAAATCTACGCCGTGTTTGGCCGCTAAGCCACTTATGGCGGTGCTTCAGCGCGAACAACGGCAAATTTTATGCGACGCAGTTCACTATCGCGCGCCCGTTAGCACCCGTTCGTTGCGGTTTGTAACATCACGTAGACCATGAATAATGTAGACTAAGGCCCTTTATTGGAACGATTAACATTGACATGAAGATCCTTGTTACAGGTGCGGCGGGTTTCATCGGTTCGCGCCTTAGTGAAAAGTTACTGGCACGCGGTGACGAGGTTATCGGCATCGATAATCTAAATGATTACTACGACGTGAGCTTGAAGGAAGCACGCTTAGCGCGCCTCATGCCGCAAGCAGGATTTAGTTTTGAAAAGCTGGACGTCGCTGATCAAGGCGCCGTGGATGGCGTTTTCGCTAAGGCACAGCCCGAACGCGTGATGCACCTCGCGGCGCAGGCCGGGGTGCGCTACTCGATTGAGAATCCGCGGGCCTATATCGAATCGAATATCGTCGGATTCACCAATATTCTGGAAGCCTGCCGCCACAACGAGCTTGAACACCTTGTCTACGCCTCTAGTAGCTCGGTCTATGGGGCCAATACCAACATGCCGTTTTCAGTCCACGATAACGTCGACCATCCGGTGTCGATGTACGCGGCGACGAAAAAAGCCAACGAGCTGATGGCGCATTCCTACTCGCACCTGTATCGGTTGCCGACGACCGGATTGCGCTTTTTCACGGTCTACGGTCCTTGGGGTCGCCCAGACATGTCGCTGTTTTTGTTCACCAAAAACATCCTCGAAGGTAAACCGATCGATGTATTTAATTTTGGCAATCACCGGCGCGATTTTACCTACGTCGATGATATTGTCGAAGGCATCATTCGCTGCGTCGATGAGGTCGCCACGCCATCGACGCAATGGTCTGGTGACCAGCCTGATCCAGGGACTTCGCTTGCGCCGTACCGCCTATACAATATTGGCAACAATTCACCGGTCGAATTAATGGACTTCATCGGCGCGATCGAAAAATGTCTAGGGATTGAGGCGAAAAAGAACATGTTGCCGCTGCAGCTTGGCGACGTGCCGGATACTTATGCCGATGTGCAAGCGTTGGTGGACGATTTGGACTATCAACCTGCCACCTCAATTGAGGATGGTGTCGCTAATTTTATTGCTTGGTACAAGGACTACTACAAAGTTAAATGAGCACTCATAACCGTAAAGTTTCCGTGATCGGTCTCGGCTATGTTGGATTACCTGTCGCAGTTGCGTTTGGACACCAACAACGTTGTGTTGGCTTCGACATTAATGTAGAGCGCGTCGCTGAACTTAAGCAAGGCCGCGACAGTACGCTCGAAGTGGAACCAGCGGAACTGTCGGGGTCCGACATCTTATTCACCTGCGACGCAAAAGACATCGCACTAGCTGATTTCCACATCGTGGCCGTGCCGACCCCGATCGATGAGGCAAAAATCCCGGACCTGACGCCAGTGCTGAGGGCGGCCGAGACGGTGGGCAAGCAACTAAAG
The DNA here is from genome assembly GCA_021773835.1 of Gammaproteobacteria bacterium. GTDB lineage: Bacteria > Pseudomonadota > Gammaproteobacteria > UBA11873. Next base: position 388,082 of record JAJFJQ010000062.1, read on the forward strand.
GCCGGCGATATCGTGGTTTTCGAGTCGACCGTGTATCCCGGGGCGACCGAAGAAGAATGTGTTCCTGTTCTTGAGCAGTGCTCAGGACTTGTTTGCGGTAAAGACTTTTTCGTTGGTTATTCACCCGAGCGCATAAATCCGGGTGACAAAGAACATACCTTTACCAAGATCACTAAGGTCGTGTCGGGACAAAACGCGGAGATCCTTGAGGTCGTGGCGCAGGTTTATGAAAGCGTCGTCACGGCTGGGGTGCATCGCGCGGCTTCGATTAAAGTCGCCGAAGCCGCGAAAGTGATCGAAAATACGCAGCGTGACCTAAATATCGCCTTGATGAATGAGTTGGCCTTGATATTCCAACGCATGGACATTGATACTCGCGACGTGCTTGCCGCGTCGGGAACGAAATGGAACTTTCTGAAATTCGATCCCGGCCTTGTCGGTGGCCACTGTATTGGTGTCGATCCGTATTACCTTACGCATAAGGCACAGATCACTGGTTACATCCCCCAGGTTATCCTGGCGGGGAGAAGTATTAACGACGACATGGGCAATTACGTTGCCAATCAGACGGTCAAGTTGATGATTAATGCCGGGATGGTCGTGAAGGGCAGCGTGGTCACCGTGCTTGGCTTTACCTTTAAAGAAGACGTGCCGGATCTACGTAACACGCGGGTGATCGATATTGTTCAGGGGCTGCATGACTATGGTGTGGAAGTACAGATCCACGATCCATTTGCGAGTGCCGCCGAGGCGCGTCACGAATACGACGTTGATTTACTAGATACGACTAAACTTAGCCCGGCCGACGCCGTTGTGCTCGCAGTACCCCACGCCGAATTTTTGTCAGCCGGATGGGATGGGATAGCCGCGCATTTGCGCGGCGGCGCCGGGATCGTGATTGACGTTAAGGCGCGGCTGGACCGGAGCACTCGACCGGCGACGATGACGCACTGGAGACTCTAAATTAGATGAACGTGGTGATGATAGGCACGGGCTATGTTGGGCTCGTGTCGGGGACCTGTTTTGCCGAGTTCGGCGCCATGGTCACCTGTGTCGACGTCGATGAATCGAAGGTTGCTAAGCTCGACAATGGTGAGATTCCGATCTACGAGCCAGGTCTCGACGAGTTGGTGGCGAGCAACGTACGCGACGGGCGTTTGAAATTTACCACCGATTTGGGCTCGGTCGCAGGCGATGCGGACTTGGTTTTTATTGCCGTCGGGACGCCAAGCCGGCGCGGAGACGGCTTTGCGGATCTGAGTTTTGTCTTTGAGGCAGCAAAACAACTCGCCCCACATCTTGAGGGTTATACCGTCATCGTCGATAAATCTACGGTGCCGGTTGGTACTGCTCGGAACGTCGAGCGCGTAATTCGTGAGACCAATTCCGATGCCGATTTTGATGTTGCGTCGAATCCAGAATTTTTGCGGGAAGGCGCAGCGATATCCGATTTTATGCATCCGGATCGCGTCGTCATCGGAATTGAGAGTGAACGGGCCGAGAAATTATTACGCGAGCTTTATCGCCCGCTTAACTTGATTGAAGCCCCGATGCTATTTACCGGCCTTGAAAGTGCAGAGCTGATTAAGTACGCCTCAAATGCATTTCTCGCCACAAAAATTAGCTTCATCAATGAGATGTCGATGCTCTGTGAAGCGGTAGGCGCGGACGTACATGCGGTATCTAAGGGCATGGGCATGGACAAACGCATTGGCGGAAAATTTCTACATCCCGGACCAGGCTACGGCGGTTCCTGCTTCCCCAAAGATACGCAAGCCCTGGTTAGAATTGCACAAGAACACGATACCTCGAGCCGTATTGTGGAATCAGTCATTGAGGTCAATGCGGCGCAAAAGGCGCGGATGATAAAGAAAGTGCGCGAGGCTCTAGGTGGCTCTGAAACAGACAAGACCGTTGGGGTCCTAGGCCTCACGTTCAAACCGGAGACCGACGACATGCGGGACGCGCCCGCATTGTCGATTCTACCGCCATTGATTGAGAAAGGCGCCCGCATAAAGGTCCACGATCCGCAGGGGATGGATGAGGCGCGTAGTTTATTACCGCAAGCGGTAACTTACTGTGACGATCACTACGACGTGTTCACGGACGCTGATGCGGTGTTATTGCTGACCGAATGGAATCTCTATCGCGGACTCGATCTCAAACGAGGCAAAGCGCAGATGCGCACGCCGGTTTTCGTTGACCTACGTAATGTATACGAACGCGCGCGGATGGAGGAGCTAGGATTCTCGTACCACTGCATCGGGCGTTGACGTTGGTAAATCTTAGCCGTCCCGCGGACTTTGGATCCTGATCCTCTACGGGCGTAATTTTATGTTATTGAAATAATCCACGGAGTTCACGGGCAGAAAACCAACCAAAATAAATAATAAAGAAATCCTTATCTCCGTGTTCTTAGAGTTCTCGACTCTGGCATCGTGCTTCGTTCTACCTCCCCCATCTGTGGGGCCATCCGCGGTGAATTCGTACCTCGTACACCGTCGACCTCGCGTCGCGTGCACCGTGTAAGATAGCGCTGCGATGCTGTTTTCTTCACAACCGTTTTTACTGCTTTTTCTGCCGCTGAGTTTGCTTGTCTACTACGCGTTGGCTGAATCGTATACGGCGCGCATTACAATATTGACCACCGCCTCAATGGCGTTTTACGCATGGTGGGATCCGCGCTTTGTGCCGTTGCTTGGCGCCATGATCCTAATTACATGGCTTGTAGTTCGACTCCACGACATGTTGCAAAGGTCGTGGATTCTTATCATCGGTATCGGCCTAAACTTAGCCGTGCTTGGCCTATTTAAATACGCCAACTTTGTCGCCGAAAATGTCCTGAACACCTTCGGCGTTGAGCATCAAAGTTGGAGTATTATCCTGCCGCTCGGCATCAGTTTTTTCACTTTCCAACAAGTCTCTTACCTCGTCGACCGTTACAGGGGCACCGCCCCGGTTTACGGTTTGCTCGAATATGCAGCGTTCGTGAGTTTCTTCCCACAACTGATCGCCGGCCCAATAGTGCGGCACAATCAATTGATCTCGCAATTCTCGGACTCGCCGTTTCGCGATGGCTTGGCGGAACAAGTGTCGCGAGGCTTGGTATTGTTTACTCTGGGTTTGATAAAAAAGGTTTTCTTTGCCGACGAACTTGCTCCGATCGCCGATGCGGGATTCGACACAGTTGCGGCCGGGCAGGGGATCGCGTTTGGCAATTCCTGGCTTGCATCGCTCGCATATTCACTGCAGTTATATTTCGATTTCTCGGCCTATTCGGATATGGCGATTGGACTCGGTGCGATGTTCGGTTTGCGTTTGCCGTTGAACTTCGATGCCCCTTATCGGGCGCTCGACATTCGTGATTTCTGGCGACGCTGGCATATGACTTTGTCCAGCTTTTTGCGTGACTACGTCTACATCCCTCTAGGTGGCAGCCGCGGAAACCTTACCCAAACCTATTGGACGGTGATGGCGACCATGTTGTTGTGTGGTTTGTGGCACGGCGCGGGTTGGACCTTTATTGCCTGGGGTGCGCTCCACGGGGCTGCGATCTGTGTGAATCGCACGTGGAGTCACAGCGGCCTGCAGCTTCCGACGCCAGCAGCATGGCCTATTACGATGCTGTTCGTCGTTTGTGGCTGGGTCCTCTTTCGTGCCGACAGTTTCGCAGTGGCGCGAACATTCTTGATAGCGATGTCCGGGGTCGGTGGATTTGATGTTGCGTTGGTGGATTGGAAGGATCTGAATTACGTTATGGTTGCAAGCGTGTGCGCGGTAGTCGGGCCGACGAACGTTACGCTATCGCAGAGTGCCAATCTATTTAAGCGCCGATTTGCGATTGCGGTGGCTTTTGGTTTATTCCTCGTGGCATTACGAGTAGGCCAGGGTCGCGGATTAGAATTCATCTATTTTCAGTTTTGAGTGATATGAGCTCTGCTAAATTTCTGCGCACCTTTGTCGCGAGCTTTATTATTCTCGTCGTGACCGTCTACGCTGCGATCCTGCTGGTCGATCCCTATCAGAACGTGCCTTTCTCTTTGCCGTTGGATCGCGCACCGATCAGCACAAACCAACGCTTCGCCTATCCAGCACTTGCACGAAATCCAAAATTCGACAGTGTGATTATCGGATCATCGACACTGCGGTTATTGAATCCCAAGATCCTAAATGAGTTAACCGGTGCGCGTTTTGCAAACCTGTCGATGAATTCCGCGACTGCGTACGAACAAATGCGAATGCACGAATTGTTTGTGCGTCATCACCCGGACGCCAAGCACGTGATAATTGGCATTGACGACAGTTGGTGTCGGCGCGAAATGGATTACGAAAAATACACTTTCCGTACATTCCCGGAGTGGATGTATGATCAGAATCAATGGAACGACTTTTTGTACATGTTCAATGATAAGGCGTTAGAGAACAGTGTACGGTTGCTGGAGTTCATAGCCGGAAAGCGACAGTCAAAGTACGAAACAGACGGCTACCGTGATTTTACCGTTGACTTCGGCGCCTACGATCTCATGGCAGCGCGCAAGCGTCTCTACCCGCATGGAATGGCAGATTCACGTCGAGTACCTGAGGTTTCCCCGGCAACCGACCTTAAAGGTTGGGCGTTCGCAGCCCACGAGCTGCTCGATAAGATGCTCGCTCGTAGTGAATCGCGCGTGCCGACCATGCTTGCTTTTGCGCCGATGCACGGTGACTATCTTGCGAACGGCGAGGCGCTTTATCGAGAGTGTAAAGGTCAAATATTGAAGATCGCGCGCGCACGTAAGGCTGGGATCATTGACTTCATGGTAGATTCAGTCATTACCCGGATGGATAGTAATTATTGGGACCCCCTACATTTTCGCGTTGAAGTGGCGAGACGTCTCGAAGCCGATATCGCCACCGAGCTGGTCGGAGCTACACGACCGAGCGAACATTACGTGACCTACTAACGAACCGACGCTGGAAAGCGATGCAATTTGTTGATTTAAAAACGCAATACGCCAATCTGAAAACGCCGATCCATGAGCGCATCAATGCCGTCCTAGAGCATGGTCACTACATCATGGGGCCAGAGGTCGGTGAGCTCGAACAACGGCTCGCGGAATTCGTCGGCGTTCGTCATTGTGTATCGGTTTCAAGTGGAACTGACGCATTGCTGATGGCGATGATGGCGCTTGGAATTGGTCACGGCGATGAGGTTATCACCACCCCGTTTACGTTTATTGCTACCGGCGAGATGATCGCGCTACTCGGCGCCGTCCCCATCTTTGTCGATATTGATATCCGCACCTGCAATATCAATCATACGCTCATCGAATCTGCGATCACCGCGAATACTAAAGCTATCCTACCGGTGAACCTCTACGGGCAATGCGCTGCATTTGACGAGATAAACGCTATCGGGAAAATGCACAATGTGCCGATTATCGAAGATGCGGCTCAGAGTTTTGGTGCAACGTATCGGGGCAGGATGTCGTGTTCATTATCGACTATTGGTTGCACCAGCTTTTATCCATCAAAGCCGCTTGGATGTTACGGCGACGGCGGTGCATGTTTTACCGACAACGATGATCTCGCGGCGTGCGTTCGCGAAATTCGCGATCATGGACAACAACGCCGTTATCACCACACGGCAATTGGGCTAAACGGACGCTTGGATACACTGCAGGCGGCAATCCTTCTAGCTAAACTCGACGCGTTTCCCGAAGAGGTCGCCGCGCGTGCCCGGATTGGCGAATGCTATAGCGACAGAATTTCCAGTAAATGCCCATCGCTGCAAGTGCCATATATCGAACAGGACAACACGAGTGTGTTTGCACAATATACGGTGCAAAGCGAAGCGCGCGAGCGTTTGCTTAAGAAACTTAAGGAAAATAATGTTCCAAGCGCGGTGCACTATCCAATGCCACTGCATCGACAACCGGTATTTGCCGAATTGGAAATGAATCGAGTCGGTCGAATGCTCCCGGTGTCGGAAGCCGTAGCGGAACATGTATTCAGCCTACCCATGCACCCGTATTTGACGGTCGAGGATATCGAACATGTCGTTGAGATTCTCGCGCAAGGCCTGCAATAGGCCCGCCTAAAATTACGAAAAAAACATTTTCATGGGTTAAAAAGATTGTCGAGATAAAGCTACCGACTTGTTGGTTGCAATGTCGATCGTGGAGGCAAACGCTTGGAGCATTAACTATTGCCTCTACCGGCGCTGAAGTAGACTAGCGCCGTCATGAAGCAACCTGATCCCACCATTTCGGCCCCTGCTTGGTACTTGGTATATGCGAAGCCGCGCCAAGAGCGGCTCGCACTAGAAAATCTCTGCCGCCAAGGTTATACCGCCTATTTGCCACTTATTGGCAATCGCCGTCGGGGAGAACGTGCGGAGCCAATGTTCCCACGCTATTTATTCGTTCGTTTGACTGCCGCGGTAGACAACTTTGCACCGATCCGCTCGACGTTTGGCGTTTCTCGCTTGGTCAAGTTTGGTGATCGGTATGCGATTTTACCGGACGATTTCGTAACCGCTCTAACCGAGCGCGCGGACAGTGACGGCGTAATTGAGTCGCCTGCACAGGAGCTGATGAGCGGCGAACGGGTAGTGATTAGTGCAGGGGCACTGGCAGGGTATGAAGCGATCTTTTCCGCCGGCCTCGGAAAACAGAGAATTGCAGTGTTGCTCGAAATCGCGGGACGTACGCTTAGGGTAGATACCGCTAAAGATAGCGTTCGCAGAATCGATTAATTTGGGCCGTATTTAGCGGTGCAGCTGCTAGGAACCACTAGGACTAGTGTTCACTTGATGAACATTCGTGATAGACTCGCGTTCATCAAATGAACACCAATCGATGAAACACGACCGCGAAGAGGCTTTGACGCTCGAAATTCTGCAGGCGATCGAGGCGCGTAGTGATGTGACCCAGCGCCATCTCGCAGACAGGATGGGCGTTGCGCTTGGGCTTGCCAATTCCTACTTAAGGCGTTGCGTACGTAAGGGGCTGATCAAGATAAAACAGGCGCCGGCAAATCGGTATTTATATTATCTGACGCCGCATGGGTTCGCGGAAAAAGGTCGATTAACGGCGGAATACTTTGCATATTCCTTCAGTTTCTATCGTACCGCTAGTGAATCAATCGCGAATTCGCTCGCCACGTGTGCAGATAATTCGCTGCAACGGATTGTATTTTGCGGCGTTTCTGAATTGGCTGAGATTGCCTCGGTGCGTGCGCACGATTTTCGGATCGAAATAATCGGCTCCTTCGATCCCGATTCAAGGCTCGAAAGTTTTATTGGAAAACCAGTGTGGAATCAGCTCGATAACATCCCGGCTGCTGACGCGGCGTTGTTCACGGCGTTGAATTCAGCTAATTCAAATTACGCGTTGATCCAATTGAAGTTTGGCGACGACCGAGTTGTCATTCCGGATGTCGTACGGCCCCTAATTGGGAACGGTACAGAATAGATTTGCCGACCGCGGCCACGGTTGGCAGCGGTAGATTACATGCTATACGGTGATCAGATATGTCACTGTAGGGCGGTAGCGTGCCTGCAATACCGATGAATTCGAAACAAAAAACTGAATTGACTATCCGGAACGACTACTTGGCGTTCGGGAAGCCTTCGTTTACTGCAGCAGAGATTAATGCGGTGTCGGGCGCATTGCAAAGTGGCTGGGTCGGAATGGGTCCGGAAACGCTCTCGTTCGAGAAGGAATTGGCAGAATACGTTGGCGCTAATCATTTGGTGGCAGTTAATTCATGTACATCGGCGTTGTTCCTTTCATTGCTAGTGTCGGGTATTGGCGAAGGCGATGAAGTAATTTGTCCGAGCCTTACCTGGTGTAGTACCGCCAACGCCGCCATGTACCTCGGTGCGGTACCGGTGTTCTGCGACGTTAACCGCGATACGCTATGCGCCACGCCGGCAGATATTAAAGCGCGGCTTAGTCCGCGCACGAAGGCGGTGATCGTTGTTCACTTCGGCGGTCTTGCTGCCGACATCGATGCGATCCGTCGGATACTACCCCCGGGGGTTGCACTCATCGAAGACGCCGCTCACGCGATCGGTGCACGCTATGCGGACGGATCGCGAGTGGGATCGAATGGCAACCTCGTATGTTTCAGTTTTTACGCTAATAAGAATCTGTCGACTGGCGAAGGCGGCGCGATAGCGGTGGGCAGCGACGAAGCCATCGATAGACTGCGTTCCCTATGTCATTTGGGGTTGAGTTCAGATGCATGGACCCGGTTCCGCAAGCCGTCTGCGAATGTCCGTGTAGGTCCAGCCGAACTCGGTTACAAGATGAATTTTACAGACCTGCAGGCTGTTATTGGTCGAGCGCAGTTGGCGCGACAAGAAGAGATGGGCAAGGTACGCAGCGATGTGGCGGCGCGTTATGCCGACATGCTAGCCAAGCTGATCCCGGATATTCAAGTGCAGCAGGGAATTGGGCTGTCGCATCACGCGAGACATTTGTTTCCCATTTTGCTTCCACTGGAACGACTGGATGTTTCGCGAGATGAGGTGCTGGGTTTGCTGCGAGCCAGAAACATTGGTGCGGCAATCCATTACCCGCCGCTTCATGAAATGTCATTGTACGACCAACAAGCAACCACGTTGCCGAACACCGACTATATTGCTGAGCGTAATATAACGCTTCCGATTTCAGCGAATATGACTGTTACGGACGCTGAGTACGTAATGGAACACCTAGCGGAAATATTATCGTGAAAACTGAAGACGTCGACGCCAATCAATGCTGACTCAATTATGGGCACGGTGGATTTATGAAAGACTCAACTGAATTCGAACGGCCGGAGGCTGCTACGTTTGGCTTTGCGGGTCGTTTGCGATCGGAATTTCCGTCCCAGATCCTGATGGACATCACGGAAGTCTGTAACCTTGCATGTACCCATTGCCCGCACCCGGATTTCAAGGTGTCGTCGCATTATGGTGCGCGCTACCTCGATCCCGAACTCAACGAGAAAATGATCGAAGAGGTTCGAGAACACGGACAAGGAATCACCAAGTACATCCGTTATGCGAGCAACGGTGAGCCGCTCGTACATCCTAATTGTTATGACATGATCGATGCTGCCGTCGCGCATTCAGGAGTCTATGTGACACTGACAACCAACGGTACAATCATGAACGAAAAGCGCACCATCAAGCTGCTCGAAGCTGGCGTCCACATGATCGATATAAGCATTGACGCACATAGCGCCGAGACTTACGCCAAAATTCGCGTCAACGGTGATTTAAATGTTACGCGAGCAAATGTGCATAAACTCATTGATATGGTTGAGCAGGCTGGTGCCGACACTCGAATCGTCGTTAGCTATGTCGAGCAACCAGAAAACCAAAGTGAGACACAGGATTTTGAGTCTTACTGGCAGGACGCCGGCGCTGATCACGTAATTATTCGACGTCTCCACTCTTGTTCAGGGGCAAAGGCGGATCTTGCCGTTGAGCGACGTGATGAGAACCAGATGGTGGATCGCTATCCGTGCTTGTATCCGTGGGAACGAATAGTGGTGAACGCGCGCGGAGATCTAGCATTCTGCCCATCCGATTGGGTGCATGGTTCCTACATATCGAGTTACCGCGACGTTAGGATCAAGGACATCTGGGTTGGAAAATTTTACAAAGAATTGCGTGAAGCACATATGACCAATAGTTTTAGTAGGCACCAGTTCTGCGGGCAGTGCCCAGATTGGCGATCTACCCGCTGGCCTAGTCAAGGGCGGGCATATGCTGACCTCGTCGAGGAAATGATCGAATCCTGATGATTGAAGCGCAGCCATTTTCAAATACGTTACCGGCGTGGAGTCAAATCGATAATCTGACAGCGGATATACCCGGATGGGCGCCGTTGGACCAGATGTATACGTTGTATACGCTCGCGTTGATGAGCGATGGGACGCCCGGCGGTTTGCTTGAAATCGGCAGCTGGTGCGGGCGAACATCGGTGGTCCTAGCAAAAGCAGCAATCGCGACCGGTTCATTTTTGGACTGCATCGACCTTTTTCCCGAACGGGATGATTGGACAGAGAACCACGATGGAAGCTATTCGATGCAAGTCGAAATTGGCGAAAAGACATACCGAGGCTATCAGGATCAAACTGTCTGGAAAGAGCCGTTCGAATCCCAGATCGTGCCAGTCTACGATCGTTTCGGTAGCATCTACGATGCGTTCTGTGATCACCTGAAGGCGGCTGGCGTTAATTCGGTGGTGAATGTAATGCGAGGCGATTCAATGGCATTAGAGACTGACCAGTGCGGACCATACCGGCTGGCGTTTTTGGACGGCGACCACGGATATGACGCCGTCACAAATGACATTAATCGAGTTAATGCGAGGTTGTCCGTCGGCGGATGGATCTGTTTTGACGATGCGTTTTCTACTTATGATGGCGTCGATGCTGCAATTAGAGAAAGCATAATCGAGAGTCCTCAGTACGAGCTTTGCCACCAACTAACCCGAAAATTGTTCGTTGCACGAAAAGTATCCTGAACTTGGATAATCGTGTCACCGCAAGGTATTCAATTTAGGGGAGAGTGTGCTGTTGCGAGTAGGGATAATTCAACCAAATTACCTACCCTGGCGTGGATATTTCGATTTTATTCGTGAAGTCGACCTGTTTATTTTCTTCGACGACCTGCAATACACCAATCGCGACTGGCGCAATCGCAACCGCTTGAAAACCCCTACCGGTCTGCAGTGGATAACGGTGCCGGTAAAATATCGGGAACGCTCGCAGCTGATCTCAGAGACGCAAATTGATGAATCACAAGATTGGCGGCGAAAGCATTTGAATACGTTCAAACTGAACTATGCGAAGACGCCTTATTTCGATGCAGCGTACGAGCTGTTCGAACGCTGTATTGCCGTAAGGGATGTAACAATTAGCGAGCTGAATATTATAGCCACCGCAGAAATTTGTGCCTACTTAGATATTGCGACTAATACGATGCGCGCGAGCCAGCTGAACGCACAAGGGCTGAAGACTGAACGGATAATCGATATTATGCAGCGCGTCGGCGGCACAACGTACTTGTCCGGGCCCTCGGCCCAATCTTATCTCGATAAATCTGCGCTTGCCGCGGCTGATATTTCGCTTGAAATAAAAGAGTATAACTACGCACCGTATCCGCAGCAGTGGGGCGCATTCGCCGGGGGTGTTTCCGTGATCGACCTTATTGCAAATTGTGGGTGTAGTTCGATGCAGTATCTTAAACCGCATGTGGAGACGGATTAGTCATATGCGCTACTGGAATCCGATATATATTGTGAGGGATGTCTATCGTCATAACGCCTTGTTGAAACAGGCAGCGCTACGCGAAATTCGCACTAGCTATCGTGGTAGCATCCTAGGTATTGGATGGGCAGTGATCGTTCCGATTGTGCGTATGGCCATCTACACTTTTGTATTCGGATTTATATTCAAGGGTCGATTTACCTCGGATGGAAGCGAAGGTGCAATTGAATACGCACTAGGTATTTTTCTTGGACTGACGGTTTTTCAGGTTGTCGCTGACGGATTCGGCATCGGTCCATCTGTAATTCTTAACAATGCCAATTTGGTAAAGAAGGTTGTTTTCCCGTTAGAGCTTCTTCCTGTTGCGGCTGCCAGCGTCAGTATCTTTAATTTTCTTATCGGTATTTTGCTGACGTTTATAGCACTGTTGGTGCTTGGCATCGGTGTGTCAGTAACGCAATTGTGGTATCCCGTAATCGCCTTTCCAATACTCATGCTTTCGCTCGGTTTGTATTGGGTCTTTTCAGGCCTTGGTGTTTTCCTACGCGATATTGGTCAGATGACGCAATTGTTATCGATGCTATTGCTCTTTGGCAGTGCCGTATTTTACCCCGTGTCGAGTATCCCAGAATAGATAAGATCCGTATTTCTCTTGAACCCGCTCGTACATGCAATCGAATTGAGTCGCTCAACTTTGCTTTGGCATCAATCCGTCGATATCGGCAGCTTAGTCTATTTGTACGTTATTTCATTGCTAGTATTCCTCGTTGGTTTCAACACATTTAACAAGCTGCGCAATGGATTTGCTGATGTTGTTTAAGGGGGAAAATTCGACGGATGTGGTTTGTGAGTCAAAGGTTGAGGAGACAACAATCGACAGAAGCGATGATTACGTCATACGCGTAACAGATGTCTCAAAAGCATACCGGATCTGGCGAGATCCGGCCGCACGGTTGCACGCCGCGCTTTCGCATATAGTTACCAAATCATTGCCAGAAGGTATGCCGCTCCGTCGTTTGGCGAACAAACGAATAGAACGAATGTACCGAGATTTTTATGCGCTGAGAGGAGTGTCTTTTGAAATAAAGCGTGGCGAATGCGTCGGGATTGTCGGCCGCAATGGCTCGGGGAAAAGCACGCTCTTACAGGTGCTTGTGGGTACACTGCAAGCAACGTCAGGGACCGTCAGTGTTCGCGGGAAAGTTGCAGCGCTACTTGAACTCGGGTCTGGATTTAATCCAATGTTCATCGGGCGCGAAAATATTTATCTTAACGCCGCGATTCTGGGATTGACCGAAGCGCAGATCAACGAGCGCATGCAATCGATATTGGATTTCGCTGAAATTGGCGATTTCATTGATCAAACGTTGAATACTTATTCGTCAGGTATGGTCATGCGCTTGGCATTTGCAGTTCAAACCGCAATTGAACCCGATATCCTCGTAGTCGATGAAGCCCTAGGTGTTAGTGACGCCTTTTTTCAGGTGCGCTGCGTAAATAGGATCCGCCAATTACGGGAGCGTGGGACGACAATTCTATTTGTCAGTCACTCTAGTGCTACCGTCAAAGAATTGTGTGATCGCGGAATACTGTTGTCCGACGGCGAATTAGTGTCGGACGACAATGTAGGTGTTGTTCTCGATAGATACTTCGCATTAAATCAAGGTGGAGGATCAATTGCCTCGTCAAATAGCCATCAGTTGGGCGATGCGGGTCCTAATGAGAACATTGCGACGGAAATCACACAGCGTTCCTATTCGATGGACCGGATATTGGAAGGGCAGAGCGCTTTTAAACAGTGGTCGCAAAGCGAGAGAGTTGGGAGTGGTGACGCGCACATAGAGAACGTACAGATGTTGTCTGGCGAAGGCCTTTGCGAATTATTCGCATTCGGGGATGACGCGACACTGCGGATTGTCGTCGATGTGAAACGAGATCTTAGAGATGCGTTGTTGGCATTTAACATCCGAACGAAACAGGGAATCGACATCATCCATGGAGACTCTCGCATGACAAAGTACGGGCTTGTTGCCTTAGATCGAGGCCGCTATATATTGGATTGGAAAGTGCCCATTAATTTAATGCATGGAGAGTATTTCATGCGGGTCGTTCTCTCTAGCCCACCAGTCGATGAGTCGCACAGCTGGCAATTTATAGATGTAATTCCCTATGCATATAGGTTCAATGTCGCACCGAAAGAAGATGGCATGATCGGAAGTCTAGTTGCCGCAGAGACGGATTTGACTATATCTGCAGTAACCGATGCTCGTGAAAAGAAATCGGGTTCAACTGTAATCGATTGAGTTCAGTACGGGCGTCGCAGAGCTAAATCTTCGCGTAAATCGTCGCTCGATACTGGGTCGCATTTACCTTATGAAAATATCCATATTCGGCAACACAAACAATCTGCTTTATCTGTTGGCATGCGCAATTCGTGAAGCGGGGCACAACGTTCATTTATTGGTCAATCAACAGGAGACACTGCATCGGCCGGAAAATATTCATCCTGAATTGGCTGGAAACTACCCGGATTGGATCCATGATGTATCAGATACGGCAATCGAAGATTACATTGGGCCATCACCCAAGATCGCTACGGTATTGAATGTGCTTGAATATGCCGATCGATTAATACTCAATCACGTCGGTCCGTCGTTGCTCCCGTACATAAAAAAGCCAGCCATTTCGTTTTTAACTGGTTCTGATCTCGATTATCTTGCCCGCTTCGAAACTTTAAGTACTTTGACTGGCAATTGGGAGTCGAGTTTTCGATTATCCGCTTCGGCTCAATTGTATCGCGCACTTTGGAGCGGATTTATCACGCGACAACGAGAAGGGATCTTGAGAAGCCGCGCTGTTAGCTTTTATCCCCGCGGTATTGTTCCGGGCTGCGACTCGTTGTTGGATGCTATAGGTGTTAGCGACGCCCAACGGATCCATCTTTTTTTAGCTGACGACAGAATAGAACAGCCGCGGGCAAATAAAACCGGCGGCCGCGTCCGAATTTTCTGTGGTGCTAGATTGAATTGGGTTAGGCCGATGGCGCCAGGCACCTGCGAACTCGATTGCAAAGGAGTCGACGTTTTGATCCGCGGGCTTGCGGCATTTCATTCGCGCTCTGGGACGAAAGTCGAATTGCGACTAGTAGAGAAGGGTAGGGATGTAGTCGAAACGCATAAACTCGTCGATGATCTGGACCTTGGTGATCAAGTCACGTGGCTGCAGGAAATGGATAGAGTAGCGTTCGACAAGGAACTCTGCCAAGCAGACATTTGCGTCGATCAACTTGCCCAAGGTGCTGTCGGGATGACGGGGGCTGATGCAATGTCATGTGGAAAGCCGCTGCTCGCAAATGGGCGACCCGAAGTTTGGTACGGAACATGGCCTGAGCCACCCCCTATCTGCCACGCGACCACAGCTGAGGAAGTTGCGGACCAACTGGAGCGACTCGTCCCTAACCGCGCAGAGAGACGACGTGTTGGAAAAGAATCTCGAATATTCGCTCAAAAGTATTGGTCACCCGCTGCCAACGCCGAGATATGTCTACAAAAACTCACGGAGGAATAACGATCGCCGACGACAGTCAACTCCGACACCAATTCGTCGACGATTGCTTGGCATTTTGTGTGGAAAATGATTTGCGTTCCGTCATTCTTGCGATTCCGAATAGCGTGTCCTCAACGGATGTTGAGGCGTTACTGACCAAAAATGAAATACGAGGAGTCGTAATCCAGTCTGGGATAGAAGTTGCAAATTCATTGAGCGTGTACGTCGGCAGCTTCGTTCACCAGCAATACAACTGGACACTTCCGAAAGTGAAGGCAAGCACGATCGCCTATCTCGGTCCGCGTGGGGACATTAGTTTCCGGATGGTAAAAAAGGCGCTTTTAGGCGGTGTGTATTGGCTGGTCTATGCGTCACCGACCAAATGGCGACGCGAATTGACAATTATGTTTCTCGTGATTCGGATCTACGAGCGTTTAGCCTTTGAAATTGAGAACCGATATCGAAAAATAAAAAATCCGGCCCTTCGAAGCTATCACCGCATGGTCCACGCGATGTTTCGCTTTCGGGGATCAAAGCTAGTGGTCGGAATACTTCGACGATTTGAGCGTCAGCTGGAACCGCTTAACTCGTTTTTTGAACGGCGCTCCGACCAGAAGTTTACCGCAGCATTGGACGCTTCTTGTGTCCCGCTATTGCGCCCACACGAATTTGTTGAAGGGCGCATTATCTTGGTAAATGCATCACTTGCATCAGGCGGTGCGGAGCGTCAGGTCGTAAACACATTAACGGGGCTGAAGCGCCGTGGTTACACCGATCTAACGCTACTATGTGAGTATTTGCACGATAGGCCTGAGCATGATTTTTACTTTTGGCAGCTACAGAAGGAAGGCATAACGGCGCGAAAAATCAGAAGGCATTTCGACCTACCCGGTGATGAGATTTATGCGTCTGTCGCACAGCTAGGCGACGCAAAGGGTAGCATGCCCAAGAACCTAAATGACGACGTATTGAGTTTCGTGATTGAATTTATGGAATCGAAACCGGAGGTTGTGCACGCCTGGCAGGATTCCACGAGTATTAAAGCAGGCTACGCCGCGGCGCTGGTGGGCGTCCCTAAGATCATCCTAAATGGACGCAATATGGCACCATACAATTTCGCTTATTTTTTGCCATACATGCGGCGTGGTTATGCCGTTTTGGCGCGCCATCCGGCGGTTACATTGGTAAACAATAGCCGTGCCGGCGCAGCGGATTACGAAGGCTGGATCAATCTTCAATCAGGGTCGGTCAAGCATCTGTTTAACGGCCTACATAGCGATTCGCTGGGCTCCGTTACTGACGGTGAGTGCCTGGAATATCGTACTCGTCTCGGCATTCCACGGGATAGCAAAGTTGTCGGTTCGATCTTTCGTTTCCATGAGGAAAAGGATCCGCTTCTATGGATTAAGACAGCCGCGTTAGTGGCGAAGAAAATGCCCGATGTCGTATTCCTGTTACTCGGCGCGGGGCCATTGGAAGACCGCATACGAAAGGCGGCGGCGGCTAGAGGATTAAGCGACCGGTTGTTTCTACCTGGCACGGAACAACGTACGGAACTTCCACTATCTGTTATGGATGCTTTCCTCCTTACGTCAAGACTGGAAGGGACGCCAAATGTTTGCATTGAGGCGCAATGGATGGGAGTTCCGGTTGTTGCACCAGCGGTCGGTGGGACGGCAGATACTGTTTTGAATGGTGAGACGGGATGGATCGTAAGCCCGCGATCCAAACATCTGCTGGCAGAAAAAGTAATTCAAGTATTGGAGGACGAAGATTGGTCAATCGAAGCGCGCAGACGCGGGCCGGAATTCGCGATGGGGCGATTCGGATTTGAACGGATGATTGATGAGACTATAACGATGTATGGACTGGCACAATGCGATGGTAGAGCCGTGAACGAGCAGAGTGGCACCGATGAATTAACGCTTGCCGCGCCGGAATCCAGACCGGATCGATCAGAGGTAACGACTAATAAATTAGCGGGTGTGGGATCCGCTGGAGAGCTAAATGGCGACTGAAAGGTTTGGATTTGGAGAAAATTGGGCCGACTACATCGAGCATAATTTTAGTGAGGACCGTCTCAATATTTCGAAGAACTACCTGCTCGAATTTTTAAAGCTACCTAATCTCGAAGGGCGCACATTTCTTGACATCGGGTGTGGCAGTGGCCTCCATTCGCTGGCGGCGTTCCGGGCCGGCGCCGCCAAGGTGATGAGCTTCGATTACGATGAGAATTCTGTGGCTACCACGCAGAAGTTACGGGAATTTGCCGGTAATCCGGACAACTGGACCGTGATCCAGGGATCGGTACTTGATCGTACCTATATGGAATCTCTACCGAAGGCAGATATCGTCTACAGTTGGGGTGTACTTCACCATACTGGTGATATGTGGACCGCAATCGAAAACGCTGCATTACCGTTAGCGGCAGATGGTGTGTTTTACATTGCACTCTATTCCTCCGATATCTACATAGACCCTACGCCGGAGTATTGGCTCAAGATAAAACAAGCCTACAACGAGGCGAGTGAGCTGAAGAAACGCCTCATGGAAGGCGCGCACAGTTACCGTACTCTATTCAAGCCAATGCTCAAGCAGCGCAAGAATCCGTTCAAGGTAATCAGCGAATATAAAAAATCACGCGGCATGTCTTACTGGACGGACGTGCGCGATTGGCTTGGGGGATGGCCAATGGAGTTTGCAGGAAATCAGGAGACAAAGGATTTTTGTCGCGATAAACTCGGGCTGGAACTGCTTAACATCACTGCGGGTGAGGGCAATACCGAATTTTTATTTCGGCGAGCTGCCACCCCAAACTATTGGGACGACTACCGTGCAAGCACTGAAGAAGTAAAGCTTAACGGGCCGTTTGACCAAGATGAAGGTAACGCATGGATCGCGCCATTGTCGCGGCACATCGATACATGTGATTCCGAATCCGACCCGCGGCGCTCACACTTAATGTTGTTCGAGGACGGCGTTCCGCTGGGTTTTGGGCACGTGCCCAGAGGACATATACGGGCTTATGGGAAGAGCCGGTACTGCCATTGGGATGGCGATCTGCTTTTCTCCACGACCGACAACAGTGATCCGAACACGAACGGGCGCACATACAGCTATTGCATTGACATGCTCCAACAGCGACCGTAGCAGGTTCACGCAGTAGAGCAAATTCAGACATAGCCGAATTCGGTCGCGAGCCCCCTTGTACCTTCCAGCACTTCGATGCGACGCGACGCTGTCATCTGCTGCTGCCAGCGGGTATCGAGGTTAACCGTACCATCAAATTCATACAGCATACGGTTCCCAATTAAATGGTGAGGCTCGGTTGGTGCATGGGCGACGTCCTGCTCTTCGAGCCCTAGAAAGCTAAAGACTTTATTCATCTCCAGATTCGGATCTGCGCATAGATCCTCGTAACGAACTCGAATGTATTCAACCCCGGGGAAAGGTTTGGTGTTGCACATGACGAGTTCATGAAAGGTGTTCCAAATTACCATCGGGTGATCTGGGCGCAAGTTGTTTTCCGCAAAGTTTGTGTCACTAGACATGGCGTAGCCTCGTGGGTCGCGCACGAGATGAATAATTCGTGTGCGCTTCGGTCTTGCGATAAATAGATAGGCCATTGCTCGATAGTAGTCTTTTGCACCATCGAGGAATATCTGTGTTCCCTGTAGACGGCATGCAGTTTCGGCGAGCCGTTCGGTCGCCGCACGGAACACCATTGCGCGAAATGGCCGAAGTAACCAGGGGTTAAAGTGGTACTTAATACCTATCTCAGTCAGCACCCTAGCCGTAGTTTCATTCTTTTGATCCGACGTAACCATGCGGGGGACTACTGGTAGTAATTTCTGCTCGTGCTGGAAACGGCTGGCTTTGAGCTCGCGACCCAGAGATTTCCAAAAATCGCACTTGTCAATGCTTGTTCGACAAGAGCAGTAAAAATCCATATGGTCCCGCTCCGGCAGCGTATCGCCCAGAGAAGTAATTTTTTCATGATTGTTGGCAAGTAAACCGAATAGTGTTGCGCCATGGAATGGTGGGCATAGAACGAAATTTAAAGGTAATGGCATTGTA
Organism: Gammaproteobacteria bacterium; assembly: GCA_021773835.1. Taxonomy (GTDB): domain Bacteria; phylum Pseudomonadota; class Gammaproteobacteria; genus UBA11873. The sequence goes on from JAJFJQ010000062.1 coordinate 406,955, forward strand.
GAAATCGGTCTGTTTTATCGAGGGGTGTAGCCAAAGGCATCGCAGGCCTTTGCCGATTGCGCACGTAGCCGGGCTGCGACCTGATCGCCAAACTCGCGTATGTGCTTTTCATTCAAATTTGATTCTATAGGTCGATTAAATTTAGCCTTCGGTATCTCACGAAATCGCGGCAATTCACAAAAATCGCAGATTTCACGTAGCGTAGTGCCAGGGTCGCCGCAGAGGTCTTCATAACGCACGGTCAGTAACTGATCTGGGGTGTCGGCTAGTTGGGCCACGATGTTCAGGTTTGTTCGATTCCAGTAGTCCGCTAATGCAATGGTGCCGCCGCCGGGGTAGATGCTCTTATTGTTGCGAAATGCCGTGGTGCGGTCGATGTCCTTTGGCGCGGGTAAAATCCATAGGCAGGCGTCATCGGCTCCTGGCCAATAGAGCAATTGCTGTGACTGTTCCTCCATCATTCTGCGAAGGCTTGAAACCACCGCGACATAGTCGCGAACGATGTGTACGAATTTGGCATCTGGAAATATTTCGCGAACGTAGCGGAGCTTATTCGATAAATGTGGACATTTGTTTAGTACACGTTGACGTACCGAGCCTCGGAGCACGTGCTGTATATAGTAATCATGCATAGCCGCGCGCACTGACGGATCGGCATCGATTTCATTCATCGGCAGGCAGTAATGGTAACCGGTACGGCCGCGATCTATGTTGGGAGAGCCGAGCCCGCTAATAATAGCCTTGCCGTGCTCGATCCAACCAACGTGATCTTCGCCATCCGGATATCCATCTGTTGCGATCAGTTTTGAGTTTGAGCTAAGCAATTCAAACAGCAGCGTCGTACCCGAACGGGCACACCCAATAATGAATACTGGTTTCGAAACTCTTGCGCGCTTACGCGTGGTGAGTCGGTTGATTAATCGCTTTATCATGATACGGGATGCACTGTGAATCGATTCGTAATGTCGATAGCTTAGAACTGGAAATAGATGAATTGCGTTTAGTCGTTTCATCGACAGCAGTAAACGAAGCTCCGAGCACCGCCACGACCGCTATGAGTGCAACGCTAGGCCGCCAAATTTGAGTAATTACTAGGCGAAAATTACGCATTAGCGGAATCAGTTTCCCGAAACGCCATGCAAGGGCGATTAATGCGAGTGCATTAAGCACAATCATTGCAGTGGACGTATTGGGTGTTACAGTGTGTGAACCGGTGACAAGGTAGCGGCGGCCGTTCGCGCGAGGGTCGGTATTGTCGGAGGAGGAAAAATAAAGCTGACCGGCTTTATGATGATAGGCGCCCAATCCTTCTTCTCGGATTTTGCGATGAAGCGAATGTTGTGGCCCGAGTTGAAGGCTAGCTTCGGATACCTGAACGGAGGAGCCTTGTAGCGTCGATTGTTTATCCTCACTAAACTCAAAGAACCACCTACCTTGCAGTGGCGTATGCGGGCCGTTAGTGGCGTAAATGTACGCATGACCTCCGGCACTACGGATAGCAACAGTGTTAAGTTCGACCTGGAAAGGACTACTGATGAGTAACCATCCCCCAAGTAGTCCGTCGCCGACCAATACACAGATAACGAACGCGGCCGGATGATAAGCAGGGCGGTTTTTTGCGAACTCCCGTGTCCAATTGGAACAGCGAGACCATAGCTGGCGTGCGCTAGGAACCTGCATGCGAACCTCGAATTTGTTCCTGTGACCGAGAATCTGTTTTATCTCGCACGTTTTCGGTAATGTTCTCGTTGATTGCGATGATCATGTGCTGGTCCGGATGGGTTCTGCAACGCATTAATCAATGTGGCATCATCATAAACCGAAAATATTTAGAACGATCATAAAGACCGATCATCCGTACATCGAATGAACACGACTGGCGCCGTCAATGCCTACCGCCGTACGGTAGAAACTTTGCTCCTTCTCGATAGCGCGCAGTCGCCAATTTACCAACAAAATATCCTTAATTGCCACAACTAATATACACATGAGAAAAATAAGCTTACCTCCTTGGTTATTGGCTAATTTGCGCAGAATAACAACCTATCTGTGCGAACAAGGTTTATCGATCACCCATCGTCGAATGGTCCAAAAATTCTTGGTTGTCGCATTCGCATTATCTGGCGCCTTGTACCTCGGCGCGTACGCGACAAGACCGAATGTAGAATTAGCAATCAGCAGCGCCGAAATTCGTCACATCGAGGGTCAATTGTATATCGCTGCGGTCAAGCCAAATTTAAGCTTCGTTCATAATTTCGCGGGCGATTCCAGCAGAGCCACCGGTATCTCCAGTTTAAGGCTGAAAGAAAACGGTAACTATATCGGACCGGACGGCGCGCTCCACGCGACTATAAAATCTGAAGGTGGGGGAAGCTACTCGCACTGGGGTAAACAATTATACTTTTCGCCCTCCGATGGTTCCGACCCCCGAGATTCCGCTAATAGTTATTCGCTTGAAGGCATTGCCAGCGTCGCGACTTGGATTGATTCGATTTTTCTAACGGCGGCAACGTGTTTGCTCGTATATCTACTTGTTTACAATCCTGTCATTCAATCGCTTGTTTTCGGACGCCATTCGATCGCCATTGCAGTGTGCGTTTTTTGCATTCTTTTTATGGGTGTGCGGTGGGAGTACTGGTCCACCGGCATAATCGTGGGAATTACGCCAGATTCAGGGTCTTATAGCATCCCGGCTATGCAAATGATTAACGGGGAAACGCCAACGTTCGATTGGCGAACCCCCGGTTATCCATTGTTTTTGTACCTGGTCGCGAAGCTCGGTTTGGGATGGATCGGATTGGCGCTGTGCCAGCAGGCGTTGATTTTTGCGGCTGGGTTGCTAACCATTTTCGGCCATTGGAGTTGGCGCCCTTATCTTGCAGTTCCGTCCGCTGTTGTGAGTTTTGGGTTCACCTCATTCGGCGGCATGAGATCGCTCGAGGTATCCATTATGTCGGATGCGCTCTACATGCCATTACTGATTTTCGGATTCGCATCCGCCTTGTTAGCAGTATCGCGTCGCTCGACAGGGTGGATGTGGCTGGCATCCGCGTTCTTTGGGGCAGTTATCGCGACACGCCCGGCCGGTCTATTTTTGGTGCCGATTGCAATGTTCTTGTCTGTCATCGCCTGGCGAATCCAACTCCGGCGCCTCGCCTTGTTCTCTTTTGCACCGTGTCTTTTCGTAATATTGGTAGCCTGCTTATATAACCAAATCACTGTCGGGAAATTTAGATTAACCTCAATTGGCGTTGCTACCTTCGCCGGGGCCACTGCTTTATTTTGGGAAGAGAGTACGGAATATCCAGAGCACCTCAACTTTGTTGTCAACGATATGCGGGCATGTCTAGTTTCTGATGACGCTCGTAAGATCACACAAACGTGGGATCCGATTGAGCTATTCGAAGCATTTTTGAACAATTACAATCCCAGTACCTACGTTTGTGCTCCCCGCGGTTTCAACAAGGCCTATCAAAATGCGAAGGAGAAACTTTCTCGAGAAGATTCTACTAGTACAGTCGGCCCATCAAGCACCCCTCGATTTGATATAAATCAAATGTATTCCGGACTTTCCACGATTTCAAAATTCGCGATCGCTGAGCACCCGGTTCTATATCTGAAATTTATTTGGTCTAATCTTTATACGTACCTTTGGCACAACAACAATAGAGATTACGATTTTCACCACCAGCTGCCGTACATCTATACGAGTACCGTTGAGTTTTTGGGCACTCGGGCTGCTCCAATTCCGAGAAATCCAAATTGGCCGACAGATCTTTTCGGCGACGAATTCCGTGTCTTTGAGCCGCCTGCGTCAACACGGCCAATATCCACACAAGTTTCAACTAGACTAGATTCTATACGCACCTCGCTATTTATGAATCGTGTGGCAATCGTTTTGGCCACCATCGCCACCATTCTTGTGTTGCTGAGATTGCCGCGCCAACAATATCGAGATGGCCCAGGACTGTTTGTCGTCACCCTTTACGCGAGTATGATCGGATCGGCATTGCTCGTTTCGCTGTCTTCGATGTCGCTACTTCGATATTCATATGTAACGCATTTCTTTAGTTTATCGATAGTTCTAATGTTCGTTCCAACGGCGGTGGAGTTCCTTAGGTCGATTGTTGACCGTGTAATTCGTGGGGCGAAAGCTATTAGTTCCGTGTAATGCCGCTACCTCAAATATTTTACATCAGGTCCAATCATTAGGGTCGCAAACTTTGTCGCTAAACTTTTCATGATCGCATCATTGGTACGATGTGCGGGATAGCTGGGATCGTATCTTGGGGGCAGGCACCTGACCTAGATACCGTAAAACGCATGGCCACCACGATCCGGCATCGTGGACCCGACGCAAATGGACTGTGGTCTGGCGGTTCGGCCGTGCTCGCTCACCGTCGGTTATCGGTGATCGACTTATCGGTTGACGCAAACCAGCCGATGGTTGATCCCGAATCCGGCTTGGTGATCGTGTTTAACGGCGAAATCTACAATTTTCGGTCGATACGAAAGGAGCTCGAGCAGCGCGGCGTAAAAGTCGTAACGAATAGCGACACCGAGATCTTGCTTAAAGCCTATCGCGAATGGGGTGCTGATTGCCTCGCGAAACTTGACGGGATGTTCGCATTTGCAATTTGGGACCCTCGTCGAGAGCGATTGTTCGCCGCACGCGATCCGTTCGGGGAGAAGCCGTTTTTCTATTGGATCTCTCCGACCGGGGGGATCGTATTCGCGTCTGAGATGAAAGCGATACTCGAGGTGCCTGAAGTCCCACGGCGTATTGATCCTAAGGGGCTTTCGCAATACCTTGCGCTCAACTATGTTTTGTCTCCAACAACCATTCTCGCTGGTATCAAAAAGCTTGAACCGGCACATTATTTGGAACTCGATCGTGACCGCGGTTATCGGCAACAGCGCTATTGGGATCTCTCGAAGAGTTTCTGCACGAAAGCAACGTACCGTGATATTAACGAAGCCGCGGATGAATTCATCGAGCTATTCGACCGGTCGGTGCAGTCACGAATGGTTAGTGACGTTCCACTCGGCGCGTTTTTGAGCGGCGGTGTCGATAGCAGCTCGGTGGTTGCCAGCATGGTCGCACAGGGGGGCGCACATAATGTCAAAACATTCAGCGCTGGATTCAAAGAGAAGACCTACAGCGAGCTCCCACATGCAATGAGAGCAGCTAATCACCTCGAAGTGGACCACAACGAAACGATTGTGCTCGGGAACATCCGCGATGATTATTCAAACATCATTGATGCTGCAGACGAACCCTTTGCAGATAGCTCATTTATTCCGATGTATTATCTTGCGGAATTCGCGCGACGACAGGTAACGGTTGCTTTATCCGGAGATGGTGCAGACGAGCTGTTCCTAGGGTACCAGACGTATAATGCGGACAAATTGGCACATTGGATGCGCTTTACCCCGACGCCACTAATTGATGCGTTGGAGTGGGGTACCTCGGCGCTGGTGCCGGCTACGCGCAACAAAGTCAGCTTCGACTATAAGTTGAAGCATTTTCTGCGCGGCATGGGCGCTACGGCTGGCAGGGCGCACTTTAATTGGCGCCTGATCCAAGATACGAGGGCAGTCCAAGAAATTCTCGAACCCGAGCTCTACCGGGAGGTAAAAGAGTACGACCCTTACGATGAATTCAAGGCATTTGAGGCTGAAGTTGCCGACTGCCATTATCTAGATAAGGCGAGCTACGTCGATATCAAGACATGGCTCGTTGACGATATTCTCGTCAAAGTAGACAGGTCAACGATGGCTCACTCGTTGGAAGCGCGCGTGCCGTTCCTGACTCGTGAGATTGCAGAATTTGCTGCAGCGTTGCCAGTCGAGTATAAACTCAAACGCCTGGCTAATAAGCGAATCGTCAAAGCGAGCCAAGTTCACCGACTTCCCCAGCACGTCCTGGACCGCAAGAAGGAAGGGTTTAATGCACCGGTTTCACATTGGCTGGTCAATGAACTGCGCGAAGAAATTGAAGGTACGATAAGAAACGGGACCGGAGTGTTTCATGGCAGTAACGTGCGGAGATTGCTTGATCAGCACGTTTCGAAGAATGAAGACAACGGACTTAAACTGTTTGGAATACTGAACTTCGAATTATGGCACCGAAATCTGCAATAGCTCCGACCGAAAACGAGTGGCACGCACAATGGGCGATGTACAGCGACTCGGAGCGATTTTTGTTCGATGAATGGATTGCTCCGGCGACGCTTGAGGACTTTCGTGACAAGATCGTGTTGGAATGTGGCTGTGGCGGAGGCCAGCACACCGACACCGTCGCGCAAGTAGCAAAGAACGTTGTTGCTGTCGATCTTAATACAGTTGACCTAGCGCGCCAGCGCAATGCAAAAAACGACAACGTGGAATTCGTCGAGTCGGATCTCACAACAATGGACCTTGGACGGACATTCGATGTGGTGTTTTGTATCGGCGTTATACATCACACTGGCGACCCCGATGCGACTTTCGATCGACTGTATCAACATTGCAACCCTGGAGGCTTGGTAATTGTGTGGACCTACAGTGCTGAGGGAAATGCGATGGTCAAGTATGGGGTGGAGCCTGTCCGCAAGGCCATCTTAAGATTCCTTCCGCGCAGGCTGCTGCATTATATATCTTGGTTGATTACTGCGTTGTTGTACCCAATCGTGTACAGCATCTACAAAATTCCGATACTTTCATTCCTACCGTATTATGAGTACTTTCAAAATTTCCGACGCCTGTCGTTTCAGCGCAATTTGTTGAATGTATTTGATAAGTTAAACGCGCCATCTACAAAGTTCACGACCGCGACGAAATGTCGTGAGTGGATGAGCGACGAACGTTTCGAACCGGCGACGGTATCAATTAATCGTTACAAGGGTGTCAGTTACAGTTTGGTTGGAATGAAACGCCGGTGAGTACAGGACCAGGAGAATCCGCACGGCATGAACCAGGCCCAGCGACCTTATCGTCGTCGATGGGCGATGCGACAAATTATACGCAATGGATCATGGATTGGTTCAAGCCATATATGGGCGAACGTATCATTGAAATTGGACTAGGGTGCGGTAATTACTCTGAGCACTTGCCCCCGATGTCTGATTATTTGGGTGTAGATATCGATCCCGAAATCATTGACGAATCGCAAACCAAGCATCCTGACAAGGGGTACCTCTGCATGGATCTGGCCAATCCGTCGTTTACCGACGCGGTCGGCCGAGAACGTTTTGATACCGTGATATGTATCAACGTACTTGAACATATCGCCGACCATGAGCAAGCGATGACGAACATGTTAAACGTCATTCGAGCAGGCGGTTGTTTGTTGATATTTGTTCCGGCATTTAGGTGGCTGTACACTGATCTTGATCGATTAGCAGGACATCTGCGGCGTTACACTGCTGCTGAATTTCGAACCTTAGTTGCTGCTAGTGGTGCTGAGGTGATCCGAGTGGAGTATTTCAACCCTGTCGGTGCAATCGGGTGGTGGGCACAAAAGTTTGTCGCGCACGATAGTCTGGAAGCTGGCAAGGTAACCTCGCAGGTAGAATTATTTGACAAGTACGTTCTACCTGCCTCGCGCAGCTTTAACGTCCTGACGAGATCCTTCTTTGGTCAATCTGTAATCGGAATTGCACGAAAGTCCAATCCTTGAGGCCGAGGTACCGTGTCCGCGCAGTGGTTCGGTGGGAGAGTTTCCGCTACCGCTGTCTATTTCAATTTCAATTGTCGAGCGTCGCAGATATTTAATGCAAATTCGCGCATCTTGTGAGTGTTTAAAATAAATGTGCGGTTTGACCGGGTTGATAACGCTGGATGGGGGGCTAAGCGTTACCGAGCTTGAGTCCATCGGAAATGCGATGTTGGATCCGATTAAGCATCGCGGCCCGGATGACGCGGGAATTTGGCGAGATGCAGAATCCCAAGTTGTACTTGGCCACCGGCGGCTGTCGGTACTCGATTTGTCACCCGCTGGTCATCAACCAATGGTCTCGGCGAACGGGCGCTATGTGGTGACTATGAATGGCGAAATTTATAATCACCAAGAACTCAGGCGAAACCTTACAAATTATTCATTTAGGGGGCATTCGGATACTGAAACCGCCGTTGCTGTGATCCAGGATCGCGGTGTGCCGGCGGCGCTCGAACAGTTCGTCGGGATGTTCGCGTTTGCGGTATGGGACCGTAGCGAGCGAACGCTATATTTAGCTCGCGACCGGCTTGGCGAGAAACCAATGTATTACGGCACTGCTCCGGGAGCATTTTTGTACGGCTCAGAGCTAAAGGCGTTCAAGGGATATCGGAGATGGGCCGCCGATATCGATCGTGAAGCACTCGGTCTATTACTGAGACATTGCTATATTCCCGCACCATATACGATTTTTTCCGGGATCAGAAAGCTACTCCCTGGGACGTGGGTCACTGTCACCAGGGACGGCGCAAATGACGAGATAGAAGAACACTCATTCTGGTCAGCACGGGACCTAATCGAGCATCGCGTCCGACCGTCTCCTACCATGACGCCTGAAGCGGCTGTCGATGAATTGGAGCAAATAATATCAAGCTCGGTAGCGGGACAAATGATCGCCGACGTACCGTTGGGCGCATTTCTTTCCGGCGGCATAGACTCATCTCTAATCGTTGCGCTCATGCAGGCACAAAGTACGCGCAAGGTGAAAACATTTAGCATTGGTTTTCACGAGAAAGAGTACAACGAGGCGGACCACGCTAAAGGGGTCGCCGATCATCTCGGGACAGACCACACCGAGTTGTACGTCACGCCGAACGAGACGCGGGACGTGATCCCGATGATTCCGGAGATGTACGACGAACCGTTTGCAGATTCGTCTCAGATCCCAACCTACCTCGTGAGCAAATTGGCACGGCAGCACGTAACCGTTGCGTTGTCCGGAGACGGTGGGGATGAATTGTTCGGTGGCTATAGCCGTTACGCCGTTGGTAGGGAACAATGGCAGCCGATTGCGGCAACCCCAAAGCTCGTGCGCGTAGCCGGTTTGCGCGCAATTCGTGCCGTCTCGCCGGGTGCCATCGATCGAGTCTGGAGGTTATTCGGTGCCGTTCTGCCACGACAGTTGGCTGAGAAGCAGTTAGGTCAAGCGCTCCATCGGCGCGCAGGCCTGTGGCGGACGGACTCACAGGAACAAATTTACCGTGCCTTGATCTCGCTTTGGCAGGATCCAGCAAGTGTCGTAATTGGATATAACGGAAGTGACGTGATCGAGCCTTTATCACCGACTCTGTCCAAAATCGATGATTTCAGTGAAACGATGATGTTCACGGACATGCTTACGTATCTACCCGACGATATTTTAGTCAAAGTCGATCGTGCAAGCATGGCAGAGAGCTTGGAAGTGCGGGTTCCATTTCTAGACCACCGTGTTGTTGAATACGCATGGCAGATACCTGCGGGGATCAAGGTTCGCGATGGGGTGGGAAAATGGCCACTGAAGCAGATCCTCTATAAGTACGTACCTAGGGCGCTGGTCGACCGGCCAAAGATGGGCTTTGGCGTTCCGATCGACCACTGGCTACGAAGCGAATTGCGAGATTGGGCGGAAGCGTTACTGGATTCACAACGATTGACGGACCAAGGTTATTTTCACGCCCAACCGATCCGAGAAAAATGGGACGCTCATGTGCATCAAGACCTTGATTGGCATTATTTGTTGTGGCCTGTGCTGATGTTTCAATCGTGGCTAGAACATTACAATAGTGCGTAGTTAAACCACGCCGTCGCCATAATTAGGCATTCGAACCGACTTTTAAATATCGGAATACAAACATGGATATTTCACTGGTTATTCCAGCTTACAACGAAGAAAGAGCTATTGTTTCAACGATCGAACAGGCGATCGCTGCGCTCGAGGCATGTGGCCCTGGCGCACATGAGATCATCGTTGTAGACGATGGTAGCTCTGACAATACCGCTGAGCTGGCGGCCCAGCATGGTGCGAAAGTCGTGCAGCACTTACAAAATCTAGGATATGGAAAGTCGTTGAAGGATGGCATAACTAATGCGGCTAACGATGCCATTGTCATTGCCGACGCGGATGGTACTTATCCGATCGAGGACCTGCCGAGCTTAATCGAGCGTTATGCGCTTGGATTCGACATGGTAGTCGGAGAGCGCACGGGTCCGAACTATCGCGAGTCAGTGTTCAAGTCGCCCTTACGCAAGGTGCTTAAGTTGCTGGTGGAGTTTACGACCGGACGACGGATACCTGATGTTAATTCGGGATTTCGTGTTTTTGATCGACAGCTCGCCATGAGTTATTTCAACCATCTATGCGATACGTTAAGTTTTACGACTTCCCTTACGCTCTCATACATGATGAATAATAAATTCGTCGATTACATTCCGATCAGTTACGGTCCCAGGATTGGCAAGACAAAAGTAAGACTGCTGTCAGATTCGATGCGGACACTTCAATACATTTCTCAGGCGATCCTATATTACGATCCCCTGAAGATATTCGCCGCCGTGTCTTTCTTTTGCGTCGTCCTTTCCCTAATTGGGTTCGCGATGACCCTGGTGTTTCAACTTCGGAGCACATACTTTCTGGCTATCGGGGGAATGCTTGTTGCGATTCTCGTTTTTTGCTTGGGCTTGGTAGCGGATCTATTAAAGCAAATACTGATCAAATAACCGAGATCGTGCTCGTCAAGCGATCATTTTGTTGATGAAACAATCATTTGGTATCGGAGAATGGTTGCCCCGATGAATCTACCTGCCGGAACTAAGCGGTGGATCCTGGTCGCGAAATTAATATTTGTACCGCTCGGCCTAGTTGCGTTGGTGTACTGGATTTCCCAAGAAAGTTCCGGAAAACTTGCCGACGGCTGGAATAGATATTTACTGTCCGGTGTTCTTGTAAATGTAATATCTGCCTGTGCAATTGCCGTTAGATTTCAGCGAGTGGCGAGGGTTGTCGGGATCCATATGACAGCTGTGGAGGCCTTGAGAATCAATACGCAGTCTATGTTTTACTTTTTTTTTGTTCCGTTTTCAGTAGGGGCGGAAGTGTCGAAATTTGCTAAGGTGCGCGAGTTAGATCCAACGCGTGAACACATTGACATTGTTGTCGTAATCGTTCTCGATCGTATACTTGGAAGTGTTACGTTAGGTGCAACTGCACTGTTTCTCCTCGGCTATTTGCGGCCAATCGAATACAACTACAATGCGTGGCAGCTTTTTGCCATTGCAGTTGGGGTTGTTGCCTTGCTCGCCGTGGGCATTAGCATCGCCCGGTCTCGTGCGCGCGCGATTCTCTCGCGAGTTTTTGATACGCTCGCGGAGCGGAAACTTGATATTTGTATTGCTCTCGTCACGTCGGTATTAATGCAATGTGCTATGGCACTGGCCATTTTCGTCGCAGCCTTGGGATGGGGTATTGAAATTGGCTTTTTAATGGTCCTATTCGTGCTATCTGCGTCATTTTTGTGCCAAATAGTTCCACTTACGTTTGTTGGTGTCAGTGTCGCCGAAATAGCGGGGGCCGGACTGTACGTGGCGGTCGGCCTATCGGCTGCCGATGCAGTGATTTTAGTTTCGCTGACGTATTTCTACCGATTATTGGTGGCAGTTTCCGGTGGTGTATGGGAACTCATTCCTAATCGTCGTGTTTTCCAGTCGTGACAGTGAATCGGCAGCCGAATTTCGTTCGCAGATCTCTGACCGGAAAACAGTCGGTCAAGGCAAAGATCTTGGCACGGTTATCTTAGAGGCGCGATATGTTGCCGAAGTCGTATGGACGAACGCCTGTCGATGTTTTCGATTAGTATGACTTTTGAGCTGCAGTGTCGTTTGCTGGTACCAGCAACGTAAAGATTAAAAAATGAATGACCGAGGCTGGGAAACATAGCGGCCAAATACTGGGATCTGACAGTTGGTTACCAAGCAGTAGTCGTTGATCATCCTGAAACTAAGCACCAATGAGCGTCAAATTTTGACCAGTTGCATCGAATCACGATACAACAGCTTCCCAAGCGTTTTATTTTAATTGTTGGCCACGGTTCGCTCCATAACGCAATAATTGCTATGAATACCACACCCACACCAGTACTCCGAACTTCCCATCGATCGTCGGTAATGGATGGCGTTAGGTCGCTAATTTCGAATCATGAACTGCTCATTGAATTTACTCGACGCAATATCATGGTGTCCAACCGCGGCAGCTACCTTGGACTCGGATGGATTGTCATTATGCCACTGATGATGATGCTGCTTTATAGTTTTGTCTTCGGTGTCGTTTTCGGCGGCCATTACGGGCCAAGTTCTGAGGAAAGCGGTATTGAATATGCGCTGGGCATTTTTCTTAGCCTAACGGTGTTCCAAGTTTTCGCTGAACCAATGAGCTCGTCAGCCGGGCTAGTTGCTAATAGTCCTACATTGGTTAAGAAAGTTGTGTTCCCACTTGAGATTCTCCCAGCCGCTCAGGTGGCCGCGCAGGGCGTCCGTTTCTTCGTTAGTCTAGTGCTGGTTTTAGGCGGCGCGATATTGTTTAGTGACGGCGTACAATCTACCTGGCTTTGGTTCCCCCTAGTCATTTTGCCGCTGGGGTTATTGTCGCTTGGTACTGCCTGGTTGTTTTCCGCGGTCGGCGTATTCGTGCGTGATTTGGCGGTTTTTACCCGTGTTTTATCTACCATGTTTTTATTCGGAAGTGGCGTATTTTTCTCTATTGACCGAGTGCCTGAGGCAGCCCGTTGGATTCTCGGCGTTAACCCGCTTCTGCACCTATTGGAACAAAGTCGACGTGTACTGCTCTGGGGGGAGCCACCAGATTTTTTAATGTTGGCATATGCGACTGCCACATCGTGCATGGTCTGCGCTATAGGTCTATATGTTTTTCAGCACTTTCGAGACGACTTTGCCGATGTCATCTGACGAAACCGACGTGATGCCGGCGGAGGGCGTAGACATTATGCAACGCCTTTCAGCAGACGACCTGCCCGTGATCCGTGTTAGCGGCGTCTCAAAGCGATATCGGATCTGGAATCGTCCAGTATCGCGGTTGCGCGCCTTCGCACTAGAGCGAGTTGCTTCCATGTCTGGTGCACGGCTCGCCCAACGCTTAAGGGAACGTGCTTCGAACGAATATCGTGATTTTGAAGCACTCTCTGCGGTAAGTTTTCAGATCCGGGCTGGCGAGTCCGTCGCGATCATAGGTCGAAATGGTTCCGGCAAGAGCACGTTACTGCAGATAATAGCAGGGACACTGAAACCCACTGCCGGTGACGCCGAAGTTCGTGGTCGAGTCGCCGCATTGTTAGAACTCGGTAGCGCCTTCCACCCTGAATTTACCGGCCGGGATAATGTCTATCTCTACTGTGCCGTTCTAGGGATCCCGCGAATGCGGGTGGAAGAACTTTTCGATGGCATCGCAGCGTTCGCCGATATTGGAGATTTCATGGACCAGCCATTTAAGGTCTATTCATCCGGTATGAAGTTACGGCTTGCCTTTTCAGTTCAGACCGCGATCGATCCGGATATCTTGATTGTTGACGAAGCCCTTGCCGTTGGTGACATGTTTTTTCAGGCAAAGTGCATGCGTCGTATACGGCAGCTAATGGAAAACGGCACGACGATTTTGTTCGTTAGTCACTCAATGTCGGTTGTGCGTGATTTGTGCGATCGAGCAATTTTGCTTGAGGAAGGGCGGTTGATACTCGACGATGAGGTTGCAAGGGCGACGCAGCGTTACCTCGCGCTCCAGATTGGTGATTCATCAGATCGTTTGGCTGAAACCTATGAGAACGAAACGCTGCCGCTGAAGCAGGTTTTGGATACGGACATCGCGGATGTAGACGAGTTGAGTTTGGAGAATAGTGTAGACCCATATTTTGCGGCGGAAATATTCGAGCGCAAAGCGGCTCCCGAGCGCATCCAGGACGGGCGGGCACTGTTTCGCAACGTACAAATGTTGAACGGACTTGGTCAATTGGTCGATTTGTACGAGTTCGCCGACGCTACAACTTTGCGGATGACCATAGAGATCTGCGCACCTGTTGACAATCTGTGGGTGGGTTATCACATACGAACGAAAACCGGTGTCGATGCCGTTCACATTGATTCTAGTCTCTGCGGGGAGCTAGGTAAGAAATTTCATCAGGGTGCGACATACGTCCTTGATTGGCGTTTTTCAATGCGTATGCAGCATGGGGATTACTACATAATGTGTGTATTAGCAATCCCGCATTCACCCCATGTTTCGCAGACAGAGTGGGACTACATTGATGTAGTAAATCATGCGACTGATTTTTCTGTAGCGCCACGACGCAGTGGAATGATTGGCGGTTTAGTCGCACCGATAAATAAATTAAATATTATTCAGCTTGGCGATATCGGCGAGTAAAATCCGTAATCGCAGGCAATATTATCGAGCGGAGCTTTCTGCTTCGCGGGCGTAATTTGTAAAGCCGACAGTACAAAATGGAAAAAGACGATACATCTCATCCTTTGCAACAATCCCACCTCAACTACTTGCAAACGTGCCCGGTCTGCGAGAATGCCGAGTTCGAGTTCCTATCTCCGGTGTGGAAAAATTATCATCGTGAGTTGGAATTCGCGCTAAAGAAAGATGAGTGGTTCGTTGAATGTAGACGCTGTGGAACAATTGCCCGCTTTCCGTTGATCGATTATGGAGAGCAGTTCAAGAAATACGGAGAAGACTATTACAACCAAGGGCAGGTAGACGGCTCGGTCGACGATCACGCTGAGGTACACTTCAATCACTTTCAGAAAGGTAACTACGACTCAATTCGAGAGCTTCTCCGGGAACTTGTTCCCCCAAGCACACACCCCCGATGGTTGGATGTTGGATCTGTAGGCTATGCAACGACATTTAGTGATTATGACTTCACCACAATTGAGCCCGATGAGCGCGTAGTAAAAGTTGGGCGCCGGCTATTTGGTTCTTCGCCTCGATGGTTTCGGCCAAAGATTTTTGCAGCGACGATCGATACCTATGCGACGACCGAGAAATTCGACGGGATCTTATTTAATAATAGTTACTACTGCGTCACAGCGCCGGCTCATGCTGCTGCAAAAGCTCGGCAGTTGCTCAAACCGGACGGGCGCCTCGTAATTACGATCTCGACGCGACTGAACGGCGCGGTGCAAAACCGCGACGACGGTTTGATCTCGCGAATCGAAGACGTCTTGGTGGGGGAAACATTGTGGGTTTTCTACAATGAGATGTCGCTGCGTTATTTGCTTGCTGCAAATGGCTTCGAGCTTGAGTCAACGCAGGAAATTGCGGCGTATGGCAGGAAAACAATGATCGCCTATGTGTTTAAGCCTAATGATCATGTCGTTCCCGACGTGACATGGTTAGATCAATCCCGGCGACATATGCAACGCACGATGCAGGATGTATATGAAGAGTTCGAACAGCAAACCGAAAGTACGCTGCGCATCATTAATCAGCCGAAAACGATTCTTGTCGGACCATTACAGGTTCTGTCAGATTTGAGCCGTCGCGGCAGCTTAGATCAGGTTGCGGCAGTGTTCTGTACTGATGCAGTACTTGAAGGAGTTACCGACGGTAATTTGAAATTCATGAGTTGGTCCAACGTACTTGGCCTCACTCAGCAACAACCGAAAGATTATTATCATTTCGTGATCTGTTCGTTTCGTGAGCAAGCACAGCTGTGGCAATTTCTGCGAAAAGAGCTAGGCCAAGAGTCCCTTATATCTATGCCAAATCGTCGATCCGGTATCGACGCGATGGAATTAATAATAGGCGGGCGTCTCGTGCCCGTTAAAGGATTTAAGTTAACGGAACAACCTTAGCGTTAGCGCAAGAATAATGTGATATTTCCAGGGTCGATCCCTAATAAGTTAAAAAATAATTACTAACGTGCCTTCAAATCGCTGGTAGCGGACCGGGTTTTTAGGAACGGGCAAAATATTACCGGGGTAAGGACCGTACTCGCGATTCAAATCGAGGTCACCTGTATCATTCGAGCGTTCCCACAAGGGATCAATCGGGCTATCGATTTTTTAGCCGGAACGCCCAATACCGTTTCTCGATCCAGTTGATCGCGATGCGATTGCAACAGTCTTAGATTCCGAAATGCTGGCGCAGGGCGCCGTCGCAGCAGTTTTTGAGCAGAAATTATCGAGATGGGCTGATGGTGCGGGTGGGCTTGCTACAGCCTGCGGCGCGAACGCATTGGCACTCGGCTTGGTTGTATTCGAGGATGATGGCCGCAACGAAATTATCCTACCGACCTACCGTTGCCGTTCCATCCTCGACGCGGTAGTTGCCAGCGGAGCCTCCCCGATTTTGTGCGATGTCGGGACTGATTGGGTGATAACCTCAGCCACCGTAGCAGATAGAATCGGCCGCAATACAAAAGCTGTTTTTGCGGATCAGTGATTTATTCCGCGGTCGCGCCGTTGGCGAGGCAACAAAGCGCGTCTTGTAATGACAAATGGTAATACGGCGTTGTACAAATCGGTTGTCGATATTATTCCCATGGAATTCGCGACGAATCGATGACAGAATCCGTCGCCGACTGCGATACACTTCTGATACGGCGGCGAGGTATTTAGCGGCTAATATAAGGTCGTTAACTAATAATTAATATATAATCGCGCGATGCAGATATCTCGAAAGCAGTTTGCCACGACCATGATCGCGCGGGTCATCCCATCACTTGAAATTTACCAAAAGATTCCTTGCTACCCCGAGTTGTTGGACGAGCAACGTTTATTGATGAGTTGGGCGAATGAATAGCTTCGAAACGGATCGTCTCACCCAGTTTCTACTTAAAGACTGGTCACCTGAAGAAATCGTAGAGACGAATGAACTCAGTACGCAGGCAGCTACTCGACCTTGTTCAACTGGACAACCGGACTGCCTCTACCTCGCTTCCCTGGTACGTTTTTTTCAACCGAAGCACATTCTCGAGATCGGAACTTTCATTGGAACGACGGCGCAGATCCTTGGTTCCCAATGTAGGCGTAATGGTCAAGGTCACGTGGTGACGGTCGACATGGATCAATCGAATTGTACGCTTCCTGAATGGTGCACTGGTTTAATAGAGACCGTTGAAGCAAAATCTAGCGAGGCACTTGCCCGTTTCCGTGACGAGTCGCGGCGCTTCGACTTCGTCTTCATTGACGCGAACATTACGGCGGAGGATATGCGAGTTCTCGACGAGCTAACCACCGACGATGCGGTGCTGGTTACTCATGATTTCACGTTCAGCGATGGTGAGGCTCCTATCCTTGACAAGGGCCTTGAGGTGGTCGCGCTGAAGTCGATGGAAAGTAATAAGTCCGCCTATTACTTCCTTCAACGGCCGAAACGATTGACCGAACGGTGGGAACCCGTTGTGTGTGGCAGCACAGGATCTAATTCCTGCTGCGCCACAATGCTGTCGGACGCGGCATTTCAGCGTCTTGTTGCGGAGGGATTCGAATCGCGGCGGACGCCTGGCAGCTTTTATGAGCATTCGCCGGTGGTCGACAAAGAAGGGACATTTAAAACGCGAGACGTGGTTATTACATATGGCATAGATGCGCACGAGCGTTTCAGCCTTGTTCGTGTGATCAAGCGTCCGCCGACTACACTCCCGCCAATGCATATTGCGCAACGGTTGCGATCGGCCATTGGGCGGTTGATACGAGTAATTAGATAATTCGAACAGTAGGACGCCCAAATGGCGTCAGCATGAATTTTGGACTCGTGCTTGCAGGCATCCCGACCACGACAACTTGCACAAGGAGTCGCCTGCAGTCCGCGAGATTGTTATACATCTCCCAGTTCGCATCAGCTGTAGATAATTCGTAGCCGGGTAGTAGTGGCGTTTCTGCTCCCGTCGTTATGTTTAAATTGTCAACCGTAGATAATAGTGGACCTGTCAGCGGGCCACACGCGTAATCGCTTGCCCGATGATCACCATAATGTTTGATATTTTTGGCCTTAGCTATCAGACGAACAGAGTAGATCAACACTTTCTTAGCGTGATCAGACGGAACTCATCGTAGATTAATGACAGAAGCATTGTCCCTTGGATTTGTATTAATAGATGTGCGGTATCTTAGGAATTTTTGACCCTAGCGGGATTGATGAGGCTTCTGCGCTTGCATTGGCAGACCGCATGGGAGATGTCATTCGTCATCGGGGACCTGATGATCATGGCGAATGGAGTGATCCTAATATGGGGATCGTATTAGGGCAGCGACGCCTATCTATCAACGATCTGTCGCCGGCCGGCCATCAACCTATGATCTCCGCAAGCGGGCGTTACACGATCGTGTTGAATGGGGAGATCTATAATTTCCTTGAGTTGCGCGAAAGCCTAGTCTCGGCGGGGTATCCGTTTCGAGGGAATTCGGACACGGAAGTCGCGCTTGCTGCTTTCGAGCGATACGGATTACCGTCTGCGCTTAGCAAGTTCGTCGGCATGTTCGCGATTGGACTATGGGATCGCGAAGAGGCTGCGCTGTATCTAGTGCGCGACAGAGTCGGAGAAAAACCGCTTTACTATGCCAATGTAAAGGGCAGTTTTGTGTTTGCTTCCGATCTCAATGCGATGCGAGAAATTCCCGGTTGGTCGCCATCAATAGACCGCGATGCATTGGGCCTCATGATGCAGCATTTTTACATTCCAGCGCCGCGAACTATTTACAAAGGGATCAGGAAATTAATACCTGGTACGTGGTTACGCGTCGACCGCACCAATAGGCAAGGCGGTGAACCGGTGAGGTACTGGTCCGCGCCCGACTTGGCAACGACACCGATGTACGACCGCAAGCCGCAGGAACCGAAGGCGGCTATCGACGAATTGGATGGTCTGTTGCGACAAACGATCCAGGACAAGATGATTTCCGATGTCCCGCTCGGTGCGTTTCTCTCTGGCGGGATCGATTCGTCTACTGTGGTCGCGCTAATGCAGGCCGAAAGCACCAACAAGGTGAAAACCTTCAGCATCGGGTTTCGAGAAGGTGAATATAACGAGGCGCACGAAGCTAAACGGGTGGCCGAACATCTCGGTACCGAACACACCGAACTTTACGTCTCCCCAGCCGAAGCGCAAGCGGTAATTCCGAAGCTACCGTCGCTCTACTCAGAGCCATTTGCCGATTCTTCGCAGATCCCGACATATCTAGTGTCCGAGCTAGCTCGGCGAGATGTGACAGTCGCATTATCCGGAGATGGCGGCGATGAACTGTTCGGCGGATATACGCGCTACGCACTTGCCGAGGCAGCGTGGGCAAGCTTAAATCGGGTACCACGGCCGCTGGTCCGTGCCGCGGGAACGCTCGCCTCGATGGTGGCGCCGCATAAAATTGATTATGCCGCCGACTATTTTAGACCATTGCTGCCAAAACGTTGGCGCTACAAACAGTTTGGGAATAAGGTTCATAAGCTTGCCGAAATCGGGCGTTCGCAGGACCCTACAGCGGTTTATCGATCGTTGATCAGTATGTGGATGCGACCATCACAAGTGGTTATTGGCGCTGGAGATATCGATCAACTAGCGGAATTGCCTCCCGCGATTGCCGATATTGAGAATTTTACCGAGCGCATGATGATGATTGACCTTATCTCATACCTTCCAGACGATATCCTGGCGAAGGTCGATCGAGCGAGCATGGGGGAAAGTTTGGAGGTGCGCGTACCGTTCCTCGACCACCGAATTATCGAGCATGCGTGGCGGATCCCCCTAGATCTCAAAGTCCGAAATGGCGAAGGTAAATGGTTGCTAAAACAAGTCCTGTATCGTTATGTCCCGCAGGAGATCATTGACCGGCCAAAGATGGGTTTCGCGGTTCCGATCGACCAGTGGTTGCGCGGCCCATTGCGCGATTGGGCGGAAAACTTGCTCGACAGAGACCGCTTGACCGCCGAGGGATTTTTTCATGCGTCGGAAGTGCGGCAGAAATGGGATCAACACTTAGGCGGCGCCTGCGATTGGGCCGCATTGCTGTGGCCGGTACTGATGTTTCAGTCCTGGTATGACCATTATGAGCGGCCCCGCTGACGTCCTGGCGGTGATCGGTCAACTCGACACCGGAGGGACCGAACGCCACCTTTTGAATGTATTCCCCGAGCTAAAACGTCGCTCGCTCGATTGCCGTATTTATACGCTACGTGGCGGCGGAGATTACGAGAATGACATGCAGGCGGCGGGCGTTCGGGTCATGAGCCCGTCGCACGGCTCCCGTGGCTGGTTTGGGCTACTCCGCACGGCATTCCACTTTCTCAGAGTATTGCGCGTGGAGCGACCGCGAATTATTCACTTTTATTTACCGCACGCGTACCTGCTCGGCGGCCTGTGCAGCTTGTTTGGGCCACCATGCATTCGCATCATGAGTCGTCGGAGCCAAAATCAATATCAATCCAAGTGGCCATTTGCACGTTCTATCGAGGGTTTTCTACATCGAAAAATGGACTGCATCCTGGCAAATTCACAGGCACTAATGGAAGAGCTGCTGGCTGAGGGAGTTGATGAAGCAATTGGTGGGGTAATTTACAACGGCGTACCGATACCACCAGTGCTGAGTTCATCCGCAATGATCGCGCTACGAGATGAGCTTGGTATTGGCCAAGAGACCTTTGTGGTGGTAATGGTGGCGAATCTAATTCCGTATAAGGGGCACGCCGATGCAATCGAGGCGTTAGGGTCGGCCCGTGATCAACTAGGGACCGACTGGGTTGTATTCATGATCGGCCGGGATAAGGGAATACAAAAGGAACTCGCGGTACAGGCTGCCGCCACAAACATCGATTCAAATATCCGTTGGACTGGTGCGGTCGATGATGTTCAACCATATTTGGCAGTCGCCGATTTGGCAATGATGGCGTCTCACGAGGAAGGATTTTCGAATGCGATCTTAGAAGCAATGGCAGCGTCTGTACCGGTTATTGCGACCGATGTTGGCGGAAATAGCGAGGCGGTGGTCGATCAGATAACCGGGCTACTTGTGCCGGTGAACGATCCCGCGGCCATGAGCGCCGCGATTATCGCGCTGTTTAATGATCGTGCTCGTCGAATTCAACTTGGACATGCGGCGCAAGCTCAAGTGATGGAGAAATTCACATTAGAGAAATGTGTTGCAGCATATTCGCGTGTTTATCAAAGCTTGCTGGCCGGCGACGAACAACCGATCCAGGATGTGATCGGTGTAGGTCGGTAAATGGATCCGTTGCCCCTGTCTCACCGTCGGCTGAAAGTTTTGTTTGCAGTCACCGAGGATTGGTATTTCTGGTCGCACCGAAAACCACTAGCAGGCTTGCTTCTGGAGTCGGGTTGTGACGTATCAATCGCTACGCGATTTAATCGCCACGAGTCGCAGTTGCGCGCTCAGGGTTTTGCATGCGATGCCGTTCCATTCGAGCGATCGTTGCGCCATCCGCTGCGAGATTTGCGTTCGCTGTTCAGATTATGGTCGATCGTGCGGCAGCGTCAGCCGGATGTTGTGCATCTCGTTTCGCTCAAACCAATTTTATTGAGTATTCTCGCGTTGACTATGCATCGACGAACTCATTTCGTCGCTGCCGTAACCGGCATGGGGTATTTGTTTTCGTCGCAAGATCATGCGGCCAAGTTGGTTAAACATGCGCTTCTGGTTTTATTGCGGTGGGTCTTATTGCGCAAGAACGTATGGATCATTGTGCAAAACCGTGATGACCAATCCTTGCTCGCCGTGCACAGGCTCGGTCGTTCAGAGCGCACGACACTGATCCCGGGGGTTGGGGTTGATCTCGAGCAGTTTAATTGCGATGCAGCCGAGGTCGTGGCTGCACCGATCGTTGTGCTCCCTGCGCGACTAATACGCGACAAGGGAATCGAAGAGTTTGTTCAGGCAGCAAGATTAACCAAACGCGAGATTCCGAATACGCGATTCGTTCTTGCTGGTGCAGAAGATCCCGACAACCCTGCGGCATTGGCCAAGGATGCAATCGATAAATGGGTGCGTGAAGGCTTGGTTGAATGGTGGGGGCATCGTAACGATATGGTGGAGGTGTACCGTCAGGCGACGATCGTATGCTTACCGTCTTACCGCGAAGGATTCCCTAAGGTATTGCTCGAAGCATCGGCATGCCGCCGTCCGCTAGTGGCGACCGATGTACCTGGTTGTCGCGAAATATGTCGCAACGGAATAAACGGGATCCTTGTGCCTGCGCGGGATTCAATGGAATTGGCAAACGCCTTGATCTGCCTTATTCGTGACCCTGATCTGTGTACGCGATATGCCGAGGCCGGTCGGCGAATTGTGGAAAGCGAATTTGCGCTCACGCGTATTGCCGAGCAGACGTTGGATTTTTACCGACAATTTTGTGACTCAGCAAAATAGTAAATTGAAAGTACTAGTTACTGGCGGCACGGGTTTTGTCGGTCGCGCCGTTTGCCGTCGTCTATTGGCCGACGGTGCACATGTCGTTGTCAGTGTAAGAGGCCGGTCGTACCCGGTGGAACCGGGCTGTGACTCGGTGGAGGTTGGCGACATTGACGCTAGCACTGATTGGCAGGCGGCATTGCGCAACGTGCATGGCGTTGTGCATTTAGCAGCTCGGACCCACTCCCCCAATACGCCGAATGCACTCGTCGACTATCATGCAATTAACATCGGCGGTACCGAGAGCTTGGTAAACGCCGCGGCGGTAGCCGAGGTTCAACGCTTCGTGTTCATGAGTTCAATCAAAGTTAACGGCGAAAGCACTTCATCCGATCGCGGTGGCGGTGCAACATGCTTTCGAAGCGATGATGTGGTCAGTCCGGCGAGCGATTACGGCCGTACGAAATGGGAGGCAGAGAAATTTCTCGTCGACGTCGCCAAGAATGCCAATATTGGATCAGTCATACTGCGTCCGCCGCTCGTCTACGGTCCAGGCCAGAAGGCGAACATGTTGCAGTTGATGCGCCTTGTTGACCGGGGGGTCCCGTTACCGTTTGCAAACGTTAAGAATTCTCGAAGTTTGATCTATGTCGATAATCTAGCTGACGCGGTAGTCTGCGCTCTTCGAGCAAAAAATGTTGGCAGCGAAATATTTACGCTTGCAGATGTAGAAGTATCGACCACGCAATTGATTCAAACAATTGCTAAGGCGCTAGGCAAGCGTGCGATCTTAATTCCGTGCCCAACTACCTTGCTCGAAATTGCCGCGAGAGCTGTTGGGCGGCGCGAACAACTCGACAAACTGATCGGCTCTTTGGTTGTTGACCGAACTCGTATTTCCAGTGAATTGGGATGGTCGCCACGATATACGTTCGTGCAGGCGATGCAATACACGGCTGAATGGTATCAACGCAGCCGCAACGCTCAATAATGTTCACCATCGCGCTATTATTTTTTGCGATTGTCATGACCGCGATCGGAACCGCCATAGTTCGACGCTATTCACTGTCGCGCGAAATCGTAGATGTGCCGTCGGCACGAGGCTTACACGATCGAGTGATCGCGCGTGGCGGCGGTGCGGCGATAGTGATGGTCGTAACGATTTTGCTTACGTATCTCATTTTAACCGGCGCATTAGACCATTGGCGTTGGGGGATTTGGGTAGTCACAGGGCTAGGCTTTGGTTTAATCGGGTGGTTAGACGATCGGTCCGATTTACCCGTCGTAATTCGGCTGATAGCCCAAACGGTAATCGCATTAATTTTCTGCGGACTTCAGTACCTCCAGCACCCGTTTGTTTCAACGAGCGCCGGGTCTGAACTCTATCCTATCGTCGTTCCGATACTCGCACTCGTATTGGTATGGTTCGTTAACTTGTACAACTTTATTGATGGCGCAGATGGCTACGCTGCGACGGAAGGCGTCATCGTTGCGGGCTGTGGTGCGATATTGATCGTAGCTTTTAGTAACTCGGAAAATATTTTTATTGCGGTTTTAATCGCCGGGGCCAGTGCTGGATTTCTGCGATGGAACTGGCAACCAGCAAGCATATTTATGGGCGACGTCGGAAGCTATTTTCTTGGATTTCAATTTGGCGCGTTAGTCGTAGTCGGATGCTTAGATAATAACGGTCCGTGGTTGTGGCTGATTCTACTGACGCCGTTTGTAACCGATGCGACTTTGACTTTGTTGCGGCGTATGCTGCATCGAGAAAAATGGTGGACCGCGCATCGTAGCCACGCCTATCAGCTTTTAGTGATGGGTGGTTGGAGCCACGCACACCTATGTGTGGTTTTAGCCGTAATCACCGGCTTAGCGTTGCTGCCGGCCGCGTATTTCGTAATGCGCAACCCATCATCCGGATTCATGATCACAGTCGCGATATATTCGATTACTGCTATCATATGGGCTGCGATTATTAGAAGAACCTATCAACGCGTGTGATCTAACGGCGTGTTAATCAGTAACCGAACGAAAGTAATTCTTTATGACCTGCTGGCGATCTCGATCGCTTGGTCTATTGGTTTGTTTGCGCGTTTTAATTTCGAAGCGCCACCGAAGGAATTCATGGATGCCGCGATCACTGCATTCCCAGTGGTGTTGATCGTCCAAGCCGGCATATCACGCTATTTCGGGTTGTATAAGGGTTTATGGCGATTCGCAAGCCTACAAGACTTATGGAATATCATCCGCGCCGCGGCGCTAGGGTCCGTGTCGATCGCGCTTGTGCTATTCGTTATCAATCGACTTGAAGATATTCCAAGGTCGCTGTTGATCCTCTACCCATTTTTCCTGGTTTTCCTGCTTGGTGGCCCGCGACTTGCCTACCGCCTGTGGAAAGACCACTCCTTAAGCCTGCATAACATCTCGGGTGGGCAGCGGGTGATAATCATTGGCGCTGGTACCAGTGGCGAAATGATTGTGCGCGATATGTTACGCGACGGTTCTTATATCCCCGTTGGCTTGGTCGATGATGAGCCTGCTCTATTGAAGGCACGTATTCATGGCGTTCCCGTACTTGGGCCGGTCAAAGATCTGTCGTCTATTGCTCACCGTTACGAGGTGGATTCACTGATTATCGCGGTGCCGTCTGCGACTAACGCAGAAATGCAACATATTGTCGATATGTGTGAACAGTCGGGACGTCCGTTCCGTACGTTGCCACGGATCCAAGATATTGTGTCTGGGAAAGTTGGTTTGCAGGAGGTGCGTGAAGTATCGATCGACGATCTGTTAGGGCGCGACAAGATAGAACTCGATTGGCAAGTCATCCAGTCCGCTCTGGTCGGTAAGGCGGTACTTGTAACCGGCGGTGGCGGTTCGATTGGTTCCGAGTTATGCCGGCAAGTTGCACGCCTTGGCGCCTCTAAAGTGATCGTCTTCGATCACAGTGAATTCAATCTGTACCAGATTGACAGAGAACTGCGCGAGAAATTCCCTCATCTCGGCCTGCATAGCATTATTGGTGATGTGTGTGACCGCGTCGCTTTGAACCAGCTATTCACGACTTTTTCGCCGCGCTTAGTGTTTCATGCAGCTGCCTACAAACACGTACCAATACTTGAGAGCCAGGCTCGCGAAGCGGTGCGTAACAATGTGATCGGTACCTACGAGGTTGCAGCCGCTGCGGAACGTCACGGGTGTGAAAACGTCGTTCTCATCTCTACTGATAAGGCGGTAAAGCCAAGTAGCATTATGGGAGCGACAAAGCGATTTGCAGAACTGATCTGCGAAAGCAAAAATCACGACGCTGAAACCCGCTTTATCACCGTACGTTTTGGCAATGTACTTGGCTCAGCTGGTAGTGTGGTCCCGTTATTCCGCCAGCAAATTCGAGACGGTGGGCCTGTCACAGTCACACATCCGGATGCCACGCGTTACTTTATGACGATCCCCGAAGCGTGCCAACTAATTCTTCAGGCGTCAGCGATTGGAGAGGGTGGTGAAATTTTCGTGCTTGATATGGGGCAGTCGATCAATATTGCTTACCTAGCAGAGCAGATGATCCGTCTCTCCGGACGTGAGCCCGGTGACGGCGTTTCCATTGTATTTACTGGCCTGCGCCCCGGGGAAAAGCTACACGAAGAATTATTTCACGCGGAAGAAGATCTGTCGCAATCCTCTCACAGCAAGCTCATGCTGGCGGGACATTCGAAAACCGATCGAAAACGGATCCAGGAAATCTTCGAAGCGTTAGTCCACGCTTGCGACATATTTGACGAGGCTGGGATCCGACGACTACTGATTGAAGCCGTGCCCGAGTTGACTAAAACGATTGGTGAATCCGAAAATAATGCGAACGTATTAAATTTTACCCGGGGTAATCAATGACGACCGTAGTACGCAAGGCAGTCTTTCCAGTTGCCGGAATGGGGACCAGGTTTTTACCGGCGACGAAGGCGAACCCAAAAGAAATGTTACCAATAGTCGATAAGCCACTGATCCAGTACGCGGCCGAAGAGGCAGTCGAAGCTGGCATAAAGGAGTTGATTTTTGTTATCGGCCGCACGAAAAGATCGATCCCAGATCACTTTGATAAAGCATATGAACTCGAAGTCGAACTCGAGAAGAGTGGAAAATCTGAAATGCTTAATCTTGTGCAAAATATCCTGCCACCGGATGTCGCTTGTATTTATATCCGGCAGGCTGAGCCGTTAGGCCTTGGGCATGCAGTTCTGTGCGCAAAACCAGCAATCGGTAACGAACCATTCGCCGTACTATTAGCCGACGATCTAATCGATGGTGGTGCTACCGGATGTTTGAAACAAATGGTCGACGTATTTTCACATTTTAATTCCGGGGTCGTTGCGGTTGAGCCGGTACCGAAGGACGAAACCATGCGCTACGGTATTGTTGAAATAAAATCGATCGAAGAGCGTATCGGCAAGATGCACAGCATCGTAGAAAAGCCGCATCCAGACGTCGCGCCATCCAATTTAGGCGTCGTTGGACGCTACATTCTGCCCGGCGAAATAATGAATATACTAGAGCAAACGCAGCGCGGGGCGGGCGGGGAAATACAATTGACAGACGCGATCGCTACCTTGCTCGATCGCCAACAGGTACTCGCCTACGAATTCGCTGGAACCCGTTATGATTGTGGGGCCAAGCTAGGTTATCTTGAGGCAACCATAGACTACGCGTTAAAACACGCAGAGCTCAGTACCGAATTTGCCGACTATCTGCGCGCTCGGGTAGCGCGCCTATAGCGCTTGAACATGTTCCCGGCGGGTGCTGGTGGCATCTAACTAGAATCCATCCAGGCGTGCTCGCTTACGCGCGAGTTCCGTTTGCAGGTAGGCGAGTGCCCGCTGTGAGTGCTCGTCTGTAGGTTCGCCGGCGACGGCGACGAGCTGTTCCAGCTCACGAATGTCATCTTCGAGGTCGGCTTCGTCGAAATCGCCGTGGTCGTCGACGGCTCCTAGTAACGGGAAAAAATCCTCGAGCTGTTTTAGCTCTTCGACTAAATCCCCAAATCCCTCAGACATCATTTTTGCTGCCATTTGGAACGTCCCCCCAATGCGTCATAGGTAAGTGAGTTACGACGCGATCCTAATCATTGATCTTATTTTGATCAGTTAATCTTCTGATCTTGTGGAGAATATTATAGGATCATAAGAAAAGACTTCAACTGTTTCCGTTAACTAGGTGATCCTACCAATTATGACTGCAATACCCGGCCAAACGATCCGCTTCGCGACAGTACGCCCTGAGACGGGCCTCGCGGTACTTTCGGCGGCCGAAGTGAATGACTTGTGCGTTGCACAGAACAGTATAATTTATGGCCTGTTTAGACGCTGTGCATTGGCCGTTTTGACTAGCGGGATCAATTCCGACGATGCTAGACAACTATTTGAAATATATAAGGATTTCGATGTTCAATTCGAGCAGGTGGACCGCGGAATCGTACTCCATTTAAAAAACGCGCCGGCTACTGCATTCGTCGATGGCGAGATAATTGTCGGTGCACGGGAACATCTTTTTTCCGTCCTTCGGGATATTGTCTTTGTTGCCAATGACTTGTCAGCGACGCGATTGCTGGAGGTGTCAACCTCTGATGGAATTTCTGAGGTTGTATTTCGGATCTTGCGCCATGCGCAATTGGTTCGGCCGGGCGTACAGCAAGGGCTAGCCGTGTGCTGGGGCGGCCATTCCATTGGCCAACTGGAATACGAGTACACTAAAGAAGTGGGTTATCAGATGGGCTTGCGCGGGCTCGATGTCTGCACTGGCTGTGGTCCAGGTGCAATGAAAGGGCCGATGAAGGGTGCCGCGATAGGGCACGCGAAGCAGCGGATCCGCAACGGACGCTATATCGGCATAACGGAGCCAGGCATCATTGCCGCAGAGGCGCCAAACGCGATCGTCAACCAGCTGGCTATACTGCCGGATATTGAGAAGCGCCTCGAAGCCTTCGTACGTTTGGCCCACGGCGTAGTTGTTTTCCCCGGTGGTGCCGGTACGGCAGAGGAGATCCTTTTTCTGTTGGGTGTATTGTCCCATCCCGCAAATGTGGATCACCCATTACCATTGATCTTTTCCGGGCCGCGCAGCAGTGAGTCCTATTTCTTGGCGCTTGATAGTTTTATTAAAAGCACGCTCGGTCAAGACTTTAGCGAAAGATACGAGATCATCATTGACGACCCGGCGGCGGTGGGTAGGCGGTTGCGCCGAGAAATCGATACAGTTTTGATACATCGCGATGAGATCGATGATGCGTCGTATTTTAATTGGTCGTTGACGATCGACAGCCGATTTCAGCATCCGTTTCCGGCCACGCATGCGGCGATGGCGCAACTAGAACTTCGTCGCGACCTCGCGCCACACGAACTAGCCTGTAATTTGCGCTGCGCTTTTTCCGGAATCGTCGCGGGGAATGTCAAAGAAGAGGGGGTCAGGGCTGTCGAAACACACGGGCCGTTCGAGTTGCACGCGGACCGCGACATTGCGCAGGCGTTAGATTCACTGTTGAGATCGTTCGTCGCTGATCAGCGTATGCGTTTACCGGGACAGGTCTATACGCCTTGCTACAAAGTAGTCGGATAAACCGTATTCCTCATCGGCTTGTTGCGACTGGATATAATTAGGAACGCGGAGTGGGGGTTATGTCTATCGGCCAAACGATACCATATGGGGTAAGCCGTTAAACCTCGGGTCGTTTGAAAACTCCCCGTAGATTGCCGGCTAGCCCGAGCGGTGCAAGTACGATGTCAACGAGCGTGAAAAACGCCAGCAAGGGCACATTCACCGAAGGCCAAAATAGGCGATATATTTTACGCGGCGCATGATGTTCACGGAGCCAGTGGTGAAACGGATATATCCAAAATACTGCGCATACGAACGTCTCCACTGTGACAGTTTCTAGTCCGGAATCCTTGCCGAGCCGTGCAATTGATTTGCGGTTAAAAAGATTCCAATGACGAGGAAAGTGATAACCGCCCCAATATCGCTTACGAAAAATCCGTGCGTCGAGGCAATCGGTGTTTGGTGTTTCGACAATAAATATCCCCCCCGGTGCGAGGATCCGATTAACTGCTTGAAACATTTCGGCGGGGTCGCTGACGTGTTCGATAACTTGACACGTTAGGATCAAATCGAAGTGGTTTGCCGGGAGTGATAGCTCCTCTACTCGCCCCTCATACCCGTGATAACCCTTCCGGTCGAGTTCATCGACAACCTTAGGACTAAGTTCCACTCCATATAAATTTTCAGGTGGGACTCCTTGTTCAGCCAGCCGATCAAGTAGCCGACCATCGCCGCAACCAATATCTAGGCATTGCGGCGCATCAGCGCTGCACAAGGACAGCATTTTGGTAATCTTACGTGCCTCTAGCCAATGCTTAACTCTCAAAGCGAAGGCGTTGACACTTTTTTCCATGTCGTAAGAATAGTAATTCGGTGGGTAAATTCGATTTAGCTCATTTACGGCCGGTCGCGGGTTCAAGTAAATATGGGAGCAGGCTACACATTGCACCATAGTGAATTCGTCGAGCGTGGTGCCGTATTCGAAATCCCATCCGCGCGCGTAGGGCCGCGTATTGCTAGAGCCGCAAACCGAGCACTTGACATCGATACAATCCACTAGAATCCGGGTCAAATCCAGCTATACCGCGATCAAACGTCGCTAGACGTTCGCTGCGGAGGGCGATTGAATTGCCTGACTGTCACTAGTGTCGATGGGTAGGGCACGCCAGAATTTTGCAATAAATCCGAGGTAACTATCGCGATATTCAACGTCGTTCATGCGTCCTTCCCGTTCAAGGTAGCTACGAAGTTCCGGCAGGTGGTAGTAGGGCACACTGGGGTACATATGATGCTCAGCGTGATAGTTCATATAGTTTGGCGCGAAAAACCACCGTTCAAGCGGAGAACTGACGTATGTAATATACCGCTGATCCTCTGCATCCTTATCGGCAATTGGTTGCGCATGCTCGGCGAACGATCGCAAGCTCTGTGCGACATAAACGAGAAAGAAATAGGGTAAAAACCATAGCAATGGGAACGCCCAAACTCCTCCGAGCATAGTTAAGACCGCGGCGATCCCTAATTGCACTACCACGATCATGCTCCAATCAAAAATCGAAACCCAGTCTGTCGAATTGGATCGGCTACGATTTTTCCTCTGACCGCGACTAACGGTTTGGTGTGACCGCCGCATCGCTTTTAGGGTGAATAGTGCCGGTCGAATTCCTGTCGCAAACATGATGAACTTCCATCGTGTGGCTTTGTCCTCAGTTCGGTGATAGTAGCGATCTGGATCGTCGGGAGTCGCAAGCAGTCGATGATGATCCAGGTGTTTTCGTCGAAATCCAGATAGTGGACTTATGAGCGGGTAACATAATGCAATTCGCGCGATCAAATCGGTTGCAGAGCGGCTCGATAGCAAACGCATATGTAACGCGTCGTGCAATAGGATCTGAAGCGCGTATTGCTGTGTTCCGACGATGACAGCCGCGAAACACCAAAGTATCGGTTCTTTCGACCACAGCGCAATTGCTAGCGAGGTGATGATTAACGTATAGGCCTTGGCCATATCGCGAAACACCCGTACGGGGCGAATTGTAAGGAAGCGTCGTTCTAGCGCCTTTTGGCTCATAAAATAATTCCATCGTCGTGGTTACCGAAACTTTGCATCAATGTCAGCAACCTTGCGAAATCAGGGCAAACGGCGAAATGTATGTTGCCAATAATACAGCCATTGCGGATCCGTGTTGTGCAATGCGAGTTTTTCGCAGAAAAATTATTCACTCATAGCCTACTAGTTCAACGTAACCCCTGCCGGTAACTAGATTTTCGCCCAAATATCCGTCAACGTCGACGGCGCCTTCCCAATATCTAAAATTATTGTGCCATTCTTGATTTGGCATCCTGCAGAGTATATTTAATGTCAAGGCTTGTTGCGGAATATGAACGCTCCAAGCAATCGGGTACCGCAATCCACTTTTCGGGCTTTTCCAATATTCTTGCGCTTTGATCTCGAATTGTTCCCGACTCAACTTTGTCGATGTACCATCAGGATGTAGCACCACGCCGTGACTCGCTGTGTCTGGTTTACCGTTCTCAGTCCGGAATTGGTAAATCATGAGATCAAAGCCATTGTCCAGTTGGAGGCTAAACCAATCCCATCCAATTTGGCCTTGGGCCAACGCGCTAGTGCTCCATTCGTGATCGAACCAGGCGTTGCCATTTACCGTGTGAAATCCTGAGGCGGTCGAAATTGAACCGGCAACCGCCATTCGCGGGATAGAGTAGTAGTAAGAAGCGTTGCCGGATTCTTTGCTCTTTTTCGAAAGTCCGCGGTCGCCTTGCATTGCAATTGGTCGAAGCGCGCTCAGGGCAAGGTCCAGCCCCACATCAGCTTCCTGCGCTTTAAGGCGCCAGACCTCTTGTTCAACATCAATTAGCTCAATCGACCAATCGCGGATCCACATCCTAGGCGGATCACCTCGCGCACCAGCAAGGTCCAACACAGCTCGACTTTGTCGTTCGAAATTGTGAAAAACACCGGCAGTAATATCCGAGACAGCGAAATGTCCAAGGTATACGTTGTTTGTTCGCCAGGGCGAATTCGACTGGCTTGACTGCGGCCGCATCGCAAAGCGGAACAGCGTCAGTTGGAAACCGAACGGTACGCCGCTGGCTGACTCGACATTGCCGGTGAAATACCACCACTCGGAGCGAAATTTTGGATGTGCCGAATGGTCTTTCGGAAATTCAAATGGCCGTGGTTCCAACGCGTATTCGAATCCGGGTGGTGGATCCGATTCGGTCAATAGACCTGCTACGGTCCGCGGGTTCTCGTCCGACGACGTGAGTTTTGCATGGATCCCGACGAGCGAGAGAAACGCGATTAGTAATATCGCAAAGCCGCGCATGTTACTCGTAACGCATGGCATCGGCCGGCTCAATCCGCGCCGCGCGATAGCTAGGGTAAAAACCAGCGCACAAAGCCGCTAGTAGCGCAATCGCGCACGATTTTGTGATTAAGGCGGGAGAGATCTCCATTAGCATCGTCCAGCCGAATGATCGCGGGTTGATCACGTCAATTAGAATGACCGCCATCAATATGCCGACGGGGATAGCAATCACGGCGGCGGTTATCCCGAGCAGGGAAGTTTGGGTGAGTACGGTGCGGCGCATCTCCGGGTTGGTGAATCCTATTGCGCGCAATATTCCATACTCTTGCGTGCGTTCGAGTTGTTGCGCCAATAGGGCGCCGAGGATCCCGATAAACGAAACCGTGACTGCAATTGCGCGTAGTAGCTCGGTGATCAAAAACGTGCGGTCGAATACCTCGAGCGAGGTACGCTTGAGCTCTGTCGCCGTGTTGATGGCGAGGTTAGAGTCTTCGTCAATCGTCGCGGCAACAGCCTGCATCAAGTCTCCCAGTGCCACAGCCGGATCGGCGTAGACACCGATCCCATCGTAGCCAACGGTTTGCCAATGTCGATCATAGGTACTACGGCTGATCGAAATGCTGCCGCGCTCGGATGCGTAATCGAGGTAGACGCCGATAATGCGGAAACTACGCTCGCCCGCTTCCGTCTGTATCCGAATGTCGTCATTGACGGTTAAACCTTGATGATAGGCGTAGGGCTCTGTGACGATAACAACATCGTGGTCCTGCCATTGCGGCCAAATCGAATCTGCGTCACCGACCTTGAAGCTGAACCCCTTGCGCGCCACGTCGTTCAATCTGTAGGCGGATAAGCGCACCGTACTACCTGCGGTTGTGACCTGCCGACGCAAAACAGTACTGGTGGCGTTAACAGCCGCCAAGCTTTCAATATGTTCGACGAATTCGGGGGCTATTTTGCTGCCCTCGGATTGATTGTCGAATTGCGCATCTGCGATGTAGAGATCCGCCCGCAGGGCACTGTCGAGCCAGTCGGTAACCGAAGCGCGAAAGCTGGTAACCATTATCCCGATGCCGATGCTCGCGGCCGTTGCAATCATCAAGGCCGCGGTTGCAGTACCGGTTCGATTAACCGCGACGCTCACCGTGCGTAGACCGTGGCGTTCGGGCAGAAAGCGACGCGAACCGAGTAGCCATCGGGCAGCGGCGGACAGCGCAACGATGGCCAGGGGGCAGATCGCGGCGAATCCAAACACGACCAGGCTGATACCGGCAAAGCCTGCGTTTGGAGTTTGCGAATACTCAAGTACGAGCCATGCCAGTAGGTTGCAAAGGATAAATAGGATCCCAGTAATCAAGCAGACCCGGCGGATGCTGAGCGGCCGTAATCCGTTTCTGTTGAGGACCAGCGTCGGTTCGATTCGAGTAGCGTGCACGGCTGGGACCAACGCTGCGAATAGTGTCGCCCCGATGCCCGCCACGAAACTCACCAGTAAGGTCACCGGGGCAATTGAAAGCGTGTCGATTGATGTCTTGAAATACAGATCGTTGATGGTGGTCGACACGATACCGAGCAAGCCGTTGGCCAAAAATATGCCAAAGATAATGCCGCCAAGGCTGCCGATGGCGCCAATGCAGCTCGATTCGAGCAGAATACTTATTAGGATCTGCCGTCGGCTGACGCCGAGTGCGCGCAAGCGGCCTAAAATATCTCGACGTTGCAGTACCAAAAACGTTTCGGTGTTGTAGATCAAGAACATTCCTACAAGCAGCGCCATTAAGCTCAAGGCATTGAGGTTTGAATAGAACGCAGCCGTCATGCGCTTAATATTGAGTGATTGTGCGGCGAGATCGATTAATTGAAGGGTGCTTGCGTAATCTGTGGTGAGCGCCTGTCCAAGTTGGTTTGCCATTTTCGGATCATCGATGCGAAAATCGATGTGGCCGATGTCCTGATAGATTTGCAGTACCTCTTGGGCGGTCGCAATATCGACGACGATCAAGCCGTTTACGATTCCCCCGGGCGAGTGTGCTTGCGGAAGCAGCGCGATGATCTTCAAGCTGGTTGCAGTTCCGCCGGATCGCACGGTGATCGACGAGCCTTCTTGCACACCCAACTCGGCGGCCGTCGTTTGATTCACGACAGCGGTATATGGCTCCGCGATAAGTTCCCCTGGGTCGAACGACATCCGCTCCGTGCGGCCATCGGAGCCAATCTCGGTCCTCGAAATCGGATCGATACCGAGCAATTCAATGGTGCGTGCATGGTTCGGTAGCGTGACACGCCGATTGATTACCGGGGTCATCGGTATCGCTGGAAAGGCCAGCGCGAAGCGCTGATATATCTCATTGTTAACCTGCCCGTTGGGGCCAACAAGCCGGTGACTTGCCTGGCCAACGGTCGTGCGGGTGGCCGCGTCAAATGCCTCGAAGGCACTGTGCTGGGTTAGCCGGATTGCGACAATTACGGCAACCCCGACCGCGATTCCGAGCAGGGCCAGCCCCAATTGCCAAGGATGTTTTGTGAGGTGCCGAGAAAATGCCACATAGACAAGCGGAGCCATGGCGGAGCTTATACTTCCACGAGTTTGCGATCACGGATTGTCAGCACGCGATCGGCATAGCCGATGACCTCCTGGCTATGTGTCGCCATGATCAGTGTCTGGCCACTGCGGCGCGCAAGATCGTCGATTAAATGAATGATTTCACGGCCGGTTTCAATGTCGAGATTGCCCGTCGGTTCGTCGGCCAGTATCAGGCTCGGCGAATGTACCAAGGCGCGAGCTATCGCCACCCGTTGTTGTTCACCACCAGATAGATCCTCGGCCCATGCGTTGGCTTTGTGAGCAAGCGCCAAATCTTCGAGTAATTGCAGCGCCGGCGCGTCATCGAATATCCCGTTCAGCGCAAGCGGCAGTTGGACATTCTCAAGCACGCTCAATGTCGGGATGAGATTATAGGCCTGGAAAATAAAGCCCAAGGCTGTCCTTCTAAATTTCGTCCGTTTGCCTTCCTCGAGACCAGAGATATCAGTGCCGTCGATTTGGATGTGGCCACTGGTCGGGCGATCCATGGCACCGAGCAAATTAAGCAGGGTCGATTTTCCTGAGCCACTGCGGCCCAGAACGACGATAAATTCGCCACGCTTGATAGTGAGATCTACGTTGACGAGGACATGCTGTTCGGTGCTCGCCCGGCCGTAGCTTTTACTGACCCGCAGGAGGCTAACGGCAGGGGGTACGCGGTGCATGATTAAGCGCCTAATGATCGGCACGCCAACGCCCAACACGCGTTTGCGAGCCGATAGCGCGGTGATTCTGAATGTGCTGAAGATTGGCAATCAAATCGAGAATAAACATGCAATAAGTTATATAAGCGTATGTTCCAGAAACGATTTAACAATTTCGTAATAGTCCTGTGACAATTTTAAACACAAAAGTGGAACTTGTTCCGGTCTTTCGCCGACTAACACCAGTAGATTCCATAACCGTTAACTTCCCCTTAACTCCCCCTCTTACCCCGCCCCCCCAGCGGGGATTTTTTTGCCTGAATTTCGCCGTCAGTAAAAACCAGGGTCGTCACCAGATGGAAAAATTCAGCGGCGATGGCAGTGTCGGAGACACGGCGCTGTGCGGAGAATAACCACCTCGTTACCCGGTTTCGACGATCAGCGGTCGTCGATAGCAAAGGGCGTAAAGTCGGTCTCGGTGTCGTAGAAATCGACTTGTTCGCGACGCTTCAGAAACCCCACCGTCGCGTACGTAGCCGGGGTCATCAAAACTTCGACCCCAACCTTAAAACCCCAATTGAATGCCAGCACCGCGAATAGCGACGCGTTATCCCAGATCCCGTAGAACGCCACCGGGTAGAAGATCAGGCTATCTATCCCTTGCCCGACAATTGTGGAGCCAATTGTGCGCATCCACAGATGACGGCCTGCCATCGCAACCTTCATTCGCGCTAGCACATAGGCGTTAACAAAATCGCCGATCCAAAACGCAACCACAGAGGCCACCACGACGCGCCAGGTATTGCCGAAAACGGTTACCAGCGCCGGCTGTAATACCTCGTTAAACGGCTCGGTTGGACTTGGCGGAAGGCTCAGGACGGTATGCGCCATTGTCGTCGCGAAGATCATGGCTGCGAACCCAGCCCAAATGACCTTTCGTGCGCGTGCGTATCCGTAGACCTCGGTTAGCACGTCGCCAAAAATGTAGCTGATGGGAAAAAAAATATTACCGGCGCCAAAGACGATGCTCGCGCCGATGATCGGTAAGACGAATGGCAATTCCAATTGGCAAACCTTTGCCGGCCCGATCAGGTTCGCGCACAGTAGGACGGTCACGAATCCCGCCATTAGCAAATCGTAATATCGGAATCGACGAGCATCAGTACCGTGTGAAGCCGGTGTCGCACTCATTCGTTTATACCGAGCGACTTTAGACTTTGACGGATCGCCGGAAAGGTGTGTGTTGCGCGAGTCAAAGAATCTTGAAAATTAATTGAGACGTAGCGATCTTGCTCCAGTCCACAGCTGGTCACCCCGGTCATTCCAACGGCGGTATCCTTACGTGTCCAACGAATCTGCTGTAATTGGAGGGCGCCTGCTTCCAGAGCTTGTTCCACCGGTACCGCAAAGAAGCGGGAATGGTCTCTAGCGACCTCGGTCAAAAATAACTGGATACAGTGTTCGGTGGAAAATTCACCAGCAGATAGTGCCGCTTTGGGCAGGGTGACAACCGTGATCTGTAAGGTCGTCGGGTCGTAGATATCACGCGCGCGATAGGCATAGGTCGTTCCTAGCATTGAGTTCGCGACAATCGGGCCATCGAGAAAATCTGGCGCCTCGTAATGCAATTTGACATCGGCAATACAGCAATTAAACGTGATCGAGCAGACGGCGCTTATGAACACTCTCCATGGCATGGTTGAGATGCTACCAGATGATGATCCTTAAGAGGACTCGGAGTTGACCTGCGAGCAGGTTAAACCACAAAGTATCTCGAATAACTGCGGAGCCATGTCAATTCGCTTAGGTGCAATTTACTATGCATGGCGCTACTTCTAATGATTAGGTGATTGCGCGGATGTTGAAATACCGTTTGAGCCTCATAGTCTTCGTGGCCAATATTGTTGCCGTTACACAACCGGTAACTGTGCACGCGATCGAAGTTGCCGATATTGACGCGCAGTTGAGCGCCGTCGCCTCGCGCTATGACGAGGACAACCCGGTAGGGGAGCGCTTGCGCCGAATCTATACGAATGCGCGCGATCTCGTTGAAGCAGGCAAACGCCACGAACAAGTCGCCGGTGAATTCGAGCAAGCGATCAAACGTGGTCCGGAAACGCTAAAAGCGCTTCGCAGCCAGCTTGCGGCAGTTGAGCAGCAGGCCTCGCGAAAGGTCGTCAGTCGCAGTGAAAAAGCATTAGCGGCGGCTGAAATCGAGCGGCTATATCGACAGGCAGAATCACGGCGTGCGGCGCTTGAGGATACTTTGTTCGCAACCGAGGATGAACAGCGTGCGCTGGTCGAAAGACCCGAACAGATCCGGCTCGAGCGCGAAAGCACTAGCGCGCGAATCACAGAATTGGAGGTTGAGCTGCGGCTTGCGACAGATGCGCCAAGCGGTGACGTAAACAACGCGGAAAAGACCGTAATCGAGTTAGAGCTCGCTTCGCTTAGAAACGTGTTGCGTCGATTGGACAGTGAGCTGCTGAGCCAATCAATCCGTCTCGAATTGGCGCGCGCAAAACATGAGTTAGCCGCCACTGAGCTCGCGACCCAGGTGAGACGGACAACTGAACTACAAGAACTGTCGCTCGGCCGGCGGCGCGATACAGCGAATTCGTTGATTGAAAAGGCCATGCGCGAGCAGGACGACGCGACGTCGAGCCACCCCTTGATCCGTCAAATTATCAATGAGAACGTTGAGTTCGGTCGTGAGCTGTCGCGAGTGATCGAAAGCCAGCCAGCGATTGCTGATCAAGCGGAGCGGCTTGGAGCCCAGCATGTAGCGCTAGGAAAGGAATACGAGCGTGCTCGAGATCGGCTCAAGTATGCCGGCTATGGTGCGGGTCTTGGTCACCTGCTGATAGACCAGCGCCGCCATATCCCAGATCTCAGACGTCTACTGCAAGATTCAAAGATACGCAAAGAAACGGTTGCACGTATCGGGCTACGTAGTATTGAAATCGACGATGTAATCAGCGAGTTGTCGGATATCGAACTCGAAGCCCAGCGACGCATCGCGTTGAATTCACAGGCGTCGTTAGAGCGGGACGCGAAAACCGACCTACAGAAGCAGTTGAGTGTTGCACTACAGGATCAAGTGAGCCTGCTCGAACTGCTGGCGCTGAACTACTCAAATTATCTCAGGTCACTCGGCGATGCAGAATTCTCTGCACAACAACTCGCCACCACGGTTCGATCGTATGGGGATTATCTGGACAAAAAAATTACCTGGATCCCCAACGCACCAATGCTCGGGATCCAGACTTTGGTCGACACGGCGCGGGCGGTCGATTGGTTATTATCGATAGACACGTGGCGCCGGGTAATTCGCGATGCCGGTCAAGGTTTCAGTGAATCCCCGCTACGCTCTGGCGCATTAATAGTTGGGGTGGCGCTAATGTTCGGTATGAGAGGCAGACTTACGCTCGCGCTCTCTGCTGTCGCCGCGAATGTGCGCAATATTCGAACGGATAAGTTCCGCTATACGCTCGCAGCAATTGCGGCATCCTTGGTACTCGCATCTCCGTGGGCGATCTTACTCGCGCTTTGCGCGACACTCCTACGCGACGCAAATGACCCTTCTGAGTTCAGTTTGGCACTGGCGCATGCACTGTGGTCGCTTGCGCCAATTGTTTTCGTTTTGATCTGGATGCGGCGGCTACTACGCGAGAACGGCCTTGGCCTGCAACACTTCCGGTGGCGAGATTGGCTAACTACCGATCTACGCCGAATGACGAATCGATTGCTGATTGCTTTTATCCCCGCTTATTTCGTTGCCGTATTCTTCGAGAACCAAGACAACGCGTCGTACCAATACGGGCTCGGGCGGCTCGCTTTCATCGCAGCGATGGGCGCGGTCATTTTGTTTGTCTTCCGGCTGGTGCATCGCGACGGCGTGATGGTGAGATATCTTGGTCTGCGTTACCCCGCTGCGTTGATCACCCGCTTTCACATCTTGCTCGGCGCGATCGTATTAGTATTGCCTATAAGTTTCGCGTTACTGGCCGCGATTGGTTACTACTACACAGCGCTGAATTTAAATCGCTATTTGATGCAAACGGGGCTGCTGATTTTAGTTGCCATTGTTGTGCGAAGTTTAGCCATGCGCTGGCTCATGCTCGCTGAGTCAAGACTTGCGTTGAAACGGGCGCGGGAACGCCGTGAAGCGGCGCAGGCAAGCGGCGATAATGATGGCGAGTCGCCGAAGATGAGTGAGGACGATATTCCGATCGACATTGCGACCATTAATTCGCAGACCCGAATGATGTTAAGTAACCTCATCGGGTGGTCGTTTGCGGTTGGTTTGTATTTTACCTGGCAGGGCGCGTTACCGGCACTGGGAATATTGGAGTCGGTAAATCTCTGGGAGATTGAGGTGCCTGGGGTTGACGGTACCGATTTCCAAGCGATAACGCTGGCGACTGTGCTATTGGCCGGGATCATTATCGCCATCACCTCGATCGCGGCCAAAAACTTGCCTGGCGTTTTGGAAATTGGACTATTGCAACGGCTGCCATTGCAACCTGGTAGTCGTTACGCGATCACGACCCTTTCTCAATATGCGATCACTGCAATTGGAATCACCGTGGCGCTCAGTGCCCTTGGCGCCCGGTGGTCACAAATTCAGTGGTTAGTAGCAGCGCTAAGTGTTGGGCTCGGCTTCGGTCTGCAAGAGATCGTCGCAAATTTTATTTCCGGTTTGATCCTGCTATTCGAGCGACCAATCCGCGTCGGTGACACGGTGACGATTGGCGAACTCACAGGAAAGGTCGCACGGATCCGGATCCGCGCAACCACTATAGTCGATTGGGATAATAAGGAGATAGTTGTACCGAATAAGAATTTCATCACTGAGCGATTTGTAAACTGGACGCTGAGTGATCCAATAATTCGGGTAAAAATCAATATTGGGATCGCGTATGGGTCCGATGTCGAGACGGCCTTGAAAGTGATGTCAGATGCGACCAACGCACAAGAGAAAGTCTTGCGTGAACCGGCGGCGCAAGCGCTATTTTTGGGCTTTGGTGACAGTTCGTTAGATTTTGAAATTCAGCTGTATATTCGCGACTTATCCGATCGGCTACCGGTAATTCATGGTGTTCATATGGCGGTAAACGAGGGCTTCGCAGAGGCCAATATTGAAATTCCGTTTCCGCAACGGGATCTGCACCTAAGGTCAATATCGTCAACCGTGACCGGGCTCGACAACTTGACCAACAGCTGAGCTGGGAACGCTAGGTGCTAATGCAATTGCGGTCGGTTGCAATGAAGCTAGTGTTGGAGATGACTTCCATTACACTAGCGATGGGGTTAAATGATTTTATTGCAACCAGGAGGACACGATTATGCCAGCGCACAAACCAGAGCAAGTAAACGACTGCCTGATTGAGGCTATCAATAACGCCGACGTTGAAGCGGCATTGGCAATGTACGAAAAAGACGCCGCCTTCGTAACGGAAGAGGGTACGGTCACTGGAACAGCCGCGGTCCGTCAGGTGATGGAAGCATTCATCGCGCTAAAACCAAAAATTAGCATGGTGGCGAAAGAAGCCGTTCAGACCGGTGACATTGCGGTGACCGGCGGGACTTGGAGCCTCACGGGGACAGGTCCGGACGGCGAGGTACTAGAGATGAGCGGCAAATCGGTTGAGGTTGTAAGACGCCAAGCCGACGGCACCTGGTTATTTGCGATCGATCTGCCGAACGGTGCAGAAGGCTGAGGCTAAGCGTATCTACCGCCGACAAAAAACTATCCGGCGGTTGGTCAAATTCAGTGTGACAGAAGACGGTTAGTCTGAGATTAATTTCAATGGAGGCTCCCCATCGTGGGCGCGTATTAAACCCTGGGCATTGCACCACCGAAGGAAGCCCGGGCCGCTTTTGACGCCAACCGAGAGATGTGCACTAGTGAAACCTCGGGGCGTTTCGAAAGGCTGCCCTTTGTGGACGCATATCGAACTTGGGCTGCCAGTCGCGCGCCTGTTACGTTGCCATAAGTTCTAAAAACTGCGGTTGTCGTTTCTAAGCACTGACCGCGCCAGACAACGGTCGAATGTCTCCTTCGCTCAGCAACAGACGTTCACGGGAAGGGGAGCTACTTCCGCTTTGTGCCCACAAGAGACATTCGCGCGTCGCCGAAGTTGGCTTGTCGCGAACCCCAAAGAGATCATTCCCTGCGACGAAGCCCAACAGGCCTATTAGGGTAGGCGGCAAGACAACTTCGCAAGGACGCGAATATGTTGCCGTTGCCTGCTGGCAGGGAAGCCAGTGAGAGCGTTGCTGCGCCGCGCTATGAACGCCATCACCCGGAACGTACCCTCCTTTACCAGCTTGTCGAAGAACACTATCCAGTGCTCAAGGCGCACCTCGCGGCGCAGGGAAGCACATTGCCAGGTTATGTCGAGCGCGAGCTCGATCGGGCCATGAGTATGTGGAAAGGCAACGGCGTTAATTCCAGTGACGCTCGAAATGATCGATCGAGCAGCTAGATTGTCGAAAATCTTTACAGCCACAAAAGGTCGTGGAAGTTGAGGTATCGTGCTATTTTTACTGGGTACTGTTTAGTGACTGCTCTAATTATTTGTGCTCGCGGGTTTCGTCGGCAGCCAGATACGATTTTAATGTTGAGAAGAAAATCAATCTATACACATGTTAATGTGTAAGTCCGGTTTGGCATAAGCAGGAGTAGTTCGTATGAGCACAGTCGAACCTGTTGAAAATTTCGCGTCAGAAAGCCCGATCTCGCTGCTACCGGACGGGGATATCGATCCGATCACCTTCTCGGTGATCCTGAACCGCTTTAATACCATAGCCAGGGAGATGACACTGACCCTGGAGTACACGGCCTGGACATCGATCTTGGCTTTGGCAAGAGACTTTTCGTGCGCCATCTATGACGCCAAGGCGCGTCAGGTATGCATGATGGATGCCTTACCGGTCCACACCAATTCACTGCATGTGATCTTGAAGTCGATGGTCAAGGCTTTCGAAGGCAAGATTGAAGACGGAGATGTGATCGTTAGTAACGATCCTTATAGTGGCAATACCCATGTGGGCGACTTCGTCACTGCGTGTCCGGTGTTCTACAAGGGTGAACACTTATTTTGGTCGGTAACCAAGGGGCACCAACTCGACTGTGGCGCGTATGAGGCAACGAGTATTGCACCGAGTGCCAAGAACGTATGGCAGGAGGCCTTGCAGCTGCCGCCGATTAAGTTTTACGAACGTGGTGAGCCGCGGCAGGACGTCATCAACATGTACCTCGCGAACGTGCGTTACAAAGACATGCTGTATGGGGATCTAATGGCGCAGCTTGGTTCGATCTGGAACGGCAAGCGACGCATGGTGGAACTCATCGACGAATACGGTCCGGACGAACTAACCCGCTACATCGATGCCATTCTTGATTATGCGAATCGGCGCACGAGTGATGAGATCCGTGCGATCCCTGATGGCAGCTATGTTGGTGAATCCTGGATCGATTCAGACGGGATGGGTAACACCAACCTGACCGTACGCGCGGAAGTAACGGTCAAAGACGACCATGTTCACGTGGATTATTCCGGCAGCGCGCCACAGGGTGGCGGCGGCGTCAACGGTACGCAGGGGGTAATGGAAGCTTCCTCCGGGATCCCAGTTTTATGTGCAATTGATCCGGACATTCCACATAACGAGGGTTGTTTGCGTCACATCAGTTGTGAGGCGCCGGAAGGTTCGATTGTGAAAGCCAAATATCCGGCGGCAACCGCAATGGCGACCTTGACACCGGCAACGCAGGAAATGGAAGCGGTATGGAAGGCCCTAGCGCAGGCTACCCCCGACCGGACGTCAGCAGGTTACGGCAGCTTTCAATGTGCACCCTCGATTTCGGGTATTGATAACCGCGGCGACGAACCGGCCGAGTGGGCTGCAGTGTTCTTCAATGGCGCATCTGGCGGGGGTGCTTCGAAAAATGCTGATGGGTGGCCCTTGACGATGCTGTCATCGGCCTTGGGCGGTTTGAAGATTGGGAGCGTTGAGGTGCATGAACTCCTCTACCCCTTAATGGTTGACTATTGTCAGATTGAGGCCGATTCCATGGGACAAGGCAAGACCATGGGAGGGGCAGGTATTCGTGTTGGCGTGCAGCCCTATG
The DNA here is from genome assembly GCA_021773835.1 of Gammaproteobacteria bacterium. Taxonomy (GTDB): domain Bacteria; phylum Pseudomonadota; class Gammaproteobacteria; genus UBA11873. The sequence continues at coordinate 450,561 of JAJFJQ010000062.1, forward strand.
GAGCGCCAATGCATTGTTACAATTCTGGCGACGGTGCCTCAAATCCAGCTTTTGGTGTTTTCGGAGGTACCCCGGGTATCGGCGGCGGCAATTACCGTGAAACCCTTGACGGCGGACACCGAGATTACTGCTCGGCCAAGGGCTACCTGCAGATTGAACCGGGACAACGCTGGGTTGGCGTATCTACAGGCGGCGGCGGTTTCGGAGATCCGCTTAAGCGTTCGGCGCAAAAGGTGTGCGAGCATGTGCGTGATGAGATCATTAGTTTTGACACGGCGCGTGACATTTATGGCGTGGTGCTTGACCCGGAGACCTTTGAGCTTGACCAAGTAGGGACCGAACAACTACGCGCTAAAATAACGGCTGACCGTGGCGAGGTGCCATTGACCGTGCCGACGAAAGCTGACGCCGCGACCTGGCTCGAAGAAAATATGCGTGATGGAGATAATTACCTACTTGACCCCATTTTGTAGCTGATCGGGGTATGGTCCTCGCGATGCGGACCAAACACGCCTATCGATCCGTTCATGTTACCAACCGCCGATCTGCAGATAAGGAGCGCCCATGAGCGAACGAAAAGTACAGGACCTGGCCCGATGAAGGTCGGGCTGATGATGCCCCAGGGCGACGGTATGCGCGGACCGGGCACGCGTCGATGGAGCGAAGTGGCGGCGATGACGCGGCTCGCCGAGGACACGGGTTTCGACTCCGTATGGGTCGTCGATCATTGGCTGTACCTGCTCGAAGGCGAGGAGAGCGCGCGTGGCTACTGGGAGGCCTGGACGCTGCTAACGGCGATGGCGGCCATTACGACACGCGTCGAACTTGGCACGCTGGTGCTGGGTACCGGTTTTCGCAATCCCGCAATGCTCGCGAAAATGGCCGAGACGCTCGACGAAGTCAGCGGCGGGCGTCTGATCCTCGGCATCGGTGCAGGCTACCACCGCCACGAGTATCGCGCGTTCGGCTATCCCTTCGACAACAAGATCAGCAGGTTTGAGGAAGCTGTCCAGATCATGCACACGTTGCTCAAGCAGGGCACTGTCGATTTCGAGGGAGAGTACTACGCGGCACAGGCCTGCGAGTTGAAGCCTCGGGGCCCGCGGCCCGAGGGGCCGCCGCTCCTCATCGGTGGGAAGACGCCAAGAATGCTTACCATCGTTGCACGTTACGCCGACCAGTGGAATGCGTATTACGACGCGACACGCAACACCATCGACGGTGCACGTACACTCATGGACAAGGTCGACGAAGCCTGCCGTGCAGCCGGTCGTGACCCGGCCGGGTTGTCGCGCACGGTCACGGTACTCGTCGCCGATGCCAGCGCGGATCCGTGGTGGACGCGTTTGCCCGGCGGGACCGATACGGACGCGATTGTGCCGCTGAACGGTGAGCCGGAGGCAATTGCCGAAGAACTCGCGGGCTACGCGGCGCTCGGTGTCTCGCATATCCAGATCTGTCTCGAGCCGACTACCCTCGAAGCGATCGAAAACCTGGCACGGGCGGTTGAGCTATTGAAGCAAGCCTGAACTGCGCCATGCCGATGGGGCACAGCGGGTAGACGCTACGGAGCTCGGCGTTGCGGTAGCGCCAGTCCCACATCCCCCCTACCTAGTGATCTGCACATCCGCCACCACACCCCCAGACACAAAAGGGACAGATTTATTTAAGCCGAGATGGATCTGCCCTCATTATTGAAAAAATAAACGTGACACCTTTTTCCTATTTTCTGGCGCCCCAGTCTCAAAGTTCATGGATGCACCGAAACTATGCAGGAGGCGTTCGCACCGTGCACGCGAACCTGCCCGGGGTGTCACCACGCGACCATGCGCGGTCCCTGCTTGTCTCCGATCACTGGTTCGTGTACCAGTGGCCGTGATCGCGTTAAGCTCCTGCAACAACGACTGCAGTGGAGGGTCAGTGCGATGGCGAAGTCTCTTGTGAGTTTCGAGGCCGGCGAGGCGATCGAGGATATCGTCGAGGCGCTGAACCGCGACGGCGGGGTCATCATGCTGAATCTCGCCCCGCCCGAGCTGATGGACGAAGTCTACGACGAGATCCTCGCGAACAGCTCGGAGCACGAGCGGGCGGCCGGGGGCGATATCCTGTGGCCTGAGGGGAACAAGACCGTTGGCGGTCTCGCGGGGATCAGTTCGAAGTACGTCGAGCAGCTCGTGCTCCATCCGAAGATGCTTGAGATCGCCGATGCGATCCTGAAGCCCCAAGAGCCGATGTCGACGCGCCCGCCCGGGGTGGACGTCCCTGCAGCCGACGACGCCTGGCCCTATACCAGGTTTCGCCGCCTCGAGGTTGTCGACGACGGCCACGGCGGCAAGCAGTTGCGTGCGAACGGAACGGGTGACGCAGGCCCGTACTGTCACCACTACAATCTCGGTGCCACGGTCATGCTCGAGGTCGGCCGCGGTGCCGGAAACCAGTGCCTGCATCGCGAGACCGCGATCTATCAACCCTGGGTCGCTCATCTGCCGGAGATCCGGGAATTCATCCTGTCGGTGAACTGGGCGGGCTCCGAGTTCCGATCCGACAACGGCGCGACGCGCGTCGTACCGGGCAGCAACCACTGGTCCGAGGATCGGATCGCGCAGCCGGACGAAGTCGCCCACGCCGAGATGCCGAAAGGCTCCGCAGTCGCGTGGCTGTCGAGAACCCTGCACGGTTCCGGCGCGAGCGAGAAGGACGACGGGCGGCGCGCATTTTTTGCATCCTACATAGCGGACTGGGCGCGGCAGGAAGAGAACCAATACATCGCCGTGCCACCGGACGTCGCCACAAAGCTTTCACACCAGGGTCAACGGATCATCGGGTATCGCAGCAGCCCGAGCCTCGGGTGGGTGAAAGGACGGGATCAGGAGAATCTGCTCCGGGACGGGAAGAGCAGTCCGTTGTAGCCGCTGATCCGGCACAACAGCGCCGGGGTCGATCAAGGCTGGGATCACCGACAGCAAGTTTGGTGGCCTGGTAAATGTCAGTCATGCATGCATCATCGACTGGGATAAACTACTCACTGACAACTGGGGGGAAGAGGGTCCGTTAAAACCTCTGATCGGCGCATCCGAAGTGATCGCTGAAGCGATACTAGAATACGAGCAAGCAGGTATTCCACATTTACAAAGGTGCCTGGAACCGACCGATACCAAAACCATAGAAGAGTTTGCCGCGGTTCTTGAAGCGGTGGATAAAACAAGTTAGGAGTTAGTATGGAAATCGTTCAAGCGACCTCGGCGCATGTCGATAAATTTATCGATGACTTACCTGAGCTGGCGCATTCGACCGGTCCGGCCGCCTACGACTATCAATTTTTAAGCCGCAAATATTTGGACCCGGTCGTGCGATCCTCCTGGGCCACCGAAGGTAGCCTGTTCGGATTCGACGGCTGTCGACTTGCGATCGAGGGTGACGAACTTCTCGGGATCGAGGTCGGGTGGCCCGGCCCGGAGTTCCTACTCCGTAAAAAAGGCCTGGCATCGATATGGGGGCCATTGATCGAAGACGGCACCGTACCGCAGGATGATTTGGCCGAGATGGGTAAACGTACCTATTTGGCAAGTTATTTGAACGTCGCGATTCCAAGACCGGTGCATTACATTCATGCCTTAGCCGTTAAGCCCGAACATCGCGGAAAGGGCATCGGTGCAGCGCTGGTGCGCCATGCCATGCAACTCGGCAAGGACGCGGGGCAACGCGGACTGCATCTGGACGTACTTTCAGACAATCCCGCGGTCGAATTTTACCGTGCGCTGGGTATGCAGTGTCTTGCGGAAACGCGCGCGCCGATTCCAAGCGAGCACGGTTGCCCGGTGGAAATGCGGATGGCGGTCGATTTTTGACTGCACGAGCCATTGTCATCGGCAAAGATATTTCTCACGCGTTTCGAACAACAATCATTTCTGAACAGCGTGGCGCTACTGAATGTTCTGCGACAGGAACCAGAAGTTTATTCGGTTGCGCACGGGACAGGGGACACTGATAAGTTAATCAACTAAGCGATCCCCACGAAATTGACTTGCTTTTCGGCTATCAGAGGGAATTGCCTAAACGCGGTAGAGATTTGTCGTTTGCTACAGCGTAATTGGCGATTGAATAATAATCGTTGGCCAAGAAAGAACGTTGATAATACGCCACCGCTCGGATCAGTGTTGGCTTGAAAATGCCGTGCCCACTGGTTTGTCTTCACCAATATCCCGTTGAGCCATACGATGAACATGCCGAGCGTGCCAATGAGAAGCAAATTCTCTAAACGAGCTGCGTGATAGCTGCGTGCATATTCTAAACCGAGCCCCCATCGACCGTTCTTTAAGTCTCTAAACGTTTCTTCAATTTGCATCCGTAAGGTATAGAGCTTCTCTATCCGACGACCCGCACCACGACCATCGGGTAGTGATGTCACCAACAACCATGGGTCTTTGTATAGCTTGCGACATGATATCGCCAAGGCGTCATCGCCGTACCGTTTGGCCGGGCGACGGCAGCCTTTAGTATTCTTGCGGACGAGGTAAAGATGGCCTCGATACGGTTGTTTCAGACTCACCTTAGCCAACCCAACATAACGCATCTTGAATCGCGCGCGACGATACAATGTGTTCGTGAAGTCCCAGTGTTCACCGTCGTCTAGTGTGTATTTAACCCCACGCCGTAACCGTCCTACCCAGTCCCAACCGAGTTGTTCTACCGC
>JAJFJQ010000063.1 GCA_021773835.1 Gammaproteobacteria bacterium
CGTTATGATTGCTTTAACCTGCATGGTGTCCTCCAGTGAACCAATTGATATCGCTATCGATCAGATCACTGGATGCCATGCAGGTTCCCTAACCCTATCTATTTGTTTTTGATCAGCTTTTCGTGGGGAGCCTTCAGGGTCGGAGTCATTATTTTTCAATTCCAAGGTCGTAAAGTTCTTTTGGGAAAACGACTCCGACCCCGTTAGCTAGCGTCGTGGATCACAAGCCAACTGCGCTGATTGACGTGCGTCGATAGAGGCGTCTATCGAACGTTCCGGGCGACACTTAGTCATAGCTGACTTTAGGCGACCGTGCTAAGCTTCGCCGGAGCTTGCCGGCCACGAACGCGGCTATACAATCAAAGGCTTATCTAATTTGTTTGATAACGAACTGGAGTGTCGACATACAAGCTTGGTTTTCCCCGCGCTACAGCGGCGGCGGCCAGCGGTCCTGCTGACTATTTCTCCAACTAACAGGCCATTTTGATCCCAACAATATCAACATACTTGTCCGGTTGGTTTTCACGCCAACATAGCGGTGCGTTATCCGAAACTGCGCGGGCACCAGCTCCGAAACTCGGACGCGTTGCACAGCGTATGTCGCTGCAATTCGGCCGATTGGGGGCTCGTACGCCAGTGTCGAGTTCCGCGGAAATCACTTACCGGACGCAGATATACACATCGATTCACGAAATAGACGCGGGATCTTGGGATGCGATACTGGGGCACAATGGGTTGATTCGCTCACATGCGTATCTGGCCGCAGTCGAAGCAGCGTCAATTGAGGACTGCCAATATTTCTACCCGGTAATAACCGATTCGAATGGGCAGATTGTGGCGCACGCGTGTGTCTATACGATTGCGACGGATTTCGCCCAATTGTTACCGAAGTCGTTGGCGTGGTTTCCGCAAATTACCCGTCGGATCTGGAAGCGTTTTCTGCACGTACGTGTTACAGAATGCGCTTCTCCGCTGTCAGCAAGTCACTCGATATCGATAATGCCAGGCGCAGACCGCAAGAACTTAATTAAAAAGATTGGCGAAGCGGTAAATTCGATTGCCCGAACCCAAAGCAGTAGCCTCCTAGTCGTGCGAGATTTTTTGACGGACGATAGGGACGATTTCGATACGCTACTACGTGACGGCTACAATTTAGTTTCTAACATGCCGCTCGCGCGTATTCGGGTGCGGTGGAATAGCTACGAAGAATACCTCTCGAGCATGCGCTCGCGCTATCGCAAAGACGTCAAACGGCGTCTGAGGCGAGCCGCAAAATCGGGGCAGGAAGTGCGCGTTTTAGAATCATTTGGCGAGCAGTCCGACCTCTGGGTGGAGCAAGCTCGTACTGTTCAAGAAAATACCAAAGGCTTCAAGCGAGAAATTCTCCCGCCCGGTTACTACCAAAACATGGATTTGAAGCTCGGTGAGAAAAGCCTACTCGTCGCCGCGAAGCGGGATGGGCGTATCGTCGCCCACGGTATGGTGCTTCACGATGACTCCGACACCATCGCAACATACTTTGGGCGTAATCGAGGGCCAGCAAGCCAAGAATGGTTCCACCTTGTTAACGAAGTGATCCGCATCGGCATAGACCGCAAGAGCGACTATATCAATCTCGGGCTCGGATCTTACGACGCGAAGTCAAATGTAGGCGCCGACGTGGAGCCATTGTTTGTCTATAGTAAGAGCACGATAGCCTGGGTGAATTGGCTAATGAGACTTATACCGCGCACCATGGATTTTCCCGTTAAAGAGCCCAAACGGGTTTTTCACGAATAATAATGGCGGCCTGACGCCGACGTCTAAAGTGGCATTGAAATTAGTACTCGGGGGACAGCGACAGAAGCGCTGATCTCGTCGCTTCGATCACTGCATCTTCGTCGGATCCGCCTCGGATCCCATCACTGAGTTCGAGCTGTACCCCGCGTCCCGTTCGGCCGCGGTTACAGATATTGTTCACATGTAGTCCGGGATAGGGGTGCCCGTCGAGTTTCACATCAATACCAGCTCGGCACATTCGCACCCCGATATGCTGTTTCAGCCTTTCATCGAGTCCGCCGAGCATTACTGCTTGCCCCTCTCCGCTAAATCCATGAACCGCGACGACTACGAAGCACTTTGATATGAGTGCTACGCAACTAGGTTCATCGAATCTATGGCTCGTTAAATGCAATGTATCGAAGCTGCCGCTTTCATCTAAGCCTTCGAACAAATAGAGATTGAACTCGTCTCCAGCAATTGCGCGAGCGATGTAGGATGTCCGACGTTCGATGCTACCGCCGTGCGGTGCAATTATCGCAATCTTGCTGACGGGGCGCTGCGTGAGTTGAATATTGTAGTCATGACCTCTGATCTCCTTATCTGCGAGTTCGGCATAGGTTGCGTAGCGGTCTACCTGATCGCCTATGTATCCGACCCTTTCGAATTGACTACCCAACGACTTGGCCGACGCTGTCTTCCTGCTGGAACTGTAATCGTGCAAGGCGCGCGTACAGACCACCCCTCGATAACAATTCAGCATGGCTGCCGATAGTTACAATCTCGCCCTGTTCCATGACAACTATTCGGTCGACATTCAATATAGTTGAAAGGCGATGGGCAATAATGATCGTGGTGCAGTTCTGCATCAGTTTGTGTAGGGCCTCTTGAACAAATTTCTCACTGGCGGCATCGAGTGCACTCGTCGCTTCATCGAGCAACAAAATCGATGGCTGTCGCAGGATCGCTCGGGCGATTGCGACCCGCTGTTTTTGCCCCCCTGACAGGCGCACGCCGCGTTCACCAATGAACGTCGAGTACCCTTGCGGCAGTTTTTCGATAAATTCGTCCGCCCCTGCGGATCGACTCGCAGCGATCACGTCCTCATCTGGTGCGTCAGATTTTCCGTAGCGAATGTTTTCCATAACATTGTCGGCGAACAATACGGTCTCCTGTGGAACGATACCGACGCGATTTCGGATAACAGCAGGGTCAGCGGTTCGAATATCAACGCCGTCAACGCTGATCGTTCCTGCACCCGGCTGATAAAAATCTAGCAATAACTGAAAAACGGTGCTTTTGCCGGCACCTGATGGCCCCACCAGGGCAATGGTTTCGCCGGGACTGACATCTAGACAGAAGTCTTTTAATGCCGGGTGCTCAGGCCGTGAAGGATAATTGAACGACACGTGCTCGAAAGTTGTGGTGCCGAGCGGGACCTTGGGCAGTGGTGTGGGGTTTACCGGCGACTTAATTCGAGGCTCAGTATCAAGTAGTTCTGCGAGTCGCTCCGTTGCTCCCGCGGCCTGTAACAAGGAACCCCAGATTTCGGTCAGGCCGGCGGTCGAACTCCCAACGATAACTGCATAGAATAAAAATTGTCCGAGTTCCCCACCGCTAATATGTCCGCTGACGACGTTTTGCGCACCAACCCATAGAACGACCACAATCCCACAAAAGATAACGAGTATCGCGTATACCGTCATGAATGCGCGGGTCCTAACCCGGCGCAGTGCAGTCTTAAAAGAGTGGGCGATTGCCGCGTCGTAGCGCTCGCCGTGGAGCTTTTCTAATGTAAATGCTTGGACGACTTGCATTGCATTCAGCACTTCTGCGGCAAGTGCGCTGGTGTCGGCGATGCGATCTTGGGTGTCTCGAGACAAATTGCGGATGCGGCGTCCGACGAACATTATTGGAAATACGATCACCGGGACGAGGAGAATAATCATACCGGTCAGTTTTGGACTGGTGATTGTAAGCATGATCAAGCCGCCAACCAGCGTTACGAAACTGCGCAGCGCGACCGACAAACTGCTGCCAACGACGGTTTGGATTAGTGTTGTATCTGCGGTCAATCGTGATAACACTTCTCCGGTGCGTGTTACTTCGAAGAATGTCGGTGTCATTCTAAGAACGTGTTTGAATACGGCACTGCGTAAATCGGCCACTACCCGCTCACCGATCCATGAAACCAAATAAAATCGTGTCGCTGCAAAGACGGCGAGCACGACCGCGAGCGCGAATAACACAATAAAATACCGATCTATGGATCTTGCCTGGTCTGCCGAAAATCCAGCGTCGATAAGATGTCTAAGGGCAATGGGCATACCCAGCGTCGCGCTTGCAGCGATCACTAATGCCGCGAGCGCAATTACGATCGTCGTCCAATACGGACTGAGAAATGGCACGAGCCGTCGTAGTGGCTGGAGATCGCGCTCGCGCTTTTTTGTCGCCGGTGCGGGTCCAATTTCCGGTTGCTCACTCATTCTGCTGCGGGGCCTTGCTTTTAATACTCGGAACTAGCTTCTTTTTGCGAACCGCCAAATACTGCACTCTGCGGCGTGGGGCGCAGTGCCGAACGGCCGTGTTGTCTCTGGGTTTCGGAATTATAATCTTGAAATGGACGAATACACCGAAAAGCTGCGCAATTTAATTCAATTGTCCGATCGAATGACGATTTTCACTGGAGCGGGGATCAGCACGGAATCCGGTATCCCCGACTTCCGTAGTCCAAATGGCATTTGGTCGAAACTACAACCGATTCAATTCCAAGACTTTATAGACTCGGCCGAAATGCGCGCAGAGGCCTGGCGGCGAAAGATCATCATCGATAAAGACATGCAAAAGGCGCTACCCAATCGGGGCCATCGAGCAGTCGCTCATCTCGTAGATTCGGGCAAATGCCAGACCGTAATAACGCAGAACATCGATGGACTTCATCAGGACTCAGGAATACCAGATCAAAACGTCGTAGAACTTCATGGAAATGGTACTTATGCGTCATGTCTTCAGTGTAGTCTGCGACACGAACTCGAACCGATATTTGAAGCGTTTAATCGAGACAACACCCTACCGGTATGCCGACACTGCGGTGGGATTGTGAAAACGGCGACGGTTTCGTTCGGACAAGCGATGCCAGAAGAAGCGATGCGCTTATCCGAGCGCTCTACGCTAAGTTGCGATTTGTTTATCGTGCTTGGATCGTCGCTTGTTGTTTTTCCCGCAGCCGCCTTCCCTCAGATTGCGAAACAAAACGGCGCAAAATTGGTGATCGTTAATCGTGAAGCAACGGACCAAGATCGGATCGCGGACCTGGTTGTGCATCAAGAGATTGGACAGGTTCTTGGCGACGCGACCGGGGTCGACTAACGCCCCGGCGTGGTCAATCTAACGCGATCGGATATTCAACTAGCCGGCATTCGCCGCAGCCTGGACTGCCTGCGTGAGACAACGATGAAAATGTGTCAATGCCGGCTCATTGGTGCCGAACGTGATGTGACTTTGTGCTTGTGAATGGAAGCCTCTTTGAATAGTTTCGCCAACTGGAAAGTCTTCTTCCTCTACGACGCCAACAACGAGATCTAGGTTTTTCTTCCAATATTGTTTCGTTTTCTCAGTTTCAGCGGGCTCTGGCGTATAAAGATCCATACGAACGACCGAGCGCTCCGGGTCATCGGTGCATGGATAAATATGCCACGCTTCTACGTGGTCGAGTTGCCACACGAGCACAGTATTCGGGAATAAAACGTAGATACCCACGATGTGTGACAGGATGTTCCAGTCGGATTTGTTATAGGCTCTTAATTCATTAATCGTACGGCGAGCGCTCACGAGCCTAAAATTTTCTCCCCAAGTGTCAAATGTCGAGAGATTGTCGTAGAAAATCGGGCAAATCGAATCTTTATGCAAAACGCAAAAATGGTATGACTCCAGGAAAGTGTCAACGACCAACTTCCAGTTCATCTGTCGGCGAATGATATAGCTGTCAAAGTGGTGAAAAGAGGCTAAATTGTAAGCCGCCAATTCACCGGCAATACCGTTTAGTTTCTGACCAATGTCGACAGATTGGTCTGGTGAAGGGCAGACCCACAACAGGCCGTCTTGCTCGATCACCGGAAGGCGAGTGAGGCCATGTGTTTCTCGTGGCATTCCGCCAAATGCCGAATCTTGTGGGCGGGCGATGAGATTACCGTGCAGGTCATAGGTCCACGCATGGTAGGGGCATACGAACGACCTGGCTTTGCCGCCGTCTTTTGCTACTGCTGACCCCCGATGCCGGCAGACGTTGAGGAAGCCGTGGACTTTATTTTGCGAGTCCCTTGTAAGGAGAATTGGTACACCGGATAGGGAATCCGTCATAAAACTTCCGGCGTGCGGAAGTCGCGCACTCAACCCAAGACAGAGTAGTTGGCTCCGAAAAAATAAGTTTTTCTCGATTTCAGCTTGTCGTTCACAGATATATTCTGATACCGGTTGTTCGTATATCTCTGCACCAAGTGCCGTTGTTTTAGTGTCGATATAGTCGAGCAGCCGGTTACCCACGACAACTTGTTCACTTTGCAACACGCCGACGGATCCTCGAGATTAGTTCCTGCTGGGCATTATATCGCACGTACCACTATCCAGCGGTGCCTGAGACGCAGTTCGCAATTCGCGCAATAAATTTGTCGTAAAGCGCATAGCCTACTGATTACTTGGAACAAATTGTTAAAGCGACCGGACGAAACGCCGATACCAGTCTAAGCTTTGAACCAATCTTTTGACTCCTGGGATAACGAGCGAACCAAACTCATGAAATCGAGCAAACCAGCCATCAAAGCCGGCAGCCTCAAGGCGTTCTACCCCTTTACGGAACTCCCTCCTGAATACGTCATTATTGCGGCTAAGTTCGCAGAGCAATTGGACATTTCGGACGGAGATTTGGTACTCGAAGAGAATTCCGAAGATCCGAATGATTATTTCCTCGTTGAAGGAAAGCTGCATGTTCGAGACATTTACGGTGCAGATTCGACGATGGTCGGAGGGGCGCCGGAAGCGGTACAACCGCTACCTCAATTACGTCCCAGCGCTTACCGGATAAAAGGCAATGGCGGCGCTACCTTGCTGCGGGTACCGCAAGAAGTCATTCGGCGCGTGCGGTCCGAAGCACCAGAAAAGATAACCGCGGTTGAAGACGACATCACGCTGGATATCACGCAATCCCGCGAATTCTTCAACGACTTTAAAGAAGAACTGCAGATGAACCGGGTGCGCTTACCAAGTTTGGCGCCGAGCGCATCCCGAGTGCACCGGTTACTCGGCGGCGAAGGCGTTTCGGAATCCGATCTAATTGCGGCGATATCGATGGACCCGGCAATTGCCGCAAAACTCCTGAAGATGGCGAATAGCTCGCTCTTTAACTTAGAAGAAAAAGTTGAAGATATGTCGGGCATCATTGCGCGGCTTGGAATTTTCGCCACGCGAGAAATCGCCGCGTGTTTCGCATTTCGTGACGTCTACAAAAATTCGCCGCCCGAGCTCGTTGCAAGGCTGCAAGATCAGGTTTCGGAGGCGCGTCAGGTTTCGGCGATGTCATCAGCCATCGCCGAGCTTACTGACGATATCGATCCAAAAGTTGCCGGTTTGGCTGGATTAATGCACAACGTCGGGGTGCTACCAATTTTCAGCTATTCAATGCAAAACGTTGCCTACGCCATGAATCCAAAGCTTGTAGACCGCGCGATACAAAAGATGTCTCACCAGGCCGGTGCGCTTTTAGCGAAAAAATGGCGTTTTAGTGACGAGATCGTACGTAGCATCGAGCACTCTAACGAATGGTCATATAAGACCGGCGACCGCCCCGACCTAGTCAATATCGTCCTAACCGCGAAATACCATTATCTTCTAAGTCACTCGGGTTTGAAGTCCATCCCAAAACCCAAAGAAGTTCCATCAATCGCTGCGGCTACCTGCGGGCAATTTGATGAAAAGCTTAGTCTGAAGATCCTTGGTCGAGCCAAAGAGCTGATGAGCGTTGATATGGCCGCCGGTTGTCCGGCTTAAAATCCGCGAAACGCGAAACCGTAGGGCACTAGACCCAGTAAATCTAGTGCCCGAGAGTTCCATAATGGCTTAATAAGCCGTCATAAATAATCGCTGGTCTTTACCAAGGGCGTGTCTGCCCTGGGCGTTGAGCACGTTGTCTATCAGCAGATAATCTCCAACTTCGAGTGGCACTTCGATGGTTACGCGCTGATGCACGGCTGTGATCTCGTCAAGATATGATTGTGGAATCGCTGATCCATCACTGAAGTTTACGTCTAATGATGCCGGCGATTTGACGATGCTAAATAGTTTCGACAATAGTGATTTTCGCTCGATAAAATTATTTGACGTAGATTTAAACAAATGGACTTGGTTAAACCACACCCGATCTCGGGTATCGGTGTGGGAGACGCAAGCCGGCGCGCTATTCCAAATCTCGACGCTGCCATTTGAATGCCATAGGTAGCTCAAGCCATTGTCTCGGCATTTATTTTCTACGACGTCTCTATCGGACGTTTTGAAAATATTCTGCCACGAATGAACTCTACACGATTCGAGCCCTGTGTCCGGTTTGTAGCTATCAATCGTTGGGAACAGTCGCCGATAAGTGATGCCCCGTCGTTCAAATTCCAATATGAGTTCGTCGCTGAGGCTTTCGTACATAGAACGCGTGTTCGCGAGCGTGACCGTACCGCCCGGCTGTGGCGCGTTGGCATCGCACGCCAGTATTTTAAATGACGGAAAAATTGTGCAATCCGAGTAGGCATTGTGCAGCGCCTGTGCGGTCTCAGATAACCAACAATCATCCTCAAAGACATTCTCGTACAGCGCTGCGGGAGTTGGAATCGAGCGCGCAGCGTTAAATTGTCGGTCTGGGCGTAAGGCGGCACATAGCTTGCTTAATGAACCGGCACCATTATTTGAGAAACCCCGCATTAATATCGCTCCGTGGCGCGATAGGTTTTCGTATACCCAGGGACGCGAATTTTTTACAAACGCGAAGAATTCCGTTTCATTGAACCGTCTTACCGTCTTTGGGGTGATTACTAAGGGTGACAATTTCCCGAACTCGGCGTCCGGAATCATTTGTTCGCTTATCAGGTCTCCGAAATCGATGGTCCGCCTTAGGTGGGTTACGGTTGCCTTTGCCGGTTTTTCCGATGCGCGTTTCTGCGCTTCCAAGATGTAACCCATTGTGCGCAGTTGGCGGCGATTAAGACTCAACGCTTGGTCGACCCACTCATCAACGGAATCGAGCAGCTGGTTGCGGTCGAGATCTGCAAACCGGGTCCGATATTGTAAGGTCGTCTCATTCGACGCAGTTTCCATCCAAGCGTCTAACGTTTGCTGCCCTTCGCCTTGTTCTGCAAGAATGTCGATTACACCCATTTCGTGCAACATCTCTGCTGAGTACCGGTTAGTACTTCCAATCAGTCGTCTAGCGCAATCCGAACCCGCCCGAGCGCTCAATAGCGCATGGCCACCCATACCGGGAAACAGTCCAAACAAGGCTTCGGGAAATCCGAACATGGCACCCTTTTCAGCGACTAATAGGTGCGCTGACAGCGCTGCTTCGAAGCCGCCACCTTGTGCCTCTCCTTGAACTAGTGCGACTGTCGTCAAATCCTCGACGTTTGCCCCCTGTGTGTTTGTCCAAATCGCGTCGAGCGAGGCGTGGGCATAGTGGGCCAACTCATTGCGATTGTTTTTATCGATACAATCGCGGAAGCGAGCGAGATCACCACCTAGCGAAAAGATCCCAGGCCGTTTTGATGCCATAATTTTGAAATTAACCGGGGGCGCATGGTCGGGGCTTCGAGCGAGCGCAGTTGAATACACGTTGTCAACGCTCAACAGGTCTTCCATCATTTCCAACGATACGAAGGCCGGCGCACGGTCTGTGAGGTAAATCCACAGTGCACGCCTGCTTGAGTCGTAGCTCAGGTCGAGGTAATCAGTGTTGGGAATTTGGACAGTGCGGTTAGGTTGCTGCCGTGCACTTTCCGACGGCGCAAAGCTTCGCTGTGAAGCAATCACATTAGACATCTTGTAAACCCTCCTCCGGGTAAGTCGCGGATACCAGCATTTAAAATTGCTTGTAGCGATAGCGACTTTTTTCGAACCAACGACCCTTTTAATACTGATGCGGTCTTTTGTTGGTTCTTGGGCGAACGTGGAACTTTCCGTTTCCCACGCAGTTCTATTTATAATTCACGCACCAAACGTGTGCCGTCCAGAGAAGCTACGGAAGACGTAATTTTCGTCGCATCACCAATTTGGGGTAGTCAATTTCGAAGTGTGATGAGGTTCACATTGCGAAAATCAAGGATAATGCGTATAAATAACCTAAAAACAGTAGTTTATAGCGTTAAATTTATTTGAATTATTATATATATCAGATTAAAGATAAAAGTTAATCTTCGTCCCCTATCTATCTAAAATATAAGCAATCCTATGAAGCTTAATCGCGACGAGACGCTCACTGCGGTATTGGAAAGCGTTGCTGAAACGCTCAGTATCCCCTTGACCGATCTTACTGAGGACACGTTGATTCGGGAGGACCTCGAAGCCGATTCGATGGACGTTGTCACGTTGATGGTTTTGCTAGACGACAAATTCGACGCGGAATTTAATCCAGAGGACATTCCGGACGAGGAAGTGTCAATCCGTTGGGTGGTCGATCACATCATTGAAAAACTGGAGAGCGCCGCGAATGGATCGTGACCAATAATCGCGTTGTCATAGCGGGCCTCGGGGTGGTGTCCGCGCTCGGCAATAACGTCGATAAATTTTGGGAAGCGTGTCTAGCGGGGCACTCTGCGATCGAATCGATACCCGAACAATGGGCCCACTACTACAAATCTAAGAGCCAGTCGTGGTCGCCATTGACGCTGCCGGACTATAGCGTGTATGGATTAACGCGCGCCGATACCTTGCGCTACGATCGGGTTGTATTGAACGCGATCACTGCAGCGGACGATGCGATCGCTGATGCCGGATTCGAAAAAGTAGAGCACGATGCGCGGGCGCGGTCGTATCGCCTCGCCGGAGTCAATAGAGATCGATTTGGTGTCTTTATCGGTTCGGGCTTGGGGTGTATTTCATCCGCCTTTAACAACTACGTCCCGCATTTGCTCGGTAATGCGTCCGAGGATCTATTTGGGCCCGACCCTGAAGTTCGTAGCGACATGACAGCCGAGCTACGGACGAACTTACAGGGGTTCCCGCGGGTCAGCCCATTCGCGAGTGTGCAATCGATGGCGAATGCGATTGGTGGACTCCTATCAATTCGATACGGCTCGCGAGGTGCAACCGAAACATTGATCTATGCCTGTGCGGCTGGAACAGCGGCTATTGCACGCGCGTATCGCGCAATTCAAACCGGGGAGATTGATGTTGCTATCGCCGGTGGTAGTGAATATTACGGCGACCGTGCTGGCGGTGTGTTCATGGCATTTGACCGTCTACAAACATTGGTTTCATCCGAGCAGCCACCGGAGCGCGGAAATTGCCCGTTTGACGAAGCTCGAACCGGGTTCCTATTTAGCCAAGGTGGTACTGGGATGGTGCTTCTGGAATCGGAATCTCACGCACGCAAACGTGGTGCGTCATCGCTTGCAGCTATCAAAGGCATGAGCATAACTTCTGATGCGCACTCGCTTGCGGCAATTTCAGAAGAAAACAATGCGATCGAATTGATGTTTAGAAATTTGCTCCGTGATAGCGAGCTACAACCGGAGGACGTTTCATATATAAACGCACATGGCACTTCGACCTTACAGAACGATCCAATTGAGGCAAATATTTTAGGGCGGGTCTTTCCCAATAGACCCTACATTAATAGTACGAAATCTTTGCTCGGCCACACGATCGGGGCAAGTGGGGCGATTGAGTGCATCGTAACCATACTTTCAATGCGCGACGGAAAGATCCACCCGTCGCGGAACTTAGAGAACCCTATCGCTGACTTAAAATTCGCGACCGACGTTTGTACGGCTCCCATCGAATTTGCGGTTACGCACAGCTTTGGCTTTGGTGGGCATAACGCGGGGTTAGTGTTACAAAATATTTCTAGCGAGACTTAACACCATTTTGTTTAGTAGATTCCTCGTCTGCAT
This sequence comes from Gammaproteobacteria bacterium, assembly GCA_021773835.1. GTDB lineage: Bacteria > Pseudomonadota > Gammaproteobacteria > UBA11873. Next base: position 11,901 of record JAJFJQ010000063.1, read on the forward strand.
AGATGAGACCGGGAGAAGGCTGTGCAACAACCAGACATACCGCTCGAAGAACCGACACGTATAGATGCGCTGCGCGAACTGGAACTGCTTGATACGCTACCTGAAGAACGCTTTGACCGTATCACCCGCATCGCCAAGCGCCTATTCGGCGTATCTATTGCGCTGATCAGTTTGGTCGACGATAAGCGCCAATGGTTTAAGTCAAAAGCCGGACTGGATGTAGACGAGACACCTCGAGACATTTCGTTTTGCGGACACGCCATCCTTGGCGATGAGTCGTTCGTCGTAACCGATACACTTGAAGATAGTCGTTTTTGCGACAATCCGCTGGTGACAGAAGAACCCCATATTCGGTTCTACGCAGGTTATCCGCTCGTGGTATCTGGCGGTAGCAAGATTGGTACCTTGTGTATTATCGATAGTAGTCCGCGCGCATTTACCACCGAGGATGAAGAGCTATTAAGAGATCTGGCGAGCCTGGCGGCACAAGAACTGATTGCCTTGCAGCTCGCCACCATGGACCACCTGACCAAGTTATCCAATCGGCGTGGTTTCGAGACGCTGTCGCACCACGCACTGGAATTGTGCCGACGCATGGGGACACCTGCGGCGTTGATTTATTTTGACCTTGACGACTTCAAGACAATAAACGACGAGTTCGGCCATTTGGAGGGAGACAGTGCGCTGGCGAATTTCGCGGCGCTATTAAAGATCGAATTTCGCGGGTCAGATGTCATTGCACGTTTTGGTGGTGATGAGTTTGCGGTAATGATGCTCGATTCCACCGAAGCGGGCCTAGACACCGCGTTAGAACGATTCAGGCATTCCGTAGATGCATTCAACGATGAGGGATTGCATCGCTACAAACTCGAGTTCAGCTATGGCTTGGTGAAAGTCGATACCGCGCGGCACTCAGGTGTTGCGAGCCTGGTGAATGAAGCGGACCAGTTAATGTATCAGCAGAAAAGGAGCAAACGGCGCTAGCGACTCGGTGTGGCCGCTAAATTTGCCGCGGATCTAAAAGCATCGTGGTCGAAAATTAGATAGCGCCACGCGCTATCCCGCCGCGCCTTCGAACTTTGGCAAATCGTCGGTGATGGGATACCAAGTTGATTTGGAGCCTACGAAGATATGGTCGTCGGCGCCGCGTCGCGGGTCGTCGTCTAACGATCCAAGCGGCACCACGGCTAGCTGTCGTTCTTCATCCAGCCGTGGCAGGCCTGAACCACAATCTGGGCAGAACACCTGTGCAAAGTATTTCGCCGCTGCTACGCGATAGGTTTTAATTGCGTCGCCGCCGCGAGTGAAGCGTATATCGTCTAGGTCAACAAACCCGTTAGTCGTGTGCGCCGCAGCCCGCGCCTTGCGGCAACGTGAGCAGTGGCAGTTGTGTACCACTTTGAATTCGCCGTCGATTTCATAGGCAATTTTCCCGCAAAGACAGCTACCGCGTAGAATGCCGTCGGAAGATGGGGTCCGTTCAGTTCGGTCAACTGCGGGTTCAGCCTGTCCTGGGTAATTGTCGTGCTGAGGTAACGCATCGGTGATTGCGTGCCAGGGTGCTTTCCATTTCGCAAATATGTGAGCGGACGGTGATAGCCCTGGATCACCGTCCATGGACCCGACAGGTATGGCGACAATGTCCCCAAGGTCGGTATTCGGTAGCACCGAGCCGCAGTGCGAGCAAAATGAGCGGATGAAGCCTCGCGACGACTCGTAGGACGACTTTTCATCTGCACCGGCGGTGTACTCAAACGGTGCATGAGATCCAATCGCATACGATGCGAACGGTGCAGCGTGTGCCTTGCGGCATATACCGCAATGACAATGAGTGATGCGATCGAATTCGCCGTCGTAGTTCCAGCGAACGGTACCGCAGAGGCAGCCACCTGTAATCATCATTATTTCCTCAATTTATTCTGTTTATGTGGATTGTATGGAGTCCCACACTGACTCCATCTCACTGTAAAACGGCAATCATGAAACGATCGTCGACACTCTTGCTGCGACGTGTGCGATCTGTAGCGCCGTTACGAACTAATACAGCGCCCGGATCCCTTCGGTGGTTTGCGCAAACGTCGCCAGGATATCGTCGTGTAACTCAGTATGGTCGCGCACTAACCGCTGTGTATCGGCCATCTCAATATTACGCGCCGTCTCAGCGAGTTTCTCCGCCCCAATAACAAGACACGCCCCGGCGAAGGCGTGCATGGCATCGCGCGCTGCCTGTACCTTGCTCACCTCATCGCAGTCGATCAACGTAGCAATATAGCTCGAGCCATCCGTAATAAAATCTTCAAAGAAACTCGCTCGCTCCGCCTCGTTCATGTAGGAGACGAGTTCTTCTACCGCGGTGGTATTGAGCAGGTCCGACCCGATGGTGGTGGATTGCGCCGGTGCCGGGAGGGACTCGTACGGAAACCCACCGCTATTGGTGTCGCTTATTACCGCGATCCCGTCCTCGATATCATTGTTCGCCGCGACCGAGTCGATGACATCGACCAGCTGTCTTGGTGTGATGGGTTTCGTCACAAAGGCATCGATACCATTCGCACGAGCTTCCTCGCGGGCCTCAACCCGGCTGTCGGCCGTCATCATGATCAGTGGGATGCGACCATCTGGTTCGAAATGCGAGAAGTTATACACCTTGGCAACTTCAATACCGTCGCGATGCGGCATATGCATGTCCAGTATTGCCAGATCGTAAGTCCCCTCATGGAGGGCTTCCAAGGCTTCATCGCCGTCGCCGACAATGGTGCAGCGATGCCCCGCATCTTCTAAGACCATCTGTGCGATGCGTTGGTTGGTGGGGTTGTCTTCCGCCACCAAGATGTGGAGTCCCTTAACACTGTCCGCCGACGGGGCAAACTGCTCTGTCGCGTCGTGTCGCAGGGCGCTCACCATGTTCAGCGTTCGGCTAACGAGTTGCTTATCGTCGAGATCGGCGATGTAGGCCGCATACCCCGCAGCGATGGCCGACGATCGGTAGGCATCCTCTCCACAAGCGTATACCGGGATGATCCGATCGGTGAAGATCGCCGAGATCGTGCGCACCACACCGCCTAAGTTCTCGGCAAATTGATCGGCATTGACGAAGATCGCCTCCGGCACTGTCCCGTGCTTATCGGCACCGTGGAATTCCGACAGACTGGCAGCGGTGGGAAAGTTGACTATTTTGGTGCCGAATTGAGATAAAACGGTGGCGAGATGTCCCTCGGCTTCATCGAAGCCAATACCCGCAACCGTGAACGGGTACAGTGGCGAGACGTCATCGCGCTCAAGCAGTTTCTGCAAATCAACGTCAATGGTGAACTTCGTGCCCACACCCTCGGTCGACTCGACGTCGATGTGCCCATCCATCAATCGAATGAGCTCTTTGGCGAATGCCGTACCGAGCCCGGTGCCACCATGTTTGCGCGTCATCGGTGAATCGGACTGGACGAACGGCTCAAAGATATTGGCCAGCGCGTGCTTTGGTATCCCGGGACCGGTGTCGCTTATCTCAAAGCGGACCGTCACGGTGTCGTCTGTTTCGCCTTTGTACAAAACCCGCACAGCTACCTGACCGGCCTCGGTGAACTTCACCGCATTGCCGCACAGGTTGATCAACACCTCTTGCAATTGATGTGGCGAGCCGATGAGCGCGTTGTGGATCTCAGGGTCGATGTAGACCTGCAGTGCCAGCCCTTTCTCTAAAGCCTGTGGCCACAGAATATTTGCGGTATCGTTGACCACTTCGTGGAGGTCCATTGGCTGCTGTTGCAGCGCGATCGACTTCGACTCGAACTTACTGATATCGAGGACACGATTGATGAGTTCGAGCAACGAATTTGATGAGGTGGAAATGATCCGGATCATCTCTCGTTGCTTCGGTGAGGCGGCTGTACCGCGCAACAGATCCGAGGTTGAAATAATGCCGTGCAGCGGTGTTCTGAGTTCGTGGCTCATCATCGCCACGAAGTCACTCTTCGCCCGGTAGGCTAAGTCCTTTTCAGCGACCGCCCGTTGCAGTTGCGCAATTAGAAAACCGACATAGGCTGGGACAATAATGAGACCGAACATCATGCCGGCAAATAGTCCCGGGTTGTTAGACCAAAATGGCGTATACCATCCCGCGACTGCAAAGCAGCTCACCGCCAACGACAACTCAGCACACAGATACCTCAGACCGTATCGAATTCCGTAGCCAACGGAAATCCAGATGTACAACGCGAAAAAGCCGGCAAAAGTAGCGCCGCCGAAGTAGATAACCCACGTAATGAAAAACGTGTCGCTCAGCATGCTGACGATACGCTGGCTAACCCGCCAGATATGTTGGGATTTTCGTTCGTTTAATTGAGTTGCCCAAAAATACAAAATGGCCCCAGCCGGTAAACCAACTACGGCTGTGGCTAGGACCTTTACAGAGTCAATCTCTGGGTCTAGTCGTGCTGCGATTACGGCGAGCACGATTAGCGAGACGTGCATCCAATTTCGTATTTTTGCTTGTGCGACCTCGTTCAGTGTGGCGGCCGAAACCGCGAACGACTCCTCGTGTCTACTTGAACTGGCTATGCTGGGGTCGGATGCCGATCCATTACGAACCTTCGGCTCACGGTGAAGCCGCTTATCGGAAGCGCGTTTAGTTCGTGGAGAAACCATGTCGGCGGCAGCGATGTATTCCCGCAAGAGGCAGTAAATTAGACATCAAATTATAGCGTACCCCGCCTGACGAATTTGTCGCACGAGTGGCTAAAATTGGCTCTATATAACGAATTTCGCCTAAAACTAGCGTGATTGACCTTTGTTCACTTGATTAAGCGTTGATTGTTGAGCCGCAGCGGGCAGTACGGCAGGGTTCGTGACGAAAACGAATGTGTCGGGAAGAAACCGATCGGCATGCGAATTTGCAATTTTCGGATCGCTTTCCTAGGTTCCGAGTTTCGGTAAACCACCCTTGGTATAAATCGAAAATGGTCGCTATTGTGAACTGGGCCGTCTGCGCAGCAGCCAGGGAGTTCAAATGAAATAGGGCATCAAATAGCCGCCAACCGATGGTTCGAGGGGGCGCTATAGTCGGTCCTCCAGAGCTCCGAGAAGCGTCACATGTCACTACGTGTAGTAAGGTCGTGTCGCGTCGGTTCCGATGCACGCTCGCATTAACAACTGGGTCAATTATCTAGCTGAACGAAGCGATACTCACGAGCAATACGAGATAACATAGCATTCTCGAACCGGGCGTTCGGTGGGTTCGGACGCTTTCGTTGAAAAACTTGAACATGCAACCGGTAGACGACTTAATAAAGCGTAATGTAGGACAGCTGGCCATCGACACAGAAATATTCAACTGGAGACATTCCGAAATAGATCGCCTGTCCTGGAATTCCTGAATATCGATCAATCGAGGTTTGGCTTGAGATCGCCTTCTTTGAACATGTCCGCTAGCTTGAATTTCTGAATTTTCCCCGAGGCCGTCAGCGGGAAGGTATCGACCTTGATCCAAAGCTTCGGTGTCTTATGTGGCGCGAGATGCTCGCGCATATAGTCATGGAGTTCTGCGGCACTCAACTGCTCACCCTCGTTGAAACGCAGGAACGCGGAGACTTGTTCGCCCCAACGTTCGTCGGGGATCCCCACCACCGCGACCTCGGCGACCGCTGGGTGATCGAAAAGCCGTTCCTCGAGTTCTCGCGGATAAATATTCTCGCCGCCGCGGATGATCATATCCTTGAGGCGGCCTTCCACGTAGCAATAACCTCGCTCATCCATGCGACACAAGTCGCCGGTGTGCAGCCAGCCCTCGGAATCGATGGTTTTGGCGGTTGCTTCTTCGTTTTCGAAATAGTCGGTCATCACCAGGTAGCCGCGGGTGCACATCTCGCCGGTCTCACCGATAGGGAGCGTGTCGCCGCTCTCCGGATCGATGATCTTAACCTCGGTGTGCGGCAACGCCGTGCCGAGCGATTCACTCTTGTCTTTCGGCGAATCGTCAAGTTTGATCATCGTGATGACCGGAGAGGTTTCGGTCTGGCCGAACAAAATCGCGAATGACACACCCATTTCCGCTTCAATACGTTTGACAAGATCAATGGGGACCGTCGCCCCGCCTGAGACAACGACGCGCATAGAAGAAAGATCGCGTGGATTTGCGGCATACGCTTCCAACAAGGCCACGAGCATTGTCGGCACCGCCAGCGTATACTCGCCGCGTTCCTGCTCGATGAGATCAAGAAATAAATTGGGGTCAAACTCGGGCAACAACACCAACGTGCCCTGAGTTTGCACAGTGCCAAGTACGCCGGCAACGCAGCCGCCGGTGTGAAACAACGGCATCGCACAGATGTCAACCGTGCCATCTCCAGCACCTCGTCTGATCGCCGTTAGCCGTGCGTTATTAGTGATCCCATAGTGATGCAGGTGCGCGCCTTTAGGAAAGCCGGTGGTACCCGAGGTATATTGAATCATCACTGGGTCGCCCGGATTAACGTCCGGTAGTTTAGTGTTGGTGTCACCCCGCGCAACGAATGTGGAGAAATCGTCCAGGCAGATTCGCTGACGCAATTCGGGCAATTCCCCAGCGACTTCGGCTATCGATGCGCTCATCGGATTGCCACGGAAGCTCGTTTGATAGAACACTCCAACGGAGCGCGATTGACCGAGCACATACTTTAATTCGGCGGGCTGGTACGCAGGGTTAACAGTAACTAAGACCATGCCACTGAGGGCGATTCCAAACTGGAGAATTACCCACTCAGGACAGTTGCCGGACCATACCGCGATGTGATCGCCGGGCTCGAACTGGTTTAATAATGCCCGCGCCGTGCGCTCAGAGTCGCCCAGTAGCTCGGAGTAAGTCCAACGCCGCCGCGCTGAGCGATCCGCATTACCTTCGATCAGGGCTATCCCGTTTGGTTTGGCGGCCGCGGCTGCACGTAGCGCATCGCCGCAAGTCGAATCCAATAAGGTTCCGTCAGCTTGTAACGGCCAAAAAGATTCACTCAGTGTAGTCATCAACGATTTCCTTGATCATTGGCCATAAGAAATAAACGGAAGAGAAGAAAAAATAAAAAACACCCTCGAGAGTATTACGCCGCAGAACGCTATCTGCCACTAAGCCATAAGGTGTGTCGGACACCGACACGAGGTGTGAGCGGGCTTTTGCAATTTTCTCGTCGTCCTTGACAAGATTGCGTTACAACGCCGTTGTTACGCTAGTTGATTTCAGATCCGTGCTCAACGCTTTTTGTGGGTGTACTGTAGTTTTTCTGGAATGGCGCTTGATTCCAGAATTCCCATATAGACACGCTTCTCTTCATTTTCAGTCCCGGAATTACGGGAGCCATACGAAGCCGGTAATCTTGCTTTCGGTGCCAAAGCTCGAAAAAGTCCGGCACTCCATGTGAGAAAGCGAGAAACGACTGCTGTATGACCGTGCTAACGCTCTGAATCTGTTATAGTAATTGAATAATGCGCCCATAGCTCAGCTGGATAGAGTACCTGGCTTCGAATTATGTGGTCGTTTTGTAAATCTTTGTTTTTAAATAAAACATGCAGGCGCCCGTTGCAGCTGAGCGCATTACCGTGCACAACAATGCACTACTCTTCCCCGCAAAAGTCCCGCACACGTAATTTTAGAATTAAATTTTCCTCTACAGTTATCTGAGTTCGGAGGCTCGGCTATCGCTGCGATCTTAGAGTTGGCCCCGTAATAGTCCGCTTAACAGTTTTTCGGGTGCGAAACGGACCGGGCCGTCCTGCAGTTCTCGAATTGCGCTTGTCGGTATAACAGAACGTATGAGGACGAAAACTACCGCGGAGCTACTATCAGGCACGGAACCCGATCGGTAATACGTTCCCGTTGACTATTGCAGCATTAGCAATCTTTTTTTAGGCGCACTCGTTTGCTCCGCAGAGCTACCAACGATCATCATCGAACGCGCAAGTAACCACCAGGCGAAAACTGGCCCGAATACCGTGGCAAAGGCTAAGCGGGACGCAAGCATTTTTCCAGATTCTGGAAGTAGCGTTGTGCAGGCTCGCGATAATTGTTCTGTGTCGATTCGATCTCGTAGAAAGGCGACAACAAACGGCCAAAGTTTGACGGCTGCATTTGCTCCAGAAGTTGATGCAGCAGCTTCTAGTGGGTCAATCCGACCAAGTTCTCCAACCAGCGTATCGAAGTTTTCCCGAGTAATTTCCGTAATTGCCTCATTCGAAATCCCTGAAGCCCAAACCAAATCATCGTATCCGAAGGCCTCCGCAACTTCGTCTGTCGAGACTATCGGGTACTCAGGGTACTTCGCCAATGCTCGCTCTAAGTAGCCAAGTTGGTCCGTTGCCTTCAATGAGACCTCAACAGTTTCACCAGTTTCTACATTCTCGAAAATTAGATCGCTACCTGGGTACTGCTCGTCGTCGTGGAGTACTGCTTTCCATGCGTCCGAATCCTGATTTTCATATCGCGCCACCATTCTCTCAAAGAGTTTGCCCTTCAAAAGGTTAATTACCCCTGTCATTTGTGCCTCTGAATATCGCTCCATGTGTTCGGCAATTTCACTGATAGGTGCATGTGCTAGATCCGGGTAACGATCTCGAATTGACTCGATGAATTCTGCTCCAAGGGGGCTTTCAAAGTTATGTTTCTCACCCCGAAGCAATAAAATCATTGCTGCAGCTGACGCTAGCTCGCCCCTTAAACGAGGGATGTCAGAAGGAACCTCGCCCAAAAGCCACCCTTTGAGGCGTTGACCGATTAAGAGCACGTTTGTCGGGTTCAAAGATTGCGCACCGGTGTCGTACTGATGTTTTAGCAAGGCTGACACTTCTTCGATCATCCTTTTTGCACTCGTCATGGGAAATGCGAACTTGCGGCCTTCCCGCATTTCCTCAAACATGATCCAAAAGATGACGCCAAACAGATCAGTTACGATCAGTTGAGTCACCGCAGTGCCTAAACCTGCCACTGGCATAATTGCAGTAACCACTGGGAAAGTTAAATTCAGTACGGCTTTAAACCCGACGAGCACCAATCCCGCGCTAGCGGCCCATCCTACGACCGTACTAATTGCCTGGTCACGAGACAGACCAAGCCCTAACGCCACTGAAATCGCGTATGCCATCCAGAGTTCAAGAGCAATTGATACGAATACGCCGACCCCTAACGACCCAGGGAGTCCGGCTATCACTGCATTAACTAACGCGACCTGCGTAATAATCGTACGTGTATTGCGTGCTTCTCCTTCACCGGGTACTTTGAAAATCCCTTTAACCGGTTCGAAGATGAAATCTCGTAGTACTGGGTATTCAAACAATGTCTCAATCTTGTTCTGATTAGATCGCAGCCAGGCCGTCGCGCGCTGAATGTTTTCCTGATTTCGGAAGCTTTCGAAACGATCCTTAGCCGCATCCGTAAAATTTTTATAGTCAGCCATCGTGCCGAAAAAATACTAGATTTCCTTCGAAATTTAAATGTTAAAATATCAGTCGACTTTAACCCGCCTACTATACGGTAGGAGGGAGAGCTACCCGAATAGGTTGTTAGGTTGTTAGGTTGTTAGGTCTGTGGACAATGTTTCACTGGAACACTCGCCATGGAGTTGTTATGTATTTGACGAGTGTTGTGATGACTAAAGAAATGGGATGTTACGGCGACGTGAAATATCGTTAATTTTGTCACCACCTATTTTAACAATTGGGTTATCCGAGCCTACTCATCTCGCATCGAACCGCCCGCCATCTCAAGTAGTTCTTCAGTTGAAAGTGACTCGATATGCTTCTGATATCGTTCTTGTCCGATAGAAAGATTAACCTCCGTCCGTACCGGTTCGTGGAATCCCAAAATCTTATTGACCTCAGACCACCCCCTCACAATTGCGCTTGGATTCCGGTCCTCGTCCGCGATCTGAATTGCACGCAGGAGACCTTCAAGCACGGTTTCACGATCGATCCTGTGGCGCTCTGCAAGATCCTCTAAGCGACGATCTATCACTACCCGTATGTCATCGTGTGTAAGTAAGCGATGCGCTGTCTGACGCGCACAAGACGCGCTGTATCCTGCTCGAATTGCAGCTTGAGCGCCGTTACGATCTACTAGGTATTCGTCTATAAAAGCGAGCTGATTAGTGTTGAGATCCATCTCATATAACTCCTGATTGTTGCGAAACCCCCTAGTTCCCCAGCCACGAAGCCCGCTGCAGCACGGTGCAACGAGGGCAAGTGCCTGCGCTTCGCTCCACTTGGTCTGCGCAGCGGCGTAGTCATCTAACTTGGCGGTGGGCATCCGCCGTCTTTGACGAAGGTATATAAATTAGATATCAGGCGGGGATCTGCGTGTCAAATGCGTCATAAGGCCCGCAATAAAACACGGGCCTTTTTTATTTTCCTCTCTGTCGCCACGCAGACCCACTGCTCGCCCTTCTTCGGTACGCCGATTGGTGAATACGGTTTCACGGCAGGACTGGAAGCTCGATAAGTGCCCCGTCGGGCGAATCGGGGATGAGAAATTGGATAACGGTTCGTACTAGGAGGGTATAATAATATGGCCGTCCAGACTCGGAGCTATACGCAGCGAAAAAATGAGAACGCATACCGCACGCGCTTTTTACGCCGTTTCCATGATATCCCTTTTCGCATTCTTTGGGGCTTTCAACAGCTCGCTCGGCATACAATTTGAGGACGGGGCCAAGGCAATATATTTCTTCGGTGAGGACCGAGACTTTCACACCGTGGTAACTAGTTTATTTTTTATCACGACACTTGCTTTCTTAACTGCGATGCTTGTGTTCCCTGAAGATGTATACAGGGAACGTTATAACCTGCACGTATATGTGCCAATTACAATAACCTGCCTAGGTTGGGTGGTATTTAGCTTCTCGACAGAGGAAGCAAAGGGAATGCACCAATTCATCATGTATGGGTTTATTGGAGCAGCGGTTTTTTGGGGACTGCTCATGTACTTCGCCAGAGGAATCAGGTGGTGCTTCAAGGATGGCGTTTTCAAGTGAGTAACCCGCCCATCATCTAGACTCCACTTCGATCAACGAAGTACCGTCGGGACTACGTTGTACTGATCGTATGATTAGTAGTGGAATCTCCAGCCTTTCAGACTTCAGCCTCGAGCGGGGTGTCAACGGTGTCTGCAATTCCTGTCGTGCATCTAAGAAGCTTCCTATTGGATCACAATATAAATGCGTACGGCGATATTCCGTTCAGAGCACCCAGTCCAAGGTTGCGCTGTAAGAAGTACGGCTCGCGTGACTGTGGGATTCGGATTGTTTGGTCGCAAATTTGCCGATGCATGAAAAGTGCGAGCCGTTGACAAAATGTTAACCCTTGTCGAACTGATCTTGCGCAGTATCTAGGGCTAATCGAAATCACTCGGAGAAGGTCAAGCGTTGCCGAAAATCCAAAATGTCGGTACAGTCGGAACGGTGTCAACGAGCGCGCCCACCACGGAGTCGGAAAGGAATCTAGTACGTTCAATCATGTTGGTTATGGTCCACATGAGATACAAACGCCCGAATACTGGGACTTACGTCCTTACCGCCATGCTTATTATTTCGCTTCCGGGATGTTTTCATGACAAGCATGAAACGCCCACACCTCAACTAGCCGAAAGCTGCTCCCCCACTATGCCGTCAGAAGGGCAAGAAGCACAGATTCCCCACCCAAATACTCCCAGCCAGTGCTTGGGCGTCGTGCTCAAGTGTAACTATTGTGAGTACGATCGTCGTGGTAATTTCGTAAAAACTGAATTCGAAATTTGCGGAGCGTGTGTCGGCGCAGATTTTTGACGCTCAAGGCGAATATTTTTCCATTTGACGTACTAGAGATTCAAACTATCCATTCATGTAGGCCCCATCTTCAGAGTTTGTGCGCTACTTAGCCGACCAGTTTAACTAGATGGAACTTGTTAACGATGTTAGGAGAATATGATGCGAAAATCGGCTGAGATTTTCAGTTTGGTTGTGTTGCTTACTGCATGTGGCGAAAGTATTAATGACGCAAAAAAAGCGGCGAAAGAGGTCGCAGCGGAACTCGGAAAAAATATCGACGTAGTAAGAATTGAACCACGCGTACAAGCCGAATTAGCGCTTGAGCGATTGCGGAACGAGCTCAGACCAGTAGTTAGCACTTCCGGTAAAGAGGTCACGATATGGCTTAACGCGATCGATCGCCGCGAGTATTATTACATAGCTGGGCGTATGAAAGGGTTGGCACATTCCTCGACAGGCAAGGGCAGCGCTCGCGTCTTCATTAAGAGCGCGACAACGGGCAAAAAAGAGGTAGTCGCAATGGGTGACGTAGTGTCCGGCGAAGAAGGGAAGGATATTGAACTCTTCACGGTAACTGAGGGCGGCCCGGGACACCATACGAAGGATAACGGAATTGTCATATCGATTACCCCGTCTAACACGGTTGCAATAAGCGCGACCGGAAGTGTCGACGGCGGCTTCGACATCCACTACGTCGAACTTTCTGCATACCTTGTTACGCCTGATGAATTCCGTAAAAAGGTCGCGGAGCAAGACAACGATGGAAACGGCGGGGCGTAGTCGTATTTTTATTTTAGGGAGGGCGCCATAGAATGTGGCATTAATCGCACGTAGATACGAGCGGTACTAAACTTGAACCCCAATTTTAACCAGTGTTACCTCTCCGTCGCCACATACACGCACGCTTCATCCTACTTCGTGATGTACATACTCGCGCGAATATATCTAAGACGCTTCGAGGCGGGGTTACTATTTAAATAGCGAAACAATTATTGCGAATAGGCTAATGCATATCGCCCACCATGCCCTTCGACCTGCAACACGCGCCATTTCCATAGAGTCCGCTTCGCGCGCGTCTTCTCGCTTAGCCTCTTGAATCGCTAGCCAACTCTGCGCACGTTTATCGCCGGCGGAGTCCGGATGCCCATAGTGGTGAGCTAGCACTTTGTCACGCGCTTCCTCGAATGGGACGGCATCTAGTTCGGCGTGGATTTGGTTTTGAGGTTTGTAAGTGATGTGTACTCCATCTTTTAGACTTGCCATGACTCTGTATTCTCCGATAATTCTTGAAGAGCTTCGAGACTGCGCGACGGGGTCCCCCTTTCGACCTTTTGTCTAGTAACGTAGCAGCTGATTGACTACGGAACCTCTAAGGACATGTGCTCTCTCACAAGCACCATATTTAGCTCGCCAGCTGTTGTGTAATATCGATCGGTAGCGTGCCTTATTTCTGTTTTTAGTTCATTTACGACTTCAGTTCCGGGATCTTCAAAATCTAAAATGTCACTAAGTTCTCCAAACACCTCAAAATATTTCTTAACCATCTGCATACTATCTTCAGTAATCCATAACCGAATGACCGAACGAAGTGGCTGAACAGCCTTGAGTGCTTGATAAGTCCGAGCACCGGCCTGATTAGCCTCGTCACTTTTAAAGCCAAACGTCATTACTGAGGTAGTTTGTTCGACGATCCCCATTTCCAATTCTGTCATGTGCTGAATAAAGCTTGATATGGCCGCTCTGCGTTCTGCAAGATAATCCTTCTTAAGCTCGGTGCGGGTTTGCTTATTTGATACCACCAGCGCTGTAACAGTCGAAGCGATGGCTGAGAAAACGAGGAAGAGCCCAGCAATCAATGCTGCTGTCACAGTTGCAAATGGTAATAACGTTTCTTCCATTCTGGCACTCCTAGGGGGCAGAGACTGAGTAGCCCCCTACGGTCGTGAAATCTTAAACGTCGGAACTAGTGTGCAGGGTTTTTGATAAACATAAGCAAAACCCAAGAGCTGACCTATGAGAAGTGCGTTTATCAAGAAACACTCCCGCATGTTTTCAAGCCTTTCATCAACATACATATCACGTTCTTTGGAATATAAAATCTGCAGCTTCTTACATTTTTTATTAACTATCTCAGATCGAAAATCTAAGGGCCGCAACTTATGAGCAAAATCATTTCTTATATCTTTCATAACCTTGAGATCTGCGCGAGTTTCCGAGTCTATTAATCCCCAAGTAATAATTAATATTTACCTTAGCGGAGAGCGTAGCTAACGGCGCATATCCTTTAAGAAGTTTGTCCTCGCGGTTTGTTCCACTCCCTATCAAAAATTTACGAAGGTTTCGTGTCAAAAATTCTTCCAGAATAGTGACTGACGTTATTGCGGCCGAACGGTCAGAGTCGTTTCTAAGGGCCTCAAACGCGTCGACCATATCCGAATCGAACGAATAGACGCCTTCGGCGTAATTTATCAGCGTAAGTCGTAATGGTGGGGGTGCTTCCATCTCAGGTTTACTGCATCAAGTACGTACTTAAAAACGCGCCAGCAACTGCACCAAGTATTACCCCGAGAACACCAAGCAACGCGGAGAATTTCATCCACCGCACCTGCTCCGTGATCAATTCCAAATCGTACTCGTGTTGCTTCTGCATTGCCCGCCGTTGCCACTCCTTTTCACACAAGATGTAATTATATGCTTCGGGCTTATAGCCCGATTGATGCTGGGCCAACTTTGTGTCATCCATATCTTGTAGTTTTGTCATATACAAACCCTGTCACAATTAGTAGTTTACAAGAAGTAACGTTTAATTTTACGCAGAGAGCGTGCTAGAGGGGGCCCCTCCCTAAGCAGCTTCGCCGTCCCCCCCCATATAGGATTCGGATTCCGCACCGCCGCCGGAGTTCCAGTCTCCTCGATTCGTCGAGACCGAGTCGCCTCGCTTCTACGCAACGTAGTTACGTTCTAAGCCTGATGGTTAGTCGCGTCGCTACGAAGTAACATCGCCTCTCCGTGCCTAACGTCTTCGAGATTGTGCAACGGAGTGCCCCGGTTGGATTATTGCCTAGACCCGCGGTGGCTGGTTGCTTTAAGTGTAGTTGCTTCGACACGGCGGTGCAGGCAGCCGAACATATCCTTAGGCTTAGGTATGGCATCAACTAGAACGCGGATACTCGTTCACATCCGTCACGACGGTCGCAAAACGACTCTCAGGCGCCCTCCGATCAGATACGTTAATTGGGACATTCTTCGCATCGAACGTTTAGTCGACAGCTTTCTATAAGCATGCGCGTTGGTTTTGAATTTAGTAAAACACGCAGTACTATTGATAACTAAGATGTTGATATTTATAGACAGAGAGAATTAGTCCTACCTAAATGCAGAACACTAAAAAGACATTTAGGTCCGCGAATTCTAGACGCTAGCGTAATTGAGTGAACGCTTATGAGACTCGTTATTATCTTGCTCGCGATTTTTACGCAGATATCGGCATCATGTGCAACAGAAGATGCTAACAGCTCTGTCGATACCTTAATCGAACAATCAGGATTAGCTCACTTACCCGAATCAGATCGTAAGAAGCTATCAGATCTAATAGTAGCGGTCATAGACGCCGGAACCGCGGAAAGTGCAAAACAAGCGCACTTGGCAGCATTGGCAAGCAACTATTTTTCGGCCCAAGGCTACAAACTATTGTTTCTACAACTAGCACAAGTAGACGGAAAGGCCTGGCTCGTTGTTAACGATACATTTCAGCGTTACACCACATACGATTTGCCGGTTATGTTCCCAAAAACTACGTTTCGCGACGGATACTATTTCTGTAAGCCCGAGATAATCATAGGAATAAGTAAAATGATCGATGAGACAGGGAAAGAACAAAGTTTTTCATTCGCAAAGTGGAAGCAAGTGCGTTAACAGTCTCATGAGCATGTGTGAAATATCCGTGCAATCACGCCTCCTCGCGGCTCAGCTCATGCTCATATTGGTAATTTCGTTGGCCTCGTGCGGTAGTGGACGATACGACTCTAAAGAACGTGACCAAGTTGAGAGCTTTATTAGAGCGTCAGAATTATTTCTTGCCGCCGGCGACGATAGAAAAGCAGTATTTGCAGAGTATCAACCCGAACGCGTAAGGAGCGGGACGATTACGGATGATCAACTACAGAAATTCATTCAGAAGCTCCACGCAGCGAAATCGGAAGTGGAGAAGGTATCACCCGAAGTTCCAACGAAAATTCACCCGGATCTGCCCGAGGCGTTTGAAAAGAAAATGCGGGCATCATTAGCCAACCAAATCATTGGCTACACAAGCAACAATATGGAAGAGCGAATCCAAGCTCAAGTAATTGGCGTGAGCTTACACAATGAGTGGATTCGATGGTGGAATAATCATGATCAGGGCTTTCAGACAAAATGAGCCCTAACCACGCGCAGCAGCCGTACCGTGACAGGGTCATTGTTGCGTCACCGGTCCACTCGTCGCATGCAGTCAACAGCACGTTAGTGAGACGTTGAGGGTGTAGTATTAGTCAGAACGAAAAGTTGCAATTAAAATCCACCTTCTCAAATGCGCTGTACGCTCCGATCTCGGTGTCAATAACGCTCCTGACACCCCGAAAATGCACCAAATATTGAGCGACCAGACGTATCCTGCACCCGCGTTAGCTTACAGAGCGGGCTACATGCCGCCGCAACCGCCCAGGAAAAATCGCCGATGGTAAAGAACAAAGGGGAAACGGTAGACGCAACCCCGTCGAAGCGTCTTTACCTCTCGATAATCGCAGATTACACGGTCGAGAGGGCTCTTTGCGAGCTGATAGACAACGCCGTTGACCTTTCTTGCAAGCCAGATGGACAAGATAACCTAACGGTCTCTATCGACCTAAATCTTGATCAGCAGTTAATCCGAATAACGGATAACGCTGGCGGCGTACCTCACGCGCGACTTCGAGACATCGTCGCACCGGGCTCTACCGGAAATACGGGAGTCGATGAAACTATTGGAATATTCGGAGTAGGCAGCAAACGTGCAACTATCGCCCTAGCTCAGGAAGTGCGAATCCGAACACGGGAAGCAGCAGCCGATACGTTTGAATTGTCTTTAAACGATGAGTGGATAGAAGAAGCGGATAATTGGGATGTTTCAGTAAGAAAGGCCCCCAATATCGACGAAGGCACTACCGTTATCGAATTAGTAAAGCTCCGAACCCCATTAACTATCGGGGAAATAGACGAAGTACGCCAATATGTGTCCGCTACGTACGGAAAAATATTTCTATCCAGCAAGCTAGCCATAGTGATCAATGGCGAATCGGTCTCCGCGACAACATTCGAGGATTGGGCTTACCCGCCGGAATTTGAACCGCGAAGATATCTAGGGACGGTGTCCACAGCGAGCGGTGACGAGATTTCTGTCGAAGCAATAGCAGGGTTGTCGAAAACGTCCAGCCCGGCAAGTGGCGACTACGGCGTCTACTTCTATTGCAACAATCGATTAATTGCCCGCGCCTTAAAGTCTATTGATGTCGGCTTTACTACTGGACTCGCGGGCAAGCCGCACCCTGACGCTTCCCTGATGCGCGTCATAGTCTCTTTATCTGGCCCCGCGCGGTTAATGCCGTGGAACAGCAGCAAATCGGACATCCACGCAGGCCACGAAGTATTCGCGGCCATTCGATTATGGCTAGTGCAGGTCGTAAAAGATTTCGCGTCGCTATCTCGCAGACTCAATAAGTCTGAAGGTGGTTGGCACGGAAATGTATTCGCCTATCGCACTGGAGAAATAGTTACGATACCCATGGACGATCTACCGAACGCACGAACGTCATTTTTACCACCATTACCAACCGCGAAGCCAAGGTTCGACACGAAAGTAACGGCTTTAAATAAGACGCTGGCGAAAAACAAGCCGTGGGTTATGGGTCTGTACGAAGCGATAATAGCCGTCGACATAATCGACAAAAAGAACTTTAGCCAAGGGAATCGAATTAACCTCATTCTCCTTGATAGCACGCTGGAGATCGGGTTTAAGGAGTTTCTTGTAAATGACGTTCAGTCCCGTTATGGCGAAAAAAGAATTCAAGATATATTCTCCAATCGTGTCGATGTTCATAATGAGATCAAGAAGCACAAACGCATCGCGAAAGCCGACTGGAAGAGAATCGAATATTTTTACAACTTGAGGTGCTATCTGATCCATCGTAAAGCAACCGCGTCGATCGACGACAACGAAATACTAGAATTCCGATTGTTAGTACAAAAAGTACTGGGTAAGCTCTTTCAGGTTAAATTCGATTGAAGCAGTACGACGATCGAAAAAATCTGCAATTTAACGATGCGCCAACCTACCCGTTGACGACGTCCTGGAATGCCCGCTTGAGGCGTGGCGGCCCAAGCTAGATCTCCTACTGCCGGTAAGATCGGATACTGACGTTTTCTTGGAAAACCCGACTCGGGATCCGTCGCTACCAAGCTACTTCACCACGAAGTAACTCGACACCAACGACGCTCTGTACGTATTGACCACGAGACGGTGCAGCTGTCGGACCACAGTAGGTCCGAGACCAAGACACCTCGCGACGAGGGTCTCTATACAAAAAAATAAAAATAATTTTTTAAAAACTCAAATAAAGCGTGTCCGGTACGGGTAGCCCCGGGAACTCAAAGGCCTACCCCCACTTCGGATTCGTGTCCCGAATCGAAGTCGAATTTAGGGTTCTCTGGCTATCGCAATTCGATAATATTTAACTACCGTGCCTCTCGGCGAATCTACCGAATTAACGAAACGCGCGGGTATTATGCGACATGCTGAAGCACGTTAAAGGGCTGCCTCCCCGCATAATATGCGTTTAGTCTAAATCGGTAGGTTCTCGCTCGGTTCGGTAGCACACGGCGATTCTCGCCGCGTGTTTTCTCTTTTTGTCATGTGTTTTTTGATTTATTGGAGATTTATCATATGACAAACGCGTTTCACTTAAACGAGACCACAGGTCGCTACTTACCAACACGTCCTTTGTTGGCAAACGACATTATCGCGAAAGCGAAAGAATTGGTGTCAGCGGCGTTAAAGCGCGATAGCGCATGCCTCTGTAACCCTTCGGCCGTACGTGATTATCTTCAACTGGCGCTTAGTGGTTGTGAGCGTGAGACTTTTGCCGTCTTGTACTTAGACACTCGGCATAGAGTCATCACTGTCGAGCATCTCTTCACTGGCACCATCGACAGCTGTAACGTCTATCCTCGCGAGGTTCTCAAATCTGCGTTGAATCATAGCGCTGCAGCCGTAATCCTCGCCCACAATCATCCGAGCGGCGACTCAGAGCCCTCGGAGGCTGATAAATGCATCACACGTCGTTTGCAAGAAGCCCTGAAGCTCGTCGATATCCGTGTTCTCGACCACTTCATTGTTGGCTCGAATGAGCCTTTGAGCTTTGTGGAGCGTGGATTACTTTGAAGCTTGGAACGACGCCATTTTGTGGCGTCCGTTCAAAGCGGATTAAGGGACGTTCATTGTGCCGAGGCGTCGAGCCCTTAGCGGTCATGGGGGGTTCTTCAACCCATGCTCTCCCGCACTTTACGACGGCTAATTGGAGCGGCAGCGGAGAAAGGAAACAGTCAGGCGCCAGATTCATTGCTTGTTAGGTTTCGCCCCGCGGCCCGAGAGATCTTCACCGTCGATGACAACGCCTTTCGTAAACTGAGAATAGGTGTCTCTAAGATGTTGTAGTGCGTCGTTTTGATCGATTTCGTAGTTCAGTTTTTCACGAACAAACTCCAAGCGAAATTTGTTTTCTCGAATAATCTGCGACCAGGTTTTGGCCCATACTGTAACGTCTGGCCCCTCAGTGCCTCTATATAGGACGCCTTTCGGTCTTCCGGTTTGGTTAGCTTCGCGCACCGCATGATTATCGAGTTCGTTCGAAATTATCCAGAAATCCCATTTGGCAGACAGCGAGGAGAATCGCTCGTCTTCGATTACGGCGAACGCATAGCTTTTTATTTGCGAACATTCCTTTTCCCTGATTTTTACTTTCGGTGCCTTGAGCTCAACCACTAGATGTTCGACTTCATTTTCTCTGTTGCACGGGATAGATCGGGACAACATTAAGTCAACGATGCCTACGCTTCCGTCCACCTTGGTGACATTTTCGTCGATATGGATCTCGTCGCCGAGGATTTGCCTGTGTTTCCGTAGCACCTGTGTAAGCGATCGATCGTTAACGGATATAGAAAATTCCTGTCCGAACAGCCAGGTATTCTCCGCCACAATCTTATGTAACTGACTGCGCTCCTTTAGCGTTTTCTTTGAATCAACATCAAACAGCAACAGCTCTAATCCAGCTATAAACTTTAAGCGATCGGTAACCAGTTTGGACGCATTTATAACTCCTACCAGTGACACGTCACGGAGTAAATCTGATAGTTGATCTAGTTCCTTCTTCGGGAGGTTTAGAACCTCAGTAATTACTGCTTGGAGTTCGTCGGGGCCACGTTCTACAGCGTGACGAAGCATTCTCAGTTGGAAAGCCTTGGACGTTCTATCTGATTCCTCAAATGCAGGGAGGCTTTCAGCTACTTTCGTGGCAACAACGTCGAATACTTCACGCTCAGCGACTTCCACTGGCGAGGTGGCATCTTCCGCAAACGGATATACTTTTTCCTCTTTCCATTTTCGGATCGCTTCTCGTCCTTCTTCGCGTAAGCGCAATAAGAAATGGGACTTAATGGCGCGTATCGCGCCGTCGCACGCGTCACGGAGATGCGTATTTAGCTCCCCGAGGCCTAACGTCCCGTCGTTACTCAATACGCTGATAAGCTCAGACTTAACGTAGGCGGAAAAGCCAAATTCGCCTATGCCCCGGATCTGCTTCGGATACGGTTCAATCGGAAACCCGCTAGCAGTGCACAGCCACAATTCCCTATCGCCGCCCTCTCGCCATTCGACGATCTCAAGACTGACCGGGTAATCAACCTCGTTGTACGCCACGGTATCCAGTGCGACTGTCTCAACGTTTCGAATTGCAGTTGTCGGGTCTAGGCGTATGCCTTCAATTGTTATCGTGGCTGTTTGATAAGTACGAAGGTATAGAGCAAATATCGGTAGCAATTTCTCGAACGCTACTTCCGGGTCAAATATCGCAAATTCTCGCTCCGGTTCATTAATGCGGACTGTTACGCCAGGGGTAGTACGAGAGCCTACGCCACCTTCTTCAAGTTGAAATTCTTCAAGCCGATCCGCGAAGGCGCTAATTTGAAACGGTGATGCTACGGAGCCATCACTAGCTTTTGCAACTACAGTCCATTGGACACATCGGCCCAGGGCGAAAGCCTTGAATCGCCCTTGACCCTCCTTCCCGTGGAGTTGACGGCCATCCTCCGTTTTCTCCTTTCGTGCCTTCCATGAGCCTCCCAGCGCCGTGAATAAGGATTCGGCTTCCGCCATTAGGAAGCCACGACCGTTGTCCTTTACGATGAGTTCAAGGGTGCCGAGATCACCTTTAGTGAAATAGACTTCGACTGAAGTCGCATCTGCATCAAGCGCGTTCCATATTAACTCGGCTAGTCCCCGCTCAGGACTCGCGTGCGCGATCTTTGATAGGTGATCACGTTGAACTTCGACTCGGCACGTTCGTTCAGTCATATGATGAATATAGACGGTTGGATTTTGAGACGCCCAACTTTGGATTAGACAGGAACCTTTAATAGGGTAATTGGCGGAATCTGGCTAGCGATATAATTCATGATTACGTTTTGGTAATTCTCACTGAGAGCTTATCGTAGGGCTCGGTGGAACGATATGCTTCTGGGACCGCTTAGGGTGTATTGTGTTGAAAAAGTCTTAACAAACGACGACAGAAATCGTTAGCCAAATTCGACCGCACAGGATCGCGCGTGCGCCACGATCGGCACTTGAGCAATGGGTCAGCGACCCTTTAAATTAAAGCGATTTTTCGATTGCGGCCTTTTTCAACAGAATAGGTCGCTAACTGTCTGCTGCGTCGCAGCATCATTGGCGGTTATTCACAGCGTAACGGACGGACACGTCTACCTAGTTAGATTGAGATTTATCGGCGTTATCGCGCCGAGGAAGTTACCCTCTAGAAAATACAAATGACGCCCAATCATCTACTGCTTAGACGCAATGTCTCATGCTCTTGTGTACGGCACGGGGACCGTTTGCTGACTACCCGAACCACGCAATATTGATATCTACTTACACCTGAGTTCTCGACCAGATGATCAATTACCGCATCATCAAGCGTACGATGTCCCCACACGTCTTGTTCGAAACACATTTCAGCAACTATCACGACCAAGTCGCCACAGGCATATTCGACGAGAGAGCAAAGGACGTCGTAGAAGTGATCGACTGGATTAATTCGAATGTGGAGCTGGGTTAACGTTATGGCAAAGAAAATATTGCGCACAGATAGCAAAGATAAACCGCTCGCATTGCGCGCAGTGCCGTTGATGCTTGGATGCGGTGTAGACGACGTCCTACACCTAATTCGTAAGCATTTCTGGAAGAGCGAAACCGATCCAATCAAAAAATTGCCCGTTTATCGTCTTTACCCTGACTCAAGATACGATCGCGTTGCTGACCTAGACAAATTTATTCCAAGCACTGGCGCAAAACTGTCACTCATGGAATTAATCGAGACTATCCCCAAAGACTGGTTCGTTTTTTTAAACGATCTAAAAGAGGCCGTAGCCACATGGGACGAACGCAATCCTTTCCGTGGCGCGAAACCAATCGATCTCGATCCGACAGTGCACGGATTCGAAGAGCTTATAAAAAAATGCCCGTCGGAACTTTGCTCAACAATTAGCACGGTACACACCTCGAAAAAGAAAACCCTTACTAATGATGGTCCTAAAGAGAAGCATGATGAACGGAAAGACCGCTGGATGGAGGAAGCCGTATCGCTTTATAAAGGCGACGATAGTTTGACGCTAAAGCAGATATCGGAACGAATTGCTGGCCGAGAATATGTGAGGGCCGGCACAATTCAACGGATTCTAAGTATGACCGCTATCAGAAAAAAAGCGCGCCTTTCTTAGTTCGCTTTTTCGCCTGCCGCTAAAACGTTGACGTAGCGCCGTTCATCTGCCGCTTTAGGTCTTTTTTTATCTAAACGCCAGATTTTCGCCTCTCTGAAAAGCCCCGGATTCATTGAGTGTTGCGTTCCAGCAACGCCTCCGCGCCCCGTAGATTTCGCTTTTTTGCCTTGAGATTGTGCGTGCCTACCGACGCAGTGTTGCGTCTTATTAAGTATACCAAGGCAGTAAAAAGGAAAAATAAATGCACGGGAATTTTTATACCAACGGCGCTCTAACATTAGCGCAAAAGCGAGGTGCTGAAGGAATACGCGGAATACGCGTTTTTTTGCAAAACCTCTATACGCTAAGTACTCAACGATACGTACTTTACATCCGTATTTTCCTCTTCAGGGTAAAAGGAGCGTATTCCGCGTATTCCTTTGTAATTACCCCTTTATTAACAAAGAGTTACAGCATAACAAACGCGTATTCCTCGCGTATTCTGCCCCCCTGTTTTGCGTATTCCCGCACCAATTCCACCCATGGAGGGCAGCAGTAATGGAGCTTGTATTCCTTGAAGCCGCCTGCGGTACGCCGTTAACCAAGTCCTTCGACCGTAAAAACGACGGATCGATTTCCAAGTCGAGCTACCCTCTCGTCAGCTATTTCACCAGTCACTCTGAGAAAGTGGACTCAATTGATGATTTCCACGCGGTGATAAAGAAACATAGCGACGTGGGCGATTGTCTACTGAAAGGGCAACTCGATCGACCTCTGTTCAACGAGCGACGTGCCGGACACACCAACGCCGACACCCCAACGGAGTGGGCCGCGCTCGATAACGATGGTCTCGACGATCTCTCACCAGGCGATCTAATGAACTTGGTCGGTCTGGGTGATATCGACTACATCGTCCAGTACTCAGCCTCCGCTGGTATCACCGGCCCAGTGAACCGGTACCACACGTTTTTCCTACTGGAGCAACCAATGCTTCCGGCAGCATTAAAGGTGATTGTGAAACGTTGGAACCTGGCGATCCCCGATATCGGTAAACACTTGCGCCTGACTAAAACGCAGTGTGCTCTGCGCTACCCGCTCGATGTCTCGATCAATCAGAACGACAAACTCATCTATATCGCTGAGCCGAATATTGCTGGTGATGTCGAGGTCAACCTTACTGAGCCTCGCTACAACCTTGTTCGTGGCTCCAAACGCCGAGGAACCATTTCATGAAAAAAACAGACCTTACCCTGACACGGGCATTAGAAAGCGAACATATAAATCGCCTGCGAAAAGCCGCCGGGTTACCCACAAAGAAAATAAAGTTTTCGAACGTTAGCGGTGTTGAGGTGGCAATAAACCCTGATACCGCCACGGTAACCAGCTACCGCGAAACCGATGAATTCGTACGCATCAATTTAAACGGTGGCGACAGCGAAGCCTATTACCATCCCGTCATAAATCCCGAAATTCTTTACAACTTCAAAGGGGAGCCGAACTATCACATCAAAGATCTTGATCCTGACTACTACAAAAAGGCGAAGGAGCGCGCCAAGGAAGTCAAACTCGAACAGGCGAACGAGAAGAGTCGACAAGTTGAAGACGATTTTCTATCCGATCAACAAAAGCTATTAACCGAGCAGATAGAATCGGACGGGAAATTTTACTTCGCATTCAATGACCGAACGACAGATCAGTATTTCGTTGGGTATCACGACTTTGGTGAAAACAGGAACGACTTTCAAGGTACTAGCTCCAAGGCAAAGATACGCGATTACTTGGCACAGCATGGTCTTTCCAATCCGAAGATAATAGAGACTTGGAACTACGTCTTTGACCCAACCACGACGGCGTTGTTCGATCCTGAGAATAAGATCGTCAACAAGTTCGATCCTTCGAGTTACATGCGAAATGCGAAGCTAACCAAGCGCCTCACGGTTCCGAGCAACATTCGCCGACTGATCAAAAGCGCTTTGGGCGACGACCCCGAGATGATTGAACATTTCTTGAACTGGCTCGCGTGCATTTTTCAATTTCGATGCAAAACCGGCACGTCGTTCATTTGGCAGGGTACGACTGGTACCGGGAAGGGTATGCTCATTGAGAAGGTAATACGGCCATTAATTGGCGAGAATCATTGTCGCATCGTAACTCTCGCGAATCTCAAAGGTGACTTCAATGCATTCCTCGATACAACATTGGTGCTCTTCATCGACGAAGTTGATACCGACCAGCTGCATAAGATCGACGAGCTGATACCTCGACTTAAAAACATGATAACCGAGCCTAGGTTGGCAATCCGCGCTTTGTACACGGAGTTAAAGGAATCACGAAGCTACCTCAACATCATCATGGCTTCGAACAAACTGAACTCTATGCGCATCGAAGCAAATGACCGACGTTTCAATGTTTGTCCGCGTCAAGAAAAACCGTTGTTCAAGCCGGGTGAGGAGAAAGCCGAGTTCGTCAAGATGATAACAAACGAGCTTCCGCGCTTCGCCGACTATTTACGCAGCCGAGAGGCGTCCCTCGATAACGCCGCGAAAGCAATCGAAAACGATGCTAAACGGTTGATGCAGGCGATCACTCAGGCCGCTATCGAGGAGGTTATTGAAGCGTTGAAGAACGGCAATCTTGCCTTCTTTATTGATCACGCGCCGATACCCATACCGCACCGCCGACAGTTGTCCACCGGTTATCGCGGATTAATGCATACCGCTGTCTGCCATGCCGAAAGTGGTACTCGTCATTTCCTAAAAATTGATCCCTTACGCGAAATTGTGGACAGGATTATTGGCGACGTCGCGGTGCCTCGCGGTAAATTCGGAAAATATCTATTGCGCTTTGGTCTTGAGTATCCCAGTGGCCCTACGCGGATCGATAACGACTCGGTTCGAGGCTACGGCGTTAAGTGGCAAGCGACAAAACAGCAGCTAGTGGCGTGGAAGAAGGATTTTCCGTCACCGCCAGGATTACAGGAGGCGCCACGGTAATGAGAACGACTACGAGCCGTGTGGTATCCACTCCGCGCCTTATTCGCATGCGAGATGCGCCGAGGTATTTGGGTATGGACCGCAACCGATTCAATAAAGAAGTCCGGCCTTACGTTATTGAAATACCGATCGGCGAGCAGGGAATTACTTTTGATCAACTTGATTTAGACGACTGGGCAGACGAATATAAGCATCGCAACGGGCGTCCTGCACAGGAAGGAGGACGCAAATGGGTAAAAGAAAAACCCCAGGTCTCACGAAGCGCAACGGGATCTGGCACATCGACAAAGTGGTCAAAGGATACGGACGACTTTGCGAATCTTGTGAAACAGGAGAAACGGAAGAGGCGGAACGTCTCTTAAACCACCGGTTACACGAAATACGAGACGCGACTAGATACGGGGTTCGGCCGAATCGAACGTTTAAGGAGGCGGCGACGAAATATCTCCGCGAGAACATCGATAAGGCCACTATCGAATTTGATGCTCAGCATCTCGATAAACTAGCCCCGTATATAAATGAACTCACGTTAGATCGTGTACACATGGATAGCCTTAAGCCGTTCATAGAAGGGCGTAAGCGGGAAGGGAAGAAGACTAAAACGATTAACCTCGCATTAAGCGTGGTGCGTCGAATCCTTAACCTCGCTGCCCGTGTGTGGAGAGATGAGACTGGAATGTCCTGGATCGCTCAGACCCCGCTCATCGAAATGCTAACCGTGACTGACGCTGCGAAACCATACCCGTTAGATTGGAATGAGCAGGATCGCTTTTTCAAACATCTGCCGTTACACCTTGCTGAAATGTCGCTATTTAAGGTGAACACCGGGAACAGGGAAGCTGAAGTATGCGGGTTACGATGGGAATGGGAGATAGAGTTTCCTGATTTTGAGCCGGTCGTGTTTTTAATTCCTGGTGATCAGCCATTGATTGAAGGTGAAACGGTCCAGGTGAAGAATCGTCGTGACCGGATTGTCGTTTGCAACGATGTTGCCGCTCAAGTTGTCGAGAGTCGTCGTGGTAAGCATGCCAAGTACGTTTTCTCGTACCGTGGGAGGCAAACCAAGCGAATGAACAATACGGGATGGCAAGCTGCGTGGAAGAAAACAGGCTTTCCAATAAATGGTGAATATCTGAAAGGGCCGCATAATTTGAAGCATACGTATGGCCGTCGTCTTCGTGCGGCTGGAGTCCCTAAAGATACCCGACGGGTACTCTTGGGACACCGCACTGGAGACATAACGGATCACTATTCAGTGCCGGAATTGCAGGAGTTATACGACGCGAGTAATCGTATCTGTGATGATGAATCCCGCAAATCTCCCGCACTGCATATGGTGAAGCGAAAGGTGGTGAATGCTTAACCTTTGTAACAGTCTGAATCTGTTATAGTAAATGAACAATGCGCCCATAGCTCAGCTGGATAGAGTACCTGGCTTCGAACCAGGTGGTCGGGAGTTCGAATCTCTCTGGGCGCGCCAAACTTTAAGGGCTCCTTTAGGGGCCCTTAAAGTTTGATGTGTTCAGGGCATTGGTTCGAACTCCCAGTTCGACAATCTTCCAAAGGAAGATTGGACGACCGCAGGTCGCCCCGCAGGGGAGAGAAAAACGAAACTTCGTTTTTCGAATCTATCTCTCCAATAACAACGGCACTTTCTCTTAAACAACACTACGGCGTATCTAAACCTTTTGGGCGCGCCATTTTTCAATGACTTACGGCTGCTAAAAAATATCGGCTGTCCAATAGCGCCCAATTCCGAACTTCTATTGGACAACGGCGTTCTTCTACACGGGTGGACGTTGTCCGTCGATTAACGCTAAGTCTCTACTAGCGTTCTAAATAATCCGATGTTTGCGCTGTTTATGGAGCGTCAAAATAAATTGCACGTCTGGCCGGAGCATAAGCTGGTCAATCGGTAAAACACACCGAGTAGGGTCGATTTGCGGTTTAGAGACTGGCTTTACCATGTTTATGGCGAATCCCAACAGAAAGTTACTCACTGCGATAGCGGTGCTAGCTCTGGACATCTACGTTGGTACCTATCCGTGTTGTTCATCTACGCGCTTTCGACTGAGTAACCGCGCATGTCAATATCATTATCATTAGCGGTTATAAATTTTCGGTGTGTTCAAGAGACAACTAAACGTACCTGGAATTCTCACCCTGTATAAGCGGTCGCTGCTGTTCAATTATTTCGAGTAGAAACTCGCGACAAACCCGCACTCTTGCTGTTGTTCGTAAATCGACATGACTAAGTATCCAAACGCCCCAGTCGGAAGGCTCGAGTGGGACATCCAAGCGGCGCAGGTCGGGGTCTGAATCCCCGACATAACAGGGTATGCGAGACAGCCCAAGATGATTTCTTGTGGCAGCTACCATTGAGGAGACATCGTCAACCCGCAACACAATTCGTGGACATGAAAAGTTGTTCGATACCCATAGAGGACGCTCGGCTTCGCTCCGAAACAAGATGACGTTAACGGGATCGGTGAGTTTTCGTAATGTACGGGCTGTGCCATAAACCCCGTGTCGTAGCGGCATTATTTCCCGCCCGACTAAATAGTCTGGTGGTTTTCCCGTCATTCTGAGCGCGATGTCAGCTTCACGCGCTGCGAGATCTACTAGATCGGTAGTCGTTAGTAGCTGAAGATCGATCTGTGGGTATGCTTCTGAAAACGCCCGAAGCTTCGGTATGATCAACCGTTCTGCACTATCGTGCGATGCCGTTAGCTTTAGCGATCCCGCAAGCTCAGCGTCTTGTCCAAAAACCTCCCGGTCCACTGCCTGAGCAAGCGATTCCATCGAGAGCGCGTGCTCAAATAAATTCTCCGCCGCCTGGGTCATTGCGTACCCACCGGGCAGACGATCAAACAAGCGCGTCTGTAGCCGTTCTTCTAGTGCAGCAATCCGGCGAGCGACGGTCGTGTGCTTGACGCCAAGGATCCTACCAGCACCACTCACCGACCCTTCACGTGAGAGCGCAAGAAAGAAGCGCAAATCGTCCCAATTCAAGGTAAATCAGAGTCGTGCATATTTGCACAATAATTGTTCATAATTAGTTATTTAAGTGCATTAACGCACACTCTAGCATTGCGGTCTGAGATGTAAAGAGCGGGCGAAGGCGAACTGTTTAAACATTCGGGGTACCCGCACTCCGTTCAAACCAAAGGGCATAGCGAGATGAAACTCAATCAGAAATCAACCATAAACAACGCCGCAATCACCGTTGAACCGTGGCCTCTTCTAAACGTAATTCACGCGCCAATGAAGTATCGCGATAGGGCATACAACGATCGGGTGATCTACCCAGGCACTCCAGAACTCGACGACGGCTTCGAGAACCGAACCGTTTCCATTGCAGACGGAAGACCGATTGTTGAGCGTTTGTCCTTGGATGGAGAGGGCTTTGAACTGCGGCCTCACGACACCGCAGTCTCAAATTTCTATGACGACAACGAAGTACGGAAGGTCTATTACCCGGAAGTCGACCAGCTTGTGAAAGCGGCGACCGGCGCCTCGCGCGTGGTCATTTTTGATCATACCGTACGCATCGAAGACGAAGCGCAACGTGATGAGCGGGCGGTGCGGGGTCCTGTGCAGCTCGTGCACAACGATTACACCGAGCGCTCGGGGCCGCGGCGGGTGCACGACTTGCTTGATGCAAAGGAAGCCGAGACCTTTCTGCGTTATCGCTTTGCTATCGTCAATGTGTGGCGCTCAATCGACGCGCCGATTGAGACGACCCCGATCGCCGCGGCGGACGCGCAGAGTATCGTGCCTGCGGATTTCGTGGCGACCGATCTCGTCCGTCCGGATCGGACCGGCGAGATTTACCAAGTTGCCTATAACCCCAACCATCGTTGGTTTTACTTTCCAAAAATGCGTCGCGACGAAGCGCTGTTGCTCAAGTGTTACGACTCTGCGATCGACGGACGAGCACGGTTCACCGCACATAGCGCATTCGATGATCCAACCGCGCCGAAGTATGCCGCGCGGCGTAAGAGTATAGAGGTTCGCACGCTAATTTCATTCGCTCCGTAATGCAGCAGCATGGATGTAGACCGGTAGTATCCTCAATGAGCTTTGCGAATACAGAGAAATCGCCAGTGTCGTTCAGGAATACATCGGTCGCGATGCGTCGGGAAAAGGCGGGGACATGAATATTGCCGTCTACAAGAACGCGACGAACTTTGGTTAGGTTAGTTCGAGCCTTTTGGCTGTACACAAATGGTCTGGAGAAAAAGTCAGGTGGTTAAAAATTTCAGTCTTTATTAGAGTCGTCAGAATTGATTTGACCAGTCTTTTGGGT
Organism: Gammaproteobacteria bacterium; assembly: GCA_021773835.1. GTDB lineage: Bacteria > Pseudomonadota > Gammaproteobacteria > UBA11873. Next base: position 41,996 of record JAJFJQ010000063.1, read on the forward strand.
ATTGACAACTTAAGTATCGTTGAACGGTAATAGTTGGATGAGTAAATCCGGAACAACGTACAAACACCATAGATTTCCGCCAGATATAATTCAGTATGCGGTATCGATCTATTACCGATTCAATCTCAATCATCGAGATATTGAAGATCTACTCGCTGGACGAGGCATTGTCGTGAGCTAAGAATCGATCCGTTGATGTTGCAGTAAGTTTGGGCCGAAATATGCGCGACGATTGAAACGTCATCACCAGGGTTACGGGGATACTTTCTACACAGAAGAAGAATTCGTTAAGACCCGCGGTGTCCAATATTATTTATGGAGAGCTTTCGCTCAAGATAGCGAGATCATTGATGTGTTTCTCCAAAGTCGACGCGAAGGCAAAGCAGCCAAGCGGTTCTTTAAACGGTTGTTGACGACACATCGGTAGGAACCACGAACGATCGTAACGGATAAATTGAAAAGCTATGGCGTCGCACATCGGGAATTGATGCCAGACACCGCTCATGACACATCATAATATGCTAACAACCGCGGCGAACTATCGCATCAACCGACACGAGTAAGAGAGCGGGTGATGCGTCGGTTCAAATCGGCAAAGCAGTGCCAGCGTTTCTCGACGGTTCACGGTGCAGTACACAATTTGTTCAAGCTCGGCTGTCACTTGGTTTCGGCGAAGAATTATCGAGATTTTCGATCCGAGGCATGTGTGTCTTGGGATTATGCCGTAGCGTAAGAGCCCAGAATCGCGTGATTTCGGTGACGTTGAATAGTTAAGTTGTCAGTACCAAGCGGAATTGTTTTAGGACTGTGCTTCGGACCAGTTTGTTGTATCCGTATAGACCGTTTCCTCACGGATTCTTCCGTGACTAAATCTAAAAACGATAACGACTGAAATTGGATTGCGGTTTCGTTCAGGATCCACAATGATGGACGCTTCCAGGGTCGCGCGATTTTTAGCGGTAGATAGATGATCAATTTTCATAATCCGCTGCGGCGCCAGCCGCCACGCGGAACGCAAGAATTCAAGTAGTTCGACAGTCCCGAAGATAGGGGCGATATCGGGGTAAATCACAACACAATCGTCGTGATACATTTGACGGACCAACTGATCGATATTGCTGTTGAACATCTGCACGTATTCGAAGATGGTTTGTCGAGTTTTTTTAACCTTCGCCATTGTGCACTCCGAAATATCTTGTGACGGTTATTTCATTTGACCTCCGACGTAGCGCAGGAAGTTGTCCACGTGCGCGACTTTACAACAGGACATAATTTACCCAATACCCGCAATTTGGGCCAGAAGTAAGGATAGGAGGTCACTAATTTCCAATTTGTACTTCCGAACTTCGCCGGGACCAGGGGGTGATGGGAAGTGTACCCAAAATGAAACGGTCAATCGCCCCGACGGCACCCGGTCGAGCGGCGATTTGTCAATCTCCACTTGTGGCTCATTTCGGTTTAATCTTTTATTTACAATAAATTATGGTTAGGAGTTAATAATGAGGTGCTTCATAATTGTTTTTTTGCTTTCAATTGCTCCATCTGCTTTTGCTAAGGATCCGCCTAGACCGCCGACGTATGTCGTTCACATATATTTAAAGAACGTTTCGCCGATTGCGGGAGTTGGCATGGGAGATTCAAAAAGCGGCAGACTCTCGATAAGCACCGACGCGGACGCCCCTAAGATAGTGTCCGATTACGAGTCTTTCCTCAACGGCGGAACAGTCCGATTTGCTAAGCTTCCGTACCTGGCAAGTCCAGCTAGGCAATGGGTGCAAACGGGCACCATAACAGTCTCGTTTGACTCTATTGCGGCAATTCTTGTACATCCTTTGCCGGTTCCGACGAAATAGGGAGGTGAACGGCATGAAACGTCAGTTAATATATGCGCATGCTAACGTGGCGGAGCGGCGGCGTAATAGTTCTCATTGCGCTGAAGTTCTTCGTCTTCCGCCGGTGAAATCCGGGAAGGTGCCACGGCTTCGGTACCGACAGCCATCTCTACTTGCTATGCGAGCATTGCCGCGAACCATTCTAACCCCAAATTGGACTCGCCCGATTGAATTAGAAACGCTGTACTTTTGAGGCAAGCTACCATTTATACGGGATGACCTTCCCATCGTTCATTTCGTCCAGTGGTACGAGACGAATGCTAAACGATTTCTTTTTTGGTTTGTCTGTCTTTGGGTCGATCTCGTACATTTTTATAACGCGCTTTTCGCCAATAGAGCGGCCTTTTATACAAAGGTCCAGCATGCGCGGTACGGCCTCGGCACGATCATCGATATCGATATATTCTACTTCGTCGCGTACGATGAAAACGCATCCTGGATAGTCCCGGTTTTTCTCCCGAAATAATCTCTCGATTGGATCTATTTCTTCTTGTTGCGGTTCCGGGCTAGAGTCTGCACCGTAAGCGACTGAGAACATTAACAACGTTCCCGTCCATACGACAACGAATTTGGTTATTGAATGTGTCATTCAATTGGTCCTTGCTTTTGATTATTTCAGTCCCGGCCATCATTGACTACGAAGTGCACATTTTCAATCGCTACGCTCCCCGATCAATCGCGTTCGAACGAGATATCATCACGGAGGTTACTAACCCGGACTGGGTTGTAGTTCTTTGCTCGCACGCGAGCCGAAATACTCGACAATTGTGTCTGCCAATGCCGCTACGGCTGTACTCTCGGCCGTGACAAGTTCCTGAAAGCTTACACCCGCGATCGGCGTTTCCGCCTCGAAGCGCTGCTCGTAGAGACGCTGCCCCGTTGCAGTTTCGATTATTCGAAACCTGGCTTCTAATTTTACGGCATGCCCAGGTCTTCCATCCAGGCGAACTATTTCCACAACGACTCGATAGTCGTGGCCAAACGCCTGCGATGTTGGAAATGCCGCAACATCGGTACCGGGGAGCCTGGCGGCCAGCCTTGAAATTAGCAGTTCCTGTATATTCTCGCTTAGCGGCGAAGCCCAGCGATCATTCTCTCCTAGGCTTAGTACCCCGTGATTGTTACGGGTGACGATGAGGGGCTGGTCGAGATAATCGGGGACAATGACAGGACCCACCGCGATATCAAAGGCCGCAGTCGCTGACCCTTGCACCGTAGACGTCGGTAAATCCATTGTGAGCAAATAATATCGGGTAGCAATTGGCGCCGAAGCGCATCCGGCTATCATAAATATCACCGCATAGCGCGGGAAGCCGAGCATCTCAATTTTCCTCTATCAGTACTGGTTGCGATTTTTTCTTTCCCCAAATTACCGCATTAGGATTCCTCTCGATACTCTCGGCGAGAACCCGAAGTGCGCGCGCGGCAGCGTCCACATGCTTTAGCGTCGTACTCAGTTGCGATTGGAGTGCGGAATTCTTATCAACGCTGGCTAAGGTTTCGTGCAGGCGACTTGTGAGTGGCACGAGTCGGGCATTCAAGTCGCTTGTGAGCGATTGGATGGACTCGAGCGAGGCTTGCGCCGACGAGAAAACATCGCCGATCTGCGGGGATTTAATCAGTGATTCCAAACTCGTTATTGTCGCAAGGCTCTGCTCGCCGATTTCCTCCAGAGGAAGTTTGCGCAAATTATCCAGGACCTCACTCGCGTTAAGTTTCAATTCGGCAAGTTCAGACGGGACTGTCGGGATCTGCGCGATTGATGTCGGGTTGCGAACTAAGGTGGCCGGCGTATCCGGATAAAATCCCAACTCGACGAACATTTGCCCGGTCAGAAAACTACCGGTCTGGAGACGCGCACGGAATCCCTCTTCGATTAACGCTCCGATGATCGCATTGGGATCTTGTTTCACCGTCGCTGTCGCGGCAGCTAGGCGTTGTCCCTGTATTGCAATGGTGACCGGTACGTTTATGGCCGATGGGGTTTCGCCGACTTCCAGTTCAATTTTGGTAACGGAACCGAGTCTTATGCCCTTGAACTCGACCGGCGCACCGACACTAAGTCCGCGTACGGATTCATCAAAATACAGTCGGTAGGGTATTTGCTCCGATGGATCTATCTCAGCAGTCTTCTCGACACTATCATATAACCAAAATTTGGTACCGGGCGGCGACGGGACTTCCTTACTTCCCGGCGGGGAATCGAAACTAACGCCGCCGACCAATAAGGTTTGCAGTGAACTCGTCGTCAATTCCAATCCGTCCGCAGTCACCGTGACATCGATCCCGCTCGCGTGTGAAAACTTGGTCGTGCCTCTTACCAGAAGTGTGTAAGGCTCACGGATGAAAATATGCACGGTTACCCGGTCGCCATCGTCCGCCAGTTTGTAGCCCAAAACCTCGCCGACTGGAATATCGCGAAAGAGCACCGGGGCGCCGGCGAGGAGTGATCCCAGTCTGTCTGATTGAAGAATGTACTGATTTCCGGGGACGTCGTCCGACACAATTGGTGGCGTTTCTAGACCGATAAAGTTTCTTCGGGGCGGGCCTTCGCCGGGGTCAATCTCGATATAGGCGCCGGATACCAATGTGCCGAGCCCGGAGACTCCGGACGCACCGACCCTCGGGCGCACCACCCAAAAACGCGTGCCTTCATTGAGCTGCGTCGCGAAACTCTTCTCGACCCGGGCAGTCGCGATCACGTGCTGTAAATCGTCCGCGATATGCACGGCCATGACTTTGCCGACCTGTATTGCCTTGTATTGCAACGTGGTCTTTCCGGCCTCAATACCTTCACCGCGTTGAAATGCAATTGAGATAGTCGGTCCGCGTTGTTCTAAAGTATCGTAAGCCAACCACGCGCCGACCAACGCCGCTACGATCGGCAGCAGCCAAACGACCGACAATCGGCGCGTTTCCTCGATGCTCGCTTCGGGCAGCTCGTTATCGTTTTTCATCGGGAATATCGCGGAGCCTAATCAAGGGCGCTGCTAGCGTGCGCTATCCCACAATAAGCGCGGGTCGAACGTCATCGCCGCTAGCATCGTGCACACGACAACCGCACCAAAAAATGCCGCACCCAGGCCTGGTTCGACCGTAGCCAGTGTACCAAGCTGTACGAGCGCAACCAGGATAGAAATCATGAAAATATCGATCATTGACCACCGGCCGAGCGCATCGATGATGTAAAAGGCCGCCGCGCGTTCACGTGGTCGCCAACGCCAACGCGCATGCACGGAAATTAGTAAGCAAACAATCACCCCGATTTTTACTAACGGCACTACGACGCTTGCGACAAACACGAGTATCGCAATCGGCCACTGACCGTCGGCAAACAAGTGTTTTACACCGCTGATAATCGTGTCAGGCGCGCCCGAGCCGAATTGAATTACGGTCAATATTGGTAACAAATTTGCGGGGACATAACAGATCCCGGCGCAGAAAATCAGCGCCCAAGTCCGTTGTATGCTGAATGGCAGGCGTAAATGGACCGGGGCTCCACAGCGTGGACAATGCACGGTTTGCTTACCCGCTCCACCGTGCGGGAATTGGATCATCAATCGGCAGTGCGGGCAAGCACCGAGACCCTTTTCAGCGGCACTGATAAACTCGAGTGAGTCCATCTCGTTTTTCATCGAGACGACCAAATCGCCGCGCCATCGAGATGACTGGTGCTGAACGCGGACAAGATGCTTAACGCACCAAATGCGTAAAGAGCCGGACCCGGTTCGATGCTCGCTAGATCGCCCAGCTTAACGAACGCGACCAACGCACCCAATAGATAAACCTCGGTCATCCCCCAGGGCGTCAAGTTCGTCACGAACCGAAGAAATCTGGCATGGCGCGACGGATGTTGGCCTAACATGAGCGGAATTGTGATCCCAATAACAGCAAGCGCCCTCAGTAATGGAACAATGATGGTGACGAGCAACACCAATATTGCCGTCTCGAAGCGGTCGCTATCCCACAGTGCCGCCACTCCCTGTATAACCGTTGTAGTCCGGCGCTGCCCTTCAAGTTCTAGCGACATGATCGGAAATACATTCGCAATCATCAACAACACCAATACCGTCGTCGCGAGCGCCAAATTTAGTTGCAAACTTGTGCCAGTACCGGTCGACAGAACTTGTCCGCATCTTGGGCAAGTTGCGCGTTCCCGCCGGCGCAATGCTCGACTTCGTTGCAGTAAATCGCACGCGGGACAAGCGATCAAACTCATCGCCGCCGGCATCGACGGCGTGCTGCGTTGAGATCCAGTCATCATTACAGGCCGGGGATTCTCTGCGGGACCTAAGGTCTAATGGGGATGACTATTGCGCCGCGCATCGTACGCTACGGCCGTTCTTTAGTCATAAAATCGCGCAAATAATCGAGTATCGTCTTCTCCTTGTAGTCGCTAAATTCTCCCGCATCGAAGAATACGCCGGCGCAACTGCTACAAGATTCGTACCAAATATGATGTTGATCCGGCACCACCATTCGGATCATTGCAGTACTGCATTCCGGACAAAGGTATTGGTCGATTTCATTGAAATCCCGCCCGATAATCGGGTCGCCGATATCAATCTCTTCCGATCCGTCGACCGTCTTAAGATATTCATGTTTCTTGCGATCAAGCCAAAGTCCGCGGCAACGGGTGCACCGCTGAACCGTGACCTGGCCAACTTCGACTTCCTCGAATGGAGACTGGCATTTTGGACATTGCATAGACCATCGCCCCTTTGTCGATGAATGGCACGACGAAGTCTCCGACGCGGAGATCGATCCGTCAAGTAAATACGGGCTTGGTCAAGATCACCATGCGACCATAGAATCTTCAGACACACCATCACGGATCAAGTTTTTGAATAACAGCGGTGACCGACCCTCAAGCGCGACGCCTTGGTGGGGCGATATTGCGATTGAGGTTAACGAACGATTCGAGTGCCAAATCGCATCGCTCAAGATTGGCGTACACCGACTTAAGAGTGAATGGCAAATAATTACGGACGAACCGGAAACGTCGCCTGCAACGAATGGGCCACTCCCACCGCGTTGTTTTATGTTTAGCGAAACACGAGGCCCGTTGCATCTGCAGCCTGTGCTCGCCGATCGGCCGGTCATCACACGTCCATTCCCGCCGGCGAACTCGCCGAACTGGTTCGCGAGGACACGCTGGTGCGCCAGGCGCCTGACAGTGTACTCGTATCCGAACCCCGGGTACCGGCCGAGACGCGTACCTTGTTCAGAGCATTTGGCGCAATGTTTAGCTGATCCTCAATGTCGGAGACATGAAGCATGCAGGAAATTTGGTCTAATTTGGTTGGCGGCACTCAGTTAATTCCAATCATGCGGACGATCGTAATCGTTGCCGCTGGCTTCGCGTTCGCCCGCCTCGGGAGTCTCGCCGCCGAACGAATGGTGACCGCTAACTTAGACGGTCACCGTGGAATGATTGTCCGCAGGGCGTCCCATTATTTGATCCTTGCGCTGTTTCTGATCACAGCGCTGCATCAACTCGGGTTCAACCTGAGCGCGCTGCTTGGCGCCGCCGGGATCGCATCGGTCGCGATCGGCTTTGCTTCGCAGACCTCGGCTTCCAACCTTACCAGTGGTTTATTCCTTATTGGGGAGGAATCATTCCGCATCGGTGATGTGATCCGGATCGGCGATACGACAGGCGAAGTCCTGAACATCGACTTATTGTCGGTAAAACTTCGCACCTTCGATAATCTCTTTATCCGTTTACCGGATGAATAGCTCATCAAGTCCCGAGTAACAACCCTGACCCGGTTCCCTATCCGTCGTTATGATCTGCAGCTCGGCGTCGCTTACAAAGAAGACCTCCCCCGCGTCCGTGAAGTACTTGCGGAAGTCGCAAACCGCAATCCGGCCTGTCTCGAAGAACCGAAGCCGCTGTTCATTTTTCAAGGGTTCGACGATTCATCGTTGAGCGTGCGATTCTCGGTTTGGGCGGTTCGCGAAAAATATCTGGAACTGCGTAACACCATGGCTGAGCAAATCAAAGCAGCATTCGATCAAGTCGGGATCGAGATCCCATTCCCACACCGAACGCTTTATACCGGTAGTGTCACTGAACCATTTTCTATACGTGTGCTCAATGGACCGCTACCCGAGGATCCGTGATTCTCTCCGGTCTGAAGGCCCAAGGCTACGGTTAGCTTACAACTAAATGCGAACGGTTAAGTCGATTAATTCGCAACAAATGGGATCCGAGAACGTGTGTAGTTTTTCGGAATGCTAAAGACGTTTGATCGCTCGTCGATGTAGTGGATCCTTGTTAGCCTAAGCTCACGATTTTCCGCGGCCGTGTAAATAGCGATCGGCAAACCGCCTGTATCTTCTATTTCCATTCTGGGAAGTTGGACGCCGAGGATAGCAAGCAGGTGTTCTGCGCGAATTAACAGTCGAAGGCTGAAAATCCAAAATGATCGCAATGCGTTGAAATCTTCTACAGATAAATTCAATGACTTGTTATCCGCCATACAGATCTCGGACACAAAGTCTCCGGCGAGATACGAACGGTATAAACTGCAGGGATATCCGCCAACCGCCAATAGGTTGCCTGTGTCGATCGTGGTCGCGACTCCGTGGGACGCGCCAACGAGGCCCAAATTTTCGAGCGCTTCCGAAATGACTCCGTTGTCTGAGCTAATTGCGTCTGTAACTGTTTCCGACAACGCCGCCACCTGGCTTATCGCATTGTAGTCAACCTCTAAATAGCTTCGCTTGTGATGATCAACGACGAATAGTATGTTCCGATCCGCGTCGAACAGCACATCACTATCAGGATCGCCCCCGCCGCCCTTCACAAACACTTTGTTCGCGGCGACATTGGCAGTTTGAAAGATCCGGCTGCCGCTTTGATTGATCGCATACTCGATGGTGGCCGCTTCGCATATACCAATTAGAAAAATTGCGGCAAAAGCAATGATTGCACTACGCCATGATGGTGTTTTGTTATTTTGAGAATGCGTATTCATTTATACGATGTTCTTGTATTAAACCACATGTAATCTACCCGATCTTTCACGAACAAACTGCCGTGATCGCTCATACTTGGTGCGCCTCAGTGCTCGAGTCTGGCGCGGTCGGATCACCGCCGATTCGAGTAGAAGCGGGAATAAACATTGCCCATCGCGCGTCTTTAACACTGCAACTGCTGTTTACGTGAGGTTGTGCGGAATTTGTTCCCGTTCGGGGTTCGTTCGCGCATAGCGGCCGCTGAAAAGGCTTTGTGTGGGGTGTGGCGCAGCAAGCCGCCGCACATCTTTAATTGGAACTACCTATCAACGGTATAAGACCACCATAATGAATAAACGACTGCGAAACCTGTCTGTGCTGCTTGTGGGTTGCTCGGTGCCCGTTACGATAACTTTTATAGCAATTATAACAACGTTTCCGTTTTTACCGGTCTCAGCCATGCAATCCGCGGCCTCTATGGCTAAAGATAACGATCGTAATCAGGATGGCCTGATTGGTCGCGCCGAGTTTCAAAATCATTTGCGCGACACGTGCTTTTTGTCCGATTTCGACAAGAACGGGAGGATCAGCGCTAGAGAGCTTGCCCAAATCGCGAGTTTGAGCTCTAAGCAGGGGCTTTTGGAAACATTCGATGCTGACACCGATGGAATCTGGATCTGCATGAGTTTCAACGCGCATTGGCATTCGATTTTGACGCTGCAGATATCAATCAGGACGGTGCGTTGGACTATAACGAATTCGGTAGCTTTATCGACTAGAGGCCGTAGATTTAGCAGGATTCGAACCGCCTACCTATGCTTCCGCAAAACTCATGTCGCGCGGAATCAAACCGGCGCGGCGCGGAGGTTGGCTGATATTTGACAGTCTATGGGACGGCGAATTCGCACTAAAGTCTTTTAATTCAGGCAAGCCGAACAATAACGTTAATAGGAGATTTAAACATGCAAAATCCATTATCTGTGGCCATAAGAACAGCAACCGTGGCAGCCATATTTGGAGGGCTATCCGCGTGTGCGACGGTAAAGCCGGAGCAGTTGGCTGCAATCGAAGCGAAGGCAAGTAGCGCGATGTCTGAAGCTCGGTCCGCCGCAAGCGCGGCAAAAGCCGCGATGGATGCTGCGAACGCTGCCGCGGCAGCCGCCGCCAACGCTCAAAGCAGCGCCGACGCGGCGCTGTCGTGCTGCAGCGAAAACAAAGATCGAATCGAAAGAATGTTCGAACTAACAATGAAAAAATAACTTCATCCAACCTTTTAGTACAAGCACCTGCCACCACGGGTCTAGATCGGTGGGCGCGCGATTATCGATTTGCCCGAGTGCCCATAGGGCTTGCGACGCACGCGCCACGAGTAAGGTGGAGTGGCGGATTTCTCGCTGGACTACACGCTGCAGTAGTGAAACGTAAATGCGGCCTCCGGTTCACTGCGAAAAATCGCCGCGCTATTTCAATTCTTCTGTCACCTGCCGTGGATCGATCTCTGCCGACATCGATACCATCGCTAGCGCGTCGCTGAAAGACGCTCTTTCAGTAGCCACCGCCGGTTCGTGTTGGCGCAAACGATAAATAGCATAAACGGCCACCGCCGCATGTATCGAAGCGGTGTAAACGAAAAGGCTCTTTGCACCGAAACCAGCCATTAGTGCCGAAGCAATCAGTGGTCCGACGATTGCGCCGACAGAATAGGTCATTAATAAGCCGCTGGCGGCCTCGACATAACCGTCCGTTTCAACAAAATCATTGAGATGTGCAGCACATAAGGCGTATAGCGGAAACGCAAACGTGCCGAATATCATGGCACCAAGATAGGTCGAATACGTACTTGTTGGTGGTGTTCCGACCAGAACAATCGCACCAAAGGCAGCGGCGATACTTGCCCCGGCGATCACACGCCGCCGATCCACTCGATCCGACAACCGCCCCAAGGGCCACTGGCCAAAGGCACCTGCTATCACTGTTAAGCTCATGAAAATTGCTACGGTATTGGTATTACCCGCGTTTAGCTCGGCAAATACGGGCGCAAGAGTCCAGAAAGCTCCGTTGGCCATTCCGATCCCCAGACAACCAATGACGGCTACGCGCGAGCGCTGCAACAGATCGCTCAGCCGCATCCGCGAGGCTGCAAAATGCGCCGGTGCAGGGGCAATGCTGATCGCAACCGGAATTGTTGCCATTGATATCAGAATTGCCGCAAGCGCAAATAACGCGAATCCCTGCGTGCTCATCAGCGTTATCGCTAGCTGACCAATTGTGATCACCGTCAGTGTTACGATGGTATAGATCGAAAACACGACGCCACGATTGTCGTTCGTGGATTTTTCACTTAGCCAGCTTTCAATCACCACATATAATGCGGCGAAGCAAATGCCGGTGACCCCACGGGCGAGCCACCAAACCAGGCGCTCGTCGAACAATCCATGGACTAGCGCCAAAATACAGACACTCGACGTTAACGCGGCAAATGTCCGAATATGTCCGACCCGACGAACCAATCTCGGGCCCAGCAAACATCCAACAAAAAATCCGCCGAAATAGGCGGTTCCCATAATGCCGATGTCGATCGAGTTGAAGCCCTGGGCCAAGGCCCGCGTTGGCAGAAGAACGCCTAATAAACCGTTCGCCGTGAGAAGGAATGCGACGCTCGTCAACAACGCAAAGATTGGCAGTAATACGTGTCTCAAAAACCCGCCTCTAGGTTAACGATCGGCGTGAGGCGATGTCGTTTGAATGGGAGACGCTGCCTACCGTCGCCGGAGACACCGCGCCAAATGATCGTTAGTGCGCATGCGGCTATTAGCACCTCGTGTCCAAACTCGGAGTAGAAAGCGACCACCGGTAGGGCGGGGCCATTAATTTCATACGGAAACACAGCGAAGTCCATCAAAATTACTACAAAAACCGACAGCGATGAGGTCTCCAACGGAATACGCTTGCTCGTGAACAAGAGCAGCGCAAACACCGTAAGCGCTAATACGGCCCACGTGCGCACACTCGCATTTGCAAGGGGGTTCGAAACGATCATTTCATAATAGTCTGACGAACATAGCGATACGACGATGGGGGATAGTGTACTTAAATCGGTCCTTCTGCGAATGAAATAAATCGTCCCCGGAATCGCCGGACGCAGCTTTCAATCTACGAAAGATCAACAGGCTCTAATGCAACTAACGCCGACTAAAGATTACCCGCGATCACGAGCGGTTTAGAGATCGCTTCAACGGATCAAAACTAGATCTGGTCGGCGTAGGCGTTTGAGCCGTATGACTCCGTTTCGATCAATGCATCTAACCAATAGCCTGAGCTGGTGACATCAATGCTCACGGCGTCTTCGCCTATTGCTTCCGCACTCACTATCCAGACTACTTCTGCAGCGTTGGGAAACGACGATCCCTTGAGTTCGTCGCCGTAAAGGCGATGTAGCACTGCATGTTCGTCCATGCCATCGGCCAGCAAGCGCACCAACAGTGATTCGTGTGGCATGGGCGTTAGGAGCGCCTTAGCCTGGAGATCTGCAGCCGTAACGTCAAGCGTTACCCGAACGGCGTCCGGTTTCGGGAAGGAGTGGGGAAACACGGAATACAACAGGCTTCCGGCATTAAACATTCGTTCATGTAGAGCAGAGTCCGCGTATTCTTCCCACAGTTTTTCTTCAAGCATCTCACCGGCGAGATTGCGTGCCTGCCCGTCCCGCAAAACATCTTTAAAGTCGTGCTTGAGAACTACATAGGCAGCTTCCTCTGGACCAAGGTCTTGCAAAGACAAGATGCACATCTCACGGGATTCGCCATCGTCCATGCCGGATTGGTCGCCGTACTCCATGGCGTCCAGTAGTGCAGCATAATCGGCGCCGGTGCGGCTCCCTTCTATTTCTAGGAGGTTAGAAAAATAGACAACACGAACATGATAACTATATTCCATCCTGCCTCGGCGCTATGACGCGCATTTGATGCAGGTCGTAGCGTGCGGTAGCGCCTCCAATCGTTTTATAGCGATCATTTCGTCGCACATGTCACAGATTCCATATGTACCGGCTTCGATTTTTGATAAGGCTGCCTTTATTTTTTGGATTTCCTCTACCGCGAGCTCCCCTACCTCTTCGAGAACTTCGTCATTCTCTGACTCGACAGCGTTTTCCGACCAATCGGCATCCGGCGGTTCGCTTAAGTCGTCGTCAATTCCGTGTATCCGGGCATTGAGATCGCGAAGCCTGTCTTCCAATTCAAGCTTGATTTTTGTCATTTCATTCATTTTCTTTACCCAGCAAGGGTTGAATTTCAAGTTTGGATGAAATGCCGGCGATTTCCAAGATTTATTATTAACTAAAGATCGGTAGCGATGATCTGGTGTCCCGCCGCCTGGCTATTCTGTTCCTAGACCTTCTCCTGATGGGCCACAAAGTTATGAGATGACCTGTCTGGCAATGTTCCGAGTTTCATAGATAAAGTCCGCGAGGAAAATGGGGTGATAACGTTACCTACCTCACGACGTTTAAATTCCCGGTAGTGCCGCGCATCTTTATTGAGACCCGAGTGTGTTCGGGACCAATGAAAATAACTCAAACAGCCCAGACAAGTTGCTTCGTGTATCCGCGACGTTTTACGTTCGGAAAATTGGCGTTTAGCCGCTTTTATTCTCGACAAGTTCGCTTCTTTCACGCGTACCGTTTCACTGCCTGGTCTCCTATCGATACCAATTCATTCCCCGCATTTTAAACTCCGCGCCGGACGGCATTTGTGTCAGGGCGAGTTCAGAACCCCCGGTTGGATCGGTTTATACGGCAGATTTCCCACTTCCGAACAAGCATTTCGATCGTCACTCGATTATCAATGCAAGCGTTTCAGGTTATTTCTTTGCAAATTAATGTGACCTTTAAGAGTATTGAACCGTCTATGTTTAAAGCTGCGTAAAAAAACAAAAATTAAACGCAATTTAAACCCTACATACACGCTGGGAGTAACTAGCTATGAAGAATGTTTTATCGAGTTTAATAGCATGCGTCATATTCGCCGTAATGGTCACGAGCGTTGCGGCGGAAACCACAGATACCAATAAAGCGGCTGTTGAAAATGCTAATGCAGAAGTGGCCGTGGAAAAGAAAGCAGCGATTGTTGCGTCTGAATCGGCGAAATTGGACGTGGAGCGATCGAAACTCGTTAGCGAACATGCTGATTCGGCCCCACCGGTAAAAGCCGCAAGCGTCGCCGCGAAGCAAGCCGTCGTTGAGCAGGCGGAGGCGGATATCGCGAAGAACAAAGCGGAAGTTACGAAAAAGGCAGCGGCTGTCGAAGAAAAAAAGGCTGCAGTACTGAAAAAGGAAGCGGCAAACGCCGTAGAAGCGGCAAGTTCCGACCAGGCACAAGTAGCTAAGGCGAAAAGCCTTGAGGCCAAGGCCGAGGTCGCGGTAGCGAAAGCAAAAGTAGCGAAAGAAGAAGCGGAAGTAGAAACTCAAAAAGCAGCAATTGAAACTTTAGAAGCCAAGACCGTCGCGACGAAGGCCGCTGCGTTAAAGGCATCTGGCTCGGATGTAGCGAAAGCCAAAGCTGCAACCGCGGACGCGGTTCGTGTCGAAGCTGAAATCGCGACGGAAAAAGCCGCCGCCGATGAAGCCACGGCGGAGATAGCAAAAAAGAAGGCTGATATCGCCAAACAGGAGTTGGCAGTAACGAAAGAAAGTGATCACGATGGAACTGCTGCGTCCAAAGCCGAAAAGGAAACGATAGTCGAAGTGGTCGAAGAAAAGCTCGAAATCGCAGAGAAAAAAGCCGCACTGTCTGCGCGGGAAGCGGAAGTTTCTAAAGAAAAGGCCGAAGTGTTAGTTAAAAAAGCTGAGTTAGCCGACGAAAAATCCATTCTCGCGGCCACCGAAAATTCCTCGGCAGAAGCAACCGCCGAAGCCGTGGAAATTGCAAAAAAAGAAGCCGGAATAGCTGCCGCGGAGGCTTCTCTCGCACGTAAAGCTGCGGCAGTTAAAAGCGACGCGGTCGCAGTGGAAAAGGCAGAGGTGGCCGTCGCGAAAAAGGAGCTTTTTGCCGCGAAGCCGGCCAACGAAGCCCAAGCGATCGTACTTAAAGAGAAAGTGAAAACCGCACAGGTGGAGGTCGCGGCGGCAGAGCGAACCGCGGCCGCCGCTAATATAACTGCCGTAAAAGAGGGAGAAAAGGCACTGAAAACTCGCGAGGCAGCGAAACAGGTGCAAATCTCCTTAGCGGATCGTAAAAACAAAGTGGCTGTCGAAGTCGCCGCAATTGCGCAGCAAGACGCGGAAGTGGCAGACGGCGAAGCGAAAATTCTGCAGACGCAGACGAAGCTTGCCGAGCAAAAAGCAGAGGTTGCCGTCCGCAAGGCAGCAATTGCGCAACAGGCCGTTGAATTCGGTATGTTGGGTTCTGAAAAAAGCGAATAGCGTCTCGCTCCCTGTGACCCGTTCGGGCCCGAATGGCGACGACTTCGAAGCCGCCAGTGCAATTTGCGTGGTAGGCATCGGTTCCACATCGCGCAACGAAAGGTCCGTGCGCTTTACTGGATCTTCGCGCGATGGCGGCTTTATCGGTTCCCCGGGTTTCCTGGGCAGGTCAATCCTTAAGTCGGCACAGGAAAATACGCCACGCTGAGTCTTAATACGCGTTCCAAATTCTGAAACCTTCTGACTTTGTGTTAAAGGGATCGGTGACAAATGCGCATTTGTCACCGATCCCTTTTTGCTATTCCAGGTCGTGGTTCGAATTCCGGCCGGATCCGGGGGCGATGTTGCCAAGCTGAGCCGACTTTGCGGCCGCCTGCTAGGGAAACGGTTCAGAAGGGTTGTGCGAAAAAAACGTTGACTCCACGGTACGCTATATAACTAATCACCACCCCAATTATTAAGGCGACCAGGCCGGCTATTAAGCCGATGAATACAACCAATCCATCGCGTTCTAATAACCCGAAGGCAAGGCACAGCAGGGAAATTGACGGCGGCAGATTGCTGAACGGTAGCGGCAGCATCACAACGAAGGCGAGCGCGATGATCATTAATCCGATCAGGTTTGTCATCGGCGGTACGGTCAACAATAGCCACCTGGGTTTTACAAAACGCTCAAACCGTTGAATCCAAGGGATAGCGCTTTCTCCTAGTTCTTTCAAGAGCGCTACGCCGTATTCATGTTTTCTGAGAAATCTCGGTAGTAACGGCGCGCGTAAGCCGAGGACCATTTGCAGTCCCGGAAATATGATTATCAGACCAGCGAAGAAGGAGATCCCGGGTAACAGGCATAGCGTCGCAAGTAATAGCAAGATGCCGCCGAACGAGCGCCGGCGAAGCTGCAGCATGATGTAGCCCATGCTTACCGTGTTCCCGGACAGTTTCGTTAAAACCCGGGTCAACAAAGCTGAGGTCCGTTCTTCAGTGCGTGACGCAAGCCGTTTTATTATCATTGGTTAACGCCCACAAGTTTTGTATCAGGACGCTCCGGGCGTTGCGGATTTTCTTTGACGAGCGCGGCGAGACAGCATATTCAGACCCTCGACCAACGCAGAAAATCCCATTGCTCCATAGATATAACCGCGCGGTATATGCAGACCGAACCCATCAGCAATTAGCGTCATGCCAATCATCAACAGAAAGCCCAACGCCAACATGACGATAGTCGGGTTCGCGTTGATGAAATTGCCGAGTGGCTCGGCGGCCAGAAGCATCATGATGACGGCAACAATGACGGCGATTACCATGATCGGGATATGTTCAGTCATACCGACGGCGGTAATGATACTGTCAATGGAAAAAACCAGATCCAGAAGCAGGATCTGGACAATAGCCGCCCCTACGCTGGTTGCTGCTACAGCGGGATTTAATATATCCGGGCCCGGATCTGGGTCGACGGAGTGGTGAATTTCTTTCGTCGCCTTCCACGTCAAAAAAAGCCCGCCGGCAATCAAGATTAGATCCCGCCACGAAAACGACTGGTCGAGTATTTCAAAAACAGGATCAACCAGCTTGATAACCGTAGCGATTGTTCCGAGGAGCGCAAGCCGTAATAACAGCGCGGCGCTGAGCCCGATGAGCCGGGCTTTTGGTCTTGATTCTTCCGGCAGTTTATTCGTAACAACCGAAATAAAAATCAGATTATCAATCCCAAGCACGACTTCAATTGCTATCAGCGTAGCGAGCGCGACCCATGCTGCGG
This sequence comes from Gammaproteobacteria bacterium, assembly GCA_021773835.1. Lineage (GTDB taxonomy): Bacteria > Pseudomonadota > Gammaproteobacteria > UBA11873. The sequence goes on from JAJFJQ010000063.1 coordinate 59,031, forward strand.
GATCGGCCGCCAATGTATACAGTGGTTCCATTTATCTTCCTGGATTTAGCGGGAGCCAATCGGCAGGATATCTACTTTTATGCATTCCCGACCGAAAGCGGTCCCCGTCACTTAACGCTGTGCGGCCATCACTCCAGTTTCCAGCTCTGGAAGCGAAGTACCTACTGCGACGATCGTTAGGCCGATGACGATTTCTGTCACACCAAGCGCGCTTGCCAGCGTGATGAAATGCACAATGAATTCGCGCTCTCATTGCCTCACAGGAGGTCGACACGGTGGGGCCCATGAATAGCGCCACTTATGGACGCACGGGCGAGATTGTCGTATTTTATAATTAATGAAAAATCGCCCAGGTCTTCTAAGATACGTTTATCAGTCCGAGTAAACGCGTCGGTAATCGTCCATAGCCGCTTGTAACAACTGCTCGGCGCGTTCCTTGCCAAAATAGTCACCAACTTCGCAGATGCTCGTCGGGGACGCATGAATCAGGTAGTGAGAGATTCGTTCCATGACGTGGACCGGGACTGCTGAGATATCGTCGATACCGCCATACGCCGAATCGCGGTGAAGTACTGTGATGAGCTTGTCGTCGACAAATGATTCATCCCGTACGGGAATTCCCCCAACCACGTTTACTTCGGCCAATACCCCAGGCACATTCAAAGGCCGCTCGCTTAAAACAAACACGTCGAGCGGCGCGCGGTCGCCGCGCAAGCGAGAGTTCAACTGGGATACTCTGGTTCCGCACAACGTACGCGGTACGAAACCGTAGGCTTCGGGTGGCAGCGACGATGTATCCTGCGGGTGATCTACCTTTAAATGTCCCGACAGATGATCGACTTCGTGTTTGATCTGCGACAACGGAACGTTCTCGATGAACACTAGCAACCGGCCCTCGGCAACGATCGGATCGATACCGTGCCAGGGATGTGCTTGGGTGGTTAGGACGTCCACCCCGGTGAGTGTCTCCGATCCCATAATTCTTATCTCAGCTTTGTAAATCGTCATCCGGAGTATGACACCGACTGTCGACCTTCGCGCTATCTATACACGCGGCGGTCGCGGTCCTACGAAGGCCGACAGCCCCTGACCGCTTTGACAGGTGTCACGTGCCGAGCGAGCTAATTCGAAGCCGGCTCAGTGGATTCGCTTGGCGGAAACTCGAGCAGAAACTTACGCTCGCCCTCGGGCGTACCGATTAATACAATTTCCATATCCTCAGATAAGATTGTCGACGGACCAGGGTTGGTAGTCGTTTCGTAATCGCGATCGATGCCAATAACGGTGCAACCGGTCCTTTGCCGAATATTCGATTCTGCCAAAGATCTCCCGGCGAGCTGGGGGGGAACGTGCATCTTAAACACATCCAGCCCTTCCGCGATCATGAGCAGGTCGCTGCGCTGTAGTAAGTTGAACAGGGCATTCGAGCCCATGGAAGCGGATGACATCACGATATCGCAACCGGCTCGATGTAGCGCTTCGACGCTGCGTTCCATCGAAGCACGACTAATAATCTGAATGTCCGACCGGAGTAGCCGGTAAAATATCGCCAGGTATGTGTTCGCCTCGTCGTCATGAGTTGTGATGATTACCGTCGGCGCCCGTTCAATGCCAGCATTGGTTAGAAACGCTTTATCGGCAGCAGATCCGTGGATGTATTTTTTGGGATCTATGATGCGTTCTCGAAGTTGTTCGATGATTCTGTAGTCGATTCCGCGCCGGGCCAAAGCCCGAGCGGTGGCGCGGCCGACCCTGCCCCCACCGATTATGATGACCGGAGCATGATCGACGCGTTCTTTTTTGGAGATATAGGCGGCTTCAAACTCGTTCAGTTGCTTTCTCGAGCCGGCCATGACGAGAACCGTATTGGCCTCGATGGTGCTTTCCGGCTGTCCAATCTCGAAATGTCCTCTTGCCCAAAAGCCGACGATACTGATACTTGTTCGCAACTGGGCGGCGATATAATTTTGACCGACCAGCGTGGTCTGCGACGCGTCAACTTCTGCTATGAGTAAATCGTCGAGTTGGCCGATCACATGGGTCAGTTGATCGCCGCCTATCGCACGCCGCGCCAACGCTTCCGCCATTAAGTGGGTTAGGTCCAATACGCGGCTGCAGCCGGCAAGACCAAGTATATCCCTCGAAGCATCTTCTCTCGCGGTCGCAATAACCGGTGTTGTTTTTGTGATACCACGGATGGTGAATACCACGGAGGTGTTTACGATATCGGACCGGGTCGTCGCGACTAGCGCGGCGTGTTCGACGCGGGCATTGCGGAATGTCGCCGGATCGTTAAGTTCGCCGCAGATGGCATTAATTCCCTGTTCCGCAAGTCCCGTGACTTCTGCGGGATCCGGCAAAACAACAACATAGGGATATTTGAATTGCTTGAGTTTCGGAATCAGGGCGCTCGCCAGAGGTCCGTAAAAAGTCAAAATGACGTGGCCGGTTAGATTCTCAGCGACATTTCTCGGGACAAGTTTGGCTGCCCGCGCGACCATCCACGGGGCATAAAAAAGCTCAATGAAAGTAAACGGTAACAGCACCAGCAAAAATATCATGCCCGATAGAAGCACAACGATTGAAAACATCCGCCCGAGGTCCGAGGTAAAACTGATGTCGCCATAGCCGAGCGTCGACATCGTAGAAAGCGTCCAATAGAATCCGGTAACCCAGGAGTGAGATTGTTCTTCATAATCCATCAGGAATTGGAATATGAGCGAGTAGGACGTAATGAGTGCCGACAAAATGAGGGCGAAGCGGAGTAACGCTCGAACGTTGCGTTTACGCAGTTGACCTAGAATCCCCTGATCGGACTCGCTCATACGCTTATCTGAACCTGTCATACCCGGAATGATTGCATTTTTTGACCGACGCGCGGCCGGTGTGAACTAGCATTATGAATCAAATGACAAATGACGTAACGCCCGATATTGAAGTCAAAAGTACACAGGATTCGTCAGTCGACGCGAACTCTGGAGCCACTCAAGCGTCAGCGGGCCTACCTGACGGATCTGCGCAGGGAACTCAAAAGTGGGTTGCATGGATCCGAGAATCGCGTGAACGAGTTCTTCCAGCCGTGAGTAACTTGATGAGGGCACTGAAAGATGTCGTGCTCGGTGGGCGTTCAAGTTCATTGATCACCTACGGAGCTTATCTGTTGCGTTTGGTGGGTTTAATTCTCGGTGCCCTGGGGGTTTTTGCGCCAATCATCGAGTCCGGTTCGGTCGGCGTTGTCGGCTGGTTTGTCGATCTAAGTATCAACGTAATCCTTGGTTTTGCTTGCTTCGTGCTTGCAGAAATTGCGCTGACAATTCGGGAGATTGCAGAGACGATGAAGGACCTTTCCGGCCGAGACAACGGAGGCTACACGATAAAAGATGACGAATCCCGATCAGAAGGATATTAGGGCCAGTTAAACTAGCGGTTTCACCGCTGTTAATGATTGACGCCAAAACTCAGCGGAGGAGAAGATTGAGTCTAAACCGGGCCCTACCCGCTCACTAGTGCGGTGTCGCGTGATGATGTTTCGTAATTCGCGCCGGATTCGCGTTGCGAGGCAAGGCGCGAAGAGCGTCGTTTAGCCGGGCTAAACGAGCGATGAGCAACGCCGGATCGCGGTGCGAGGACAAGTGAATTACGGAACAATATTGCGGGACACCACACTAGCTATGCTTTATGCCGGTCAATTAATGAAAGTTCGCCGGCTGATGATCAGCAGACCTTGAACTATTGCGCGCCGATGTAGTCTTCTCCTAGCCTGCTACGTGATTAAGTCCAACAGGCGTCGATCGAAATTCGATCCGGCAATTCGCGCCGATCCTACCGACACTTAGCTAACGAACGCGCCAAACCTCCGGCAGCGAAGTAGAACGACAACGGACATTATGCGTAATTTTCACGTTAGAAGGCCCCAAAAGCGCCGCTACCAAGTCGTCGTTGTACTGCTCGGCATATCGTGCGTAGCAATCGCTATATTGTTTGTGCCGTCGATTCAAAAGAAACTGTTGCTAGAGCAAGCACCGAAATTCGTCGATGCCTTAACGCTCGAACACGTCCATCTGCTGCCCTGGTCAGTTACAGTTCGCGGCCTCGATGTCACTGTGAGCGATAATCGGATCCGCATCGAAAACGCGTATTTACGTTTCTGGTTTATCCGGCTATTACAAAATATTTTACATGTCCAGGAAATTCGTCTCGACGGCGTCAGTGCGGATCTGATCAGTCCGTCGGAGAAAACCGACCAGCTACCGTTCCCGGGGTTGTTCGGATCGATAAATCACGGATTACGAGTCGTCGTTGGCGAATTGTCCATCGACGCCTACTTGAATATCGATAAAACGTATGGGGTAAGGTTGGGAATTCCGCGCGGCCAGATCGACCTCGACGGTCCGGGATTCATTGACCTCGATCTGATGCTGGAAAATTTAATTGATAAGAGTCGCGGCACGGTCAATGGCACACTGACCGCAAAGCAAAACGCGACGGCGGGGTTCACAGCGTTGACAGGCGATCTCGATGTGGCGATTGCAGTACCGAACGTGTCCGCGCCCGTTACGTTTAATCTCAATCTCGCACTGCAACCATTAATGGTGGACGAACTTGCTCCAGACGCAGCGGAACCGCAGAAAGTCACGATTGGCGATCTATTTGAACTCCAGATCGAGACGCCGAACCATCAAAACGTTGAAGCGCGTTTCTCCGCGATCGGTAACTACAACGGCAGAAAAAATGCGCTAGACGCAAATTATGCGATGGACATGGAGCCACCTTGGTTTCACCGTCTCATCGGCAATGAATCTGTGCCTAATGTAGCAGAGAGCGCCAGCGGGCGAGTTGCCGTAGATCTGAACACGCTGCAAATATCACTCGACTATTCGGGTGATACGCGCCTCACAACGTTGGAGCGGCTGCTCAAGCAAAACAGTACGCTACCCGGGGAACTGCGCTTTCAGAAAACGCTGCGCATCTCGAGCGACACGAAAGCGCTGAGCATCGAGCGGTTTCGCGCCGATCTGATGGCGGCTCGGGGCGACGCTTTACTGTCGATCGTGCTCACGGATGGGGTCAACATTGTGTTCGACGACCCGAAATCGATTCTGAACAGCGACCGCGAACTCGGCACATTTCACTTAGCCAACGTCCCGATCGATTGGTTTAGTGAACTCGTTCCCGAGGCGACGCTGCGGGGCGGCAAGATTGCCGGCTCGTTTACGGTGAAATCTGATACCAATGCGCTGTACTTAGTACCCGCCGCTGCACTGAGTTTATCGCCGACGGAACTCGCGGCGGCCGATATCGCCACAGAAACCGTGACCATGTCCGCCGAGCCAAAGCTGACATATGTTGACGATGAGATCGCATTCGATATTAATAATCTGTCGTTGCGAATAGGTGAAAAACAACTCCTACAATTGAACCTGAGTTCCAAACTACCGCTGACGGGAGACGATCCACCTATATCCATCGTGAGTTCGGCGCAAATCGACTTAACCCACGTTAGCACCATCACAGCTCTTGAGGAACGCTTGAGGGCGTACCCACTCCCATCGGATTTGAAATTGCACTACGACGCAAAGCTCAGTTTAGGCCGCGACGCGTTGCTGGTGAAACAAGTGGGCTTGAATTTGACGCGCGCCGACCAAGCGCTGCTTGACATCAATACCAAGCAGGCGTTCAGCGTACCGTTTACCAGTACCGGGGTCGATATGCCGGGAAGTCTGCCGCTTGATCTACAGCCGGCTATCAGCGGCGATACCGGAGGTGAACCACAAGATAAGGTCGTCGATGGTAAGACCGCCCGGTCATTGCCAATCATCGTCGGCACCGGTGAATTGGCGACGGTTGCCCTGGCTAACGTCGAGTTGAACTGGGCAGATCCCTTTCTCGAGGGCATGGCCGCCAAAGGTACTATCGAACGCGCCGCTTTCAGCTTGAAGCGCCATGGCGATTCAGACTTCGTACTCGCGCCGGCGGCGTCCACGGTGATCAATAACCTCGGCTTTAGCAAAGATGGGTCGGCATTAGTCACAGGACTCGATATTTCGCTTCGACCGCAAATTACTGTCGGCGATAAAACACTCGAAGTGGCATATACCGATTTAATCGTGAACGAAGGCCGCCGCCGACTCGTCGCCGGTGATGGCGGGGTCACCATGAGCCTCCCAGCGACGAAGGCGACGGCCGATGCGATGTCGATTCATGGCCGCACGACAATCCAACTAAATGAAATCCTAGGACAACCGGCGCTCGCGACGATGCTCGAGCACGAATTGGGGCCGACGCGATGGGCCATTGACACAAACTACAATATGTCGATTTCGCCGCAGCAAATCGATCTCAGCTCGCTGCAGGTGTCTGCCACGGCAGACGATAAACGACCTGTGCAACTCGCGAGCAAAGGTCCGGCCATAATCCGTCCAAGCATCGATCCGAAAGACCCACTCGCCGCGCATGTGCGCGGCAATTTCGTGCTTACGTTAAAGGAACTAAGCTCATCGGCATTATCTGACCTCGTACCTTTGGGAAGTGTCGTTTTTCGCGAACTTTCCGGGACCGTCGCGCTCGGATCCGACGGCAACTTCTTGAACGCTGATTTTGAGCAACCGTTGATCCTAAGCGGCGCTCGGATCACGGGAAAAGATGGCGATATAGTAGAACCATTTGAGTTGACCGCGACCGGAATGGTACGCACGGCCGGCAGCGCGCTCGACGCAGAAATCGATAAGATGTCACTCGTATTCGCAAATTTCCCTGAGCGCCCGGCCGTCCAAGGTGAGTTGAATTTGCGCATCGATCCGCAACGGCCGATCCCGCTCGAGCGTATGGAAGCCAAACTCGAGGGCTACCTTCCGCCGTTATTAAGCCAACCCGTCCTGCTACCAAAACACCGACTCCAGGATGGTAAATTTCAATTGCACGCGAACATCGCGCCTAGCGGCGCCATCGAAGCGACGACGACCCTAGATAGCCTGATCGCGGCGGCGCCATTGAGTGTTAGCACGATGAGAGGAATCGGTACCGGCGCGATGGCTTTGTCCGGCAGTGGCTTCGTATTCTCAATGCCCGTAACGAGCAGCGGCAAGTCAGGTGCTAGTAACGGATTATTAGTCGCAACATTTGCGCCGGAAAAAGGCACAAAAGCGAAAATTAATTTAACGTTTAACAGCAAACGCTTCTATCTCAACGACATTTTAGCGGCCATAAACGAAATCAAAGCGCCGCAGAACAACACCGAAAAAAAGAAAAAAGCAAAGGAACAAATTAAGTCGAAAACCGAGGATGTCGAACGAACAACACCTGTCGTTATAAACAACGCGCCCGATGAAGCTGCTTTCTGGGATGTATTACCATACGAGTCTTCGCTGTCTTTGCATATCAATCAACTGTTTTACTCCGACTACGTCGTTTTTAACGAAGTGGCGGGTCAGATTGCGTTGACTGAAAAACAGATGGGGATCCGAGATTTGACGGCAAATTTTCACGACAGCCCGCTGCGCTTCGCTGGCAACATTGATTTTAGTAGCAAGTCGGCTTCGCCCTACGATTTGAAACTCGAAGGAACCATATCGGAGTTCGATTTAAACCAGTTTTTTACCGAGTTAGTCCCTGGAGCAAAACCACGGATAGAAGGCCTATTCAGCGTCTCGATCGATGCATTTGGGACCGCTCCAAATATGGGCCAGTACCGTAATAATCTCTTGTTCGATATAAAATTGAAAAGTCGCGAAGGATTGTTTCGACCTCTGCCGCCATCAAGTCCGTTGGTGATCGGGGCATCCGATGCACTCGGAATCGTCGGCGAGACCTTATCTTACGTGCCGACAGGTGGCTTCGGCGCAGGTGCGTTGTCGCGCTTAGTAAACTACATCCAAGAGATCGACTACGACCGTATCGACATCCATATAACCCGCGGCGATAGCCGCGATATCGTGATTGAAAAATTTCGCGTGAAAAGTCCGACGATCCACCTCGGCGCGAGCGGTGGCATCGATTACGAATACGGAAAAGACGTTTTAGATAGTCCGTTAAAGTTGGACGCGCATTTGAACATGAGCGGGAAAGGCGCTGCCATCCTCTATAGCATGAACCTACTCAAAGACGAACAAGATAGATTCGGCTACTACAAAGGACTTACGTTTCAAATCCGCGGTACATCCGGGAATACTGAATCGAATTTTGCCGAGATTGTTACTGCTGCTACCGAAGGGACTGTCAAACAAGCTATAACCCGTCCGATCTCCGGGCTAATAGGTAATATCAAACATCGTTGGTTTGGCAACAACCCGATTGTCGAACCAGAACTGATTCCTAACACCGGTGATGAGAACTCACGAGAGCCGCGGGAATAATCTATCTAGACGGTGAGCTGTTCATCGGTATCTTTTTACTTAACTTAGGGTCACGTATCGAGCTGTCATGGCCGCTCCATCCTCAATTGCGTTCGACTATGGCAACGACGCAATGCGGGAACGAAATATCGCCGGATCTAGCGCCAAATCGCGATGTCGTGGAAATATTTTATAAACCTACATGCATTTTGGGAAAAACCGATTATAGGGGCAACCGCATTCAGACGCAGACGACCTTAAAATCGCCAATCCAAGCCCTGGTCCAGCAAAAAAAGATGGTGTTTGTGACTTTTTAAATCGTTGTCGTGTCGAAGTTCTGTAGAAGCGGCCGGATATTACGCGTTTATTCCGTGGCTCGGGATAAAACATGGGCCGTATGGCATGTGAAATTATTACGGAGAACATCGTGACTAATCACAAATCGTATCGGGTATTAAACGCGCCGGCGCTCGGGGTCATCATTTTATGCATCGGAATAAATGGGATCGCTCGGGCGGCGCCGCCGGCCGACCCGCAAGACGCGCTCGTCCTACTCGAGAAGGTTGCGACGCAAATGGTGACCGCGCTCCGAGATCCCAGCGGTCGCGGCGATGTTGCGCGACTCGAATCGTTGGTCGATGAAAATTTAGTCCCGCACATCAACTTCCGGGCGTCATCTAACCTTGTCCTCGGGAAGCATTGGAAAACCACCTCGGAAATCGATCGCGTCGCTTTTATTGAAGAATTTAGATCGTTCCTTGTGCGCTTTTACACGCAAGCGCTTTCTGGTTATGTGAAGACCCGCGAGATACCGCAAGACTTAATGGTTTTCGACGACAAACTCCGGACCAAAGGGGGCAATCAAGTGCTGGTGACATCTCGGGTTAAACAACCAAACGGTGGTGACGTTAATGTCGTCTACCGTTTGTTGTGGGCGAACGGATGGAAAGTCGTCGATGTAAGCCTTGGCGGAATCAGTATGGTTAAAAATTATCAGAGTAGTTTCGCCTCGACAGTTGAAAAGGAAGGCATTCAAGGATTGATAGCTCAGCTCCGCGCTCGAAACGAAAATGTCAAAGCGCTGTAGTCTGGGATCTTTATATTTATTCGGCTCGAAGGGAAGGCAAACAAAGAGTTTAGGTTAATCGAGATGTGGAAATGTGTCGGCATTAGCACGGAGTAAGGCGACATGAAACTACGACTAGTCTTTATGCTTGTTCTATTAGTGTCGGTGTTGATTTTCGCCGTGCAGAACGCTGCGATTGTCGAAATCGATTTTCTAATCTGGGAGTTTCGGATTCCGCGTTCGTTACTGATTTTCTTGATGCTCCTAATTGGGATCATCGTCGGATGGTTCTCTAAGGCGCTAAGCAAACTACCCTAGCTATCTTCTGCGAACGAGTTTCAACGGGACGTTGTTGTTTAGTACGTTACGTCCGGCACCGCGCTGCCCAAAAACAATTAATATCTTCAGAGGTGATTATGAGTTCAACACCAACGCCAACTACGCATCAGCTAGCTTGTAGATATGAGTTTTCTACACTGTCGCAAGCATTAGATTATGCCGCGGGCGGGAACACAGGGATCAACTTTTACAACGGTCGTGGTAACTTGTACGAAGTATGTACCTACAACGAAGTGCGTCAACGTGCGCTGGACATCGCGCATCGGTTCGTTGGTCTCGGTCTCGCACGCGGGAGCAAAGTCGCGCTAATAGCGGACACTGGTCCAGAATTCCATACGTTTTTCTATGCTTGCCAGTACGCGGGATTGATCCCGGTTCCCTTGCCGCCGCCGCTGCAGCTAGGTGGGGCACAAGACTACATAACTTACCTGCGCAGACTCTTATTGAGCTGCGATGCCCGTACTTGCATTGGAACGGAAGACTACTGCGATTACGTGGATGAGGCAGCAAACGGGTTGTCCATGCGGTTCTCCGGATCCACAATAGATTTTCATCAGCTACCGCTCGACCAGCAACAGTTAAGACCACTCGAAGCCGGCGATCTCGCCTATTTGCAATTTACCTCCGGCAGTACACGGTTCCCTCGCGGTGTATTGATTACCCAGCGTGCGTTGATGAACAACTTAGTCGGTACTGTCCGATGTCTCCAAGTTCGCGAAAGCGATCGCACGGTGTCTTGGCTGCCTTACTACCATGATATGGGTTTGGTCGGAATGATGTTGGCTCCGCTGACGTGTCAGATGTCTGTCGATTATATGGGGACCCGCGAATTTGCGATGCGGCCGCGACAATGGCTTGTCCGCATGTCCGAAAGTCAAGCGACAATCTCATTTGGACCGCCTTTCGGGTATGAATTGTGCGCGCGACGCTTGCGGCCCGCAGACATCAAACAATTGGATTTGAGCGCCTGGCGAATTGCCGGTGTCGGCGCGGAACCGATCCGCACCGCGCCCCTTGATCATTTCGTTGAACTAGTGACTCCTGCGGGCTTCGACCGGAGGGCATTTTTACCCTGTTACGGTCTCGCGGAGTCGACATTGGTCGTAACCCTACCGCGATTGAATCGAGGCGTAGTAACCGAGACCTTAAGCACGACAGGGCGTACTGGAGTAACAAGCGCATTGTCAATCGACAGCCTCGGGAACATCCAGCTAGCGTCACAAGGACAAGCTTACGTCAGTTGCGGTCAACCGTTGCCCGGGCATGAAATTGAAATTAGACACGCCGATGGCACCGTACTGGGCGATCGGCGATGCGGCGACATTTACGTGCGCGGCCCAAGCGTCATGGCGGGTTACGTTAACGAGGATTCTCATGACGTACTTCCGAATGACGGATGGTTGGCCACAGGAGATTGCGGCTACGTAGCGAACGGCAACTTATTCATCAGTGGACGAAAAAAGGATCTAATCGTAATTAATGGTCGGAACATCTGGCCACAAGATTTGGAGGCGATCGCTGAGGATTCTCCGGAAGTTAGACCGGGTGATTCTGGTGCTTTTTCTGTCGTTACGGAAGACGGTCATGAGCAAGCTGTTATTGTAGTTCAATGCCGCGAAACTGATACTAGCGTACGCCGTCAAATTGTACGTCGTCTGCGCCAATCGTTTAACAGTAAACTCGGTGTCGATTGCATCGTGGAACTCGTACCGCTTCATACGCTAATTCGGACATCATCCGGAAAGCTATCGCGACATCAAATTCGAAGCGCTTACGTGCGTCGACAGCAAGCGCCGCCGCTCTCCGGATTAAAACATGCAGGGTCGGGTGACCACTGTGGGAAACAACTCCTTGACGGCAATGGACCGTATAGCGTTATAGCTTGAACGATATTTAAACGATGCCGTGCTTGGATTCTTTGCGCTATTATCGCTGTTCCTACCGGTATCATTAAGCGTTTTTAGTTTCTCGCCGGGCGCTGCGCACACGATTGCAACGGTCGAATACGGAATCGTTGGATTGTTTGTAATCGAGTGTTGATTTGAACCCGAAATAAAACGGTCAATCGCCCCTACGGCACCCGGTCGAGCGGCGATTTGTCAATCTCCACTTGCGGATCATTCACTGGGCCGACCGAAGCGCTGGCTCGATGGCGATCAGGCTTCATAGGCAAATACATTTTGTCTCAATTGCTATCGTATCGCTAAACTGAGCCGGTGCTGCTCGTTTGCGTCGGTAATTTGTGACCTAAGTGAATGACGTCGAGTCTAACTCCCAAATATCTAAATACGATTCGGCGAATGCAGCAGTCTGCGTGGCGCGCCGGCTCAAAAAATAGGAGTTCTTACTTCGATGCGTGTAATACAAGCTTCAACGGTTAGCGAAATAGTTACTATGATTGTGGTCACTTGTATGATCCAAATCCCTTCTTTGGCGGCTAAAACTCATCGTGTCGACCCGAACCCTGAAGTAGCGCTCGAAATGCTAAAAGGGGTACAAAACGAGATGGTCGCCCGGATCTCTGGTCGGAACGAGATCCTCAGCACGGCTGATGTCCGTGATCTTGTTGATTCGATACTCGTTCCTCACGTTAATTTCGAAATCGCATCAGAAATTGTGCTTTCGAATCATTGGAAATCGGCGAGTATCCCGCAACGCGCTGAATTTGTTCAAGAGTTCCGCGCATTTCTCGTTCGATTCTACTCGGCAGTGCTCTCTAGTTACACACATTCCGGTGCCGACGTCAGTGATAATTTGATGACGTTCTCCGACGATATCCAAAGGAAGGGAACCAACCAACTTATCGTAAAGTCATTCGTCAAACCGGCGCGCGGCGAATCAATTCCGGTGATGTACCGGATGCTGCACACAGACTCAATCTGGAAGGTGGTTGACGTTTCCGTTGCCGGCGTAAGCCTTGCAAAATCTTACCGCAGCTCTTTCGTGTCAATGGTACGACAAGACGGTATTGATATCTTGATTGAGAACCTTCGCGCCAAAAACGCGCAGTTCGACCAGCAATAAAAACGCCAGATCGCGCACGTACGGAGATGCCGAACGACTGCTATCGACTCCACCCCGGGGGTTAGATCTCTAACAGGTGTGACTTCGCGAAACGACATCAAGTCTATTAGTCACCGAATTATCCCTACAACGATGTCAATTTTTCTTTTCAGAGATCATTGCAATGACGAACTCGTCACGCATGATTTGTCTAACCTTGGCCGCAAGCCTGTTACCGGTCTTGTTCGCGCGGATGATTGCGTTGAATTCCGGGTTCAGGTAGTTTTGCCCATTCCAATTCCAAGCGGCGTTTTACCGATTGTCCAGATTCTATATACGATTCGCCGTCACGGATCTCTGATCGCGCTTTAGCCACCGCGTCGTTACCATTGTTAATACGCTCATTACCGTCTTCCACGTCTTCGAGGGCGTCTTCCCATGCATTTGCCACTTTCTTGAAACGTTTCGCCTCATCGAAAACCTGATCGGGGTTAGTTGCGGAACCTGCGGCGCGCGCTAGCGCGTCATAGCGATCTCGGCTTTGTCGCAAATTATCTTTACCTACCGCGATCAATTCTTCACCTTTACTGATCTGATCACGGGCCTTCGCTAATCGTTTTTCACCCTTCGCCACACGTTTTTTGCCCTTTTTTATCAGCGCGTCAGCATCTGCTACCGATCTCTCCATAGCTGCACTCATCGGTGCGAGAGCGGCATCAGGGGTTGGTTCAGAAACTGCTGCAGCGTTGCTTCGTTGGGCTTGATATGAGGGTGCCGCACAAGCATTCGACGCGACCGCGATGCAAACGATTGCGACAATGCGAAACGCACTACTATTAACGATACAAGTCATCTTAATGCTCCTTAAGCAGGTACTAATCGGATTTAGAAACACGAAAAAAACGCCCGACATGGGCTATCGCCTGGCGAACGGTTAGCTCGCCGGCTCCTATGGAGGAAGTGCTATAGCCAACGCACCTAACAACAGCGGCTCCGCGGCGCCATTTGAACCATTACCCGGCCAACACAAATTCAGACATATCAATTCGCCCATGCGGTGGCACGCTATCGAGTAGTTGTTGCACCGTTGGATTCTCGCTAGCGCGTAATTCAGCGGGTTTCCCATTGAGGACTACCTCCGTCTCTGACAAAATTACGACGGTGTCGGCGACGTCAGCATCCACCAAACCACCAACTTCCACGACAACCCCAATATCGCGCCTTGTAGCAGTCTCTCGGAGCATCAGTATGATTAGCCTGACCGATTCGCTGTTGACCGTTTCGGACAAGGCGCGCACCACGACAATCTCGACGGGTTGGCACAGCGCGCGGGCAATTGCCAAGCGTTTTGCGGCTTCTACATTGAGAGATCGGGGCGCTACGTGCCGGACACCTGGTAACAGACCGACTTCTTCGAGCCGATCCTCGGCGTCCTTAGTGCGAAATTCGCGCGTATCAAATGCCAACCCTGTTAACGACCGTTCGATATTCTCTAGCGCAGAGCAATCGTCAAGCAGGCCATTGTGTGTCGGTACAACGGCGAAACTCGCGGTCGCGAGGTCAATCTGCGCACTTGTGTGCGCCACTTGATTGTTACCTGATTTCGCCGATTCCCGAGATACGACAGAGCCACGGTAGTTCGCTACGTAAATCACCGCAGTCACTTCGCCCCGATAAATCGGAATATCCGGTATAGGATTCTGCGTAACCGGCTCGGATTGCCCAGCTGCGTCGATAAATTTTGTGGCGGGCATACTTTCCCTCCTGCCTTAATCACTGTTGGAATCGATAGGCAAACGAACCGAACTGCGCGCAACGATTTGTGCGCAGAACGATGAGTTCGCTGTAACTTAGAAGCAAGTTTTATCGAGAAAGTCACATCGCCGCCATGCGAGTTTGGACGCGTGCAATTCCTGCGGCCATATTCGTGGCGCCTGCGTTATTGTCGGTAATTATGCCTAGTCGTAAATCAGGTGCGAATGCGCAGGACAAGCGTTAAATCCACGAAGGCGTAACCCGCGTCTCGTGATATCAAATGGTGGGAGATGCTAGAGGTGGTAGGAGCCGTCTCGGACGTTAATGATTCTGTACCCTGGGCACGAGCGCTGTCAACGTATAAATCGTCTCACCGTTCAGCCAGGAAGTTTCGGATGTTCGAATGAAGTATTTCAATTGCCAGAGTGATTATCAATTTATTCAGTGCTGATACCGCTTCGGCGACGGTTCGTGATCCTGGATCCGATTGCAACCGAAAGACTTCTTCCATCAATGAAGCACGCGTGTTTGCTAATAAGTACCTGCAATGTCCCTCGATAACAACCTCATCTGTCAACGAAACTTCCAATTGCGTAAATTCGATCTCGACCAGTATCTGGTCGCCAGACATAATTTTGCCTGCGTCGCGCAGCGCGGATTCGGGACGTTGCGCGCGATGGGAAAATTCGGCGTTCAAAACGACGGTAATGTTGTCTTCTAAATTCCCGGCCCAGCGGTTGAATTCGTCAACATCAACGATGTTGCCTTGTCTTCGTACAACGATTTCTGGTCGTTTGACGTAATCGGGAAGCGTGACTGCGGCAGCGATTATCTGCGCATTGGAAACCGTCATCCCGCTCGCTATACGAGATTCGGGGACGAGCCGGTAATATTCAGGAATTGGCGAATGCGCGCATCCAACCAGGCACACGCCGATGATGATCGCTGGCCACCTAAAACGGCGAAACACATTGCGACTCCTCATCAACGTTTCCCTCGGATGAGGATTTCAGGCGTTGTTTCTATTTGCTCGGCGAGGCGCGATACGGATTCTGCAGCGTTCGTGACCTCTTCGACCGCCTCGCGCGCTTCTCGATAGAATACCGACGAGGTATCGTAGCTCGCCGCTGACGCTTCGATTTGCGGTATCGTTATGGTCTCCAAGCGATTCGATAATTCAGTGAGCTTTCGCAACGATTCTTCGGTAAGGGCAAGGGATCGTTGAATGGCGGGATTACCTAAGACCTCGCGCAATTGCTCTGCCGCCTGGCTCAGGTCCGTGACCAGCTGATTGATTGGCAAATCCTCAAGCTTTCCGAGCAGATTGATAGCGGCGTCCTCGAACTGAACAAACACTGAAGGGACGGTGGGGATCTCGGGATAGGGCAGGGGCTCAATGCCGGAAAACTTCGGGTCATCGAAAAAATCCAATCCGACGAACAATTGACCCGTCAACAGTGTCCCGGTTTGCAGCTGCGCGCTTAACCCTCTGGCAATCAACGCGTCAAGTGCTGCCGCTGCCGAGCTATCGATTGAACCTTGTAAAAGAGAGCCCACACGTCCTGGCTCGACCTCGATTCGAATGGGAATCAAGACACTTTTGGAGGTGGCGTTGTATTCAATAGAGATTTCGGTAACGGTACCAATTTTAATCCCGCGGAATTCTACGGGCGCGCCCACGTTGAGGCCGCGTACGGAATCGTCAAAGAACATGACATATGAAATCCGCTCTGTGAACACAGTTTCATAGATTTGAGACCGACTACTAAACAGCCGAAATCGGCTACCTGCAGGTACCGGCGTTTTACTGTCGCCAACATCCAGTGTTTCAAACGCGATGCCGCCGGCGACGAGCGTTTCCAATGACGCGATCTGTACATCGACGCCATCAGAATCAATCGAAAACTCGACCCCGCTTGCGTTCCAAAATTTAGCCGACGGCGTTACTGAGGCATAGTGCGGACCCTCGATGAACACATCGATTTCGATGGTCTCTCTGTCACCCGTAAATTGTATGGCCGTTATTTGACCAACCTCGACGTCGCGAAAGTAAACTGGAGATCCAACATTCAATGATCCTCGAGAAACCGCCGTCAGTTTATAGTGCCGCCCCGCTGTGTCGCCGGTAATCGTTGGCGGAGTTTCAAGTCCGACGAAAGCTCGCTGAAATTTCTTCGCGCGCCCCGGATCGAGCGTTATGTATGCGCCGGAAACAATGGTCCCTAACCCCGTAACCCCTGCGCGCCCGATGCGCGGTTTGACGATCCAGAACTTGGTATCAGATCGTAGGTAATCGGTAGCGGACTTCATCACCCGCACGTGTACGAAAACGCTTGCAAGATCTTGCGACAGGGTAACGGATTCAACGTGTCCAATTTCGACGTTTTTGTATTTGATTTTCGTACGCCCAGCTTCAATACCTTCGGCGTCCGCGAATTCGATTTGAATTTCGGGTCCGCGTTTCGCAAACGTATCGTAAAGCAACCACGCGCCAACCAGCAGCGCGGTTATCGGCACCAGCCAAACTAAGGAAAATCCATGCTTTCGGCGCACAATTGCGACGTTATTCAATTGTCCGCTCCGTCTTATCCATTCGGCTTTCAGCGTGGTCCCACATAATCCGGGGGTCGAACTGGTGCGAGGCAACCATGGTTAAAACGACCACACTCGCAAAAGCCATCGCGCCAATTTCCGGTTCAATAATCGCTATCCGCTCAAGCCTGACAACGGCAATTAGAATTGCGACGACAAAGATATCAACCATAGACCAACGTCCGACTGATTCGATGGCCCGGTAGAGTTTGGTTCGCGCAACCAGCCGCGCCTGACTTTTGCGATGAGTAGCAACTAGGAGATAGCTGATACCCAGAATTTTCAGAATCGGTACGACGATGCTGGCTACGAATACAATCAATGCAAGTGGCCACATATCGCTCTCAATCAGGCGAACGATACCAGAGGCGATGGTGTCGCTCTGTGCGTCGCCAAGCTCGACGATGGTCATGATGGGATACACGTTGGCCGGGACGAACAACACGATTGCGGCCAGCAGGCATGCCGAAGATGTTTCTAGACTACGCGGTTTACGGTGTCGCAGCGCACCGCGACAACGGCGGCAAAGTTGTCGAACCGACGATTCATGTACAACATCGTTGACTAACCGGCAGGCGCGACATACCGTCGGTCTGAGTGGAACGATTTCGGTCACGTGGCGCGTGCCGGATACTGCAACCGGTCCCAGACGTCGTGTTCATCCAAGGCAACAAATATAAACGCTAATAAAACGACCAGTGCAGCGAACGCATAAAAGGCCGGCCCCAATATGAGCTGGGCGACCGAGCCGAGTTTTGTCAGCGCAACAAGAACGCCAAGCAAATAGATATCCATCATACTCCACGCCGATAAGGTCTTTACCCAACGGAAAACGCTGCCGAGATGTGGTGCCGAAAACCCATATTGCAGCGATACGAGGACGTATAGCAGCCCGAAGATTCGACACATCGGTGCCGCAATGGCGGTAATAAACACGATCAACGCCAACGGTTGCATGTGATGCTGTGTCAGCACCACAATCCCGGTCACAATCCGACTCTCTTGCGTAATTCCGGACAAATTCAAGCGGATGATCGGAAATAAGTTGGCAATGAAAAATAGCACCAGGCCACCGAGTAACAAGGCGATCGCGCTACCGGTGAGCAACGTCTTGTGACTGAAAAGGACTGCATCACAGCGCGAGCAAATTGCGCGCTCCCCATGACCGATGGTAGGTATTTCCTGCAAGACATCGCAGTCATGACACCTTTCAACTCGCGGATTCGCCATCTCAATTATAGGTTTGTCGATGGACCCTCGCATATTTGTTCATCCGCCCGTATACGCTAATAAGATCATTTGTGACCGTTTTGCACTATCGCTTCCATTCACCCTACGATCCTATCATTTGCAGTACGAGCGAATCGCTGATGCCAATCTTCCAATAGCAAATAAATAATGATGGAAGCGATACGCCTTAGCCTCATACACTGCGTTGGTGATGCGTTCAAGATCGACGTTGTTTCGATGTAATCGCCTGGGGTCAAGGCGCGTTTTCGCCACCGCGCTCCATATGTGACTTTTATATTTTCCAAATAGTCACAGAGGGGTAATGCGTCTATCGACAGACCTTGCCATCTCGTTACATGCGACGAGCTTAATCCAATGAGAAACCTTACATTCGGCGAAATTATATCCGCCGTCCGCTACGACTGTCGTGCATTTTGCACGACAGCTTTGCTCGTGGCGTCGACCCATTGTCTTGCCACCGAAACCGATTCCGGTGCGTGGACCACGTTGGGATTACGACACACAATTGACCACGAGCACGTGGCTGGCATTGACGTACAACTACGCCACGCCGATGATTTTAATCAGCTAGAACGCTTGCTCGTTCGGCCATACCTGAGTTTCAAACAACCACGCGGCCAGCTTACCGTTGGTTACGATGCGCATTTCGTCAATCAACCGAAAGACACGACGGAGCATCGGCTGTGGCAAGAATATCTTCATCAGCGGCAACGCCAAGCTTGGTCCAACGCCTTCGTGCTGCGTCTGGAACAGCGCTTTATCGAAAGCGTTCGCGGTATCGTCTGGCGGATTCGCCCACTGTTTGAGATCCGCTACGACCTGGATGGTGAAAAATACCTGGCCGCGCGAAACGAAATACATATCAATGCCAACGACGCGGGCAATGGTCCGGACGCGGGATTCGACCAGAATCGAACATTCTTGGTATTTGGTACAAGGCTAAGCAACGGATTGCGCTCAGAACTGGGCTACCACCTCCAGGTGCTCGATCGAACTGATACCATCATCCGACACCACGTTATGGTCACCATTCGGGCGCATTTCTAGGGTTCACATTAACTTTTTAGCGAGCACGTGGTAGTCGCGTACCCGCTGCGTGTAGCGGATCGCCGCAGCGGTCGTCGATGATTGTTTGAACGTCGCAATCGTGTATTGCTCAAAATCGGTCCATGCCCCATCCTCACTCACCGTGCTTCTCCACTTCCGAAATACGCGTTTCAGGCGTGCGGGCCCACCATTGTACGCTGCGACAGCGAACCATATTTTGTTCTCGTCCGCGAGCGTCGCCGGTGCAGTGTCTACCAATAATTGCAGATAACGAGCTGCGCCCGCGGCACTGTCCCCCGGATCTTCGCGGTCAGTCACGCCGACTTCTTTGGCGGTTACCCGGGTTAGCATCATGAGGCCGCGCACACCGGAATGACTAACCGCGTTTTCGCGCCATTGTGATTCCTGGTAGGCGATCGACGCTAGTAACGGCCACTCGACACCGTTGTTACGTCCCGCTTTTATGAATATATCGCGCAGTGGATCCATACGCTCTCGCCATCGTCGTTCGAACGCTTGCCGCTCTTCGTCGGTAACGATACGCAACGTGACCTCTCCCTGGTCCGTTACGTAAGCATAGAAAGCCCCTGTTAGTAGAACGAATACGATCGCAAAAATCAGCCGCGAGCCTCGTCGCCAGGATTTGTCCGTACTGGACAAAAACATCTGCTTGGCTTGCTAGGAACCTTTGCTGGTCTCAAAACGGCTTCTCATCAGCTCAGCGTTCGGGATGTGGACTTCGCGATTATTTTTCGTTTTGACGATCGTCGTCACCGACCCTACGGATACAACCTCACCGCTCGTGTCGCCAACTTCGATTGTTGTGCCTGCCCGGAGTGCTTCCCGCGCGTACACGCCGTTAACGATATTCGATGCGACGGAGCGGCTACCGAACCCAAGTGCTATGGCGGTGGCGAGGCCAATAACCGACAGGACGATGCTGATGACAAGATGTAGTAGTCGCGTATCGATTTCGAGTTGTCCGATCGCCACAACCGCGACAATCAGAACAATAACACCGTATGCAACGCCGCCTAGCGCGTTTGCGTACTCGACGCCAAGGCCGGTTGTCGTTCGGCGGACGGCATCGCGTAAGATCTGAGCGAAAAAAAGTCCCGCCAAAGCGATTACTACTGCCGCAATGACCTTGGGCAAATACAGGACAAACGAATCGATCGTGCCGGATACGGCTCGGAGCCCGAAGGTTTCCGCGGCTGTAATGAGAAACACCAGGAAGATGAAGAGAAATGCTGTTTGACCAATCAACTCAGACGGTAATGTCCGAACACCGGAAACATCCAACATATTCTGAACGCCGGAACTCTTGCCGGCTTTATCAATGCCGAGCTTAGTCGCGATTCGTGTAATCACCGCTCGGACCACTTTCGCGGCGAAATAACCAATAATGATAATGACGATGCCTGCGAATAGGTTCGGCAGAAACGTCGCAATCTTCGACCATAATGCAGACATCGCGTTCATAAATACTTCTCGAATTCCCATGCTACTAACTCCCGCCTAAATGTTAGGGTTCAACTGAGTGCGATCCGATGCCGCGCCATGAGACCTGGTAGACGCATAAACATGTGCGCCAAATTCCAACACTACCAACCACATTCTGACGAATACCAGCAAGACCACATCACGGGTGCCGATTTCGGCCCGGATACGTGCCATAATTGAATTTGCCCGCGTCTTGCTTTCGCCGGCGCCGTTGCGCTCATCCAAGAAATCATTGGCGATTGTGGATTCAACTTCATCGAAAGACATAAGAAACTACCTCGTTACAATTCTGTGTGACCTTAAGTTCTACCAAAATGTCACATAAGTCGAATTAATGCTCACAACGATTAAGTGTTAGAGAGTTCATCCGACGTTTCAGTGAAACGTTCCACTGCCCGGTACAGGCGCATTTTTGCCGCACTGAGCGACAAATCCAATGCGGTCGCAATTTCCTCCAAGCCGAGCTCAGCGACGAATCTCAAGGTCAAGATTTCGCGATCCCGCAAGGACAGCGATGCCAGGGTTTTCGCCAACATATCTCCGGCACCAACCTGATCTTCCAGTAGGTGTTCGTTACTTGCCGAAAATTCGGAGTCGCCGATCGTAGCGTAATCAACGTCACCAAGACCGGCATTTTTCTGTTTCGAAATGAACGTAAAGCATTCGTTCCGCGCGATTGTGATCAACCAGGTTTTGAACGTCGAACGTCGCTCGAAAGCTGGGAGATAGCGAAACACGCGCAAAAAGACATTCTGGGAAACATCGTCCGCGTCAGAGTGGCTACCAAGAATTCTAAGACAAACGCGATGGACGACGGGTTCGTACCGGCGCACCAAGACCTCGAACGGCGCCGGATCGTGGCGATCGCTACCTACGCATATCTCAATTAGCTCGTCGTCATCGAGCGCCATGAGGGTGTGTTGCTGTCCTGACGTCATCGGCTATTTGTTGTCGTGCATCTGTATATAGCATTTTGCCCGGCCGGATCCTTGGACCCATACCAGGCGTCAATTGTCACTATATACGTATCTGCTTGTGACAAATCTGCGGTGCTAAAAGTCAATCTAAGCAGGCAAGAACTTTGCACCGCCTGCACGAATGTACCGATTGTCGCGCGCCTCCCTCTCGGCACGGGGTATTCAATTGGTTGCCGCTACCGGTGCAGCTTTTATTCTATTGGAGCCGCGATATGGACCGATCGATATTTAGGGATCGAGGAAAATTTTCTTTCACCAAACTAGCATGGGTTTGCGCTTTGCTGTCCGTTTCCGTCTTATTGCTGCAAAACGCACAGCCGGCAAAAATATCTTTCCTCATATATTCTGCCGATATACCGCTCTTTCTAATTATCGGCGGATCCGGATCAATCGGTTTTATTGCCGGTTTAATTCGACGGATAACCATGGACGTTTAATCGCAACTGCCCCCACAAAATAGGCCGCGCCGTGGGGTCGAGATATCGTTGCGACGGTATTGCAGAGAGGTTGCGCCTATTCTATGGCGGGCCAATAGCAGCACGTAATGTATCAATACTTCGTGACAATAGCGCCGGCATTATTTGGATTCCAAACTCGCCGCTTCGTAGCACGAGATCGTATCAGTGTAGCGGGTCTGAAATGGCGCAAAGTTTAATTCGCTACTGATTAACAATGGTCGCTACTAGAAGTCGCTGTGCGGACACCATATCCTCAATCGAATGTATTCGAGGATTTCGGCCGTGACGTATCTGCTGGATTTGTATAGGGATTAGAGGACACATGCTCGTCTGGGAGCCGCAGAAACAGGCGGCTAAGCCGAGCGGGCAACACAGCGCAACGCACTCTATCGCAAGCGTGATATCCGCAGCACTACCTGTTTGTTGCTGGGGACACGTACGCTAACGGCGTCTATCTGAACTGTCAACGTTCGATGTGCCGTGCGAACGCGGTGAATTACGCCCTACGATAGTATCCCGCTAAACGGATTTCAATCAGACCCGAAACGTATGTGACTTACCGACGGTGGTATCAGTCTATGACAACTATAATTACGGCCCCGGCCGGTTTGATAACTATTTCGATTACGCTAACGAAGAAGCAGTCCGTGCGAAAGAGGATAAATATCGCCACCGCAGGAAGCTTGAAAATAAAACACCTCGGGCGAGTAGCGATGAATACGTCAGGTGCTAGCTGACTCGATGGTTCAAACCAACGGTGAAACCGCGTTCGATATCACCCAGCGCAACGTGGGAGTGGCGCGGACCCATGACCCGTCAATCGTAAATCAGAGGAAAGCGATATGAATGAACTCTTCGACCTTGCGGCATGGCGCGAAATTCTTGTCCGCGCGTTCGCCGAGCTTGGATCAAATATCGCGGGCTTCCTCCCGAGCTTGGCCGGGGCGGTATTAATATTGTTGATCGGCTGGGCGATGTCGCGGGCCGTCGAAGCGTTATCGTCGCGAATGTTAAGGACTATCGGGCTGGACGGCGTTGCTACACGCCTGAACATCGCGGATCTGTTGGAGCGCGCCGGTTCACGACTGACGTTCTCGGAGATCGTATCGAAGCTACTGTTCTGGCTCGTGATGTTGACGTTCCTGCTGTCCAGCGTAGAGACGCTGGGATTGTCCGCCGTAACGGAAACTATCGATCGACTCATTTCGTTCATACCCGGCGTCATCGGCGCGGCCTTAATTGCGGTTGGCGGCCTTCTGCTCGGACGATTTTCCGGAACGCTCGTGAGTTCAGCCGCGGCCGCCGCCGGATTTACCAGTGCACCGCGTCTTGGTTTCCTTGCACAGATTGTCGTTGTGGGCCTCGTACTTGTCGTCGCCGTCGAGCAGCTTGGGATTGCGACAAACGTATTGATGCTGCCGTTTACCGTGGCCTTAGCAGCCGCGGTATTCTCGATTGGCCTCGCCTTTGCACTTGGCGCGCGCCAGGTTATTACGCACATCATGGCCGGACATTTCTTGAAACAATCACTACCGCGTAATGGCACAGTGGAAATCGACGGTAAGCAGGGCGTCGTCGCGCGCGTTGGCGCGTTAGATACGCTCATCAGTAACGACGAGCGCTCGTGGACAATTCCAAACAGCCAATTGCTGGAGCATATTGTGGTCCACCTTGGTGGCCCGGCGAGCGATAGCGCCGCAGGGAAGAACCGGAAATGAGTCTTCAAAGTACTCTGGCAGAATACGCTATCGGTAATCATCCCGGTCGAGCCGCCACGGTGCTGGAACGTCTCGACGCAGGCGCATCGGTCGAACTCCTCGGCCGTGGTCCGGTGTCAAATGCGGTCGGCATCGTGCAACGACTGTCGCCGCAACACGCCACGCTTATTATTTCTGGAATGAAACCGGAACGTGCGGCGCAACTACTGGAATTGATGCCGATTGACGCGGCGGTACGGTTGCTCCGGCGGATCGACGAACCACTGCAAGGTAAGCTCATCGATCTATTCGATCCTAAAAAGGTGCGGGCGATCCGATTGCTGCTTGGATTCAGGGAAGGCACCGCCGGCGCACTGATGGATCCCGACGCGTTAGCCTTACCGCAGGATTTGAGCGCCCGCGACGCGCTACAACGGATCCGCAAACAAGCGGACGCGACGCGCTACAACTTGTATGTCGTCGATCAGGAACAGCGACTGACCGGTGCCTTTAATCTCCGCGAGTTGCTCAGTGCACCCGGCCGCACACCTTTGTTCGATCTGATGGTGCGGGATCCATACCGGATCACTGCCACAACAGATCGAATTAGCATGCTGTCGAATCCGGGTTGGAAACGCGCGCATTCGCTACCGGTCGTCGATGCTGACGATGCCTACTTAGGCGCCATCCGCTACCGCACCTTGCGCGAAGTTGAAGATGAACTGCTCAGCGCCCGGCGTGACGATGCCGACACAGGTGCTGCATTTGGGCAAGTGATCGCCGCAGCCGCGGGTGGTGTTCTTGATGCGCTCGGTGGTGCGGCTGACACGAACAGAGGCAGAAAAGATGGCGCTTAAGAATTCAGAACCCGCGGTTGAAGCATTATCGCTATGGCTGCTCAGCGAAGAACCTGACGAGGCGGCGCGTTTACTTGAAAACGCCAACGATTCGGAGACCGCGAGTCTACTCAATGACGTCCGCCTCGAAATCGCAATCGGTATCGTGCGGCGATTAACGGTTAATCGCGGCGCCAGCGTCATTCTCGCGTTGTCCGAAGGTACGCGGCATAAATTATTATCCTCACTTAACCACAATCGCGTTGCCGCGATGCTTGCCTGTCTTGACGCCGAACAACGCGAGCTGTGTCTAAAATCGCTCGACGATGCGCTCGCTAACGAACTTCGCGTTTTACTTGAATACCCACCGGAGACAGCCGGAGCGTTGATGGATCCGCGGACAATAAGCTTTCGACAGGACGCTACGACACGAGACGTTGTGCGGCAATTGCGCCGCCATCGCGAACGCAGAGTGCAGGATGTATTTGTGGTTGATCCGAATGGCAAGTTAGTCGGTTCCGTACCGCTTGAATCGATCGTGCTCGCCGCAGACGGGGCTCACATCGCAAGCCTAATCGAAGGTCCACCGGTTAGCGTTCAGTCGATCGCATCGCGCGACGAAATCATTCAAACTTTCGAGACACATCGTGTCGGCAATTTACCGGTCGTCGATATCGACCAGCACTTGGTGGGGGTGCTGAGGCAGCGTGAGATTGTGCAAGCCGCAAAAGAGCGCGCGACCGCAAGTGCCGTCACAATGGTTGGCGCCAGCGAACAAGAACGGGCGCTGTCATCGCCAATGTTCGCGATCCGTAAGCGCCTGCCATGGCTACAGATCAATCTTGTTACCGCCTTCCTGGCGGCCGCGGTCGTCGGCATTTTCGAAGACACTATCGCGAGCGTCACTGCACTTGCAGTACTGTTACCGGTAGTCGCCGGACAATCCGGGAATACCGGCGCGCAAGCCCTGGCGGTCACAATGCGCGGACTCGCGTTGCGCGAAGTTCGTACCCGCCAGTGGATGCGGGTTGCAGTCAAGGAAGCGATAGCAGGCGCGGGAAATGGGGTCGCGGTTGCCATCGTTACCGCGGTCGCCGTTTTTTTCTGGAGCGATTCTGTCGGCCTCGGGTTAGTGATCTGCATCTCGATGATCATCTCAATGACGCTGGCGGGCCTGTCCGGCGCCGTTATACCCATGGCGCTGACGTCATTCGGGATGGATCCCGCACAATCATCATCGATCATATTAACCACGGTGACAGATGTCGTCGGCTTTTTCAGTTTCTTAGGTATCGCGACTTTGATGATGGCGATGATCTAAATAGGTGAGCGTAAACTTGACGCACAGTGGCTTCGGGACCGGGTTCATCTCGACACCCCATCCCTGTCCGTTCCCCTCGATTTGAGGGGAAGGGTACCTACTTCCCTAGCGGCAGTGTTTCATGTTTTCGCGCCTGTATTTAGTATCGATGACCCAAAGATCCAAGACATCGGGGATATTTTTTCCACAGCTTTATGTTTAATGCGTTAAGGCAGCATTCAATTCACTATTCAAGGGAGAATCAAATGGATCTCGGTACACGCGACGTCAAACCGCGCCTGGCACCAGAACACGAATGGGAGTCGCCAATGTTCGATCTCGCGCAGCAACAATTTCTTCGCGCCGCCCAGATCATGGACCTCGATGAAAACATTCGTGATCGACTCCTGTACCCGCAACGCTCGTTAATGGTGAGCTTCCCTTGCCGTCGCGACGAATATTCCCAAGTCGAAACGGTTTTTGGGTATCGCGTGCAACACATACTTACGATGGGTCCGACAAAAGGCGGGATCCGTTACCACGAGGATGTCGACCTCGGCGAGGTTGCTGCTTTGGCAATGTGGATGACGTGGAAGTGTGCGCTGATGCATCTTCCCTACGGCGGCGCTAAAGGTGGTGTACGCATCAACCCGAACGAGCTCTCCCGTCCCGAGCTGCAACGACTTACGCGCCGCTTCACAATGGAAATTGTCGGCATGATCGGACCGGATAAAGATATTCCGGCGCCGGATATGGGCACCAATGCGCAAGTGATGGCATGGATCATGGACACCTACAGCCAGCAGGTCGGCTATCCGGTACCCGAAGTCGTGACGGGGAAACCCATCGTTCTCGGCGGCGCCGTCGGCCGCGAAGAAGCAACCGGACGCGGCCTCATTTATCTGGTGGAAGAAGCCGCGAAACATCAGAAGCTCGATCCTGCTGACGCGACTGCGGTGGTCCAGGGTTTCGGTAATGTCGGCCGCAACGCCGCAATATACCTTGCCGAGCTCGGCACCCGCATTATTGGCGTGAGTGATGCTTCAACCGGAATTTATAATCCGCACGGCATCAACCTATCGAATGCAATTAAATACGTTGAACAAAACGGCGTTCTCAAAGGATTTAACGGCGGCGAGGAGATCACTAACGAGGAATTATTATTACTCAAATGCGACATACTCGCGCCCTGTGCCCTGCAAAACCAAATTACGGAACAAAACGCCGAGCATATCAATTGCAAAATTTTGGCCGAGGGCGCAAATGGTCCAACGACATTGGAGGCGGACGAGATACTCACCAAGCGCGGCGTGTTCCTCCTACCAGACATCTTAGGCAACGCCGGCGGCGTGACCGTATCCTATTTTGAGTGGGTTCAAAATACGCAGGAATTCGCCTGGACTTTGGACGAGACCAACGCGCGGCTGCGTGAAATGTTGGTGAGCGCGTTCAACCGAACGTTGATGCGCAGCGAACGCAACGACGTCAATATGCGGATGGCGGCGCTTATTGAAGGGATCGGGCGAGTCGCAGAAGCGAAATTATTGCGCGGAATTTTCCCGTAAAACGGCAATCCCCGAACGCAACACCGGCGCGAACGCAACGTATCGCGATTAGACAGCGGCCCGCACAGTGCTGTTGGCGGTATTGTACGACTTGGCCGACGGTAGTATAACTCTGCCCCCATGACCTACTGCGTCGCCATATCTGTCAACGAAGGCTTAGTGCTCGTATCCGATTCGCGGACCAACGCAGGGGTCGATCAATTGAGCACCTACAGCAAAATGTTCTGCTTTGAGCAAACAGGCGAGCGAGTGTTTGGGATCCTGACCGCGGGAAACCTGGCCACCAGCCAGTCGGTGCTGTTGCAGATCAAACGTGACCTGAAACAGGGCAAAAGTCCGAATCTGAATTCGGTCGATCACATCACCGAGGCGGCAGACTATGTCGGTGAAATCAGTCATGCGCAACAACAAAAGCATATGACAGCGGCTGCCGACGGGGGCATTGATACTAGCGCAAGTTTTATTCTCGCCGGACAGATCGGTAAGGCCAAGCCCAGGGTTTACTTGATCTACCCCGAAGGGAACTATATTTCGTCGACGAATGAAACGCCGTACTTGCAAATCGGCGAAGTTAAATACGGGAAACCGATCTTGGATCGGATCATAAACAAGAAGATGCCCCTGGAAGAGGCGGCAACTTGTGCGCTGGTCTCGATGGATTCCACCATGCGCTCAAATGCGACGGTCGGTCCTCCGATTGACATGCTCCTGTACAAGCGCGGAACATTAACTATGAATCGTCGCGTCAGTTTCGCGGCCGAACACCCGTACTTGCTCGAACTCCACGCGAATTGGAATAAAGCAATCAGTGACGCTTTTGCGGCGCTACCCCGGTTCGATGGTCCATACGATGACAACGACGAATCGTAAATCGTCCCAAGTCTTCAACACGCGTGTCGTCTCTTATCTAGGCAAAGTCGAGCCGACAATGATGTCGTGGACCAACTGCAATTTGTCGGCAGTGACCTCATTAATATGAAATGGGTAGGCATCTGCCAGACCTAAACTGCGATTGATCTCGTTCAGCGAAATGCTGAACGCCGACCATGCCGTCAAGGCGGCGGCGAAATCACCGGCAACCGGCTCGTGCAAGCCAAAGGCCACGGCGGTTTCCAGACAGTCGGTAATGTGCAAATAGTGCGCCCAGGTCTCGGCCCAATCCTCGGATGGATGTGACGCCGCGTAGGCGCTGATATAGCGGTCACCCCAGTCCGGCGGCGGCCCTTCGTTGTAGGCCCGCTCCAATGCCGCCGCATAATCGTTCCTCTCATCGCCAAATAATGCACGAAAATCCTCGACCACCGGTGCGAACGCCACCAACTGCTGGAAATAGTAGTGACCGCTTTCGTGGCGAAAATGTCCGAGCACGGTGCGGTAGCGTTCATTCATGGATTCACGCACGCCGACGCGAACGACATCATCCGCTTCGTGGATGTTCAAGGTGATCACGCCGTCCGCGTGGTGGGTGAGTACGAACGCATCGGCAACATCGGGATTACTTCGTTGATCTTCGACGAAATCAAAGGCAAGGCCGAGCGGCCAGCCGCGAACTTTGCTTTGAACGGGTAGCCCGAGCGCCAGCAAAGAATAGACGAGTCTTCGCTTGGCCGACTCGAGCGTCCGCCACCGCCGCGGGTTCTCGGGGTGATCGAGGTTTGGAATCGTGCGGTTCAGCCGGCAAGACAGACAATAATCGTCAGTATCGTATACCAAAACCAACCAATTACAGTTACCGTGCGCGACGCTGTTGGCGCATAGCTTGAACTCCGTCGCGTCAGCATCCGACCAGTGATTACCGCTTGCCTGATTGATCCGAACGATGTCGAGCCGCTCAGGATCAAAGCCCAAGTGCCCGCCGCAGCGTAAACATCTTGAGTTATCGAAAAATACGGGCTGCCCGCAAGCGCAGTTAAACCGCTTCATCGAGCCGGGGTGAAAACCACGCGCTAACGATCTGTTGATCGAGTTCCGTAAACTCAGCCTGCAACTCATCCATGTACAAATGTAAGCCGTTGCCGAATAGGGCATCTATGTCCATTTTCGATACGCGTCGCTGCAGACGTGCAACCGCACGTAGCGGGGTTTCATTGCGCGGGAGTGATCCCAATGATTGTCGGATCGTTTGCATCGTGTGCGCGATTGACCGCGGGAATTGCTGGTCGCGCAGTAAAAACTCGACCGTATCCGGTCCACGGATGCGCCGGCGGACATGTTGGCGATACATCTGATAAGCACTGAGGCTCCGCAGGACATTCATCCACAGACGATTTTCAAGGCGTTCAAGTTCTTCGCCGGGCGCGATCAGGGTCGTTGAGCCGACGTCGACGATACGGCTCGTCATATCCGCGCGCTCCAAGGAACGGCCGATCCGGGCAAACTGATACGCATCGCCGTGACTCATGGTGCCAGCCAGTAGTCCGATGATCTGCTGGCAACGCATGACAATCTGCGACAGGACTTCGTGTAACCGGGGCGGTATTTTACTGCTACCGAATTTTTTGCGAGCGAACAAATACAATTCGTTGACGTGCTCCCAGCCTTCTGTCGGGACCAAGTCGCGCGTGGTTCGTACGTTCTCGCGCGCAGCTTCCAAACAACTGATAACGGAACTTGGATTAGCGCGATCTGTAAGCACGAACTTGAGCACGTTGCGCTCTCCGGACGTCCGATAGCGCGGCTCAAAATAGTCTTCGGTCCCCGTGATTTCTATCAATTGGCGCCACTCGATGCCGACGCCGCTCGGCAAATCAAGCATCGACTCACGATAAACATTGACCAAACGCGCCGTGTTTTCGGCCCGTTCCAGGTACCGCGCCATCCAGTAAATTCGTTCCGCAACCCGCGACAGCATTACTGATCCTCGACTATCCAGGTATCTTTACTGCCGCCGCCCTGGGACGAATTGACCACCAGCGACCCCTTTCTCAACGCCACCCGGGTCAAGCCGCCCGCGGTAATATAGGTTCGCTCCCCCTGCAATATAAACGGACGCAGATCAACGTGGCGCGGTTCTATCATGCCGTGACACAGCGTCGGCGTGGTCGACAATGCAAGTGTTGGTTGCGCCATGTAATTACGCGGTGACTTGCGGATCAGGGTCGCGAATTTTTTTCGCTCGGCGGCCGATGCATGCGGACCAACCAGCATACCGTAGCCGCCCGACTCGTTGGCGGGCTTCACCACGAGCTTATCGAGGTTTTCAAGGACGTGTTCACGTTGCACCTTGTCCATGCATAAATAGGACGGCACGTTTGGGATGATCGGGTCTTGATCGAGATAATACTTGATCATTTCCGGAACGTAGGTATAGACGACTTTATCGTCGGCAACCCCTGCACCCGGGGCATTTGCGAGCGCAACGTTGCCCTTGCGCCACGCGCGGATCAAGCCACGAACACCGAGCGTCGAGTCTTCGCGGAATACGTCCGGATCAAGGAAATCGTCATTAATTCGCCGATAAATTACGTCGACCCGCTGCAGGCCATGGATCGTTCGCATGTAGACGCAGTCGTCCTTGCCGACGGTCAGGTCGGAACCTTCGACTAATTCCGTACCCATTCGCTGCGCGAGAAATGCGTGCTCGAAATACGCTGAGTTGTATATCCCTGGGGTCAGTACGACGATCTCGGGGTAGTCGAGCGGGCGCGGCGACAGTGACGCCAGCATGTCGAACAATTGCGCCGGATAGTCGTCAACCGGCGATATCTGATGGCGGCGGAACAGTTCCGGAAACACGCGCTTGGTGACGCTTCGGTTCTCGACCATATACGAGACGCCGGATGGAACGCGCAGGTTATCTTCGAGGACATAGACTGTTCCGTCCTTGTCACGCACGAGATCGGAGCCGCAAATATGAGCCCACACGCCGTAGCGCGGCTTCGCGCCGGTCAGGACATCGAGATGATTTTTAGAGCCTTTCAATACGCCGCGGGGGAACACTTTATCTTTAACGATGCGCTGGTCATTGTAAATATCATCGATGAAGTGGTTGAGTGCCGTCACGCGTTGATCGAGACCGGCGGCGATCCGCTGCCACTCGCTTGCGGCAAACACGCGGGGGATAATATCCAGCGGCCAGGACCGATCAATATTCTCGCCTTCGCTGTAAACGGTGAACGTAACGCCCATCTCCGCAATCGCCATTTCGGCCGCGCGTTGGCGTCGCGATAACTGTTCGTCGCTCAAAGAACGGAGGTATTTGACGAGGCCGCGCGAGGCCACCCGAGCGTTTCCCGGCGAGCTGATTAGTTCGTCGAAATTATCTTCTGGGTCGTATCCATTCCAATCGGCGCGCATGCGGGTGAGTATACACGAGCACTGCGGCCACGACCGTTGCGTCGGCCCCACATTTACCACGTATGCCGATCATGGCGATCGAGGCATCGGGAATGTGCAACACAGACATTAACGGGTTACGAAATTTCAGCGCCTGTCACTTCGTTTCGCAACACGGCGTCGCAAGGACCAGAATAACTTGCTGTACTAGCTAGTCAAGCGCGTCCAACAATTCCTCAATCTTAGAACCTACGGCGTGCGGGCGATCGTGGCTGAAAGCCTAACCAACCTTCAAATCGAGTCTGAGCGCGGGCTCGCGGAGGTTTGCTTTTCATTCAGATTTGCGACGATTTTTCTTCCGAAGTTTCTTTCCCACGAGGTACGAGGTTGATGCGTTAACAAGTGCGCGATCCTTCAACGCGTTACGGCCAAGCAACATGCGAAATTTCATGTTGTCACGCGCGGTCAGAGTAATTTCAATCGGCCATGTATGTGACGCAATCGAAAGCAATGTCGAAATAACCCAGCGTTCCTCCTTGTGTCCACCAGAGTCGGTCACCATCCTCTGATCGATGGCTTCGGCTCGGCACACGACGACAGTTTCGAGGTCGCGTTGGTTGGGATGTAAACTGAACTCGACACACTGAACGTCGTTCTCCATGTACGGGCGTAGTTCGAAAGCATGTAAAGCCGAAGTCCGGGCACCCGTATCCACCTTTGCTTTAATACGAGAAACGCCGAGCTCCGGTAGTCCGACCCATTCACGCCACCCAAACATTAAAAGATCATTTTTCATTGCGAGATCGTTTTCCCCTATTAATGCTTGCATAGGCTAGACTACCAGGCCGGGTACCTTCCAGCCTCATCAACGCACGATTGCGGAGGAGTCTAAACCAATATGAAGCTTGCAATACTATCGCGCGAATCGAAGTCCTACAGCACCCGCCGTCTCAAAGAAGCCGCCCTGCAGAGGGATCATACGGTCAAAGTGCTCGATACGCTCAAGTTCGCGATTGATCTACAGCGGGGAGTACCCGATCTCTATTTTCGTCAAAAACCGTTAGGCACCTACGATGCGGTTTTACCGAGAATTGGCGCGTCAATTACCTATTTCGGTACGGCCATCGTCAGGCAATTTCAGGAGATGGGTGTTTTCTGTGCGAACACAGCGCATGGGATTACCAACTCTCGCGACAAACTCCGGAGTCTGCAGATCCTAAGCCGCCATCACGTCGGTATCCCCCGGACTACCTATGTTCGCGACAAAAAAGATGTGATCCCCGCCATCGAACGCGTTGGCGGTGCACCCGTGGTGATCAAGCTCATCGAAGGGACCCAGGGCATTGGTGTACTTTTGGCCGATTCGATCAAAATGGCCGAATCTATTATCGAGCTGCTGCAAAGCCAAAAGCAGAACGTGCTGGTCCAGAAATTCGTCGCCGAAAGTAAAGGTAAAGATATTCGCGCGTTTGTGGTGGGCGACAGGGTGGTCGCGGCAATGCGCCGCACGGCGCAGGGGCAGGAGTTTCGCAGCAACGTCCACCGAGGCGGCACGGCGCAAGCGGTTGATCTTACTGATGAGTATCGAGAGACTGCCATCCGCGCAACCCAGATCTTAGGGTTACAGGTAGCCGGCGTCGACATGCTCGAAGGCGCGGACGGTCCGCAAATAATGGAAGTCAATTCGTCACCGGGTTTAGAAGGTATCGAGACTTGCACCGAATTGGATATCGCCGGTGCAGTGATTGATTACATTTCAGCCCAGGTGGACTTTCCCGAAATTGATCTGCGACAACGATTGACCGTCAGCAAAGGCTACGGAGTGACCGAAATCTATGTTCCCGAAGGGTCGAACTTTGTCGGCATTTCGATAAAAGAGACACGACTATCAGAGCAAGACATCAATGTGCTCACGCTGTATCGGGGCAGCAAGGTCATCCCCAACCCCCGTGCCGATCGATTGCTAGAGTCTCATGACAAGCTTCTTTGTTTCGGTAAACTGGAAGCGATGCGAGACATGATCCCGCCGAAGACGCGTAAACGCCGGCAACCGAAAGTTAAAGAGTTGGTGTCGGAAGAATTGGGTGATCAAGACGCGGTAACAATCGGTGATCCGGATTGAACGTTGTGAGAACGCAAGGCGATGTTCGCCGCCGTGGCTAAAAAGAATAAACTTCCCGGTGCTAGTCCATTTGAAATTGCCGGCCAGGTAGTACAGCCTGGTGAACGAGCACAGCTCGATCTGCCGACTGCACTCTTGTATACCCATACGCCGCTAAATATGCCAGTCGAGGTGATCCACGGACGTATCGCTGGGCCGGTACTGCTCGTTTGCGCGACGATCCATGGCGACGAATTGAACGGTGTGGAAATCATCCGGCGCATGCGTAGTTTCCGTTCGTTGAAAAATTTACATGGGACGCTTCTGCTCGTTCCGGTAGTTAACCAATTTGGATTTATCCATCAGTCTCGCTACCTCCCCGACCGGCGGGATTTAAATCGATGCTTTCCGGGTAGCGATCAGGGTTCCATCGCGTCGCGCGTTGCTCACGTATTCTTTGATCAGATCGTAAGACGTTGCACCAACATTATCGATTTACACACCGGCGCGGTTAATCGAGATAACTTACCTCAGGTCCGAGCTGCATTAGATGAGCCTGGCGTCGAGGAAATGGCAATCGGATTTTCGATACCCGTGATCGTCAATTCTGGACTCATCGATAACAGTTTGCGTAGCGAAGCAGGCAAGTTGGGTATTCCAGTTATCACCTACGAAGCCGGTGAGGCGCTTCGTCTTTCTGAGCGATCCATCGTTACAGGGGTGCGTGGTATTGTTAGTGTGATGCGCACCTTGGGTATGTTGCCATCAAGGCGTATTGAAACTATTCGAGCCGAACCTTATATCGCACGTTCGACAACGTGGTTTCGGGCACCAGCCGATGGTATTTTCAGACCGCTGACCAAACTCGGGGGACGTATAAAAATTGGCGATACCCTCGGTGTGATATCCGCGCCTTTCTCGTCAGAAGAAACCGTTTTAACTGCCCAGTCGAACGGCATCATCATTTGCATGAGTAATTTACCGCTGGTCAATGCGGGAGAAGCGATCTTCCATATCGCCCGCTTCGAAAAAGCTAGTGCCGTCGAGGAGGAAATCGCCGCGCACGAAAGCCACATAGAAGGGGATCGCTTGTATGAGATCGAGACCGTACATCCGGTAGAAAGCGACTAGCGGCTGCAGATAGGTACGTAGGTGTTACCGAAACCGTAAACGCACGCGTGTGCAAATTCACCACGCGTCAATCTAGGCGCAAGAGGTCACGTAGTCGCTCGCCCTCGATGTTGTAGAGCAGATCCGCACCCTGACGTTCGCCGGACTCGGCCTCGATACTCCAGCGCTGTGTTAGTTTGTAGTTGAGAAAGAACGACCAGAGCTGATCAAACGGATTGAAACCCGTGCGAACTGAAAGCTTGGGTGAAAGTCGCTTCCCCGCAACGAAAGAGGTATCGCGCGCGGTAGTGCCGGCGGCGACTGAAAGTTCGTCGAGTCCAAAGGTGTTGCGAATTTGATTGGTAACCACGGCGGACTGCTCTGCGCCGAGGCTCAACGCGGCTTGCGTAAGAACCGAGGCGTCGCCCGCCGATGCGTCATCAATCGCGCGCCCGGTGACGATATACGACAGTGTATTACTGTCGCTCATCGCGGGTACGGAAAATAAGGAAATTTTAGGCGTGCGTACCGTGCCGCTCACATTTACCCCAGCTTTCACCGGAAGATCAGGACGCACAGCTTGGAGCGTGAGTCTGGGATTGTCGACCGGCCCGACAAAATGAAGACGGCCGTTTTCGATATGCATATTCTGCCCGTAAGCTTTGAACACGCCCTCGTCAATTGTAATGACACCGTTCGCACGACCGAGCTCGCTACCTCGCTGTTTGCTCCAGTCGAGGTTGCCCGAGAGTTTCGAGGCGAGGCCGAAACCATTGATCGAAATGTCGTTGCCCAATCGAACGGCAACCTTGCCGCTAACAGAATCCGTTAGAAAGCTACCCGCGCGGTGCCCGTCTCCGGCGCTATTGTCTCCATTCAGGATAATTTGATCTTCAGATACACCGACGGCGGAATTCGGCAGGCGCTTAACATCGATCATCACGCGTGGCACCAGCAAAGTACCCGAAACATCAAGCGTTTTCGTGTCTCCCGCCAGGTTCAACTCGGGAGAAATGTCCGCTTCCGCTTCGGGGATCCGCACCAGCGGAAAATTACTCCCAGCGAGGTCTAGATCGTAGCGGCGCTCCTCATTATCGATGAACGCCCGACCCTGCACTGTAAGGGTCCCATTCCCAGCGCCGAGCGACGCAGCAATATCGAGCGCTTTCGAATTGCCGCTCACCTGCGTCTCAAGACTCGTCAATACGAGCCCTATATCCGGCACTTGCAGTGCACCGCTGGTGAGACGCAAGCGTGCACTCCCGTGCGGCGCCTCCAGCGTACCGTTAATGGTCGACGCCAGCTCGAGCTTGCCGTTAGTACCGCTCAACTCAGGGACGAATTCCGCGATCCAGCTGATATCATCAGCGCGTGCATCGATTGCAGCGCTAACCGCACCGCCCGGTGTGCGCGCAGTCGAGAACGTGCCGGATAAGGTGAACCACTGTTCGATATCGGCGTTTGCTTCCGCCCGGATGCTTTGCGGCAATAAATCGAAATCGAGGCTAAATGTCCGGATCGCGAGTTCATCGGGCTTGCTGCCGCCGGCGTCACGCTCGACGATACCATCTGTCACTCGGGCATTGCCGTTACCGGTAACAACACCGTTCGATGAGTTGAGGTCGATAATAGCGTCGGTTACTCCCCGCAGCCGTAAGTTTGTTGGCAAGAATACGTTCGCGAGTGCCAACGGCACAGCAGCAACATTGACATGAGCGCTTAAATCAGTGGCTTGCTGTTCGCCGCTGATGCAGGCGTGCGCCGAGCCGGATACAAGGCATGCTTCACTCAACGAAGCCGCATCGGCGGCGAGGGCGATCTCGCTCGGCGAGGCTAGCGACCATTCACCCGCGGTGTCCGATTTGAGTAGTAACTCACGCATCCTACCGCGCCAGTTTTGTTTGTCGAATACGCCGTTTGCCGTTGCGTGTAGCTTAACGGGACCGCCATCAAGATCGACCTGAAATACATGGGCGCGCGCGTTGCCGCGCCCATCCAACAACAAATTTCCGATCGCTTTGCCGTCGATTGATAGCGCACCGATGTTGAGATCGGCGCGCGATTCGGCATCGCGCACCATATCAACATCGATATCGAGGTTAAAGGTCTCGGCGGCGTAGCGATCAAAGCGTAACGCGTTGCCGGTTATTTGGGCCTTCACTTGCGGCGACGTGGGCTGTCCGGCGAAAATTCCCTGGCCGCTCAGGCTGCCCATCAGTCGTTGATCGAAAACCGCCATCTCTTCAATGTTTAGATCGAATTCTCCGTCAATCCTGCCGGCCCATAAACCGCGAAAATCAACGCGATTCGGACCGACCATTAAGCTCACCCGTTCAGCCATGATCTCGCCGGGTTTTGTGCGCAGATTGGCATCGCCTGTTAACGCATGGCCCCTGAGATAACCGGACAGTTCGCTAAGCTCGACCTGGCTCGTGATCCCTTGTGGGGTCTTAGTGAATGCAGTGCGGCCGCGGAAACCGAGGCGGCTCGGGGTGTCGGCGTTGATCTTACTGAGGTCGATGTTCCGACCAATAAATTCGAAGTTACCACTAAGATAATCTGCAAGAATTAACTTACCGTCGGATTGCATCTCCCCGGACAGCATCGCGATTTTAAACTGCGGCACGGAGATCTCCTGTCCAGCGTACCGGAGCTCGCCAGATACCTCGGCGCGGCCAATGGACGGAACATCAAACTCGCCCATGATATCGATGTGTAGATTTGTCATCGGGCCGCCGATTCGCACCGTACCTTTGCGCGCGGTAACTACCTGGTCGTCCGTTATTGGATAACTGATATCGTTCCAGCCGAACTCCACATCGAGTACGGGCTCGTCGTGCTGAACCTCGGCGCTGGCAGCGAGCCGGGTTGGGTAAGGGTCCGCGGTAGCATGGTCGATGCGTAAGGCCGTACCGTCGTAGCGCACGCGGCCCGACCCCACGATATCCTCGCGATCCGTGCGCGCGGGTTTTGCCGACCAATTGAACTCTGCCGTAATGGCATCGTCGGTAGCACCGAGCAGCGCGATTTGCGTGTCGAGTGCCAGCGCGTACGCGCCGGTTTGCGATGTAGTGGCATCCGTTGCGATCGATACAGCCAGTGATTCGAACGTCCCGACAACATCAACTTGGGTCTTTCCGAGCGTGACGTCTTTGCCGAGATCAGGGGCCGCAACGTCACCGTGCAGCGACAAGCTCGGCACATCCGCGAGTGGGTTAATGCTGCCACTTACATGAGCCGTTGTCTGTGCTTCGATCGTGCTTTCAAATGCTAATTTGTTGAGTGGGCCGGTGACCTGCAATGATGCGCTTCCCGGTTCACCACCGATTTCACCGGCCCAATCCGCAGTCGCCTTGACCTTTGGCTGATGGCCAACTGCGACCGTACTGGCGGCTCCGAGCCGGTGGCCGTACGCTGCCAGCTCAAAACCATTCAGCGCAAATTGCGTGCTGTTCCAAACCGCGCCGAATCCCAGATCATCGATGATGATATCGCTGCCAGATAAGTGGATTGAGACTTTGCGTAAATCCATACGCTTCAATTCCAACGGTAACGGTGGCGCCGGTAACGCGGTTGGCGGCGAAGGTTCGGACTCGGATGTCTGCGGCCTCACCGTTACATCGACACCATCCAGCACCGTCGACTCAACAATAAATTCACCCCGAAACAGCGCGCGCGGACGCCAACGAACCGACACGTTTTTTATTTTTACCTGCGCCGCCGGAATCTCGATGCCAACATCCGCAAGCTCGAATTGATCCCACAAGCGGCCGTGTAACGAACCGATCCGGACCTGATCGGGTGCAGATTTTAGCGCCTGGGCGATCACCCAGCGACTTCCGGGCTCGCTATACATCGCGAAGAACAGCAGGATTGCAGCCAATAATGGTAAACCGATCAAGCATGCGAAAGCCCATCGCGCGATACGCCGGCGCCTACTCACAGATCGGGACCAATGCGTACGTGAATACGGAAATCATTGCTCACGTCGTCCAGCGGGTGCGCGATATCCAGCCGGACCGGCCCCACCGGTGAACGCCAGCGTGCACCGAGGCCGATACCAGTTTGAAAACCGGTCGAACTACCGTCGCCGCCGAACGCGTTACCGCTGTCGACAAACGCTGCAACACCCCAACGTTCGGTAAAGTAGTGTTCGAGTTCCGCACTTAATACGCCGAGGTAGGTACCCCCGATAACGTCTCCACTGGTATCGACGGGGCCTAGCGATTCAATGTCATAGCCGCGGATACTATTGTCGCCACCGGCAAAGAATCGTTCGGATGGGGGTAGACGTCGAAATTCGTCGACCCACATGGCACCAAAGCGTCCGCGCAGCAGTGCTCTGGAATCGAGCGGTAGACCATAGACTGTGGCAATGCTAAGTAAAGTGCGCGCGAAACTCGTGTCGGACAATGCGGCCTCGGCGGCACCTTTAAGCTCGAGATTAACGTCGTAACCCCGCGTCGGAAATAGATCGTTGTTGGTCACCGTACGTCTCCAACTGATTCCTGGGGCGAGAAAACTACTGACATCATCGGTGCCGGACACATCGAAGTCTTCACGATTCAATTCGATAAACCGCGTTTCCATCCAACGCCACGGGCGGCGCTTGGTTTCTGAAATTACCAACTGCGTTTCTATCGTATCGAATGAGTCAACGTCGCGGCGCCTGACACCGGCTTGAATGGTCAACCATTCGTCGAGCGGATATTGACGCGGCATGCGATAACCGGTTGAGAACTTCTGCTCGATAAACGATGCATTGACATCAACGTCGAGTTGATGCCCATGTTGGTTTAATCGCCGATTCCGGTAACCGAAGCGGCCGCGGATCCCCTCGTCGGTCGAAGCGCCGATACCCGTGCCGATCCCATGCCTGTCGCGCGGAGTGAGCGTGATGTCGACGGGTATCGTTTTATCCGTCGGCGATGATAGCCGCGGCCGAACTTCTACCCGATTGAAATAACTGCTCTTCGACAGCGCGCGATGAAAATCGCCGATAACCGCTGCGGTATAAGGGTCATTTGATGGTACTTCGAGAAATCGACGGACCAATGCTTCATCAAGGAACGCGGGTTCCTGGTTAATAAGGATCTCCCCTAGCGCGTAGCGCGGCCCGCTATCAAACACCACCGAGATGTCAGCGATGCGACGAGATGGGTCAACGGTGAGCTCGCGCTTGATAAATATGCCCTCGAGGTATCCGCGTTCGAGCGCGACGGATTCAATGAGCTGTTTCGCACTGGTGTAGTCGCTGTGGCTGAGCACATTGCCCGTACTCAGATGGATGCTGCCAAGTTGTTCGCGAAATTCCGGATCGTTGTTACCCGGACCTCGAATTTCGATATTGACGTTACCGAGGAGAACAGGCTCGCCGGGAACAATACTGATGTTGGCAAGCGGACAGTCGCCGTTTTCATCAATCCGGATCTGTATGTCAGGCAAATAATATCCAAATGCTTGCAGCGCCGTTTGCGTCTCTTCCCGCGCACGTTCGCCGAGCGCCTTTAGGTAAGCGCGCGGGATCGAACACGGTTTGGTCGTGAGTGACAAATGCGCACGAACGTTTTGCGCCAATACACCATCGACACCGCTTAGTTCGAGACCGACCCGTGGCGCTTGCGCGGCTTCTAGCGCGGCGGCTTTTTTTGCGGCGGAATTCGGCAGCATGCTGCATGCCTCGAGCAACAGCACCGCAGACATAAGCAAGGCGAGCCTGTACCCGGCAATCCGGTGGGTCATTTTTATCGTTATATCCTGTCCGCGACCGCACCGGCCGCAGTGAGTACGGTTCGATTAACCAGCAGTTATTCACCCACGGGGCTAGTCGATTGCGTGGGTTAATGTTATTCGGCCGCGACATCAAGGCACGGACATTTGTGTTTAGAATGTCTGTATTATGACAGTATCCGTTTGTATTTTGTTCAATTCCAAAACGACCGGCCGATGGAAATCGCGTGCATACAGATTTCCCCGATCTACTGCGGCGGCAGCCGGGATCCGATGCAGATGTCTCGACTAATTTTGTGACTTTGCTTCATTCGAATTTGTCACAATCTATTGGGGAGGGAAAACAACCATGGTTCGCACATTAATCTACGATCCGAGTACGCACTCCGTCACAGCCGGAGATGCTGTGCAGATCGGCCGCTGGTTCGCAGATCCCGATATGCAATTGTGGGTAGATCTCGATGACGAACCAGAAGATGCGGAGCGAGTCTTGCTGCTAGAGACCTTCAATCTCCATCCGCTTGCAGTCCAGGACGCGTTGCGGGACAGACACCCACCGAAAGTCGAAGAATTCGACGATGCGACGTTCATCCTGTTGCGCGGACTGAGCGCCGATACCGAAAACATCGATTTCGGCGTGTTGCAGATCGCGCTATTTGTCGGCGACCGCCTATTCGTCACCCGTCGCAGAAAGCAGTCGGTGAGCATCGACTGGTTATGGCAGCAAGTCATCGACAACCCAGAATTAATGAGCGCAGGCTGCGACGCGCTGGCGATACGCTTAGCCAATCGCGTCGTGCGGCGCTTCGTCAACGTGCTGCTCGCGCTCGAACCGCGCCTGGACGAGTTGGAAACAGAAATATTCGAGCGACCGCGCGATGCGGTGTTGTCCGAGTTAACCCGTTATAAGTCGCGGTTGAAACAATTACGTCGAATTGCCAATTACCACCTACAGATAGCGGCGCACTTGCGCTCGCACCCGGGAAAATTTATCTCGCAGGATCTCGAGCACGAGATAATTGATGTCTACGAGCATCTCGAACGCTCGTTGTCGCTGGCCGAGCTGTATTACGAACTCGCGGACGACTTGATCAATAGTTATATTGCCTTGTCCTCGCACAATTTGAACGGAATTATGCGCGTGCTCACGATATTCACGGTAATCTTCGTACCACTGACATTTCTCGCCGGCATCTATGGTATGAACTTTGACAACATGCCCGAACTGCACACTGGTATCGGTTATTTTGTCGTACTCAGTATCATGGTGATAATCGTTGCGTGTCAGCTTGCTTTTTTGAAGTACAAAAAATGGCTTTGATGGTAAATAACGCACACAGGCTCTTTAGCATGGCAGGGCTCCGGAACTTATCCGGAGGAAGCGCGTCGGGCAACGCCCCGTAACGCAATCGAGGGTGCAATGACTACGTTTTATATCGTTCTACTGCTGGCTGCCAACGGATTTTTCGTCGCGGCTGAGTTCGCGCTGGTCAAAGTACCGGCCGTACGCCTCGAATCGATGGCTGCGGAAGGTGGCGCGGCGGCAAAAATGACCGTCCGCATCGCGCGTGATCTGGAAGCCTACCTCGCCACATGCCAGCTTGGTATTACGATGGCGTCGCTCGGGCTAGGGTGGATCGGTGAACCAGCCGTCGCTGCGCTGCTTGAGCCCGCATTCGCGCCGTTTGCACTGGCGGAACAGACTCAACATCTCATTGCGTTCTTGATCGGGTTTATCGTATTTTCGTCACTGCATATTGTGGTAGGCGAGCAGGTGCCAAAAACCTACGCAATCCGTCAGGCCGACAAAGTCGCATTGTGGATCGCCTATCCTTTACACCTAAGCTATCTGCTTACTTATCCCCTGACGATGATGTTGAACATCGCCTCGGTGCGAACCCTGCGCTTGCTCGGCGTGCAAGAGGTTAGCCACGCCGATGTCCTGACCGGCGCGGAATTGCAAGGCCTCATCGATGCGTCCAAGGATCATGGTTCCCTGCAGCATGGTCAGGCCGAGATGATGCAAAATGTTTTTAAATTTCACGACCGGCCGGTCGCGCGCATCATGCTGCCGCCCAAGTTCATCGACTATATGGATGTCAATGCGAACCGTAGTGACCTCCTCGCGGAGCTCGGAGAAAGCGGCCATTCACGCCTCGCTGTCATTGACGGAGACTGGACGCAATTTCGCGGCGTCGTCCTGGCAAAGGAATTGTTACTACGGCTTTTAAACGACGAGGCGGATCAACCGCTGACCACGCATGCGGATTTAATTCGCGAACCCCTCTTTGTGCCGGAAAATCAACCGGTACCCGATCTTTTCGCGACCATGCAAAGCAGCCACCAGCACATCGCGTTCGCGATCGATGAGTACGGCAACGTCAGCGGGTTGGTGACAATGGAAGATCTCATCGAGGAAATCGTCGGAGAGATCGCCGACGAATTAGACCTTGACGTGCAGCACGCGGCGATACAAGAAACGAGCAACGGTTGGAGCTGCGAGGGTTTGACCTTGCTCAGTGATCTGGAACGGGTAACGGGTTTCAATATAAATCCCGACGTCGACGCGAATACGGTATCCGGATTGTTCATGCACCGCCTGTTGAGCATCCCCAGCGAAGGCGATGTCATCGAAGAAAGCGGGTACCGGCTTGAAATCAAAACCGTTCGCGGTCGCCAACCGACCCTGGTCGAGGTGCGCAAATTACCCGAGCCGCCGCCTGAGGTCGCTGCTGTTGACACCTGATTCCACATTATCAATCGTCGTTATCACGGCCCTAGGCGTTCTAGCATTCGAAGTCTTTCGTTCGTTTTACCTCAGCCTGCCGGAACTTGCGCGTCAGCGACCCACTCTGTTTCGCCCGATACTGGGTTTTAGCCCGATGAGGCTATGTCTTCGTTATTTCTGCTTCCTTGTATTTTTCGTTGCCACCGCAACAGCGGCGGAAAACTCTGGCGATGAAACACCGGCGCTACCCGAGATAACAAATTTATCCGCCGACTGGTGGAACTACGTTGCAACCGCCGCCATGGACGAACGTCCGGCACGCCTTTCGCGCTTGCTAAACGCCATCCGCGAAACGATAACGGTCTACGGCGGAGAGCTAGAAAACGCCGCGGGATTAAGCGAGGAAATCGCGTCGCTGGTCGAAACTTACGCAGCATTACTGCAGACAAAATTTGATCTTGACACCGGTGCCCCGTCCCCGAACGATGAATACACCTTCACCGAAGTGCTCGATCTTCACGCCCGCGTGCAGGAAGCCGCGCTGGAATTGAAACTTGCCCGCGATCTCGTACAGCGTGAAACTCGAAATTTACCGCAGTCGGAAAAGCAGTTAAGCAGCCAGAAGGCAAAATATCTTGCAATGTCGGTAGCGGAACCTGGCAAGCTTGGTC
Source organism: Gammaproteobacteria bacterium (assembly GCA_021773835.1). GTDB lineage: Bacteria > Pseudomonadota > Gammaproteobacteria > UBA11873. Next base: position 103,365 of record JAJFJQ010000063.1, read on the forward strand.
TAGCGTTACAGATCATCGCCGACCGCCTGCGATTATCGATAGACGGCGAACAGTTGCGATTGGAGAAGACGCGGCTCAGCGCCCGCGAACAGGCGCTGGCATCGATCACCGAGATATTGGAGGATTCGGTTCCCCGCCTTGTGATCGATAAAGATCAGATCGAGGATTCTACATCCCGCGCCGCGAGGTATCGGGAGCGTACGCAGCTTGCACGTCGCGAAGTGACATCGATCCGGAGTTTGCGTGCCGCTTCCGCGAGTAAGGACACCGCTCAAACGAATGCCTTGCACGCGATAAAAGTACTCGTTGCTGAGGCCATCAGCGTCGAAAATGAAACTACCGCGGTACGCTACGAGTTACAGGCCGCGTATCTCATGGCCCGCTTCGATACCATCGAAGAATCGCTTCACACGCTGCGTGAACGGCGCGTCGGTGCCGAATTATTTGCCAAGGAGACCCGTCTCGTAATCGACGCGTGGCGCGAGGCGGCGACCCGCGAAAGATCGCTTGCCCTGAAGTCCTTATCGACGGAAATGACCGAACAACGTGTAAAAGTTGATGCCATATCGGAGCAGCGTGTCGGACTGGCAAATGAAGTCAACCGGCTCGCCGCCCAAACAGAAGCAGAAATCTCGCGTATTGAGTTTATCGAAAAGCAGGCGGCGGCGTTTCTCACTGGAGAAACTGGAAGGTTCTATGACCTGCTAGCTCATGCTGTTGATTTTCTCCAACGCCTGTGGACGAACACTCGCGTGTGGGCGACATCAAGCTTATTTGAGATCAATGACACCCCGGTTACGCCCGCGGGCCTCCTGCGCGTGCTGGTAATATTGTTCGTCGCATTTTGGATATCTAAAGCAGTACGGCACGGCCTGGAGCGTCTGGGGCGGCGCAGCGCTGGCATGAACAGGTCGTCGCTTTACATCCTCGGTAGAATATTTCACTACGTCATACTCATCACAGCGTTCCTCATCGCGCTATCCACGCTCGGATTGGACTTCACAAAATTGGCGATACTTGTGGGTGCGTTGGGTGTCGGTATCGGTTTCGGCTTACAGGCGATATTCAGCAATTTCATTTCCGGCATCATCGTATTGTTCGAACGCAGCCTGAAGGTCGGCGACTTTGTCGAACTCGAATCCGGGGTCACCGGTGAGGTCCGCGAAATCAATATCCGCAGCACCCTGATCACCACCAATGACAACATCGATATCCTTGTGCCGAATTCCGAATTCGTCAACGGCCGGGTGATTAATTGGACGTTGCGCGACGCCCACCGCCGGGTGCGCATACCGTTCGGCGTGGCGTATGGAACAAATAAAGATCTCGTCAAGCAAGCCGTGTTAGAAGCTGCCGGGGAAATATCGTACACATTGCAGCATTTTCCGGGCCGCGAACCACAAGTGTGGCTGGTGGAGTTTGGTGATAGTAGTTTGAATTTCGAACTCGTCGTGTGGCTGAGTCCCGACGCCGTGAGACGTCCCGGTGCGGTGCATGCTGCCTATACTTGGGCGATCGAGACGGCGCTCGGCAAACACGGCATCGAAATTCCATTTCCACAACGTGACCTGCACGTTCGCTCGTTCTTCGGTCAACGCGACGACGCGGCGCTCGAACGCCTCGCGGAATTGAAGCACGGGTCCAAGGCATAATCCGATTGGACGTGCTTGTTGAATTTTTTCAGCGCGCAACTAGCGGCGTTAGTTAGACCCGCGCGTATTGAACCTTAAGATCAAGTATCCCGTAATTCCGGACAACATGGACGCGAGGATTATTGCGAATCGATCGGGTCGAGCATAACCGCTTCCCCCTTCCGCGAAGGCCAGTGATCCAATAAACAAACTCATCGTGAACCCTACGCCGCAAAGCGCCGCAACGCCATACAATTGCATCCACGTCACGCCGTCGGGCAGGCGCGCAAATCCGAAACGAATGGCCGCCCATGAAAATGCGAATACACCAAACTGCTTGCCGAGGAAAAGCCCCATTACAATACCGAGCGGGACGCTACCGAGCATCCGCTCCCAGCGAAGTTCGCCGAAATCGATCCCCGCGTTCACAAAGGCGAAGGCTGGTAGAATACCGAAAGCCACCCACGGGTGAAGCGCATGAATCAGATGTCGCAGCAGCGGCGTCTCGCCGGGCGTGGCGGATTTTCCCGGAATCGCCATGGCCAACACGACCCCGGCAAGTGTCGCGTGAACCCCGGATTTCAGCACGAAGACCCACAGCGCGATACCGACCAGAACATATGCGGCGATTCTGGTAACGCCGGCGCGGTTGAGAATGAGTAAAACAGCGGCCGCGGTACCCGCTAATGCCAGTGAACTCATAGACAACTGGGTCGTATATAGCACGGCAATAACCACGATGGCCGCGAAGTCGTCCAGTACCGCCAGGGTCATGAGAAAAACTTTGAGCGCGACGGGTACGCGGGGACCGAGTAAGGCTAGAATTCCGAGCGCAAAAGCAATGTCTGTCGCAGTCGGTACCGCCCAACCCTTGAGCGCTGCAGGATCACCCCAGTTGAGCATCACGTAGATAGAGGCCGGGACGACGATGCCGCCGACGGCACCGATCAGCGGCAGAACGATCTGCGAACGATCCGACAAATAACCTTCTATGAATTCCCGTTTGATCTCCATGCCCACGAGGAAAAAGAATACCGCCATCCATAGATCGTTAACCCATAGGAACACGGGCTTTTCGATACTCAGCGTCCCCACGCGCAACTGGCCTTCTAACAGTAGCAGCGCTTGATAGGCCGACGATAGCGAAGAATTCTTGACGAGCATCGCGGCGATCGTTGCGCCGATCAAAACTAATCCGGCCGCAGATTCCAGCTTCAGAAATCGCCGTATATTCTCTCCGAAGTGTTCGATAGTATTTGGTTCCATATCACGTACCCGGTGAGTGATCGAGCGTTACGAGCTATTGAACCTTAGATGATTGAATTGGATCACGTTCCTTGCCAAGCTTCGAAAGCCAAGGCGCTCGTCGAATCATAACAGAGGGGGCTCGATTAATTTGCTTGAATCGTAAACCCGAAGGAGCGCTAATCGCGCGGCTAGGCAACCTCGATCTGCACCACAATCGCCGCGTTGGTTAGAAATGCAGATAGGAATTACACGGACAGTCGGACCAACTTTGCCCAGTGCGGGCGATGCCCGTAAACCGTCCGATAAAATTACTGATCTGGTGTCCTCTGTCGTTATTCGAATATGTCCCGGGTCGGCGAGTGCGCGTTCGACTCATCATCGACGCTACGATGGTTTGCATCCGCAGGCACATCAGGGTCGAACGCTTCCACCGTAAATTACATGCGGATAGCGTCGCCGCTAGAAGTGGTCTGCTGCCAGCCGTCCGGTTGGTACGATTTAATGCCCCACAACTAATGCAATTCCTCATCGACTAAACGCTCGGCCGAATCTTCCTGCCCTTCGAGCGGTTCATCAATGTCGTCGCCATCGCTACCGTAATAGGGTTCCATGCTTTCTGTCGCGAAGCTGTCCACATTCTCATCAATATCGCGGCTCTCGATACCGATATGAAAAACGGCAAATCCGGGCAGCACAAACTGGTTGAGCGCGCGACCCAGGATGCGACCGTCGAATTCCGACAAAATTTCTGCATATTCATTGTTCAACGGATTCGTGACGACGCCAAGGACGTCTCCTTCGTTGACCCGCACGCCGACCCGCATCGTCGAGGTCAGGATCCCACCGCGATGTGCGCGTAACCAGCGCGAACGGTAGTAGATAGGTTGCGGTTCGGACCACAATGAGAACCGGTTGACCATACCCAACTTGCCGAGCAACGCAATAATAGCCTTGACCCCGAATTCAACGTGATCGAGTTGTAGGGTGCTCGGTTCCCCGAGTTCAAAAGCGACCGCGGGGATCCCGGCGTCCGTAGCCGCGCGCCGTAATGTACCGTGCCCACCAAACTTATGCAGCACGGCAGTCGCGCCGAAACGCCCGGTGAATTTTCGCACCGCCGGGTTGGTGAGGTCCGCGCGCAATTGCGGCAAGTTCGTTCGCTTGAACGAACCGGTATGGAAATCCACCAGACGATCGCATTTGCGGATCACGTTTTCGAAAAAAACATTCGCAATACGCGAGGCAGAGCTGCCGGTCGGATGTCCGGGAAAGTATCGATTGAGATCACGACGATCGGGCAGGTAGCGGCTGCCCCTCGAGAATCCGAGCAGGTTAACGATCGGGATCCCGACGACAGTTCCAGACAGGCGATTCTCTTGAACATAACTGAGTATTCGCCGGGTTATCTCGACCCCGTTCAGCTCATCGCCGTGGACGGCCGCGGTGAGGCATAGAGTAGGCCCAGGTTTGGCGCCTCGAACGACGAAAACTGGTGTATTGATAGTGTTGCCAGAGAACGATTGCCCGGCGTTCCAATGTAATTTTCGACGTGTCCCGGGCTCGACCAACGTACCCAGAATATCGATTGCGCTCCATTTACTTGAAACCGTTTGCACGGGATCCGCCTCGTTGTGCCCGACCAGTTGCGCTGACCCGGCGGTTGTGTCCGGCGGCGCATCGGGCAGGGTATTAATAGCGGGTGTCCCGCCCATTGGTTCCAGCGGGGTTGGATTGGCCGCCAGCTTAGCACCCGGCGTCAGTAATAGCGTCGCCGCCAGGCAGGTGCATTTCATCGCGATGCGGACGTCGACACAAGCGCGCGGGCTCACATTACTCTACCTTGTGAAAGGGCGATGGTACGCGTAAGTGCTGCGCGCCCGCTAGCATCAAGGTCGGTAAGATCGGCAGCGTCAATTGCGTCAAGGGCGCCACGCAGACCACGGCCGTTCGCGATTTGGATTGCCAAGCCTGGGCGCGCATTCAGTTCTAGTACCAATGGCCCCAACTCGGCATCGAGCACGATATCCACGCCGAGATACCCGAGTGGCGCGAGTTCCTGGCAACGCGCAGCCAACGACAACATGTTTTCCCAATGAGGAATATCCAGCCCGGCGAGCGTGCCGCCGAAATCCGGATGCTCAGCGATCCGGCGGTCATGACAGACCGCGTACGTTGTACTGCCGCTGGCCATATCGATTCCAACGCCTACCGCGCCTTGATGTAAATTCGCGCGGCCGTCGGAACTTCTGGTCGGCAGCCGTAACATCGCCATGGCCGGTACACCTCTGTAGACGAGTACCCGAATGTCCGGGACACCGCGGTAACTTATTTTTTCGAATACGGGGTCGAACTTGACTCGATATTCAATGATAGCTTCATCCGGGTGCCCCCCGAGACTGTAGACTCCGCCGAGGATGTTTTGAATATGGTGTTCTATTGCCGAGGCCGTAAAGGTCGCGCCGTCCCCTTTAATAAAAACATCGCCGCGACGGTCCGTTATCACAACAATGCCGTTACCACCGCTACCGCGCGCGGGTTTAACCACGAAATCGTCGCGTCCTTCAACGAACCGCCCGAATTCGCGCGCCTTACGCACAGAACGAATTAAGCCATATAGTTCGGGAACCGCAATGCCGGCCGCTTGCGCAAGTCTTTTCGTTTGTACTTTATCGTCGACCAATCCGTACAACCGGCGCGGATTGTGCGGCATGATGTATCCGCGGTTACGATTATTGATACCGACAACGCCGGCTTCGACTAACTTACGAATGCGGCCGATCATGCGAAGGCGGCGTTTCGACAATATCTCGAAACCGTATGATCTCGGTCACGCGATAACCGGTGTAGCGTCCCAGTACAATAAACGCAGCGAGTAAAATGAGTAGCACCTCGGGAAATAAAAAGGCGATATGTTCGAGATGATCATTTGTCATTACCAGGTAACCGAGAACCGCGACAAAAAGGCTACCCAAGCCCTCTTTGAACGCCGATCCGGCACCAGATTCCTCCCACACAACGGACATGTGTTCAATTACCATGGTCAGGATCACAATCGGAAAAAGCGCGATTGAGAATCCACGGTCGAAACCAAGGCGCGCACTGATCAGGCTGATCGCGAGCATCAGCAGCACCACGAGTACTAACACGGAGCACAATCGCGGTACGAGTAACAGTTGCAGACGCTCCAGGTAGAAGCGCAACGACAGGCCCGCCGATGTCACCAGCATGAACAACGTTATGCCCCACAGTAGCTCTGTCTCACGAAACGCTACCGCAATTAGAATCGGCATAAATGTACCAAGTGTCGGGATGCCGACAACGGTCCGCATTACCGCTATCACTAAGGCGCCGAGTGGCACCATTAACAGTATGCGATAGACGTTTTGGGTCCCGACGGGCAGATCGAACAAGAGCAAAGCGGATAACCACGACTTGCTTGCCGATGCACGATCTCGCGCGATACGCGCAAGCGATTGGCTGTATTGGGAGATCGCGAATGACACATTTGCATCGCGACCTTTGTCGACATTCAACAATGGCTCGCTACCTACCGACCAGCGAACAAAATTGTCCGGGTAGCCTTTATCTCCAGATGACGGATTAAATCCGACCCACCTCTCACCATTGTGAACTTCTAGCCAGGGAACGGTTGCCTGATTCGATTGACGATCATCGAGCAAAACGCCTCTCACCAAACGCGCGGAGATACGCGCCCCGGCCAAAACGTAGATCAATCTTTCAACCCATGCCTCACTTTTTCGGTCTAAATTATTTCTGACAATTAGAACATTACCGTCGGGCGCTTCGTTGTTCAGCTTCACCAGGAGCTGGCTGACGAACGAAAAAACATCCGCGGATTCGGCCCTTGCCTCGCCTAGTACATCCTTAATTGCAGACGCCAGCGGCTCCTTATACACCGGTTTACTCGGCGCCTTCGGTGCGCGAGCCCTCGTGGTTTTTTCCTGTTCGCGTGCCGGATCCGTCTGTGGCACGATCTCGGTCCGATAATATAGGCGTTGCTTGCCACGGGCTCGTCGGGTCGACCATTCCGCGCGGCGGTCTCTCTTCTCGGTTTCAATATTGAGACCGTAATTGCGCGCGACGAAATACTCGTCCAACTGCAGGTAGCCGCCGAGGGAATCGGGAATATCAAAATTAACCACCGCACCGCTGCCGCCAGCGTTAAATTCGATTTTGGCTTCGATTGACCACACCGGCTCGATTTGTCCAGGGAGCAACGGTAGTCCGAGCTGGCGTACCTTGAGATACATAACACCGACCCCCACCGCCAAGAGAACCACGACCAATAGTGTCGTTTGGACGCTACGCACTTGGCCGAAATCCAATTAATGGCGCGTTGCGGATTTGCAACTGCGGCTCGCTGTGAAAATGCGCGCCGGATCGACCACCACCCGTCCCTGTAGGGCGAGTCGACCCAACAACATGGGGTAGTTGAATCGTCCCCGATCGGCGAGCGTTACCGGAGTTCTGATATTGTGGCCGCCAATACACATGTCCAACATAACGACGTATCGCCGCCGGCTGGTGTCTTTGTGATCTTTAATCCGCGTTTCACGTTCGACCAATCGCTCCAGCACCATGTGCCCAACATCACTGGATTTGTTGTGGCGTTTTGCCAGCGGGATCCGAAATCGAACCCAAAGCGCTCCATCGCGTTCAAACGATTCGATATCCACCGCATAAATCGAGCTCGTTTTCGCACCAGTATCAAGCTTAGCCTTTATCTTGACCGGGCCGGGTTGTAGCCATGCCCACTCAAGCCAGCCTAGCGTGAGCGGTGTGTTCGCCACCGCCTGCGCCGATGTAACTAATAAGAGTAGTAAGACACACAGTATCGCAGGTTCCTTAGTCGAGCAGCGGATTTCAGCTCTGTTCGGCATTGTGTTGCAGTTGTCCAAATATCGAAGGCGGAGAATGTCGGGAATCGACCTATATTTCAAACGTAACCCGCTTTGTCCGGGGGATGATTCGGTTGCTCCGAGCGAGTGGTGCCTACATGGCGAATGCGCTGGTCCTGAAACACACACTATTAGCCCCGGGTTAACGGCCGAACTATCCCGCAACAATCGAGGATATTCGTTAGGCGCCCGGGGAATTTAAACTGAAGCTTAAAATGCATAAAAAACAATATCGGGCTTCACGGTACGGCTAGCACACTGCTACGGTTTATTAATCAAAATTAAAATTAAAATCGTCGTCTTGGAATAACTGGCGCATTCGCCGCAGTTCTTGCAAGTCTTCTATCCGGCGTCGCGTAGCTAACATTGTCTCACGCGTGCGCATCGGTGGCTCATAGCAAAATTCATCTTCGTACTCGTCCGATTTGAATTTATCTATGTCGATCTCTTTAGGCCTCATCGTCCGATCCTCGATTAATGTTCTCGCTTCGAACTTCATGTAGCCATGCGATTTCCCATGCGTTGTTGAATCGCGTTTAAGTTCGCCGGGAAGCGAGGCGATATAACATTGTTCCCTTAAATTTGCACAGCTGTTCCGCGCGAGTGAACAGCTGTGCTCCTACAATGGCATCTCAAAATGATGCCGGCTACAAGAGCTGATTTACATCATGCCGCCCATGTCTCCCATATCAGGCATACTGCGGCCGCCTTCACCCTTGGGCGGCGCATCGGCGACCATCGCTTCGGTGGTGAGTAACAATCCCGCCACTGAGGCAGCGTTTTGCAGCGCCGAGCGTGTAACCTTGGTTGGATCGAGGATACCCATTTCGATCATGTCGCCAAACTTGCTTGTCTGGGCGTTGTAGCCGTAGTTGCCTTTGCCCTTTTTGACTTTATCGACGATGACCGATGGTTCGTCACCTGCGTTGGCAACGATCTGACGGATGGGCTCTTCAAGCGCGCGGCTCAAAATCTTCAGACCCATCTCTTGATCGGTGTTGTCTGCTTTCACTTTCTTGACCGTGTCGAGGACACGAAGCAGTGCAACGCCGCCGCCGGCGACAACGCCTTCTTCGACTGCAGCTCGAGTTGAATGCAGTGCATCTTCGACGCGTGCTTTCTTCTCTTTCATCTCAACTTCGGTTGCGGCACCGACTTTAATCACCGCGACACCG
>JAJFJQ010000064.1 GCA_021773835.1 Gammaproteobacteria bacterium
CGCCAGATGGGGATCGGTGGTAACACGGTAGTGAATGCGAAGGGTGCAGTGGAGGCTGCCAATGGGAAGAATGGTGTGCCTTGGATCGCCGGTCAAGCTGGGGGCTCGGGGCAGCCATTACTCGAATTTACCGGCGATCTCGTCAAAGCAGGCTACAACATCAACATGAATCGGCCCATCACGGATGCGAGCCCGCCGAGCGCAGTAACGCGCTTAACCGAGATCTGGTCGGCTCCCGTTGAGGCACGGGACTGGGTCGTTGATGTGGTCGGTGAGAACATCGTGACGACCTGCGATACCTGCCGTAAGGACACTATTCCCGGCACTGGCTTGTTACCGAAACTGAACCAAGAAGCGGCAGGTGTCACGGTAGACCTACAAAATCTCGTCACTGGTGTAACGCCGTTAACATTGGCGAACCTCGACAAAATTACCGCCCCTGGCGTCGCGATCACACGCCAGGTGATCGAATCGATACGCGAAATGCCAGCTTCCGAGCAGCGTCTCATCATGGGGCGGTTGGTCTCAGAAATCAGTGTCGCTCGCACCGTGGAAAAGGCACTGCTGGCGCGACGATTGTTGCTGAGTGGCAGGCAAGTGCCGGAGGTCTACGCAACTGAGGTCGCGCGCGAGCATGCAGATACGGCGATTTCGGAGCTCGATAAGGGCATCGAGGATCTGTTGTTCGAGACCCGAGTACGCAAAGAAGTGGTGTCAGAAACGATCGCGGCATTACTTCAGCGTGCTGCAGCCAGACGGCAAACGTCATTAAACACGCCACAGGTCCCAACAATCGATCCGAGGCCACTGATCAATGGTCGGGTCGAGTAAAAGATCCCACTCGCGCTATCGGTGGTCAGTGCGGCTGACGCTCGTTGCGTTTATCGTGGCATTGATTGCCGGTTGGGTCCTCTGGCAGCGGGTTGCGACGTCTTCCATCAGCGACATGCAACGACGCGTAGACGATATAAAGCCGATCACTACCGGGATCCGAATGACGCTGATTGGGGTCATTGCGATTGGTTGGCCAACTGTCACTAGGATCCTTCACACCAGGTTCAATCGGGCGCCAGGTGAACTTGCTTACCTCGAATCACTGCGCTGGCGCGTCGTCATTTGGCTTATCGTGATTGAGCTCCTATTAGGCCGGCACCTACTGGGTCGGTTTCTGAGCGTGATGCAAGGGGATCTGGCATGAGCGTCGACAGCTATTTAGAGCTCTTCACGACGCTGTTCGGTTGGACCTTCTATGGGATCCTGTGGGACGTATTACTGGCAACCGGTATTGTGTTTTTACCGTTCCTCGGGATCTTGATCGATAACTGGCGCGAGCCTGCAGAAGGGGGTGAATTTGGCACCGTTACGGGTTTATCGCTGCGTCGTATGGAGTTGGAACTCTTCATCGCATTGCTGGTGGTTGTATTGGCCGGCCAACCTGCGACCCTGACCCCATTAAAGGCAAGTGCACTGGGTTACACGCCGCCGCCGACGCTGATTGAACCAACGCCGCCAACGGCTACTGTCGCGACGCCCGAAAGCACCTACGGGGTGACTGGCTTCACTGGTTCGGCGGGCACGGTAAACGTGCCGATCTGGTGGTATGCCGTGCTTTCGATGAGCGCGGGATTCAATCACGCCGTGATCGAAGGCCTGCCAACGGCATCTGATCTGCGGACCTACGAACAGCAGGCACGCTTGGCAACCGTCGCCGATCCACGTCTGCGCCAAGAGGTGAGTGATTTCTTCAGCCAATGTTTCATTCCGGCGAGATCAAAGTACCAGGCGGAGCGTCCTGCTAGCGCGCCAATCAACACGTTGTTAACGACTTACGGACGCGACGACCCCGACTGGATGGGCTCCCATGTCTATCGCGACACCGCAGGTTATTACGACACGATCCGCCCAGTCGCGCAGGTGTCCGGATGGCCTTACGACGCGGCACGCGATACGGAATACGACACGCTCGCGCCTCCGACCTCGGGCAAGCCATACTGTAAGGCGTGGTGGGAAGACAGCACCATCGGATTACGAAAGAAGTTAAGCAATGCTGCCGATGCGACCTCAAGCGGATTCTCGAGCTTAGTCGTTGCCGTCGCTCCGGCATTGGCGAGCGAACAGCAATCGGATGCGGTCGCAAAAACGGTCCTCGCGAATTCACCACCCTCGTGGTCCAACAACGATCTCGTCATCCACAACGCAGGTACTACGGGCTTACTGAATTCTGCCGAGAACACACTGAAGGGTGGGCTTGCAGCGGGCGGGGCGTTGGTTGCGTCCGCCCTCTTTTCGGTCACCATGACGGCGGTATTGGCGGGTTTGCCGATGGTTCAGGCGCTGCTATTGCTTGGCATCTACGCGCTGCTTCCCATGGTCGTTGTGCTCTCGCGATATTCTGTGGCGATGATGGTCACCGGCGCCATGGCCATCTTTACGGTCAAATTCTGGACCGTGCTGTGGTATTTGGCCTTGTGGGTCGATCAAAATCTTATCCGATCGATGTATCCAGACGTTAATATCTTCTTACAGATATTCGCCAATCCGAGCGAGCATGATGCCAAGCGCATGCTACTCAATATGATCACGACGAGTCTCTATCTCGGATTACCGTTATTGTGGAGCGGCATGATGGCGTGGGCTGGGGTTAAAGTTGGGCGCTCAATCGAAGTTGCTACAGGTACGCTACGAAATCCCGCCGAGGACGCCGGCCGCCAGGGAGGAGCAATCGGCAAAGCCGCTTTGTCGAAGGCCGCTCGTCGTTAACAGCGATAATTATTCCAGATCGTACATACCGGCAGGGTCAGTGCCGTCGTCGAACTTGCCCGTGCGAAAGTTCAGCACGCCGCGGCCTCCAATGAAGGTTCTGCCTTCATCATCTGCCGGAGACGTCTTGGCGTTGGCAGCGAGAAATTCGACGGCTCGAGCAAAAAATTGTAGACTGAAACGGGCCACCACATAGAACGCGTTTGGTATGTGTCTGACAAGCTTTCTCATGTTATATATCGCATTCAGTGCGTTGCAATTTTAGTCCAAACATTTAGGGGTCAGAAGTATTTGGCAGCTCCTTCGTGAAACAGTTCCTCGTTCTTCTTCTGTCCTAGCGAAGCGTTGCCCGTATATTCTAAGAGAGTGTGTCGGCGCAGTAGACGAAATACTCGTAATGAGGCTTCGTTACCTGCGCCGGTTCTAGCGATGCAAAGTGGCGGTGGGTTATTGACTGGAACGCTTGGCGTCAGTGATCTTCCGAGCCCTTTAACGCCGCGCGGCGCGGCGGGAGTCCTAACACCGCAATTCTTCCGCAAACGCCGAACTCCTCCCTGATATTATGTATGGCATCGCCCGTATGCCTCTAGTATTCCTGATAATTGAGATATCGATGCCCCGTGGTCCTCACAAACCTCCGCAGGGGCAATGCTGAGGTCCGCGATCGCCGGCGCTATATCCAAGGCGTTCC
>JAJFJQ010000065.1 GCA_021773835.1 Gammaproteobacteria bacterium
CGATGCGTTAGTCAAAGAATGGCTACAGCAGAAACTTGCTATCGGGACGATCAAAAACCGGTTGGCGGTGCTCCGTTGGTGGGCACAGAAAGTCGAGAAGCGGAATGTTATCGCAGGCTCTAACGATCACTACGGGATCCCAGCTCGTCAGTTTGTCACGAATGACTCGAAAGCAAAGGGGGTCAATGCGCAGGATCTGGAAAAGATCAATGATCCGAATGTCCGAATGAGTCTCGCGCTGCAGCAGGCCTTCGGCCTGCGCCGGGAGGAGGCCATCAAGTTCAGCCCGAGTTACGCGGATCGTGGCGATCACATCACCTTGAAATCCAGTTGGACGAAAGGGGGACGAGAACGTGATGTGCCGGTGCGCACCGATGAGCAACGGGCCTTGTTAAATCGCGTTCGATTGTTAGTCGGGACTGGATCACTCATCTCAAGCGATCGTAATTATGTACAGCAACTGCGGGTGTACGAACGACAGACAAGTAACGCCGGGTTATCAAAACTACACGGCCTGCGGCATGCGTACGCGCAGGCTAGATATCAAGAATTGACCGGATGGCCGGCGCCGGCGGCCGGTGGACCGCTGACTAAAGTATTGAGTCCCGGTCAGAGGGTCATGGATCGTGTTGCACGGCAGACCATTACCGAAGAGCTCGGACACACTCGCCGGCAATTAGTCAGTGTTTACTTAGGCTCATAAAAGGTCCGCAGTTAACAACGACGGGCGTTGAAAGGGTTTTCCATTCCCTGTTTGATCTCGAGCCGTGATGATAAAGGCCACGCAGTACGCGACCGTTAAGCGACGACTTTCTCAAAGGTGAGGTTACTATGAAGCGATCCTTTTTACACCCAGCGCAGTACGTTAAAGCGACCATTACGTGCGTCGCCGCGATCTGGGTGGCAGCCACAACAAACCTGCAGGCGACTGAAATTCAGGTAGGTCGCTACTCCGTATTAACCGCCACCACACATGAACAAGTCGATCCGTTTGCGACAATGACATTCCAGTTTTCGGATCAGATCGAAACCGTCGGGGACGCGGTACGGGATCTGTTGAAACGGCATGATTTTCGGTTGATCACGATCGAATCGATAGAGCCTGAAACGGCAGGCCTATTCGCGTTACCGCTGCCATCCGACGATCGACGCCTCGGTCCGGTGAGCTTAAGGCAGGCGCTGCAAACACTTGCCGGAGCATCCTTCCGATTAGTACTTGATCCGGTTAGTCGGGTCGTTGTCTTCGATCGGTCGGAGAATGCTATCAGCGGCTGCGAGCACGCGTCTCCCGATGAGTAGTCGCCTGATATTGATCACAATGGCGATCGCCCTGGCAGTATCCGGTAGTGTCGGCGCCGCCGGTACGTCCAGCACCGAGGTCAATGAGACTAAACAAGATGCATCGCCAATAGCGGCAAGCGGTTTATCAGCAACCGACCTTGCACGTGCGCAGCTATGGGATCTGTCAGCGGTCGAGTGGCATCGATACCAACAATTGATGCAAGGGATCCGCGGGAGTATCAGTCCATCGACGATTTCACCCATTGAAGTCCTCGGGATCCACGCGCGCGATGATGCGGAACGGCGGCAATATGCCGAAGCCTGGGTCCGTGTCATGCGCGAAGACGTCGATCGGATCCTCGCGTTCCAACATGCCTACGATGCGGCGGGGAAACGCCTGTATCCGAATGAACTGATGATAGACATCGATCGTCTACCCGGAAAGCGCGAACAGGCGGATGCGTTTCAAGCCACCGATCGGATCTTATTTTTCTCCCGTCCGAATTGTCCTGATTGCGATGCGCTAATGACGAAGTTGTTGGCGCGGATCGATTCAGTCAGCGGGGTCGACATCTTTCTCGCGGCGCTAGCGCCCGGCGACGATGCGGCAGTACGAGCATGGGCGTCGACTCACCAAATAAATCCCAAGTGGGTGCGCAGCCGGCAGATCACGCTTAACCATGACGCCGGGGCATTGGACAAGCTGACTAGTGGGCAGGGCAAAGTGCCCACTATCTTGCGTCGCCGCGGCGAGAAACTTTCGCAACTTCAGGGATCGGATCTTTAAATGACGGCCTCAATAAGAACCTACGGCGTCTGTTTGATCACAATTGCGATCCTCGTTTCCTCGAACGAAGTTCGAAGCACCGAAGCGGTTCCACAAGGTTATCGCTTTATCGCAGCGGAGCGCGATATTCCATATACCGTTCTATACGCGGTTGCTCTCACCGAGAGCGGTAAGCAGGTTGATGCGGTGGATGACTATCGGCCCTGGCCATGGACCTTAAATGTTGCAGGTCGCGGTTATTTTTTCGATTCCCGGTTGGCCGCATGGCAGACATTGAAGGGTTTGCTGGGCAACGGCGATCGCTCGATTGACATCGGTTTGATGCAAGTTAATTGGCGTTATCACAGCAAGCGGCTCGGTAGCGCGTGGCGAGCACTCGATCCTTACCGCAACCTCCGGGTCGGTGCGGCGATCCTGCAGGACTGCTATTTCAATGAGCGCGACTGGTGGGCGAGTGTGGGCTGCTACCACGCGCCGAATAATTTGGAACGAGCCGCAGAGTATCGTCGCCGTGTCGTCGCCCGCTGGCAGCGGATCGTGAAAACGGGATAGGGCGATGGGTCGGTTCTCTTGTCCATGGTGGACATGGTTGGCTATAGTTTCGCTGCTGGCATCGGTCGGGGCACATGCGGAACTCACCGTCATTTACGACAGTGGTGATACCGAGCCCATCGCACCGTTTCTCGGGCCGTTCGAATCGAACGATGAAATACCGCAGCAAGATCCGCGTTCAATAGAACCACAAATCGGTGCGGCAGATCCTGAATCGTGGCTTCCTATTCAGTCAGCTGGATTAACACCTGGGATTGTACAAACAAGGTCGCATGATCGACCGTTCGCACGCCCATTTTTTCTGATCGGATCCGATACAAGGTCGCGGCAATGGGTTCAGGATCATCGGGTACAGCTCATGGAGATCGGCGCTGTTGGCATGTTGGTACAGGCTGAGACAGTGGATGATCTAGGCGCGATTGCCGCATTGGCAGATGGCCTGTCTATCCTGCCGGCAAGCGCGTGCGATATCGCGAATGCGTTAGAGATCTCGCATTACCCTGTCTTGATCACCGCTCACGCGATCGAACAGTGAGCACCCATCCGATTGAGGCACTGTTGCGACCACCGGTCGAGCTGTGGTCGATGTCGGCCGCATTTGCCGCCGCGGCAATCGCTATCCTCGCGCCCTGGTCTTTAATGATGCCGCCGAGTGTGGCCTATGTTGCCGGTTTCTTACTCGTATTAATGGGGCTGTTGCGCGGGCGGCAGGCGTGTCGGGTACTACGTTACCAAAGAAACATGCGTCGGATGCCCCTCTATAAGGTGCGCTCAAACAAGATCCCGCTCAGCCGGCGCAAACTTTTCCTGGGCCGCGGTTTCCGATGGAGTCAGCAACACACCCAACGATTGCGCGATACCATCCGGCCAGAAATTCAACACTATGTGCAACCTGGATCCCTCTACCAGTGGGCGCGCCGTAAGGAAGTCGCCTGGGAATCAGTACCGATATTGAAGTGGCTTGCCAATGCGCTCAGGGTACGAGCCTGGTGGAATCCAGTTGCGCCATTACCATATGTTGGCGGTAAATCGGCATTGCATGCCGTCGAACTGGAAGAGCAAGATGTCTGGATGGACATCGGTGAACGGGTAGGGCACACCCTAGTACTCGGTACGACCCGAGTCGGTAAGACGCGACTCGCTGAGATCTTGATCACTCAGGACATTCGCAGAGGCGACGTTGTGATCGTCTTCGATCCGAAGGGGGATGCGGATCTATTGCGGCGGGTATACGCGGAGGCCAAGCAGGCCGGGCGGGCGAAGGATTTCACGATGTTCCATCTCGGGTTTCCTCAAGTGTCAGCTCGCTACAATGCTATTGGCAACTTTTCTCGTATCACCGAAGTTGCGACCCGGATCGCCAACCAACTGCCGAGCGAAGGTAATTCGGCGGCATTCAAAGAGTTCGCGTGGCGTTTCGTTAATATTATCGCGAGAGCATTGGTGGCCCTTGAGCGCCGCCCGGACTATCAGCAGGTCCGACGCTACATCAATGACATCGAGCCTCTGTTCATCGAATACACACGCGCGCATTTGGAACGGCACGGCGCGAAAGATTGGAAGGCACAGGTAGAAGAAATCGCGAGCACGATTAAAGAACGTAATCTGCCGTCGGCACTGCGCGGCCGGAACAATGAAGCCGTCGCGCTAATGCGGCACCTACAAGCGCAGGACCTTTATGATCCAGTCCTCGACGGATTGATGTCGGCCTTTAAATACGACAAGACCTATTTCGATAAGATCGTGAGCTCGGTCGGACCACTCATGGAGAAACTCACTACTGGCAATATCGCGGCGCTCATTTCTCCGGACTACCTGGACGATGACGATAAGCGCCCTATCTTCGAATGGATGGAAGTGATCCGTCGCAAAGGGATTGTCTATGTGGGGTTAGATGCGCTGACTGATACAACCGTCGCCAGTGCCGTCGGGAATTCTATGTTCGCGGATTTGGTGTCGGTTGCCGGGCATATTTATACGCCCGGCGTATCG
>JAJFJQ010000066.1 GCA_021773835.1 Gammaproteobacteria bacterium
CCCATTGTGCAATATTCCCCACTGCTGCCTCCCGTAGGAGTCTGGGCCGTGTCTCAGTCCCAGTGTGGCTGATCGTCCTCTCAGACCAGCTACGGATCGCGGCCTTGGTGAGCCTTTACCTCACCAACAAGCTAATCCGACTTGGGCTCATCTAATAGCGCGAGGTCCGAAGATCCCCCGCTTTCCCCCGTAGGGCGTATGCGGTATTAGCACGAGTTTCCCCGTGTTGTCCCCCACTACTAGGCAAATTCCCAAGCATTACTCACCCGTCCGCCACTCGTCGTCCAAAAACGCACCCGAAGGATTGTTTCTGCCGTTACCGTTCGACTTGCATGTGTTAGGCATGCCGCCAGCGTTCAATCTGAGCCAGGATCAAACTCTTCAGTTTAAGTTTTACGTCGGGCTGAAAGGCCAGACAATCTTGAATTGACAAGCTCTGTTTGACGTAACGTCAGACGTTGCTCATCAGGGTCTCTGATGGTGCTCAATCTTAGACGTTAGCGCCCACACAAATTACATGTTCAGACTAATTTTTAAAGAGCGAGCGGGTAGGTTTCCCCGCTGAGAGGGCGCGAATTATACTCACTTGGAGCGCACCGTCAACGACCTAGCATTTTTTCGATTTTTCAGCGGTTTATGCGCGTCGATTTCGCGCCTATCGCCGCGTCAAAAGAGGACAGTCGTGGACGACAAATATCCATTGTGCGCACTGCAACAAAATGGTGCAGCGATACGAGATTTAAAACTACGACGCGCTGAGCAGCACCCGGGCTATGCGCCGCTTCCCAACCTGAATAACGAACGCTTGCCCACCGTCTAGCAATTGTCGCCCATTTTCGACCTTAGCCCCGTCGATGCGAACGGCCCCCTGTCCCACCATTCTATGGGATTCCGACGTACTTGCAGTCAAACCTGCCGCCTTGAGCACGTTTGCCAGCGGCAAACCTTGCGTACCGACGACAACGGTAACTTCCGCTATTTCGTCCGGCAGTTGACCTTGCGCGAATCGCTGATTGAACGCATGGCATGCGCGGTCCGCACTTGCCGTATCGTGAAATCTCGAGACGATCTCCAAGGCTAATTCGATTTTGACCTCTTTCGGGTTCCGACCCGCCCTGGTCTGCTCGCGCAAATCTTCGATATCAGAAAGCGAGCGAAAACTAACCAATTCAAAGTATCGCCACATGAGCTCGTCGGAGATCGACATCAATTTGCCGAACATATCATTCGCGGGCTCGGCTATCCCAATGTAGTTATTTAGGGATTTTGACATTTTGTCGCCGCCGCTTAGCCCTTCCAGCAATGGCATGGTTAAGACAATTTGCGGCGCTTGACCATAGGCCTGCTGTAATTGCCGGCCGACCAAGAGGTTAAACTTCTGGTCCGTACCGCCCAGCTCGACATCGGACTCCAGCGCGACCGAATCGTACCCTTGGATCAAGGGGTATAAAAATTCATGTATCGCAATCGGCTGGCCGGCGGTGTAGCGTTTATCGAAGTCATCGCGCTCCAGCATGCGTGCAACTGTATGTTTTGCAGCGATTTTCACGAGATCAGCAGCGTCCAACTCGGACATCCACTGTGAATTAAATACAACCTTGGTCGCTACCGGGTCGAGGATTTTAAATACCTGTTCGGTGTAGGTCCGGGCATTGGCCTGGACCTCCTCGGTAGTCAGTGGCGGGCGGGTCGCATTCTTTCCAGTCGGATCGCCAATCATGCCGGTGAAATCGCCAATCAAGAATATGACTTCGTGGCCGATATCCTGGAATTGGCGCATTTTGTTTAACAGGACAGTATGTCCCAAATGGAGGTCGGGTGCGGTTGGATCGAAGCCGGCCTTGATCCGCAGCGGCCGTTTCAGTTGCAGTTTCTCGATCAGTTCTTGTTCGACGAGAATTTCAATGGCGCCTCGCCGAATAATATCTAACTGGTCTTGCATGCCTAACGATCGCCAGGGACTAAGGTTTCTAAGATGACTAGCCTATCACATCGTCAGCCGCCGACACATTGACCAACGGTGGTCAAAACGTTATTTTGTGGAGCGCGAAAATTCAAGGTTTCCCGGTGTCTTACAAAAGACAAGTCATGTATGACTACAACGTACAGATGACGCACGCTGCGGGACGCAGATCAACGTCTCGCGGACGTCGAGCCGCACGCATCGTCGCTGCCTTGACGCTCACTATGGGGAGCATTTTCGCGGCCTTCTATTTTCTCCCAAGCGGAACGTCGATAAGCGAGCAAAACGCAACGTCACCAATCGCCCTCGCATTACCCGGAACCACTTCTAAGTCGCCCATTAGCGCGGCGATATTGCCAAATAACCGGCTCCCATTCGAGCCTCGCACGCAGGCTCCCAGCGAGACAATGTCGTCAGATTGGGTGAGCGTTACGGTCGCACCTGGAGACAACCTGTCGTTGATCTTCGGACGGCATGGTTTTTCGAAAAAGGATCTGCACGAAATATTAGCGCTGGGACCAGATGCAAAAAAATTACGCAGCATTAAACCCGGTCAACAAATCATGGTTCGGGCGGATGATAAGGGACGGGTCTTAGGACTCATTCAGGAGCTTGATTATCGCCGCTCCTTACACGTCACACGCGAACGCGATCATTACCTCGCGTCGATTGTCGAAATTGAACCAGAAATTCGTTACGCGAGTGTGCTCGCAAAAATCAAGCAATCTCTTTTTCTTGACGGTCAAGCTGCAGGCCTGTCCGATAAAACGGTCATGGAACTCACTGATATATTCGGCTGGGATATCGATTTCGTTTTAGATGTCCGCTCCGGGGATCAGTTTAGCGTCGTTTTTGAAGAATTATTTAAAGACGGCGAGAAGGTCAAGAGCGGAAAAATTCTAGCTGCGGAATTCGTCAATCGCGGTAAGAAACTTCGTGCCATCTACTACGCTAACGACGATGGACACGCAGGTTACTATTCGGATACCGGAAAGGCCATGCGTAAGGCGTTTTTACGCGCTCCGGTAAATTTCACCCGCATCAGCTCCCGGTTTAATTTGCGACGACGACATCCTGTCTTAAATACGATCCGCGCGCACAAAGGCGTCGACTACGCTGCCCCGCATGGAACGCCGATTAGGGCCACCGCCGACGGCAAGATTTTGCATGCCGGGAACAAGGGCGGATACGGCCGGACCGTTGTTGTTCAACATGGTGAATCGTACAGCACGCTATTTGCACACATGTCTCGCTTTGCGCGCGGTATAAAAAAAGGCGTCAAGATTAAACAAGGACAGACGATTGGTTACGTCGGAAAAACCGGGCTCGCAACCGGGCCACACCTACACTACGAATTTCGCATCAATGGCGTACATCGCAATCCGTTAAAAATTGATCTTCCAAAAGCCCTTCCGCTGGATAAAAAGTACATCGCCGATTTCCGATCGAAAGCTGAACCGTTGTTAGCGCAACTCGACGAACTTGGCGATGCCGCAAAATCGGACAAGCTAGTGGCGGAAGTCGATCCGAAACTCAATCGGGCCGCATCAGCTCCGACACGATCGAAAACACAATGAGCTAATCGGCTAATCGAGTCTCCCCGATGAGCCTATACATTGGACTCATGTCTGGCACCAGCATGGACGGGGTCGATGCAGCGCTAGTGTCATTCGACGGTGAAGACGGACCATGTCGGATCCTTCATTCAATCACGGCAAAGTACCCAACCGAGCTGCGTACGGAATTGGCGCGGGCGATTCTGCCTGGAGCGCGTTTCTCTTTACACGAATTCGCATCGCTCAACATTTCAGTCGGTCGCTGGTTCGCTCACACCGTCTCCCGACTTCTCGACGAATCGGAATATTCTGGCAACGATGTTGTTGCAATAGGCAGTCACGGCCAAACCTTACGCCACAGTCCCGACACGGACCCAGCGTATAGCGTCCAAATCGGCGACCCGGCGACGATTGCCACGCGTTGTTCGATCATGACCGTAGCCGATTTCCGTTCGCTCGACATCGCCGCCGGGGGCCAAGGGGCGCCATTAGTTCCCGCGTTTCATGAGGCCTGCTTCCGCGACGACGTTGCACTCACAATTGTCATCAACATTGGCGGCATCGCAAATATCACCGTGCTGCCGCCGAAAGACCGCGGGGAAATCGTGGGATTTGATACCGGTCCAGGTAATTGCTTGCTCGACGGATGGATCTGGCAAGAACGGCAAATACCTTTCGACGATGGCGGGCAATGGGCCGCTTCTGGAAAAGTATTAAACGGTTTATTAACGACGTTGATGACAGACGACTACATTCATCGCAGCCCGCCGAAAAGTACCGGTCGGGAATATTTCAATCTCGAGTTTTTAGAACGTGTAATAACTGATTTCGGAAAGAACGACCTTAACCCCGAGGACGTACAAGCGACCTTGTTGGAATATACGGCCGCATCGATCACATCTGCGCTCGAACAATCAGACCTACATCCAGACCGCGTTCTTATCTGCGGTGGCGGGGCCAATAACGAGACACTGATGGGCCGGCTGCGCGCGTTACAACCGGAGGCGGAAATCGTCTCAACAGCTGCATACGGTCTTGATCCGAACGCCGTTGAAGCCGCAGCGTTCGCGTGGCTGGCGCGACAGCGCATCAAGGGAACTTCCGTATCGGTTACGACAGGGAATGGCGCATTGGCACGTATCCTCGGTGCGGTATATTTACCGACACGTTGAAGTGCCTTTACTTGTTACCTTTTAGCTTCGCTAGTAACTTCTCAGCTCGGCTTAAATCCGCAAACACATCACCGCTTCGAATAGCGGCCTCAAGTTCCTCCGCAGCGTCCGCGTTCTTGCCCAACTTCATTAAGGCCAATCCCGTGTGGAATCGGATCTCAGGGCCTGTGGATGAACGCGCAAAGGCTTCGCGTAACAACGGTAAGCCCTCATCGGGACTTCCATTCTCGGTCAATATCCAGCCGTAGGTATCGAGCACACTGGATGCCTCAGGGGCGCGCTCATAGGCCAACTTAGCAACCGCCAGCGCGCGTTTATCGCCAAGACGCTGATAGGTAACGGCAAGATTGTTCAACACGACGATGTCTTCGGTACCGTTCGCCCGCATATCTTCATAGACGACTCGCGCTTCTTCGTAGCGACCATCCGAGACCAAGCCCTGGCCAAGCGTATGGCGGGAACCGATATCATCGGGATGACGGCGAACCCATGCCTTTAGGAGTTGTAGTCCCTCGTCCGTGCGAGCAGCTGTACGGTAGGCTCGGTAGAGGGTTGTCACGGAGTCGCGTGTTGCTTCCATAGCATGCGCCTTAACAAATGCCGCGATGCCCTCGTCGAACCGACCCTCCGCCATATGTAAGTGGCCTTCGGCGGCCACAAGTGAACGTTGCTCACCGTGGACTTCGACGAGCGCAGCGAGCAATTCCTTGGCTTGTACGTAGTCTCCAAGGTCGGTCAATACGGTCGCCTTGAGAGTTCCCGATTCCAGATGGTTGGGGCTACCCTGTAGCGCCTTTGTTAGTGACCAAAGCGCTCCACTGAGATCAAGTAGGCGGGTCTGGAACTTTGCAACTTGCAGTAGCATTTCCGTTTCGAATTTAGCCTTCTCGCCGGCGTGTCGAAACGCCTTTTTAGCGTCAGCCCATTCTCCCAATTGAAGATGCATCTGACCAACAATGAGATCGACCTCAGGTTGCTTCGGAAATTTTTGCATCAATGTATACGCGGTTGATCGAATACTTTCGATTTCGGCACCCGCCCGCATTTGAATCTCTAGTTGTAAAACCGCCGCCTCAAATGAATCCGGTTCATTTTCAACGACGAGTGTTGCCAACTCTAATGCGTCTTCAAATTCACCTTGCTGAAGTTGCAAACGCGAGAGTTCAATTGCCGCCCTGGCATGGTTTGGGTGGGTTTGAAGGATCGCCCGAAAATACGATTCCGCTGACGCCAGCAGTTCTTGTTTCTGCGCAATGCGAGCGAGATTGAGTTGCGGCAATATCAGTTCCGGGTCTATATCCGCGGCCCTCTGGGTGTATTTTCGAGCTAGGTCTAGTTCATCGGCCGCCATATAGACAGCACCTGCAACCGTCAAAAAATGCGCGTTATCCCGCTGCGATTCCAATAACGGCGCGATTTGGAGCTTTGCGTCATCGATGCGACCGATTCGCGTATAGACTTGCGCGAGTTGGATCTTCGCTTCGAGTAAGTCCGGGAATGTCTCGACTAGCCAGTTAAGATCTTTCACGGCCTGCTCTGCTTTACCCGCGTCAAGTCGGCTAAGCGCCAGACGGACCGCAAGGCCGACGGCGCTCGGCGCGAGTCGAATCGCAGCTTCGTAGTATCGCTGTGCGGCCTTGAAATCCCCCTTTGCCCGATAGGCTTCGGCCATCATCGACAACGAAGTCGGATCATTCGGCGGTTCGGCGGTGGGCCTCGGGCGATACAATTTAATCACCGCATCCCACTCGCCCAAAGCAAGATAGGTTGACGCCAGGTAGCGCTTCGCACCGCTATGACTTGGGAACCTAGCTAGAAATTCGTTGAACCGTTCGACCGCTACACTGTGGTTTTCGTCGAAGTAGGCCACTATCCCTAGCATTAACGCGACGTGCGGTAGTTTCTCGCGGGCGTTATCTGAAATACCACGGATTTTGTCCGCACTTTCGCGCAGCAATTGCCGTGCCTCGTCGGCCTTACCTTGACGAAACTTCAACAGCGTTCTGAGATAGATCGTCTCCAGCGTGCCAACGTCGAGGTCGGTGGCCTGTTGTAAGTCTTGCTCAGCCTCGGCAATGCGTCCGACGTCTATCCACATCGCGGCACGAGCCGTGAGTGCGCGTCCGGAAGTTGGTCGCAGCGACAGCGCACGTTCGAACGCGGGCAGCGCCTGGTCAAACTGTTTTGAATCGCGATGCAGCAGTGCCTTGTATATCCAAACGTCAAAATCGTCCGGCGCAAGCTGAGTGGCTTCGTTGACTAGTTTATCGACGGTAGAGCGTTTGCCTTTGGCGAGTGCAATATTGGCGCGGCCGATCAGTGCACGCGAGTCTGTGGGCATTAATACGCCTGCACTAAGGTAGGCTTCTTCTGCTAATTTAGTGTTGCCGAGCATCAGGTAAGCTTGCGCCTGAATGAGCAGTAACTCCCCGTCGACCTTCGGTTCATGGCCTTCAGCCACGATGCCGGTCAACACTTGTTCCGGCTTGAGCAGCTCCAAATATGACTGGGCGAGTGGTATGAGAATGAGATTTTCGTCCCCGCCCATACTCAGCGCCTTCTCCAGCTCGGTGACCGCGGCGTCGACCTGGTCTTCTATAAGTAGGGTTCGGCCAAGGAGGATCCGAGCCGGCAGGTTACCGGGGTCTTGCTGCAGTGCATTACGAAGCTGGATGACAGTCTCTGGATAACCGCCGCGGTTAAAGTGGCTCAGTGCGTCTTCATAGAATACCGTCGCCTTTCGCTGATCGACGGCTGCCGGTGCCGAGGCGCTCACTAGCAAGAGCGATACGGCGAGAATGCATAACAAACACGTTGAAGTCGGTAGTGGCCTATCCATAGGAATGTCCGGAAAATAAGTATCTACGGCGATTATAGCTAAGCGAAATCGAACGATTCGTAATGTTCTGTCAAATCGGGCATCGAGGCGCGAACTTCAATCAATCAACGCTTCGCCCAGCAGACGGACTTTCTTCCTAGCTCGGTCGTTGCGGCGAGGCCTGCTGTAAAAATTATTGACAGCGACCATACTCAAATAACCGCATGATTTAATTGATTTTTATGCAAGAAATCAACATAAGCCTAGATGTTTGTGCCAACTGCGCACTGAAATTCTGTCAATATCCTTTACAAATGTCGCCGTCGAAAGACATTTTTCGCATCGCTTAATATATAAATGGTTGATTTATATAAGTTAAATATAGTTGGCACAACGATTGCTTCCAATACACGCAAACGACCCAATTCAGGCAAAAAAACTGAGAAAAACCATGGATAAAATCAAAGCAATTAAAGCCGGGTTCGCAGCCCTAGCGATGGTCTCCGCGAGCGCGAGCGCCGAGGTGATTTATTTTAACGACTTCGATGGTGGCACGATGGATGGCGTGGGAACGGGAAATGAACTCGCCTCCTTCGTCGGTTCGAACAACAATTCGGATTGGAAAATCCATAGCGCTGCTCAAGCCAACAGCAACATTTCAAGTGGCATGAGTGGCAATCGAGTTGGCCACGCAGGAAGCAGTTTTTACAACGACTTGGAGCAGTCGGTCTATACCTTCCGCATTGACGCGACCGGGTTCGAACTCACAAAACTGTCTTTCAATTTCGATTCCGAGCTACGCGACAGCGGCACCCTAGACATCGACGGCGCGAGCCTCGTCGCGTATACGGGAGCCTTCGACTCCGACGTCACCGGCGACAACAGCTACACCTTGCTAAACACCAACAACGGTGAGTTTGTCTACGAGAATCTCGGCGAAGGGCGGTTAGACAATGCGCAGTTCGGTGGTGGCTTGGACCGTGGCTTCAACAACATCAACAACGAACAAGGTACCGCGATGTTTGACCTCACGGGTCTCGGATTCGACGATCAGATCGTGAACTTCCGTTTGGCATTCGGCTCGGGCAACACTAGTAATTCCGATGGCATCGCCTTCGACAAATTCAAATTAGAAGGCAGCGACTGCACCGGCTCCGGCGGCAGCTGTGAACCACCCGGCGGCGGTGGTATCCCGGAACCGGGTTCGCTCACGCTTGCGATGTTAGGTTTGGTCGGACTCTACGGCGCTCGTAAAAAGCGCGCAAACGTTTAAAGTAAAATCCATTGTGCAAAAACCCCCGACTATCGGGGGTTTTTTTTGGCCTCAAAACTGCCTCTAGGGTGCCTTCCCCGGCCGCGCTTGCGTTGCTGTGAACCAAACGCCGCCTACTATCCCCGCCCAAACAAATATCGCATAAGTGCCGATTGACATGATCATGGCAGCCTCTTGTGAGATCCCAATGGTCGCGAAAAGAAAAATGAAACTTGCCTCACGCACGCCCAGCCCGCCGACACTGATTGGTAAAAACGTCGCGAACCAGACCAACGGCACCAACGCAAAAACAGCGAGCCAGTGCACCGGTAATGAAAACGCCAGCACCACCACATAAGTGATCCCAACGGTGATTATTTGATAGAGCACCGAGGCGACAAAAACCACCAAGATGCGCTTCGGGTCGCGCAACACAAGGCCGAGTGTCGCTACCGCGTCATTGACCCAGCGAATATTTATCGGCCGCGGTCGCCAATAGCGATACGCCAGAGCTACTGCCAGCAACGATAGGACGGTGAGCACGACGGCTAGTGTTACAAACAACTCGATAGTCCGCGGCAGTTCGAACCAACATTGGGCGAGGACGGACAACAATACCAAGCTGCATACGCCCATAACCCGCTCGATTACAACGAGTGAGAATGCGGTGCTAGGAGAAACCGCTGCTTTCGCTAACCATATGACCCGCAGCGCATCGCCGCCGATGGAGCTCGGCAAAAACAGGTTGAAATAACCAGCAGCGAAATACTGATAGACGTGCGACGTCAGCTTCAGCCGGGCAAAGGGGTCGAACAGCAATTTGAAGCGGTACGCCCCGAGGACCGTCTCGAACAAAACAAGGGCTGCGCCTGCGATCAAATAAGGCACATTAGCGCCCACCAAAAGACGCGCAAGTTCCTTAAATTCTATTCCTCTTAAACAGAAAGCGAACAGGCCAATACTGGTCACAATTTTTGCGATGGTAACCAACCGGTTCCGCGCAATTGATGGCTTACCTAGACGCAATTATTTTATCCGTCTCGTTGGTCGAATAACGTGGTTATGCAACGCACATCCGACTCGTTCCAATTTCCCGTTTGCGACACTGAGGTCGGTTGCTGTTCGAGGTTGAGTGACAACAAAGCCATCTGCCGAGATGCACAGCCGAAACGATAGTATACTGCGACGTCTGGGTCAGATGACTTCATGCTAGTGCAGAATACGATGCTTCATCCTATATGGGACATCTGGTAGCTAATGGTTCAGCAATCGCTGACCCAATCAATAAATTTCTGTCCAATTGATCCGTACGACAGCTGAGCGAGACCCAATGATCGAGGCGACTGCAACTGGCGCGCGAAAGCACATCGTAACGATCAATATCGAAGATTATTTTCAAGTCGGTACATTTAGTCAGCTTATACCGTTTAGCCACTGGGAACGCTTCGATGCACGCATAAAACGCAATACCGAGGCAGCTCTCGATTTGCTCGATCGGTCTGCGACGATAGCGACGTTTTTTGCCAGCGGTTGGATTGGGGAAAACTATCCTGAGATATTGCGCAGTGTTGTTGATGCAGGGCACGAAGTTGCCTGCCAAGGATTTTACCAACAATCGATCCGCGATATTTCACCACCTGCATTTCGAGAAGATCTACGTCGCTCACGCAGTGCCATTGAGAACGCGACTGGTCATGCCGTACAAGGCTTTCGCGTTGGCCGCGGCCGCATTAGCGCAGACGACGTCTGGGCGCTCGACATTTTGGCCGAAGAAAACTTCAGTTACGATTCGAGCATCTGTCCAATAGGCCGTCAGTTCGCAAACCAGAAAGAACGTTTCATACTGCACCAATATACGTCGCGCAGCGGCGACTTATGGGAAGTTCCCGCTTCAGCGACTAGGCTATTTGGTTGGGCGATCCCTTTTTCCGGCGGGAATTATATCCGGCAGATGCCGGCCTGGCTGACCCGTGAAGCGGTCGCGCGCTGGGTCGAGCGGCGCCATGCACCATTGGTCATGTACTTCCATATTTGGGAACTCGATACGGACCAGCCTGTAATCAATGCAGCAACTTGGCTACAACGGCTGCGCCATTATCGAAATCTCGCCGGCATGCCCGAACGCATCCGCTATTTCTTAGACAGCTACGCGTTCACTTCGATCAATAGTTATTTGGAGCTTGGAGATCTCCAAATTGAGCCCGAGACCAGGACAGCCCTTCAGCCACCCGTCGTGATCGAACGCGACGGCGAGGCTGAAGGGGTAGGCGGTGAACTAACCGAGCTGAGCATCGTGATCCCTTGCTACAACGAAGAAGCCTCGCTTTCCTACCTAAATAAAACCTTGGCCAATTTTTCCACTGCCAGCCGCGGGTCTTTGCTACCGAACTTTATCTTTGTTGATGATGGGAGCCACGATACGACCTGGGACAAACTCAACGCATATTTCGCCGATCGCAGTGATTGTAAATTGGTGCGTCATGCGAAAAACGAAGGGATCGCGGCAGCGATTATTACTGGATTCAAAAACTCAACGAGTGACATCGTTGCTGTACTCGACGCGGACTGCACTTTTAATCCAATTCAGCTCATTGAGATGGTGCCAATGCTGAGTGATGAAGTCGCGGCCGTCGCGGCTTCGCCCCTGCATTCGCAAGGCAGTCTCGCGAATGTCCCCGGGTGGCGTTTACTACTGTCACGAGGCGCTGCGTTCCTCTACCGCAGCGTACTGCATCACAAATTCACAAGTTATACGAGTTGCTTTCGCGTCTACCGCCGTTCGGCAGTGGCCGATATTTCCGTTTCTAATTACGGATTTTGCGGCGTCACGGAGATACTTGCGCGTCTTGATTTAGCCGGTTACCGCATAGTCGAATGTCCGGCCGAGCTTGAAACACGACTTCTCGGTCAATCAAAGATCAATTTATTTAAGACAATTGGCGGTCATCTACATTTGATCGCTCGATTAGCAGCGGCTCGCTGGTTGAAAATCCCGCTGCCGGATGGCACTAACAACTAGCGCATGACACAACGAGACCTTAGGCAAAACTGGGCAGTGTTGGGTGGCGGCATGCTCGGTCTCACACTCGCCCTGCGACTCGCACAGCGCGGCAACAAGGTCACGGTGATCGAAGCCGCCCCGAGCCTAGGCGGGCTGACTGCGAGTTTTAGCTACGAGGACATAACATGGGACCGCTACTATCACGTCATTGAATCTTGCGATCGGCATCTCCTTGCTTTGTTGAGTGAGCTCGGCATGGAAAAAATGGTCTCATGGGCGGTAACGAAGACAAATTTCTATGACGGTAGTGGCTTGTACCCCTTAAATAATGTATTCGATTATTTGCGACTGCCGGTCCTCGGTCCGATCGATAAAGCCCGGCTCGGGTTCAACATTCTTTATGGTTCCGTAATTAAAGACGGGATTGGTCTGGAGCACCAAAAAGTTGCAGATTGGCTGATTCGATGGTCGGGACGCCGAACGTTTGAAAAGCTCTGGCGTCCATTGTTGCGCGCGAAGCTCGGAGACAATGTCGAACTTGCGTCCGCGGCCTATATTTGGTCGATTATCCAGCGATTCTACGGCGCCAGACAAGGCCAAAGTAAAACCGAATTATTCGGCTATGTCCGAGGCGGCTACACGCAAGTGATCGATGCGATGGTACGTGCTCTGAAGGGTCACGATGTAGGCTTCGATATCGGAAGCCCCGTTACTGCTATATCGGCGGGCACGCAAAACGTCGTCGTTACAACCGACAAAGAGACACGGCACTACGATCAAGTTGCGGTAACCTTTGCCTCACCAATTGCCGCCCAAATCTGCGAGGGGTTGAGCCCGCAAGAAAAGGCCCGCCATGAGGGGATCCAATACCAAGGTGTTGTCTGCGCTTCGGTGCTACTTAAGCGACCACTTGGCGGTGCCTACCTAACCTACATCACCGACGAGCGGATGCCATTTACGACGGTAATCGAAATGTCTTCTTTGGTTGATCGTGAATTGATCGGCGGCCACCATCTAGTTTATTTACCCAAATATGTGCCGAGTGCGGATCCGTTTTTGGATGCAAGCGATAGCGAGGTTGAACAACTCTTCATGCCTGCACTTTTGCGCATGTTCCCTGAGCTCAAAATGTCCGATATCGACGCCCTGCATGTTGCACGGACACGTTTTGTCACTGCAATATCAACCTTGAACTATTCGGCGAAGTTACCGCCGATGCAAACGGCGGTTCCCGGACTCTATATCTGCAATTCCGCACACATTGTCAATGCGGCGCTGAGCGTTAACGAATCCATCGAACTCGCGAATCGATGCGCAAACGAGATCTGCAGCTAAATGGCCGCAGCTAACGAAAAGTCAGCAGCAACCTTATCGCTCGACCTCGATGATCTCTGGGCTTATCTCCGAACGCGCGGCGACAGGCGCTGGCAAGATTACCCATCGTACCTCGACCGGGCGGTTCCACGTATGCTCCGCCTCTTTAAATCCCTAAACTTAACAATCACCGTATTTGTTGTCGGTCGCGATGCAGAAATCCCACGCAACCAGGATCTTCTCTCGACTATTTTAAACGCCGGACACGAATTGGCTAGCCACTCCTACGAGCATTCGGTGGATTTCCATCGCGCCACAGCGGAAACCGTTAACGACGAACTTGAGCGAACCGAGAGCGCAATCCAAGTAATCGGCGGGCCTCGCCCAATCGGGTTCCGCGGTCCTTCATTTCGGTTGTCGGAAACAATAATTGAAACATTAATTCAGCGGGAATATCGTTATGACGCGTCGACATTTCCCACCTTTGCGGGGCCGCTTGCGCGCGCCTACTATCGAGCGAAAAACCCGACACTCGGCCCAGATAGGGAGCGTGTTAGGGATCTGTTCGGCTCGTTCCGTGACGGTAGGCGCCCTTTAAAACCGTACCGTTGGTCGGTTGGTGATACTTCGATTTGCGAATTACCGGTCACGACTTTCCCACTTTTCCGGATGCCGATCCACCTGACTTACATCAATTTCCTTGCTGACCATTCGCCGTTACTCGCGCGGGTGTATTTTAGGAGCGCGCTAGCATGCTGCCGGATGTTTGGAACTACGCCTTCGCTGTTGTTACATGCCGCAGATTTTATCGGATCAAACGATGACGATTGCCCGCAGTTTCTACCAGGCATGAAACGGAGTAGTGAAGAGAAAATCGCCTTTTTGCATAACATATTGCTTTGTTACGCGGGAAACTTTGGGGTAACGGCGCTGGGAAGTTTCGTCGAAAATGAGGTGAGCAATACGGAGCTAAAGGTACTTAGCGTGTCGAGTCTTCATTAACCAAATATCTTTACAGACCAGGTTTTGCTTTTCGAAACTTCGGACGCAAGAGAAACCACGATCCCTTATGATCGTCCACCAACCGAATATAGTACTCCTCGATAAACTCACTAACACCGCCGCCGCGTCGCTCTATCATCTTCCGATTCTTCTCGTCGATATAAATGTAGGGTGCACTAGCCGCACGGAGCTGCTCCGGGACTTGCTCCCATTGTGCCTGTAGAAAATAATTCCATGGCCACCCGATAATAGGCAACGCAGGTTGTCGCCCCGACAGATGGTAGTAAAGCGGATCGCCGAGCACGTAGATCGCACCGGGAAAGGCCATTTTGTCGCCCAAAAACCGCGTGCTCCGATGGATTTTGGCATAGTCGCTATTGATTCCCATCTGCAGATCTAGAAGATCGCCGCGTTGTTGAAGATAAATGACCGCAAAAGGCGTGAGCTTTTGGCCCGCCGGCACCGCTACCGCTCCGGTCACCGGCACGACAAAGGCGAGCGCCAGTAGCATCGCTCTGCGTTGCAAGGTCGGTGATGAGTCCACTATGTAACGAGTGAGTTCTCCGATCCCGCGCACCGAAAGGATCCCAGCCGGTGGAAACAGGATAAGGAAATGATACTGCCACCAAGAAAATCGTTGCACGAGGATCAATCCAAGGCCAACGATCAACCAAGCAAGCAACATGGTCGTCAATGGATCACGGTCCGATCGCCACCAGTGAAAAATGGCGATAATTATGAATCCACTCCAGGCCAAATAGAACGTTAGAAAAAAGCGAGACGATTCCAGTAGTCTGATATACGGCGCATTTGGGGAAGTAGTTAAAGCCTGTGGCGGATAAACGAAGGCAGTCCAAATCAGCTCGTCGAGCGCGCCATCGATCCAGAACTTACCAACCACGATCCCCAATACGACCGCGACACCAACGCTCACCGGTATCCAAATGTTCTTTATGATTGAGCGAATAGGTAGGCTTTGCGTCGAGTAGACGTGGAACGATGTCACTAACCAAAAAACGACGAATAGTGGAGCAAACAGTAATTTAAAGACCACCGCGATACCCGCGCAAACTCCCGACGCGAACGCTAACCAGCGTTGTGCCTTTGTGGACGAAGGCGGCCGTGTCACGAGCCAGGCGCTTAGAAAAATTGGCAGACCGACAAGGATCTCCAATTGGGTCAATAGAAACGGCTCGGAACTAACATAGTAAACAGAAATCACCGCAATGGGCGCGACCGCGGATAGCCATGGAAAGCAGTAATACCTTCGTAGCGTCACCATTAGAACCAGAGCAAACGTGCTCATCCAAATGAGCTCTAGTGTGTGTACGCCAACCTCTGTATACCCGAAGAGTTCGCCAGCGGTGAAGTAGAACCAAAACAGGCCGGGCATCTTGTTGTCCCAAAAATCCACATACAACACGCCCCCTGCGGCAATCGCTTTAGCGCCGCTAAGTGCAACAACCTGATCGGCAACAAAGGGATAAAAGAGATTTGGTATCGCGGTTATCAGGAAGACAACCGTTGAGGCGATGTACCACACCCATCCCAGCCGATTTTTGGGCTCGTTCCGGACGGGGCTGCTGGGCGTCTCATGCGCGTCGGTCATTGCATTTATCCGAATGTTCGTATCAATCACATGAAATATTCGACAGCGTCTGACAGAACGTTGCCAAACAGGTGTCGCAACAACGCTAGCTTATCTCGACCAACTTCAAAGCACTATTATTGCCTACCGGACGGACGATGGTCGGCACGTCGTGCATTCGCTAGTGACTCTTTTTCCTGGATCCACTCGACAACTGCATTTGCTGCAAGCTTGTTTCCACTGGCTGTCCAGTGCACATCGTAGTATGGATAAAGCTCCTCGCCCCGAGCTGCCGCTGTAATGAATGCCGGTCGCAGATCGACAAAATCGATGTTGTTGTCTTTTGCGAACTCGATTAAACGGTCGGTCGCGAAATTTTCCGCCTCCACTTCTGTGCGCAGGACATCGTTGGGCAGTTCATCTGCATATACTTGCAAATTACTTGGTGCGATCAATAACAAGAATTGCGTTTTATCTATCGATGACCGGCGTGCCGCAAGCGAAATCGCTCCAGTTGTCATCTTGAATCCGGACGTTGCAACTTGACTGTCGATCGCCGCACCCTCACCGCGCCAAGCGAATAATTGTCGATTTTTAGTTGTTGTAAATGAATATGCATCCGTAGTGGAGATTTCGTCGTCCGGTGTCGTCTTCTGCAACTGTACTAAAGTATGTTTGATAAGGTTCGCAGAAATCGAGAACTGTTTAAGCCATTGGAGAAACCCGCGGTTGTGCATGGTTCCACGACGATCGGTTCCTGCGACCATGCACGGTAGCAAGCCTCCGGCAACATGTTGCACATCTTCACGCGGATCATTAACCCAGTATTGCCAAATTACATAGCGCGGGTCGAGCTTACGTCCGTAATTTTCCAAGTAGCGAGAATGACTGGCTGAGCCAGTGCCTGGAACGGCCAAATTTGCGATCTTCAATCCAGTTCGTTCCGCCACATGTGTGACCCAGCAATCTTCCATTTCGACGTGGTGACAAAAAGCAAACGAATCGCCTACGACAACACCGTCCCAACGGTTGCTGTCGTTGTGCATCGTCCTAAAACCGACATGCTCAAACCCTAACGACGTCGTGCTGACGTGATAAATAGCCGGACCAAACTGGACTCGGTGACGCTTGAGATTGGGCAGGTTGCGCGCAGCGAGATAGCTGTCGCCTTCGCAAATTTCCAGCCACGATGGTCCAAGGCTCGACCCGGCACTGCTCCATACGCGAACGTGGCGGATCATGTTTTGGACTGGAAAGGGCAAGTAACCGTATGCAAGCCGCAGACCGACTTCAACTAACAACAGGGCGATGAGCATTCCAAAAACGACCAGCGCGATTCGAGTTAAGAAATTGGATATCAAAGCCAAGTTGGATGCGCTACCGAGTTCGTCATTCGGGTTAAAGTGCAACGGCCGATGGCGTATTCCGGAAGGAGCACACGACGGGTAGCGTGTTCATCATTTTTGCGTTGGAGTCAGAGTGGGAATTCAGACCATCAACATGGATTACTTATCCTGCTTGGCCTTAGCTAATTGCCCTGATTGTCATCGCCGCCAGCGTTGTCAAAAATTGACATAATAGTCCGGCCGCATGCGCCGGTTTGCTCTACACATCCACCTGAACGATAGATCATTTCGTGGGCGACGACAGAATTTCGCGGCTACATTCGCGAGTTGACGGTGGCGACTAAATTACACCGAAAATGAGGACCCACACCCGCACGTTGTTTGGGCGTTGGGATTGCGGATCACAAACTGCGCGCCTTCCAAGCCCTCGCTGTAGTCAATTTCGGCACCCATCAAATATTGGATACTCATGGGATCAATGAGCAGCTTCACCCCGCCGTTTGTCACGATCGTGTCGCCATCACCTTCTTTCTCATCAAAGGTGAAACCGTATTGAAATCCGGAGCACCCACCGCCGGAGATAAAGACGCGAAGATTTAAGGAATCATCACCCTCTTCTTCGATTAGCGTTTTTACCTTCTGGGCCGCCGAATCGGTAAATACTAGTGGTGCTTCAACAGGATTTTCTATGGTATTCATAACTTATTCTCTTTGCTGAACCAAATCAGCTTTAAATCATCGGTATTGGGTGGCTCAGTCAGCGGGTTCCGGGGTGCCGTGACTCAGTGCCAATGGTGAACTTTCTTCTTCAGAGATCCTAAGCAGCTTACCATTAACCTCTGCTCCCATTGCCATCTCAATAAGGCGGTAGTAGACATTCCCTTCGACTCTCGCGCTCGACGCTAGTTCCACATGCTCTCTGGCATGAACGTCGCCTTTTACCACCCCGTTTAGAATGATAAAGGGTACTTTCACCTCCCCCTCGATCGTGCCTCGATCGCTTAATGTTAGCATCGCGTGCTCATCCTCATCGGCCAGTACGTTGCCCTTCACGGTACCGTCGATATGTAAGCCGCCGCTGAACCGAAAATCTCCGACAATCTGAGAATTTTGCCCAATCAGTGAGTCGACTGAGGTCGGTTTGCGTTTTTTGTTCTTACGTAACATGTTGCTCGCCCGCCTAATTGATTATTTTTGCCCAGTCGTAAATCTTGTTGAACGAACTCTTCTTACGGCCGTCCTCGTACACCGCAACATGTACTTCTTCTGGCGCAAAGTCGTCTGGCAACTGCAAAACGCCCTCAATCCGGCGAAAATGCTTGAAATTGAAGGCTAAATCACCACTATCCGGCTCGGCCAAATCGGCTAAGGCCAATTTATGAGTGGCGTCGCCCCGTTGTCCGCGAATTTCAACGTCTACGTACCCGTTCGCGACCTTATCATCTTTGTTAACATGGGTTAAGACGAGCCGGTACTGATAGCGGCCGCCCCCGCCGTAATCACGCAATTTAAAACCTTGAACGTGCGGTCCCGTCGCGGCAACCGTCGACGACAAGATGTCTCGGTAGAACGCGAGCTCCAATCTCAAATCGGCGATTTCAGACTGCATTGCCGAGATGGTCTTTTGCTGGTCGATTCGAGCGTATTGGTCAATCTCAGCCGCGCGCTCCAGCTTCGCTCGAATTTTTAGTAATTCTTCATTGTGCTGCTTCAAGTCGACGTAATCGTCCATGATCCCGCGCTTCAGCGACGCCGTGGTCATCGAATTGACAATCGACCGCCAATGTCCGTAGTGAAATGCGGTCGCGGTCGCGCCAATAACGGTCAATACGATGCCAATAGCGACCAGAACTCGCTGACGCGGTCGATGTGGCTTAATGACGAGTTTCACCTAGTCGTCTCCGGCTACTCGCATTGAATAACCCCGGCATGTGGTCGCGATTAGTGTGTAGTAACGGCCGAAAAATAATCGCGCAGCCGCGGAAGGATACCATATTATTTATATTAGTCAATGAGTTACGGAACACTATTAACAAATTGAGGGGAATGTTTTGCTTCCAAATCGGTCCAAATAATGACGTATTCACAAGCATTTACTAGGCGAATACGCGACACTAGGCATAACTGAATTGAGGAGCTAGCACATGGAAATGACGGCAGGAATCGCGCTGGCAGCCGGCGCCGCCTGGGCCAGCGGCATTAATGTATATGCGGTGATGCTGGTGCTCGGTCTACTCGGATCGACGGGCTATATGACCTTGCCCCCCGACCTCGAAATTCTGATGAACCCCTTGGTTATCGGTGCCGCAGGCCTGATGTATTGCGTAGAGTTCTTCGCCGATAAAACCCCCGGAGTTGATACCGGATGGGACGCCATCCATACCTTTATCCGTATTCCTGCGGGAGCGGTGGTGGCTGCAGCGGCACTCGGAGAAATGGATCCGGCTATCCAAGTGGCTGCTTTTATTGTCGGTGGCGGTTTGGCGGCAAGCAGTCACGCCGCGAAAGCAGGGACGCGCGTTATGCTCAATACTTCGCCAGAGCCAGTCTCAAACTGGACCGCCTCAGTAACGGAAGACGTCGTTGTCGTTGCCGGACTGTGGGCGGCGCTCAATCACCCGCTCGTGTTCCTCGTCTTACTAGCCATCATCATTGCGTTCACGATCTGGTTCCTACCAAAACTCTGGCGGGCCCTGAAGCAGGTGTGGCGATCCCTAAAAGCGTTTTTTTCCCCGCCCGAGCCAGCGGGTATCGCGGATGAGCCCGAGGTTAAGTCTCTGGGAAAACCATAATACGATCGCCATCCCCGATTGCTATAGCCAATAGACGACTCGTGTTTACCTTGCTTGCCGGATACTAATGTATCTCTGGATCAAAGCGCTGCATGTCATTTTTATGGTGACTTGGTTTGCGGGACTATTCTATCTGCCGCGACTATTTGTTTATCACGCGACTACGCAAGAATCGGAAGGACGCGAAAGATTCAAGATCATGGAACGAAAGCTATTCTTCGGAATTATGACACCAGGCGCGGTACTGACGGTGGGGTTCGGGCTTTGGTTGATGGTACTTCGAGGAGGCGATTGGGCGGCAACAACTAGTTGGTTGCATATCAAACTGCTACTCGTAGCGATTCTAGTTGCCTATCATCTGTATCTCGGTCATTTAGTCACCCAATTTAAAAATGACACGAATTCGCATGGTCACGTGTATTACCGCTGGCTCAACGAGTTTCCTGTGCTCATTTTGGTCATAGTCGTATTACTGGCCGTAATTAAACCGATACTCTAAGTTTCCCGATTGGGCTAGATTTCAATCATCTCGAATTCATCTTTGCGCGCAGAACAATCCGGGCAACACCACGTTAGCGGGATCTCCTCCCATTTCGTTCCAGGCGGAATTCCGTCGCTTGGTAACCCCTCACTCTCGTCGTAGATAAATCCGCAGATTACGCACATATAACGTTTCATTTGATTTACTGGCTGGAAACTTCTTAATTCAAGCGGCGATTCTAGGACGCAACATGTGTCGATTCCAGCGTCCCGCTGATGTCATAATGAACCCCTTAGGAATCGACTTGTGATGGGGCTGGACCGGAAGATGGAGCAAAATGATCAAATTACAGTGGGCCAATGGGTACCGAAGATCCATTCCGGCGGAGGCCTAATTGATGTCTAAACGTTCGATCGAATTGTTTGACCAGGCTAAGTCAGTCATTCCCGGCGGCGTTAACTCACCCGTCAGATCATTTAAATCGCTTGGCGGAAATCCAATTTATTTCGAACACGCAAGTGGCGCCATCGTTCGCGATGTTGACGGCAAGGAATACATTGATTTTGTCGGTAGTTGGGGCCCTATGATCGCCGGGCACAGCCATCCAGACGTTATGGCGGCAGTAAAAGAACAGCTCGAACACGGCTTCGGCTACGGCGCGCCAACAGAGATTGAAACGAAACTTGCGCAGAAAATCTGCCAATTAGTTCCCGGCATCGAAAAGGTCCGCATGGTTAATTCCGGTACCGAAGCCGCGATGAGCGCGATTCGCCTTGCTCGGGGCGTCACCGGTCGCAATAAAATAGTGAAGTTCGAGGGTTGTTATCATGGCCACGCCGATTCGCTCCTAGTCAAAGCCGGATCCGGAGCGCTTACCCTGGGCATCCCAACGTCTCCAGGCGTACCCGCCGAGCTCGCGGAATTGACAATTACGCTGAGCTACAACGATCCGGATCAGGTTAAAACAGTATTTGAGCAGATTGGCGAAGAGATCGCCGCCATCATCGTCGAGCCCGTCGCCGGCAACATGAATTGTATTCCCCCGTTGCCTGATTTTCTTCCGACCTTGCGCGATGTCTGTGATAGCTCGGGTGCAATGCTTATTTTTGACGAGGTGATGACCGGATTTCGAGTACACCCGAACGGTGCCCAAACGCTCTATAAGGTGGCTCCAGACATCACGGTATTGGGTAAAATCATCGGTGGTGGCTTGCCCGTCGGCGCTTTTGGTGGATCAGCAACGTTGATGGAACATTTGGCGCCTAGCGGTGACATTTACCAAGCGGGTACTTTATCCGGCAACCCGATTGCAATGGCGTGCGGACTTGCGACGCTCGAAATCCTCTCGATGCCCGGATTTCACACCGAACTACTGGCATCGACTACCCGTTTGGTTAACGGTATCCAAGCGCTTGCCAAAGACGCTCAGATACCAGTTGCAACCAATCATGTGACCGGTATGTTTGGTGTGTTTTTCACTGAGGCAAAGAAGGTTACAAACTTCAAGCACGCAACGAACTGCGATATTGAGCGATTCAATCACTTCTTCCATGGAATGCTGCGAGAGGGCGTCTATCTGGCGCCGTCACCGTTTGAAGTTGGATTCGTCTCGAGCAGTCATGACAACGCGACGATCGATAAAACACTGGAAGCGGTAGCCAAAGTATTACCGACTTTGTAGGGCACTTTTGTTCAATCCACGAACGAGGTAAGTGCGCATGATTAAGTTCAATTCGATCTCGGATGTAAGCGCTCCAAGAATATCAATCTGTATGATGGTCACCATCGTGGTGCTGGCTTATTGCGCAAATAGCCGAGCGGATCAATCCGACCCCAAACTTGACGCCCTATTTGTGCAGCTCCGCGCCGCCACCAACCCAGTCATTGCGAGGCGAACGGAACGCGAGATTTGGGCTATTTGGCAGCACCCTCCGAACGACACCGCACGTCAAATGATGCGCCACGCACAAGCTGCACTAGACCAACGCGATTTCGAATCGGCGATCAGGTTGTTGGATAAACTCGTCGCCCACTCGCCAAATTTCGCCGAAGCATGGAATCAGCGCGCCATCGTGCAGTACTTCGCCGCCGATTATGATGCTTCGCTCAGCGATATCGAACAAACTCTCGCGCTAGAACCAAGGCATTTCGGTGCGATGGCCGGGCGCGGCCAAGTCTATCTCCACTTGAACGAACTTGAACTTGCGCTTCAAGCCTTCGAGGATGCACTGGAATGGAACCCTTGGATGGCAAATGTTCGCGGCCAAATTTATAGGATACGCGAGTTAATCAGCGCACGGCCGAAACCGATTTAGCCGGACCGTAGTTCGATATAAGAGTTGAAGCGAGCGTTCGTGAAAGCAGATTTAAACGTCGGTGAAAAGACCGACGCGAAGATTTTTCCCGGAATATATTTCTTCACCATCTATCTGCATTGTCGCGTCGGCGATCCCCATCACTAGAGACCGATTAATCACACGCCGAATATCCACCGTATAAGTAATGAGCTTTTTATCCGGAGTGACCTGCCCGGTAAACTGAATTTCGTTTCCCCCAAGCGCCCGTCCGTGACCAAGCCCACCCTTCCATGCGAGGAAGAACCCGACTAATTGCCACATCGCATCTAGCCCCAGGCAACCGGGCATCACCGGATCTCCCTCGAAATGACACAGGAAAAACCATTGGTCGGGACGAATATCCAATTCCGCAACCATCGTCCCGCGGTCGTATTTACCACCCGTATCCTGAATATCCGTAATTCGGTCGAACATCAACATCGGTGGCAGCGGAAGTTGCGCATTTCCAGGGCCGAATAATCCGCCTTTGGCGCAGTCGATCAGCTCTTCGTGCGAATAAGAATTTTTTCGCCTTCCATTCGCCAGGATCGGCGCTTGCGCATTTAGTGTATCAATCGCCGCCATTGAAGGTGCCCCCTTTGGAGCTGCGATTATAACAAGAGCGCCAGGTAAAAGATTGCGGGCTAAGACCTAATAGTCATCGAAAATCATCACGACGACGGTTCCGGCAGGTGAGGACTTGATCACCAGCCGTCCACTATAAACCTCCTCGACTAGCTCCTTTACAACGGCGAGCCCAATACCGTGTCCGGCCGTCGTCTCATCTAGTCGGGCACCGCGTAGCAAGGCTCGTGCTATATCGTCTTCTGGCATTCCGGTTCCGTCGTCATGGACCTCGATCTTCAATGAGAGATGGGCTTTGACATCTGGGTCATTGCTTTGGGACACTTTTACGACGACCGCCTGTCTCGCCCATTTGCACGCGTTATCAGCGATGTTCCCCAGCATCTCCATCAGATCCCCTCGATCGCCACGAAACTTCATTCCAGGTTCGACCTCTGTCACGATGGAGATCCCACGATCGGCATGAACTTTACGCAAGGAACTTACGATCATTTCGACAATAGGTTCTATTTCGATCGATTTTCCGATGACCGAACGCCCCGCTGCGGCTGCCCTTTGTAATTGATAATCAATGGTGGAATCTAACTGATCGAGAGAGGCTCGCAATCCGCTATGGCCCGTGCCGAGCGCAGGCTCTCGATCTAAGCTAGTTCGGATTACTGCCAATGGTGTTTTTAAGCTATGCGCCAAATCACCAAGCGCATTGCGATAACGCTTTAGGCTCGAATCATTCGTTCGAATTAACGCATTTAAGTTCTCTGTCAGCGCGCGTAATTCGGTGGGATATTCACCCGATATTTCCCCCTTCTCACCCCGTTCAATACGATTAACTTCTATCGCCACGTCACGTAGCGGCTTCAAGCCCCAACGAAAAATTACCGTCTGAACAAGCAAGAGCACCACGCCAATGGCAGAAAAGCCTAACCACAAACTTTGCCTGAAGCGCGCGACTTGCGCCCTAAAGGCACGTTCGTTCTCAGCTACCTGTACCGTATATAGACTCGATTCCGATCCCGTTCCTTCCCATACAATGGTGTAGCTCAGCACGAAAAGTTTCTCGCCGGTTGAAGATTGGGTATCAGCAAAACTAAATTCGCCAACCGTGCGATCACCGGGGCCCTCGAAAGTGATCCCTAGCATCGATGGGGAATTCCATACGCGGTTGTTCGATGCGTCTAAAACTTGGGCATAGTGACCGGACTCAGGGGTCGATAGCGTCGCATCCGGGGGCGTGGAGTTTGCGGAAATTTTTTCCGGATCGTCGAGATCGATCATTCCGAGCATCATATAAATTCTACCCGTTAGCCGCTCACGCACCGATGTCTGCGCCGTATCGCGAAAAGCCTGATCGAGTACAAATCCCGCTGTACTCAAAAATGCGGCCAGCACCAATCCAGCGGCAACGAGAACACGAGAATTTAGTGAGCGCAAGAGAGCTTACCTCACGGCGGACGGGGAAACTTTGCGTGGTCGGCAAGGCGGCCCCAAGGTTTGACCATCGATGGGTTCCATCTCCAATGGTCGCCTGTTAAGAGGAAGCGCTTTGCTCCAAACTTTCCTCAGTAGCGCGCTGAAACCGGAATCGATACCCCTGGCCACGAACAGTTTCAACGGGCTTTAATTCGCGTGTCGGATCGAGCTTCTTACGCAGCCGACCGACGATTACCTCTATAACGTTGCTGTCACGGTCGGTTTCGTCCTCGTAAAGGTGTTCAGATAGTTCTGTTTTCGACACGACTCGACCAGCGTGTAGCATAAGGTGCTCGAGAACTTTGTACTCGAATGCGGTGGTTTCAACCGCGGAACCTTGAACAGATGCGGTCTTTGCTGCGGTATCGAGAACGATTGGACCGCAGCGTAATTTAGATTCCGCCCAACCTGCTGCGCGCCGCACCAGCGCGCGCAACCGCGCGATCAGTTCTTCGTTTTGGAATGGTTTAACGAGATAATCGTCAGCGCCGATCTCCAGACCGCGCACCTTATCCTCCCAGCGATTACGCGCGGTCAGAATCAGAACCGGAAAACTCAAGTCCGATTCACGCCACTGCTGAATTACATCGGTCCCGGGGACATCCGGTAGCCCAAGGTCGACAATCGCCACATCGATCGGGTATTCCGCGCCAAGGTACGCGCCCTCCGCACCGCTGCCGGTAGCATCCACTGCAAAGCCCTCGGCATGTAGCAGTGCGATAAGCTCTTCGCGCAAGCCCGGTTCATCTTCGATCAATAAGACACGCATTGCGACTACTCACCTTGGTTTGTGTATCTCGCACTACTTCGATCTCACCGTAACCTCACGCACGCGCCCATCCGGGAGTAAAACCTTCACGATGTATATCGTTAGGCCATCTTGTGTACCTGCTTGAACACCGAGAATGCGACCACCCGTGTCTCTTCGAACCTTCGCGGCAGCTTCATCCTGCGACAGTTGCCCTGACTGCGCCAACAATAGCCCTACAGGCGCCACGCGCGCGCCCGCATCGACAGCGGCAATCGAGCACATTAAACATGTCGCAAAAAGAAGTGAGCGTGGGTAGTTCATTGCCAGATAGTAACCCAGGGTTAGGCGCGCGGGAATCTGAACGAAGAACTAGTATGACAAATTGAGATCACCTTCTCCGAATGCCCGTATTTTTTAGTTAAATCATGCCGCAAATCATTACTCGACGGCAATTACGTCGACTCGTACTTTTATCCGGTCTCCAGGATGATTTGGCGTACGCGTCTCGTAGTGTCTTCCATTGTAGGAATATGACACCAGGTACCCGTCAGCTCGTTCCTCTTGCTGCTGCTCGTTCACTATGCGGCAGCGCCGCTCGTTTGTCGTGTAACTAGAGCCCGGCGTGTAGGCCCGACGCGTGGTGTAGTCTCTACCCACCGAGGCGCCGAGTGTTGTTCCTGCGATCGTTGCCAGATCTCGCCCACTACCGCTACCAAATTGATTACCAACGACCGCACCGATGATCCCACCTACGATCGTAGGCGTATAGGAATGGCTCCCGGTGTGCGCGGGTGGCTGATAATGGGTTACCGGCTGCTCCCAGCATTCTTCACGGGAGACCGGTACCGTGACGATACGGGTCAGCGTTTTTACCTGATCAACCACAGCGTAATCATATTCAGGTGTGTTCGCCGAATTTCCATGGTTTGCGACGGTAAGCTGTGAAAACAGCAACCCGGCAATTGCAAACACTAACGATAAAACATTTGTACTCATGGTCTAGATTACTCCTCCCGCTCGCAGTAGCTACCTAGGATGCTAAGGATTCTATGGCCACGTAGCTGAATCAAAGCTGAATTCTGGTACCGTTAGGGCAGACCAGGGCTCGCGAATGTACGGTCATGGTCTAACGACGGGATCATATGCCGCGCTTCTCCTACCTTATTTGGATCGATTTCCGCGACGATGAACCCAGTATCTTCACCTGCATCGGCCAGCACCTCTCCCCACGGATCAACGATCAAGGAATGGCCATAGGTCCGCCTGCCCCATGGTCTGCGGCCGCATTGCCCGGGCGCAAAGACGTAGCAGCCAGTCTCTATTGCCCGGGCACGAACTAAGACATGCCAATGCGCCGCCCCGGTTGTCGCCGTAAATGCTGCAGGTATCGAGATAAAATCAGCGCCCGCATGTGCCAATGAGCGATACAGCTGAGGAAACCGAACGTCGTAGCAAACACTGAAGCCGAGCCGTCCCCACGGAAGTTCGGCAATGCACGCACGTTCTCCGGGCGCGACGGTATTGGATTCCCGGTATGACTCTCCCCGTTTTAAGGCAACATCGAACAAATGGATCTTGTCATATGTCTCTACAATATCGCCGGAGGCATTCAACAAATAGCTCCGATTCCCAACCTTCGTGTCGGTTAGCTTTACCGCAACCGAGCCGAGCAGCAGCCATTTATTTAACTTAGCCGCGAGCTCGGAGAACTTCTCTAGTGTGGGATGGTTGCGCTCACCAAAACCGCGTTCGATATAGAGCGCGTCATTTTTCTCAAGGCAGGTGAAATATTCCGGCATGCAAACGAAATCAGCGCCCGCATCAACCGCGCGATAAATGAGTTCGCTTGCTTCTCGGATATTTAAGTCAACGTCGTCGATCGCAGAATTCTGGACGCACGCGACCGTGAACTTATTACTCATGTATCGCCCGATCCCCGTTTAGGCATCCGAGTAGATCTCGCCTATTTCGATTTCTTGCGCGGTCTAGTCCAGCCTGTGATTGCCTTTTGCTTTACCCGACTAATAACGAGCTCATCCGCGGCGACATCCGCGGTAACCGTAGTCCCAGCACCCACCGTCGCTCCCCGGCCAACGGTTACTGGGGCAACGAGTTGCGTGTCGGAACCGATAAATACATCGTCCTCAAGCACGGTTTTATGCTTAAACGCACCGTCG
This sequence comes from Gammaproteobacteria bacterium, assembly GCA_021773835.1. GTDB lineage: Bacteria > Pseudomonadota > Gammaproteobacteria > UBA11873. The sequence goes on from JAJFJQ010000066.1 coordinate 27,605, forward strand.
TAATTGCATGTAATCGTACCCGCACCAACGTTGACGTTACGACCGATCTCGCTATCACCGACATAACTCAAATGATTGACCTTACTGCCATCGTTGACCTGAGACTTTTTGATCTCGACGAAATTTCCAATATGAACCGAATTCCCAAGTACGGTCTCCGGCCTTACTCTCGCGAATGGGCCGATGCGCGACGCCGCCCCTATCTCAGCAGATTCGATCACACAATTCGCTAACAGCTCAACATTGTCGCCAACAACGGTATTTTCAATGACGCAATTTGGTCCAACGACTACCCCATTGCCCAATATGACCTTGCCAATAAACACTGCATTGACGTCAATCTCGACATCACGGCCACAGGTCAATTCCCCACGTACATCAATACGACTGGGGTCGCGTAACATCACGCCGCGTTCCATCAATTCCGTCGCGAGCCTAAATTGGTATTGGCGCTCCAGTTCCGCGAGTTGCTTGCGGTCATTGACCCCAGTTACCTCTGCAACGCTTGACGCCGAAACGCCAGCGATTTTGATATCTTCCGCTGCCGCTGCGGCAACGCAGTCTGTCAAATAATACTCACCTTGCGCATTGTCATTACTCAGCGCGGGGATCCAGCGATGCAGGTAATCGCTCTTCACGGCCATAATGCCCGTGTTGATTTCCGTGATCGCACGTTCTGCCGGCGACGCATCTTTTTCTTCCACTATCCTCACAATCTCATCACTCTCGTTTCGCACAATGCGGCCATAACCAGACGGGTCTTCAAGCTCGACGGTGAGCAAACCAAAGCCTGTGATTTCTGCGGCAGCCACGAGCTCCTGCAAGGTGGAACTTTGCAATAGGGGTACATCACCATAGAGGATCAAGGTCATCGTATCGTTTGGTACGTGCGGTAGCGTCTGACCGACGGCGTGCCCTGTGCCTAATTGTTCGTGCTGCTCCACCCACACGATTGAATCGTGCTCAAATGCGGCTCGTAACAGTGGCCCACCGTGACCATAGACGACGATTGGATCTTGCTCAGTGACATCCCGCGCCGTATCGATCACGTGACCAACTAACGGTTTGTCTGCGAGGCGGTGCAATACCTTTGGCAGATCGGAGCGCATTCGCTTGCCCTGCCCAGCAGCTAGAATGCAGACAGTAAGATTCATGGATGGAATTCCGGTAGTCGTTTCCGACCTATGATAGGACGGCCGGCGCGGCGCCACAAATTAGCGCAACAATGCAGAACGTAGATAGGACCGATCGGGCCGCCTATCTATCCGCGCCCGCCACCGGCGCGGCGGCGCAATCGTTGAATGGTCTGGATCTGTGCGACGGTTTCTGCCAGTTCCGATCGAGCAAGCGCATAGTCGATCGACCCTTCCTGGTTATGCAATGCCGCCTCGGCCGCCTCCTTTGCCTTTAGCACTGCCGCCTCGTCGAGATCCTCGGCGCGCTCCGCAGTATCCGACAGGATCGTCACGACTTTCGGTTGGACTTCAAGCACACCCCCAGAAACGTAGAATCCCTCTTCGCTGCCGTCTTCAAATTTCAATCGAACTTCGCCAGGACCAAGCTGGGTCAACAGCGGTGTATGTCCGGGTGCTATTCCGACTTCGCCAAGTACCGCGGGGGCGAATACCATTTCCGCCGTACCGGAAAATATTTCCCGTTCGGCGCTAACGATATCAACATGGATCGGCATGGCTTAAAGGTTCTTCGCCTGTTCGACCGCTTCCTCGATCGTGCCAACCATATAAAACGCCTGCTCCGGTAAGTGATCATACTCACCCGCGACGATCGCCTTAAAGCCCGAAATAGTGTCTTTCAGCGACACATACTTACCGGGACTACCGGTGAAAACCTCAGCGACGGTAAACGGTTGCGACAAGAAGCGCTGGATTTTACGTGCGCGGGACACGCTCAGTTTATCTTCCTCAGACAATTCATCCATCCCAAGGATCGCAATAATGTCGCGCAGTTCCTTGTAGCGCTGCAACGTATTTTGCACGGCCCGAGCGGTGTCGTAGTGGTCCTGGCCAACGACCAGCGGATCGAGCTGCCGCGAGGTGGAATCCAGCGGATCGACGGCTGGATAGATACCAAGCTCCGCGATCTGGCGGGATAAAACGACGGTTGCGTCTAGGTGGGCAAACGTTGTCGCCGGCGAGGGGTCGGTCAAGTCGTCGGCCGGAACGTAGACCGCTTGGATCGAGGTAATCGAACCGGTCTTAGTGGATGTAATGCGTTCCTGCAATCGTCCCATTTCCTCAGCCAAGGTTGGTTGATAGCCTACCGCCGATGGCATTCTACCGAGTAGCGCAGACACCTCAACACCCGCCAAGGTAAACCGGTAGATGTTATCAATAAACAACAGGACGTCGCGCCCTTCGTCGCGGAATTTTTCGGCAATGGTTAATCCCGTCAAGGCCACGCGCAGGCGATTTCCTGGCGGTTCGTTCATTTGCCCGTACACCATGGACACTTTCGATTTCTGGAATTCCTCGACGTTAACTACGCCTGCTTCCTGCATTTCATGGTAGAAATCGTTACCTTCACGGGTGCGTTCACCGACACCGGCGAACACCGACAGGCCCGAATGCTGTGTCGCGATGTTGTTGATCAACTCCATCATGTTGACGGTCTTGCCCACTCCGGCGCCGCCGAACAGTCCAATCTTGCCGCCCTTGGCGAATGGACAGATAAGATCGATAACCTTGATACCGGTTTCGAGTAACTCTTGGGTCGCCGACAACTCGACAAACTTCGGTGCTTCGCGATGGATAACCATGCGTTCCTGTTCGCCGATCGGACCACACTCATCGATTGGCTCGCCGAGGACGTTCATGATGCGACCGAGGGTCTCAAGACCAACCGGCACCTTAATGCCATCGCCGGTGTTCTTCACAGTCATGCCGCGACGCAGACCATCGGTCGTACCAAGCGCAATGGTCCGCACGACGCCGTCACCGATCTGTTGTTGGACTTCCAACACGATATCGCTAGCGTCGATTTCCAACGCGTCATAGATTTTGGGTACCGCGTCGGTAGCGAATTTGACGTCAACTACGGCGCCGATAACTTGTACCACGTCTCCTGAACTCATCATTCAGATCCTCAAACTAATCAAAAATTATTTGGGCTTAAACGGCAGCCGCACCGCCGACGATCTCGGACAACTCTTGAGTGATGGCTGCTTGGCGCGCCTTGTTGTAGACGAGTTGTAACTCATCAATCAGCTTACCGGCATTGTCCGACGCGGATTTCATTGCAACCATGCGTGCGGCCTGCTCGCAGGCGATATTCTCGACCACGCTTTGATAAACCAACGATTCAATATACCGAGTTAATAATTGTTCCATCACATCGTTGGTTCCGGACTCATAGATATAGTCCCAATGATGACTCATGTCGTCTGTCTCTGCCGGAACCAGGGGCACCAATTGTTCGATGTCGGCCGATTGGGTCATCGAGTTAACGAATGTGTTGTAGATGATGTACACCCGGTCAACCTTACCGTCGTTGTAGGCATCGAGCATGATGCCGACAGTTCCGATTAGGTCTTCGAGGCTTGGGGTATCGCCGATCTGGTTCGTCGAACCAATCAAATTTCCGCCGATGCGGTTGAAAAACGCGATCCCCTTGTTGCCGATAATACTCAGGTCGAGTTCCTTGCCTTCGTTCTCCCATTGTTGGAACTGACGCAAGGCCTTACGAAACAGATTGCCGTTCAAACCACCGCACAGACCGCGATCGGTTGTTACGATGATCACCCCGATCCGCTTCACTTCGCGATCAATCAAGTAGGGGTGCTTATATTCGGTGTTAGCGTGCGCAACATGCGCGACCACGTTACGCATCTTGTCCGCGTACGGACGCGCGGACCGCATCCGATCCTGCGCCTTACGCATTTTGCTCGCCGCAACCATCTCCATGGCCTTCGTGATCTTCTGCGTGTTTTTAACGCTTCCGATCTTGGTCCGTATTTCTTTTCCCGCAGCCATCTTAAATTTCCTATCGCCGCGCGACTACCACGTGTGGTTCGCTTTAAACTCTTCGACTGCCGCCTTCAGTTGCGCCTCGATTTCATCACTGAAATCACCGGACTCGTTGATTTTGTCCATCAACGCTTTGTGCGAGCTCCCCATGTAGCTGTGCAAGGCGTCCTCGAAGGCACTGATTTTGTCGAGTTCGATATCGTCCATGAAATCGTTTTCGACTGCGAATAGACTCACCGACATCTCCGCGACCGATAACGGCGCATACTGGCGCTGCTTCATCAATTCCATCACCCGTTGACCGCGCTCAAGCTGGCGACGTGTTGCCTCATCGAGATCTGAGGCGAACTGCGCAAACGCCGCTAGTTCACGGTACTGCGCTAGCGCCAGACGGATACCGCCGCCGAGCTTCTTGACGATCTTCGTTTGCGCGGCACCGCCGACACGGGAAACTGACAATCCGGCGTTAATCGCCGGGCGAAATCCGGCATTGAATAGGTCCGATTCAAGATAAATTTGTCCGTCGGTGATCGAAATGACGTTGGTTGGCACGAACGCCGACACGTCACCAGCTTGCGTTTCGATGATCGGCAATGCGGTCAATGAGCCAGTTTTCCCTTTTACCGCACCGTTCGTGATCTTCTCCACATGCTCCGCATTGATCCGGGACGCGCGCTCAAGTAGACGAGAATGCAGGTAGAATACATCGCCAGGATATGCCTCACGGCCGGGCGGCCGGCGCAGCAGCAGCGATACTTGACGATAGGCCCAAGCCTGCTTGGTCAAATCGTCGTACACTATCAGCGCATCTTCACCCTTGTCGCGGAAATACTCTCCCATTGAGCAGCCCGAATATGGCGCGATGTATTGCATCGCTGCTGAATCAGACGCGCTCGCGGCAACGATGATGGTGTGCTCCATTGCACCGTGCTCTTCAAGCTTGTTGACGACAACGTTAATTGAGGATGCCTTCTGGCCGATCGCGACATAGATACACTTAACGCCAGTGCCTTTTTGGTTAATGATCGCATCGATCGCAACCGCAGTTTTACCAGTTTGGCGATCGCCGATAATTAACTCGCGTTGTCCGCGCCCAACCGGCACCATCGCGTCGATCGACTTCAGCCCAGTCTGGACCGGCTGACTCACTGATTGGCGCTGGATAACCCCTGGTGCAATTTTTTCGATTGGTTCAGATTGGCTAGAGTCGATATCACCTTTACCGTCGATTGGCGCACCGAGAGAGTCAACCACGCGTCCTAGTAGCCCCTCTCCGACCGGCACCTCAAGAATGCGTCCCGTGCAACGACACGTATCACCCTCGGAAATGTGTTCGTATTGGCCCATGACCACGGCGCCAACCGAGTCCTGTTCTAAATTAAGTGCAAGACCATATACCCCACCCGGGAATTCAATCATCTCGCCCTGCATTGCATCGCTTAACCCATGTATTCGGGCGATGCCGTCCATAAGACTCACGACCGTACCTTCGGTACGCGCTTCTGTTTGCAGATCGAGACCTTCGATTTTCTTTTTGATCAGTTCGCTAATTTCTGTTGCGCTGATGCTCATGGCTGTCCTCTACGACAAAGTTTCAAATAAGTTGTGGCGGTAGCGCGCGTCTATAGCAGTCGCTGTTCAAGTGCACGCAGTCGACCGCGCAAGGAAATATCTATCACCGAATCGCCGACCTTAATGACGGCACCACCGATCAGTTCTGGGTTGACAACAGTCGTCACCTCGCATGCCATGCCGACCCGTTCACGAACCGCCGACGCAATGCGATCTTGCTCGGCCTCACTGATCTCAAACGCCGTTTCGACCTGAACATCGGCGACGCCTTCCGCCGCCGCTTTACGTCGTTCGAACAACTCCGCTATTTCCGGTGCCAACGCAAGGCGCTCAGCATCGACCAGCGTATTGATAAAGTTTGTTCGTTGGGCGTTTAGATGTGCTCCAATAATGTCTTGCAGGAGCTCAACCAGTTGCGAGCTTGATATGCGTGGATGCGAAATTAAGGGCATCAGATCTGGGTGTGACACGGCGCTCGCAAGCGCATCCAGCATCGACGACCACGCCGCCACATCGCCAGCGTCTTCAGCAAAACCGAATGCGGCCATTGCATAGGGTCGAGCAATGGTGAGTTTTTCCTGCATCTCGAGCTAGATTTCCTGAACCAGCTTATCGAGGACTTCCCGATGAGCCGCGGCGTCAACCTCACGCATTAGAATTTGCTCGGCGCCGGATAAGGCAAGACCCGCGACCTCGCTGCGCAATGACTCGCGAGCTTGGTTGCGTTCCTGGTCGATCTGCGAGCGAGCCGCCACTAACAGCCGCTCACCCTCTTCAACCGCTGCCTGCTTCGCCTGCTCAACGATTTCGTCCGCTCGTTTTTGCGACTGATTGACGAATTCCTGAGCTTTATCGCGACCGTCTTGCAATATCTCTTCGGCTCTTTGTGCTGCTGATTCGAGGTCCTGCTGCCCCTTTTCAGCCGCGGCCAAACCGTCAGCAATCCGAGTCTCGCGCTCTTCCAACGCCTTTTCGACCGGCGGCCACACGAATCTCATGCAGAACCACACGAAAATCGCGAACGATATTGCCTGCCCAAATAATGTCAGATTGATATTCATGGCGAGTGCCCGTCCTTAACCGAGGATTATCCTATTTGTCCAAGGAAGGGATTCGCGAACATCATCAGCGCCGCAAAGGCAATTGCGATAATCGGCACCGCGTCGGTTAGGCCTAGCATGAGAAACATTCGCGCTTGGAGCATCGGCACGAGCTCCGGTTGGCGCGCCGCTCCTTCCAGAAACTTACTGCCTAAGATACCGATGCCGACACCGGCGCCAAGCGCACCAAGCCCGACCATAATACCGGCTGCAAGGGCTGAAAAAGCAACTACAGACTCCATAACTTCTCTCCTGTTGTTTAATTCGTCAATGCGAGTCGTGGGTTTCGTGCGACTGACTGAGATACACAATCGTCAACATCATAAATATGTATGCTTGCAGTGTGATCACCAAGATATGGAATATCGCCCAAGGCACCGAAAACGCCCACTGCAAATAGAACGGCACCAGAGCCGCGATTAATACAAATACCAGTTCGCCAGCGAACATATTGCCAAACAGTCTGAGCGACAGTGACAGCGGTTTAGCGATAAAAGAAACCGTTTCTAAGACCAAGTTCACCGGCAGCAAGGCCTTGCCGAATGGGTGGAAAGCGAGTTCGCCGAAGAAGCCGCCGAGTCCTTTTACTTTGATCCCGTAGTAGATCATCAAGCCGAATATTGACAAGGACATACCAAACGTTGCGTTTACGTCGGTCGTCGGCACCATCTTCATATATTCAATACCAAGCAAATGCGACAACTGCGGGACGACATCAACCGGTACCAAGTCCATCAGGTTCATCAAGAATATCCACACGAAAATGGTCAACGACAATGGCGCTATCAACGCGTTGTTACCTGTGAATGCATCCTTGACGCTCGTACTCACCATCTCAACGAGCATTTCCACGACTGATTGCAGTCGCCCTGGGTTTTGCACTGATGCATTAATGGCGGCCTTGCGGAAAATCCAGCAAAAGAATATCCCGGTAGCCAATGACCAAAACATCGTATCGACGTTGATCGCCCAAAAGCCCATCTCGGTTGCCTCTTTCGCGCTGTGCGCAAAGCCTAGGCTACCGTCGGCATGCCGCCCGAAGGTTAGGTTTTGGATGTGGTGGCTGATGTACTCAGCCGGTGAACTTCCTGCCATGATTGCAATTTATCGATCGATGTAATTCGATGCTTTAATGTTTTTTCTCAAGTCTCTCTAAGCCCGCTCGCGTGGAGACTCACCCAAATCCGCTACAAAAAAAGCTATCCAGTTCACTGCAACCGTCGCCACATAAGCCAACAAGACGACGCCAATTTCAACGTCAAGTACCAGTATCGCTACGACGAATAACGCAATGGTGAACGCTACTTTGATGCCTTCCCCAAGGTAGATCCCGCGCAGCACCTGCTCTGGCGACATCGACTGTGTGCGCCGAAACAGCCGCACAGCCAAGTAGTAACTTGGCAGTATCCCGATAGCCGCCCCGACCAATGCCGAGTATCCAAATCGACTGCCGAAGGCAACAGTAATAGCCACCGATGCAAAGAGCGCGACTGCAATTTGGCCCGCAACAACACGCAATGCGATCTGCCGTGAGTATTTTTGTAGTGCCCCCGGAGCCGTCCGCTCCGTTGGCTTATCGATGTCCACGCCGGAATCAGTCTGCGCAAAACTCATGCATTGTAGCTGTTTTTGCGGCAGTGCGGCAAGTCGTAAATCTGGCTACTTGATGTGTTCCAGTATACCGTCCAACTCATCCAAAGAGTTGTAATTTATCAATAAAGCGCCCTTCCCATCACGACCGTGGCGGATGGTCACGGTAGCGCCCAGGCGCTCCGCCAGCGAATCTTGTAGGTGCTTGACGTTCGGGTCGACCGTCTTGGCTGTTTGGCTTTCCGTATTCTTCGGCGATCGCAGTTCTTTGACGAAATTCTCGGCTTGGCGCACAGACATACCGCCGGCCACAATTTTTTTGGCTGCCTGTGACTGCATCGCGCTCGGAAGGCCAGCGAGTGCACGCGCGTGACCCATTTCCAGATCGCCCGACTCGAGCATGCTTTTAACGTCACTATGCAAATCCAGCAGCCGCAGTAGATTACTCACGCTTGCGCGGGACCGTCCGATTGCTGTCGCCACGTCTTGGTGGGTCATTTCGAACTCATGTATCAGTCGATGCAGGGATTGCGCTTCTTCCAACGCATTGAGCTGTTCACGCTGGATGTTTTCGATTAATGCGACACTTGCCGCAACTTGATCGGACACATCGCGCACGATCGATGGAATTTCATGCAAGCCGGCTATTTGTGCGGCCCGCCAACGGCGTTCGCCGGCAACGATCTCGAACCTGTTCGGACCGTCAATTGGCCGCACGACGATTGGCTGAACAATGCCCTGCGCCTTGATTGAATCGGCCAAGTCCTGCAGCGTCTCGGCCTTTATGTCGATTCGCGGCTGGTAACGTCCGCGTTGAATCAAATCGACCGGTATCGATTTTAACTGGTCGCCGTTGCGCTCTTCTTGCACAGGCTGATCGGCACCCATTCCGAGCAGTGCGTCGAGGCCTCTGCCCAATGCCCTTTTTTTTGTCGCCATGATCGCTATCTCATGTGTCCGATCGCCCTAGCGTCGATGGAACACGACTAATTGGCCGCTAGTTCAGTTTCATCTCGCCGCAGCATTTCACCCGCAAGCGCCAAGTAGGCGACCGCGCCGGTTGAGGTCTTATCGTAAAGCAAGGCTGGCAATCCATGACTTGGCGCCTCAGCGAGCCTAACATTACGCGGAATAACCGTGTTGTAGACCTTATCGCCGAAATGTTTGAGTAGCTGCTGCGAGACCTGGTTAGCGAGATTATTGCGCGGATCGTACATCGTGCGTAGAAATCCCTCTATATGCAGGCCTGGATTGAGAAATTTTTTGATTTTCTCGAGCGTCTCCAACAAGGCCGACAACCCCTCGAGCGCATAGTATTCACATTGCGTCGGAATGATTACGGAATTCGCGGCGACCAAGGCGTTGATGGTCAACATATTGAGCGCCGGTGGACAATCAATAATGATGTAGCCGTACTCGTCGCGCACCCCATCGAGCGCCTGCCGCAGCCGTAGCTCGCGTCCGAGTTGGTCGATGAGGCCAACCTCCGCGGCCGTGAGATCGGCGTTAGACGGCAGCAAGGAATAGCCGAGGTCGGGCAAGTCGACCACTGCCTCGGCAATGCCCATCTCGTCCATCAGTACATCGTAGCTGGACTTTTCGACCTCGCGTTTATCGATCCCACTACCCATTGTGGCGTTACCCTGCGGGTCGAGATCGACAAGCAACACGCGGCGTTTGGTTGCCCCCAACGATGCCGCTAGATTGACGCTCGTTGTGGTTTTCCCAACGCCGCCTTTTTGATTCGCAACTGCGATGACTCTTGCCATGATGACTACATTATTCGCCACGCATAGAATGCTCTGGTGGGCCGACGATCGGTCCGCATTATGGCATACCACGCATAGCCGCACGCAGATCTACGTTGGCGCCTGGTCATGGGGCGGGTGCCGATTTGTGTCGACCCAGATCCCCCGAAGGTCTGCTCGAAATCCTCTAATACGACGCTCAAGCTTCAACCTTAATGGTGACCAAATGGCGATGATCCCAGCCCGGGACATCTAGCGCTTGGACCGCTACGGCGCTTGGATTGAGCCCCAATTCGGCAACTTCCGCGTCGCTCAGCAGACCTTTCATGGCCACCAGTCGAACACCGCGAGCATGCAAGGACCGGGTGTCGTCATAGAACTTTCGCAACGAGCTGTAGCCGCGACAAATAATGCAGTCGATCGCAACTTGCGGGTGCCAATGTTCAATACGCTCCGCTACGACTTCAACATTGCCAAGTCCCAACTCTATTGCTACCTGACGCAAAAAGCGTGATTTTCGAGCCGAACGTTCAACCAAAAAGACCTGTGTTTCAGGTCTCAGAATCGCGATGACGATGCCCGGAAAACCCGCACCGGACCCAACATCGACAAGACGCGCACTTTCAAAATAGGGAACAGCAGCAAGGCAATCAACGATGTGCTTGCTCACCAGATCGTCCGGCGAACTCGATCCGACGAGATTGGTAATGCGGTTCCACTTCACGATCAACGCGATGAAGTCGATCAGCGCCTTAAGTTCTTCAAGCTGTAAGGTAACGCCAATTTTGGCGCTATCGCGTCGCAGTAGATCTTCAATCACGGGTTTTCGGTTGGGGCTTGCGCGATACGCCCACGCCCTTAAGCGGATTGAGCGAGCGTCAATTGTCGTTTTTTCAAATACACCAACAAAAGTGAAATCGCGGCTGGCGTGACCCCGGAGATACGTGAGGCTTGACCAATTGTGGTCGGCCGGTGGTCCGATAGTTTTTGTTGAATCTCGTGCGACAGACCGCGTACATCGAAATAGTCGACCTCGCGTGGTAGCGCCGTATTTTCGTTGCGCAGGTGCTTTTCGATTTCGTCATGTTGGCGCTCGAGGTATCCGGAGTAACGTGCCTCGATTTCAAGTTGCTCAATGACGTCTACCGCGCTCACCCCAGGTCCGGCGCCGGGTAAGGTCATTAGGCCCCGGTAGTCGATCTCTGGTCGGCGCAATAAATCCGCCAAACTTTGTTCCTTACGCAATGGTTTCCCGAATACGGCGCAGGCGTCGGCGTCGGATAATTTTGCCGGCGACATCCAAGTCGCCCGGAGTCGCGATTGCTCGGACTCCAACAGCTCGCGTTTGGCCTCAAATCGATGCCATCGTTCGTCACCAACCAGACCCATGGTTCGTCCGATTGGGGTCAAACGCAGGTCAGCGTTATCTTCTCTGAGCAGTAGTCGATACTCGGCGCGACTGGTGAACATCCGATACGGCTCACTCGTGCCCCGCGTTACCAAGTCGTCTATCAAAACACCGAGGTAGGCCTCATCACGCCGGGGATACCAGGGATCGGCATCGCGCACGCGTAAGGCGGCATTAAGCCCGGCGAGTAAGCCCTGGGCCGCGGCCTCCTCATAGCCGGTAGTGCCGTTGATCTGACCGGCGAAATAAAGCCCTGTTATCTGTTTTGTTTCCAACCATGGGTAAATGTCGCGCGGATCAAAATAATCGTACTCGATCGCGTAGCCAGGACGGGTGATATGGGCATTTTCGAATCCATGAATGCTACGTACGAGGTCGTACTGGACGTCGAACGGAAGGCTCGTCGAGATCCCGTTGGGGTAGATTTCATCGGTATTGAGGCCCTCCGGTTCGACGAATATTTGGTGTGACGTTCTATCGGCGAATCGAGTTACCTTATCTTCGATAGAGGGGCAGTAACGCGGCCCGACCCCCTCAATGCTACCGTTGAACATCGGGGAGCGGTCGATACCGCGCGCAATGATGTCGTGTGTGGCTTGATTGGTGTGCGTGATGTGGCAATCGACTTGAGCTGGGTGCTGTGCCCGGTCACCGAGGAAGGAAAAGACAGGCACCGGATCATCACCGGGTTGGCGTTCCAGCACATCGAAATTTACCGTACGGCCGTCAATACGCGGCGGCGTGCCAGTCTTCAAACGCCCAACTCGAAACGGTCGCTCGCGTAAGCGCGCCGCAAGGGTGTTGGCAGGCGGGTCACCCGCGCGGCCCGCGGCATAGTTTGCCTCGCCCAAATGAATCAAGCCCCCGAGGAAGGTACCGACCGTCATCACAACCGTGGCGCCGCGAAATTTCAGACCCATTTGGGTGACGACCCCAGCCACCGCATCGGCTTCAATGATCAAGTCATCCACGGTCTGCTGGAATAACGTTAAATGCGGTTGGTTTTCGAGTACCTGCCGGGCGAAATTTCGGTAGAGTGCGCGGTCGATCTGCGCTCGAGTTGCCCGCACAGCGGGGCCTTTACTTGCATTCAACCGCCGGAACTGGATCCCGCAATGGTCGGCGCCGCGCGCCATGAACCCACCGAGCGCGTCAATTTCGCGAACCAAATGCCCCTTCCCAATACCGCCGATCGCCGGATTACATGACATCTGACCCAAGGCGTCGATGCTCTGGCTCAACAGCAAGGTCTCTGCACCCATACGCGCGCTCGCTAGGGCGGCCTCAGTGCCCGCATGGCCACCGCCGACGACGATCACGTCAAAATGTTTTGGATGTTCCATGGTCGACCCGGGTGCAATAGGGGGCCGTGATTATACCGGCGAATGGTGAATTAAACGAAAATACGCTCGCCACCGAAGCGGTCCCGGCAAGCGGGCAGCTACATCGAATCTCGATGCTGCTCTTTCAACTTGCGGTAGTGCTTGAAGCTCCAATCGATATAACCAATATCCTTGTCGGTCAACGGACGCACCTGACGCGCTGGCGATCCGGCGTACAGGAATCCAGAAACAAGCCGCTTGCCCGGGGTAACCAGGCTGCCCGCGCCCACTATCACATCATGTTCGATCACCGCGTGGTCCATCACTGTCGATCCCATACCAATTAGGCAGTGGTCATCGATTCGACATCCGTGTAGCAAGACCTTATGTCCGACGGTGATCTCGGCCCCTATCTCGAGCGGCGACCCACCAGGCGCAAGTATGCTGTCGCTATTGACGTGGAGAACACTACCGTCTTGGATGTTGCTATGGGCACCGATCGTTATGGTGTTCACGTCGCCCCGGATCACCACATATGGCAGCACAAACACTTCAGCGGCGATTGCCACCTCGCCAATGATGAGCGCCGTGGGATCGATAAAAGCACTCGGGTCGATCTTTGGCTCGGCGCCACAAAAGTTTCGAATTGTCATAGGTTCTCCGACCGGCCGATTCGGTCCGCATAGTACGCGAATGCGGAGCCCACGGGCCACTTTCCTCACGCGCTGGCGCGGCACCGCTAACTTCCCAGCCGATATTTAAGTACTCGCCATCGGGCTAAGCCGGTTATGCTGCGATCTTATATCGAGGGAACTACGCCCGCACAGATTGACTGTTCGGCGTTCGCAATCATTACAAATTCGTAATCTTTTGATCGCGAAACTAATCGCGTGTCATGTTGTCAAGCTGACTATTGACGAATTTGTGAAGCTATGGAAAATTTGCGCGCCGTCGAGTCAGAGAAAAACTAACAGCCCGCCGAGGGCGGAGGATTGCAACTCGGGCCCACTGATACGTGTCCCGATGTTGCATGAATGGCAGGCACTGCCATCGCCTCACCGAACACCGGACTGGAAAAAAACAGCGCCTTGAAGCGCATTAGAAGCTACCCTAGCGAGTCGCGCTAGCAGGGCATTGAGGCCATATTTTATGGAAAACCTGATTTCAGTTAAGGGCTTGCACAAGCACTTCGGTAACTTAGTCGCAGTCGACGGTATCGATTTGGAAGTCCAACAAGGCGAAGTGCTCGGCTTCCTTGGCCCCAATGGTGCAGGAAAGTCGACTAGCATGAAAATGATAACCGGCTATCTCGCACCGACAGCTGGTTCCATAAGCGTTTGTGGACATGACGTTGCAATCGACCCGATCGCCGCCAAAACCTGCATTGGCTATCTACCCGAAGGCGCGCCAGCCTACGGCGAGATGACACCAAGCTCGTTCCTTAGTTTCGTCGCCGACATTCGTGGCTTGGGCGGCAAAACAAAGACCAATGCGATCGCAAGAGCAGTTGAGCAAATTAATCTTGAAGGCGTCATGCACCAACCAATCGAAACCTTATCGAAGGGGTTCAAGCGACGGGTCGGGCTGGCCCAAGCGATCCTACACGACCCCAAGGTCTTGATTTTGGACGAGCCGACCGACGGCTTGGATCCGAATCAGAAGCATGAAGTTCGAAGCTTGATCAAGGAAATGGCGGCACAAAAAGCCATCGTGATCTCGACCCATATTCTTGAGGAAGTCGACGCGGTGTGCAGCCGCGCCGTCATAATCGCCAAAGGTCGGCTGCTGTTTTCGGGGACCCCGGCCGAATTCGCCGCCCACTCCTACTACCACAACGCAGTGACCTTAAGCGTGGCGTCCGACATCAGCGCTACGGTCGAAAAGACGCTTGCCGTGTTGGCGGACGTATCCGGAATTGAATCAGCGACCACTGACCGAGACATGACCCGAGTCACTGTCATCCCGAAAGAGAACCGGTCGATCGTTGGGAGCATTCACAATTGTATTCGGCAGCACGAATGGGAAGTCGACGAATTGTTTGTCGAACCCGGCCGGCTCGATGAAGTATTTCGCACGCTAACCACAAAATCAGAGAGCACAGGCGAGGAGACCCGCACATGAGTCGCACGCTGACTATTCTAAAGCGCGAACTTGGCGCTTATTTTGCAACGCCCGTCGCGTACGTATTCATTGTGATTTTTTTGCTGTTAACTGGTGTGTTCACGTTCCACATCGGTGAACTATACGAGCGTAATCAGGCGGACTTAGAGCCGTTTTTTCGGTTTCATCCGTGGCTTTATATGCTCTTGATCCCAGCGATTTCAATGCGCCTGTGGTCGGAGGAACGCAAGGCGGGCACGCTTGAGCTGTTGATGACATTGCCGATTTCGCTAGTTGAAGCGGTGATCGGAAAATTTCTTGCTGCATGGTGCTTTACTGCGATCGCACTCGCCTTAACCTTCCCCGTTTGGATCACAATTAACTATTTAGGTGATCCGGACAATACCGTCATCATCGCCGGTTATCTGGGTAGCTTGTTGCTCGCCGGTGGCTGCCTTGCTATCGGCTCGTTTATTTCTGCGCTCACGAAAAACCAGGTGATCGCGTTTGTCATTAGTTTTGTGATCTGCTTTTTATTCAATCTAAGCGGATTCCCACTGGTATTAGACATGTTCAGTTCATGGGCGCCACAGGCAATCGTCGACGTAATTAGCTCGTTCAGTTTTCTGACCCATTTCGAGTCGATCCTGCGAGGAGTTGTCGATATCCGTGACATTATATTTTTCGGGACTTTGATTGCCTTCTTTTTGTACGCCAATGTTCTCGCCATCGAAGCGAAGAAAGGTAGTTGAGCTCAACTCGGAGTGAAGTCATAGCATGAATAACAAATTTCTCACGGGAACAGGCCTAGTCGTTGCACTTGTGCTATTTCTCGGTATCAATATCATTGCGAATAACACGCTAACCAGCCAACGCCTTGATGTCACCGAAGGCTCGTTGCATACGCTGTCAGAAGGCACGCGGAATATTCTCAATGCGATCGATGAACCGATTACGATCCGCTACTATTTTTCGGCCAAGCAGTTTACCGAAGCCCCCGAGTTCGCAACCCACGGCAAACGAGTACGCGACCTTCTAGACGAATACGTCGCGGCTAGTCGAGGAAAGATCAACTTGCTGGTGATCGATCCAGAGCCGTTCTCCGAAGCAGAAGACCAGGCAACGGGATTTGGGATCCAGGCGATCCCATTGAGCGCGAGCGGGGAAAGAGCCTACCTGGGCTTGGTCGGGACGAATACAATCGATGACGAGATACCGATGCCTATTCTGAGTCCCGAGCGCGAAGGTGCTCTCGAATACGACCTGACAAAAATGGTCTACACCTTGTCGAACCCTACGAAACGGGTGATCGGCCTGCTTTCGGGATTGCCTGTAGTAACGACGCAACAGAACCCTATGACTGGTCGACCGTCGAGCCAGGAATGGGCCGTAATTACGCTACTACGTGAGGTCTACGATATAAGAGAACTCGATGAAGCTAATCCGAATCTCACAGATGACATTGACACACTGGTGATCATCCATCCCAAAGATTTCTCTGATCAAACCCTCTATGCGATCGATCAATTTGTCATTAAGGGCGGTAGAGCGATCGTTTTCGTTGACCCATTTGCGGAGACCGATCGACCTGAACGTGATCCTAATGCGCCCCAGACAATGCCGGTGGTCAATTCAAGCCTAGAACCGATCTTCGCGAAGTGGGGGGTCGCGATGGAACCGAACAAAATCGCCGCGGACATCGACCTGGCCGTTCGCGTGCAGTTCCAAAGTGCAACCGGCCCGAATGAAGTGGAGTATCTACCGTGGCTGCAACTAACTGCCGAGAATTTCAATCGCGATGACTTCATCACGACCGAACTCAATAGCGTGAACGTCGGTACGGCCGGCTCGTTGACGCAAGTCGAAGGGGCGACGACGAACTTCACGCCGTTGCTAAATACCGGACCAAACTCCGGAATGCTCGAACGCGATGCGATTGTATTCGTGCGCGACCCCGCGGCACTATTGGAAAATTTTGAACCGAGCGGCGGCAGCGTCACGATCGCGGCACGCATCAGTGGCGTCGTCGAGACCGCCTACCCTGACGGCAAGCCGCTCGATGAGCTAGCCGAGAAAATAGATCCCGAGCCGGACGCCGGGTTTACTGCGAAATCAGCCGCGCCGATCAACGTCATCGTCGTTGCCGATACGGATATCCTCTCGGATCGCTTTTGGGTTCGATTTCAAAGCTTTTTGGGGAGGCAGATACCCCAGGCCATCGCGAATAACGCAGACCTCTTAATCAACGGTATCGATAATCTTGGTGGCAATGATGATCTGATCAGTTTGCGAAGTCGTGGCGAGTACTCGCGGCCATTCGGCGTCGTGCAGCAAATCAGGCGCGACGCGGAAGCCCAATTTCGCGACCAAGAGCGTGCCCTACAAGCGAAACTTGAAGAAACGGAAACAAAAATGCAGGAACTGCAACAGCAGCGCGACGAAGGCGGTAGCTACCTCCTATCACCGGAACAGCGGGTCGAAATCGAGTCGTTTCGTACGGAGCAATTGAAAACTCGAAAGGAACTTCGCGCAGTGCAGCACAACCTGCAGCGGAACATCGAAAAACTCGGTACAACACTTAAGTTCATCAACGTTGGCCTGGTGCCGATGCTCATTTCGATTTTCGCCATCGGAATCAGCGTCTACCGATCACGCCACCAAAACTCAAACTAGCCGCTATGAGCAGTCGTAATTTAATAATCGCAATCGCAACGATCGCCGTGGTCGTCATGGCTTGGAAAATCTCGCAGCAAAAGGCACCGGAGACCGAACTCGCCACCGACCGGCTTTACCCTGCGTTGTTCGATCAACTGAATGACGCGAACCGCGTATCCATAAAAACCACGGAGCACAACACCGAGCTGGCCAAACTCAATGACGAATGGGTGGTGGCAAATCGAGACAACTTCCCGGCGGAATTTACCGCCATAAAAAGCACGCTGCTAAACATTGCTCAGGTCTCCGTAATTGAACGGAAAACGTCGAAGCCGGAATTTTACGAGAAAATCGGCGTTGCTGGGATCGAGCAAGCCGACAGTAATTCGGTACTCGTCCAGGTAGAAGACGCAAATGGAAATGAGTTGGCGTCGGTCGTGATTGGTAACGAACGGGACGGGAGCAACCTGGAGACACCGAACTATTATGTACGCAAGGCTAAAGAAGCCGTTGCGCTACTGGTTGAAGGCGACCTAGACATCGATGACGAACCTACGGATTGGATGAATACGGAAATCGCAAACATCGAAGCGAAACGGATCCGGAACGTCACTATCGATCGACCGGATGACAAACCGATAGTCGCTTCGAAGGAATCCCACAACGACCCCTACCTGGCACTAGAGGGCATTCCGGCCGGCTTCGTGGCGACCTCGCGATCCTCTGTTTCTGCTTACGGCGGTCTACTATTGAACCTGAAATTCGAGGACGTAGCCGCCGTTACAAAAGTTCACGGGCTCGAACCACAAAATGTCGCGAAAGTGCAGACATTTGATGGGATGGTTGCAACCGTTGAACAATTTAACATCGACGAAGACGCTTATATCCGATTTCACTTTGCCTTCGATCCCGACATCGTGATCGCGCCACCTGAAGTTCCTGAAGGGATCGCGGCGGCGCTGGACTCTCTAAATAAGAAAGACGATCCGTCCAAAGATAATGAGCCGGAAGAAGAAGTTTCCGTGGAAGACGAGGTGGGCACACTAAACGCTAAAGTTAGCGACTGGGTCTATAAGATCCCTGAGTACAAAGTGCGATTGCTCGATAAGAAATTCGACGAATTGATCAAACCCGAGGAAGGTGAGAAAAAGCCCACTGAGGAGGCCAAGGACAAATAGGAATTACGCCGCCGGCGCTGCGTTTATTACTGTTAATTGATCGCTAGACTTGAAGAATTGCTCGGCAAGGCCGGGGTCGCTCTACGCAAAACATTCCACGCCTGCGAACTACCTGTGTCGCGCCATAGTTGATAAGCGCTTAGCGGGTCAATACACCAATCGTGTTCGTCTTCTTCCCGCATAGCCTGCAGGACATCCATCACTTCGACGAAGAAATCCGCCAACATTCCGAATAGTGGATCGTTCCTGCAACCCCAGTATTGTTGGTACGCCGCCTGACCGACTTTGACGAAGTAGGAAATGGGTAGATTGCGCGTAATCGCCTGTTCCGGAAATAGGCCCGCGAACATTAGGCACTGATCACCCACAAGCCGCAGATCTTCAATTTCATCCACATTTTGCTCGGCCGAATTTTGTCGTAAGGCTGACGCGTCAAAACCATGCTCAAGCGCAGAAGTTTTGGTTGTCCGGAATAAAACGCGCACCAGGTATTCTTCCAACTCCGGATGGAGTTCAATCTTCGCAGTAAACTGGGCCCGAGCTAAGAGCGCCCGCCAACCGGCCATCTCAGCCAAATGGATGTCAATGGTTTCCATCTCTCCGGTAGCGGCCCCAATCGACAGTTCTTTAGTCGGTAACGAATGTCACCGCATAGGCACGGACTCGGCCAAGCGATATACTGCGCGCCTTCGAACGCAATCGCAGCACCCATGGCTAATTCAATCGGCCCTGCCTCGTCCTTTCAGTCACTCATCTTCCAATTGCAGTCATTCTGGAGTGCAAAAGGCTGCGTGGTGCTGCAACCCTACGACATGGAAATGGGGGCCGGCACCTTTCATCCGGCGACATTTCTGCGTGCCATCGGGCCCGAGCCATGGCGCGCGGCCTACGTTCAGCCTTCGCGGCGCCCAACCGACGGTCGCTATGGCGAGAATCCGAACCGCCTGCAACATTATTTTCAGTTCCAGGTGCTACTAAAGCCGTCGCCAGCCGACATGCAAGATCTCTACCTCGAATCGCTCAACAGCCTCGGGATAGACACGCGGGTCCACGATGTCCGATTCGTTGAAGATAATTGGGAGTCACCCACCCTCGGGGCCTGGGGGCTGGGTTGGGAAGTCTGGTTGAATGGTATGGAGATCACCCAATTCACCTACTTCCAACAAGTGGGCGGCTTGGATTGTCGTCCGGTATCCGGCGAGATCACTTACGGCCTCGAGCGTATCGCGATGTATTTACAGGAGGCCGATTCGGTCTACGATTTGGTTTGGTCGGATGCTGGCGAACACCCAGTCAGTTACGGTGATGTGTACCACCAAAATGAGGTCGAGATGTCGGCGTTTAATTTTGAGCACGCCGACGTCGACATGTTGTTCCAGCGGTTCAACGACTGCGAAACGGAAGCAACGCGACTGATCGAATTAAAACTACCGTTGCCATCCTACGAAATGATGGTACAGGCTTCGCACACGTTCAATTTGCTCGATGCGCGGCATGCGATCTCGGTCACGGAACGCCAACGCTACATCCTCCGGGTACGGGCATTAGCCCGGGCGATAGCGGAATCCTATTACGCGGCACGGGAAACGCTCGGTTTTCCGCTGGTTGGCAAAACTCCGCAATCGCCGGAGAAAGCGTCATGAGCGAGCGACAAGGATTCTTGGTTGAAATCGGCACCGAAGAACTGCCACCCAAGGCACTATTGCCGCTCTCGCAGGCATTTTTGCGCGAAGTCACCAACGGCTTCGACCGGCATAAGCTCGAATATGACGACGCACGTCCGTTTGCTACACCGCGCCGCCTTGCCGTTTTGGTCTCGAAACTTGCCGTACGCCAGGACGATCAGAAGATCGAACGTCGCGGTCCGGCACTAAATGCCGCATTCGACGCCGATGGCAATCCAACTAAAGCAGCAATAGGGTTCGCCACCTCTTGTGGTGTCGAGGTGGCGGCACTCGGCCGTCTCAAAACTGATAAAGGCGAGTGGCTCAGCTTCAGTGCCGACATCGCAGGCCAGGACACCAGCGCGCTACTGCCCGAGATCGTTGAACAGGCACTGGGTGCGCTACCTATTCCGAAACCGATGCGCTGGGGCAGTGGCAATGCAGAATTCGTGCGACCGGTGCATTGGATTGTGATGCTGCTTGGCAAAGATCAAGTGAAAGCAAGCATTCTCGGTATCGAAAGCGGAAATAAAAGCCGCGGACATCGATTTCACGCACCGCAGGAAATCGAACTGGCGTCGACTGCGCAGTATCCAGATATTTTACAAGAGACTGGGTTCGTAACCGCAGATTTCGATAGTCGTCGCCAACAAATTGTACAACTCGCGAAGGATACTGCAGCGCAGAATGACGGCCGAGCGGTAATTGACGATCAACTGCTCGACGAAGTTACGGCGTTAGTCGAATGGCCCGTCGCGGTATTTGGCAGCTTTGATCAACACTTTCTAACGTTACCGCGTGAAGTCTTGATCGCGAGCATGCAAGACCACCAAAAATACTTCCCTATCGAGTCGTTCGATGGTGCGCTCACCAATAAATTCATAACCATTAGTAATATCGAAAGCATCGATCCCGATGCCGTTAGACGCGGCAACGAAAAAGTGATCAGGCCACGTCTAAGCGATGCAGCTTTTTTCTGGGACCAAGATCGAAAACTACGACTCGACGAACGCCTCCAACGTCTACAGGAGATCGTTTTTGAGAAACAACTGGGTAGCATCAAAGACAAAACCGACCGGGTGGTGGTTCTCGCGCGAGCCTTAGCCCACGACTTCGACGCCTCACCGGAACACGCTGCCCGCGCGGCACTGTTGTCCAGGTGTGATCTCGTGAGCGACATGGTCGGTGAATTTCCGGCGTTGCAAGGGTTAATGGGGAGCTACTACGCAGCCGCGGACGGCGAGGCGCAAGAGGTGGTGGACGCCCTGCGCGACTTTTATCGGCCGCGGTTCGCCGGTGATTCAATCCCGGCAAGCACGGTGGGGCGTTGCGTGGCCTATGCGGACAAACTCGACACCCTCGTTGGTATATTCGCGATTGGCTCTGCACCAACAGGCGATAAAGATCCCTTTGCGCTCCGGCGTGCGGCACTTGGTTGTATCCGAACGGCACTGGAATCCAACTCAAGCGTCGGATTTAGCGAATCGCTGCAACTCGCAAGCAACGGCTATGCGAATGTAATTGATACGAAAGACGTCGCGGCCGAGGTATTACAATTCATCATCGATCGAACCAGGGGATATTTCACTGAGCAAGAGATCCCGGGGTCTGTAATCGAAGCGGTGTTGGTCGTGTCCCAGAATAATCCCGCCGACATTCAACGCCGCATTGCTGCTGTTGCTGCGTTTCAAAAACTGCCCGAAGCGGCGGCGCTCGCCTCTGCCAATAAGCGCATCGCTAATATATTACGCAAAAACGCGACCGACCAGATCGCCACAATCAACGAAGCTCTGTTTCAAGACCCAGCCGAGCGTACGCTTGCGGATCACATCGATTCCGTATCTAACTTGGCAGATGATTTTATTCAACGCGCAGACCACACTGCATATCTAAAAACCCTCGCCGAATTGCACGACCCAATTAATCAATTCTTCGATGACGTAATGGTAATGTGCGATGACATAGAAGTTCGTGACAATCGGATTGCACTGCTGACCAAGATCCGCGGCCTGTTCACTCGTGTCGCCGATGTCGCATACTTAAACGACTGATAGCTCTTACTATATTGTGCGCTTTCTGATCCTAGACAGAGACGGAGTGATCAATCACGATTCTCCGGAGTTTATTAAGTCGCCACAAGAATGGATCCCCATTCCGGGTAGTCTGCAGGCAATTTCACGGGCAAATCAGCTCGGCTTCCGCGTGGTGGTAATTTCCAATCAATCCGGTCTTGCGCGAGGTTTATTCGATATCGGCCAACTCAATCAGATCCACTCGACAATGCTCAGTGAAGTCGCGCATTTCGGCGGCCGCATCGACGCTATATTTTTCTGCCCGCATGGACCAGATGATGGTTGCAACTGCAGAAAACCGAAGCCAGGTCTGTTACTCGATTTGGCTCAGCGCTCAAAAGTCGACTGGTCTTCAACTTTCGTCGTGGGCGACCGCAGAACCGATATGCTTGCGGCAGATGCAGTCGGGGCACGAAAGATATTGGTCAAGACTGGCCACGGGATGGAGGCGGTAGGAGCGACGAAAGACCTTTCGGACATTATCGTGTGCGACGACCTTGCCAGCGCAGTCGATGAAATTTCGATGCTCTAGCGATGACCACCGCTAGATCAATTCTATTCTATCTTGGATTGCTTCCGGTGACTGTACTGTTCAGCTTACTAAGCTGGCTTATCCTGCCACTAGATCGCAAAACTCGATACAAAATTGTGACTCAATGGTCACGGTTTTCGCTCTGGTGGCTACGCATAACTTGCGGCGTCAGTTCGTCGATCAAGGGCCTGGAGAATATTCCCTCACGTCCGGCTGTGATTTTCTGTAAGCATCAATCCGCTTGGGAGACGATGGCGTTACAATTCATATTTCCACCTCAGGTCCAGGTGGTGAAACGCGAACTATTGTACGTGCCATTTTTCGGTTGGGGGCTTGCCAGTCTCAACCCCATCGCGATAGACCGCAGCGCCGGTGCCAAGGCCCTACGCCAAGTATTGCGCGTTGGTACGGAGCGAATTCGGGAAGGCTGGTGGGTGCTGCTATTTCCGGAAGGTACACGCACAGCCCTCGGGGACGTGCGTGAGTATTCCCCGAGCGCCGCGGCACTGGCTATCCGGGCAGATTGCATGCTCGTCCCAGTGGCACATAATGCTGGCGTGTTCTGGTCACGGAATGCATTGCGCAAAATGCGCGGCGAAATCCAACTAAGTATCGGCCCGGCGCTCGATAGCAAAGGAAAGTCGGCAGCCGAACTGACCGCCGAAGCAGTAAAGTGGATCGAGGCCCAATGCGCCGAGATGCCACAGAGCGTGACTTAATGTTGGATCCCACGTGATCCTGACAAAGCTACGCCTCTTGAAGTTGCCCTGTCCCGTGTTGCCTGCACCGCCCGTTGGGACGGGTGCGAATTCACGCTATATTTAGGATAAGCGTATTGTTGTCGTGACGGCACGGCATAACTCCAATTGAAAACCAGAACTAAAAACGATGGCCTCGATCCTCTCTCCAAAATACCCTCATATGCGATTACGCCGTATGCGCGCCGACGATTTTTCACGCCGACTAATGCGCGAGACAAGGTTAAGCACGGACGACTTGATTTGTCCGCTATTTGTGCGCGAAGGATCGCGGGAACGAGAACCGGTCTCCACCATGCCTGGCGTCGAGCGCCTATCGATCGATCTATTGGTCGATTATGCCGCCGAATTATATGCACTGGGGATCCCGGCGGTGGCCGTATTCCCGGTGACACCGCAGCATTTGAAAACCGATGATGGCCGCGAATCATATAACCCGGACGGGCTTGCGCAGCGCGCGATTGCTGCGATTAAGGATCGCATCCCATCACTCGGCGTGATCACCGATGTTGCCCTCGATCCATTCACGTCCCACGGCCACGATGGTGTACTAGGTGCGGACGGCTATGTCGAAAACGATCCATCAGTGGATATTCTCGTACGACAAGCCTTGTCCCAAGCAAAAGCTGGGGTGGATATTGTCGCCCCATCAGACATGATGGACGGCCGGATCGGCGCGATTCGACAGGCCTTGGAATCTGAAGGCTATAGAAACGTTCGCATCCTGTCATATGCTGCAAAATATGCATCCGCTTTCTATGGCCCATTTCGCGATGCGGTCGGTTCACAAGCGAATCTCGGCAAAGGCGGCAAACAAACTTACCAGATGGATTTTTGCAACAGCGACGAAGCACTGCGAGAAGTCGCCATGGATATCGATGAAGGTGCGGATATGATCATGGTGAAGCCGGGAATGCCATACCTCGACATCGTTCGACGGGTCAAAGACGCATTCGCGATGCCAACCTTCGTCTATCAAGTAAGCGGCGAATACGCCATGTTGATGGCGGCGATCGAGGCCGGTTGGCTGGACGAAGCAGCCGTCATAATGGAGGCCCTAAGTGGCTTCAAGCGGGCCGGCGCCGATGGCGTACTGACTTATTTTGCACCGTTTGCCGCGCGCCACCTAAACGGTTGAGGCGCGCGCGCTCGGGACCTCAGACTTCGAGGTCGAGTTCCTTAATCTTTCGGGTCAAGGTGTTCCGGCCCCAGCCGAGCAGGCGCGCAGCATCTTGACGGCGACCTCGTGTCTGCGCCAAAGCGACGCGGATCATGATCCTTTCGAACCGGGGCACGGCTTCGTCCAATATCGGGGTCGTCGTTGACACGACTAGACGTTCCGCCCATTTTTTTAAGGTCGCCTCCCAGTCCTCTCCAGCTGGCGACGCCCCATTGCCGTCAATCATGCGCAATTCATCGGGTAGATCCTCGACATCGATCTCTTGCGCCGGGGCCATGATGGTTGCGCGACGGCAAACGTTCTCCAATTGTCGAACATTGCCAGGCCACTGGTAACACGAAAAAAGATCGAGCGCCCCTGGGCGTAGGCGCTTTGCTTCGATATCGAGCTCTTGTGCGGTCATCATGAGAAAGTGCTCGGCTAATTCTGGGATATCTTCGACGCGTTCGCGCAAAGCCGGCAGATGTAATCGGATAACGTTCAAGCGGTGGTAAAGATCTTCACGAAACGAACCGTCACTGACACGCGCATTTAGATCTTGGTGTGTGGCGGCAACAACTCTCACATCAACCTTTACCGATTGATGACCGCCAACTCGATAGAATTCTCCATCTGCGAGGACGCGCAACAGTCTGGTCTGCAGTGCGGCCGGCATATCGCCAATTTCATCTAGAAATAACGTCCCTGAATTAGCCTGCTCAAATCGCCCAAGGTGTTGACCCGTAGCGCCGGTAAATGCACCTTTTTCGTGTCCGAATAGTTCGGACTCCAACAACTCGCTCGGGATAGCGGCTGTATTAATTGCAACGAAAGGGCTATCACGACGCGGTGAGTGACGATGCAAAGCCTGCGCCACAAGTTCTTTTCCAGTTCCACTTTCTCCGGTGAGCAATACCGTCATATTAGATTTAGACAGTCGCCCAATCGCCCTAAACACCTCTTGCATCGCCGGAGCCGAACCAATCAGCGTAGCCTCGGTTGCGGCTGCTGGTGATGGGCCATCGACCATTTGCAATTGCGGCGCGTTCTTCACCGCACGACTGACAATTGCAACTGCATCATCAACATCGAACGGTTTAGGAAGGTACTCAAACGCCCCTCCTTGAAATGCCGCAACTGCCCGGTCTAGGTCCGCATACGCCGTCATGATAATGACTGGAAGGTCCGGATAGTTTTGGTTAACGTGGTCGAGTAAGGCCATACCGTCCGTTCCCGGCATCCGAATGTCGGTGACGATAGCATCAGGTTCGACCTTACGAAGCCGCGCAATGACTTTATCGGCCTCATCAAAGCTGCGGGTTTTAATCTCGGCTTGTGCCAAGGCCCTTTCCAATACCCACCGTATCGCGTGATCATCGTCTACGATCCAGACTTCGTGTTGATGAGTCATTTTCCGACCTCTATCGGTAACCAAACGGTAAATTCCGTATGCCCTGGCTCACTCTTAAAGCCAATTAACCCGCCATGACTGTTGATCATCGATTGGGCCAACGGCAGACCCAAACCCGATCCGTCCGCATGACCCGACACCATCGGGAAAAATATGCTCTCAGATATCTCGGGGGCAACCCCAGTTCCGCTATCAATGACATCGATGCGCATTACCAAGGTGTGGACTTTGTCACCAATCGTGAAATTTCTATCTGCCCGACTACGAACGGTAATCGTCGCGTCAATCCCCTCGATCGCGCGTACGGCATTGCGGACCAAATTCAAAAACGCTTGAATCAATCGGTCGCGGTCGCCCTTTATCTCCGGCAGGCTGGGATCATAATCGCGCACAATTTTGATGGCGCCTGTATGCTCCGCCTCGACTAACTGGTTGACCTGTTCGAGCACCTCATGGATATTCACCTGGCCGACCTCAGGACGTTCTCGCGGGCCAAGCATCTTGTCGACCAGCGTGCGTAGACGGTCCACCTCCCCGATAATTATTTGCGTATATTCCGCCTGACGCTGATCTTCAAGCTCTCGTTCTAACAATTGCGCCGCACCCCGGATCCCACCCAACGGGTTTTTCACTTCGTGGGCCAAACCGCGCATTAGCGCCGAGGTCACATGGTTTTGTCTGATCATGTTCTCTTCAAGTTGGATCCGCTGATGCCTTTCAACGCTCGCAATTTCAATCACCGCTTTCACTTCACCGTCGCCGCTTGCGTCCCACGGTGAAACGGTAAAATCAACAACGATTGGATGCATGTTTAGTGGTGTTAGCACCATATCGCGTTCGGTAAACGAACGGCCCTCCGCGAATACCCGCGCAATGATTTGAAGAAATTCGCAGCCGCCGGCGATAACCTCGCGCAATTGCCGCCCAACGAGTTTTGTCGCGCTCTGGGCCAATAGGCTTTCCGCCGCCGGGTTGACTTGGATAATGCCCAACCCCGGGTCGACGACCATTACCGACGTCGCAAGCGCCCCAATTAGGGTGCTTTCACTCTCCTGGGAATGCTCGCGTGGGCTAATCATCATGCACTATTATGGTGCATATCGTCGATGTTGTTTTGATCCGCCATTTAGAACCGCCATTCGCAATGCTAAATCAATTACTTAAAGATCCCCCATAGTTCAAAAAGGGGATATGGATAGCGGAGTAATACAACGCAAGATCCGGACCAGATCGCGCAGGTAACGCGTGCGGTAACACCCTAGTTCAGGAAACCGCCATTGAGTGTTAGCGCCGGTCCCGTCGATCTGACGGCAACGTGGTTCAGCTATTGGTGTTAGGGCGCGGCTCTATTGACTGATTGCTTATGGACGAAGAATGTCGTGATAGGCGAGCGCATAACGACCTTCCCTTCTGGGGTCGATATAACGGCTTGGAGCGTGTGCGCCCCCCGATCTACGGATTCCAAGGTAAAGTTTGTTTTACGGCCTGGCTCGCCGACGCCTTGCCCATCAAATAACAACTGTAACCTGTGGCCGGATCCCGACTGCAGATGCGGTTGGGCGCTGATCGCAACCTTAACATTCGCAACGTTGTTACGAATCGTTTGCTCATCGGCCGGCTGTGTAATGGTCAACGATTTATATTTTACGGCACCCGGCTTTTCCGTTTTGGATTGCGTACGGCCACTTGGCAATGGTTGCGACGGCACGATAGTCGGTTCCTCGACAACGACCTTTTCAGAACCCGGTCCCGCCGTATCCGAATACACCACATTCCCTTCGCTATCTTTCGAACGGTAAATATCCGCCGCCTGCGCACTCACCGTGAGCATGCCGATCAGGGTTATGTAAGCCAGCTGTTTCATATTATCAGCATAGACAACCAATACCGGGTGAACAAGGCCCGCATTGCCGGATCCCGGCGTCCAATAACGCGGTCTTCAGAAACTTTGACAGCGCTGCGGTCGCAGCGTTCCCCAATGATGCAGGTACCTTTGCAGGGGGTGACGATTGCTAGCAAAAAAAACCCCTGCCGGGGGCAGGGGTCTAGGTTATACGAAGCGCAATCTTAGACGCTGTAGTACAGGTCGTATTCGATCGGATGAGTCGTCATCCGTAGCGCGGTTACTTCTTCCATCTTGAGGTCGATATAAGCATCGATGCAATCATCCGAAAATACGCCACCCGCTTTAAGAAAGTCGCGATCCGAGTCTAATGATTCCAACGCTTGGTCAAGGCTGTAACAAACCGTTGCAATGTCCTTTTCCTCTTCCGGACTCAGGTCATATAGATCTTTGTCCATCGCAGAACCCGGATCGAGTTTGTTTAAAATGCCGTCCAGTCCCGCCATCATCAATGCCGTGAAAGTGAAGTAAGGGTTACCAGCAGAATCGGGGAATCGCACTTCGATGCGCCGCGCTTTCGGGCTCGAGACCCACGGAATACGGATCGATGCTGAGCGGTTACGGGCCGAATACGCCAACAAAGTCGGGGCCTCGAAGCCTGGCACCAATCGCTTGTAACTATTCGTCGATGCATTGGTAAATGCATTAAGTGCACGGGCATGTTTGATAATGCCGCCGATGTAGTGCAATGCCGTATCCGACAAGCCGCCATAGCCGTCACCGGCAAAGATATTCTCACCACCCTTAGAGAGCGATTGATGCACGTGCATGCCGTTACCGTTGTCACCAACCAAAGGCTTGGGCATAAATGTCGCCGTTTTGCCGAACGTGTGCGCGACATTGTGCACGGCGTATTTCAAGATCTGTAGCGTATCCGCACGCTTTACCAGCGTATCAAAGCGCGTCCCGATTTCGCATTGCCCCGCGGTTGCAACTTCATGGTGATGAACTTCGACGGGTAGCCCCATCGACTCCATCACCAGACACATCGCCGATCGCAAATCCTGTAAGGAATCAACCGGCGGTACGGGAAAATACCCACCCTTAACTCCCGGCCGGTGGCCAATGTTGCCGTCTTCAAAGACCTTCTCCGAATTCCACGAGCTCTCGTCTGAGTCAACTTCGAAGAATGACCCGCGCATTTCTATGCTCCAACGAACGTCATCGAAGACAAAAAACTCTGGTTCCGGACCGAAATAGGCAGCGTCCCCAACCCCGGTTGAACTCAAATATGCCTCAGCGCGTTTCGCCAATGAGCGCGGACAACGGTCATAACCAGCACCCGTAGTCGGCTCAACCACGTCACAGCGTAAATTCAAGGTTTTTTCTTCAAAGAAGGGATCAACAACTGCGGTAGTGAGATCCGGCATCAAGATCATGTCCGATTCATTAATGCCCTTCCAGCCTGCGATCGACGAACCGTCAAACATTTTTCCGTCTTCAAGCATTTCGTCATCGCACACGCTTGCCGGAATCGTGACGTGCTGTTCTTTACCTTTGGTATCGGTAAAGCGTAGGTCGACGAAGCGGACATCTTCGTCTTTTATCGTCTTAAGGACATTATCAACTGACATTTTCTTAATTCCTCCAACACGTATGTCGTCTGTTTTTTTAATCGTTCTTAGTGGTCAACACGGTGTTCGTGCATCCGCGCATACACCGATTCGAACCAACATTGCGAGCCCTTCCAGGCATGCGGCGCCCTATAGAGAACCGGCTACAAGGTTAGCTGTGCATAAAATGTGCCAGCACTATACCGCCATTTTGGTGCGTATCCACGACCGTACCCAGAACTCACGCATTATTTCGGTGCGAACAGTCCTCGATATGCACCGTTTAGGTGCGGACAGCCTGACCGAGCCGGTACTCGCCCGCATAAAGTTGCGCGCTCGTCTCGCGTTCGCGTGCGAGATGGACTTCACCACCATCGATCAACACCTCCGCCGGGCGTGGGCGCGCGTTGTAATTCGACGCCATAACGAACCCGTAGGCACCGCAATCCATCAATGCGATGAGATCGCCGCTAGAGGCAGCCAAACTTCGATCACGGGCGAGGAAATCGCCGCTCTCGCACACTGGCCCGACGATGTCCACGACCTGCTCTTCTCCGCCAACATTCACAGGCAGCACATTGTGGTGCGCTTGATATAGCGCCGGTCGGATCAACTCCGTCATCGCAGCATCACAAATCGCGAATGTTTTCCGTGGCGTCTGCTTAATATATTGCACGCGGCTTAGCAACGCTCCTGCGGCACCCACTATTGAGCGTCCCGGTTCGATGACGATTTCGTATCGCGCATCGATAGTCTGGCAAATCCCCCGAACGTACGCCTCAATCGCTGGTGGTGATTCATCGCTATAGGCGATCCCCAGGCCCCCGCCGATATCGATATGATCAACCTCGATGTTTTCACCGGCCAGTGAATCAACCAACTTCATAACCCGCTTCGCTGCATCAACTATCGGTTCAAGCGCAGTCAGCTGTGACCCGATATGGCAGGCAACCCCGGCAACTCGCAAACTCGAAAAGGACGCAACCCGACGATATACGTCCATTGCGTCGGCCATTGGAATTCCGAACTTATTCTCGTTCAATCCAGTCGCGATATAGGGATGTGTATCCGCATCGACATCCGGGTTCACTCTTATTGCAACGGGTGCAATGAGGCCCCGTGAGGCTGCGACCTGCGCGAGTAATTCCAGCTCTTCAATAGACTCAACATTGAAACACGCGATGCCAGCTTCGAGCGCCTGCTCCAGCTCGGCGCGGGTCTTACCGACACCGGCAAAGGTTACCGTCTGCTGATTTCCGCCTGCCGCGCCGACGCGCTCCAGCTCGCCGGCGGAGACGATATCGAAGGCCGTCCCAAGGCGCGCAAGCACATCGAGTATCGCCAAGTTTCCGTTCGCCTTAACGGCGTAACATACACGGTGGCGACGCCGACCAAACGCCGCCCTATAGGCCTTGAAATTTGATTCAATAATCGCTCGTGAGTAAACGTAACACGGTGTACCGTGAGTATCCGCGATAGACGCCAAGGGGACGTCCTCGACGTAAAGTCGACGATCCTGATAATGAAACGACACGGGTTCTACGCCTAGAAGTTGGCGTTCTCCGCGCTCGCATCGTACGGTAGGTACAGGTCGCCTTTTTGCCCACAACCTGACACAAACAGAATAATTAGTACTATGGCGATTACGGTCATCGGCCGTCTTGGCGTTCGGATCGGCATGTTTTTAGTTTCCTCGGCACACAGGCCAATGTTCACGCGGAACGTCAAGGTCAGCCGCAACGGTGAGCGATTGCCCCTGCGTGATCGACGCCCCGAAACTAGCGCGCCGCAGTTAAATCAGCGCCCGCTGTATGATACGGTTTTCGGCCGCATCTGCCTACGATGAGCAACAACCCCATGACGACAGAACTACAACGAATTATCCTTGAACCTACGACTACTGCAGATGCCAGTGTCATCTGGCTACACGGTTTAGGCGCCGATGGACACGATTTCGAACCGATCGTCCCCGAGTTGCAATTGCCGGCAGACCACAGAGTCCGTTTTATATTTCCTCACGCGCCGATCCGTCCAATAACGATAAACGGTGGCATGGAGATGCGCGCTTGGTACGACATCGCCATGAACGGACTTGAACGCCAGGTCGACGAGGCCGGCATCCGCCACTCTGCCGCCGCCGTGGTTGCGCTCGTCGATCAGGAAATCGAAAGCGGCATTGAATCTCAGCGTATTGTGCTTGCAGGATTCTCGCAGGGTGGCGTAATAGCGCTGCATCTGGGTCTACGGTATCCGCATCGGCTAGCGGGGATCCTGGCGTTATCGACCTACCTTGCGCTTCCCGAAACCCTAGACAGCGAGGCGGATCCGGCACAACAAAAGCTACCAATATTTGTCGGACACGGCACCCAGGATCCGATGGTTCCAGAGACGCATGGCAGCCGCGGCGCGCAAACCTTGGAACGCGCGGGCTACCTAGTCGAGTACAAAACCTATCCGATGCAACACTCGGTTTCGGCTACGGAAATTCAGGATGTATCGGTCTGGATCAAGCAATGCCTAGCGATTAGCTGACGCATTCCAAGGCGTCTTGGCTAAAGTCGTTTATTGCACCACAGCACTCAACTCGCCGCCGGCCGTGCGTGGGAGAGCGCCGAATTTACAGGTTGCAATGCTTGATTAGTTGAGACCAAAATGGCGGCATCAGTTAACCGATAGGAGAGCAAACATTCCATGAGCGACAATATTGTGTACGTCACCGACGACTCGTTCGACGACGATGTCCTGCAGTCGACCAAACCTGTATTGGTTGATTACTGGGCGGAATGGTGCGGGCCATGCAAAATGATTGCACCAATACTTGAGGAAGTTTCCGGCGACTACGACGATAAACTCACGATTGCAAAGCTCGATGTCGATTCAAACCAAGGCACTTCAGCGAAATACGGTATTCGTGGCGTTCCAACCCTAATGTTGTTCAAAGAAGGTAATGTAGTTGCTACCCACGTAGGCGCCTTATCGAAGTCACAATTAACAGCATTCATCGACGGGAATATTTAGACCCCAATTAAACAAGCTAATGAGGGAATTGGCGTCGAGCTGAACGGCTGAGGATAATAGCTGGACGCCGCCAATTTCGCGTGCTATGTTTTACACGTAGCGCCAAATAACACCTTTCCTGGCGCTCTCCCGAAACTCAAAATACCACTTCTTTCAACTTCCGTGCGTGCGCTTGCGTGCAATATCAGCATTAACCAACCACATGATGAACCTAACGGATCTTAAACAAAAACCCGCATCTGAATTAGTCGACCTTGCAGACGAAATGGGCCTCGACGGCGTAGGCCGCGCTCGTAAGCAGGACGTAATATTTGGGATACTCAAGGCCCATGCAAAGAAAGGCGAGGATATCTCGGGCGACGGCGTCCTAGAAATTCTCCAAGACGGTTTTGGGTTTCTCCGCTCGGCAGATTGCTCCTACCTCGCCGGGCCCGACGATATCTACGTTTCACCGAGCCAAATACGGCGCTTCAATCTGCGCACCGGCGACACGATCTCCGGGAAGATCAGGCCACCGAAAGACGGCGAGCGATATTTCGCGTTACTGAAGGTAGGCGAGATTAACTTCGAACCACCCGAGAACGCCAAGAATAAGGTTTTGTTCGAAAACCTAACCCCATTATTTGCCGACGAGCGACTGACCCTAGAACTCGGTAATGGATCGACGGAGGATCTTACGCCGCGGGTGATCGACCTAACCGCCCCAATTGGCAAGGGTCAGCGAGGCCTGGTCATCTCTCCACCAAAAGCCGGTAAGACGATGATGCTAGAGAGCATCGCGCATTCAATGGAAGCGAACAATCCTGATTGCTACTTCATCGTACTGCTGATCGACGAGCGCCCGGAAGAAGTCACAGAAATGCAGCGCGCCGTCAAAGGTGAGGTCATCAGTAGCACGTTCGATGAACCAGCGAGCCGTCACGTCCAAGTCGCCGAGATGGTGATTGAGAAGGCGAAACGATTGGTTGAACACAAACGCGACGTGGTTATTTTATTAGACTCTATTACTCGACTCGCGCGCGCCTACAACACAGTTGTCCCGTCTTCCGGAAAAGTACTCACCGGCGGCGTCGATGCAAATGCCTTGCAACGACCCAAACGCTTCTTCGGTGCAGCGCGCAATGTCGAAGAAGGCGGTAGCTTGACAATAATCGCCACTGCATTGGTCGACACCGGTTCGCGCATGGAT
This sequence comes from Gammaproteobacteria bacterium, assembly GCA_021773835.1. Taxonomy (GTDB): domain Bacteria; phylum Pseudomonadota; class Gammaproteobacteria; genus UBA11873. The sequence goes on from JAJFJQ010000066.1 coordinate 61,520, forward strand.
GATGTGATCTACGAGGAATTCAAGGGCACCGGCAACATGGAGATACACCTTGACCGGAAGATCGCAGAAAAGCGCATATTTCCTGCGGTCAACATCAATCGTTCTGGAACACGTCGCGAGGAACGCCTAACGAAACCAGACGAATTACAAAAGATTTGGATATTGCGAAAATTGCTCCACCCGATGGAGGAAATCGCAGCGATGGAGTTCTTGCTAGAGCGGCTCAAAGCGACAAAAAACAATGCCGAGTTTTTCGATTCAATGAAACGCTAATTTTCCCAACAGGCGCGAAAGACCGTCCGAAACAAACACCGCCGTTACAAATTGTCCCGCCTCAGCGAGAAAATAGCGCGATTATCTTCTCGCACGATATCACCCGAACGCAGCGGAAATTCGCCCGTCTTTCGATCTTCAAAATAAAATTTCAGCGTATGTAATATCGTCGGAAACGCCAAGTCATTCCACGGAATCTGGGCCTCGTCATATAACTCAACTTCAAGGCTCTCCTCACCGGGAGAAAAATCCAAATCGGTCAACTTTCCACGAAACATCATATAGACCTGATCGGTATGCGGGATATTAAATACCGTATAGAGATCTACAATTTCGACACGTGCATTCGCCTCTTCTAGCGTCTCGCGCACCGCCGCCTCCAAGGTTGTCTCGGCATTTTCCATAAACCCCGCTGGTAATGTCCAATACCCATGGCGTGGCTCGATCGCGCGCTTGCATAGCAATACCTTGTTATCCCATTCCGGAATGCAGCCAGCCACAATCTTCGGGTTTTGATAAAAAATCGTATCGCACTTTGGACAAACATGGCGCGGACGATTGTCACCGGGCGGGATCACCCATGCGAGTTCGCTCGAACCACAATGACTACAATAATTCACACTAGACCGCCTGCTGGTTATTAAAGTTTGTCTTTCAAGTATACCCAAACATTTTCCAACATTTTTGCTTGGGCATTTACATTTGGATGCAAACCATCGCTTTGCATTAGCGAGGGATCTAGTACAACGTCATGAAGGAAAAACGGAACTAAGTGAACTTCATCTGACGCACCGAGCCTGCGGTATAGATCTTCAAACTGGTGTGCGTAGGCCGGGCCGTAATTTGGCGGGACTCGCATCTCAAGCAAAAAGCTTGTCGCCTCAGCGCCTCTAACGAGTTCAAGCATGCGGCGCAAATTGCGCTCGGCTTCAGCAACTGGGATCCCACGTAAGCCATCGTTAGCCCCTAATTCGATCACTACCGCCACCGGCCTGTGACGGCGTAACAGCTCAGGTAATCGCGCAAGCCCACCGCTGGTTGAATCGCCACTGATACTAGCGTTCTCGACACGATGGGAAAAGCCGGTGTCGCGTAGGCGACGTTGCAATAGCGCCGTCCACGAACGTTGGATATCGATGCCGTAACCTGCGCTCAAACTGTCGCCGAGGATCAATACGACTTTTTCAGTCGCAGCCACCGATCCGGGGAGCCACATGATCAGACATAATAGCGAGATGGAAATGCTGACTCGTGATGCGGCAATCGTCGTAGAGAACATATCGAAATTCTATTCGACCCCAGACGGGCCATTGAAGGTGCTTGATGATATCAATTTTCGCGCGGAGCAATCGGAATCTATCGCAATTGTTGGGGTGTCGGGCTCGGGTAAGTCTACCTTACTCGCGCTGCTGGCAGGTTTAGACCTCGCGACTAGCGGAACGATTCACATTCACGGAGAGGACCTTAGCGATGCAGATGAGGACGAACGCGCCCGCCTGAGGAACCGGTACATCGGCTTCGTGTTCCAACAATTTCACCTGCTCCCCAATCTTACGGCGTTGGAGAATGTCGCCCTGCCGCTCGAATTGCGTGCCGATGTTGATGCGGACCGCCACGCCTTGGCGGCCTTGTCACAAGTCGGCCTCGCCTCCCGAGTACAACACTTTCCCCGTCAGCTCTCCGGGGGCGAGCAACAACGCGTTGCAATCGCGCGCGCCTACTGTTCGCGACCGCAGATCCTTTTCGCTGACGAGCCAACCGGGAATCTCGATGCAAAAACAGCCTTGCGCATCGCCGACCTCCTGTTCGAATTAAATGACGAATACAGCACCACCTTGGTACTGGTAACCCACGACACCGGACTCGCGTCGCGTTGCGATCGGCGCCTGCGGATCGAAAACGGCCGGTTGCACGGCGAATAGAACGCGTTACGTGGTCAATCGTATTCTGAGGCTGTTCGTTTTACCTTCGCTGCGTGCATTTCGGCGCGACCTCGCAGATCGTCATTTCATTGTGATTGGTGCAGCCATCATCGTCGCGGTCGCAAGCGTCACGGCGGTGGATATGTTTACTGACCGCGTTCGCAATGCGCTCGAACGCCAATCAGGCGCGCTGCTGGCGGCCGATTTCGTTGTGATCGCCAACAGCGACCTGCCGCGACGCTACGCCAAACTGGCACAGAGCTTGGCGTTACAAACGACCTCAACGCTATCGATGCGCAGTGTCGTTACCCACGGCGAAACACTTCAATTGACCGAACTCAAGGCGGTAGCGCCAGGTTATCCATTACGTGGCGAAATACTCTTGGCGAACGAACCATTCGGGCAAGCATTCCGCAGTTCGGCGATACCAGATCCGGGTACCGTCTGGGTCGAGGGTCGGTTACTGCCGCTCATCGGAGCGACGCTAGGGGATCAGATCCGCATTGGTCGCGCAGCATTCAAGATAGCAAAAATCCTGATCCTGGAGCCAGACCGCGGTGGCGATCTGTTCAACATAGCGCCACGGGTCATGCTGAACCAATCCGATATTGAACAAACCGAATTGATCGCACCCGGCTCTCGCGTGCGCCATAGCTTACTTGTCGCTGGTGAACAGTTATCTGTCGAGCAATTTAAGGCACAGATAACACTGCGGGTGGGCGACCGCATCTTGTCTCCGGCAAATGCCCGCCCAGAAATTCGCACCGCAATGCGTCGCGCAGAACACTATCTTGGGCTTGCCGCGTTTACCACGATCATTCTCGCCGGCGTCGCGATCGCGCTTGGCGCAACGAGCTTTGCTGCGCATCACCAAGATACAGTCGCCTTACTACGTACCTTAGGCGCGACCAGGCGTTACGTACTAGCCTATTTCTTTATCGAGATCCTAATTCTCGGTATCGTTACCGCAACGCTGGGCGCCTGCCTCGGCACCGGTTGTCAGGAATTGATCGCTCGAACAATGACCGGCTGGACACAAGCCGGCCTACCACCTCCGGAGGCGTCAACCGCGGTACGTGCAGCCTTGATGGCCGTCATTGCATTGACCGGATTTGCACTTCCTCCGTTGATGAATCTGCGCAACGTGCCTCCGTTACGCGTGCTTCGCAGCGATGCCAATGCCCGGCCATTGAACAAGGCGACGCTCGCAATTTATGCGCTTACAACAAGCGCATTTCTGGCACCTTGGCGCGAAGGCGATGTCCAGATCACATTATGGTCTCTCATCGGGCTTGTCACCTGTGTCGCCGCGCTGGTACTCGCCGGGTACGTAACGATAAGAGTGGTCGGACGTATGCGGCATCGCTCCAATGTCTTGTGGCGCTTTGGTATTGCCAACGTCGCTCGTCGGGCTTCGCTTACGACTGTGCAGATCACCGCCTTCGGCCTTGGCTTGATGGCCTTGCTGGTATTGGGAATTATCAGAACGGACCTGCTTGAGAGCTGGATAACGAGTCTACCGGAGGATGCTCCGAATCAATTTTTGATCAATATCCAGCCGCGCGATGTCGCCAAACTTACGACATTTTTCGAGCGGCATCAGCTCGATACCCCAGCCTTTTATCCAATGATACGCGGGCGCTTGATTGCGATTAACGATGAGCCGATAACGCCGGAAGATTATCTTGATCCGCGGGCGCGACGTTTGGCGGCGCGTGAATTTAATTTATCGTGGGCCGACCGGCCAAAGTCATATAACAAAATTGTGGCCGGAAAATGGTGGGATCCAACGGCCGTGCGAGGTGAATTTTCAGTCGAAGCGGATATCGCCGAGACGCTTAAGCTGTCGCTTGGCGACACGCTTACTTACCGTGTAGCCGAACGCGACGTAAGCGGCGTTATATCAAATCTGCGCTCGGTACAGTGGGATTCGATGCAGGTGAACTTCTTTGTCGAGGCACCGAAAAATCAACTGGCCGACCTGCCGGCGACCTTCATTACCAGCTTTCGCCTGGATAGCGAACACTATCCTGTAATGCGGGATCTCGTCCGTGAATTTCCTAGCGTAACCGTTATCGATGTTGCCGCGTTGATCAATCATATTCGTGTGATCATGGATCGTTCGGCGGTGACGATCGAATTCGTATTCATATTCACATTGCTCGCTGGTATTTTGGTGCTGATTGCGGCGGTGCAGGCGACCCAAGACGAACGGATCTTCGAAAGTGCGCTATTGAAGACATTTGGCGCCAGTCGCCGACTGACCGTTCGGATCATTAGCGCGGAATTCCTGACCATCGGATTCATTGCAGGCACCATTGCCGGTTGCATCGCATTAGGCGCGGGCTGGCTTATCGCGACTCAAGTTCTGGAAATCGACTACACCCCCACATTATGGACCATTGTCATCGGCTCGGTCGCAGGCGTCATCGGGGTTTCGGTTGTCGGTTTGATCGCAGTTTTTAGCGCACTGGGCCGCCCCTCAGCGGTGGTTCTTCGCTATCGAAACTAGGTGTCTAATCGCTCGTCAACTTCGGGCCGCCATGGGGGCGAGACTAACGCAGCGAATTTCAGCGTAGCGGTTCCCGTGTTTTCAATCCATTGCACCTGATGAGGCTCGATGAGAACCGCATCGCCCGAAGTGACACGGTGCTGTTCGCCGTCGATGTGGACGACTCCTGACCCGGCGACTATGTAGTAGACCTCGCTGTGCGCCAAGCGATGGCGGTAGGTCCGGTGGCCCGGATCCACCTCAGCTATGGCTAACGAATAAGCAAGGTCTATGGCGTCGTTCTTTGGATGCAAAAGTTCGCGGATCTTACAGCCATCATTGGCAATAAACTGCGGGCATCGTGACTCCGATTTGATCAACATATGGTAGTGCTCCAGCTTAACGCTTTGGGCCTATAATACGACGATGAACGGCGAACAACCTGAGTCCGACTTTGAACACGGAAGAGCTACAAAGATCGGGATCTTGGTTTGCAACCTCGGCACTCCCGACGCACCAACCACAACCGCCGTACGGCGTTTTCTCAGTGAGTTTTTGTCTGATACGAGAGTCGTCGAGTTACCGCGGCTGCTGTGGCTACCGATACTGCATGGGATTGTACTAAGGCTGCGGCCACGCCGTTCGGCCGCAGCCTACGCAAAGATTTGGCGCGATGACGGCTCTCCCCTAATGGCCATATCCTTACGCCAGGGTGCAGCGATCGGATCGGCAATCGAAGCGCAGTTGCCCGGGCGCACCGAAGTCATTGTCGCAATGCGCTATGGTGAACCGTCGATCGCATCCGGATTGCGCAAACTGCGCGAATTGAATGCACGCAAAATACTAATCCTGCCGCTGTATCCGCAATACGCGAGTTCGTCGACTGCCTCAGTTTTCGACGCGGTGAGTACGGAATTAGAACATTGGCGGTGGGTACCAACATTGCGCTTCATCAGTGACTACCATGCCGATCAAGGTTATATCGAGGCCCTGGCCAATTCAGTGAAAAATTACTGGGCAACGCACGGTCGCGGCGATCACCTACTGTTGTCGTTTCACGGCACACCAAAGGCCTCCTTACTAGACGGCGATCCATACCATTGCCAATGCCACACTACAGCGCGCTTATTGACTGAGCGCCTGCAAATCTCCGAGACCGATTGGAGCATAGGCTTCCAATCCCGCTTCGGGTGGAATGAATGGCTACAACCCTATATCAGCGATCGACTGCAGCAGTTAGGCGATCACGGAGTTAAACAAGTTGACGTCGTGTGCCCCGGGTTTGCCGCAGACTGTCTCGAAACACTAGAGGAAATCGAACTCCAATATGCGGAAGCGTTTCGCAACGCCGGCGGTGGATCGTTGCGCTATATTCCTGCGCTAAACGACTCCGACGATCACGTTGAGATGCTAGCCTCTTTAGTACTCCGGAATCTCGCCGGGTGGCGCGAAGCAGAGCCGGACTGGGACGCCACGCTCGACAAGAACGAGCGCGAGGCAGCCACCGCGCGAGCTATGGCGATGAAAAGCCGTCTCTCGGAGTAAGCACGCGCGCTCGGCCCATAGCCGATAGTTACGATGGACCAAAGACACTCACCAGCAGCGTGCGTTGGTGTGGTGAGGCGCGATGTTCCCACAGATAAATTCCCTGCCAAGTTCCAAGTGCTAAACGACCGTTCTCAATCGGCACGGTGATTTCAGATTGCGTAAGGACTGTTCGAATATGTGCCGGCATATCGTCCGGCCCTTCCTGATCATGAACGAACCGCGGATCGCCGTCGGGCGCGATTTCACCCATGAAGGTTTCGAGGTCTAATCGAACATTGGGGTCAGCGTTCTCGCACAGCATAAGCGAGGCACTCGTATGTTGCAGGAATACGTGGCACAAGCCGCTATCCGCTTCACTTGATGCTACCACCGAGGCAATGTCGCGCGTGATTTCGACACTCCCGCGGCCCTTCGTCGCGACGCTAAGTCGTTGCTGAAACCACATGCGTCAGGATCTCCGCCACAGGTTTCCGATGCTGCGTCGGGATACTTGCCGGGTAACCGTACCAAAACAATCCGACCACATAGACTTTGTCGTAGTCCATCCCCACCAGATCGAAAAACCGCCGATCGCGGGTCACTTTCCCAGTGGTCCATTTCATACCGATACCCTGCTCCCACAGATATAGAGCCATGTTGTGTACGGCGCAGCAACAGGCCGCGTAATCCTCGCGGCAACGAATCTCATCATCATCGGTATTGCAACTTACGACCATCCAACCCGGCATCTGTGTCCATCGCTTGAGCTTGATGGCGGCAACTTTGTCACCTTTGTTCTCGCGTACAATGTCGGCATTAAGCGCTGCTATCTGAAGCCCCGTGGCGTGATCTAATAGATAGAAATGCCAAGGCTCAGTGCGATGATGGTTTGGCGCCCAGCGCGCGAGTTCGACAGCCCGACTTATGATGTCCGACGGCGGCAATGCTTGGCCGAAATCATGTACAGTGCGGCGCTCGCGTAGCGCTCGTGCTACGCCCTCAAAGCCGTGCGCATCCAAGTCAGACATATTTTGCATCTACTCCATCACCAATTACTGGGAACCGACGACTTAAGGTCGGATCCAATTTCCTTGGGATTATAACGACATATCGCATTGCAGGTTGCCAGCGGCCGGCACGACGGAGAGAATGCATGAACCATATTTCGAGCAACAAATGAAAATAGCTATCGTCGTCTCCTTATTGCTGATCGCACCCGTGCTTGCAGCAGAACCAATCGGTGGCGATAACTTGGTCGAAGACCGCAAACAGTTCGCCGAAGCCTACGCCGCGTTGACGAAGAAGCAATCGCAAAAGGCATTTGAGTTAATCAAAGGCCTCGAAAATTACCCGCTTTATCCGTATTTTCGTTATCTCGACCTAAGCCGCCGCCTGCACCTCAGACCTACGGCCGAGGTACGGGAGTTTTTTACGGCCTACGATGAATCGCTACTTGCCGATCGGCTTCGCAGCGAATGGCTATCGTTACTAGCGCGAACCAAACGATGGAGTGAGTATCTGCACGACTACCGCCCGCTGGCGAATACTAAACTTAAGTGTGCGCAACTCACTGCTCGCATCGAGACTGGCAGGCTAGAAGGCGTCCTTAGCGACGCGCGTACGCTGTGGTTGGTGGGAAAATCTCAGCCCGACGAATGCGACCCGGCATTCGCGCGTCTCAAATCTAGCAAGCTGATGGACGATCAACTCATCTGGCAGCGCATTCGTTTGGCCTTTGGCAACAATAAACCATCGCTAGCTCGCTACTTGGCACGAAGCCTTAAGAGCAGCGACTTAAGAAAATTTGCGGAGATCTGGGCGACAGCACATACCGACCCGGCCAGGAGTCTCACTTCGCCATCGCTCAAGCAAGACCAACCGGTGACTCGGGAAATTATCGTACACGCCTTGCAACGTTTAGCACGCAAAAATATAGATAAGACGGTGGAAATTTGGCAGGAATACGACAGCCGGTATGAGTTTGCTGCGCAAGAATCAGGCGCCGTACTGCGTGCTATCGCGATTGCCGCGGACGCGAAAAAACACCCCGATCGGATCGCCCATTTGGATAAGGTTCCGCCCGTTGCGATTGATGACATCGTCGAAAAGCGCCGGATCAAGACAGCGATCGAGGAAAATGCATGGACCGAACTCGTCCGCTGGACCAGCAATGCACCAACCGGGACAACCGATATTTTGCGTTGGCGCTATTGGCGTGCGCGCGGTTTGGAAAGCCTGGAGCGTGTCGACGCGGCAAAACTGATATTCCGGGAGTTAGCCAAGACTCGAGACTACTACGGATTCTTGAGTGCTGATCACTTAGGTTTCGAGTATCGAATGAATGATCATCGGATCGCCCCGAGTGATGTTGAGATCGCCGACATTCTCGCGCGTTCAGGCATTCGACGGGCGCGCGAGCTGTACCTGCTTGGTATGCAATATAAAGCACGACGCGAATGGGCGCATGAAGTCGATCACCTAAGTCTCAGACAGCTCGAAGTCGCTGCCGTCGTGGTCCATAGCTGGGGTTGGTACGACCGCGCGATCCTCGCGCTCGGCAAGGCGAAAGCCTACGACGACCTGGAGATCCGATTCCCACTATTACATGATGACCTTGTCGCTCAGTTTGCGGAAAAACGTGGCCTCGACAGATCGGTGATCTACAGTATTATCCGCACAGAGAGCGCATTTATGACCGATGCAAGGTCACCGGCTGGTGCTTTAGGTTTGATGCAACTCATGCCCGCAACCGGTCGCGAAACAGCCCGCCGTATCGGCGCAACACTTCCGAACGCGCGAGCGCTACTCGAACCTTCGAGAAATATCACTATCGGAAGTGCGTATCTAAAGCAGATGCTTAACCGCTTCGGCGGAAGCTTCTCTTTGGCTGCAGCGGCCTATAACGCGGGCCCGCATCGGGTGCGAACCTGGCTACCTAAATCCGGATGCGTGCCAGCAGATATTTGGATCGATACAATACCGTTCACCGAGACTCGTCGGTATGTACGTCGTGCATCGTTTTATGCAACCGTATACCAATGGCGACTTAAGGAAATAATCCAACCGCTAACGAACCGCCTAACAGACGCAGCGCCAATAGGGACCAAGCAACAGTGTTAATCGAAAAGATTGGAATATTTGGCGGGACCGGCTTCGTCGGCACCTGCATCGCAAACGAGATCGCAGAACTTGGACCGCGTGTGCGAATATTCACACGTTCGCGAGATCGCGCTCGCCACCTGTGGCCGCTTCCAAACACGGAAGTAATAGAGATCGACCCGAATAACGAAAGCGATATCGCCGAGCAAATCTCAAAGTGTGACGCAATTATAAACCTTGCCGGAATTGTTAACGAAAAGCGCGACAACGGGGCGGAATTTCGCCAAGTTCATACCGAGCTGACCAGAATGATAATCAAGGCTTGCTTGGATGCATCCGTAAAGCGCTATGTCCATATGAGCGCACTCAACGCGGAGCCGTTCGCGGCAAGTTATTATCTGCGTACGAAAGGCGAAGCGGAAAATGCGGCAATGGCTGCACATGACGCAGGTTTGCCGACAACGGTATTCAGACCATCGGTAATTTTTGGTCCGAACGATAGTTTTTTTAATCGTTTCGCTAAGTTGCTGCGGATATCACCGGCGCTACCACTCGCTTGCGCTCGAACAAAATTCCAGCCGGTATTTGTGGGCGATGTTGCAACGGCAATTATCGGCGCGCTAACTGACCGAACGACATTCGGTGTGCGCTACGACCTCGGTGGCCCGGAAGTTGAAACCTTGCTAAATCTGGTGCGATATGTCGCTAAATTAGTCCATAGTAAGTCGGCAATCATTCCATTAGGCCGGACGATGTCCACATTGCAAGCTAACGTTTTCGAATACTTCCCAGGTAAACCATTCTCACGCGACAACCTTCGTTCGGCGAGCGAAGACAGCGTATGCCGTCACGATAATGGGCTAGTGCAACTTGGGATCAAACCCACCGCAATTGGTGAAGTAGTGCCGGCCTACCTCGGCGACAAGTTTGAACGTATGCGCTACTACGATTTCCGTTCGCATGCTCGACGACAGTAATGATGCGCTATCGATCGTTTGACGATGCGTGTTTATAGAGTCGGAGGTGTTGTCCGAGATCGACTCCTAGGTCGGGAGCATACTGACAGCGATTGGGTCGTCGTTGGCTCGAGTCCCGAGGAAATGAAGCGGCTCGGATATAAGCGGGTTGGCAAAGACTTTCCGGTTTACCTGCATCCCGAGACCCACGAAGAATATGCGCTTGCCAGAACGGAGCGTAAAACGGGCAAAGGCTATTATGGATTCAGCGTTGATTCGTCTTCCACCGTTACCTTGGAAGAAGATCTTTCGCGTCGCGACCTAACGATAAATGCGATTGCCGAGACTGAAGACGGATCGCTAATCGATCCGTTCAACGGTCAACGCGACTTGCGCGCGCGCATCCTGCGACATGTTAGCCCAGCTTTCGTTGAAGACCCTCTACGAGTCCTACGGGTCGCTCGATTCTCTGCCCGCCTCGGTTTCGATGTGGCACCGGAGACCAATGCCTTAATGCGTGACATCTCATGTGGCGACGAATTACTGTCGCTTGCCGCTGAGCGCGTATGGTCGGAGTTAGATCGGGCCTTATGCGAAGCACAACCCGATCGATTTATTCGCACCTTACGAGCATGTGGCGCACTTGGGGTTTTGTTTCCGGAAATCGATCGGTTATTTGGCATTCCGCAACCGGAGAAATATCACCCGGAAATAGATACCGGCGAACATATCTGTCTAGCTCTGCGGCAAGCGGCGGAGCGTAATGTTGGATCGAATATCCGATTCGCTGTGTTGGTTCATGACCTAGGCAAAGGGACGACAGATCCTGCGCTACTGCCGGCCCATGTTGGTCATGAGGAACGCGGCGTTAGCTTGGTGAGCGATTTCTGCAATAGGTTTAAAGTGCCCAAATCACATCGCGGACTGGCCCTCGCCGTAACCAAATACCATCTCCAAGTTCATCGCGCACAGGATTTAAGGCCCGCAAAGTTATTCAAGCTCTTATTGAATTTAGACGCCTTGAGACGACCAGAACGTTTTGAGGAGATCCTCATCGCATGCGAAATAGATGCAACCGGGAGGGACGGGAAATCGCGCGATGTCTACGCCCCTGCCGGCTATTTGCGTAAGGCGCGCGAAGTCGTAAGTGTGGTCGATACGAGAAAACTTACCGAACAAAATCTGAATGGTGAGGCGTTGCGGGCAGCGCTCGACGACGCCCGCATTAAAGCATTGACGAAATCAAGACTCGATCAAACGGACTGATAACGAATGGTGTACTTCTCGTCACTATCGGATGGCTGTCCTAGCACGATTGTTCCAGAACCAATGAGCGTGAATGAATCACGCTTTAATTCGTGACCTGCTTTATCCGCGTCTGTAAATATGACGGTGCCGTTCGTGCTGTTGTCCGTGATTGTGCAACGTCCGCGAGAAAATTGAGCACTTAAATGTTGTCGGGACGCGAGATCGTTGCTCACGATCAAGTCATTATCCTTGCCCCGCCCAATCGAAATCACCGGTCTGTCGGTATTTAAAGTTACTTCGTTACCGACGGCAGAAAACTTCACGCCGACGCACTTTTGGGAATCGAGTGTCGGGATCTCCCCTGAATACGCAGTGACCCCTTCGACATCCCAAATGATCTCATGCACCGCCATATGTTCGATTGAGATGAAATTCCATGTTTCATCATCGACGTAGCGTGACACTGCCTGATAGATTCGAGGTAAGGCGTCGATGACGGCCGCAGTTGCCAAGGTTTGCTCCGGTTTAGCATTGCTTGCCGCCCAATGGGCAATTTTTGCGGTTTCGCTTAGTAAGGCGTCACTGCGTCCTGCAACCGGACCATGGTGCAGACCGATGCGCATTCTGAGATTCGTATTGTCAGCACCTATGCCGCTAGTCTCGGTCATTTTCGCATGAATCTCACAGGCAGCCGCTGCCGCGTCTCCAGGATCGGTAAATGTCGTCATGATCTCATCGCCGAGTTCGGTGACGACTCTACCGCTGTGGGCATTTGTCGCGTTTTTTGCGAGCGCCAAACATTCGGCAATCATGCGCTGCGCCTGTTCATCACCAAGCGATTCATACAGTGATGTGCTACCGACAACGTCGGCGAACATGACAACTTGATATTTCGGAATTGAACTCATTCGTGTTTAGCTGACGCAATAACTCGTTACGATACGACAATAACGCAGACCTGTTGCACTAGACCGGAGTATAAACGAATATCTCTCATCGATAGCGCAAAATTCAAGTCACTGTTCGAACATTGCATTTCTCTACAATTGCGGTAAGCGGCGGTGCCGTGCCCTAAGGATTCTCACCCCAAAGTTCCTTTAGCCGTTGATCGCGACCACAGTTAAACCGATAGAACTTATAACGGAGCGGATTCTTCAAGTAATAATCTTGGTGATATTCCTCAGCCGGATAAAATTTCCCGGCGGCCGCAATCTCCGTGACGATCGGCGCGACGAATGGCTTGGTTTCTTTTAAGGACTCTTTCGATGCATTCGCTAAGCGCATCTGCTCTTCGTCGTGATAAAAAATACCCGTTCGGTATTGACTACCGCGATCGCAGAACTGTCTATCTGGAGTCGTCGGATCCACATTCGGCCAAAACACCGCCAACAGCCTTGTATAGGAAACCTTAGTCGGGTCATAGACCACCTGCACGGCTTCGGTGTGACCCGTGTCCCCGGCGGAAACTTCCTTGTAAGTTGGATTTTCTTTGTGGCCGCCGATGTAGCCAGAGGTCGTGGATATAACCCCGTCCAACTTGTCATAGGGCGGCTCCATGCACCAGAAGCATCCGCCGGCGAACGTCGCGATGGCCGTCGGAACGTTCGCCCCCGCAGCAGCATCCGGTTGTGCTGCGATAGTCGGCAGCATCGTGCCACCAATTAGCAGTGCCATAAGCGATAATAATATTTTCAAAGCTTCCCTCATCGAAAGGCCCATCGGGTTTCACAGTTGCACATATACGACAGCCTTGATTGGAGTAAGTTGCACGACTCGAACGTGCTTGAGCGAGTTCACGTTAACAGAGCTGACATTAGCAGAGGGCTCGGTGAGCACGATTTATAGATAAACCTTTAACAGAAACGCCCCAAGCGCGAGCCGATATAGTACAAATGGCAACATCCCCACTTGCTCCAATGTTCTTAAGAAGATGGCAATGCACAAAAATGCGCTGATGGCAGCGCCTGCCGCAACGATTAGTAATCCAGCCCAATCGATAGATTCAACGATTTCGATAAGACGCCACGCCTCGTAAAGCGTCGCGAGCAGGATCACTGGAATAGACAGCAGGAATGAAAAGCGCGCTGCGGCCGAGCGGGTCAATCCAAGGGCAAGTCCCGCGCTAATGGTTATCCCCGATCGCGACGTACCGGGTATCAATGCCAAGGCCTGGGCGGATCCAATTAACACAACATCAGACCAGCTTAAGGTCGAAGTGTCTCGAACCCGCTGCCCGAGGCGATCAGCAAGCCACAAAACGACACCGAACCCAATCGTTGTCCCGGCGATGATGACCGGGTCGCGCAAATGCGTTGAAATAAAATCATGCGTGAACCAACCTATCGCCCCGACGGGTACCGTGCCCCATAGCACCGCCCACCCGAGTCGACTGTGTTCATTTGCGGGGCCGCCAGTAAGGTTTCTACACCAATGCGACAGCATGCTCCTGAGATCTGAACGGAAATAGAACACCACCGCGATGAGCGTGCCAAAGTGTGCCGCTACGTCGTACGCCAACCCGTGATCCGACCAGCCCGTGAGGTGCGGCAGCAAAATCAAATGGCCCGAGCTTGAGATGGGCAGAAACTCCGTGATTCCCTGGAGCACGGCAATGGCGATTAGTTGCGGGAGCAGCAAGTTTTATTTCCAGAATTTTCTACGCGTTTTAGAGTCGGTGACGCTCGTCGCGGCGTTGAAAACCCCGCAAAGGAAGATTGTAACCCCTCGCGGCAGCGAAAACTTTGAAGCTTGCACCCATCTCGCTCGGCAAAGTAAGAACTTTTGTTTCTTGTGCAATTTTTAATCGATCAACATCGTTTGCCGCTAGGGACAGCTGTTCGGCGTCGTCAAGTAATCCCGTGGCTAGTAAAAAGCTAGCCTGCTCTGCAAAACCGAGGATCTGCAAACCACAACCATCGGCGGCTTCCGCAACATTAGTGAAGTCGATCGACGCCGTAATATCTTGAAGTCCAGGAAGACGAAACGGATCGTCGTGTTTACGGTGGCGAAAGTAACACTGCAAGGTGCCACCAGATCGCTGTGGGTGGTAGTACTCGGATCGCGGATGTCCATAGTCGATGATTAATGCAACGGCCCGCCGCATCATCCGAGCCAAATCGGCGATCCACGGGTTTATGCCGATATTGATCTCGGAAACGTACTCACTTGCAGCGTTAATGATGTCGCTTGATAAAACGCTGTGCACTTGTTCAATCAACGCGGCATCGGCGGGTACATCCAACCAAGTAAAATTATCATCCACTGAGCGTACGCGACGTTCAAAGATCTGCCCGTCGATAGTTTTAAAGCACCTTAGCGGTAATGCATCGAGAATTTCATTTGCAATGACCACGCCGTCAATTGGCGCGCGCGGCAACTGTGATAGCCACTCAACTCGATCAGATAGCTCGGGCGCGCGTTCGGCAAGGGTGCTTTGTTGCCGTTCTCGTAGAGCGGGGCTTAGCTCAAAGATCTGATAGCGCTCCGGTAAGCTATCAATCTTCCCCAAGGCGCCTAGAAGCTGCGCCGCGAGCATGCCGCTTCCAGCACCAATCTCCAAGATATGGCCACCGGTAGTCTCTAGGATCTCCGCGCACTGCCGGGCAATGCAATTTCCAAACATTGGAGATAATTCCGGCGCGGTAATAAAGTCACCATCGCTTCCGAATTTGACAGCGCCCGCTTGGTAATACCCTAAACCCGGCTGATACAGCGCCATACGCATGTAGTCATCAAAACCGATATGTCCATCGACCGGCACGGCTTGACGGATGCAATCGCACAGTGCCTTTGACACCGCCAGTGCGCTTTCGGATGGCTCTGGAAAATCGGTTGCATGCAGCATAATGAACGGTTCTATCGGTCGACGGACTTCACAATGTTGCTTATTGTACGACCTCGTCGCGATTCAAAGCGTTGACTCGATGCGCCACGCGCCTACTACATGGCGCACGGAGTCAACCGGTTCAGTGATAATACATTGGCGGAGGACCGAATGGACAAAACCGTACTCATCACTGGCGCTGGCCAGCGTATCGGCGCACAAACCGCGCGCTCCCTTCACCGGATCGGATACCGAATCGCAGTTCATTACAACACCAGCGACACCCAGTCCAATGCGCTTGTTGCGTCACTAAATGCCGAACGCAACGATAGTGCCTTTGCGATCCAGTGCGATTTGTCTACCGCGACATTCGCCGATGATCTGATTGCGGCCGTCAACGATTATTGGGGCAGACTCGACCTCTTGGTGAACAACGCTTCGATCTATGAACCGTCAGCACTGAACATTGGCGATGTTGATGCTTGGGATCGCATCATCTCCACTAACCTACGGGCCCCTTACCTCCTTAGCATCGGCTCAATACCAATGCTGCGTGAGGCGAATGGCGCAATTATAAACCTAACCGATATCTACGCCATGCGGCCACAATTAGGCCACGCCGTTTATTGCGCATCCAAAGCCGGGCTGGCTGGACTAACGAAAGCGCTGGCACTTGACCTGGCCCCTCACATACGGGTCAATGGCGTGGCGCCTGGGCCAATCATGTGGGCCGCGGGTGACGATCCGGATCATCGCCTTGAGGTTATGCAGAAAACACCGCTCGGTCGCTTGGGTGCGACAACCGACATTGCCGATGCCGTTTGTTACCTGGCTAGCGCCCCGTATGTCACTGGACAGATCATCGAAGTCGACGGCGGACGTTCAATATTTATTTAATCGGCCGCCTGCCCTTAAAGATGACTGAGCGGCAATGACGCCGTTATTCGGCCACTTCCGAAAAATTGATCATTGGCGAACCAAGGAACCAGCGCTTCTCTTCTTCGTCGTACCACCAGAACTGATCTTCTCTTGCGGATGACGCACGCCCGCTATCGATATCATAAAAATCTATGTACGCAGTAACCTTCGCCTCGGAATCGGTTTTGGACACAATTTCATCAGCGATCGTCAAGTTGGTTATCTTGTAGCGGTTCATGTCTTTAAAATCGGGCTCGCTGCTGGAACCATCGCGTGCTTTCACGTACTGAGCGGCTTGATCGTAATGTCCCCACCGCATTAGTTTTCGATAGGTATTCACCACGGCACGCAGCTGCGTCATGCTCTCACGCTTCTGTATATTCTTGATTGGATTACACGCCGTGATCGCAATCAGACCTAATAGGATTAGAACGAGTGATAAAGCGGATTTTCTCATGGCTAGCAAAATGCTGGCGGGTACGGGCACATAGTGACGCGATTTCGCAAGCGCATCAAGACGAATTGCCCGAAACGCTAAGGGATTCGTTTAAGCGGTAGACGTCTTCAAATAGCGGCGTGACATCGCGAAGTACTCCAGATTTACCAGTGAATTTGCTCCACATATTTTCGTAAGTGTCGCCGATTTCTGGGTGGCGCGTCTTCGGGGCGATTTGCGCAAGCGGCATTAAAACATAGGCACGTTTTAATAAGTCCTCATGGGGAATAATTATGCTGTCGGTGCGCATTCGTATATTGTCGAACGACAACAGATCTAAATCGAGCGCAATTGCGGCATGATCGCTTTGCGAACGCGTACGGCCACAGGCGGATTCGATTGCTCTTAACTGATCGACGACGGTATTGACGTCATCGGCGGCGCTATCGCAACCGACGACGAGATTATAGAATTCACCACCCGCTCCGCCGACCGGCTCAGTTGCGTAGGTTTGCGATAGCGTCAATTTTCCGAAATGCCGCATCAGTGCGCGCAAACCATTTGCAATATTCCGTGTTGGATCGCTGTTACTACCGACCCCAATATAGATCCGCGCCATCGTCGTCGATCATGATTACATTATCTAAGTGCGCCCTCGCTCGATGATCACACCGACATCGCGTACCCCTGTCAGTGCACCTTGTTTATTGATCCGAATGCGTAGCCACTCGACACCAAAATCATTGATCAATATTTCGGAGATGTTCTCCGCTAAGGCTTCGACAAGTAGGAATTCGCTCTCGTTGGCAAGTTTAACCAAGCGATTTGCAACTTCCTTGTAGTCAACAGTATCTTCGATCGCATCGCTGCTGGCCGCTTGGGCGATATCCGTACCGAGATCGAGGTCAACAACAACCGTCTGCCTAACCTGTCGCTCCCATTCCCAAATCCCGATGATTGTTTCGAGACGTAAGCCGTGTAAGTAGACGATATCCATAGCTATATTCGAGTGCTCGACTAACGGTCGCCGCGATAGTAGCAGACATCATCGTGTGTCCGGGCTTGAATGCCTAATTTGCATCGTATCCAATACGGACATGGCGATTCTTTGGTTAATTGGTGGATACCTGTGCGGCTCCGTTTCTTCGGCGATCGTGATTTGCCGGATGCTTGGACACGGCGATCCGAGGGTGGTGGGATCACGCAACCCCGGCACCACCAACGTCCTGCGCGAATTCGGCAAAGTCCCCGCTGGGTTGACATTGTTCGGTGATGTGGCCAAGGGTTTTGTCCCCGTCGTACTCTGTACAGTACTCGGTTTTGACCACGTCGCCATCGCGTTGGCCGGTGTCGGTGCATTCGTCGGCCATCTCTACCCCGTGTTTTTTGGATTCACTGGGGGCAAAGGGGTCGCTACCTTGATTGGGGTTTTGCTGGGATTCAAAATTTGGCTGGGAATCGTGTTCATCGCTTGTTGGATCACGGTCGCCGCGGTAACGCGCTACTCATCGCTGTCGGCCTTAACCGCAACCGCATTGGCGCCGCTCGCCGCACTTCTACTTGGCGCGCCGTTGGCTATCGTCGCTGCCATTAGCGTAATGGGCATGTTTGTCTTTTGGCGCCATCGCTCAAATATTCGTAACCTGATAAACGGAACCGAAGACAAAATCGGTAATTCCGCTGCCAAACCCTAATGCACCTCCGGTTTCGGTGGCGACGCAAGTGAATCTAGGGGCCATCGCGGCCGTACGACAAACCCCAATGCTTCCGATACGCCCCCCTGCAACCGACAGTGGCCGGCGTAGGCGATCATGGCGCCATTGTCGGTGCAAAATTCGAACCGGGGATAGTGCACCGTTGCACCAAGCGGACGCGCCATGGTTGACAGGCCTTCTCGCAATGCTCGGTTTGCACTAACCCCGCCGGAAACGACGAGGCGTTTGAGACCCGTTTGCTTGATCGCGCGTCGACATTTGATCACAAACGTATCGACTACCGCATCAACGAAAGCGCAGGCAATATCCGCGCGAACCGCATCAGCGTCGCCATATTCATTGATGGTGTTCAATGTGTAGGTCTTCAACCCGCTGAAACTGAAATCCAGTCCTGGCCGGTTGGTCATCGGACGCGGAAAGCGGAAACGACCGCTATTTCCGGTTTGCGCCAGGCGCTCCACCGCAGGTCCACCGGGATATCCTAGCCCCAACATTTTTGCGACCTTATCAAATGCCTCGCCGGCAGCATCATCGAGCGACTCGCCCAGGATGCGATAGTCGCCAAGTGCTTGCACCTCCACCAGCATGGTATGGCCGCCCGAAACCAATAACGCCAGAAATGGCATGGACGGTGGATCGTCATCTAGTAGGGGCGATAACAAATGGCCTTCCATATGATGTACGCCGAGCGCCGGAATATCGAGCGAAAAGGCCAGACTGCGGGCCACGGCGCTCCCCACCAATAGTGCCCCAATGAGTCCAGGGCCGGCGGTGTAGGCGATGCCGTCCAGCGCGTTGAGCCCGATCGAGGCCTCCGCCAGTGTTTGCTTGATCAGCGGGAGTGTTTTGCGAATATGGTCGCGTGAAGCAAGCTCCGGCACCACCCCGCCGTAGGCGGCATGGATTTCGACTTGGCTGTAGACATTGTGAGCCAGGATGCCGCGATCGCCGTCAAATAGCGCGATCCCTGTTTCATCACATGAGGTTTCGATTCCGAGGACGAGCATGCCTAGACCCTTTGCTAAATTAGGCCCTAAACTATCGACTTTCGACCCAATCGTCGATAGACTTATCCGCTGCCTCGCGTAAATTAGGATCTAGAAAAGCACATGCCCACGGTAAAAGTGAGAGACAACGAACCGTTTGATATCGCAATGCGGCGCTTCAAACGAGCATGCGAAAAAGCCGGTGTCCTCGCCGAAGTACATCGACGCGAGTACTATGAGAAGCCGACCCAGGTCAGAAAACGCAAAGCCGCAGCCGCCGTGAAGCGCTGGCAGAAAAAGGCGTCGAGACAGACCTCACAGCGCACGCGACCCTACTGATCCAAAACTCCTCGCTAGCTGGTCACTGATCTGTGACGGACGAAATCAAATCTAAACTCAGCGAAGCCGTAAAAGCTTCGCTTAAAAGCGGCGAGAAGCAAAAAGTTGGCGCCTTGCGCCTCATTCTTGCTGCTATAAAGCAGCAAGAAGTCGATACTCGAACTGATGTCGACGATGCCGCTGCCTTGGCAATCTTGGGCAAAATGGCGAAGCAGCGCCGCGAATCGATCTCCCATTACGAAAAAGCCGGTCGTAACGATCTCGTTCAGCAGGAGCAATTCGAACTCGACCTACTCGAATCCTATCTCCCGGCAGCGCTTGGCGAAGCAGAGATCGCGGCCGCGATTGACGAGGCGATATCTACTACTGGTGCGAGCTCAATCAAAGATATGGGCAAGGTCATGGGAGTGTTGAAATCGACCCTACAAGGTCGCGCCGATTTAGGCGCCGTCGGCGCCACGGTGAAGGCGAGATTATCTACCTAGGGACACATTCGCGGTAAACGCCGCGCCGGCAGTGTCTGCTGGTTGCATGCCCTAGCGCATTGGCGGCACTATTGTTGCCAAGCACTCTCGATTAAGAAGTACCGTGCCAGGGCGTATTCCACAAACCTTCATCGATGACCTTCTCAACCGGGTCGACATTGTTGATATTGTCGACAACGATGTCCCGTTGAAGAAAACTGGGCGCGATTACCAGGCGCTGTGCCCATTCCACGGCGAGAAAACACCATCGTTCACGGTCAGTCAGGAAAAGCAGTTTTATCATTGCTTCGGATGCGGCGCACACGGTTCCGCGTTGGGCTTCCTGATGAATCACCGCGGCCTAAGTTTCGTCGAGGCCATCGAAGAGGCGGCGAGTAGTGTGGGGCTCGAAGTGCCCCGCGAGGAAGGCACTCACAGCCCGAAAATAGACTATTCACCGCTCTATGAAATTCTCGAACGCGCCCAGAAATATTTTGCCGAGCAACTCAAAACCCACAGTGATCGCGATCGTGCCGTTGACTACCTAAAATCACGCGGCCTCAGCGGCATCATCGCGAAACAGTTCGGTATTGGATTCGCACCGGATGCCTGGGACGGGCTCATCACAGCGCTCGGCATAGACGACCAAGCAATGCAGCGTTTAATTCACGCCGGTCTGGTCATCGAGAACGATCAGAAGCGTCGCTACGACCGATTCCGCGACCGCATTACCTTTCCGATCCTTGATCGCCGCGGGCGAGTGGTTGCGTTCGGCGCGCGCGTAATCGACAAGGGTGAACCAAAGTACTTAAATTCGCCCGAAACCCCGGTATTCCAAAAACGTCGTGAGTTATACGGCCTATATCAAGTCAGACGCTCTCAGCAAAACACCTCGCGGATACTGGTCGTCGAGGGCTATATGGATGTCGTGGCATTGGCCCAATTTACCGTGAATAACGCCGTCGCAAGCTTGGGCACGGCAACGACTGCGGAACAACTGGAAACTCTATTCAAGACCGCACCCGAGGTGGTTTTTTGTTACGACGGTGACGCGGCCGGCCGACGCGCCGCGTGGCGGGCACTCGAGACTGCATTGCCGCTGATCCACGACGGCCGCCAAGCCGGCTTCATTTTCATTCCAGAAGGCCACGACCCAGATAGTTTTGTGCGCGAACACGGCCCCGGGGTGTTCACCGGCCGCGACGCAATCAAACCATTGTCCGAATTCCTGCTCGATGAATTGAGCAAAAAGACGGATCTAAGCTCGATCGACGGTCGTGCCCGATTCATCGATCTGGCCGAACCAATGGTCAAGAAAATCCCACGCGGCTCGTTCCGACAACTATTAGTCCAACGGATCGCCGAGATCACCGATTTGGACCCGCAAGCATTGGTTGCGCTGGCCGGTGGTGTTCGACCCCAGCCCCGACCCGCCCGCCGGGCACAACGCCGTGGTCGCGCATCGATGGTCGAGCAAGCTATGAAACGCCTATTATTCGACCCGAAACTCGCAAATCTAGTGGCGGACTACGCCCCGATTGCACGGCTGCCTGATGAAAATGCGAGTTTGTTGGCAGAGTTGCTTGAATTAATCGCCAATCGCCCAAACCTAACCACTGGTGCCTTGGTCGAACATTATCGCGACACACCACATGCGACGATCTTGGAGCAACAGCTAGAAACCCCGCTGGAACTCGATGATGAGGCGCATGCGATCGAGTTTACCCAGGCCGTGGATGCGCTTCTGCGCAAGGCTGAGCCGAGCGCATTTGAGCGAGCGCAGGCGGAATTGCGACGCCGCACGGACGAGGCTGGCTGAACCATGGATTCGGCGCTCGGCTGCGCAAAATAGCAAATTTTGGTCTATACTGTTCGGCTGCCTGTCGGGACGCCCCAACTGGCGTTTGGGCAACTTTAGACTAGACTTTTATGAGTTGCCGTAAACCGTTGAACAACAAAAAACACCTCTTTGAGCAAAGGTACGCGTATTAGCTATGGAAACCCTTGACGAAATCGAAAAAAAGGACGGGGAGTCGCAACTTAAGGTCCTTATCGCGAAAGGTAAGGAGCAAGGCTTTCTGACCTACCACGAGGTCAATGATCATCTTCCTGATGATATTGTCGATCCAGAACAGATCGAAGATATTATCAATATGATCAATGACATGGGGATCAAGGTGCATGAAACAGCACCCGATCTCGATGGCATTTTGCTCAACGACAACGATGTCGACGATGAGGCAGCGGAAGAAGCTGCCGCGGCGCTGGCGGCAGTTGAAAACGAATTTGGCCGCACCACGGACCCGGTACGGATGTACATGCGGGAAATGGGTACGGTGGACCTCCTCACCCGCGAAGGCGAGATTAAAATCGCCAAGAGGATTGAGGATGGCTTGAGCCAGGTGCTGCGCGCGCTGGCCGACTTTCCCGCGGTGTCCGAGACTTTTCTCGCCGAATACGAGCGCTCGGTCAAGGAGGAAATCAAGCTGACCGATATCATCAGCGGCTTTGTCGACATCTACGCCGAGGCAAATCCAGCGCCGACGATGAATGACGCGACAAGTGACTCAAGCGATTCGGACGATGATTCCGACGATGACGATCCGCCGCCGAACCCGCTCGATCCCGAGGAAGTTTTGCAACGTTTTGGCGAATACCAAAAACACTATAAGAAGGTTGTCAGCGCGACGAAACGCAACGGTCGCGACCATAAACGGACGATCGCACTGCGTGCCGAATTACAAGAAAAATTTCTTGAATTCAAACTTTCACCAAAACACACCGAATTACTAGCATCGAAAGTCCGCGTTGCGGTTGATGAAGTTCGCCAGCAAGAAAAGGCGATCCTCGATATCTGCGTTAAAGACTGCAAGATGCCACGTAAAGATTTCCTTAAAGCGTTTATCGATGCGGAAGCAGATCCGAAATGGCTGCGGTCTGTGATAAGACAGAAAAAACCATACGCTGCTGCGATTAAGGGCCGGCAAAGCGAGATCCAACAGATCCAGACACGGCTTACTCAGATAGCGGAACATACTGCCGTTAGCGTCACTGAAATCAAAGAGATCAACCGACGCATGTCGATCGGTGAGGCCAAAGCGCGCCGCGCTAAAAAGGAAATGGTTGAGGCAAACTTGCGCCTGGTTATTTCAATCGCCAAAAAATATACCAATCGTGGATTGCTGTTCCTTGATTTGATTCAAGAAGGCAATATCGGATTGATGAAGGCCGTGGATAAATTTGAATACCGCCGCGGTTACAAGTTCTCCACCTACGCTACATGGTGGATCCGACAAGCGATTACACGATCGATCGCCGACCAAGCACGGACGATACGTATTCCGGTGCACATGATCGAGACGATCAACAAACTCAATCGGATTTCGCGACAGATCCTGCAGGAAAAGGGCCGCGAGCCCACGCCGGAGGAGCTGGCCGAGAGAATGGAGATGCCAGAGGATAAGATCCGCAAGGTACTCAAGATCGCGAAAGAGCCGATCTCTATGGAAACGCCGATCGGAGACGACGAAGACTCGCATCTTGGCGATTTTATCGAAGATCAAAACATCCAAATGCCAGTCGACTCGGCGACCTTCGAGGGACTATGCCGTAGTACAGGCGAAGTACTCGAGGGGCTAACCGCGCGCGAAGCGAAAGTGTTGCGGATGCGATTTGGAATCGATATGAACACCGACCACACGCTTGAAGAAGTCGGCAAACAATTCGACGTTACCCGCGAGCGGATCCGGCAAATAGAAGCTAAGGCCTTGCGGAAGTTGCGTCACCCATCGCGTTCCGAAAGACTGCGTACGTTCCTCGACTAGCCGCGACTCGCTTAACTATTGCGCAGACGTTCGGCTACGCCGAGAATACCTCTTGGTCTAACGATGCCTTGCCTTTCCCATATTCCGGGCCTGTAGCTCAGTTGGTTAGAGCAGGGGACTCATAATCCCTTGGTCGTAGGTTCGAGTCCTACCGGGCCCACCAATCTTTTCAATTGCTTAGCAAAACGGGAATTGTAATCCCTTGGTCCTTCGGTACACTTTCGGATCAGTTGTGTACCGGAAGACCCTGTGGCGACGATAAAAAGGACCCCATCGAATACCTGGAAAGCCATGATCCGCAAAAGCGGCTGGCCGACCACCATCAAAACATTTCGCACGAAACGCGACGCTGAGGATTGGGCGCGGCGGACCGAAGACGAGATGGTGCGAGGGGTGTATATCGACCGCGCAGACGCCGGCAAGATGCTGCTGAAGGCAGCCATCGATCGATATCTGCGCGAAGTTTCGTCAACGAAGAAGCCGAGCACCGCGAGCGCCGAGAAGCACAAGGCGAAGGCGCTGAAGGCGGAACTTGGCGATTACAGCCTGGCCGCGCTCAATCCGAATCTAATCGCGGAATACCGGGACCTGCGACTTGCTGACGGAAAGTCGCCGGATACCGTACGATTGGAACTCTCCCTCCTCTCCCATCTTTTCACTATCGCCATCAAGGAATGGCGCCTGGGCTTGGTTTACAACCCCGTGATGAATATCCGCAAACCGCCGCCAGGCGCAGGACGGAATCGGCGACTGAGCGCGGATGAGGAAACGAAACTGCTGAACGCTTGCGACAAATACTCAAACCCGATGTTGGGATGGATCGTACGCACGGGTCTTTACACAGGCATGCGGGCCGGCGAGATCACCACGCTGCGCCGGGGGCAAGTTGATCTAAAACGTCGGGTGGTCCGGCTGAGCAATACGAAAAACGGAACCGATCGGACCGTGCCGTTGAGTAAAGAAGCGGTAAGGGTATTGACCGCAGCGCTCGACCATCCGGTTCGTCCGGTGGATACCGATATGATCTTCTGGGGTGAACCTGGGCGCGACAAGAAACGCAGGCCGTATGAGTTTCGGATGGCTTGGAAGAAGATAATTAAGGATACGAAGATTAAGAATTTACGGTTTCATGATCTGCGGCATGAAGCGGTTTCCCGACTGGTTGAGATCGGACTTGGGGACCAGGAGATTGCCGCGATTTCCGGGCATAAGTCCATGCAAATGTTGAAGCGGTATACGCATTTGCGGGCCGAGGATTTGGTGCAGCGATTGGATCAGTTACGCCAATAAGTTCGGGCAGGTCCTTCGCGCAAGGATACATTGTTAGCGGGTGTCGAAGGCTATTATTCCGAACAGGAATAGTTGAGCGCAGAATCGTAACCGGTCGAAAAAGATATGGGCCGAAAAATCACTGAGTACGTTACGCGAGCACACGGCTATAGTAACGGTGAATGCGACGCCATAGCCCCGAATCGCGGCGGGTCTAAATTCGGATTTTTTTGTGGATTTAACCCGCCACGGCAAATTATGTTTCCCGAAATAAAGCGCAAAGAATGACAACGACAACGTTTCAAGTACCTCCTTTCGGGCCAACATATGTGGAACATATTTTCCAAAGGTGCCGAGACCTTATCGCCTTTGGGGTCTGGGCTGGGATCGAGCCCCATCGACTGGATGCATGGATCGGGAATTTCCGAACTGCGGAAGAAAAGTACCTGTGCGCTCGAATCCTGGACTTTCTTGTTTACCGATCTAACTCTCAGACATTGGCGTTGTCGCGGCAGTTGTTTCAGCGCACTATCCCAGATATCGGGAGAGAAAATGGGCAAGGCGCTAGATTTCGAGATATATACCAAAACCTTAAGACCGTAGTTGAGCCAGGAGTCCGACTTATTCCTGTAATTCCACCAAACGATCCTCCAATAAAAAGCGGCGTTCTTGTCGCTAGAAATTTGGAAAAAAAACTGCGATTTCAAAAACATTGGATCGGCAGACCCGATCAAGTCGCGACGTATTTGACAAGCGGGTACATTCCCGTTTTCATCGATGATTTCCTTGGTACTGGAACGCAATTCGCCGAATTTCTTCAGAACACTGGATTAGAATCGGTCCTTTCGAATACGCCGTTTGTATACGCCCCGTTAGTAGCGCACATAGACGGCGTTAATGCACTTCGAAGCCGATACCCGCACTTGCTCGTGGGGGCCGCAGAAACGCTGGATGAAAACCACGCACTATTCGATCCGAAAGCAGAGATTTTCCCCGACGAGGTAAACAGCGAAGATTCTGCGCGCGATTTTTATTACGATCTGCTGAAAAATAGAGGCATTGATCTTCAGGGTCCAGACCGGCGAGGTTACGGACATTTTGAACTAGCATATGCATTTGAACATGCGGTGCCTGACAACTCATTGCCACTACTATGGTGGCCCGACTCGCCAAATTGGCGTCCGTTATTTGATCGATAGCAGCGTCGAATGGTATCAGACAAATTAAAGCGGATATTTTCCTCCAATCGAACTGAGGAGCTCGGTTACGACGTTTGGAAAGAATACGTTGTATCGCCTGCCTACCCTCGCCTCCATTTTGGCAATACACAAAAGCCGCGTGTAATTGTCGGTGGACGAGGATGCGGGAAGACGATGTTGCTGCGTTACCTTTCACACGAGTCCGCGTTCTCTAAAGATCGCGGCGGTTATCCAGAAGAGACTCTCAGCCACATCGGCCTCTATTGGCGTGCAGATACGCAGTTTGCAAGCCTGCTAGATAAGCGTGGGCTGAAGTCGGATACTTGGCGTGCAGCCTTTGGGCATCTTGCCGCGATCGTGTTAGGTGCCGAAATCCTTAGAAGCCTAAAGAGCATTTATTCCGTCGCAAATGCCCTTCTTTCCGAAAATCTGGTTAGTGAAGTAGATCTTCGTCGTCTTCAGGCATTTTCGCCGACCCT
This sequence comes from Gammaproteobacteria bacterium, assembly GCA_021773835.1. Taxonomy (GTDB): domain Bacteria; phylum Pseudomonadota; class Gammaproteobacteria; genus UBA11873. The sequence continues at coordinate 88,488 of JAJFJQ010000066.1, forward strand.
CCCCAGCCGCCCATTAGAGCTTCTGGAGTACCTCGAAGACCAACTTGCCGGTTTCGAGATGTGGGCGAACGACATTCGAAATATTAAACAGCCCGAATTTCTTCCGCCGCGAAGTTTTCTGAAACGTCTAACAGGCTTAATTCGCGAACAGATTCCGACACTGAGAAACGCCATTTTTTACGTTTACATAGACGAATACGAGAATCTAAGTATTTATCAACAACGTATGGTGAACACATGGCTTAAACATAGTGAGCCGCCGTTGATTTTTAATTTGGCGATGAAACGAAACGGTTTTAAAACGAGAAGGACTGAAGGAGACGAAGCGCTATCGGATATTCATGATTTCAGAGACATCGACTTAGAGGATTTCGGTTCGGACGAGGAGTTTCAATATTTCGCCGCGGAAATCTTACTCTCCCGTCTAAGCCTTGCCGGAACAAACATTAGTTCGCTCAGGCCCGAAATACTACGAGAGCCAAATCAGCTATCTGAACGCAGCTCTGCAGGTTACAGAAAAAAAATCATTACGGAAGCTCAATCGTTTTTTCCGTCATATACCTATGGCGAGCTCGCGGAACGGGTCTTTTCGGACTCCGCAATGGTTAACCGGCTAAAAAACCGGATAGCTAAAGCGCTGAAACAAAGAAGGGAATCGTCGAAAGCACCTAAAGATTTTTTAGTTCCAGAAGACCCTATGGCTTCCATAATTATGCCCGCACTGTTGTTTAGAGAACGGTTAACGTTGGAGTCAATCGAGAAAAACATCAGATTGCTGCGGCAGAATGAGCCAAATCAATTCTACGGTTCAACGGATTGGGTTCATAACAATTTTGTCGGTTGCTATCTGCAACTTTTTGATGGATTGCCAAGGCCGTGTCCATTTTATAGCGGGTTCCTGACCTTGTGCTACATGTCGAAAGGAAATCTTAGACACTTCCTTGAACTCTGCCACCAAGCGCTCAATAGGGCTGGGAGCGCCTATGAAATTAGCCAGGAATCCCAAGCCGCAGCCGCCCGTCAGGTTTCTGCGCATTTCCTTTCGGAGATACGGAGCTTTGGTAGCCAAGGCGATAATTTGCATGCATTCGTATTGCGACTCGGATCCCTATTTTCACTATCCCAGCAGCAACCGACACAAAGCGAGCCCGAAAAAACACATTTTGCGATCCAAGAGGGGGAGTCAGAACTCACCGAAGAAGAATCAGACTTTATATCTGAAGCGATTAAATGGTCTGTTCTATTCCGATCTAAAGGAACAAAGAAAAAGACAGCGACCGACCCGGAAGGACTCGAATACGTACTAAATCCGATATACGCGCCTTACTTCCATATTAGTTATCGGAAGAAGCGGAAGCTCGAACTACCGGCAAATGAAGTCTCTACACTTATTCGCGGAAACTACGATCAGATTACCTCTCTATTAAAGCGGTACCAGGCTCAATGGACTGTCGATTTAGATCAAACATATCTGCCTTTATTCAGCCACTTGGACGAAAATTAGTGTTAATAAGGCTGCAAGAAGGGGAAGACCCGACAAAGGTAGACCTGCGCGGCTGGAAAGTAGCATTACATGGGATAGCTTTAGATGATCGCGGACGTGCGGTCGTTAACGAAATTCGAAGCAGATCTAAACACTCTTTTGAGATTACCTACTCGCCCGACGACCTCGAGGTTACGTTCGACAACGCGAGGTTAGCAGTCGACGATTTCGCAGCTGAATTGAGCGCGAGGTCCTCGACCCCAATAGTACTTGAAGCAACTACTCTTGGATTTGTTGAAATCTTGTTGTGCTGTAGGGCGCTTAAGACTGCCGGAATACAAGAGATTGATATCATTTATGTCGAACCTGGAGAATACAAGAGGCCGCGAAGCAACCTTCTGTTGCATAGGCGCGATTTTGAACTCTCTAGTTCTGTACCTGGTTATCGCGCTATACCTGGTAACGCAATACTGCTAGGCGATCGAAAGCCACAAAAAGGCGTATTTTTTTTGGGTTTTGAAGACGCCCGACTTCTTCGAGCGTTTGAAGATCTGCAAATGATTAACTCGGAAAGAACCGCGATCGTTTTCGGTGTCCCCGCTTTTCGGGCGGGTTGGGAGTCTGATTCTCTAGCGAACAACATCTCTGTGATAAGCGAGAAAAAGGTACTGGGCGGTATGCATTTTTGTGGGGCAGAAAACCCGGCGGCAGTTGTTGAGCTTCTGTCGGACATTTACGCCGGACTGAGTGCGGACGAGCGCCTTTTCCTCGCTCCGATTGGCACGAAGCCCCACGGAGTGGGGGCAGCGCTCTTTCTGACCGAGCATACGAACGTTGGCGTAATTTATGATCACCCGCACAGGAAGTCTGGCCGCAGTTCTGACTTCGGGAATTGGCACGTATATTCAATAAACGCCATCGGAAGCCAATGAACGTAAGACGTTTCGAGACACCGGCGGCCGTAGCTAAAAAGCTTGCGGAATACGCCCCACGAAAATGTTCTAACCTCCTAGATCCGTCCGTCGGAGGGGGTGCCCTCATTGCTCCTCTAGTAAAGCGAATCCAACGAGAGGATATAGCGGTCTATTGTATCGACGTTGACGCTGAAGCGATTCTTGATCTCAAAAATAACTTCATTCGAGAAAAGAACTTTTCTCCGAAATGTATAAACGAGGATTTTCTTAGATGGGCCAACCTCCGTCGACGGCCAAGATTTGATTGTATCGTCATGAATCCTCCTTTCGCTGCAGCTCAAACGAGCTTGCGGCGCGAGCAAATTTGCGAAATTAATCTCGGATCAAGCTATGCATCGAAGGCGATGCCGGTCGAAGCAGCATTTGTGTGTCGTGCTATTGATTTACTAACGGACGACGGTCGACTGCTAGCAGTGCTGCCGACCTCCATTGTGATGAGCGAATCACTAGAATGGATTCGTTCTTATATGTTGGAACTCGGGGCGATCCGCTCCGTTCATGAGTTGCCCGCAGGCACGTTTCCGAATGTTGAATCCCGTATGTATCTATTGGTGTTTGATAAGGGCGCCAAGCAACGAAAGATCACGCTGTTTAACCATGACCTCAACGAGCCACACAAGATGGACCTGATGATTAAGCCCGGCGAATTGCTCGGTCGCTTAGATTATGGGTATAACCACTCTAAAAAAGTTGCGGAACAGCTTATTAATCGAAGAGAAGCCCTGAATTGGCAGAAATTAGCAGATATTGTTTCAATTAAACGAGGAAATGTTAAGTCGCCGATAACCGCATCAGATGTTATACATACCTGTGATTTCGAACACGGATACTGGCGTCGTCCTAGACCCTATAGATTGGAGGGGTCGTGGAAGCGGATCGACTCAATACGGAAGACTGATATATTGCTGCAGCGCGTAGGCAGAGGTTGTTACCAGCGGGTCGGTCGGTACGCTTCGAGTTCACAAGCACGAATTAGCGACTGCATGTTTGTCTTGCGCCCTAAAAAACAAGAATCTTTCTATGAGATCCTCTTTGCCCTAAAGGTGATGACCCGGTTCCGCTGGTTGAAGCCGCTTCTCGAACGGGGAACAGGAGCTAACTACATTAGCATTCGAAGCGCCGGAGATTTGTTTTTGCCGATGGGACTGTCCAAGAGCTATCCTGCCGCTTTTGACGCGTTCGTCCTAGGAGATAAACAAAGATCCGGGAATTGGCAAAAATTTGCCAATTCGGTTGCGAAAGATTTAGCAACAGTTCTGGCCTAGAAAGGGAGGAAATTGCATTTCCGCGGCAAGAGTCATCCGCAAGGTCCTACTAAAATTATTTTTAGCACGTGCTAAAAATAACCTCGCATTTTGAAATTTAAGTCAAGAAAAATAACTCCGCACTTTGGTGATTGGATTTATCCTCGACAAAGCAGTTGACGATTTGCAATCTCGTGTCTCCACAGCAAACCCTTGGAGATAACGGACTATGCAAGACTCGAACAGCTTCAGCGCGCCGACGCTGGAAAACCAAATCACGGAACGTTACGGCCCTCTACTCTCACAGACGCAGCTCGCCGAATTACTCGGTCGCTCGACCGGCGGTCTTCGATACAGCCTGAGTTATCCTTGCGACGAACAAACGCGCGCGCTTAAGGCTTGCGGCCGCAAGATTGGCCGGCGGGTTTATTACCCCGCCAACGAAATCGCGGAGATCATCATTGGGCGCTCGGAGACATGAGCAACACCATTATCCGTGCGCCAAGGCGCCATCGCTTCCTGATTATCGACCAGCGGGCCGTTGAGGATAGCCGTCTGTCTTGGGCTGCCAGGGGCCTCCTCGCGTATTTATTGTCGCGACCCGACGACTGGAAGGTACTCGTGAACGATCTACGCAAACGCGGCGACCTGGGACGAGACGGGATCTACGGCTTGTTGAAGCAACTACGTAACGCTGGTTATTTGCGCTTCGTCCGTTCTCGAGACGAGCACGGGCGGATCCGGGGCGGCAGTTACATCGTGCAGGAAATCGCAGCCTCACCAGTTCCGGATTTGCCGAATCTGGATGAACCGTTTCCGGCTGCACCCAGTCCGGCTAACCCGGGCGCATTACCTAGTACTGAGGTGAACTTAAGAAATACTACTACTACAACACCGACACACACCAAAGAGAGTCGTAGTAGTGGTCTTCATTTTCGGAATCTTAAATTCGCGGACTGGGTACCGATCGATTTGCGGGAACAGGCTGCAGAAAAAGTTGCAAGATTGGAGCCCTCCATCGCACAAATCGTGATCGACGAATGGGCCGGGATCATGGCAACCGATCGCATCGAGACTTCTCCGCTCGGTTATCTTCACGCAATGGTAAGCCGGTTCGAGGAAGGCGAGTTCAGGTTGCATTATGCAGATCAAGTTGCGGAAATAAGAACGCAGGACGACGTAGCGAGAAGTTCGAGTCAGGCGCAATGATTACGACCGTTACGTTAGCGAAGATGCGAATAATTGCGACGATGCTTAATGCAATCAGCGTGGTAGGCAAAGCGCTGGCGCGCTGATTGACGCGCGGGATGGTCTACGTCACTAGCGAGCGAAGCGGGGTAGTGACGTAGACAGCAACGCAAGAGCCCGCACGATTCTGCTAAACATTTTCTGGGTGACGAACGGATTATCTGTTCCTATACTTGGATCGTACGAACAAATTTATCCGTGACCACTGCGGCTCAGTGGTAAAAAGGACGACCCGTCCTCGACGAGATGTCGGAATGGGTACGCGCGTTCTTCGGACCGAATTTAACGCGCCGACTAAAGGGTCGTCGGTCCATCTTCAATCGTATCGACATTCAGTCGAATCTTCGTGCGAGCCATCACTCGCGTTTCAATTGCTCAACTGTCGCGTCTATCGAAAGGCACGCCAGGAAGCATCATTCAACATCGCGAAAAATGAATTCGCTCAATTAAAAGGAGGTGAAATATCCGCTCTAGACGAAGGCCCTTTATGGGCACGTTGGCCTCTCGCCGGGTCATTACCCAACAGGGAAAAACCGGCGTTGCCTGAGCTCAGGCATATTCAGGTTGACCGGGAGTCGTGCCCCGAGACCATTACCCGATAAGGGACTTGGCGAAATAAATCGCGCCAGGCGGTCAGCAACACTTACCAGATTTGGCAGCACGTACGCTACCTGAACTACCGACTCAACATTTAGTGGAGGCACACTGACCTATGCCGAAAGACCGTAAAAACGCCTTGACTGGAGTCCTCACTGGTGTCCGCCTGGTAAAGAAACGTTCGAACATCGCAATCGATAGTAAATAATTCTTTACTTACGTGCAAGAATAGTAAAGTATTCGTTGCCATGTACAAGCAGCCGACAGGCCGTTATCTCACCACTACTGTCGCCGGCGAATCGGTCGAGGCGTTCGTGCCCGCCCCGCTCCCGCCCCGGCTCACCGCCAAACAGTTGGCGACACTGACCGATCCCCTGCGCGAGGCGGAAGCAACCCTGGCCCGCCTCGACCTCGCCGGCGAGATGATCCCGTCTCTCGACTGGTTCATCTATGCCTTCGTTCGCAAGGAGGCGCTGTTGTCCTCGGAGATTGAAGGCACCCAGGCGACACTGGTCGACGTGCTCGCCTGGGAGCAAACGGACCAACACGGAACTTCCAGCATCGAGGACATCGAAGAAGTCACGAACTACGTTGCCGCGGTTAACCACGCCTTCGAACAGATCCGCTCCACGAAAGGCGCACCGATCTCGGTGCGGCTCTTTAACGAATGCCACCGCTTGCTAATGCAAGGCGTGCGCGGGGCCAATAAGCAACCCGGAGAACTTCGCCGCTCCCAGAACTGGGTCGGCGGTAGCCGGCCTGGCAATGCCATTTTCGTGCCGCCGCCTCCTGAACGAGTTACCCACCTCCTGAGCGATCTGGAGCGCTACATACACGCCGACGAAGATAAACTAGCGCCATTGCTGCGTGTTGGACTGGTTCACGTACAGTTCGAAACCATCCATCCCTATCTCGACGGCAATGGTCGCCTGGGCCGGATGCTGATCGCGCTGTTGCTCGATCACTGGCAACTTCTAACGAGTCCGATGCTATACCTGAGTCTCTATTTCAAGCAGAACCAGGCAGCGTACTATCGAGCCTTAAGCGCGGTCCGTACGGAAGGAGACTGGATCGGCTGGCTGCGGTACTTTCTCGACGGCGTCTGTGAGATCGCCGCGGACGCCACGCGAACCGCGCGCGGACTCTATGCCCGGGTGAACGAAGACCGCAAGGCGTTACTCTCCACACGAGGCGCTACCGTCACGGCGCTCCAGCTCTTCGAACTTCTGCCTGAGCATCCCGTGATCTCGATGCCGCTGGTTACGCGCTTGCTATCGACCACCAAGCCAACCGCAGGAAAGGCGATTGACGTGCTCGTCTCCGCGGGTATTCTCGCTGAAGTAGGCGAACGAAAACGAGACCGCCTCTATCGGTACCAAAACTATCTGCGGTTGCTGGAATAGCCCGATGAAACCGGTTACAAGATCTGGCAGCGTTTTCGTCCCGGTTGATGCGAGTGCCACTGATATCCTGGGCAGTTGGAACCGACCCAAGGAATCACCGCTGTAACCAGCGACGGGGAATCCAAGAACAGTTTACTTACCTCTGCGGACGACCTGAAACTACGTAAGCAAACAGACCCCCAGTCTTAATTGCTTTTATGGCTCTTGAAGCAACGGGCAAAGGTAAAAATATATTTCAAGCCTATGTGGAAGCTAACTGATGCCTGTATGCTGAAGCACTAATGAGGGTAATCCCGCGACGGAATAGCGGGTGCGTTGCCCGGATCGGACGCCGGAACCTAAGTTGCTGGCGAGAGAAATTGAGAACGCTTCAAGCTCCCGCCAATTCGTTTTAAACACCCGGATAGGAAGCTACTTATGTCCACCGGCGACCTAGGCGAATTCACCGATCTAGTACTGGCGAAGATCGAAAATCTACGTCCAAAACTATTGGACCTCAGCCGACGCAACCCGCTCGTTTCAACAAGGCTCTCAAGCCGCACAAACGCATATATTCGAGTCGTCGACGAACTTCCCGACGCATTGTTTTTCTGTGTTGTGAATCAAGAGGCACTCCGCTTTGTTCCGCTGCCGTCCTTGGAAACCGATCCAAAAGATGAGGACTCGCAGGAATTCCAAGCCGCCCTCTCAAATGCTCACCTATCTGACGATGAGTACATGGGCGCGATGGACGCAGTCGACCCAAATGACGAGAACTCGTTTGAGATCACGAGGGCGATTGAACGCGATCTACGGGATAGATTGAGATCAGAATTAGGACTGGCACCACGTCAGAAGAAAGATGATATATCCCTTACACAGCACGCTCGTAACAATGGAATATCTCCGTCGTGGGAGCTCCCGCAAGCGGATGATGAGCATGAAGACGGGCGTCATTCCGACAGCGACATTCAAACCCTCCTACTGCCTGAAGCGCTTGAGCGCTCACTGAACGGGCTACTGACTAAATGCCGCACCTGGGAACAGGAGACTGGAATTAATGTCCTCCATGCCGCGTTCGGATATCTTGAATGGGACGACGGGCAAGAACGAAACCACTGCATTTCTCCATTGATATTGGCCCCTGTCAAAATCGCAAAGAGAAAAACACCTGATGGGCCCGAATTCTGGGTGGAAGGTACGGGCGAACAGGGCGAACTGAATACCGTACTTGCCGAGAAACTCCGTCTAGAATTCGGTATAGCGTTACCGGAATATGATGGTGGTTCTATTGAAGAATACTTAGTTGCAATAGCCGAACTAAAACCGCCGAAAATGCGCTGGCGAGTTCGCCGTTATGTCGTCTACGGGGTGTTTCCATCGGCACGGATGGCTATGTACTACGACCTGAATACTACTCGGGCTAATTTCGAATCTAACGAGATAGTTGGCAAACTGTTAGGCGGCATCGCGGCAGATTCAACTGCGGTGCCATTCGCCGATGAATTCGAGGTCGATCAACCGGAAGTAGAGTCCAAAGTACCGCTTCTTGTAGCAGATGCGGATTCCTCTCAATTCAGTGCGTTGGTAGACGTAGCAGATGGACGGAATATTGCTGTAGAGGGGCCGCCCGGAACGGGAAAGTCACAAACCATTGTCAATATCATCGCGACAGCGATCGCTTCGGGCAAAAAAGTGTTGTTCGTGGCCGAAAAGCTCGCTGCGTTAGACGTGGTTCGATCGCGATTAAACGCGATGGAACTCGGAGAGTTCGTTCTACCATTACAGGCAAACCGTTCAACTCGAGATGAAGTAATTCGGTCAATTAAAGAACGAATCGAAATGCCTGGTTATCCTACCCCAAAAAACTACGAGTCGAGAATCGCGCAGTTCAAAAACACCAGAACCGAACTTTCACAGTACGTCCAAACTATCGCGTCGACATTCAAACAAACGGGGCTGACAATCCACGAGATTCTTGGGAAGAATATTGCCACGCGCGAGAAACTTGCAAAGATTCCTCGTGAAGTTCAAACACTCGATATCGCAGAAATCGAGCAATTCGACGAACAAAAGCGCAACTACCTGCTAGGCGTAGCGGCGCATATTAGTAGAACCTACATATCGTCAAATAAAGCTAAGCCGGATTGGCGGGCCATACAACGTAGCCCCCTCGATCCTTTCACCGCCGAACAGATATTAAATTCTGCCGAAGAGGCCGCAATTGCGTATAGCGAAATCCCGGTATTCAAACGGGAAGTTCAGAAATTTGGCATCAATTCGAAACTGAATTCGCCGACATTGATCGCGACGGATTCCTTGATAAAAAGCTTGGCAGAATTCGGAAAAGATATCGATTGCAATCTCGTTCGGGCATTACACTCCGACTCAATCGCCGCGGAGTTAGAGTCGTTCCTTGCAGAATGCGAAAAATGTCGCGTTCGCCGAGAAAAACTCGCAGACATAGTAAAAAATCCAGATGATTCCGCGCTCGTAAATACGTTGGTCAAAATCGGCGAAATATGTGCGGACGGCAAACTTCCCACTTTGGCGATCCCAGCGTTACGGCAAATCCTAGAGCAACGCACTAAGCGGATCGCAAACGCAGAAAAAGCGAAATCTGGCCTCGGAGAATTTTTACAAGAAGTACCGCTGCTGGCTGAATATCCGATCAGCACTCTATGTGCGGCTGGGAAGTTCATTCGCGGATTGGATCGCGAAATTCTTTCGTTTCGCAATGAAGTTAACAGTGACCCGCACCGTATATCCCACGGTCGGAGAATTGTTAGCGCCGGCCGCACCCTTGCCAGCAGATGCGCCGAGTTAAACGAACAATTCATCATCGCTGAACCTTCGACTCCGGAAGGTTTGAGGGAAGCGGCCGCGATTCTGCGCTCGCGTCATTTACTGAGCGTCCTTTTCCCCAAATACAGAACTGCAAAAGCGAAATTTCGCTCGATCTGTCGAAGCAGTCAATACGACCCACTGAATGCTGCGGATGGGCTAGAGGCAATCGCCAAATGGAAAAGCGACGCAGCGGACTTCGAACGCGACGATCAAGCCAGAGCGATATTCGGATTCTACTTCAAAGGCATCGATACAGATTTCGATTCGTTTGATCGTTTATTTGACTATTTCGACACTGTGGAATCCGAATTCCCCGGCATCCAAAATCGGGATATCCGTCAATTCCTCCGCGTAGGGGAGCAGGAACTTTTACTGTCCCTGCCAGATTTCGATACCGGTGATAAATCTGCGAAGTTTAAGAATCTGGACGACTCGATTAGTAGACAGAAGGTAGCAATAGATCGGTTCGCAGCGAGTTGTCGAATTCTTGATCCTCTGGTGGAGTGCTTCATTAAGCCGGAAAATATTGATGTAGAGGTGCTTCCTAGACTTTGCAAGGCGACAGCTTCTTACCAAGAAGCGCATAAGACTGTAAAAAATTCGAATCAGATTTCAGATTTAATCGGAGACCGGTTTTTGGGAACTGAAACAACCCGACAATCGATTCAAAATGAAATTTCTATAGCAAACCTCACAAGGAATCATGTTGATTCAGAAGCGCTAATTAATCTACTCGAAGATAATCGAATCGAGGACTGCCGCAATGCGGTCGGTAACCTGATCATGCGGCTACAAGAGACCGAATCGGTCGTTCAGCGCCTTGCAGACTTGACACGAATCGAAATGGCGACGTTGCTCGATAAAGAGGATTACGCAGACCTTCCGGATAAATTCCGGAGTATGAGCGAAGACAAAGAAGGTCTGGTTGCTCATTCCAACTTGAACGCCGCACTTCGGCAGCTAGCAGGTACCGATTTTGAATCGTTAGTTTCGTCCCTCCATAATTCGAAATACGGATTTCTCGATTTCCCTGAGATACTTGAAGCGATACTGATTCGAGCTCTCGCAATTCAAGTTTATCGAGAGCACGGTGATATCCTGTCGCGATTTTCCGGCGTGCACCTTGATCAACTGCGGAAAACGCTCGCAGCGCTCGATCGCGAGATAATAAAAAGTTCGCGCCGCTTTTTGCGCGCTGCCGCTAATCGCGCGGCTTCACCTCCTGCCGGAAACGGTGTGGGAAGAAAATCAACCTGGACCGAAATGTCCCTTATCAACAACGAAATAAACAAAAAGAGAGGATATTATCCAGTAAGAGATATGACTCAGCGTGCTGGAAGCGCTCTATTGGAGCTTAAGCCTTGTTGGATGATGTCGCCGCTAGCGATAGCACAGTACCTAAAACCAAATGGCATCAAGTTCGATCTGTGTATTATTGATGAGGCATCTCAGATGCCTCCGGAGAATGCGATCGGGGCGTTGCTTAGAAGCGAGCAAGCTGTAATTGTCGGGGACACCAATCAGCTTCCTCCGACAAGCTTCTTTCGGAAATTTATCGAAGACGAAGACGCCGACGAAGACGAAACGATTCTGGACGAATCGATTCTTGAGATGGCGAGCGCAGCATTTCGTCCGATGCGTCGACTTCGATGGCATTACCGGTCACGCCACTCTGGACTGATAAATTTCTCGAATCGAATGGTCTACGACGACGATTTGATCGTATTCCCCTCAGCTTCGGAGACGCGCGCAGACATGGGCGTTCACTTTAGAAGCATTGAAGGGACGTACAAATCTGGCTTGAACGCGATTGAGGCACGCGAAATCGTCAAAGAAGTAATTGCTTTTATGCGTTCGGATCCTAACCGATCTTTGGGAGTGGTTACGCTAAACCAAAAGCAGCGTGATTTAATCATAGAAGAGCTTGAATTTGCATTAGGCAGAGATGCGGCTGCTACTAAGTACGTGGAAAGGTGGGCAGAAGAGAAAGAAGGCCTTGAATCCTTTTTTGTCAAGAACCTTGAGAATGTACAAGGTGACGAACGAGACGTCATTTTCATTGGTACGGTTTACGGGCCCGAAACCATTGGCGGGAAAGTTATGCAACGGTTTGGACCAATTAACGGAATCGCTGGGAAGCGTAGACTCAACGTTTTATTTTCGAGGGCGAAACAAAAAATTGTGACGTTTTCCTCGATGAACTCCGGTGATATATCTGCCGACGAGATGTCCAACCCAGGCGTTTTCATGTTGAAACGATGGCTGGAATATTCCGTAACGGGTCGAATCGAAGCGGGCGTACATACCGCGAAGGAACCTGATTCTGATTTTGAAGAATTTGTTATCAAGCAGATTGAAGCCATGGGCTGCACTGCAGTACCGCAAGTTGGGGTAGCAGGGTATTTCGTGGACATAGGTGTCAAACATCCGAAGTGGCCCCATGGCTTTCTATTGGGTGTCGAATGTGATGGTGCCAGTTACCACTCGTCGAAATCCGCCCGTGAGCGCGATCGGCTGAGGCAGGAAGTACTGGAAGGGCTGGGGTGGAAATTCCACAGAATTTGGTCAACTGACTGGTTCAATGACCCGAACCTTGAAGCTGAGAAGTTGAGGAGGCGGATCGAGGAGCGCCTTTCCGAAGAGTCGGATAAACTTCAATCGACAAAAAAAGTGGCGAATTCGGAAAGCGAGCAGATTGCAGGGGACTTCTTCGAGGACTCGAATACCGTTCGAGATATGTTTCCGGAAATCTACGATGATGCACATGTTGCAGAGCCGTCCGGACAATATGAGCGTACCGAGGAAACTGTAGATCGTCATCAAGTCGAAACTGGTGACACTGTGAAGGTTCGTTATCTTGACGGCAAAGAGGAGACAGTCCAGGTCACGCTAAGTGAAGAAAAAAATGATCCTGAACAAGGAGTGATCCATGTTTCTCGACCGATCGCACGAGCGTTGCTTGGGGCGGAAGAAGAGGATGAAATAGAAGTCTTGATCGGTAACCGTTTACGACTGGCCGTCGTCGAAAATGTGCATAAACACTAGGTTGTTCGGAACGATGGTATGCGCCGAAACTCAGATGCGGCTACAGTAGAGCAGGTTCGGCGCGGAACACTCACGGATCACCGCCCAGTTTCACCTCCCTGCGCCACCCTAACCTAACCTACTGATCCAACAATATTTTCCCTAACTGTACCGCAGATCCCCTGATCTAGAATAATCAGTAACTTATTGATTTTTAAGGCTCTCATAATCCCTTGGTCCTAGGTTCGAGCCCTACCGGGCGCACCAATTTTTTCAACAACTGAAACCGCCTATCGTCGGTTTAGATTCTTGGTGCACCGATCTACGTATTGACGCGGGGTATGGTTCGATTGCTCGCAGAACGCGATCAACGGCCCCTACCCTATTGAGCGCTGCAATCGCTTGCGGTGTATCAGTCGAGCGGCAGCGGACACCGCATCAGGGCGACGGCAATTCTAGCCACATATACAATTGCGCCTATGACAGAAGATACGGCTTTGAATTCCCAGAGAGTCACGACCCGAGAATTTCCCGGCAATAACAAATTCGAGTTGGGTCTTTTCTCTTTTAATCGAGAAGGCGGCTTAACCAGCACGTTGGCGCCCGAACGCTGGGACGCGAGTTGGGGGAATATGCTCGCGCTTGCCACCAACGCCGACGCGGCCGGGCTCGAATTCCTGCTCCCCTTAGCGGGTTGGCGCGGTCTCGAAGGCAAGGCCGCCCGCGACGGGGAGTTTCATGAGTCCCTAACATGGGCTGCAGGAATTCTGGGCCAGACTGCGCGGATAAACGTCTTTGCGACGATCCACGTCCCCTTTTTGCATCCGATTTTTGCTGCGAAACAAGCAGCAACTTGCGACCACATCGGGTCCGGGCGTCTCGGTTTGAACCTTCTAGCCGGCTATAACATCGACGAGTTCGACATGTTTGGGATCCCTTACCAGGGCCACGACGAGCGATACGCCTACCTTGAAGAATGGCTCCGCGTGGTACGCGGCGTCTGGACCGAGGAACGCGGCTTTGATTTCGAAGGAGCGTACTTCCAGCTGAAGGATGTTTGGGGTGGACCAAAACCGGTGGGCGAGGATCGCCCCATCGTGGTCAGTGCAGGCTCATCTTCTACCGGGCGGAGCTTCGCCCTACGTCAGGCTGACGCGCTATTCATGGTGATCGCGGATCCATCGATCATTGTCGAAGAGGTGCAATCGATCCGCGCAGCCATGGGAAAACGCAAGATCAGAATCTATGCCAGTGGCCACGTATTCTGTCGCAAGAGCGCCAATGAGACGAAAGAGTACTATGACTATTTAGTCCACGAGCAGGGTGACTGGGACGCAGGCCATTATCTACTGAAGGCTTACGAAGAGATTAAATCCGTGCCGCCGGAAGTGCTCCGAGCGCCCCACTTTTTACATCGATTAATGAGTGGCATGGGGACCTTACCGATTATCGGTGATCCGGACCAAGTGGTGGCAACTTGGCAACGCCTCAGCGAGGCCGGCATTAACGGGATGGCCTTTGCACTTCCAAACTATTTGGAAGACTTCGAGATCATCCGCGACGAGGTCTTGCCTCGAATGGAACATGCCGGTCTGCGCGACCCATACCTCGCTTAGTACGATACCAACGAATATAGAGACTGGTAATTGTGTGTCGCAGGGCCTGCCGGGGATTAAACGAATAGTATTGACGTCAACTCGCCACATGACACGTAGGTGCAATTGTGGGCGTAGGTGACACCGGCCAAGCGCGGTAAGGGCAACGAGGCCGGTACGGCAGATGCGACGCATGACCCAGCACCGGTCGAACGCGGGGCAACCATGACCTGGGCACAACGCTTGAAGCAACTGTTCAACATCAACATCGAGACCTGCAAGGACTGCGGTGGTCCCGCAAAGATCATCGCCTACATCGAAGAACCTGCAGCGATCGAGAAGATCCTCCGGCACCTCGAGCACAAAGACGCAGCCGCTGCCACGCGTTCACCCCCGTCTCGGGCGGCCCGATTACAGCAAACACCACATCGAAGCGCCGGTTGATTGCAGAACAAAAGGACATCCACAGAAACGAAATAAATAAGTGCGTCTCCTTTTTCTTATTCCTTATACTTGTTACAAACGCAGGTGATTATCAATAAGGGGTTGTCCATGTACGCAGAAGCAATCAAGGCAGGCGGCTATGCTGTCGTGACGGGGGCTGCGAGCGGTGTCGGTCGTGTTGCGGCATTGCGATTTGCGAAGGTCGGGTTGGGCGTGATCCTGGCGGACCTGTCGAGCGACAAACTCGAAGAGGCTGTGGAGGAAGTTCGAACCGTGTCAGCCGATGGCGTTGAAGTGATCGGTAAACCAACGGATGTTACAAAAGATGCCGATCTGGAAGCGCTGGCCGACCTGGCATTTTCAACCGGTCCAGTGGCCGTACTCATGAACAATGCCGGCATCGGTGGGCTGCCAACCACACCGTGGTCGGGGTTGGACAACTGGCATCGGCTCCTTGATGTCAACTTCCATGGTGTGCTTCGTGGTTTGCAAGCCTTTGTGCCACGCATGATCGAGGCGAACCGCGCCGCCGTCGTCATCAACACTGGTTCAAAACAAGGCATCACGACACCGCCTGGCAACCCGGCTTACAATATCTCAAAGGCTGCGGTGCGCATATTAAGTGAACAGCTGGCTCACGAATTGCGGAAAGCCGATGCACCAATCTCAGCACATCTTTTCGTACCGGGATTCACCTATACAGGCATGGTCGCACGCTCGATACCGGAAAAGCCGGATTCAGCCTGGACAAGCGAGCAAACCGTCGACTACTTCATCGAGCGCATGGCCAAAGGAGATTTCTACATCCTTTGCCCCGACAACGACGTCGACGAGACCCGCGACCAGCGTCGGGTTGAATGGTCTGCGCGCGATGTCATCGAAAACCGTCCTGCCTTGTCGCGATGGCATCCAGAGTTTGCAAAAGCATTCGCCGCGTTCGAAAGGTCGTGACGGAGTTGAACGCGAGCTCAGCAAATCCTGTCATCGGTGAAAAGGGTACGCACTTATTTTCAGGAAGCTTAACCAAACGGACCCTTATTCGAGACCATAGCGCGTCACGAATCACCCTCCTCACATTTTACAGCGAGGTCACATTCAGCCCTTCGTGATCGCTAAGCCGGCGGACTTTGAGAACGAGGAACATAAGGACATCCACGAAAACGAAATAAATAAGTGCGTCCCCATTACGCCCCATTGCCCCTGCGTGCGACGACCGAGTCACCGGGATTCACGCTTACTCAATACGTGCGCCTTCCAGTCCACCGCTGCGGTACAACTCAACCAGACGAAATTTTTGTAACTTCCCGGAAGCCGTCGCCGGAATTTCGTCTAAGACGAACCAATGTTGGGGTACCTTATGGTGCGCAATCGTTTGCCCAACGAATTGGCTCAAACCTACTCTATCGACACGTTTTTGTGGTGCGAGCCGTAGCACCGCGCCGACCGACTCTCCCCAGTATTCATCCGGGATCCCAATAACCGCGACTTCCACGATCGCGTCGTGCGTTATGAGAAGTTCTTCGATCTCGCGGGGGTAAATGTTCTCGCCGCCGCGGATAATCAAGTCTTTTAGGCGACCGATAATTCGACAATAACCACGCGCGTCCATCGAGCATAAGTCACCAGTATGCAACCAACCCTCGCGATCAATGGTTTCTGCGCTCGCGTCCGGCATATCGAAATAACCCATCATGACAAGGAAACCGCGCGTGCATAGCTCACCGGGCTGGTCTACGGGAAGCGTTTCTCCCGACTCCGGATCCACGATCTTTATTTCCACCTGGGGTATTGCACGACCAATTGTCTCGCTCTTATCGATTGGCAGATCGTCCAATCGTGTATGGGTAATTGCAGGAGACGTTTCCGTTTGGCCGTAGCCGATGATCAAGCGAACATCGAACTCTTCCTCGACGCGACGTACGATGTCGACTGGTACGGTTGCCGCTCCGGAAAATACGATTTCCAAGCTCGACAAATCGCGCGGCTGCCTGGCTTGTTCCGTAAGCAAGGCAATTAACATCGTCGGCACGGCGAAGGTGTAGGTCACCATTTCCTGTTCGATTAAATCAAGCATCGATTCGGCGCTAAACGCCGATGGCAATAGTAACGTTCCGCCGGTTTGGATTGTGCCGAGAACGTTGGCCACGCAACCGGCGGTATGGAATAGAGGCGCAACGGCGAGATTCACCGTCGCCGCGTTGAGCGATTTTATTTTCGCCATAATTCGTGCGTTGTTGGTTATGCTGTGATGGTTCAGCAAGGCGCCCTTCGGTTGTCCAGTCGTGCCGGAGGTGTATTGAATCATCGCCGGGGCCGCCGGGAGAACGCACGGCAATTCGCCGCTCATCTCGTTTACAGATGTAAAACTATCCAATTCGTCAAAGCACACTACTTTCGCAAGTCGCAAACTTTCCGTTCGACAAACGGACTGGATTGCTGCGGCGAGATCATTCCCGCGAAATTCGGCGGCGTGAAAGATCGCCTGCGCCCGCGATTGCTTTAAGACATAAGCGAGCTCGCCAACTTTCAAAGCGGGATTGACGGTAACCATCACCATGCCCGATAACGCAATACCGAACTGCACAAAAACCCACTGCGGGCAATTCGCTCCCCATACCGCGACGTGCGTCCCGGCCGCGAATTCTGTTGTGAGCGCGTGAGCAACTCGTTTCGATTCCTTGAGTAAATCCGCGTACGTCCATGCAGATCGAAGATTCTTCGACCCATCCGCGTCGATCAGCGCAATCGCCGTCGGATTCTTCGCAGCGGCCTGCCTTAACGCTTCACCGCAGCTGACTTCATTTAGTAAAAAATCTTGCGTCGCCGCGTAATACGATAATTGCAAAGTGATCATATAGTTCGACAATTCCGCTATTCAGCACGAGCATATGTTGCCATTCCGAACGGGCAAACGTTAAAAAGTAAAGGATAAAAGTAAAGGGCATCCACATAAAGCCTCGAGCGGGGATCCCGAACCCTGGAACTAGAGTTCTGCAACTGACCGCCAAGTCGCGGTTCCATTAGTTCATCATCCGAGGTTTCCAATGCATTCGGTGAATTTATCAAGTTTTGGCGTGTTCCTAACTGCCCTGCGCCGTCCGGATTGGAGAAAAGTAAAAACGGACAGGCGTGAATGGCGCTAAGTTAAGCGATATAGCGTGAATTAGATGGTGCTCATTCGGGCCGAAAATGAGATCATGGCAGACGCAAAACACAATTTGAACGCTAAATGCGATATCAAAACTAAAGGACCGGTATTTTCTTTGGCCATCAATGCCGAAAAGAACTGGGCGTTGTTAGACATAAAAAATTTGGAAACCCGTGAATCACTGATTAAATTACGCTGATTGACGTGTGAGATCATCGGGGTTCACCGAGAAGAAGGGACGAATATAGGGCACCCGCAAAAAAGGTTGGCGGAAATTAAGAATTCAATTCTTTGTGTTGGTGTCGTTTAACACTTCCCACAGAAAACTAGCTGGGACGTGGTAATTATCCGAGTGTCCTTGAGATGCATAGATTCGCCAGCAGCTGCCTTTAGAACCCGAATGTAGAGGAATGACATTTTGAAATCCTATAACGTAGGCAAACAACTCAGCTTCTTTTTCATCATGACGTTTGTGTCCATCTTGATCGCACTAATCCTTGCGGAAGTATTCATCCGCATCACTAAAGAGTATGTAACTCCGGCCATCATCCGGGAAAAGTCACTCCTATATGCTGCGTCGATATTCGCTCGGCACGTTTTTCCACAACATGAGCAGAACATCGAGGGGAAGAAAGAGGGCATGCGCTGGGTCATTAACGCACAGGGATATCGGGGTGCTCCGTTTTCTCCAAAAAAGGACGCCAATATAATTCGCGTAATTGTTTATGGTGGATCGGCGGTCTTCGATCAGAATCAGTCCACTGGCGATGATTGGCCGACCCGGGTTGAAAAACTCCTCCAAATAAAAGGTCTAGACAATGTTCAGGTCATCAACGGCGGAACTCCTGGTCACGCGTCGTTTGACTCGCTCGGTCGATTCTTTTCTGAAGGCCATTTGTATGAGCCCGACTATGTCCTCCTTTACAATGCCTGGAATGATCTCAAATATTTCTCAGAGGACAGACCTTTATTACGCGTGTTCAAACCATTTAATGAGAAAAGTGAATTTCGAAGCACGTATCAGGGGGTTTTTGACGAAATATTCTGTGAATCTTCGCAACTTTACGTTCGCTTACGGGATCGATATTACCGGCGAAAATATCGCCTAGGCGACGAAGGAGTAATCACGGATGGAGAATACTCTAATCAGGTGAGTGCGTCGGCGCTGAAACAATATCGTTTGAATGTAGCCATGTTCGTCGACCTGGCGAAAAATATTGACGCCGTACCGATATTACTCACGCAAGCACGGTTAGTGGCAGCAGATAACTCGGATGAGGACAAATCTCGAATCCAATACCGATATCAAAAGATGCAGCACGACACCCTAGTTGACGCGTATCATCGTACAGATAAAACAGTGTTTGAAGTAGCCAAATCGAAAAACGTAACGGTAATCGACGCCTCCTCGCATATGACCGGTAACGGAGATTATTTTAGTGACCATGTCCACCTAAGCAATAGTGGTTCAAAACGACTAGCTGAGCTAGTAGCTAATCGGTTAGCGGAAGAAATAACGGAAACTCTGCTTTAGTCGCTTATTCGAAGGTTCGGTTATTTGAAGGTAGGATATTTGGTCAATGGATCCCGGTTTCCTAGTGTCAGGCGCCCACTGGGTGCTCCGCTTTTATGTTAGAAATTCAGGTTTTGTCGCAGAATGCCGCCACCATGACGAAGTTCAGCTTGAATTTTAGAATGTCATCAGAGATATCGAGCTCCTCATCCCAGTTAAATGTTTAAGAGGTTCCGAGTCGGCAACATTAGTCTGGTCGCGCATATTCGTGAGGAGATGTTTTGGGCAGATGCCTACAATGTACTACTGAAGCGCGTTGCATAAATTTAGTTTATTCGTCTGCTTGGGGCTTTCGCATGCCGTGAACTTTTGTTTCGAACCCTATAAATCCGAACCCGTTCATGTCGTATGTATCGAATTTTTCTGCCGACCTCGTATATTGATACCCTACCCCTGTAAACACTGTAATTAATCTTCTTGGTCTAATAATGAATATTTTAGGTATATCTGCGTACTACCATGATAGTGCAGCGGCCCTGCTACGTGAGGGTGAACTCGTGGCTGCAGCGCAAGAAGAGCGCTTCACCCGTAAGAAACACGATCCAAGTTTTCCGGCGCGTGCAATTGAATATTGCCTGAATGAAGCGCAATTAGATCTAGGAAATATCGACAACATCGTTTTTTACGACAAACCGTTAATTAAATTTGATCGCCTCATCGAAACATATATCGCGTTCGCACCAGAGGGGTTGACGTCATTTTTGATGTCGATGCCTATTTGGCTCAAAGAAAAATTATTTTTAAAAAGTACGCTGCGCAAGGAATTTGGAACGCTGGCCGGCATGGAAGAAAAAGAATTGCCAGCATTATTATTCACTGAACATCACCAGTCGCACGCAGCGTCCGCATTCTACCCAAGCCCATTCGAGCGGGCAGCAGTCTTGTGCATGGATGGGGTTGGGGAGTGGGCGACCACATCGGTATGGCTCGGGGACGGCAACACCTTAACCCCGAAGTGGGAGATAGATTTCCCGCATTCACTAGGGTTGCTTTACTCCGCCTTCACCTACTTCACGGGATTCAAGGTGAATTCCGGCGAATATAAACTCATGGGACTTGCGCCCTATGGCAATCCGACTTACACCGATCTAATTCGCGATAATTTGATCGATGTAAAAGACGATGGCACGTTTCGATTGAACATGCGCTATTTCAATTATGCGACGGGTCTAACCATGACAAACCGGCGTTTTGCCGAGTTGTTCGGAGGCCCTGCGCGCGCTGGGGAGCAAGAGATCACACAACGAGAAATGGATATCGCTGCTTCCATTCAGGCGGTCACCGAAGAAATCGTTCTAAAAATCGGAAAGACGGTTTGCGAAGAACTCGACACGCCTAACCTTTGCTTAGCCGGCGGTGTTGCGCTCAATTGCGTAGCAAACGGCCGCTTACTTCGCGAGGGGCCTTTTGAGAACATTTGGATCCAACCGGCCGCAGGCGATGCAGGTGGTGCCGTGGGTGCGGCGTACTCCGTCTGGCACCAATATTGTAATGGAGCTCGTACGGTCAATGGCAGCGACAAAATGTTGGGGTCGTACCTCGGACCGCGACCCGAAGAACGCGAAATAGAAACTTATCTACAGTCTGCGGGTGCCGTTTACAAAAAACTTGCAGACGACCAAATTGCGCCGAGCGTAGCTAAAATCCTTGCCGACGAAAACGTGGTTGGATGGATGCAGGGACGAATGGAATTTGGTCCCCGCGCCTTGGGGGGCCGATCGATCCTGGGAGACCCGCGCAGCTCGAAAATGCAATCGACCATGAATCTCAAAATCAAATATCGTGAATCATTTCGACCATTTGCGCCTTCCGTGTTAAAGGAATGTGCAAGCGATTGGTTCGATATCGATGCGGAAAGCCCGTATATGCTGTTAGTCGCGGACGTTAATCCCGACAAACAAATCGAAATGTCCGAAGACCAGCAAGCCCTGTTCGGAATTGAGAAATTAAATGTTGCTCGCTCTCAAATTCCAGCAGTAACCCACGTGGATTACTCGGCGCGGATCCAAACGGTATCCGATGAGACAAACCCGCGTTATCACGCGCTGCTTTCCGAATTTTACAAAGAAACGGGCTGCCCCGTTTTGGTTAACACTTCTTTTAACGTACGCGGTGAACCAATTGTGTGTACACCAGAGGATGCGTATAGATGTTTCATGCGTACAGAAATGGATTATCTCGTTATCGAAAATTTCCTGCTTGAAAAATCTGCGCAACCGGCGCGTGATGAAGACGAGTCATGGAAAGACGAGTTTGAGCTGGATTAATCTATGAACAACGCGAATTCGGACATACCTCAACTCGACACCGCAGGCCTGCGGCGATTTGGCATCACGACAGGTGCGCTCTTCGTTACTATTTTCGGACTATTTTTTCCGTGGTTGTTTGGATTTTCTTATCCGCTCTGGCCTTGGGTTATTGCCGCCGTACTTGCAATTTGGGCTTTACTCGCGCCTGATAGTATGCGCGCGTTCTACACATTGTGGATGAAATTCGCCCTACTGTTGAACCGAGTGGTATCGCCGGTCGTGATGTCAATTGTCTTCTTTGTTCTATTCGTACCGGCCGCGATGATCATGCGAGTTATCGGGCGTGACACGATGTTACGAAAACTAGACGCTAATTCCTCGACTTATCGGATCGAAAGCAAAGCTTCACCAGCAGAAAAAATGAATAGGCCCTTTTGACATGCTTGATTTACTAAAAGATCTTTGGGGATATATGCGCGAGCGTAAAAAACTGTGGCTCGCACCAATCATCATCGTCATGGTGGTTCTGGGGGGACTGTTACTACTTGCTCAGGGGTCGGCTATTGCCCCGTTTATCTATACGCTTTTTTAGCTATAAGTGTTTGACGCGTGCCTAGAGCTCAGCTCAACTCCTCTGCCCACGGAAGGATTTGGTGGCCTTCTAGATAATTCGCCCCGAGCACACTAACTGTGCCGAGCTCGTGCAGTGGGTCAGCAGCGGACGGCTCGAATGACACAGTTGCATCACCTTTCAAATCTGTCGTCATCGCGGTTGTGTCGGCCCGCATCACAATCACTTGACTCAAAGCGGCGGACGCTTGTGAGGCACGCGGTATTACTTTTACAAATAGACGGGGAAACAGTGATGGCGGCGTAAATGGTTTGTTGTTAACGGTCATATCAATTGAGATCAGCGTTTTTCCTCGACGGCCAATTGTGCCGTGGTAGCGCTTGCCATCGCCGCCGAGTGTCCAATCGTCACCGCGCTTCATCTTGTAGCCCCAAATTTCACGCGTCCCCGCATGCACGGTATCGGTGCTAGTGTATCCATGAACCCAATAGCCACCTTGCACCCCGGCGTATTCGACATCGGCAACCACCGCAGCATCGTAATAGGGTTCTTCCGGCACGCTGCTGTTGAAATACATTACCGAGATCTGCACGATGTTTGAGCGTAATGTCAACGGTGCGGGCACAAGCGTCTGCAGGATCCCTTCGTCAACCGATCCAAATACCGCGAGCACTTGAAAATCATGCTCCCACGGGGGCAAGGGATACGGTAGGACGTTTGCTGGAATATCGTTACTCATAATGGTGCCCCGACTTTAATATTTTGCAATAATCTTCTCACTGATCTCTTCGATCATTTCGCGCGCATTACCATTTTCGACGACTTGGATTGCAATGCTGTCGAGACCGGCCGCTTCCATCTCTTTGAGCCGATCAATAAGCTCGTCTGCTGGTCCAGTGAGCGAACTCATCTTGATTAACGAGTCGTTGAAGTAATTTTCCTCGCCCGGGCGCAAATATACGAGATGCCCTTCGTGCACCTGCTGATAAAACCGGTCTTGGGCGACACCGCTCTGTGGTAAGAAGTTTTTTTCATAGTCGTTATACAACTCAAGTAAATCCTGCGGTACGTCTTCCGAATGGGTATCGCCGGTTTTACAAAATGAATTCTCCCAGAACGCATGCAAGTTAAACATACAAAATGGCCCCACGCGGCGGATCACACGTGGCGAGGTGTACGACTCCCCGGGTTGTAGTACGCAGGCTGTGGTCAACGCCGACACATGAAAGTTATCGGGCAGTGTACGGCCCGCCTTGTCCGCTCCCTTGCGAATTGTTTCCATGCCATAACGCAGGCTCTGCGGGGGCTGTACCAAAGTGATCCAGCCGTCGCCGGTGCGGCCGGTCAATTCAAGCGATTTAGGGCCGTTAGAGGCGACATGGATCGGGACCGGATCCGTATGGTTAACATAGCCCTTACCCTCATGCAGGAAGCGCACCCAACGTTCGCGATCGCCGTCCCGAAACAGACATTCGTCGCCAGCAAGTAAGCTACGCACCTGACCGATATGTTCTTCCATGTGGGCCATCTTGCACGGTGGCAATCCCATCGTGTGACGCGCCGTGAAACCCACGCCGATGCCAAATACGACGCGGCCGGGCGCCATTTGATTCAGGGTACCGATTGCCTGCGCAGAGACCGGCGCAATTCGATTACTGGGAACCGCAACGTAGGTACCAAGGGTCAATTTCGAGGTATGCTCGGCGACCAAGGCCATACACATGTAGACCTCGCTGTAGAGCATTTGCGAGTCGTAAAACCAAGCGCGGGTGAAGCCATGATCCTCTGCGATCTGGGCGTCCTTCCACGCGTCGATATAGGGCGGAAATACAATGCCGAATTCCATCAGCCACCTCCCGTAACAGTATCAGTGTCGCTAATTTTCCTCTCCTACGTTCCCGATATTCCGCCACCTTGTCAACGAGCAAACCAACCGTCGGTAAGTCGCCTGCGGTGTCGTCCTAGGTCGAACCCTATCTGGATTAATAACCTAAAGTGACATCGTTTGTGTTGTGACGACGACTACCTCGGCCTACTGAATCCACCTCATTTTCCCTATCTAACCGGTAAGGAGTCCGATTCAATAGAAATAATAACTGTCTAATTTAGTGAAATATTTGATCTCCCGGCCGTTAGTTCTAGCCCCGCCCGACCCCGGCGCTATGCCGCGGGTCTAGGCAAGTAATATCGCCCACTGTCCCGAGGTCACGAACCACGGCTAAACGCCCGGCTTATCCACTGTTCCAGCTATTCGATGCGGCCGAAATCATGTATTCGGACATCAGTAGGATAGGATGGGCACAACCTATCTGGATTTTAATAGAACTTTAGGAGTACCTATGAGCGAGACAGCATTGATTGTGGGCGCGGGTGATGGCTTGAGTGCATCGTTGGCTCGGCTATTTCGATCAAATGGCATGGGCGTCATGCTCGCCGCGCGCGATATCGACAAGCTCGCGGCCTTGGCGAAGCAAACTGAAGCGGTTACCACCACCTGCGACGCCGCCGATCCAGATTCGGTACAAAAGCTGTTCGCAACAGCCGACGACACCATCGGTACACCGGATATTGTCGTCTATAACCCAAGCGCCCGAGTGCGCGGGCCCGTCAATGAAATCGATATGCACGCCGTACGTGATGCACTGTTGGTAACCTGTTACGGCGGTTTTCTAGTAACCCAACATGCCGCCAAGCGCATGCTAGCCCGCGGCAGTGGCAGCATCTTGCTAACCGGTGCGTCTGCAAGCGTAAAAGGATTCGCTAATTCATCGTCTTTTGCGATGGGCAAGTTCGGCTTGCGTGGATTGGCGCAATCGTCTGCGCGGGAACTTGCGCCGCAAGGCATTCACGTTGCACATTTCGTCATCGACGGTGGCATTAGGGACCAAGCGGTTGCTTCAAACGGTGACGAGCGCCTCGATCCAGACGCTATCGCGCAGAATTATCTTGATGTCCATCGACAGCATCGCAGCGCCTGGACTTGGGAACTTGAATTACGCCCGTGGGTGGAAAAATTCTAGCGAAACTCGCAATTCATCAATCAGCATGCGTATCACCGAAACACACGAGGACAAAAAACTATGATTAAAATCACCATTTTCGTTGCCCGTAAAGCCGAATTAACATTCGAAGAGTTCGATAGCTATTGGCGTGAAAAACATGCGCCATTGATCAAAAGCGTCACGGAATTTTCTCGGCACGTACGCAAATACGTGCAGTCCCATCTCGCCAGTAGCGACGTGCCGCTTGCCCAAGGATCTGATTTCGATGGCGTTGCGGAACTTTGGTTTGATTCCGTCGAGTCGCTCAACACGGCATTCAATGAGCCACGATACATGGAACTCATTCGACCAGACGAACTTAAATTTGTGGATTTAGATCGTTGTGTGTCGATCGTATGTGAGGAGTTTCAAGTCATTTGATCGAACATCTTAAGGTCTTTAATTTGGACCAGGTTTAGCTACCAATTCTTATCGCTTGTATAAGCATTGAGCCGGCAGCAACTGTAGTCATGCAGCTGCTGCCTCAACCCGTTTTCTAGCTGCCGCTCGCTAACGCCATTGCATAATAAAACTTGCGATGTCGTTGAGGTTGCGCTCGTCCGCCTCATTCAGCGGTGTCGGGAATGTTTTCGGCATCGGTGAGCGTGGGTTTTTTATAAATTCGACCAGCGCGTCGAAATCCATTTTTTGGTTCACCCCTTTCAGCTCCACCCCGGCCCAACTGTCGCCGTCACCGCCGTGACACGAGCCGCAGTACCCGAAATACAGCTCACGACCCTTAACCACGTCGAACTTATTGCTCGCCGCTTCAGCCGCCAGTACGGCATCGGGCAACGCCATAATAATCACGCTTGGGCGGCCGGAGGCGCCGAACAAGGTACGTGAGTGGTTACCCGAGGTGACCGCGACGTACTGTTTGCCGCCGATATCATAGGTTATGACACCGCCCGACAAGGAGCCGCCAGTATCCACAGTCTTTAGGACTTCGCCGGACGCGCTGTTGAAGACAAAAAACTTGCCGTCATTGTCACCGCTCATGACGATGCCACCCGCCGTCGCCGTGGTACCGCCAAGCATTCCATTACCGGCGTGGAAACGCCACGCTACGGCGCCGGTGTCTGCATCGAGCGCATAGAGCCATCCTTTGGGCGTATCGATACCGGACCACGAACCGCCATAATTGGTGCCGCCGGGATCGGGCTTGGTGCCAAGTTCCGCGACGAATCGCGAGCAGTAGTCGAGCGACCCGATGAAGATTCGATTCAATTTCGGGTCGAAGGCCGGCCCATTCCACTCAACGCCACCGGCAACCCCTGGGCAAACATCGACGCCTTCCGGCGTCGGTACCGGCACCGGTTCATCGACGGTGGTCACCGCCGTTTTGGCGACGAGCTTGCGCGTCTTGCGATCGATGATGTGGAGGTAGCCGTCTTTGCCCCCCGCCGCGACCATCTGCTTACCTTCGCTGTTGCGATATAGCATCGGCGCCGCGGCAAGATCATGATCGAGCCCATCGCTCGGTGCGAGCTGATACCACCACTTAAGCTCACCAGTGAAGACATCCAATACCAGCACACTATTGGTGTATAGGTTGTCGCCCAAACGCTCCGCCGGCACAAAGTCCGGGATCGGGTTCCCAACTGGGATAAACACCTCGGCGCTAGAGGGATCAAGCGCGAAATGTGACCACGTCCCGCCGCCACCACCACCGACGTCATTCCACACCGTATTGCGCCACGTTTCAGACCCTGGCTCACCGGGTCGCGGCACGGTATCAAAATTCCAAAGTTCGCGACCTGACATCGCGTCATAGGCAATTACGCGTCCACGCATGCCGAACTCAGACACGGCAGTCCCGACGATAACGATACCGTTCCAAGCGATCGGTGCGCCCGAGACCATTTCACCGAGCACGGCCTCGCCAACGATGTTTGTCCACAATACCGTACCGGTGCGCGCATCGAGTGCATACACGCGTCCATCGTCCGATCCGCGAAAAAGGCGTCCGCCGTAATACGCAACGCCACGGTTGACGCTTAGTGGCGACGGCTCTTCGCGGTCGTAGCGATGCCGCCAGATGATCTCGCAATTGACGGGATTCATAGCTACGGTGTCGGTTGCGGTCGTGGCGTACATCACGCCATCGATGACCAATAACCCAGCCTGGAAGGAACCTTGATCGGCCAGGCGAGTATTACAAACTTCTTCCAGCTTGCCCGCGTTATTCGCGTTGAGCTGGCGCAATAATGAGTAGCGCTGGCCAGCAAGCGATTTGTTGTAACTCCGCCATTCGCCGCCGGTCACGCCATCTGGCGCAAGCGCGTTGCGAATTTGGTCGGCGCTATGGCTGAGACCCGAGGTCGCTACTAATACGACAACGAGCAATATTCCGGAACCTAAGTGACGCATATCTCCTCCAATCGAGAACGTATCGCGCTGCATTCGCCGCTGGGGCCAGCGCAAATTATGGCAATTCAGTACGGTGGAACTCCCGGCCCAAATTGCTGGCGTTGGTCTGTTGGCAGTGGCAAACGGGGCGTTTTTCTTCTCTTCTCGCCACGCGGCCTATCTTGCACAGGGGCAAACTCTACCGCAAAACTCCCAATTCGGATATCAACAACCGGCGTTTGGTTTCTTTAATTGGAGAGGTCTATTGAGATATCTGACGCCGTATTGGTGAAGCGAGCTTCGATTAGATAAAAATCGCCCCAAACCAGCACCACTAGCCTCATCGGCATTAACGTTTCATCGCCGACTATTGCTCTGCGCGTTTCCACACCATTTGGATCCCACCGCTGCCAGTGAGCGCGATGGTGTCATCATCCATGAATTGATACCTGCCGACATTGGTTATCCCGGCGGAATTCACTGCAGTGAACTCGCCATCTTTAGCCGCCAACTTTCCCGTGTCATCGGAGGTCGCCCGAAACACGTACTGCGCGCCGTTACCGAATTCGATCGACAACTTCCAGGTTTGACCGGCTAGTGTCGCC
Organism: Gammaproteobacteria bacterium; assembly: GCA_021773835.1. Lineage (GTDB taxonomy): Bacteria > Pseudomonadota > Gammaproteobacteria > UBA11873. The sequence goes on from JAJFJQ010000066.1 coordinate 116,862, forward strand.
ACAGAATGCCATTGCTGCGGCGTCGCAGCGCCAGGCGACGGCAAACCATCGCCCTCACCCGACCATTGCATATTGGTCGCGGCAGCGACGATGTCACCTGCCGCCCGGTTTTGCGTAGACATACCGATATAGATCCAGAACGCATTTGGCACAGGGGTGGCGACTACCTTGCCATTACCTTGAGGGTCCCAGGAGATCAATCGCTCACGGTCATTTGCCGGCAGCAGGTATAACAAGCGCTGACTCCTGATCTCAAAGATGCCACGCTCCTCCATGATAGTCCCGATCTCGAATTGACCATCGCGTTGATTAACTTGATGCCAACGAAAGGCGCCGCTCGGATCTGAGCTCTCCCAAGCACCGACCATCCCTGACTCGATCGCGGCCGGCGTTCGCAGCACAAACAAAATGCCGAGGATCGCTAGGAGTACAGCACCGGCGATCGCGTACGACCGCTTTGAGCGCACAGGCTTTGCGTTATCCGCAACGCGCGTCGGCTTTGGCGCTTGCGATCCAGCCAAACGCGCTTGAACCGTTTCGGTCAAGTAGGGCAGATGATGGCTTGGTTCGGGGTCGAATGCGTCCAGCCAATGGGCTGTGCTGATGAAGTATTCCATCGACTTTTCCGGAGCAACATCCTCGATCCGAAAAGGAATTATCGAGACACCTTTGTGCACAGCCCGTTCAACTTCGCGTGGGATCTGCGGAGATGCGTTGGCATTAGCTGAAAACACGAGCACCATTACGCGCGATCGCTCGATGGCATCGATGATCGATTCTCCCCAGTCGCTCCCAGGTACGATATCGCGTGGAGCCATCCAACATTCGATTCCACCGGATTCCAAAGCGTCGCAAACGGCGTCTGCTTCTGACTTGTCTATGGACGAATAGCTGATAAAAACCTGGTGACTCATTTCCCGGCCCGTCTGCTTGAGTCAGGGGATATCGCCGGCCGTGGCGTCATCACGGCGCGCCCTCGCAGCGGGAAAAGATATCGTCCACAACGAATTCGGCGCCAGCATAGTCGAATAGGATGTTCACGAACTGAGGCAAGTCCTAAGACGGCTAAAATTGTCCTTGGAGTATAAGAACAACCTGGTGATTGATTCAACGATCCGATCGAGCGCCGAGCATTACGGGCACCAACAAGTCAACCTGCTTACGGCTGAATCTTGCTGAATACGCAGTTTACGGTTGTTGATTTATCTGCCAGTTATAGTCCAGAAACTCGACGCTGAATTCGACGGGGATCGGCTCATCACGATAGCGGTTAATGTAAGGGATAAGATCCTTCGCCTTGCCGCTGCTAGCGAAGTCTTTCGTGTAAAAATCCAAGATCGCGGATACGGCAACCCGTCGCCGATCTTGGTCCAGGCGCAAATGATTTTCACTTGCAAAGAATTCTCGGCTTAGTTGTTCCAGTACTGCATCTAAGGTTTCAGCTTGAAACGGTATCCGTGGCAGCCGCGGACACGATCGCACCATGCAGTTGAGTGCGAAATGGACACGCGGATCACCTAAGGGGCGGATCACTTTATTTTCATAGTCGTATAAGTTTGTCTTGTCGCCATCGACAATAATTTCTCGAAAACGGAAAAAGCTCGCGCGTTTAAAGAAACTGGAAAAGTTACGTGGTATACCGCGCTCAATCACTCCGGCCATAGCCAAAGCGTTATAGGCATTGATGTGATAGGCAAGAACCGACTCAGCAGTTGCAAAATCAGACGGCGTACTATTCGGCCCATGGTCGGCCAACCAAGCAACGTAACGATTCAAAGCCGCGTCGTCCTTGACCAACGACTTGAAGTCCGTGCGGCCCTCATCATCTACGAATCGATTAAGCGCACTCGACCAATCCTCAAGGGGATGCGGCGCGGCCGGTGCCGCGTTGGCACTAGCGGCGGTTAACGACAGCAATAGAATCAGCAACATCATGCACGTAGGGCTTGGCGCGAGGTGGACCTCAACGGGTCGTAGTCACCCAAACTGCCGTCTCGGCGGCGGAATTTTATCGGTTGCAGGATGTATTCATCGCGCTTGGCATTATGCTCACACATTGATACTGGTCCGCGGTTAGTCATCACCATAAACGAGCACGCATTAACTCGCTCGGAATCTAAGGCCGCGGCGTCCATAAAATTATGCACGAAAAAAGACAGCTGCCGGACACGCCCGCGATTGCGCAGCAAGGCCCGTCGAGTTTGCCATAGCAACCGCATAAGAAATTTACCGGCACGCAAAAACCACCGCGGTTGTCGTATCGCAGCTAAAAAATACTGGCCGACGACGCGGCGCCAACCCTCACGTCGGTCGGCGTGATGATTACTAAAGTCGGCAATGAACTCACCAATAAGATTCGGATCTTCGACAATCGGAACGATATCATCTCCGATCACAAGCGTGGGTAAATAACTATGGCACTCAGGATGGCCAATTCGGATGGCGTCCCACGGTAGTGGCCGCGCGGCAACCCCCTCGATGCAGTTACGCACGCCCTCGATCGAAACCTCCTGGCCGCGTCCGCCCCACACACCACGCCCGGTTTCAGCCTGCAATTGAAAGGACGCCAAACCAACGTCACCGGCGTGACGCCGAAAAAATCGAATGAGATCGGGAATTTCGGCAATATTGCCGGCGTGCACCGTCGTATTGAAAATCACCATTAGTCCGAGACCCCGGGCACGCTCGATATACTGTTCGCGAAGTGCATTGAGTGATTTTTCATCGGCGTACCCCGCTCGTTGCTGGGTGGTGTCAACGTGGAACGCAACGTCCTTGAGCCCGGCCTTCGCCAAGGTGACCAACAGGCGCCGCGACGCCGCGATACCGTTGGTAAATAAGGATGGGAACAGTTCAAGGCGGCGTGCGTAACGGACGATTTCGACCAATTCGCTGTGTTTCCGCAATGTTGGATCGCCGCCCGTGATTTGCACATTGGTGTAGGTTCCATACGTTTCCCGGATGTTGCTCAGACGCTGCAGCACTTCGTCAATCGGGATGTCGACCACATGTTCGGAATTCTCCGACAGATAACATAAAGTGCAGTCGAGATTGCAGCGTTGCGTGATCTCAAGCGCGACACAACCGATGGTTAACGCGCGGCCCAACACTTGCTGCGGCCCATCAACTGCGGCCATGCGTTGTCGAGTCTCCGCTAAACGTTCAGGGGTTTGATCGGACATGGAGCGATTAGAACAATATGCAACCCAATAAGTTCACCCGTTGTGTGGATACCGCGTTATTTAATTCGACCTGGAGTCTAGTGACGCTTTACGTGTTCGCGATCACGGCGTTCACTGCGCCGGCGTCAATTGCGGAGAATCAATTTGAGAGCGTCCGTAAAATCGTATTTAGCGATCCCTATGATCAACTCCCTCACTACCCAGTAACGAAGCGATTGTTCGGCCCTGCGGGCGACAACCCGCACAATGCTCTACGCGCGGCGGCAGTTCGAACGCTCACCTCGGATCAGGATCTGGCTGAATTTCCGGCTGGCCAGAAACTATTTCAACCCAATGGCATTTGCTACGCCGGGCGCTGGGCGATCCATGCAGCGACGCGATATACGGGTTTATTCGGCATTGGCACGAACGTGCCCGCGATCGTGCGTATTTCAGTCATGTTAGGGGATACCGAACGCGGGGCCCGCCGTACTTTGGGCATGGGCGTAAAATTGTTTCCGCCATCGAGCGATGCCGAAAACCATGGTTACAATCTACTGGTGATGGACAATATTTCGGGGTCGACCCGCGCCCATACCTCGCATGCGGTACTCGACAATCATCCGGAGTATGGCGGACTACCCAGCCTCGGTGTCATTGGCACAGCGCTTAGGATCCGCCGCGACATGAACGCGGTCGATAAGGCATTAAGCCCTGCTGGGCCGAACTTACGTTATCGCAGCGTCAGCCACCTTGCCGCCATTGGGGTTACTCCCGGCGCCGTCACTAACTCGCCACATTGGGTGCGCCTGCGGGTAGCGCCGGAGACGCCTGACGTCGATGCCGTGGATTTTCGTGAAGAGCTTGCATTGAAAAACTACTTCGATGGGCGACTCACTTACGATATTGAACTCGCAGCATTCGATACCGCCGGCAAAACCAGGGCCAACTGGACTCGTGCCGGCATATTGCGCCTGACCGAGGACGTTGTATCCGAGAGTTGTGACCAGCGCCTGCACTTTGGACATCCGCGGCTAGACCAGCCGCCGTAAACCTATGCGAAGTACGGGGTCCACATTGCGTAGTATTCGCGTAACGGGCGACATATCATTGCGCGAGGCCCAATCATTCTAGGAGCTCTCAATGACCCCAACGGCGCCGCTCCAAGACCGTAATGCAATCCTCGATCGTGCGCATGAGCTCGCGCACGAATTTGAAACCGGTGCAGCCGAGCGTGATCGAGAGCGACGCTTTCCTACCGAACAAATGCAACAGCTCCGAACCAGTGGTTTGCAGGCACTGTTCGTGCCGCGTGATCAAGGAGGTTCGGGGGCGCTCTACAGTGATGCTGTGCGGGTCGTGCGGATCCTCGCCGCCGGTGACTCGAATATTGCACAGATGGCCTTCATCCATATCCATGGCGTCGAACTCTACAACCTCTCAATGCCGCCAGCATTACAGGCAGAGCACAATAAGCGCGTCGTGTCCGGCGAATTATGGTGGACCAACGCCTATTCCGAACTCGGCGGCAAATCGATCTTTGATTATCGAGTCAAGATCGAACCCGATGGGTCAGACTGGATCGTCAACGGGACGAAATTTTATTCCACCGGGAGCCTCGCCGGAGATGAAGCCTATATCAACGGTGTGAATCCAGAGACTGGAGAAATTCTACTCGCCTATGTACCGATGGATGCCGAAGGTGTCACCGTCGTCGACGACTGGTCAGGCATGGGCCAACGTACGACCGCCAGTGGCACGACGCAATTTGACAATGTCCGCATTTCATCCGATCGCATTTCGCCGACCGCCTTAGTCGATACCTTGAGTGGACCCGATAGTTTGATTCTGGGAGTGCTACCCCAAGCCTATTTCGGCGCCATCTTGCTTGGGATCGCGCGCAACGCCGTCACCGATGCCGCGGGTTACATCGCTGAACGGTCGCGACCGTGGATCCACGCAGTAGCGGAAAGCGCCGCTGAAGACCAGCTGCTGCAACGCCAAATGGGTAATATTCAAGCGCACGTCGACGCCGGCGCAGCGCTGCAAGATTCGGCCTATGAACTCATGGACTACGCGCGTGAAAACCGCACACCGGAGACCCGGGCCCGAGCGGCAATCGAACTACATAAATCCAAAATAATCGTTGTAGAGGCGGCACTCAAGGCGGGCGAAGGCCTGTTCCAAATGTGCGGCGCGGCATCGACCCTAGACACCTTGAATCTCGGACGGCACTGGCGCAACGCCCGTACCTTATCTTTGCACGATCCGATTCATTACAAGGAACAGGTCGTCGGCGATTATGTGATCAACGGTAACCCACCGCCGGTTTCCTTCTACACCTAATAGGTTTATCGGGTAACAACGCTTTATTCGGGTATATCAAACGCCAACAATACATTGCCTGGCAACCCGATATTGAACTGGTCCATCCCCGACATGACATACATCCGGTTGCCCGCGATGACCGGCCCACCGAATGCCGCAAGCGTGCCACCACGACCTTTGCGACCATTGATCCCGTCGTATTCCCGTACCGTATCGAAAGTCCACACTTGTTCGCCCGATGCCACATCGAACGCGCGCAACACACCGTCTAGCGTACCGGCAAAAACGATGTCGCCAACGACAGTTGTCGGCAAGGTAAAGGCGTTGGTGCACGGCGGCGTTGGCTTGCCGGCGCAATCACCAGGCATGCCCGATACCTTCCACACCGACTCACCAGTCTCAACGTTAACGGCGGTGAGCGATCCGTCCGCGGACCAATCCATACCAGCGTCACTGAATTGGATCTTCGCATCGATGATTGGCACGTACGCATTTTTGCTGTCGGTGGAGAAGCCCCACAATAGTCCACCGAGTTCGCCACCGCGGCCAACCCGGTTGTGCCATAACACCTCTCCGTTATCCGGATTAAGACCGTAGAAACTACCGTCTTTGGATCCTGCCATGAGGACATCTTTGCCGTTTGGTCCGGTTACCAGCGCCGCCGGCGCGACGAAATCGCGATCGCCCGTACCCTCCTCGTTTTCAGGTGAGCAGGTCGGCCGCTCAGGGTCGACCCAATCTTCGCACCCGAGGTGATAAATATCCGCGCCACCGAGCGCTTCCGGTGCCAGCGCGGCGACCCAACGTTTTGCGCCTGATTTCATATCAAAGGCGACGATCGCATCCGACTCATCCACCCGTGGTTCGGTGTTCTGATTACCAGTTGGCGCATACACAAGCCCACGTTTAGCATCGACAGTAACGGCCGAAAAGACGACCGCGCCCGACGGACCGTAGCGCTTAGTACCTTTGGCGGTCTTGCCGATATATTTTGGTTCTTCGTCGATCGTGTAGGTCTTCCAGAGTTGCTTGCCGGTGTGTAAGTCATAAGCGACCACGCTTCCTCGAAACGTGCAACACGGATATTCGCGGTCTTTGATCAGATTCAGCACCTCCTGCATTGACGATATCGGGACATAGACCACCCCATCGTGCACCGTGACATTGCCGGTAATACGCGAACTCGGGATCAATTCCGCCTTCGTGCGCCACAACAGCGCGCCGGTATCTGCATCGAGCGCGTAAACATTTGTTCCCACATCGCCGAATACAGCGATACCATCGCCGACGGCGATGTTCGATCGGATCCGATATTCCGCACGGAAGGTCCACTGCGCGCAGCCTTTGTTGGCGTCGACGGAATAAGCCCAATGATTCAAATTACCGAAGAACAAGCGATCGCCAACCACCGATACAGGATGGCCGCCGCCTTCAAACGCACGGGTACTCGGTAGGGCAATTGCCCATTTGAGTTTGATACCACGAACGCGTTCCGCACTAAGCCCGTTATCGACGTGCCGGTTAAAGCGATTGTTATTCGACAAACCTGGCCAGTCATGAGCGGGATCGGGCGTAAGCTTGCGCCGCTTTTCACACATTGGGACACCGCTTTCGCGCGTATCTTTGGTCGGCTGCTGGGCTGCGATCCAGTGCGAGACCGCCAAGCGGTCCGCGTCCTCCATGCCATTGACGAATTGCGCCATCACCCCGTACCAGAGCTCACGGTAAATATCTTCGGCACGCATGTTCGCAAGTCCGGCGAGGTCCGCTCCATAGGTCGCACCGCTGTGGCAATCGGCACAAGATTCAGCAAATACCGCAGCACCCCGATTGTGAGTGCTAAGGTCAAGCTCGGCCGCGCAAACGACCTGCGTGATTAAAAAGACCAGAACGATTGCATAGGATTCGACCCACAAGTGACGAATTATGCGTTGCGCCGCGAGGGATTCATGCATGGATTCATCTCCTTATATGCGACTGGCTGGAGCCCAGTTGTGGATACTTTCTAATCCACAGCCGTTGGCCCAAGTAGTCGATGGTAGAACGTATCGCAATATTATTCATGCACAGCATTCAAACGACCCCTCGACTGCGGCTGCACCGGTGCAGATCGATACCAAGCCCTACTGCAATCGACCGCCATTTCGACTAACCAATGGCGAAGACGTCCGTAACCGACAGATTTTCGGTAACAGTTAACAGTTTGTGACATTACAGTCCCCGATCGGTTGTCTATCGTCGGGCCTTTCCCTAGCGTGAAGGTCATCTTCGGAATGCCCGTGGACAGTATCCGGGCGCTAAGCCCGGGACAAAGGATAACGCTATGCTCAAATGGATTTTACTGCTGTCATCCATCTCGTCCGTTACCTGGGCAATGGACCCCTTTCCAGACCCGATCGTCCCCGGCGATATCACCGTGCGTGTGCAAGATTATGCAACGGTGCCTGACTCATTCAGCGACGCGCCGGCGCGAATGAGTGTGCTCGCACCGGATCCAAGCGGCCGTTTGTTTGTCAACGATCAGCGCGGTGCGCTCTATCGGATCCCGGACGGCGGCGGTACGGCGCAATCGTATCTGGACTTGCGCGACTATAGCGCCAACCCAGTTGTAAGTACCTCGGAAGCTGGATTTCAAAGTTTCGCGTTTCATCCCGAGTTCGCAACGGCTGGCGCTGTAGGCTATGGGTTGTTCTATACGATGCACAGCACTAGTAATACGTCGGTCACGCCGGATTTCGATCCTGGTGGCGCAACCAGCTTTCACAGCGTACTCCTGGAGTGGCGGATTGAAGATCACAGTGCCAACACCTATGTCGAACCGACTACCGGTTCACCGTTTCGTGAGGTTTTACGTTTCGACCAGCCGTTCGGCAACCACAACACCGGGCTCATCGCGTTTAACCCAACTGCCGCATCAATAGATAGCGATTTCGGCAATTTATATGTCGCCGTAGGGGATGGTGGCTCCGGCAACGATCCACAAGAAAATGGACAAACACTTAGTAACCCCTACGGGGCGATCTTACGTATCGACCCGCTTGGGACCAACGGTATCAACGGTCAGTACGGTACCGTTGCCGATAACGTGTTCGCGCAAGACGCACCCGCGGCGAATACGCTCGCAGAAATTTATGCCGGGGGCCTACGAAATCCACAGCGTTATGGTTGGGATCCGGTGACCGGCGAGATGTACATCGCCGATATCGGCCAAAATGTGATCGAGGAAATTGATCGTGGCGTCAACGGTGGCAACTACGGCTGGCGCGAACGCGAAGGTAGTCTACCGACGGCGAACGACGAAGGCACAAGCGGCTTTATCGATCCGGTGGCGGAGTATGACCATACGAACGTCGTTACCGATCCACCGACCACGATTGGCAACCGCGCCATCACCGTCGGAGAGGTCGCGCGCGGAACTGGCATCGATGGGCTAGACGGATTGCTTCTCCTCGGCGACTTCCCGACTGGCTTAATCTTTACCCTTGATGTCGACAGTGATCCCCTCGATGGCGGGCAAAGTGGCCTGTCGGAATTGCGTCTCGTCGATGATGCATTCGACGACGTTCGGCTGCTCGATCTTATCAACGATGCGCGTGCCGCACGCGGCCTGTCGGCCTCAAGCCGCGCAGATCTGCGGTTCGGATTCAACACCCCCGGTCAAGTGTTCATACTGAATAAGCGCGACGGCATTATCCGGCGGCTCTCCGCCGTACCATTGCCTGGGTCATTCGCTCTGCTGCTGGTGCCGTTGCTAGGTCTTGTTAGATCGGGAATCGCGCGCAACAACCCCCACCCTTAGACGCCGATACATCAGCGTTGAGAGCGCATCGTCTAAAGACTCAAGTCGATAGATAAAATAACGGTTGGATCGCAATGGCGTCGTGGTGGCGGACACTCGTTATCGTGGAGGTCCGATGCGACCGTCGCAGCGTCAAACGTGATACGGCCAAACGCGTAGCTGATGCCAAATCGCAGATCGTTAGCCGATTCCACCCGGAGCTTGCCACCGAGATCGGAATGGCCGAAGTGCGCATACACTTCAACCCGATCGGAAATCGAGCGGCTGAGATTCAGCTCTAGATAGGTCAATGATATATCTTCTCCCGGTACCAGCTCTGGGGTGTGATTGATCCTGACATTCATCTTGCGCCACGTTAGGCCGAGGAAATACTCGGTGTAGTCCCAATCGAAGCGATCGCTACCAATGAAATCGTAACGTGCTACCCCCGCCTCCCATGACCAATCCGAATCGAGTCGGTCGGCATAGCCAAAATAGTAATATGCGCGGTAGTCTGGCGTCGCCGGCGCATCGTAGTCGACCGTGGAAAAAAAACCCCCCGCAAATAAGCCTAGATAGTGGTCGTAAGAGAGATTACCTTGAAGTGCCGGGTCCCCCGCGGATTCTGAAAAGCCACGAAAGCGAAAATCCGAAACCGCCGTGATGTTTCCGGCAAATTCGCCAAAGCACACCGGCGCCATTGCGATCAGCAGTGCAATGGTTACGGCTCTAAGCAACGCATACTGCCGATTCATAAATTCCGGTACTTCATCGGGCAAGAGGGCTCTTAGTTTATTTCAGTTACCGGACAACAACCCAATCATGTGTGCCGGTCGCCGCCAGCCCTACGATATATTCTCGCATTGCCGGAGGCTTGCGTTTAACGCATTCGATTTCAGCAGCTAACGCATAGACGACCTGGTAAGGATGCCTATAATTTCGCCCTGGGTAGAGCTTGGCTTGAGATCGAATATGAGCGCGACTAAACCAGACACATGCGCCGTGGCAATCGACGATCCGCTGACAAATCCCCACCGCCCTCCTGGCAATGTCGTCAACACGTTTTGCCCCGGGGCGCGAATAATTCGTTGCGGTAGGTCTACTTGCTGGGTGTGCGCGACTGTAATAACCCCGGGATGAGCAGCGGGGAAGCTTGCGCCAGGATTCTTTTCATCGAACGCGCCGACCACGACAATGCCGCGCTCGAATGCCACGTCGATTAGACGCTGTAATAATCTATCTGACGGCCCCGCTAAGCTCAGGTTGATAATCTTAACGTCGTGTTTAAGGACAAATTGAAGCGCCTTTGCGATTGTAAAACTATTGCAAAGCCCGCCGCCGGCGCCTTGTTCGGATTCCCAGCAGGCGCGCAAGATCAACAAACGGGCCGCCGGCGCGACACCGATCGTTCCGACGCCGTTACCGGCGCGCGCAACCATTACGCCAGCGACCGCCGTCCCATGTCGCTCGTTCGGAATTGGCCGGTCGTCGACGAAATTTCGGGCGAGCTCTATTTGATCGATCAGATCCGGATGTTCGAGATCCACACCAGTGTCGATTTGTGCCACACGAATGCCAGACCCAGTGGTAACCGAATGTAGCAATGCCAAGTCCAGCCCGGATCCGTCGCGCTGTAGTCCGGCAAAGGGATCTGATTTAATGCGATCGTTATTTGCGATCGTGTGAAACTGTTGCATCGATTGAGCTGATTCAACCCGAGGGTCGGCTTCTATGCGTTCTAGTAGTTCACCGACGGAATTGGTTTGAGTAGCCATCACGAAGCAATGCACTGACAGCGCCGGCATGGGCCATCCTTCAACGACACTTAAACCAAATTTCTTTGCGACCGCCTTCGCCCTTCGAGTTGAACGAAGTGTCGCGGTACCGGACCCATAATTATTTGCAATCGGCGCACCTGGGCGGTAATGCGGTGCCGCTTGGTGCAGCATTACCAATAACTGCGCCTGTTCCGCAGTACCGCGTTCTACCGACGCAGCTGCGCCAGTAAATAACGCCAACATAACGACTACGATTAGCCCCAGCAATTGGCGTTTGTTCATCGCGACGGTATACGCTCGGGCACCGCAAAGGAGCTGACAATTGGAGAATCTGCGAGAAATGCTATGACTTTGTCGGCGTCCGACCGCGGCACCGCAACGACTAATCCGCCTTCGTCACTGGGGCCGTGAACAATCTCCGCCTGAATATCGATCAGCAATTCACGGACGCTTTCATGCGTTGCCTGTGCCTCAAATATTATCGTAAGTTCGTAGGCCGGGGACTTAGACGTAGCGTTGGCGAGTGTCGTGAAATCGGCATTCGACGACCCATCGAACTTTAGTAGTAACAAAGCCACTACCACTACGCTCGCAAGCGACATGGCCAAGACCGCGCTTGTACGCGTCGGTCGGCGCCACAGGGACCGAAAAATTCCCCAACGCTGGTTCGACCCGTGGTCACGCTCATACGCATCGATAAGACCATGGGCACGCATCATAGTCGGCTCGAGCGTCAATGCTCCGTCATCGGCGCCGATAACGTCATTGAGAATAGATAGTTGAGCAAGTTCGTGCTGACAGCGCAGACAGACTTTCAAATGCTCGGCAACGCTTGCGGTCTCCGCAGCCGACAAGGTACCGTTTACATACCACGGCAGCAATTCGAAGGCGTTACGATGTGCCGTATCTGCAATATGAAAAATTTGCGGCCCGTCGTTCAATGTTGTCCCCAATCCGATCCGAGATAGCGTTGTAGTTTGCGACGCGCGTGGAGCATGCGTGTTTTAACGGTGCCGGTTGGGCAGTCCAGTATCTCGGATATTTCTGAATAGCTGTAATCGCAGAAATAAGTCAACTCGATTACCGCACGTTGTTCCGGGGACAAACGCAGCATCACTTGTTCCAAACGATTGCTGAGGTTTATATGCGTGACCGCTCTCTCGGTCGCATCCGATTCGCTAACGACTGTGTCATCTGTGATGGGCTCAAAAATCCCGCGAGAACGCCGCAATGATCGCAATGCTTGCCGATAAGCGATCCCAAATATCCACGTGGACACTTTCCCCGTTGCCTTGAATTTTCCAGATTTCGACCAAACAACAAGCATGGTCTCGTTGAGCACTTCTTCGGCATCGTGGGAGCGGCTCAACATTCTGCTTAGGAACCGCACCAAGCGTCGATAGTAAAGGCGATAAAGTTTCTCGAATGCGGCACGATCACCACCTGCAATGCAACGCACGAGAAATTTCTCGTCGTCTATCAGCGCCTGTAACTCGCCAGAGTTGCGTGCATTGTCCGGCACTAGTGTCAGATCCTTAATCTCGAGACGGATGTCCCCTATGGGGTAGATACCGCTGGGTCCGCTTTGGGTTCATTAAATATTGTTGCCCATAGTCGCCTGCGACCAAGAATATATGACTAAGTTTTTGTTTTTTATAGCTATTGCTATGATCGGCCGGTGCAAGCTTATTCAAGTTCATCAATCGTTAGCACGGCCTGTAGCAGCACATTACACCCCGCTGCTAGATCATCCGCGGTCGCACTTTCCGCCTCGTTGTGACTCAACCCACCCGCACAAGGCACAAAAATCATCGCCGTTGGCGCGACTTGCGAAACGTAGACCGAGTCATGCCCGGCGCCACTAACGATATCGAGAAATCGATAATTTAGCCGCTTGGCGGCGGCGCGAACCGACTCCACACAGTTATCGTCAAATGTAATGGCCGGCGAATCCCAAATGCAGTCCAGCGTAGCGATGGTTCCACGTTGCTTACATTCGTCGTTGATGAGATCACGCAATAGTGACTCCATGTGGTCGAGCGTCGCTAGATTTGGGTGGCGTAAATCGACACTTGCACGTACACGTTGCGGCACTGTGTTGCGTGACATCGGCTCAGAGTGTAGAACCCCGAATGTTATCCGAGCGTCACTATCTATCGCCTCCAGCTGATCTGAGATCTTGGAAATGATTTGGGCGACACTTTGCATTGGATCGCGTCGCATTGTCATCGGCGTCGTCCCGGCGTGGGCCGGCACGCCATCGACCGTGAGGTCGTACCAACGCATACCTTGCACGCCAGTGACCACACCAATTTGCTTACCCTCCGATTCAAGCACTGGTCCTTGCTCGATATGGACTTCGAAGGCCGCGCGGATCGGGAACGGAGATGCCGAATGAGAACCTAGGTACCCGATCCGATTGAGCTCCTCGCGGAAGCTTGGTCCGTCAACACAGCGCTGCGCATACGCCTCAGCCTGGTCAATCACTCCAGCCCATACACCCGATCCGTTCATCGCGGGGGTGAAGCGGGCGCCCTCTTCGTTTGTCCAAACGACCACTTCAACAGGACTGTTTGTTTCAGCATCGCACGCGTTTAAGGTACGTAGCACCTCAAGTCCGGATAGCACACCGTACACGCCGTCGAATTTTCCACCGGTCGGTTGTGTATCGAGGTGTGACCCAATCAAAATGACTGCCCGCGAAGGGTCTCGCCCGGGTCGACGGGCAAAAATATTACCCATCTCGTCAACCCGGATCTCGCAACCGGCTTCTGTAGCCCAGGTACAAAATAAATCACGACCAATGCGATCTTCGTCCGATAAGGCCTGTCGGTTACAACCGCCACTCGCGGTTGCTCCGACTTCTGCCATATCCATTAACGAACGCCACAAGCGTTCGCCATCAATGCGGATACTCAATCCGCCCAACGGGGCGTTCAACTCTAAGTCACTCCTCAACAGACAACGCTATCGCGCGTAAAATGCAGAATTTCACCTAAACGTCATCGTAGCCCTGCCAAGGCTTAATGTCTCGCCGCAGCTGAAAATTCCGTAACTGCGATATGATAGCGGTCTCAAGCACGCGCTCGGTTTTGCTAACGAAGGAGTTTTAAATGACCCGATTGATGCCACTTTGGATGATTATCGGCAACCTGTTTCTGTTCGGCTGTAACAGCGATTCAACCGCGCCACGGTCAACCGTGACGTCGAACACTACTGCTATCGATGCCGGAGCCCCTGAAGAGCAGGGGGGCACCTTAGCAATATTGTCGGATCCAAGCCATAAACGCATGAACCGAACCGCGCCCGCGGAATTTGATGTCCAGTTTCACACCTCAGTCGGCGACTTCGTCGTGCGAGTAACACGGCAGTGGGCTCCGCTCGGCGCGGACCGTTTCTACAATTTAATCGTTAATGGGTATTACGACGAAACCCGATTTTTTCGTGTCGCGCCCGGTCGCGATGGAAAGCGATTTGTTGTGCAGTGGGGGATCCACGGTGACCCGTCGGTGAACGCTGCATGGCAAAAAAGTCCAGCCGCGCGAATCAAAGACGACCCGGTTATCCAATCAAATACGAGAGGACGCGTTACCTTCGCCATGTCTGGCCCAAACTCCCGCACCACTCAACTGTTTATCAGCTACGCCGACTATAGCTTTCTCGATGGGATGGGGTTCTCAGTATTTGGCGAGGTCATCGACGACGGTATGACGATTGTCGATCAAATAAACGGCGAGTATGAGGAACGTCCAGACCAGCACCGGATCCAGTCCGACGGAAACGCATATCTGCAGGAGAAATTTCCGAACCTGGACTACATCATTAATACGACTATCGTAAAAAGTAGCAACAACGAATAGCCGCGGCGGCACGTTGATTCATCGGCAGACGTCAAATTCCGGCCACGGCTATGAGTCCTGTAGCGCCACCTCAAGCTTAGCTTTGAAGTGACCGGTTAGCGGACTAAACGGTTTGTGGACCGCGCGCTCGTGCACAAGGCTCGAACCCAAGGTGATCTGCCGGTCGCGAATTGCCGCTTCAATCAGGGTTTGGTTCAAGATGTCACGCTGGGCATTGCTGCCACCGAATCGGTGAGCGACTGAACGGATCGGATACAGCAGGTCAACGGCATCAGCATATCGCTCTTCGGCGAATGCAAGAATTGCCGAACAGGTTGGCACGCCTATTTCGCTTGCCATGCGACCAGTTATACCCGGACTTGTCTGTGCCGCCGATTTTAATCCTTGTAATACGTCGCGCGCGGCATCCAGGCGACCCGCGCCAACAAAAGCAATTACTGCGTGCAAATCGTTAAACGCGTAATACCCATTTTCAACCGGCGTTTTGTGTGCCCAAAAATCCGCGACTTGTGACCAACGCTGACCGACATCTCGACCTTGCAAGGTGATCCGCCACAACAAAGCGGTGGCATCGAGGACCTCCAATGAGATTGACGACTCCTGCGGCGTAAGTCTCTCGTCATACAGCGCCAGCGCCGCGGCGTGATCCTGCTGCTCTAAATAAAACAGACCCAAATGCCACCAGTTATGAAACGCGAATCCGTTATCCGGTGCCCAATCGTGCTCTCGCGAGGTCAAAAATACTTGACCCTCGGTGAAACGATTCTGCATCTCGAAAACGTGTGTGAGCGCATGTATGCTCCAGGGATCGCGTGCCTCTAGCTCCAATGCTGCGTGGGCGGTTTCCTCGGCAAGTGAGAATTCATTACACTCCTCTAGGCCGAACGCCTGCATGCCAAGGATGTATGAGTACCCCGGTGTCCCTTTATCCCAGTGAGCTAATACGCGACTGATACGGTCGCGCAAGTTCAAGGCATCGCCGAGATAA
Source organism: Gammaproteobacteria bacterium (assembly GCA_021773835.1). Classification (GTDB taxonomy): domain Bacteria; phylum Pseudomonadota; class Gammaproteobacteria; genus UBA11873. Next base: position 132,755 of record JAJFJQ010000066.1, read on the forward strand.
AAGTCGGTTAAATGTGCGCTCTGAATTGCCAGTGCATCGCGCGGATGCACACTCAAGAGTTTGTCCCACGTCGCTGCTGCTTTATCCCAGTGCCCGGCCAGCATGTATTCCGCTGCAGCTATCAGCGCCTTTTCACGGTCATTTGATTTGGCTGACAACGCACGTGCTTTATCAAGGCTTTCGCCAATCGCGTCGAGATATTGCCGCTCGCTCATCATAAGCATGGCATTCGCATTGAAGATATGCCCCAACACGAACTCCGGGTCTCGCTCTAATGTCGGCCCCAGGGTTTCTGTTGGATCACCGAAATAGCTTTGGAATTGATAAAGCGCCGTTTCAAAGTCGTCGAGCGATTGCGGATCGCAACCGGAGACTGGGACACCTCGCGCATCCGTCTGTTCGCCTTTTATGCTCATTCCCCTAAGGCTTCGTTGGTGGTTAAGTGCATTGTATGTCTCCAATCATTTCGAGGCCAACCGCACGTAGAGTAACTTGCTAATGAACGGTTTGGACCGCATCGAACGCGAAATGCGGCACCTCTTACGTTCGCCTAGCAAGCAGTCGCCATTGTTGTAACTTCAACGATAAAATAGACTTTGCCAAGAGATCAACGACAGGGATCGTATTTCGAGCAGCACTTTGTTTGCTGTACGAAATTGGTACAGACTAGGTTCAGCGTTTATCTACTGCAGGAGCCCTCGTCAGCAAGAAAATCAGCTACTGTGGATGCAGAAAACGAACACGGGATCAGAGCAAATGAAATGTCATGAAGTAGACTTTGAAATATTCGGCGACGACATGCAGATAGTCGAGGTCGAGCTCGACCCTGGCGAAGTCGTGATCGCCGAGGCCGGCGCGATGAATTACATGGAGGAAGGGATTTCATTCGAGACGAAGATGGGCGATGGGTCAAACCCCTCTGGCGGGTTCTTAGATGCCGTGATAAACGTCGGGAAGCGGGCGTTGACCGGGGAGTCGATTTTTATGACGCACTTCTCCAACGGCGGAAGCGGAAAACGACGGGTCGCATTTGCCGCACCCTACCCCGGCAAAATTATTCCCATTGATATGGCGGAGGTTGGGCAGGAGCTAATTTGTCAAAAAGATGCGTTTTTATGCGCCGCATTTGGCACGAACCTCGACATCGCTTTTCAAAAGAAGCTCGGTGCCGGTTTTTTCGGTGGCGAGGGATTTATCCTGCAGCGTCTGCGCGGCGACGGTAAGGCATTCGTACATATCGGCGGCACCGTAATCAAGCGCGAACTCAAAAACGAAACATTGCGGGTCGACACAGGATGTATCGCGGCATTTACCTCCGGCATCGACTACGATATCGAACGGTCCGGCAATTTGAAATCAATGGTCTTTGGCGGAGAGGGATTGTTTCTCGCCACCTTGAAGGGGTCCGGCACGGTGTACCTCCAAAGTCTACCGTTCTCGCGACTGGCAAACCGCGTGATGCGTGCAGCTAGCTTTGGCCAATCAAAAGGTGAAGGTTCGGTGCTTGGTGGCCTTGGTGATCTGCTTGGAGATCGGTAGTCGATAGCCAGTCAAAGTATGAATACTGAAATTCGAAAAGCCGTTTGTAGATTTTGGGCAGTCGCAAATCTAGCCGTATTGCTGAACCTGGTGGTTGGGGTCAACGTCATTGCTGAACCCTATGCGGAGCAATGGGGGCCGCCGCTAGGAAAGCCATTGCCGCTGCTTGAGGCCTATGACCATAGTGGCCAACTGCGGGGCCTCGAAAACCTAGCCGGCAAACGGGGTTTATTACTGTTCCTCAACCGTTCTGCGGATTGGTGACCATTTTGTCGTCGCCAGTTGGTCCAACTGGCTAAATGGCGGGGACGATTCGAATCTCTGGGCGTTGCCGTCGCGGCAATGACCTACGACAGGCGCGAAGTTCTAGCGGCATTTCATTCTGAAAATGAACTCGGCTATCCGTTGTTGCAAGACGAAAACGTCCGGCATTTCGAGGCCTACGGTATCAAAAATGAACAGTACCAACCGGGGGAATCCGGCTATGGGATCCCTCATCCAGGTATTGTGTTTGTAAACGCCGACGGACTTGTTGAGTTTAAGTTCGCCGATCGCGGATATCGTGATCGACCATCTTTCGAAGCAATATTTTCTGCGCTCGGCGGTGAGTAATTAAAAATTATTCGCTGTTGGCGAACGTGGACTCGTTGTCACAACAAAATTAAATCGACGACTCCAAAGTCATCGCCCATTAAACAAAGGCGCGCGCTTCTCCATGAAAGCGCGTCGACCCTCTTCGATATCCTCACTTTTAGAACAGTCTTCAACGAGGCGATCACAGATTGTCAAATCGCGCTCGGCTTCGTCCTTGAGCAGTTCGTTTACGATGAGATTGGTTGCGCGCAATGATAAGGGTGCATTGCCAGTCATTGTCTCGATATAGTTTTGCACATAGCTATCAAGCTCGGCTCGCGGCACTACCCGGTTCACCAATCTCATTATCCGCGCCTCGTCGGCGTCAAAGCGACGTGCTGTATAGAAGATCTCCTTGGCAAACGATGGACCGACTAAGTCAATGAGCACTTGCGTATTTTCAAATCCATATCCAACACCGAGCTTTGCCGCGGGAATACAGAAACTTGAATCGTCCGAACATATTCGCAAATCGCAACATATGGCGATCCCCATTCCACCGCCGTAGCAATATCCGCGGATCTTAGCGATGGTTGGTTTCAACGCGTGCTGGACCGCCTGATATCCACGGTTCACGGAAATCCCGTATTGCTTGATCCGCTCGACATTCGCCCGCTCGCTATCGAACTTTGAAATATCAGCGCCGGAAACGAAAGCCCGCTCTCCCGCACCTTCAAGCACAATGACCCGCACCTCATCATCGGCATCAAAGCGGGCCATAACTTCCGCCAGTGCGTCCCACATTGCCTGCGACATCGCATTGTGTCGATTGGGATTATTAAATATTACCCGGCCGAGATGACCTTCTTTCTGGGCAATGATCTTGTCTTCGGACATGTTAATTTTCCTTGCAGTTAGCGCGGCCCGCCGGTGGTGCCAGCATCGAATTCTACGGCGCGGATATTATACTGCGGGTGAGACAACCGAATTGGGGCACGTCGGGCTAGAGACGATTTTTCGATCAACAAGCGTTTCGCTTTGAAAGCTTTAGTTTTCGTCTAGCCCCGGACCGTAGTAGACGGGCGAGGGTCACGGGACCTGACCGGGTTCAGGCTTGCGAAGTCTTTTTCCCGTCAACCCCCTTTAACAGCTTGCCATCGTCGGCGACCAAACCAACAATATTGCGATCGTCCAGAGTAACGGCGCCCGGTAATTCAGACGAGGAAATTCCCGTTGCGGCGGAATCGGCGTGGTGCACAAGTGATTTCTGACGCACCGGGGTGCCGGCGTCATTAGTCACCTGCAGGGATTGCATATCATACACTTCAGCACCGTACAGCCCTGTGTCTATGCGATCTCGTGCGATGTCGGCGATCAGTAATGCATCGATTTCCTTTTTACGATCTGCATATCCGTATACGAGTGCCAAATCACATAACGTGTTTATTACCCGGGGTATTCCACCGCTATTCCAATAGATCAGGCGCAGCGCGTTTTTGTGGAAGAGATCCGGATCGCCACCGACCGTAGTCAACCGGTGACGAATGTAGTTCACAGTTTCTTTTTCATCTAGCGGTTGTAGATTCGCGGTCACGCTAATTCGTTGTGCGAGCTGGCGAAGCTCGTGTCGCTTAAGCAGCTGGTGTAGTTCGGGCTGACCCACTAACAGCAATTGAATTAACGTGTGTTCATCAGCATTGATATTCGTCAATAAACGAATCTCTTCGAGCATTTCGACACTGAGATTCTGCGCCTCGTCTACGATCAGCAATGTCCGGCGTCCGGCAGTGTATTGGCTGATTAGAAACTCGGTGAAGTCCTGATAAAGCTCAATTTTCTCTTTACCTTTGAACGGCATGTCGTAGGCCAAGGCAACGAACTGCATGAGATTATCGGCCGCGCTGTGGGTATTGGAAATGAGACCGATTGTCGTCGTCTCCTCTAGCTGACCCATAAGCTGGCGGACCAACGTCGTTTTGCCTGATCCGACTTCGCCAGTGATGACCGACAAGGCTATATCGCCACCAGTCGCATACTCGAGGATCGACAATGCGACCTCGTGCTGGTGGCTCCTGAATAAATACTTCGGATCCGGCAGCAAGCTAAAGGGCTTGGCTGTCAGACCGTAGAATTGTTCATACACAGGCATATTCTTTGAGGTATTGGCCGCCTGATCGTACTCTCAATCCGGCTGATGTATATCTCGCAGCGGTCACAAATCGGAAAAATAGCGGCACCTCGGCTGGAAATCGCGAATATTTAACCCAAACGGCCGTGCGCAGTACTGACTCGCAATGTGAAATCCCGTTGGAGGAACTTTGTATCGTTCCTTCTGGGAGCGTTTCGGTCTCAGAATTAGGCGGCAATCGTAGCCGTTATTGAACTTGCCCACCGATAAAACTATGCTCTTTGAGAAATTCGGCATCTGCTCAAATTCGGCCGGAATTTTACACGGAGTCAGACGCAATAGTGACAACGTACGACGACCCAAGCGAAGACGTAGGAACATCTGAAAGTCCCAACAATGAGACGCTTTTGACCATAGCCGAAGCTGCCCGGATGGCCGGCGTCTCCCGCTCTACACTGTACCGTAGTATCCGAGATAAAAAACTAGAAGCGGTCCTCTCCAACGAAGGCGGCAAACGTGTACGCCAAGCCGAGGTGCTCGCGAAATTCAAAGGTGGTGATTCCGAACCCGAAGGCGGTCGCGCCGCTAACGCAACATCCGCTCAGATCGAGTCAGATCCGGAGCTTGTCGAGCAGCTGCAAAATGCATTGGATGCCGAGCACGCCAAAGTTCAACAATTGCAACGCCAACTGGCAACCGTCGACGCGGGTCAAGATGTAGCTGCATCGACCCCTGCACCGCGCCAGCATCAATCGCCACGGCGGCGATGGAAACTTGTTCGTAGTCTAGAACGCACTTTCGATGTGCTAGCTGGAGGGACACTCATAATCGTCGTTGCGCTAGCGATAATTATTGCGCTCGTCTTTTCCTTCGGGGGATTTACCGGCATCCCAACTATTTCGGAATTCTAGGTGGCGTAGGCCCACTCCGATCGGTGGGTTCAGATCTTAGATTTTGCCGCCTCAAGCTCGTCGATTGTCTTTGGCCAGTCTTTTTTAAGCAATCGGGAAAGTGCACGATCAGCCAAAACGCGTCCTCCTGTTTGACACCTGGGACAGTAGTTGAGTTCGTTTTGAACGTAACGGATCCGTTGGATCTCCGTCCCGCATTCGCGGCACGGCTCACCGAAACGACCGTGAACCGCCATTTCAGGACGGAAGGCCGTGACCTTGCTCGGGAATTCGTCGCCGCATTGTTCGCGCAGTCGCTGGGACCATTCCAGCAAAACGGTTTGCACCGAATCATGCAAGGCGCGAATCTCATCGGCATTGAGTTTCTGCGTCTGCGCGATGGGTGAAAGCTTTGCGTGATGGAGAATTTCGTCGGAGTACGCGTTTCCGATCCCGCTAAACAGACGAGGGTCTGTTAGCGCCCGCTTTAAGGTATGGTTGCGCAAAGTAAGGCGCTCGGAGAATGCGGCCAGAGACGCTTCGAGCGTTTCAAGCCCGTTTGGATCAAGCACAGCAAGTCCCGCAGACCCTTGGACAATATGTAGCGAAGCACGCTTCTTTGACCCTGCCTCAGTCAAAATCAGATCGCCGGTGTCGAATCCGAACACGGCCAAGGTTTTGCGGCTGATCTTTTTCCTCGGTTTTGGCGCCCACTCGAATCGCCCTGCGATCATTAAATGGACCACCAACCAGAATTCATTTTCTAGTCCAATCGCAATTCGCTTGCCAATTCGCCGCAGATCGACCACTCGCAGATTCACGACATCATCGGTGCTCGGTTCAACCGTGCGCAGAAGAAACGGGTTTTGAATCGTAAGCCGCAGCAACCGGTTTCCGCGAATACGCGGATCAAGTGCGGCAAGATAATGTTCAATATCCGGCAACTCAGGCATTCGCACATTATGCGATATATCTCGGTCTCTTGAAGAACCGAATAAGGTTCTACGACCTCGATAATTGGCTCGGCAGCGTGAATTTCACGCAATCCTGCTTCATCTCAGATGCAGAAAAAACAAAGGCAATTTCGGCAATTGCGATTTTCCCTTGCCGGCACGCTCGGAACGGCCCAAAGGTGCCTTAGGCGCGCGTTCCCTCAAGGCAGATGACGGAGTTTTGCCCGACAACTTCACTGCTCGTAACGAGGCCCTTGGGAATGAACAAACAATCACCAGGATGCAAGATCCGTGATTCACCTTCGAGCGACACTTTCAGTTTTCCTTGGACAATCGCATCAATCGTGTCGATTTGGATCCGCTGGTCGGCCTGATATTCGCCTGGCCTCAAGGTTTTCGCCTTGGCCTCATAACCAAGAACGGCTAACTTCCGAACGAGGCCGTCCGGCGTTAGATCCCCTTCCTGTTCATGGTTCCAACGTTCTAGTTTAATACTGTTCATTGTGCGGTAACGGATGACTTTGTCACCGCCTTGGAATTGCGCTTCATAAAGTGCCGCATCTGCACGACCGGTAAAATCATCAATCGCCAGATCGCTGTTCGGAATTACCGTGCAGCAACCGAAACTAGCGGTAACCGACGAATGCATTGGCGAGCTTAAATTTGGCATATTTAAACGGCGGATCTGCTCGCGTAGGACATCCGCGAGGTTTTCACCGTTTTTGTGATCGGCCTCGGGAAAAAGTAACGCAAACTTGTTGTCGTCTAATCGCGCCACAACATCGCCCGGCCGAGTTCCAGCCTTACGCATTAGCTCTGCAATCCGTCGGATCGCGGCCTCATAGGCGATATTCCCGTAAGATTCCTTGTAGTCATCGAAGTTATCAATCTTCGCATGCACCACCGTTATCGGCTGCTCTTGGCGCAGCATCCGCGCCCATTCCCGCTCAATAACATTCGAATACTTCTTCGCATTCAGCAACCCGGTTTCGTTGTCGTAGGGCGTGACCCTATCCAACGCGCTTGCCAACGCCTCGGCTTTACCCTCGCTTATAACGAGATTTGAACTTGCCTCATCGAGCTCACTTTCGAGCGCTACACGTTTATCGGTATTCGTCTTAACACCAACTTTCAAGCGTTTAACTTCCAGCTCGGCGGATTGGAGCATTGATAACAATTTATCGCGCTGTGTGTCTGCAGCGTAAAATGAAACCGCCAATCTATCGATGTATTTCGCGGAAATGGAGATAACCGCCATAAACAATAAGCTCGATACGCCAACGACGATGGTCGATTTATCGAGGATATATAGTCCAGCGAGTCCGATGGGCGCGAGTGCCGCGACGCTAAAGGGAAGTACAAGGGCACGCCGCCCAAGGTAGCAGCCGAGGACAAGTATCGACAATGCCACAGTCGTCGCCAGAACCATCCCGGTTAACCAATTCATACCCAGTGCAATTAGGCATGTAATCGAGGCTGTACCCCACAGCAAGCCCGTCGTGAACAAGCCTAATTGCAACGGCCATTGACTGATCTCAATGTCCGCCACAGATCTCGAATCCGAGCGAGGTTTTCGTGCAGACCACAAACGTGCACCGTAGACGGCTTGAGCAACAGCGACCCACACCAAGGCGAAAACGCTACCACTAACCGTCCATACGACGGCAGCTACAGCGGCCGCAGCGACACTTCCGCTCAGCAGTTCAGCCTGGACGTGCACGGGCCAAGTCGGCCGTGCCTTCAATTCATCGTTAGTTTCAGTATCCACGTAAACCCACCCTATTTACATTCGAGAAAGCGCCGACGGGCGCAAGCGAAAAGCTACACTCAAGAAGTACGCCAATACCTACCGGTTTATCGGTTCACTGAAGACTTTTCTGAACTGCGTCACAATCAACCGTTGTGCGGCTGTGACGGAAGTCACGTTCGTGCCGTTTTAGGTTGGGGGCGCATACCATTGCCACGAATGGCTTGAAGCGCCAGCGGTGGGTTATGTCTCTTGCTAGCGACACCCGGGTGACACGTCGAAATAAACCACCCTGCCCGAGATTAATCAGTTCAGTAGATTCCGATGATCCACCCTTCAATATCGGCAAATCGACGTTCTGGTAGGGTTAGCGGCGGATTGAGGTATTGACGCAGCGCGCCGCGCCCATCCATATGCTTTAGCCAGATTGATATCGCGTAAGCATCATGCTCATCGGTCGTACGTTCGTCTTGCGGGTAACGTCTGCGAAATAAGGCTGAATACGCTTCCGCGACAACCGACTTATCCTCAGGGACGTCGAACCCGTCAAACGGCCAAAAATGCACCTTATCCAAGAGTCCCGGGTAGCGGCGCATTTCACGTAGCCAAACAATCCCAGCATGAGTCGAGTTTGCAAGTGCACCCGCAACGTCGAATTGAAATACGCTGGCAGAATTAGGTGTCCATTTTTCGCACAAGCGCAGTTCATTTGCGTTACCACTCGGTGGGTTATTTTCTCTGACAAAGTCGACGTACATATGGTCACGGTCGGTCGGCCACAAACTATGGAAGTGCTCTAGAAACTGAGACCAGGATTTGAGCCCGTTGCGTTGCATATAGGACAAGGGAAACGAAAATCCATGATCGATGCCGATAATGCATCGATCGTCACCCATCAACTCCCGAATGCACCACGCAGAAATGTCTTTGCGGCACCAGTTGCGAGCACCGGCGCTTGGCACCGGCACAGATAAAGGGGTGCTCGCAGGTGTGGCACTGAATACCTGCAAGGCAGGCAGGCGGGACACTGGCGCCTGTCGCCCGCAGTAATCGATGCCTATGTAACGGTCAAACATCCACGAAAATCATAATTGAGTTAACTTCGTATCTTATCGCTTTGTGGTGATCATCGGACCCGCTTGCTACGCCGTACAACGCGACGGCTAGCCGCCAGTCCGCGAAGTCCGAGCATAAACGAGGCGCACATCGCATTTTGTGGCACCCAAACCCGCGATCCCCCCAGATTTCTTGAGTAATTCGTGATCCCGGACGATTATCAAACAATGGGAACCGGGGACTCTGCGCACACGCAAGCGATTCCGCCAGCATCTAAATTGCTGTGGTACGAGATCCAGTCCGTTCTTGGACAAGGTGGGTTCGGGATAACTTACCTTGCCCGAGACCCCAATCTCGACCAAGACGTCGCCATCAAAGAATACCTCCCTGCCGGTTTCGCCGCGCGAGACCGCGATGGCCTGGTCAAACCGCTAACCCCAAGCCATGAAGACGATTATCGATGGGGATTAGAGAGATTTATAGCCGAGGGTCGCACGCTTGCGCGTTTTGATCACCCCGGCATCGTTCGTGTTTTATCGGTGTTCGAACAAAACGGAACCGCCTACCTCGTTATGCGTTACGAGAAGGGCGAGGCAATGTCGGCCATGCTGAAGCGCGAAAGGACCATCGACGAAGCTCGGCTAATGCAAATTCTGCATGAGGTAATGGACGGCTTAGCCCAGGTCCACGAAGCCGGATTTATTCACAGGGACATCAAACCAGCAAATATTTACATTCGAGAAAACGGATCAGCGGTGCTACTCGATTTCGGTGCCGCGCGGCAGGCGCTAGGTATCCAAACGCAAACCTTAACGACCCTCGTCTCACCGGGCTATGCCCCATTCGAACAATACTATTCCAACGGTACCGCGCAAGGACCGTGGACGGATATCTACGCCTTGGGCGCAACTGCGTATCGCTCAATCACCGGGAAGGCACCGCTGCCGGCGGTCGACCGTAGCCAGCAGATCCTCAATGGCGACGCAGATAATTTTGTCACTACCAAAGACATTGGGATTTCCGGGTATTCGCCGGCACTCCTCAACGCCGTCGACTGCGCGCTCGCGTTTCGCGATTCCGAACGGCCCAGGTCGATCGCCGAATGGCGCGAAATGCTCGATGGTATTGCCGTCGCGGACGTCAAGCTTGTACCGATTGCAGACGAACATAACGGTACACATCAAACGCGCGATGCAGATACCGAAAGCGACTATCCACCGACGGTGGTGCTTTTGGATGACGACTCCGAAGCACCTACAGCGATTGCAGGTGCCGAATCGGACCCCAACACCCAAGGCTTCAGAAAGTGGGTCAACTGGAAGACCTTCGGCAGTGCCGCAGTTTTAGTCATAGCACTACTCGCCTTGCTGCCCAAAGAAGAGGTTGAGCGGACAACGAGAGTGACCGAAACTCCGAGGCACAACCCGGCATCGGTTCGGAGCGGTGTCGGTGAACATGCAACGATGCCGGATAACAAAACTCAAGCTATTGAAGCTCCACAACAGCAGCCTAAGCTCTCGGTTACTACTGAAAGTTCACTCGACAACCCGGTTTCAGCATCCAGTAGCGTCGATCGTCACCGGATCAAATCCCTGCTCGCGCAAGCCGACGCAGATATCGGTGCGCTCAGACTAACTACGCCGATGGGGAATAATGCATTGGAGAAATTCAACACCGTATTGTTTCTCGATCCGACGAATGAAACCGCAAAAAAAGGTATCGATCGGATTGTCGAAAAATACCTACAGCTGTCAAACAATGCGGCCAAACAAAATGACGTTGCCGGCGCCCGATCGTATCTCGATCGAGCAAGCGCGATCCAAGCTGACCATCCGGCAGTGCTATCTGCGAGGACGCGATTGGCAAACCAGGTGGCGCAAGCGCACAATTACACGCTCTCCGATCGCGCCGCACGAGCTACGGGTGATTCGACCCGCAGGTTACGGGCCAGTGCAAAAAAACTGCGTAAGAAAACCTATCGCGAGGCGCGAAGGATCCTACGGGACATTCAACGTTAGCAACGATCTCGGCATTGCTGGTGGTCCGCGGTGTACTTCACCTCTAGTTGCCGAACAAACCTTTGAATACACCTTTCACCTTTGCGCCAGCACCTTTGATCGCATTTTTAGTTTTATCGGTAGTCGATTTGAGTACGGATTGATCTGCCGCCGATTCACCATTGGCGCCGTCAACTGAAGCTTCACCACGCGCGATTGCACACACATCCGCATCTGCTGTAACGCGATCGAAAATGCCTTCTGCCAATATCGATAAACCCACCGTCGCGACCGCCGCACCAACCTTAATACCGGCCGTTGCCGCACCCTTAGCGTCGGTTTTTACCTGCGGATTAGACAGCGTTCCGCCGAGCCGCACGAAATCTGCGAGGCTTGTGAGGTTAAGCCCGAGTCCTTCCCGCGGTTTGGGTTTCGCACCGATGTCGATTTTTTCCGTCCGCAAATCTACTGTTCCGCCGCCCAGGATCGCGAGCTTATTGGTCAACACCCCGATCCCAGTGTCATTACTGGCAACCCCATTCACAATGGGAAAGCGCACGGCAACACATTCGACCTCGGTCGTATTATCTACCGAACTTAGCGGATTTAAATGATCAAGCAACGACATCACGAGGTCCGCACCCGCAAGTCCAGCCGCATCGTTATTGATGGAAGTTGCCCCCGTTTTCGCGAAAGCAATACCGTTGGCGCTTGCCATGATATCCGCCAGCGAGCTGCCCTTACCGTCCACGGTTAAGATGACATCGGTCATGCCACCTGTCACTCGACTACCCTCCGCAAGTGCAGGGAGTTTGGCGAGTGACATTCCTACGATCGACAAGTCCAATTTTGTGTGCAGCCTATCGCCATCCACTTCCATTTCGACCTCGGCAGTAAGCTTTCCACCACCGATGTCCGCGCTTAATGGTTTTATTTCCATTACGCCGTCATCGATGGAAAAGTAAATGGCGATCTTCGACACTGCTAATTTATTGCTGATGAGCTGGTCAACCGCAAGATCTAGACCGACCTCGATTTGCTCAAGCCAGTCGAAGGATTGGGCTTGTTGGGAAAAGATCCGATCGCTGGGTGTAGCGTCTGTGTCACCCGCCGCAAAATCTCTGGTATCGATCTGCGGCGCGGTAACCTTGCCGTTGATCCGCCAACGATCTTTTACTGCTGCTACCGTAAGATCGCCGGTAATGACACTATCGGCTACCTGAAGTCGCATATTTTGTAGCGAATAGCCTTTCGTAGTATCGGTTACGGTCGTTTTGAAATCGACGGGGCCATGATCGGACAGTGGGACATCAAAAGGGGCCGACAACAAAGCGAGTTGCGGCGAGCGCATCGTAATATCCAATTTTATTCCACGTCCTACAAGCGGCTCCTGTAATTCGCCCTTGGTCGTAAACCTCGCCTCGCCAGCGCTGCCATTCAAATCAATTGCATAAGGCTCGTTTGCTAGTAAACGTTTAATGGGAGAAATCGAACCGTTTATGCCCAATTGCAATTCATCGACGACCGCTTCTACTCCAACGTTCAATGGCTGACCGAAACCATTTGGCCGCAACTGCAAATTTTTAATATCGATTTCTCTGGCGTCCCGCCCGTATCCGCGATACTCAATGACGGTTCGAGTGATTGTTACCTGATCCAAATCAAATCGCGGCATCGTTTCGGATGCTTGGCTGTCATCAGGCTCGTCATCGATCTCCAAGATCCAATTTCCACGCCCCTTAGAATCGGTCTCTATTGAGATGTGGGCGCCGATTATCGTGAGACGTTTCAAGGCTATGTCCGCGGACAGCAGCGGCAGCAGTGCCAACTGCGCTTCGGCGCGCTGCACTGTTACCATATTTTCGCGAGCAGCCGACTTTACGTTTCCGAACGCGATCCCATCAGCAGCAATGGTCGGAAGTAGTGAAATCTTCAGGCGAATATCGCCGTGAATCGAAAAATCTCTACCGGTCCTGCCTTCGACAAGTTCAACGAGTGCGTCTTTATATTGATTGACATCGAGCGATGCGAGGTAGGCTCCGGCGATGCCGATGAGAACTATCAGGCTTCCCGCAATTCGAATCACCCACTTCATTGATCCGTTTTACTCCAAGGTGAGGTTAAGTTAATCCGCGTCTATGATACTGCTATGGGTTATCGACGAAATGCTGCACGGCATGTGCTAGGGCCTCTACGTCGTCGTCGCGTATCCCGGCCCTTCCTAGCGCGTCCGCGAGCCTCAGCACGTATTCCACATTATCGCCGCTATCTCCAGAACTTTCTCGCACTTGCTTTGCAATCTTGCTGATCGGTGCAGGGCCGAGGAAATTGTCATTCTCCGGCGGCGCATAGTAGGTCAGCGCCACTGCGGAAGATGCGTCGGCAAACTCAATAGGTACCGTTAATCGTACATATCCGCCACTCTCTCTTAGGTCGAGTGCGTCGAAAATTTCTTGTGAGTCCTGGCCATCAATATCAAAGGCAACGCCCCAGCACTGTGCACTCTCGTCTTCAACTAATGTAACAACTCGGCCGGGCGCATGAGGGGTCCCGCGATGATCCGGTGAACCCTGCCAAAACCGGCGTCGCCATCCGCGAACTCGCGCTGACCGAGCGCTGGCGTACGCGAAGGAGGGCCGCCAAATTAGAGAGCCGTAGCCAAATACCCAAGCCATGGACTAGTGGCCGTGCGGAACGAGGACGTGTGACATCGGTATCAGGGGGCGATAAAAAATGAGCTATTGGACAACCATTCAGTGGCAGTGCATATATTGCGGCCGCTACCGAAGTGAGGATAACCGAAGTCGAAGCAAGGAAAAAACTGCGCTCGGAATTCCGAGCGCAAAGGTCAGGCAGTATTAGGGGACGTGCTTGACGAAACGGAGTTCATCCAAATCGTCACGAACGTAGTGAGAACGGGCCAGATCTCCAAAATCACCCGCAGGGTAGTACGGTGTGGTTACGGAGTTTAAAGTCCGGCAAAAACGATCGCTCGTATTATCGGCTTGTATCGAGACTCGCTCTCCCCTAGCGTTCGCATCATAAAGACGTCCAGCGGAACGCAAATCGCCCAAATGGGGTAGTGCAAAACGGCAAATTCACTCACGGTGTGCAACGATGGTCGTATGTGTGGACTAAATACCCGCGATTAACAGCAGCAGACGTCAGTATTTTGACATTGTAGAAACGCTAGCGGTCCGCAACGCCGAAAAATTGACTACATACGGATCGATCCCGGGACGTCCGTTCTACCTCGCTTGCTTAAGTTGGCTAAATAGGCCGTACTCCCATTGGCGTACGGCTAATACCATTGTGGTTCCACGTCGCTCGGTTAAAGGCAGGCGTTCGTCGTCGCGTTGCAAGTCGGTGAACTCTTCGGCCAGCCGTTCCATCTTTCGTTGAAACAACTCGTTCGACGCTAGGGAAATAAGGCCGCTTACGGATATTAATCGCTCGGTTTTTTTGTCGAAACGCGAAGCGAAGAACTCCTGCTCGACCTTGGCTTGAAAGAATCGCTGTATGGGTCCGTTTTCGCGCCAGCTAAAATTCGACGAAATGAGTAACTTGATCCGATTTTTCGGCAGCAGCTCTATGATTTTTAAGCGATCGAGATGCGCTAATTTTTGAATTAGATCTGTTTCTGAGATCGCATATTCCGCAATAATATCTTCGAAAGTAAATTTGTTAAGCACGCACACCGCAACCACCAAAAGAACTGTGTCATCGACGATTTGCTGCTCTTGCGCTTCGCTGAGTTCTTTCGTCTTCGACACCCGGCCGTTCATCATTTGCACCAGATCGGTTATCTCGATACTCATCAAATTGCATATCTGATCTAACCGTTGCAAGGACAAACTGTTCGATGCGAACAAGCGTTTGACGCTCGCTTCGGAGAGTTCGAGCGCGTGCGCTACATCACGATAAGTTTTGCCATGGGCCTTTAGCGCTTGTTTAAGTGTCTCAACGAGTGCGATTGTTTGTGCCATCAGATTTATCCCACCTACAATTGACCTGCCGTTAAGCGAATGAGCATTTAGCCAAAATTCCCGTTCGAGGTACCGGCCTTAGTCATTTCTCGTTGTTGCTGTTGCAAAGCTGACCTTACCGTCATGGGTGATGCAAAGCCCGCAAATGGCCTAAGTATTGTAATACGATACTATCAGATCATGTGCGCGCGTCCTCGCTCAATATCGTTGCGACAGATGAGCCCTTAGTTGAAGATAGCCATCAAATTCGACAGGAAAAAGTAGATGCTCGATGTCATCAAAATCCGTGGCTTTATCGCCTTCACTGCGATGGTTTTTCTCAACGCGTTTGTCGATCTCGGCCACAAAATCATCGTCCAAAACACGATCTTCAAGGCCTATGACGGCGATATACAAATAATATTGACCGCCATCGTCAACGGCCTGATCCTATTACCGTTCGTATTGTTGTTTTCGCCTGCGGGATTCATTTCCGACCGCTTCGCGAAAACCGGCGTTATGCGCACCAGCGCGTGGCTAGCCGTCATCGTGACGCTACTCATCACCTACAGCTACTACCACGGGTATTTCCTCGCTGCCTTTGCACTCACGTTTATTCTCGCGATTCAGAGCGCCATTTACTCCCCGGCAAAGTACGGCTACATCAAAGACCTCGCTGGCACAAAGAAACTTGCTGAAGCAAACGCCTTGGTCCAAGTGGCGACAACAGTCGCGATACTTTTGGGTACTTTTGCCTTCTCAATCTTATTTGAAAATCGCTTGGCCGGATTCGCGATCACAAACGAGAGTTCGATCCTTGAGACGATTGCCCCGATTGGGTGGTTCCTCGTTGCCGGATCGGTACTCGAATTGATCTTGGCCTACCGACTTCCGCGCTCGAAACCCGTAGCCGACGCACTCAGCTTCAAATGGCGACCGTATTTAAGCGGCGCGTACCTGCGGGATAACCTCAACCTGATTTGGCGACACGATGTGATTTGGCTGTCCATTGTCGGGCTGTCGATTTTTTGGGCGATAGCGCAAGTAGTCCTCGCCAGTTTTCCAGCATTTACCAAAAGCGAAATGGGGATCACCAACACCATCGTGATCCAGGGACTCATGGCGTGCGCCGGTATCGGCATCGTGTTTGGGTCGTCGATGGCTTCGAGGGCCTCAAAGAACCATATCGAGACGGGACTTATTCCTATCGGCGCAATGGGTGTCGCGATTTCAATTATTTTGCTGCCGACTTTACAAAGCCCCTATGCGCTCGGCTTGAATTTTATTGCACTCGGGTTTCTTGGCGGTTTGTTTATCGTTCCGCTGAATGCTTTGATTCAATTTCACGCGCAAGAGAGCGAACGAGGCCGCGTACTAGCCGGAAATAACCTCATACAAAACATAACGATGCTGGCCTTCCTCGGGCTGACGATCGGGTTGGCATACGTTGAAATCGATGTACGTTTCCTATTTATGATCCTCGCCGTCACAGCGGTCGGTGGTGCCATCTACACGGTCTATAAAGTTCCAGAGTCGCTCGTTAGATTTATCGTTGACCAAGTTTTCTCCAGCAAATACCGCTTGCAGATCGTTGGCTTTGAAAACTTTCCTGAATCAGGTGGAGTATTGTTGTTGGGTAACCATATAAGTTTTATCGACTGGGCCATTGTACAAATGTCGAGCCCGCGCCCCGTTCGCTTCATTATGGAACGGAGTATTTACGAGCGCTGGTATCTCAAGTGGTTTTTAGATTTCTTTGGTTGTATCCCTATCTCCGCAGGCCAATATCAACAGGCGCTCGACCAAGTAACGAACTTACTTAACCAGGGCGAGGTTGTGTGCCTATTCCCAGAGGGCACGGTCAGCCGCAATGGACAACTAACTGAATTTAAGCACGGCTACGAAAAGGCGGCGGCAAACGCAAGTGGCGTCATCCTGCCATTTTATTTGAGAGGCCTTTGGGGGAGCAGCTTTTCCCGTTCAAATGCCGGCCTACGCGAGCATCGTAAAAGCGGCCGCAAGCGTGAAATCGTAATGGCCTTCGGCGCGGCGCTACCTATGCACACCGAAGCGGATGAGTTGAAGCAAAAGATCTTCGATTTATCGGTAAGTGCTTGGCACCAGTACACGGAATCGCTACCAGACGTCGCGGCCGCCTGGCTCGCCACTGCAAAACGATTAGGTTCGAATATCGCGATCACTGATAGCAACGGCCAGGAGTTTACCCATCGACGGGTTGCGACCGGTGTACTGTTACTAGCGCGAGTTATTAATAAGCAGTGTCGTGGTCAGAACGTCGGGGTGTTGTTGCCGACCTCAAGCGCTGGCGCCATAACGAATCTGGCTGTGCTGAATTGCGGTAAAACGACTGTCAATTTGAACTACACGGCGAGTACGGACAGTCTACTAAACGCGATCGGCAACGCCGAAATCGATACTATTATCACCTCGAGAAAATTCGTCGAACGTTTAGAGAAACGCGGCATTGACCTCGCGCCGCTCGCATCAACCGTATCGTTGATGTACCTGGAAGATGAGCTGGGGGCGCCCTCCAAACTCAACAAGCTCCTTACGCTTGCACTCTTTACACTCACGCCGACCGCAATCCTTCTGCGCTTATTTCACCGTCGGGTGGCCATAGATGCGCCGGCTGCCATTTTGTTTTCGAGCGGCAGTGAGGGGGTGCCTAAGGGCGTGGTGCTTTCACACAAGAACATCATGTCCAACATACGTCAGGTGTCGGATGTACTGAACACCGAGTCAGACGACATCGTCATGGCGACATTACCGCTGTTCCACGCATTCGGTCTTACGGTGACGACTTTCATGCCCTTGATAGAAGGGATCCCGATGGTTACTCACCCAGATCCCACGGATGCACCTAATATCGGTAAAGCGGTGGCGAAATATAGGGCGACAATTCTACTCGGCACCTCGACCTTCTTTCGCTTGTATACAAAAAATAAGCGCGTATTACCGTTAATGTTTAATTCGTTGAGAATTGTCGTTGCGGGGGCCGAGAAGCTTTCACCAAACGTACGTGACGAATTTAAACTAAAATTCAATAAGGATATTCTTGAGGGCTATGGCGCCACCGAGACGACTCCTGTCGCAAGCGTAAACATTCCGGACGAGCTCGATATTCGTAGCTGGAAGGTACAGCGCGGTGTCAAGGCCGGGACGGTTGGAATGCCGTTACCGGGAACAAGCTTTCGCGTTGTCGATCCCGATACGATGCAGAACTTACCGCCAAACGAAGACGGTCTGATCCTCATCGGTGGGAATCAGGTCATGCTCGGTTATCTCAACGATCCGCAAAAAACTGACGATTCCGTTGTCACGCTCGACGGAATGCGTTGGTACAAAACCGGTGATAAGGGGCATATCGATCAAGATGGATTTCTAACGATCGTTGATCGTTACTCAAGATTCGCCAAGATCGGCGGCGAGATGGTTAGCCTAAGCGCCGTCGAAGAGTCGATCCGTACAGCACTTGAGGTACCGGATCTTGAATGTATAGCCGTTGCGGTCCCGGATGCGAAGAAAGGAGAATCGATCGTGTTGTTGTTAAACCCCAACCCGCTGGAGGTTACCGATACTGACGAGGTACGGAAACGGATCGTAAGCCAAGGAGTCAATCCGCTAATGGCACCAGGACGCATCGAGTTCGTCGAAGAGATACCGACATTGGCCAGTGGAAAAACTGATTTTATGGCCGCACGACGACTTGCCCAGCAAACTACGGCCTGACCGCTATTATGTTGATCATTGGCCACCGCGGAGCAGCCGGAACCTCGCCAGAAAATACATTGATGTCGATCTCCATGGCGTTGGATTGCGGTGTTGATTGGGTTGAGATCGATATTCGAATGGTCGACGACACTATAATTGTCTTGCATGACGAAACCCTCGATCGCACGACAAACGGATCCGGCTCGGTCTATCAACATTCCCTTGCGGACCTTCGTACGCTTGACGCCGGCGATGGAGCGCAGATCCCATTGCTGAGCGAAGTTTTGGAGTTGATCGATGCGCGAGCTGGTTTAAATATCGAATTCAAGCAACGCGGTCTTGTTGGCGCGGTCGTTGAAATGACCACAGCATTCATTGAGCGCCAACCCCGTTGGCGAAATCGCATCATGTTCTCGTCATTTATTCCGGAGGTGATGAGCGAACTAAGCGTTCTGGACCCGAGCCATTGTATGCTCGGTGCACTCAGTGAAAGTAACGCCGAGGACCCAATACGAACCGCTAATCATCTCAACGCTTACTCCGCCAACATATCGCTCGTGCAACTTTCGAAGTCACTGGTCGAGTCAGCGCATAAACAAGGCCTGATGGTGCTCGTCTACACGGTTAACGACAACGCCGACGTTCGCCGCTGCTTTGAATTGTCAGTCGATGGGATATTCACCGACTTTCCGGAGCGCGCAATTGCCTTTATTCAAAACTTACCTATGATTTCGCGAACGCAATAGTAGTAAGCGGGAACCACTGTGGCCTATATCCTCGCACTGGACCAAGGTACAACGAGCTCACGGGCAATCGTATTTGATGAGCAACAACGTGTTTTAGGATCCGCGCAATCTAGTTTCCAACAGTTTTTTCCGGAGCCAGGCTGGGTAGAGCACGACCCGCTGGAAATCTGGCGCTCACAGCTCGACGTCACACACCAAGCCCTTCGTAATGCTGAACTCGATAGCACGCAAATCGGCGCGATAGGCATCACCAACCAGCGCGAAACTACTGTTGTTTGGGATCGCCGCACCGGACAGCCTATCTACAACGCGATTGTGTGGCAGGACCGCCGCACCGCAGAGCGGTGTCGTCGCATGCATGACGCTGGGCATGGATCCGCAATACACCAAGCCACGGGACTCCTGCTTGATCCCTATTTCTCGGCAAGTAAAGTCCAGTGGATTTTGGAACATTGCGATGGCGCCCAAGATGACGCACTTGCAGGGCGCCTGGCGTTCGGGACAATCGACACATGGTTGATTTGGAATCTGACGCAAGGGCGATCGCATATCACGGACACGAGTAATGCGTCACGAACCTCGCTATTGAATCTTCATTCGAGACAATGGGATGTCGACATGCTTGAGCTGTGGGGCATTCCACAAACAATGCTACCGGAAGTTGCCCAATCGAGCGGCCAACTCGCTGTCTGCACAACCGCCGGATTACACGACATTCCAATAACCGGTATAGCGGGAGACCAGCAAGCGGCGCTATTTGGTCAAGCCTGTTTCTCTGCCGGCGAAGCAAAGTGCACCTATGGTACTGGGTGTTTCATTCTGCTGAATTCCGGCGATGAACCGGTTTTATCACGCAACCGATTACTGAGCACGATCGCGTGGACCATCGATGGTAAGACTGAATACGCGTTGGAAGGTAGCGTATTTATGGGTGGCGCACTCGTTCAGTGGCTGCGTGATGGCCTTGAGATTATCGACCGATCCGCAGACATCGAGGTACTTGCCGCTTCAGTTGAAGACAGCGATGGCGTGATTTTCGTTCCGGCCTTTGCGGGTTTGGGTGCGCCTTACTGGGATCCGCAGGCACGAGGGGCAATATTAGGGCTTACCCGAGGCACGACTAAAGCTCATCTCGCTCGGGCCGCACTCGAAGGGATTGCATTCCAAGTTGCGGATGTCCTCAACGCAATGCAAAGCGATGCTAAAGACGCAATCAGCAGCATCAAGGTCGATGGCGGCGCTAGCGCCAACGATCTGTTAATGCAGCTACAGTCGGATATATTACAGATTCCGCTGCTCAGGGCCGGCAACACGGAAAGTACAGCACTCGGCGTTGCGGGTCTCGCCGGTTTAGCCATTGGCGTTTGGAAGAGTCGCGATGAGTTACGTGCAATCTGGCGCGAAAATGGCCGAATTGTGCCGATGGAAAAAAGCCAACAATTACGTCGGCAAACAGACCTGTGGCACAAAGGTGTACCGCGTGCACAAGATTGGGTTATTGACGGCGATAGCGAATGAACCGGATTAACTTTCTCGCGCGTGTCGCGGCACGCCACAAACCGTTCGACCTTGTAGTGATCGGCGGTGGCGCCACCGGCGCAGGCATCGCCTTGGACGCCGCCAGTCGTGATCTAGATGTATTGTTGCTTGAACGCGACGATTTTGGCTCCGGAACATCGAGCCGCAGCACCAAGATCATTCACGGCGGAGTTCGTTACCTTGCCCAGGGACGCATCGGGCTTGTGCGCGAAGCGCTGCGTGAACGCGCTTATTTGATCCAAAATGCACCACACCTAGTGTCACCACTCGCGTTCTTTGTGCCAATAGAAAATCTGTATGAACGCGCGAAATATTTCTCAGGACTCAAACTCTACGATGTCCTGTCCGGAATGCGACAGGTCGATCCAAGTTCGTGGTTTGGACGAACTGAGTTTCAGCACGCCGCAGCCGCCGTTCAAACGGAAAGGTTTTCCGGCGCTATGCGCTACTTCGACGGACAATTCGACGATACCCGACTACTAATCAATATCCTCGCGACGGCCGCCGAGGCCGGTGCCACCGTATTGAACTATGCAGCGGTAGTCAGCCTAAATAAAAACCGCGCCGGGCACCTGAGATCCGTAAGCTTTTGCGATCGCGAATCGGACCAGACGCACGAAGTAGAGGCAAAAGCCGTAGTCAACGCGACCGGCGCAGCTAGCGACACTGTACTAAGCCTGGATCAGCCAGGCCAAACAAATACTATCCTGCCTAGCCAGGGAACCCACGTCGTGGTGGCGAAGGAATTTCTTCCCGGAGACGACGCGCTTTTGATGCCCCGAACACCCGACGGCCGAATTATGTTTGCCATTCCGTGGCTCGGCCACGTGCTATTGGGCACTACGGATATACCGCTACCGACTGCGGTCGACAATCCGGTACCCAAGGATGAAGAAATTGAGATGATCTTGAAGGTCAGCGCAAACTACCTACGACAAGCCCCGACCAGAAAAGATGTCCTATCGTGCTTCGCTGGGATCCGGCCGCTGGTCCGCGCTCCATCGGAAACCAAGGCGTCGAAGGTATCGCGGGAACATCGCATCGATGTCTTGCCGTCAAAACTAATCAGTATATCTGGTGGGAAATGGACGACTTATCGCCATATGGCAGCCCAGTGCGTCGATACGATTGCGAGTACCCATAACTTTGAGATCCCGAAATCACAAACCCATACCCTGAGATTTTCATCAACACCGGTAAACGGGGTCGCGCCGCGACGATTTTCAGACTACGGAACGTCCGCGGACGAACTCGACAAACTGATAACCAACGATCCGACATTGGACGACCCGCTGTGCGACGGTTTACCCTACAAAAAAGTGCACTGCGTATGGGCGATCCGTAACGAAATGGCCCGCACCGTAGAAGACGTCCTAGCCCGTCGCACGCGCGCACTGTTTCTCAATGCGGAATCGGCCCTGGACGCGGCCCCAGCAGTGCTTGAAATTCTGACGCGGGAATTGGCAATTGAACCACTAACTGGACAACAACAACTCCAATCGTTCGCGGCGCGTGCAGCTGAATACCGCTGCCGTTGACATGAGAATCGAGCATGAAAGGTAAATCCAAAGCACCAGTACAAACGCCGCCCTTCCGCGGGTTTCCGCCCGAAACCCTGGATTTCCTGTTTGACCTTGCGCTAAACAACAATCGCGAATGGTTTACGAACAACAAACCCAGATATGAGGAATTTATTGTCGCACCGGCGCTCGATTTTATCGCTACCGTTGGTGAGAGAATGCCAAAGTTATCGGAACACATTACTTGTATTCCGAAACGTGTCGGCGGTTCGCTGTTTAGAATATATCGTGACGTTCGATTTGCACATGATAAGCGACCGTATAAAACGAATATCGGTATTCATTTCAGGCATACACAAGCGCTGAACGCACACGCTCCCGGCTATTACATGCATATCGGTGTAGACGAATGTTTTTTTGGAGGCGGCATGTGGCGCCCGGACTCAGCCGCCTTACAGCGAATTAGAACAAGGATCGTGGAAAAGCCCGAAGAGTGGCGAAAAATTTTGCGCAGCCGAAAATTTAGCCGCGATTTCGAACTCGGTGGCGAAAAACTGAAACGTCCGCCGAAAGGCTTCCCCCCTGAACATGAGTACGTCGAATACCTAAAGCAAAAAAGCTTTATCGGGATCGCAAATTTCGATCACGGTCTGATCCTTGACCCGGATATTGTCGACTACGCACTCGAGATGTACACCACCGCCGAACCGCTAATGCGCTTTCTTTGCAGCAGCCAAGACCTACAGTACTAGCGTATCGGGGTCGCGAAACTCGGTCTATTATTCCCATTCTAGTTCGCGGAAGGCCCGACTGACATTACGCGCATGGATATCATTTAGCCTCCAACCCGAGGCGGCATCTTTACCGATGGTTTCTATCGCATCTTCGAGATAAACACCGTCGGCAACCGCTTTACGCACATCCGCCAGTAGCGCAGTGAGATATTCGCGTTCGGCGTCGGCGGCAGACGGCCAATCGGCGCTGGTCGGGCCGTGACCAGGAATAATTCTGGTGAACGGTTTTGATTGATGTTCTGCAAGCCAAGCCAGCCAACCTCGGAGGCTTCCATCAAGGACGGGTAAGCGCCCCATGAACACGAGATCGCCGGTCCAAAGCGTATCGGTTTTCTCATCAAATACGGTCAGGTCGGTGTTCGTGTGCGCGCTACGATGTGCTTCAAGCAGGATATTCCGATCGCCAAGGTCGAGTGACGTGGACGTCAACACATTCTTAGTAGGCCCAGTAACTAGTTCTTGCTTGCCACCGTCGAGTTCTCTAGAAAACTGGTTAGCAAAATATCTACGGTTGTTCGCAACCGCAGCGGACAAGTTTCCGTGACCGATAAAATGGACACCATCTTCCTCAAACACTGCGTTGCCAAGCACATGATCGAAATGCACATGCGTATTGATCACGTAGCAAATTGGTACAGCTGTGTGAGCACGGATGGCAGCCAGCAATGCGCGACCGGTTTCGATCGACCCTCCGCTGTCCACAACCGCTACACACTTGCGCCCCACGATGAAGCCAATATTGGCGCTGTCACCGCGATGTGTATGGTCTATACCGACCGTGCGACCGGCGTGGACATAGATGCCGTCAGCGACCTGAGTGATCCTGAACTGTGGTGCTGCCGGTTCAGACGCAACAGCAACTGATCCGAGCAAGACAGTGAGTAACACGTTTCGGAGCGCGCCGTGCGTTAACATGCGGCGCCTACAATGAGAAACGATAAGGGGATCGTATCGAGAGGATGTTGTTGACTAAGCGCTACCTGCAATCGCGGTAAACAGCCCGGGCTGACGAGCATCATCGAGGTTCGTATATAAATTATCGATGATTTCGCGACCATCAACGGTGCACTCAAGATAGTGGATCGAATCGATAATATAAGGGTCAACGCTTTTCTCAAAAAACAGCGGGTAGGCTTCCAGCAAATCACCAGGCATCCCATAACCCATGCCTTCGTTAAAGCCGATCTCTTCAAATTCGTAAAATATCGCTGAAAGTTTTCGCAGATAGCGCAGATCGCTCAATTGACCGATCAAGTCCGCACCACGTACAAGTCCCGGATAGTCCGCGGTCTGCGCATACCATTTATCCGGCGGCACCGGAAAGCGGGTGCGCTCGATTGCCGCTTGGATCGCTGGCACGTCGACAATATCCAAATTGCTAAAATTTTCTTCGACGAATCGCTTGCCGCGGTCAACATGGATCGGCATCAGTGCCGCGTCACTACGTCTAACGGCGATACGGGTAGATTGCTTACCGATACCACTCGCCAGACGTTCACCGTCGTCATCACTGCAGATCCCCCGCACATAACCGATGTCGTGACATAGCAAGGCGATAACCGTATTGAGCCAATCGCCTTTGGCGACATTGGCGTCTTGCAACTGCTTGGCCTTAAGGATCTCCAGACCTACAATCGTTACGTGGACGGTATGCTCAACGTTGTGATATAGGGCGTCGCTATTCGCGATATGACCGAGCGCAGTGGCGGCAGCGTCTTTAGCATGTTGGATATAGTCGCGGTCGGATGTACCGAACATCGTCTCAAAAGCGCCATCCATGCGCGTAGCAACTTCTGCGGTCAGTAGTTGCGTAACATTGAGCATCTTAGGCTCGACCGGGCGCCGCTACGGCGCGCCGACTAGTGCGTAAATGTCTGATTATTATTCCCTTGGTCCATGGTTACTTTTCGACCGATTGAAACAAAGTATAGAGATCGACCCAGCCGATTACTCAAGGAATTAGTCCGTTTTGTGACAAGGTTGCGATCGTTTTTCGGTGCCCCGCCCATGGGCCTAATCAACGCCCCACTAAATCGGCGACCGGTCGCCTCTCATCGATTGTCAAATTTATTGCTGCAGTGCACTAATTTAGCCCCATTGACGGCCTAGGCGGTTATTATTCTGCGTAATCCCACGCGCGACGTGGGCGAGGAGACGAAATGACAATCAATCAGAAAACAGCGTTCACGAAAAGGTAATGACATGATCGAAAAGTATGTTGACTATGAGCACGATGGCGTCGTTTTGGAAGGCTATTTGGCCTTCGACGGTGAACGCGGCGCCCCGCGACCGCGACCTGCTGTGTTGATTGCCCACACATGGGAGGGTCGTGGCGAATTTGTTTGCGATAAGGCCAGGGTCTTAGCCGGACAGGGCTACATCGCCTTCGCACTAGACCTGTACGGCAAAGGCGTTATCGGCAGCGGACCCGAAGAAAACGGAAAGCTGATGCAACCGTTCCTCGACGATCGCGCCTTGCTGCAAAAACGAATGCTCAAGGCACTCGAAACCGTGTCAAAGCTCGATGAGGTAGATGATAAAAGAATCGTTGCGATTGGATACTGTTTTGGCGGTCTCGCCGTGTTGGACTTGGCGCGCATCGGTGCGGACGTCCAGGGTGTGGTCAGCTTCCATGGCCTACTGGGCAAACCGGGGAATACGGATGGCAAGCCCATCACGGCGAAGACACTAATACTACACGGCCACGACGACCCGATGGCCCCCGTTGAAGATGTCGTCGCTATTGAAAATGAGCTCACCGCGGCGGGTGCAGATTGGCAGATATATGTGTACGGCAATACGATGCATTCATTCACGAATCCTAATGCGAATGATCCTGACATGGGAACGGTTTATAGCGATCTCGCTGACCATCGATCATGGAATAGTTTGATGAATTTCTTGCGCGAGGTATTCGCGTCTAATCCAAGTGGTCGTTGGTAGACGGTGCTAATCCGGTGATGTGATCCTGAGAACCGCGCGAGCACGGGTAAACACGTCGTCTGGAACCCCGATCGCCCGCTTTAGAGCAACGTCCCGATCCCACTGATTTTTAAACTTGCCGGCGGCGCGGATCTCGCCAATACCAACCCGACCAAGCTGATACCACGGCGACACAAGCGGAAAAAACTGCAGCGGCCAATCGCTGCCAAATAGCATCCGCTCGGGCAAGCCCGGGACTTTTAGTGCTTGCTGGAGATAACCCAGTTTGTTTATCTGAGTAAGGCTCGAAATATCGGTATAAAGGTTTTCATATTGTTCGAATAGCGGAAGTAACCGTTCGAAGTTTCCTTCACCGTGATTTTTTCCAGTGGTCCCAATATGCGCTGCGATAACTGTTACACCGATGTCGAGGGCAAGTTTCAAGCGCACAGGATCACCTAACTGATCGTCAGCACCGCTAAATGATCGCTCTTGGCCGACGTGCACGAGGAGCGGTAGACCGAGCTCCAGCAGCTTCTCGTAGAACGGAATAATGACGCGATCCGCTGGATCGATCGCCATGATCGCCGGGATCCACTTAACCAATACGGCGCCCGCCGCGGCCACTTCTTCCAGGATCACTAGCGAGTCTTGGCGATGCGGATTGACGCTTGCACCGAACAATAGACCTTGGTGACGAGCTGTCTCGGATCTGACGAAATCATTTGGTACATAAACCTGCGTCCGCTGCCGATCGAGTTCACCATCGGCATTTATCACACCGTCCATGGCGAGTACGACGGCTTGATGCACCGTTGCCGAATCGTTGATGTGATCCGCGATGCGTTGAAAAACGATCGCATCGCCACCCACTTCCAATTCCTCGCGGCTAACGCCGAATGCCCGGAGATACCAGGCAAACTTATAACTATCTCGAAGTGCGGGAGCGACAAAACATCCACTACCACCAGCCCCTATGCCGGCCGTGTGGACGTGCATATCGATTATCGACGCTGGCGCCGCTGCATTGTCTTGTCTTGAAAACGCGTTGCTGTAATACCCACATGACAAACATGCACTAAGTAGGTAGACCCGAAGATCGGCAATTCGATTTCGCTTCATGCGTGATTTTATCTCAGGTGCTTAAGGTAAGAACGAGACGCCCTCAACATTAGCGCAAATTCGCTCGCCTGCGGTCAAGCGCAGGCAACAGCGAATGCGCTTTGCACTCCCGCTTTGCGAAACAATCAAGGCCAATCCGCTCCTGGCGTAGGGATATAACATCAGCTACTGTTAAGGCGACGATTTCAAGCTTCGAGCCTATGAGATTTTTTCTTTTACGAGCAATGGCTGTATCTGCTTTTCTGAGCCACGGACTTGCGTTCGCCGAGAACGCCATGCCTGTTAGTGTTGTGCGTTCAGTGCGCGCAAGTATCGCCGAGGAGGTTAATTTAACCGCCAATTTGCAAGCGCGTCGAGTATCGCTGCTATCAGCTGAAGTTGACGGCGTCGTCGAAGTACTCGCCGTTGACGACGGCGATCGGATCGCCCAACACGACGTCATACTCAGATTGAATAGTGAACTTTCGACAATCGCCCAAGCTCGGGCCACAGCGGAAGTGGATGGCGCGAAAGCCCGACACACCGAAGCCAAACGGCGCTACGCTGAGTTAACCGAACTCGCAAAGCAACAGCACGTTCCGAAAACCAATGTTGAGGCCGCGCGTGCCGAGATTCAGATCACCTATGCGGAACTCGAACGTGCCGAAGCCGACTCCCTACGTGCCGCAGCGCTGCTAAAACGGCACACAGTTCGTGCGCCATTTGATGGCGTCGTGAATCGCAAGCTCGTCGAAATTGGCCAGTGGGTGGAAACGAGTAGTCCATTGATAGAGCTCGTCGAAACGGGTTTCCTTCGTCTTGAAGCGCCGGTCCCGCAGTTTTATTTCAGCCGGGTAAAACCCGGCACTCGAGTTGCCATTCGTTTTGACGCGATGCCGGAGGAGGTGTTCGAGGCCGCCATCACTACAACTATTCCGGTAAGCGACAGTGCAGCGAGAACTTTTCCGGTACGTATCGATCTAGCAAATGATCGGGGATTGCTCGCACCGGGGATGTCTGCTCGCGTCGTATTACAGATCGAAAGCGATAACGGCGACACCGCACTTATCGTACCGCAAGACGCCATAGTACGACGCCCAGACGGCAGCGAGACAATCTGGACGGTTGAGGTGGAAGACGGCATTACCAAAGCTGCACCGCAAAAAGTCCGCACTGGTCGCGTCTACCACAATAATGTCGAGGTTTTGAGCGGCAACCTCAAGGCCGGAACACAAGTTGTTGTACGGGGGAATGAGATACTCCGTCCGGGCCAACCGATCACCGTGGCGGAAGAAACGGCAATGGACATTTAAGCTTCGGGATTGATGTTCGTGTTTGAATTTGCGGTCAATAAACCCGTCATCTTGACCGTCGCGATCTTGATCGTGTGCGTGTTCGGGGTCAACGCGGTCTACCGAGTACCGAAGCAAATGATCCCCGATCTCGACGCTCGCGTCGTTTCGGTTCGCACGACCTGGCCAGGCGCCACACCGCAAGATATTGAAAAAAAAATAGTCATCGAGCAGGAGGACTACCTGCGCAATATCCCTGGACTCGATCGGATGGTATCGAACGCTAGCACCGGTTCGGGACGGATTGAGCTGGAGTTTCCACACGGCGTCGATCTCAATGACGTTTTGATCAGAGTGAATAACGCGCTCGCGCAAGTGCCTGAGTATCCGGAAAACGTTGATGAACCGAGGATCGTGACGACCTCGACCTCGAATAACCCTTTCATGTTCTTCCGTGTGAACCCGCTACCGGGTAACCCGAAAAATATTGACGTACAGATTATGCGGGATTTCATTCTGGATCACGTGAGCACCAAAATCGAGCGTGTGTCAGGCGTTGCCGAAGTCGAAGTGTGGGGTGGCGCAGAGCGTCAAATCAAAATTTACGTAGACCCCGCATTGCTAGCCGAACGTCAGATCACCTTGCTTGAACTTCGCAACGCAATCCGCGGGCGAAATCGCGATGTCTCCGGCGGCGACCTGGATTCTGGTAAACGTCGCTACATTGTTAGAACTTTGGGTCGCTTCCAAGACGTCGAAGAGATCGAAGACCTAATCGTCGCACGTCGAAACGGCGTCCCGGTTCGCCTGAGAGATCTAGGTTACGCCGAACTCGATAGCTTCGAGATCCGGAACGTGTCGTATGCAAACGGCCTACCAAATATCACCATTGGTGTGCGTCGCATGATTGGAGCAAATGTCGTCACCGTTATGGATGACGTGATGCTTGCGGTAAACGACCTCAATCAGGGCATGCTCGCCGCTCGCGGATTGCACATGACGCTCACAAGCGAGGATGTCCAGTATGTTAGGGACGCCGTACTGGTTGTCGCTCGCAACCTTTGTATTGGCGCGGTCCTCGCAATTATTGTGCTGTATCTTTTCCTATCTTCCGGCTGGGCAACACTGATCGGCGCTATCGGTATTCCAATCTGTACGGTGGTCGCCTTTTTCGGCTTGATGATCGCCGGTCGCACCATCAACGTGATATCACTCGCAGGGGTTGCATTCGCCATCGGTATGACACTCGACAACAGCATTGTTGTATTGGAAAACATCTACCGCCACATCAGCGAAGGCGAAGATCGCATCCGAGCTGCAATTGAAGGCGTGCGCGAAGTGTGGCCGGCGATTCTCGCCTCAACGCTGACAACGGTCTTCGTGTTCTTACCAGTTGTGTTCGTGAACGAAGAAGCGGGTCAGTTGTATTCCGATATTGCCATCGCCATCGCGGCGTCAATCCTAATGTCGATGGTCGTGGCGATTACGCTCGTACCGGCAGCAGCGAGTCGCTATCTACGGCCAGCGAACACCACTAGCGCCAAGCCAGGTTTCCAAGCTGCAGGAAAGGCGATCGCGCGCGGAATTCTTCGATGCATCGAATGGATCATCGATAGCACCGCCCGCCGCATCATATTGATCGTGATGGTACTTGGACTTTCGGCATCGATTATCCTTGTTTTAACACCGAAAGCTGAATATCTACCAGAGGGTGAAGAACAGAAAATTTTCGCCTTCATGTTTTCGCCTCCGGGTTACAACATCCAAACCATGGACAAGATAATCCAAGATCTTAACGCGTATTTCGTGCCCTTCGTCGGCGACGATCCGGCTACGTTCGAAAACGGTGAGTCCGAAGTACCCGCGTTGAACTACATGATCGGTTATGCACGTGCTGGAAGCATATTGCTGATACCCGAGGCAAGCTCACGCCAACAAGTCGACGCTTTAGTAACCGCGGTTTCGAACCGCTTTAAGCAAGTACCGGGCGTCATTGCATTCGCTTCACGCGGTTCCATCTTCGCCAGTAATACGGGTGGTAGCCGAAGCATTAATCTCGATATATCGGGGACGGAATTAACGCCGTTATTCGATACAGGTTTTCGCGCATTCATCAAAGCCAACGAAATATTTGAAAATCCGCAAGTGCGGCCGCAACCGCCAAGTTTGACCATGGGGCAACCGTTGCTTGAGGTACGCCCAGACTGGGAACGAGCAACAGAGCTGGGCCTCGATACATCCAACCTTGGATATATGATTTGGGCGTTTACCGACGGTGCCTTCGTCGACGAATTTTTTCTCGGCGACGATAAAATCGATATGTTTCTGTATTCGACTGCAGGTGCGGTCGAGCGACCGAGCGACGTCGGAAAGGTCTTGTTCTACACTCAAAATGGCGGTGTCGTTCCACTGGAAGCCATCGCCACTGTTCAAGAAACCGTCAACACAGAAACTATCCGTCGTGTGGACGGGGAACGGACGATCACCCTGTCGATTATCCCACCGCGCGACGTTCCACTCGAAGTAGGAGTGGAGAAGGTTCAAAGCGAAATCATCGATAATCCGCAGATGGCAGCTGGCGACCACGGCATATCGATGCGTATCAGTGGCGCAAGCGACAACTTAACGGCAACCCGCAACGCACTCAGCGACAATTTTCTGATCGCAATTTTGGTTTCCTACTTACTCTTAGTCGCGATTTTTTCCCATTGGGGATACCCACTCTTTATTATGCTCACGGTACCGATTGGGATCAGCGGCGGGATCGTGGGTCTCTGGTTAATGAATTTCGTTGGTGCTCGACTAGATCAGTTCGGTCTATTGAACATCCACCAACCGTTTGATGTCATCACGATGCTTGGGTTTCTGGTGTTGATTGGGACCGTTGTCAATAATCCGATCCTACTGGTCGAAAAGTCTTTGGCCAATCTGCGCCAAGGCATGTCCGCAAAATTGGCCGTGCTCGAAAGTGCGCGTGCGCGATTGCGACCGATTGTCATGTCGACCGTAACGACCGTTTTCGGCTTATCACCGCTCGTGTTCAATCCAGGGGCGGGTACCGAACTTTATCGTGGCCTGGGGGCGATTGTGCTATTTGGATTATTGTTTTCCTCAATCGTTACGCTAACGTTTATGCCGGCTTTACTGTCGTTGGTATTTGAATCCAATTCGAGGATGTTCGGATCCGGCGATACGATCCAGCGTCCCGCCCCAGCGACAACCATCGCCGAACGCTAACGATCGTCGGGAGCGGAAAATTCCTCGCAGGCCTGCAATGCCTGCCTTAGTTCGCAGCGACAGCGGAGCGACCACTTATCTTCGTTGCAAAGTATCTGCCGAAATCACCCTGTAAGACAATCAGTGCAGGTACGAGCAGCAAGACAACGAACGTCGTCACAACTAAACCGAAAACAATAGTGATTGCCATTGGAATCAGAAATTGTGCTTGCACGCTGGTTTCAAATAGCAGTGGTGTTAAACCACCTATCGTGGTCGCTGAAGTCAGGGCGACCGCCCGTAGGCGATCACAGGCACCGTGTATTGCTGCTGCTTCAAGCGTTTCGTTTTTATGACGTTCATCGATGGTGGTGACTAATACAATCGAATCGTTGATAACGATCCCAGCCAGACCAAGAATGGCGAACACGCTCAAGATTGTAAGATCCGCTCCCCATAAAAAATGGCCCAATACAGCGCCGACGAAACCTAAGGGGATAATCGACATCACGACTAATGGTCGCATGTAGCTAGAAAACACCCAGGCCAAGATGATGTAGATCAACGCCAAACCCAAAAGGCCTCCGAATTGCATATCCGACGAGGTGTCGGCCTGCTCCTCTGCGCGCCCGGAGAATTCATAGGCAACTCCAAAATTGTCGACAAGCTCATCGAGACCCGCTTCACGCAACCCACGGATCACGGCTCCTGTACTAGTAACAGCTGAATCGACTTCCGCTGTAACTGAAACCTCGCGACGCCCGTCCTCGCGCCGAATTCGGGCAAACCCAACCTCCTTGCGCATTGTTACTATCGCACCCAGCGGTACTTCACTGCCGCTGGGCGAGCGAAGGTATAGGCGGTCCAGCATCGATGTATCTACCGCCCGGCGATCGAGTTGGACCCGGATCCATACCTCCTCATCATCGCGTGGAAATCGTTTTGCTATGGCACCATCGATTGCATTGCGCACTTGGCGCCCAATCTCTGCGGTAGTAAATCCCATTGCCTGCCCTGCCGGAGTGACTTCTAGTATCACTTCGGGTTTACCGACTGGCAGATCGTCATCAACATCGGAAACGCCAGGGTAGCGCTCAACGAGTTGCTTAACCGCAGCGGCCGCAGATTTCAATTCAGCTATCGAACCACCACGTAATCTGATATCGATGTCACGGCCTGGCGGGCCGGTTTGTTGTGCCTTAACCGTGAAGGTTTCCAATCCGGGTAGTGGCTGTACTTCCCGCCGCCAGGCGTCCATCATCGTAGCCGCACTAACCGAGCGTTGATCAGATGTTTTCAATTCGACGATCAAACCGCCAACGGTGTCACTAGAACTCACTGCTGCCCCGCCTTGTTGGTCGCCGACGGGAAGTCCAAGCTTGCCCAGACTCATTTGCACAAGATCGCTGTTTTCACCCTCGAGTCCCTCAACAGCGCGGTACAAGGCCTGCTCGACCGCTAACAACATTTCTCGCGTCCGAGTCCGCGACGTTCCGGAGACCATTTCAATATTGGCGTAAATTTTGTCGGCCTCGGGCGATGGGAAAAACGTATAGCCAACACGACCACCGACAACGCTGGCTACCGCAATTAGCAACAGTGCAATCGCCACTGCAACAGTAACGTAGCGAAATCGAACGGACTGCGTAACCAATCGTTTAAATGTCCCTTCTCGGAAGTTTTCAAAAGCAACATCGAATCGGAGCTTGAAACGGCCAAGCGCGCTTGGTTCGGCAACATCCTCGCTAAGTGCGTGACGTAGATGGCCCGGTAAGACGAAAAAGCACTCCAGCAGGCTCGCCAGCAAGACCGCGACCACGACAAACGGAATCGCCGAGATAATTTGACCCATGATCCCGGAGATCAAAAACAGCGGCATAAACGCCGCAATCGTCGTCAAAGTCGCACTCGTTACGGGCGCTGCCATGCGATGCGCGCCGGCAACGGCGGCGCCTAAGGGATCGAGTCCCTGGCGGAAACGGGCTTCCGCATGCTCACCGACGACGATAGCGTCGTCGACAACGATTCCAATCGCCATGATCATGCCAAATAGGCTGATCATGTTTATCGTTTGTCCACTAAGCCACATGATGCCGACCGCCGCGAGCATCGCCGCTGGGATCCCGGCTGCCACCCAAAATGCTACCCGCGCATTTAGAAACAAGAACAGCACTGCGAGCACTAATAGCAGCCCACCAAGACCGTTGTTCACTAGCAACTGGATCCGTTGCTGAATGGATTTTGCCCGAATATCGTATTGTTCAAGATTTAGACTTGGCGGTAACCGTGGTTTTAGGTCCTTAATATAGTGATCAACGGTTTCGGCGATATCTAAGGCATCGGTATTTATTGCGCGCCGAATGTGTAATTCGATCGCCGGTTCACCGTGACGAAACGCGATTCGATTTGTGTCCTTGAAAGCTTCGCGCACAGTCGCTATTTCGTCTAAGCGCACTTTTCTACCATCAGGTAAAGCACGCACCTCAATCTTTGCGACCTCCGCCGCGGTCCGTTTCAGACCCAGGCTGCGTACCTGCTGCTCACCACCGGCGATCTCTCCCGACGGCAGGTCTTGGGATGACACGCCGATCCGATCTGCAATTTCAGACAACTTTAGGTCGAATCGACGCAAGACCGTCGGATCCACATCGACCCAAATTTCTTCGTCGCGAGCGCCGAAGAGGTCAATTTTATCGATCCCTAGATCGAGTAAATCATCACGTATTGACTTCGCAATACGCTTCAACGAGCTTTCCGGGAACGGACCGGAAATTACTAATTTCGATATTGTCTCGTACCGAATTATCCGGCGGATCTCAGGTTCTTCGGCGTCTTCAGGCAAGGTGCGTAACTGGGTAATCGCGGATTCAACGTCGGCTAATGCTTCTTGCATATTGTGCCCAGCCTCGAACTCGATCGAGACGCTCGCAACGCCTTCATAGGACGACGAAATGACGGTCTCGACGCCATTTAGAAATCGCACCGACGGTTCTATCGCTTGCACTATGTTGCTATCGACGTCCTCAGCAGACGCTCCGGGCCAGCTCACGGTGACTGTGACGAAGTCAATGCCGAAGTCTGGAAAAAACTGCCGATTGATTTGTCCGACGGCAAATAAACCGCAGACGATCATTAGGGCGAAAAGTAGATTAGCCGCGGTGGGGTGGCGGGCGAATAAGGCAATAAGCCCTGGCTGCTGTGTCGACTCGCCGATCAATCTACTGGGTGCGCACTTACGCTGATCCCGGGTCCGATCTCGGGAAACTGCTCAGCGACAATCGAAGCCGAGGCATTAAGATCGCTCCGAATCAACACCTTGTCGCCGAATTCGCGCACAACATCGACTTCGAGTTCTACGAGTCTCGAATCCTCTACGACATAAACGAACCGATCGGCAGAAACTGCTAATGCGGGCAATACAATGACATCGTCGTAATTAACGTCGGGAATCGACACCTCGACGAACGCGCCGGGCCGGAGAATTTCGGTCGGCCCACCAGTGATACGAGCATGCAAAATAACGCCACCGGTGGTCGAGTCGATCTCGGCGCCAACGCGCTCGATGGTACCGGTATAATTGTACGTCGTCTTGCCAAGACGCCACGACACTTCAATCTTCGTGTCGCTCAAGGGATGACTATCGACCCCTAATCTTCTAGGCGCGGCCCCCATTATTCTTGCATAGTCGGCGTTTGGTAATTCAAATCGCGCTTCCAATCCGTCCGCCTCGATCAAACGACCGATGCTCTCTCCAATGGCGACGCGTTTACCCGTCGCTACTATGATGTCTTGAAGGAACCCGCTGAAGGGCGCGACGACCTTCGTGTCTGCCAGGTCGCGTTCGGCGCGATCTAGATTCGCGCTGGCACGTTCAATCGATGCGCGCTGCTGCTCGATTTGTGCCGCGAGTCCATCGATCGTTTGTTTACCTTGTAATCTCAACTGTCGCGCGGAATTCACCGCCAGCTCTGCGTCATCAAACGCCTTTTCGCTGGCCTGGCTTTTCTTGACGAGATTTGACACGCGATCACGGTCACGTTTGCGCAGTTCAATTTGTTCGTCCAGTAGCGTCAACAAGCGACGATCGATCTCGATTTCCGATTCCAATTCACGCAATTTTGACTGCGCTTCGACTAGGTCGGCACGTCGTTCCCTTACCGCGATATCGTATTCGAACGGATCGATCTCTGCCAAGCGGTTACCCGCCACGACGTAAGCGCCACTTCTATATGAAGGGTCGAGATAAACCAATCGGCCCGCGACCATTGAGCGTAGTTCCGCTTCTCTTCCGGAGACGATTTCACCATAGACGAGTAACTCAGGCCGAATATTTTTCCGTTCAGCCGAGATAACCTTTACCGGTCTAACCCGCTCCGCCGGTGGGTTGGGGTGAGCATTTGGACGGGTACCCACAAGGTAGGCACCGACGAGCAAACCGACGGTTATGACTGCCGATGGGATCACAATGCGCGACGAAAAACCACTCATAAGTTCCATGGTATACGAACAATCATAAACTTTGGTTTGATTCAGGCTGCATTGAATCGTTCAAGGCAAATCTAACGATACAGGCACATGGCCACCCCAAGACAGTCTATCGACGTCACTTCGAGCGTCGTTGGCGGGCCATCGCCAACATAACCGATTTAGTGAGATCTGGAGGGTTCCTTTGAACATTACCGAATTGTAATGTAACGAAACGTGATCGATACGGTCGAAATGCCTGCATCAAATAATCTTGAACGAGGAGAATTAGCATGGCCATACACGTACTATCGCGTAGAAGCGTAAACGCTACGGCGATACTTTCTGTATTGTCGATTGGGTTCCTAATGCTCGCATCCGCGCGATTGTCCGCAGCACCTGCGCAATTGCCCGATTTCGAGCAGCTCGTGGAGACTCAGAGTTCCGCGGTCGTGAGTATCCAAACCCGTCGCGCGGTCTCCGCGCAACCTACAGGCAGTGGTCAGCTACCCCCGGAATTACTCCGACGCTTCCACAATTTTCAAGACCCACGGGGACGGTCTCCGCGCCCGACACCACAGGGTCAGGGCTCGGGTGTCATTGCATCTGCTGATGGTTACATTATGACAAATGCGCATGTCGTCGATGGTGCGACTGAAATCATCGTTCACCTTGATGACCAGCGCGAGTTGCCGGCAACGCTTGTCGGTGCAGACAAACACACCGATATCGCAATTCTGAAAGTTGAAGCCAGCGAATTGCCTGCGGCGAAGTTTGGGAATTCAGACGCGTTACGAGTCGGCCAATGGGTACTTGCAATCGGTGCGCCGTTCGGTTTGGAGCAAACCGCAACTCAAGGGATCGTTAGTGCGGTCTCAAGAAGCCTACCGAATGATAACTACGTGCCATTTATCCAGACCGACGTGGCGGTCAATCCTGGTAACTCAGGCGGTCCGCTGTTCAATCTAAAAGGTGAGGTGATTGGGATCAATTCGCAGATCTTTAGCGGTACCGGGGGTTACATGGGACTTTCGTTCGCAGTGCCGATTAATCTGGCGTCGAACATTGCCGAGCAGTTAAAAACTGGCAAAGGGATCGAGCGCGGTTGGTTGGGGATTTCCATTCAAGATATGGACCAAACCTTAGCCGAATCGTTTGGACTCGACTCTCCCGCGGGTGCACTTGTCAGTGCGGTAACGCCAGACAGCCCCGCCGCGCGGGCCAAACTCCAAGCGGGTGACGTCATCGTCGAATTCGGCGGGCAGCCGATTGCACGGGCAGCGGAGCTGCCCCCGGTAGTCGCTTCGACGGCGGTGAATTCTAACGCCAATATAAAAATCCTCCGGGCCGGTAAGGCACGGACGATCAAGATCACCGTTGGATTGCTGGAGACAGAAAAGCTGGCTGTTAGTGCGCCACAGTCCGGACCCTTTGGAGTCGTCGTATCGGATATGACGCGTGAAGATCGCACCAAGATGGGGGTCGAAAACGGAGTCCGGGTCGACCAAGTCGAACCTGGAAAGTCAGCTGCCGCCGCTGGTCTGCAACCACAAGACATCATCGTCGCATTCAATCATCATCCGATCGACAACGTCGCAGAGCTCGCGAAGATGTCGCGCGAATCGAAACCTGGATCGACGGTCCCCATCCTCGTCCAACGCCGTCAGCAGATCCAGTTCCTCGCGCTCAAGGTCCCCGAAAAACAAGCCGGTTGATCTTTATTCTGGCTGTCGGCGGCGGTTCATACCCGCTCGTCGGCAGCCCGATTCGATTCGATTCGGTTGTAGTCACCGACAAAATTGCGCTTGGTCGTTTTTCTCCGAGAACACAAGGATTTATGCTTAGTGCCATGGTTCCGATCGGAACGCACCCGCGCCCGCTTCAGTACAAATATGGTCCCTTGGTCGCCTGCCAGTAATCGAAGTTTCAAACCATGCGCGTCGTTTTGTATCGGTATTGCAGATTGCGGCCGGATCCCGACACTCCATATAGCGAATTTCTAAACGCCTTAAGCATTGCGTTCACTATCGAAAATGATTAATGTGCGCGTTTCTTTTCGGGGAGTGCTTACCTAATTTTCGCAAAGGGTTAGGATAGCACCGAGATTAGAACAGACCCGGCAAAAGGTGAAAACCGTGGCAAAAGCAAAAACTAAAGTGTCGAAGAAAAAAGCGACAAAAAAAGCGCCTACCAAAAAGAAGGTCGCTAAAAAAACGTCATCGAAGAAAGTGACTAAGAAAAAAACTGCCGCCAAAAAGAACCTGAGCAAAAAGAAACCCGCTGCAAAAAAGCCTGCTAAAAAGAAAGCTGTAAAGAAGAAAGTCGCAAAGAAAAAACCCGTAGCAAAGAAAAAAGTAGCGGCGAAAAAGCCTGCCCCGAAAAAGGCGCCGGCAAAGCAAGCACAAGCTAATAAGAAAAAGACAAGCAAGTCCACCAAAATAACCGCGAAACCAGCATCGAAAAACAGACCTAAGCTGCGGACCGGTGGCGCGAGCCGCCCTAAAGCTTCCCCTACCCCGCGGCCAAGGGTCATTCGCAAAGTTGTCAATTTGGAGGACGTTAAAATTTCGGCAGACTATAGACCTTCCGAAAAGGAAGAGTACATGAACCCGAAGCATCTGGCCTATTTCAAAAGAAAGCTGGATACCTGGCGCGACGATTTGATCATTGAATCACAAGAGACTCTTGAGCACCTGAGAACGGAGACGCGGGACGTCGGTGATGAGGCTGAAAGAGCTAGCCGAGAAAGCGATAATATTCTCGAGTTGAGAACACGAGACCGCTATCGCAAATTACTACGCAAAATTGAAGAAGCACTTAAACGGGTTGAGGAAGGCGTCTACGGCTACTGCGAAGAAACAGGCGAAGAAATTGGGCTCGGTCGACTTGAAGCAAGACCGATCGCGACGCTGACAGTTGATGCGCAGGAACGCCGCGAAATGTTCCAAAAGCAGTTCCGAGATGACCGCTAGGCTATTGTGTTGTTAGACAAATAGCGGGCGCAAAGCCACTGGCTTTTAACTCAATTAACCGGCGCATCGCGGCAAATTCGAATCTGTTGTACTCCGGTCTACCGCTTCTAGTACCATAGCGACCCATCAGCGGTATCTCAACCTCGTCACACGAGCACAATACCGCTTCAATTTCCTCCATTCGATGGGATAAGGGAGAAAATGGCAGGCGAGCAGATACTTGTCGTCGAAGACCAGCGTGCAGTGGCCGGTGCCCTGCAGATGCGGTTGCGCGGACTTGGTTACGCCGTGTTGGCGATCGCGAAGGACGGCGCCGAAGCGATCGAGAAAGCGACCGAACTCCACCCAGACCTCATCTTGATGGATATTAAGTTAGGCGAGGGCATGGACGGTATTGAGGCGGCTCACCAAATTCGTCTGCACCTCGATATTCCGGTGGTTTACGTCTCGGCCTACGTCGACCAGAAACTACTCGAACGCGCCCGCCTCACGCATCCGGCGGGATTCATCAATAAGCCC
This sequence comes from Gammaproteobacteria bacterium, assembly GCA_021773835.1. Classification (GTDB taxonomy): domain Bacteria; phylum Pseudomonadota; class Gammaproteobacteria; genus UBA11873. The sequence continues at coordinate 172,420 of JAJFJQ010000066.1, forward strand.
TTTACTACTAAAGATTTACTCACGACGATTGATCTCGCGCTGTTTCAGCGTAGTGAAAGGGGACTTGCCACCGGTCCGAGCGGTGCTATCGCGATCGATGAGCAGCTCGAAAACAAGGATTCAGTAATCACGGCGGATGTCGAAGGCCGCATCAACTTCGTCAGCAAATCCGCAGAGCAGCAGCTCGGGTGGCGGCGTAAGCAAATCGTAGGTCGACTCCTGTCGGACGTGCTTAGTGACATCTACGACATGGATGAGGTAAGCGCCATTGCAAGCGTCGAAAAAGTGATTACGCTGGGTAACGAAGAACAATTGCTACGTAGAAAAGACACCCCAGGAGTGGGTGACGTCGACTTACTTACCCCTTTGCGCGATATGCAAGGCCAATGTTTTGGCGCGGCACTCAAACTTTCGACAGTGCTTGGTTCGATCCCCGGTGGGCAGGGCAAGGCCTTGGCAAAAGCCATTGATGCGCTTCCAGTTGGAATTGCAATCGTTGCCGAGGACATGACCGTGGAACACATGAACGCCTATGCGCAAGAAATACTCAAACACAATCGTGGCCTTGATTACACCAATAACCGACTATCGGCCCGAGATCTGCAACTTGATGAAAAATTACGGCAATTAGTCGCCTCGGCAGCAGCAAAAGCGCGTGAAGGAATCGAAGACGGCAGCGATGCGATGTTCATTAAGGCGCCGATGATCCGCGATCAGGTAGAGGTTATCGCAACGCCTGTGTCTTCCGGCAGACGCTTCGAGGAAGAGTCATGCGTCATTTTGTATTTATTCGATGCGAGTCTTGATCGGCAAGTTTCACATGACGTACTAACGCGGTTGTACGGCCTGACACAGACCGAGGGCAAGCTCGTGCAGCTCCTAGTCGGCGGTTCTACGCTTGACGACGCAGCGAAACGCCTCGAAATATCGGTTAATACCGCGCGCACACATCTAAAGCATGTATTCCACAAAACTGGAATCAATCGCCAAGCAGAACTCGTTCATCGCATCGAGACCGGCCCGGCAGGATTACTGATCAATTTCAACGAAGGTCACTGAGCTATTGAAGACGGTCCCGAAATTAGGCCGCGATTGACTATAGGCGACCGGGAGCGTTCCCAACCTCTTTAGCAAACATATTCATCGTTCTCTTATACTCATCACGAACGCGCCGGAGCTGTGTCTCCACAGCAACCCCGGTTGTACCCTTATCCCATATTGGACGTAGGCTCGAGCCACCGACGCTATTCGGAGTCGCCGGTACGCGGTCATAGAGAGACAGCGAGGCGGCATATGAAAAGACACCAGACGCCGAATTTAGGTTTGCGCGAAAGCGAACGACGAACAACCGTGCAATCGATGACCCGCCGGCCACATGATGGGGCACAACCGTGTAGCCCAGTCCTTGCAAGCGCCGTTCAATATCCGACCGCACCTGGCTAGCATTCAATCCGAATTTCAGTAGCCGAGGGTCAAAGCCGTCAATCTCAACAACAAAAGTAGACCGATTCATCGTCTCTGTGACGACAGCGGCCTCTGGTTCAATTCCCCGATGTTTATTTTGTTCCAGCTCAAATAGACGTTTTGCTTCCAGTTCCTGGCGCTTGCGTTTTTCGATAATCGCCGCTTCACGCGCCCGCTCGAGCTCGATTCTCAATCGCTCTTGCTCTTCGCGCTGTCGCGCTTCCGCCGCCAAACGTTGCCTTTCTTGTGCCAGTACGATTGCGGCGTTTTCATCTGCAGCCTTAGCCTCAGCTGCTTTTAGCTGGTCGGATAATCGCTGCACTGTCGCGCTCGACGCGTCGAGAGACCGCGCCCGAGCAATATAATCTCTTGCGTCATCGAAATTACGCTTGTCGATTGCACCACGCGCCAAACCGACGTAGCGCGTGGCAATCTTAGCGATGCCTTGAATCGCTTGTTCATTAGCAGGAGCTATTGCGAGTACCTCTTTGTAACGCGATAAGGCGTTGCCCCGAGCTGGCGTCGCCAGTCGGTTAGCCTTGAGGTCGACCGCCGCGGCCTTCAGCAGTTGGGAAATCTTGGTGTTGCGCGCGGTCGCCGCCGCATTATTGTTAACCGCGCGCTCAAACGCGCTTTTCAAGGCGTCGAACCGCACTTCATCGGTGTGGAGTGGTTCTATTTGTCGTAGGCGTTGGCCGGCCAATGCAAAGTCGCCGGTTGCCACAGCCGCTTCGTGCTCTTCGGTGAGTCTCGCCACTATAGCCTCGAGACCCCGTTTCGCGTCCGCGTTCTCGGGGTCGAGTACCTGAATAGCCCGATACCGAACCAACGCGTTATTTCCGCTCGGTGAGAGGATCCTCCCCTCGGCGATATCCGTCGCCGCTTCATTTAGAAATTCTTGAATGCGTTCGTGCTGCACAGCGTTTGCCGCAGACGCCGCTTTTGCGGTGGCCAACTCGACTTCGAGTTCCGCGACCCCCGGTGGCGGCTCGGGCAAATTAGCGAGGGTTTGGATGTAATCCTCCGCGAGTGCCACCTCTCCGCTTGCAAGCGCCTCTTCGGTGGCGGTCACCATGCGCCCGGAGATTAATGCAATCCCCTGGCTTGCGCCCTCGTGCTCTGGTGCTAACTTAATCGCTTGTTGGTAAAAATCTATGGCGCTGCCTTTGAGCGGCTCAAAGGCCCGACCGGCCGAAAGAGCGCGATCGCCCTTTGCAACTAAGCGATCAACGCGACCGCCAACGTCTCCGGAGATAAAGCCTCTTAACGTCGCCGCCACATCCCCAATGGCAGACGATTGGGGTAGTCCCGACTGGCTCCACAGACCAACCCCGACCAGTAACGCGATCGTCGTCACTCCACCTGCCCACCACGCAAACTTGCGTCGCCTGCGCGCGGCGTATTCGACTTCCGCCGAAACGCTACCGACCCTTGGTGCCGATGGCGCCGGGGCACCAGAAACATCGGTGTTACGCACACTCGGGATCACAGGCTCGGCGACTTGGGTTGCGATCTCTTCCGGCATCGTTGAGTTGACGTCGAACCGAGTTTTACTATGCAACGCCCTGCTAGCAGGGCGCGATACCGATCCAGACGGGCTGGATTCAATACCAAGCTCGGCTCGCCATTCGGCAATCGACTGTGGTCGCTTTTTCTCACTGAAGCTGAGCGCGTGATCAAGCGCTCGCATAAAATCCGGAGAGTAACGGCCGTGACCAATTTCACCCACCGAGACAAAGACATCGCGCTCCGCCTTCAATATAGCCTCGCTGCGATCGATCGCATCCATCGGCATGACCCCAGATATTGCCCGGTACATGGTCGCCGCCAACGAGTAGATATCGGTCCAAGGACCTTGCCGATCACCCTTTGAATAGTATTGTTCAAAGGGCGCATATCCGGGCGAAACGATACTGGTCAGTGACTTGGTCTGGCCGCCGAGGGCTTGCCTGGCCGATCCGAAATCGAGTAGTACGGGACTGCCATCATCTCGAATATAAATGTTGGCCGGTTTTATATCGCGATGGATGAAGCCGGTCGAATGGATCATCTCTAGACCATCGAGCAGTGGCGCTAAGATCGGAATGAGATCCTGCTCGCTTAGCGTCTTACGGCCTTCTAGTAGCTGTTGCAGGCTTTTACCTTGCTCATACTCCATTACCATGTAGGCGGTATTATTGTCTTCGAACACGCTGAGGACCCGCACTATCGCCGGATGCTTAAATTTCGCCAGCGTACGGGCTTCAGAAATAAAGCGATCCAAACCCCATTGGTAACGATCACCATTTGCTGCAGATGCTGGGTAAACGGAGTTATCGCCGTCGCGAACGGCAAGTTCCATCGGCAGATATTCCTTGATCGCAACGTGCTGATCGAGATTCGGATCGTGCGCTAGATAGGTGATCCCGAAACCGCCCTGTCCCAGCACCTTGTCAATGCGGTACCAGTGCAGTTCGTGACCAGCTTTAAGCGAATTGCGCAGCTCTTGTTGGGTCATCAATATTCAGGCGATGGTCACTTCGTGCCATCTGCTTTCAATCTCCAAGTTCAGACGTGTCCAAGTGACACAATCACCACCGGGGCGTCAACCGCCTAGTCTAATCGGTTATTGTAATAATTGCCGCGATGGCGTAGAAATAGGTGGCCGGACAGTCGAATGATTCGACCTTACCGGTACATCAATCTCACTCATGGAAGAGGAGGTACATGGAATGTACACCAGCTATATCAATTCCCGTTTCACCCGATCGGCAATTTTCCTTGCCATAACCACCTACTGCAACATCACCGCCGCCAGTACCACCATTGTCAGCTACGACTTTGAAGATGCTACGGGCTTGTTTGAGAACGCCGCCGAAACTTTAACCAGCGAAGTCGACCCATTGCCCTGGTTCGATATGCAGGGCTCGTTAACCAGCTTCAGCGGTAACCCGGGCAGAGCGATCGCCGCCCGGACCTTCCTGGACAGCAATGCCCTGATACTCATTGTGAATGTTCTCCCAGGCTTCTCCATCGACCTCGATGGTTATTCATTCGATCATCAAGCGTCGGCCAGCGGTCCAATGAGTTGGGACCTCAGAATCGACGGGGTCGCAGTAAACAGCGGCACAACGCCGACATCGTTTACCGGCGTCAGTGGTGTCCTATCATTGGATGACCTTACGGATCCGATCATCGTCGAGTTATTCGGATTCGCCGCGTCGTCCAACAGTGGCACCTACCGGCTCGATAACTTTGCCTTAACCGGTAGCGTGACACCGATACCGCTCGTCCCGACGGTAGTCTTTTTCGGATCAGGGTTAGCATTTCTATCGACACGCCTAAAACGGTAATCACGGTAGGTATCGCGGTACGGTGCACGAATAATAAATGCACCGTGCCGTCGATTTAATCGCCGGGCGAGTTCATCCCGTCGAAATTACATGCCGCCATTCCCGCCATTCGTCCAACAACGGAAAGAACAACCCTAGCGCGATCGGATTATCCTCCCGAGCCTGAATCAACCGTGCATACCCGTCCAACTGCGGGCGATAGCGCTCGACCTCTGAATCAATAAAAGCTTCTTTATTCCCGCCACTGTGCGCGCCCGTCTTAAAGTCGATGATCCAACGCACACCGTCCAAATCAACAAACGTTCGATCGATGATGGCATTTGTCGCCATATAATCAACCACGGAGCTCAGCGCATATTCGCTTTTAGCATCGATATGTTGCTCATCCATGATCCAGCGCCCACGCGGCGACTGTAAGGCGCTCGCTACTGCCGCGATAATGCGCTCACGCGCTTCGGCAAGGTTGGCTTGCCCAACCCCGAAGCCGCGCAAGCGCGCGTCAATATACGGGGTCGCGTTTTGAATCTTCGCGACGTCCCATTGCGAAAGTCCGTCCGTGCAAATGCGCTGCAGTAAACTATGCGTCACCGTTCCAATATGCTTTGCAAGCGGGCTGGCCCATTCAAACTCGACCGTATGAGTTTGCGTAGGAAGACCTGGTGCGACAACAACGGCGTCCGCGTTATTGTCCCAGCCGTGCACCCGCCTGGGCCGCTTAATCTTTTGTCGGATGTCGGCCGCTTTTTCACTTTCGCACGAGCCCGCGCGGTGCTGATCGGTCGAGAACTCCCAACCACCGCTCAAGCTATGCGCCAGCATTTTCAAAAATGAACGGGCCGGGGGTGAGCCGGGCGCCCCATGATTGTCAGGCTTCACACTAGCGATCAGATGCAAGGCTTCGCGCGCGCGCGTCATTCCGACATATAGTAGCCGATACGCTTCCTCCGCCAATGCCTTGCGCTCGGCACCGTGAAGGTAGGCATGGATGCTATCGGCATCACCACCAACACGTGGGATCGGCGCAAAAAGTAGACCTGGCCCGGTTGTTTGAAGGTGCTGTTTCCAAGCAAGCAGGCGTGGTCGATCGGACGGAGGAACTCGCCCTAAACCGGGTAGAATTACGACGTCGAACTCAAGCCCTTTCGCACGATGTATGGTCATGATCTCCACCGTAGACTGTGCGTTTGACGGCGGCGCGACATACTGGCGTTCGAGTAGATCGTCGAGACGGTGAGCCGTTATCAAGGTGCCGGACCGGGTGTACTCGACCAGCAATTCAAAATATCTCTCAGCGTGGTTCAAGCTATTTTCGGCATATGCGTTGGGGCCCCCCAACGCAATCCAGGTGCGTTCGAGCAGAGGAACAAATGGTTCACGACCAACGGACCGCTGCGGACCTGCAATGATGCGGCAGAAGTTTTCTAGTAAATCACGCTCAACCGGTAATATTTCTGCCGCCTTGAAACCATCACTCAAGCATTGCCACACGGTAGTGTTCGTGCGCTCCTCAAACAACGCCGATAGCGACTTTAGAGACAGGCCACACCAAGGGGCGCGTAATATCCCGAGCCACGCGGTCCGATCGGCCGGATGCAATAATGCACGTGTCAACGCAACGAGATCCTGGACGATTGGTTGATCGCCTAAACGCTCGATATCACTCGCTCGGATACTGACGCCCGCGGCCACAAGTGCCGCAGAAATGGAACCCAAATGCCGACGACCGCGAACCAAGATGCCAATCGTTTGTTCGGGATTGTCATTTTGTGTTTGCTGAACGATTTCTACCACCTGCGCCGCTTCCGCATGGTCGTCAGCGGCAACAAACCCGTAGCTTTTGACGCCACCAATGGCGGTTGCGGGGCGCGCGGCAATCAAGTTCGATACCTGCTTAAACGGACACGCCGGGTCAGCGCAAAGTTGCTTTAATACCCCGTTTGTCCAATCGATCACGGTCGCTTGCGTACGGAAATTGGTGGTTAGCTGTAGCACCTCAAGCGGCATCGACGCCAAGCGACCAACACGGCAAGTATCGATAAATAGGTTTACGTCTGCCTGACGAAATCGATAGATCGATTGCATTGGATCACCAACTAGAAACACTGAGCGATCGTCTCCGGCGCTCCAGCCATCGAGCAACCGCTCAATCAACTCGAACTGGGTGATCGACGTGTCCTGAAACTCATCTATGAGCAAATGTTGGATCTGATAATCGAGGATCAACCCGAGATCGCTTGGGTCCTGCGCTTCGCCGAGGGCTGCTAATGCAGCATGTGAGATCTCGACGAAATCGACGGCTCCAGATCGCTCGAACACAATCCGAAGTTCGGCAGCAGCTAATTTTAGAACCAGGAACAATGCCTCAATGCTTTGCCATTGCTGGTCGGTGTAAATCGTTTGTGGCATCTCGCGGGTACTATCTAGTGCTATGACGAATTCCGGAATTTCTGCTAACGCACTGACCACATCGGCAAACGCAGCTTTATGCGCTTTAGCGCCATCGCCTTTTGGCGGAAATCCGTTCTTGATTGTCAACCGCGTACGTAGCTCACCGGTTCGCGTGAGCAACATTTCGGCCAATCCTTGCCAATAGATTAGGTCTGCACAGTCCGTCCCCGGCATGCTTGTGCGACTGGCGAGAGCAGCGCCAATCGAATCTGGATAGTCTCGCGCGAGATTTTCCCCGGCAAACGCGGCCAGGCGAATAATCTCCTCGTGAAGATGTCGAGGCAGTGTAGCGTGAAGCCGTCGTAACTCGGCGCCAACGGCCTCGGTTAGCGCGCCTTCGAATATTTCGCGATTCGGCTGGTGCACGACGAACCGCAACCACTGGTCACGGCGCGACAGCATCTCGCCCAACAGTGCCTCTAAACGCTCCCAATCATTGTCGAGATGTTGTAGCAAAATACGGATCGCGTCTGACCAAAGACCCTCTCCCGCAAGCGCTGTGATGGCTGCATGCGCCGCGCGCCGGTACAGATGAGTAGCATCTTCAAGCACTTCCGGATTGCCGGCGTACCCCGACATCAACGGTCCCCGCTTCGCCAGTGTGGCCGACAATGAATCGATCGTTTGCATGCGCAGTCGTTTGGGGTTATCGAGCAAGCGCCAACCTCGCATATCGCTCTGCGCGAGCGCTTGTCTGGCCCAAGCGGCGGTTACGGGGTCGAGCGTGGCGGGCGCTTCGCGCGCAGCTTGTAGCGCTTGCAACACACGGCCACGCATTTCCTCTGCTGCCTTGCGCGTAAAAGTTATCGCAACGATCGCTTCCGGTTGCTCGACAATCGACAATAGTCGAAGAAAGCGTTGCGTTAATAGCGTTGTCTTACCAGAGCCTGCGGGCGCCTCCACAATGAATGATCGCTCGGGATCGAGCGCGCGCTCACGTACTGCCTGATCCGCAAGCACGTTAGTTTTCATCACCACGCTCGAGCATATGTCGAGGTTGCACGTCGTGGATCCGACAGAGGCATTGAAGATCGCAGTGTCGACACGTCGTCGCGCCGCGTTTGGGATCGGCTACGGCTAAGCCCGACTCAATTTCGCCGGCTAAGCATTCCAGCGTTTTGCGCCACTGTACCAACTGCAGGCGCCAATCGGCGTTCGCTTCCTCGTCGATCGTGCTATCCGCGGCGATCCCGTCCGGTTCATCGACAATTCTGCACGCACCCTTTTTTACCCTCGCGTAGGCGATCCCAGCGGTCTCCTCCGTACCCGATGTAACGGCGTAAAGCGGCAATTGCGGTTGGTCCGGACGCGGTACCGCCCAGGTCGCGCGCGAAACTTCGCCCGTTTTGTAATCGACAATTAGGATCTGACCGTTTGCCAGTCGATCAATTCTGTCGACCCGCGTATTAATGGTGTAGCCCCCGATCGTTGCCGGTCGCGACTGTTCACATGCAACGACCTCAAAGGGGCCACGCTCCAACTCCAACGACAACCATTCGCCACTCAGTTCTTGTAACCGTTCATGCTCCAATTCCCAATACTGATCGAGCAAGTGATAGCGCGACCGGAACTCCTCTACCACCGCCGAAGTGCACGTTTTAAGGACCCGCTGCAAATCTTGTTCCCCAATTCGTTGGAGCTCTGAGGACGATCCTATCTGCGTCCAAAGCCTTGCCATTACAGCGTGAATGAGGCTACCCCGCTGCATCGCGTTGAGGCCCGGGCTCGGATCTTCTGGGGACTTCGCCTGAAGACGATGACGGGCAAATGCACGCATTGGGCAAGCCGCCTGATCAGTGAATATGCCGACCCCGCCGGTTATGGTCGCGCCACCCGCCAACGTTGCAGCGTAACTATCATCAATAACGTCGTAGCCCTGCCCCGGATTTACCCACGACCACGGCGTGAACGGGGTTGCATCGGTGCGGATGCAACTGAACTTTGGAAACCTTCTACGTTGCGTTTCACCATCAAGCCTCGCGTAACTCCAAATCGCGGAGGGATGCTGTGAATGGAGCCGTTCGAGTACGCCGTGTGCATGCTGCAACTCAAGATCGGGATCCGCGCCAGGAAGGCCATAGCTGCGCTGTAGCGCGAACGGGATCAGCGGGCTAACCGTGGTTACGTCTGGCCATGCGCCGTCGTGCAATTCCGCGATCCAGAGCGCGTCTAGGTCCAAGAACGCTGCCTCCTCCAAGGTGAGCACTTGTACAGCGTTCACCTCGGCGGGCGGTAACAAGCGCCGTGATCGAAGGATCGCACGCCATCGACTGGCAGCGTCCGGCCAGGTGCAAGTGGGTAACACCGCATCGAGCTCCGCAGCGGCATCCATGACGCGCTGCCATTCGCGCATCGCGACGGTTTCTGCCGGACTCAGCTCACGCGTACCCGGCCAACCCGCGGCGGACAATTGCTTCTCAGCAAATGCCATCCACTCGTGCATGCGCGCTCGCCGCGGCGTTTCCCGCGTACCGCGTGCCAGCGCTTCAAGGCGCTCAACCAAATCAGGACATGCAACCGGGCTACTACGAGCCGCGTCAATCACTGAGGTAATTCCGACCTCAACATTGGACCGCTGACGTAAGCGCGCATCCAATAGTGCTCGCGCTTCGCGTTCGCGATCCGCCTCACCAAAATAAGGCGACAGCAACAGACGACTGATGTCATCCCACGGGCGGGAACGTCGAGAATCGAGGATTAATAATGCAGCTTCAACGATTCCCACCTCGGCTAAAGGTTCAGCGACGGGGCAATACAGCTGCGCTCGCTGCACTTCGTCGGCTGCGATCGGGACCGACGAAAAGGCCCGTTGGAGTCGTTGCCCGAGGCCAAAGTCAATATGCCGTACCCCAGCTAGGGCGATGCCAAGCGCAGCATGTGGTTGCTTTCGTTTGCACTCCCTTGCCCACCGCATTGCAGTGCCCAATTCAATTTCGCGATTCGCAAACTCACGATAATCTAAAGTGACGTCACCCAGACCAGCAGATTGAGCCGGCGCCGTGGTGCCACTGCCGACGATCTGTTCAATTCGTTGCAGCAGTGGCGGTAGGCGTGAGTATCCGAAGAAGCTAAGCTTTTCCGGCAATACACGATGCAATGTTTCACGGCCAGCCAACTGCGCTGCAAAGCTGTGGTGATCGACTGCATTGAGATTGCGACACCGCTGTTGAAAACGATCCGCCCAGTGAACGAATGCCCGAACTTCCTGACGGCCACTGCTATTCGCAATCGCATCAAAAGGCAATTTCCAAAGCAGCACGGACGACCAGGCATTCATTGCGAGCACCGCGAGATCGGCGACTTGATCGGCCCCAACAATATTGCCCTCTCGCACGACTTGTTCCCACACAACCCGCTCTTGTTCCAGCGAGAGCAGGATCGAGCCGGATACCTGCGAGTCTTCGATAACCGCCAGATATTGAAAGGTCTGCGTTAGCCACCCAGCGAACGGCAATACCGCCGGCGACTCCCACGTCAATTGGCCGGCATCGCGCATCGCCGAATGGTGCCGGTCCGCCACCAACGCGGCCATTCGTCGAGTTGGAGTGATCAAGGTAATGCCCTGACTCAGATATTTCAGATAGCTAGACTGCATTTATTCACTACACACAGCGCGCGGGATTGTGTCGCGCAAAATTGTCTTGAAACGGTCTCACAGCGCACGCTCACTACAGCAATCAACAATAGCGCCGATACTATTTATGCCACTGGTGACAGTAGACCGGTGCACGGGAATGCCACGGCGGCGCCCTGCTATAATAAAAACAGAATCGGATCGCTTGTTCACGGTACGAACTAGATACATGGCAACAACCGCAACTAAAATTTCTAGCCTATGGATCCCGTTGATAGTCGCAGCGATTGTTTCGATATATCCGAATGCGACCGATGCCCGTATGTATCAGTGGGCAAATGCGCGATCCGGGACGGTGCAGCTATCCGGCTCCCCTCCTGCATGGTATCGGAGCGGCGGATCCGGCCCAAGGGTCTTCGTATTCGATAACGGCGCACTGATTGACGACACTGAGGTAGAAGTCTCCGAAGAGCATCGTCAGCGCCTACGTAGCGACGCGTTCGGCCTATCAGAAATCGCCGACGCCGGTGATCCCGTAATCGCATCGGAGGACGAGCTACTTGGTGCGCTGGAAAATGCGTCCCGCGACGGCATTGATGTTAGCGCCGTGACCGAGGCCTTCGCCGCAGAGAAACGTGAGCCCGAGAACGATGAAGGGATGGTTGAGCAAACCGTCGCCGAACTAAAGGCGCTACTCGACGCATGGGATAACCGACGTCTCCTAGAAGCGCAAACGCTCTTACAGAACGCCACGGGCACACCACAATAGGTTCGGGCAGATGCGCGCGCGGCATCTTTTCAATTAAAGAAATGTAATAACGCGGTGAAAAAGCCCCGCTTGGCTGGCGCCGCCAGTTCGTGCAATGCCGGCAAGCTTTTGTTCTTTGGATCGACTTGTAGGCCAACGGCGATATAGCTACGCGCTTGTTCATGGTTTCCATCGGCGATCTCCCGCTCGGCCAAAATCGCGTAGCGCGCCGCAATTTGCATCAAGCCTTGGCTTGCGACAGCGTCATTCGGATCCATCTGCAGCAATCGCGAAAAATAATAATAGGCATTGTCCTTCGGCGGCGCGGTCAGGCGATACTCATTCAAGCTATGTGTACCTAACCACCGTAGTGCGGCAGCAACCTTTTCTGGTTGCACGTTTGCATCTAAGCCAATTGCACTATCGGGAAATGTCTCATCAGAAATGTCGTCTATCGTCGTTGTAGTCGGCACCGCACGGGGCACGTCATCATCGGCCATTCGCCGCTCTATCAATATCAGAACGCCATAGCCAGCCGCACAGAGCAAGGCAATCGCACTCAGCATGGCGCGTAGCTTTGGGCGTGGAGTCGTCCCGAGGCTTACCCGAGTCGCGGTAGGCGTAGCTTGTACACCCGTTACATCGAAATCCGGCGTCTCGGCCCGTTCTGCACCGGACTTGAACAATCCTTGTCTCATCGAGCGTTCGATATAGTGGAGTACGCTTTCGGCATCTCGGAATCTATCGTTACGATCTTTCGCCATCATCAAATTGAGCATTTCTTGGTAATCCTCGAGGCCGGCCGGCAGCGTTGGCACCGGATCTTTTTTATGCATCAAAATGACGTCTATCACTGAATCGGAGTAATAAGGCTTTTTGCCAACCAGCATTTCGTAGAAAATGACCCCCAGCGCGTAAATATCAGCGCGCCCATCAAGTGGCCCAGTGTCCGATTGTTCCGGCGCCATATAATTTGGGCTACCGACAAACATGCCGGTGCTTGTCAGGTCGGCATCACCGGTCAGTCGTTTGGCGATACCAAAGTCACTCAGCAATGGCGTACCGTCGCCGCGGAAGAGGATATTTCCGGGTTTTACGTCGCGATGGATGATGCCTTTCGCGTGCGCCGTGGCAAGTGCCGAGGCGATTTTTGCTATCAAACTAACCGCTTCGCCCGGCGAGAAAATCTGGTCCCGCAATCGCTGCTTGAGGTCGCCGCCATCGACGAACTCCATTGAAATGAAGACGTCCGTTCCGGCCGTGCCGATATCATAGGTCGTAATAATATTCGGGTGTTGCAGCGACGCGACGATGCGGCCCTCGTTCAAGAAACGTTCGATCGTAACGGGTGAATCCGATACCGACGTATCGAGTACTTTCAAGACAATTTGTCGATCTAGGGAGGTTTGCCTCGCAAGATAGGCACTGGCCATGCCGCCCTGTCCAATGCAACGCTGTATCTCATATCCCGGGATCTCCATAGCGGCGATTATAGCGGCGCAGCACTGCAAAAGCGCCGAGACCGGCGAATTAGTTGTTTACGCTATTAGTGGCGCGACAGGATGATTTTCGTACCGTGAGAGGGTAGAGTGTCTTCGGTTAGAAAGCATGAAAAGGACCGTTTCTTGACCAGGCCTATGACTGAATCAACCGACCAAGACGACAATCCACGTCCTAGAACAAAAAAACAAATCGATGATTTACTGACGCAGCGCCAGCGTATGCTGGTGTTGCTATGGCAGTTATCGAAATTCGATGCGGACGAGATCGACGGCACCATGAAGGAAGCACTTGATGAGTTTCTCGAGATCCTCGTCGATTACATTGCGTCGGGCCACTTCGGGCTCTACCGCCGAATATCCGAAGGAAAGGAACGACGGTATCCCGTGGTCGCTACCGCGAAAGAAATCTATCCCCGCATTTCGCAAACCACCGATGTCGCAATGGATTTCAGCGATCGATACGAGTCAGCCGACGACAGCCGCCTGCGGACTCACTTGACGGAAGATCTGTCGACTTTAGGAGAGGAAGTGACGACACGGATCGAGCTGGAAGATCAACTCATCATCGCCATGCTTGGTCCTGACTATACGATCCCGGCCGTCAGCCCGTAGGTGCGGCTAGATGCTTGGTCCGAATGTAGTCGCTGTGCGAAATATGCAGTAGGTCCGCAATTTTCCGGACGTAGTACTCTTCGTAATGGTCAAGTTGGTCGTCTGCATAGGCAACCTGCCAGAGTAACTGAATGAGATCGATTTTCTGATCGCGGGTAAATCGCTCGTTCACGATAGACGTAAAATCGTATAACGAAATCGCAGAATCGACGACTTCTTCTGCAGTCGACACCAAATCATCGATCTCATCGCTGGTTAAATTAAAAACGCTTTTTATTGCCCTGCTGATGGCCTCGATTTCGACGGTCGAAACATCATGATCGGCTCGGCTGATTTCCATTAACAACGCCGCACTTGCCAATTCGAGCGAATGCCGCGTCTCGGGCTCATCAGCAAAGCTCGCGACTTGTTGCTCAAACAGTGTCTGCAGCGATTTAAACATCCCAACAATGTCCTTAATTATCCTTAATTCAACTTTTCGCGAGGAACGTAGCCATCTTCCGTCGCCTCGCCGAAGAAGCTCGCCATTAGCGGATGGTCAATATCTTCGCGCGAATCGTCTGCCTCAAGATTGCGTTCCGCCACGTAGGTAGTGTGCTCCGCTCCACTGGGTAGAACGTGATACCACGGCGCGTCTTTTGGCGGCCGCGAACGAGCAATTTGCTCATACCACTCATCGTCATTGCTAAATACCGCGTCGACATTAAACACAACACCACGGTATTCAAACAATTTGTGGCGTACGCGTTGGCCGACGTGGAATTGCGCGAATTTTTCTTTCGCCATGGTATTTATCCACATCAATTCGGTAGATTTACTAAAGATCATTGTATCGGCGAAGGGCTACAATGGCGAATCAATCCGCCGCGCATAAAGAAAATGCGATGACCCGTATTTATATCGACGCAGAACTTTCTACTGACCAAGATGTGGTGTTACCGAGCGCGGCGCGGCGCCACGTTGTACAGGTGTTGCGTTTGAATGAAGGCGCCCCGATCACGCTATTTAATGGACGCGGTGGCGAGTTCGACGGCGTGATCAAGTCACGTGACCGGCACAGTGCGGTCGTCACAGTAAATCAATTTACCCCTATCGAGCGTGAATCGCCTTTGTCTATCACGCTAGTTCAAGGGATCTCGCGGGGCGAGCGAATGGATTATACGATTCAAAAGGCAGTTGAACTTGGGGTCGAATCGATTATCCCGTTTCAGGCGCTTCGCACGGGCGTTCGCTTATCGGCGGACCGCGCACAGCGCCGCCTCAACCATTGGCGCGGCATCATACGCCACGCCTGTGAACAATGCGGTCGAAACCGGCTTCCCAAACTGACAGAAATCCAAAGTCTCGACGAAGTTCTTAGCGCCGACGCTTTCGATGTTCGCATTGTACTTCACCCGAGCGGAAATCATCACCTAGCGGACCTGGATAATGATATCCAGTCGCTTTTACTTGTAGTCGGGCCGGAAGGGGGTCTCGACGCTACAGAAATCGAACGACTGCACGCGGCAGGCTGGCAAAGTTTGGGTCTCGGTCCAAGAGTCCTGCGGACCGAGACGGCTGCGATTACTGCGTTGAGTATTTTGCAAGCCCGCTTTGGGGACTTAGGTTAGTTGGGGTCAGCGCAATCGCGCGCGCACTTGGCTGACCAAACGACGTGACACCGGCACGCTCGCATTGCATCCGTGTAGGTTAAGAAAATGATTCCCGCTATCATCTTTACTAAGCCCCGCGACGTGTGCGACTGCGACCAGCGCCTTTCTATGGACGCGTACGAATCGTTCGCTAAATTCGCTTTCGAGCGACCGTAAGGACTCTTCTATCAGCATCGACCCGTCCTCCCAAATTACGTCGACATAACCGTGGCCGGCTTGGAAATAGAGCACCCGCTCGATCGCGATGATGGTCAAATTTCCGTGCACGTGGCCACTCACATGGGTGCGCCGGGCGTCTGCGGAAATCGCCCCTACCTCTCGCGCCTGGGCCGTAGTCAGCACGCGCGCCTTTTCCAGTGCCTGTTGTAGTCGGCTGGAGCGAATAGGCTTAAGTAAGTAATCGATCGCATTGGCATCGAAAGCGGCCAGCGCGTGCTCGTCGTATGCGGTAGTGAAAACGACCGCAGGGGGGAATGCCAACCGCGCCAGATGTTGCGCCGTTTCTACACCATCCATACCAGGCATCCGAATATCCAGCAGCACCACATCCGGATTGGTAGATTCGACGACACGGATGGCCTCGAGGCCATTCTCGGCTTCGGCGACCACCTCGCCGAGTCCGCTATCGGCTACCTGCGCCGCGAGACGCGAACGCGCAAGCGGTTCATCATCAACGATGACTATTCGCACTGTCGAACTCCATCGGGACCGTCACTGTAACGCGATACCGTTCATCTTCCTCATTGATCTCAAGACCACCTTGGTCGCCGAAATGCGCCAATAAGCGCTGACTTACATTCTCCTGGGCTAAGCGGTTGCCATGGTGATGTCGGGTGGTTGTCTTAGGTACCGGATTTTCGATCGATATGCGTATGGTTTGGTCCTCGCAAACTGCTGAGATCTCGATTAGCCCGCCATCCTCGAGTGGTTCAATGCCATGGTAAATCGCGTTTTCGACAAGCGGCTGCAGCGTCAGCAACGGAATCCGTCCGGATCCGGGAATCGATCCGATATCCCATTTTGTCTGCAAGCGCGCACCAAGACGTAAACCTTCAATATTGAGGTAACCACGCACAAGGTCAAATTCCTCCTCAAATGTGACCAGACTACGGACCTCACCCATGCTCGCGCGAAACAGATCCGCAAGGTCCTCTACCGCCCGCTCGGCGGCGACCGGGTCGGTTCGGGTCAAGCTTGCGATCGTATTCATGCAATTGAATAGGAAATGCGGGCGGATCCGCGCTTGCAAGGCCTCAAGTCGCGCCTGGGCTTCCGATACGGTACGTAGTTTCCAATGATGCTGCACATAAAAGTAGCGCAACACCAGCGCCCCGACGATAGCGCTGATACCAAGCGTACGTGCCAGGAAATCTGTGTGCTGCAAGCCTATAATCGGATCAATACCAGACAACGGATTGACGACCCACCAGGCCAATTCGCTGACCAAGTACACCACCAGCAGGATTAAAAAATAGCTCGTCAGCGCGGCGCTGGATTCCGGTAAGCGTTCAAGCCAACGCCGCGTCCAACACAGTGCGGCCGCCGCGGAAAGCCCAATCCACTGGGTGAACATCGAGACCAGGGAGAGTTGCTCAAGCGCGCTCGCGTTGATGCCGCTCCCGACCAGCGTCAGAATCACCGCAAGCAGTTCGCCGATGATGACCACACCAAATAATGCGCGAACGCCGCATAAATCAGGCAGAAACAATGCGGGTTTATCGCTGTCTACTGGTGTCATCGTTTAACCCTAGCTTAGCCGTATCCTGCGGCGCCACACCACGCATGCGTACCGTGTCGCGATGATTTAGCGGGCCCCACCGAGAAATACAGCGACTTCTCGGCAGAGGTTCATAAGATATACTGTAGCGCGACTTAGGCGAGAGCAATAATGAGCCAACAATCAAATTCGGAGAAACCATGGGGCGGACGTTTCAACGCACCGACCGATGCGTTCGTCGAACGCTTCACCGCCTCGGTTCAATTCGATCAACGCCTTGCTAGCCATGATATTAAGGGATCCATTGCACACGCCCAAATGTTAGCCGATGTCGAGATCATTACGCGTGATGACTGTAGCAAAATTGTCGACGGACTGACCGCTATCCAGTCTGAAATTTCCGATGGCAATTTTAGTTGGTCGATCGCGCTCGAGGACGTGCATATGAACATTGAGCACGCACTCGTCGAACGCATTGGTGATGTCGGTAAGAAGCTGCACACCGCGCGCTCAAGAAACGATCAAGTCGCAACCGATATCCGCATGTTTCTGCGCGAACAAATTGATGTAATTGTCGCCGGGTTAGAAACGCTGATGACCGAATTGATCGATCTCGCCGAACGCGAAGCGGCAACGGTTATGCCAGGATATACCCACCTGCAAACCGCGCAACCTATTTCATTCGGCCACCACATGTTGGCATGGTTCGAAATGTTACTACGCGATCGGGAACGGTTTCTCGACTGCCGTAAGCGGGTGAATGTCATGCCATTGGGTGCCGGCGCATTAGCCGGAACGAGCTTTCCAATCGATCGATCGAAGTGCGCGGAGTCGCTCGGCTTCGATTTGCTTGCCGAGAATTCTCTCGACGCCGTAAGTGATAGGGATTTCGCGATAGAGTTTTCTGCACACGGCGCCATGCTAATGATGCATTTTTCTCGCATGTCGGAGGAACTTGTGCTGTGGAATTCGCAGCAGTTTTCGTTTATCCAATTAGGTGATGCGTTCTGCACAGGGTCTTCGATGATGCCGCAGAAAAAAAACCCAGACGTGCCCGAATTGGTACGGGGAAAGTCTGGTCGGGTGTTTGGAAACCTAATGGGCTTGATGACGCTGATGAAATCCCAACCATTGGCGTACAACAAGGACAACCAGGAGGATAAAGAGCCCCTATTCGACACCGTGGATACGCTGATTGACTGCATCAAAGCGTTCGGCGATTTGATCCCGAGCTTGACGATTAATGCTACAGCTATGCGTGAGGCGACCGAGAAAGGCTTTGCCACGGCAACGGATCTCGCGGACTACTTAGTTCGGTCAGGGCTGCCGTTTCGCGATGCGCACGCCGTTGTTGGATCCGCGGTGCGCCGCGCTATCGATAAAAATTGCGACTTGAGCGATCTAAGCATCGCACAATACCGCGAACTGTATCCCGCGATGACGGACGAGGTTTATAAAGTGCTGGACATTGACCAGTCACTCAACGCACGCGACCATGTTGGTGGCACCGCACCGGCGCAAGTTCGCGAGGCTTGTGCACGCGCGCGAAAGCGCTTGAATACTGGCAACTAGTCGCGCGATCTGATCAACGCAAGGCTGCCCAAAATTATCAAGGAGATGACATGAAGGCCATTAAAATAATACTCATCCTAGCCATCCTATTGGTGGTGATCGTCGTTGGCGGCGTCACTGCCTTTGTGGCATTTGCAGATCCCAATGATTTCAAAGAGCAAATTGCTGAGAAAGTGTTCGAGCAAACGGGACGAGCGTTGACCCTAGAAGGCGATCTCGAATGGGCGGTATGGCCCAAAATAAAGCTCAAGGCTGGGCCGCTCGCCTTAAGCAATGCGCCAGGGTTTGGCGATGAACCGTTTCTGGCTGCAGACGAGTTTCAGGTCGCCGTGGCAACGCTACCATTGTTAAAAAAACAAGTCGAAATGGATACGGTGAAGCTATATGGCGCGCGCATCAACCTTGCCTCTAACGCCGAAGGCGTGACCAATTGGGCGGACTTAGCGGGAGACGACGCACAAGAGAAAAAAAGCTCCGGGGATATCGCAACGATCGCGCTCGGCGGGGTCGATATTCAAGACGCAACGATCACTTGGCGCGACGCGGCGAGCGGGCAAAACATCGACATTAGCAAACTCAATGTAAAAACCGGGGCACTCGCGTTCGGCGATCCGATTGCATTCGAAGTGTCATTAGCGGCACTCGCAAATCAACCGGCTATCGATAGTGACTTATCCCTCGTCGGCACCGTGTCCTACGACTTGAGCGATGAGAAATACCACGTTGAACCACTGAATCTCGACGTTGCTATGCGCGGTAAAAACTTACCCGGGGGTAAAGCGACGCTCAAAACCGCCGCCATCGTTGACGTCGACCTGGAAGAAGGGATCGCCAAAATCAGCCAACTCGCACTCAGCGGGCTCGGCACGGAGCTCAATGGCGACATTGAAGCCATAGACATCGAATCCGATGCGCCCGGTGCACGCGGCGCACTGAGCCTTAAAGGCAGCGACTTGGGCCTCATCTTCAATGCGCTTGAACTTCCGGTAGCCAAGCAAATCAGCCGTCTCAAAGATCGTGGCTTCAACTTCAGCACGGAATTTGATGCCAACATGCAAAGCGGCAATGTCAGTGTGCCGAAACTCGAGGCTGCTCTGTTGGGTGCGAACGTCAGCGCCTCCTTGGAAGCTGAACGCGCGAATACGGACAAGCCAGCGGCCAAAGGAAATCTGTCAGCAAAAGGCCCAGACCTACCCTCGTTGCTTGCCGTGATTGGGCAACTCCAGGGCATGGAGCCAAAGACATTGGAGAACCTCGTTAATGTCCTTGGCAAAGCAAAAAGCAAAGGCTTCGATGTTCAAACGAGCTTCGATGCGGACATGAAAAGCGGGCAAATTAACCTGCCGACACTCGAGGCGAATCTACTCGGCAATACGATATCGGGTCACGTGGCGTCGGCCGAGACGAGCGGTGATAAGCCGGCATTAAACGGTCAGATCAATGCCTCAGGCCCCGATTTACCATCTTTGCTCGCCATTGCCGCGACCTTCCAAGGTGCGGACAGCGGTCTGCACGAGATATCAAAATCGCTCTCCAGTACCTCCAACAAGGCCTTTAAATTGAGCAGTAGCTTTTCGACCGACGCCAATAAAGGGATCGTCGATCTGCCAAAACTATCGGCTACCGGACTCGGCCTTGTCATCGACGGCAAATTAAAAGGTCAGAATATGGATAGCGACAAGGGCACTATCGATGGTCGCCTAACGATCAATGGGGATAAAGTCGGCCCACTATTAACGGCACTCGGACAAAAAGACCTGGCCAAATCGATCAACGCACTCAATGTCGACGCCGGCATAACAGGCACCATGACCGATATGACCGTGAGCCCGTTAACCCTGGTGGCAAAAGTAACCGGAGCGGGGCAAAAGAAACCCGTTGACCTCACCCTAACCGCGGGCACTGCACGCGCGAATCTTGATAAAGAAACCTTAACCATCAGCGACCTGTCGTTGAAAGGACTCGGCATGAACGTCAAGGGCAATGTCGACGCCACCAAGATAAAGACAGAGCCGGCGTTTACCGGCAAGCTCAATATCCCGATATTCAATCTCCGGCAGGTATTGATAAGCCTCAATCAGAAATTACCGCCGATGGCGGATACGAAGGCGTTATCTGCGTTTGCGTTCAATACTGAATTTTCCGGTACCAGCAAAAGCATTGCTCTAAGCAAACTGAACATGGTGCTTGACCAATCAACCCTCAAAGGCGACCTGGCGATCGCAGATTTTGAAGGCCCCGACATACGCTTCGGCTTAGGGGTCGATCAAATAAATGCCGACAATTACATGGCACCGACACAGAAAGGCAACGTACGACCAATTACGCCAGAAGCCGCAGCAGCAGGCGCGACGCAGCTACCGGTAGAAACGCTCCGCAAAATCAAGATCAAAGGCGATCTCATCGTTGGCAAGCTGCAGATTTCTGGCGCAAAAATGCAGAACGTAAAACTCAGCATCGACGCCGCCGGAGGCAGCATCAAGCTAAACCCCATTGCGGCTTCGCTGTATAACGGTAGCTATAACGGCGTGATAGACCTCAATGCGACACAAAAAGTACCGCGGCTCGCGATCAACACTAAACTAACGGGGGTCAATATCGAACCCTTATTGTTCGATATGACCGGTGACCGGTCGCTGTCTGGCATTGCTAACCTTGGCACGAATCTCACCGCGACCGGAAGTAACACCGACGCGCTCAAGAAAAGTCTCAGTGGACCGCTAAATTTTCTCGTTCAAAATGGCGTGTATCGCGGCATCGATGTAGCTGCCATGCTCGCGCAAATAGAGGTAATGGTCGAAAGCAAGCGTCCTGGCGCTGTACAGAAAGGCGGTGAGACAAAATTTCAAACGCTGGCCGGAACAATCAATTTCCAAAACGGCGTTGGCGCCAATAACGATTTACTCCTCGATGGCTCGGGTTTCAAAATTACCGGCAACGGTATTGTCGCCAATTTACACAACGATACGATGAAGTACGATGCGCTGGTCTCGGTGGATTCGGGAACGTCGCAGCGCGGTGAAAGTAACTACAACCTCGGCGGTTACTCGGTTCCGATCAAGTGCCGCGGTAAACTCGGTGCGGACGCATGTAAACCGGACATTGGTGATATTGTCGCCGAGATCGCCAAATCGGCGGTAACCAAAGAAATCGGCAAAAAGCTCGAGGACGCAATCGGTGGTGACGCCGGCAAGGCACTCAAAAATCTATTGAACTTCTAATCGACGGTTGATCGGTGCTGCGCTGACACCATCAGGGATCGCATATCGCTGGACCAAGCGACGATTCACGGTAACGCGCTGGCGCGTATATCAACCTTGGAGCGTAGTGATCGGCAAGGGCGCATAATTTGACCGGTTACCTGTCAGTTGTAAGCGTAGGGCTACTCGCGGCGACGCTTGCTTGTAACGCTATTGCGAGCGAGGTCAAGCGGTCCAAAATTACCTTCCATGGCAATGCCTATCAATACCAGTTCACCATTGAACTGAATGCACCCGTCGACGTGGTACGGGAAATCGTTACAGATTACGAGAACCTCAACCGCATCAACGACGACGTCGTCAAAAGTGAGATCTTAGAGCACTATGACGAAAGTCGGCTCAAACGACGCATGTGGCTCAACCACTGCGTCCTGGTGTTCTGCTTCGACCTCTACTTTGTCGAAGACGTTGAAGATCTCGGAGACGGGACGATAACGACCACCGTTATTCCTGCCGAAAGCAACTTCCAGGCCGGATATTCTAAATGGCACATCGACGCCGTATCTGACACGGTGACCCGAATTTCGGTCGAGGCCGAACAACGACCGGACTTTTGGATCCCCCCTGTGATCGGACCGCTTGTATTTAAGCGTGCATTTATGAAAGAGGTTCGCGAAACCGGGATCAAAATTGAACGTGAGGCAAAGCGTGTCGGATCTCAGTGATCGATTGCTTGCGTGGTTCGACCAACATGGACGTCACGATCTACCATGGCAACGTGACCCAACCGCTTATCGCGTGTGGGTGTCCGAAATTATGTTGCAGCAAACCCAAGTTGCGACCGTGATCCCCTACTTCGAACGCTTTATGCAGCGCTTTGCTTCGGTAGGGGCATTAGCCCATGCCGACATCGACGAAGTTCTGCACCTGTGGTCTGGGCTTGGCTACTACGCACGTGGTCGTAACCTGCACCGTGCAGCAAACATTGTCGTTGAAGAGCACGCCGGAAAGCTCCCGCGCGAGTTCAATGACCTTATTGCCTTACCCGGGATAGGCCGCTCAACCGCCGGCGCGATCCTATCGCTGGCCTATGGGGAGCGACATCCGATCCTGGATGGCAACGTCAAGCGCGTCCTTGCCCGTTTTCATGAAGTGGCTGGTTGGCCCGGGAAGCCTGACGTGCTGCGGCAGCTATGGTCGCACGCGGAGTACCACACCCCAAACAACAGAATCGCAGACTACACCCAGTCGATAATGGATCTCGGTGCAACGCTGTGCGTGCGCAGTAAGCCCGACTGTCAAAATTGCCCATTGCAAAGCGACTGTGGCGCCAACAACGCGCAAACTCAAGCACTGTATCCCGGACGCAAAAAACGCAATCCGTTACCACTTAAGGAAACCCGGTTTGTCATCGCGCGCGCCGGTGATGGATCGACGCTGCTATATAAACGTCCACCAACTGGGATCTGGGGCGGCTTATGGAGCTTTCCCGAAATCGAGGCGGAGGACGATGTGGGTTCTTGGTGTCGGGAACACGACCTCCGCCCAACCGGTACGCTCATTGAGCACCCCATATTGACCCATACCTTCACTCATTTTCGATTGGCGATAGCGCCGTTCGAATGCGCCGTTGTTGAGAACGGACGTTCAATCATGGATTCGGATCGATGGCTTTGGTATAACGTGCACGACCCGGCGCGCATTGGCTTGTCAAAACCTGTCCAACAACTGCTGCGGATCGATCCCCACTCAAATGTTGAAGAGGAATTAATGTGAGTCGTACCGTCAACTGCATCAAGCTCGGCCGTGAAACAGAAGGCCTCCCGACACCACCCTACCCTGGCGACCTCGGACAACGGATATTCGAAAATGTATCCAAAGAAGCTTGGCAACAATGGTTACAGCACCAGACAATGTTGATTAACGAATATCGGCTCACACCGATAGAAGCGAAAGACCGCAAGTTTTTAGAAGATGAAATGGAGAAGTTTTTCTTCGGCGAGGGCTCTCAAGTACCCGACGAATTCGTTGCGCCGGAATAGTTACCGACACGCGCCGCGAACTCAGATTGCTGTAGCTGACGGCTGCCTTCCAATCGCTAGGCGACAATAGCGATATATCCTCCCCAAACGATCAACCCAATTCCTGGTACTCGCGCCACCCAAGGACCAGCGGGCAGAACGCGTTCCGCCAGGATAAACGCACTCAGTAGCGCCATTGTGATCACGCTCATCGCGCCACCGACGAACATGATCAGCATGAGCATCCAGCAGCAGCCGATGCAAAATAAACCGTGCTGTAACCCCATCTGAATCGCGCCACCCCTGCCGGTACGCCAGTTGGCTAGAAAGAACCCTATCGGACTGCGACATTTATCGAGGCAGGCTTCCTTCATTGGGGTCAATTGATAAGCGCCGGCGATCATCAACAGACCCGCCGCCAACAACGGCCGTACCGAGAGGAGATCACCGTGCAGTAATCCGGCACCGTGCAACATCCACTGGAGTGCCGCCGCCGCAATTGAGAACACGCTCCACGCCAACAAATAGCCGCCGGCAAATAGCACGCTGTCGAATTCCGATTTCGCGCCCCGATCTAGCTGGCGAAACACCACCACCATTGGCATTACCGCTGGCACCATCATCGCAATCATCATGACAACCCACATGATCGCAGTGGCACCGAGGTAACGCACCGACTCGTGTGGCTCCATCATCGCCCACATAAGTTCGATGAACAGGCCGTCGCCACGCATAACGCGCATCGCGTTTTCGGTTTCGACCAGGAAATACCAACTACACGCGGCAAGCACCATTAGCGCGAGAACGCTAAGGGCGTGTTGGGTCTTGACGCGAACCGAGGGTTCGCTACTCACGGCAGGCGTGTATTAGGCGGCCTCACCCTGCCAATCGAATGGCGCAAAATGGCCGTTGGTTCGTTGCTCTTTATCTTCCCATTCAATGCCGAAGCAATTGATCATGTTTTTCACGGCCGTCGCGAAGTTGAGGCGTTTATTTACCGGATGACCGGCATTGTCGATGCACACAAAATCGCCAGGACTAGTGTGGCTTTCAACACCGACAATGGATTGATCGACCATACCGTCAACCACGACGCTAACGTTGCCGCCGTCTTTTACAAACTTAACCCCTGCCCGTTCAACGCCACGAAAGTCAGTGATCAATGGTGCGAACATCGCCATTGGCCCGTTGCCTTCCTCGCCCGTGATTGCAGCGACCGCAGCAACTTGCTCGTCGCTACATCCTGAGTCGATTATCAACCCGCCAATCCAATCACCCTCAGACATTATCGCCTTCGATTGGGCCACTAGGACAAAACGAACACCAGACATTGGCGTCGAACCGTATGAGCCGTCACGGATCTCAAACGCGAGCGCAACTTTGCAGTAGTCAAAAGTCGCCGGCGTGGTAGCGTTCTTCGGGATGCACGGGCAAAGAAAATCACAGCTGCAAGCCTCCATATACTCACCGGAAACTGACCAAGACGTTGCCATTGTACTTCTCCCAAAATTGACTAAGAACAAAATACTGGTCCTTGCGTCGCCAAAGGTCAACTTTCTGACCGGAATTCTTGATAATCAGCAAAAAACCTGGGTTGACTCGCCGCCGCTGAGCCGATTAAATAGCGCCCTCGCGACGCACTGACGTCGCGTTTCTGTTTAAAGTTCAGGGGCTTCACCCTGAGCCAAGCGCACGAAGGCCGGGTAGCTCAGTTGGTAGAGCAGAGGACTGAAAATCCTTGTGTCGACAGTTCGATTCTGTCCCCGGCCACCATATCCTTCCGAGCATCGAGTCTACGGTCTGGCCAAAAACCGCGTGCCTGAGATCAAGACGAAGTTTGAACGGACTTTCGTCATCGTCCCTTTTTGCAGTAAAGGGAAAAAGGGGGTGCACTTATTTTCAGGGCACTGAACCAAACGGGCCCTGATTCGAGGCCAGGGCGCTTCATAAAGCACTCTCGTCAAGGACGACGGGGTCAATACCTAGAATGGCACGCGTACTTTCCCCTCAATATCCCTCCTCACGTTTTACACCGCGGTCACAATCGGACATTCATGTTCGCTAAACCGGCGGACTTTCGAAATAAATAAGAGCACCCCCTTTTCCCTCCCCTTTTCCCGCGCCGGGCGCTTCATTCAAATATCGACGTGCGTTACCTGTATGTCCATAGCTTGCGCCATTTGAACTTCCTTCTTTACGCCTATCGAATCCGAGTACCCATTGAGCTTCAAGACATGAACCTCGTCGATGGCATCCGTCAAAAACGCGAATGCGTACTCAAGCCATTCATCGTGCGAAAGATCGATTCGCGGGTTTTCCATTAACATCAAATGCCCGAATATTGCCGGACATATTGGATTATTCTTTTCTTGGAGCAGACGCGCACAATACCTCGTAGCGGATAAGACGCGTCCTTGGACAATGCGTTTATCGTCGTCGGAATAAGGAATACTGACAAAAATCTTTTTCACTGCTAGCTCTCGGGATGGAAAAATTTACGTCGTAACGGCCCTTGCCGGAGAATCGTAGCAGAACACCTCAGATTTGACTCCCGTTAATGGAGACCACGGTTCGTCTGGTTATTATTTAGCTTCACGAAGAGAGAAAGGGGAGACACATATTTTAGAGCGCTGAACTAAACGGACCCTGTTTCGAGATCATGGCGGTTCATGAACCACTCTCGTCAAGGACGACGGAGTCGACACCTAGAACGGCACGGATACTGCGCCCCAACACCCCTCCTCTCGTTTTGCAGCAAGGTCATAAGCGGTCATCCGTGTTCGAGAAGCCGGCGAACTTTGAGAACTCGTAGTAAAAGGACACCCTCAAAACGAAATAAATAAGTGCGCCCCTTTTTCTTTTTCTTTTTCTTTTTCCTTTTGCTTTACGTTTTGTATTTGGGACGTTTCAAAGAATAGCGGCGCGCGAGCAACAATAATCCCGATGCAGTAAGGAGCAAGGCGCCGGGCTCGGGGATCGCCGTTAATGTGATGATCCCACCGACGGCATCGTGCACTCTTATCGCCAGGGATACATCGGAGAAGCTGCTGAAGGAAAAGTCCGCACCAAATAACGCACCCCCCTCACCGAGTGCGGGCGGTTCGGGTTGCGGGTTGAATGCGACCCACTCAATCGGCGAGCCGCCACTACTGCTGGAAAGTTCGAGTTGAACGTCGAAAACTTTGAGTCCCGCAGCATCCATCACATCAAACAGAAACAGCGATACACCGTCCGGTCCGCCGACAATAGTCGACGTTGGTAAAAACAGGTCCATACCGTTCGAGATACCGAACAGTAGGCGAAACGGCTGCCCGCTCTCGAAATCGCCGGAATGGGTAATGACCGGGTCTGGCGGGTAGGCCGGATCCGGCGGCATACCAAAGCTCAGAGCACCACCGGCAGGCGGCTCCGGTTGCGGATTAAAGGCGACCCGCAATAACGGATTTTCGAGCCCGCCCGAACCGGCAAACCGGTAGCTATTACCCCAATCGACTTCGATATCTTCAAGGATAACCGTGGCGTGAGCGGCAACGGTTAACGCGAGCGTAATGGATAAAATACACGTGAGTCGAAGAAGAAATCGCATGGGGCACCTCCATAGGCACACGACTCTACAATTTGGAGCCTTTCGCAACATGCTTTTCATGGATATTAGGGCAGGCCGGCGATAGCGACAACGTACGCTACCAATATCCGGTAATTTTTCTCATCATCGACTTTATGAACATTGGAAAAGGGGATACACCTATTTTCAGAGCACCTAACCAAACAGGCCCTGATTAGCGCCCATAGCACTTCATGAATCGCTCTCGTCAGAGCGACGGACTTTCAGAACGCCCAGTAAAAGTAACTACGCAAATATCACTTCCTGTACTGCAAGCTACTACCATTTCATCGCGCCGCCAATTGCGGATACGATCCCACCGCATGACGATAGCCACGATAGAACAACCCGCGGCGATGGCGATTTAAAAAGACGTAAAAAGGCTCGATGGCCTTACCATCGAGCCCTGCGTTACGTCGCTCTTGAATCGCTTCATACCAATCGTCGAGTTCGTTGCCTAGCGCGCGCTTATTTGACGCGCGCTTAGCCGCGTTGGATCGCACATGTGCGCCACCTTTACCGAGGATCGGTAGATTACCGAGCGGATTGCGTCGTTTAGTCAATCAAATCACCTCCTTTTTTCTGTCTTATAGCTTGCGCTTTTATTGTTGGTTAACGCTTACAGTTCGCGCTTAACCCTTAACGCACACGATCTGTTTCAAGGTGTGCACTACATCGACCAAATCGCTCTGGTGTTCCATTACCCGATCGATGTCTTTATACGCGCCTGGGATTTCATCAATCACGCCTTTATCTTTACGACACTCCACGCCTGCCGTTTGTGACTCCATATCGACCACGGTGAACTGCTTCTTGGCTTGAGTCCTACTCATCGCACGACCCGCGCCATGTGCGCATGACTCAAACGCAGCGGCGTTACCTTTGCCCTTCACGATGAAGGATTTCGCACCCATACTCCCTGGGATAATCCCGAGCTCACCGTCGCCGGCTCGGATCGCACCTTTTCGCGTAAGGTAAACCGACTCACCGAAATGCGTCTCGCGAGCGACGTAGTTGTGATGGCAATTAATTGCCTCACCTACTAGCTCAAAATGTGGTAACAGGCGTTTCATTTGATCCAATATCAAGCGCATCATCTCGCGACGATTGAACTTGGCATAGGATTGCGCCCACTCGACGGCTGCGACGTAATCGTCGAAATGCGCCGCCCCTTCTCGAAAGTACGCGAGATCGCGATCCGGCAGCGACAGCGATACTCGCTCAACATCCTGTTTTGCGAGCGTAATAAAGTAACGGCCGATCGCGTTTCCAATACCACGACTACCCGAATGCAACATCACCCAAACACTGTCGTTCTCGTCCAAGCAGATCTCGATGAAATGATTACCACCACCCAAGGTGCCAAGTTGTCTTACCCACGGCAAATACGCCTTTTTTCGCAAATTTGCGATCTTCGGATGGCGATCCAGAATGCTATCCAGCCCACCTTTGAGATGCGTGATGGTCGTACGCTTGGCAACGTCTGATTTATGCGTCGCAAAGCCCACCGGCACGACCGATTCAATTGCGGACCGGAGTCGGCGGGGATTATCAGGTAAGTTCTCCGCACGCAGAGATAGTTGCACCGCATTCATACCGCACCCGATGTCGACCCCTACGGCGGCTGGAATGATCGCAGCCTTAGTTGGGATCACCGAACCTACGGTCGCACCAATACCTAAGTGCACATCCGGCATCGCTGCAATATGCGAATGGATAATTGGAAGCTCCGCAATTTTTGCAAGCTGCTGATAGGCCTGCGGCTCAATCTCATCTGTGAAGATCTTGACCGGCACTTTGCCCTGAGTAATGACCTGTCGAATTGGCATGATGAGTCACCCAAAATATTTTAGGGCAAAAAAAAAGCCCCGCATGATGTACATCCAGGGCTTTGACACACTGGAAGGCGCTAACGCCTCCCACATTCGGGAAGGCTAGAAAAGTAAATGTAGGTTTGTGTTGTCTCGCAATGTATTTTCCAGCTACGGATAGGTTAAGTGGCAGCGGATCCTAAGCTCTTCGGCGGGGTTGTCAACTCCTACGACATCAAATTTCACACAAACTTCCGTTCCGCATCTTGCCGTTCGAATTGACCGATTACTTCATGGGTCGCTTGGTGCCAGTGGTAAGACATTATCATCGCTGCGATATTTCATTGTTTCGAATGGAACGTCGGCCTCGGGTGGATTGTCGGTGATATGCCAGCGACCGCTTTGGTCTCGCCACTTATAGACTTCGGTCGTTGTAGCCGGCAATTCAATCGGCGTGCCGTCGAGCGCCCGTGCCAGCCGTTCACGCTCAAAAACATAAAAATACGCGCCGGCGGCGGCCACGATCAATACGATTCCCATTAACACTCGCCACATTTAAGCGTCTCCCGACATATCCTCTTTTCCGAGCAGCATAGTTGAGATCGAGATGATCACGTACCTTTACTGCTACTTCCGTGTCTTTGTCACAACTTTGACGCGTGCTTGGTCGCCTCAAAGCTGAGCATCAACGTACAATTGGCTCGGCACCACGCCAACACAGGTATTTCCTTTGCCCCGACAAATCGCCTTGGTAGATGACCGACTTCATAACCACACGCTTATTGCAGGAACCGCCGAAAGGTCTCGGGCGCCCGCATCGTGTGCGCCGTTTTCTACTGGTCTCAACACTACTATTGATCGCATTGGGCTTGATTTGGACCGCCTTCGCACTAAAAACCGGGCACCGGGAACTGCTCATCGGCGACCTCGTGTTGATCACGATTGGCCTAGCGACATTGTTGCTCATGCGCCTCGGTTGGATCACTGCAGCAATACACCTGTTGCTAATTGCTCTACTGATATGGATCCCGACGATGGCGTTCTACGTCTCCGGATCTGGCGTAAACAACAACGGTGCCGTGCACTACTGGCTATTCGTCTACATTGTTGGTTTACATTTCGTTTTATTTGATGCGGCGCGGGTTATCCAAACGTTTTATGTTGCCAGCGCGGTGCTCATATTTATCGTCATCGAGTACAACTTAGTCGCATTGGATCCGAAATACGGATTTCCAGCTGACGATACCTTGTTCGGGCACGGTCTAACCCTAGGATTAGTCCTTATCGCAATCGCGGTCATCATGCGCACCTATATTAACGACCTCGCCGATGCTGAACGCCGTGCCCGCGACGCCAACCATCGATCTGATCAACTGCTAGACAGCGTCCTGCCGCCATCCATAGTCGAACGTGTCCGCCGCCAAGGTACGACTTTTACCCAGCGCGTCGACGAATGTTCGGTGTTGTTCGCCGACATCGTGGGGTTCACGCCGATGGCCTCTCGATTATCGGCTGAAGAGCTGGTCGGGTTGCTCAACCATGTCTTTAGCCGCTTCGACGAATTAACCGCGGCCCACGGCGTCGAAAAGATCAAAACAATCGGAGACGGATACATGGCCGCCTGTGGCCTACCCGAGCCGTGTCCCGACCACGCCCGGCGTATCGTACGACTTGGTCTAGACATGTTAGGTGCAATTGACGATTTCGAAAATCTATCCGTTCGGATTGGCGTCAACAGTGGTCCGGTACTAGCCGGGATCATCGGCCAGCAACGGATCGCCTTTGACCTGTGGGGCGAGACTGTCAATCTCGCATCGCGTATGGAATCACATGGGACACAGGGACGGATTCAAGTAACGTCGTCGACGTATGGGTTACTACAAGGCGAGTTCTCTTTCGACGAAGGGCGCACTATCGACGTTAAAGGCGCAGGACCGACAACGGCATATCTTGTGCGCGATTACCTTGAAAAGTAGTCTGCCGCGGGCGCGGGCTATCGCGATCGGGTTATGAGCCGACTTTTACCACGTTCGTTGGGATCGGAACCGCAGTTACGCGAATATCGGTACTACCAATTCGAATGATCGCGCCATTGGTTATCGCTGTTTGCGAGTGCTCCAAAAATTTCGAAATATCGGCGTCATCTTCTCGGCGATACCGTACCCAGGTTCCGTTGCGACTCATCAAATCGATTAATCGAAGTTCCAACCCCAATCTCGGGTCATGCTCCAATACCAATCCAGCGTGCTGACGAGACGCGCGATCGTCATCGACGTAAACATCGGCCTCAGAACCGCGCCCGAACACCAATTTGTCGCCAACAGCGAGTTGGCATGATGTCTTGCCGCTGATGCTGCCGCGCAAACAGTCAAATTGAATCAGAAAACTTCTTGCTGCTGTCGGCGAGACCGGGTCGCCGGAGGCGGTCGGATCGAGTGCGTCATTGTCCCATGTCGAATTCGCTTCGATTTCGACGATTTTCATCCAGGCGGAATCAATATCATGATCAGAAATGTCGTAAGTCGCTTCGATTACGTGAGCGCTCGTTAACAGGGCCTCGAGTTCTGGGCTAAAGACCCGTTCCACTGCTTGCAGTGCGACAATGGAGCGTCCACTGCCAACGGCCTCGACAATCTCCGGCACGATATCGCGCGAGTTGCTCGCGCTTTCGGTCAATAGGAGAACAAAAAACTTACTGCTTTCAATCGCCTCGACAATGCACTGTGGCCACGCCATCGCCGGCGTTAAATCTCGGGCTGAGAACCAGCAGGGCGTACCGCGCGATTCGAATGCCCGACAGAACCGTCCGGCGGCATCCTCGTCCTCAGGCGCATAACAAATGTATACCGACGCTCGTTGGACCGAGCGCGACTGGAATTGTTTGGTTTCGTCTAAGGGATCCGGTTGATTTCCTTTCACGTTATCCATAAGCGTGCTGGCTTCGCTGCTCCTTGGCGATTGGGACAGTTTGACGCATTCCGTGACCGAGTTCGTACCGCTTGTAGTATAACCTCTCGCAGTCGAATTATTGACTACTTCAGGTAATTGATGATCTATGTCAATTAAACGGACAACCGATAAAGATCTGATAGTTGGACAAGGAATCAACAAGTTACAGAATTGCGCCGTGAGGCCACTGACACCCGGACCGCGTCTTGAACGATTTCACAGTGATGAGACCGCACTTAAGTTGGAAACGATGAGGGCCGCTATAGAAGCGTAATTTCGCCTCAACGAGGACTGCGCCAGTGGCGGTTACCAGACATCGTATCTACGCCATCATCGATTCGGCCGACTCGGATGATCTTGCCAGCCGCATCGCCGACATCGGTATAGTCTCACTCATCGTACTCAATGTGATCGCCGTGATCCTCGAGTCGGTAAATACCATCAGCGAATCCTATAGTCTCGCGTTCTACTGGTTCGAGGCGTTTTCGGTCGCTGTATTTTCGATTGAGTACGTACTGCGATTGTGGAGTTGTGTCGATCCAATTACCACGAACACACAGACCGCATTAAAAATACGTCTGCGTTACGCCCTAAGCATACATGGGCTCATTGACCTAGCTGCGATCCTACCGTTCTATCTTGCCATCTTTATCAGTGCCGATCTGCGTTTTCTGCGAGCCTTGCGTTTGATCCGGATCCTCAAATTAACGCGATACTCACCGGCTCTCGGGTTATTACTACGTGCGCTAAAGCGAGAGCAGCAAGCCATAAGTGCTGCCTTATTTCTCATGGGGATCGCCTTGCTTGTGGCAGCTTGCGGAATCTATGCGTGCGAACGCACGGCCCAACCAGACGATTTTGGCAGTATCCCGGCCGCGATCTGGTGGGCTGTCGCGACGTTGACAACAGTCGGTTATGGTGACGTTATCCCCGTCACCATAGGTGGCAAGATGTTCGGTACGTGCGTGATGCTGATCGGCGTCGTGATGGTTGCACTGCCGACCGGCATACTCGCATCAACGTTCGCCGATGAACTTCGAACCCGGCGAGAAAACTATCGCGAAGTCGTCGATTCCGCCCTCGACGACGGGGTAATCACCGCCGACGAGTTCACCACCCTCGAGACGTTTCGCTCTCAAACAGGACTCAGCACCGCCGAAGCTGAGCGCATACTGCAAAACGAAGTCGCTAAAAAACTGAAGTCCCCGGAACCATGTAAACAGTGCGGATTCATCTCCTCCTAGGGCCATCGGGGAGCTGCTAAGACCGCCACGGCGGTCGTAAATTGTTGAATTCAATCTACCATGTCGCCTGCCTATGGTGGCAGAACGCAATTCGCGGTATCTTTTTCGCCACTCAATAAGCCAAATAATGGAGTTTTAGATGGACCGGATTTGGACCGCAATACTCATGGCCGTTCTCGCAGCGGCCTCGGCCGCCGAAGAAAACCTCTACGTATGTGACGTCTCGACTGTCTTAGAATTGAGCGAAGGCGGCACGCTAGAAAATTCGGACTATGCCAAGGCGATTTCTATGCACGAAGCGCGATTCGCGGTAGATCGGAACAGCGGCATCGTTGCCGGCGGCCCATTTGCCACGGTCGATGCTAAAGACGGCCGGATATTGAGTTCCGGCAATGACAAAGAAGCGCTAAAGATTGTATGGCTGGCGGAAGGCCCGTTCACTCACCTGAAATACCTGTGGGTTCGCAGCTACGCAGAAGGGCCGAAGAAGCCCTTCCTCGGCGTCACCGGGCACGTCGTTATTACCGGTACGTGCGAGTAAGTGCGCGCTACGAAGATCGGCTGCCGGCCACTGTAGGACCATTGCCTACCGCGTCAGATTGGCGCGGTTCGGATAAACACTTCGAAGCCATCTACGCCCGATAGCGCCATCGGAACAACCATTAAGGTTAGGTTAAGGGTTGGTTTCATACTACTATAGCGCCTTGTAGCGTGGGAGTTCTCGCATTAATCCTTATATCGTATCTTGGGGTTGCCGCTTAATGGCGGCCTCGGCGTGTTTTGTTGGGTCGCTAAACGTTGCGGCGGATGATATTGATGACGAGCAAACCGGCGGCATCACATGTCGTGCACTTCCGCACGAGCGTGCACTCGACAGCGAGCTCGGCTCGGTTGGCTTTATGAAGAATGTGGCCGAACACCCCGAATCCATCCGCGCCGTCGCGGCGCGCCTACTAAACAAAGCGCTACAATCAAACGAGATTAAGGAGCCGCCAGTGTGCGACGCCGATTGCGCGTCGCCACTAAAGGCAGATGTCGTTTATCGAGTAGAGCCGACAGTGTTCTTACCGGAGCCGAAGCAACAAGCACTGTGCCTAAACTTGGAAGAACAGACAAAATCAGAACCGATGCGTTTCGGCAACAAAGAGTTCGAATCTGTCGCGAAACTCAATGACTGGATCATGGAGTTTTCTCAAGGCCGCGGCGACGATGGAAAATTATTGTATGAGCAATGCGGTGGGAACTGCAGTCCGCGCTATACATTCTATATCGCAAAAAATGCAGAAAAACTAACGATCGATGCCGACATTCTTTGTGGTCTCGCGCGTGACAAAAAAAGCGACCAATACGCCGTCTCCACATCAATTCGATGGCAGTGCACCAATAATTAACACCGGCGCGACGATCGGATTGTTACGAATTGCTTGAGTCATAGCCACAATACAAGAGATCTGAAACCCGTTGAATGCTAAGCGCGCCGTGGGCGTTCAGAGTCTATACCGCCAAATTGTCCGGCGAACCGCATGGCCTCTCTTGGTCGTAACGTCCTCATTGATTCTGGTCGTCGGCTTTATCGGCGGTCGTGAAGTTTTGTATTTTAATCTTTCCTACGCGTGGATAGTCGCATGGTTGTTTCTGCTTGAGTTCGGCGCACCGTATAGGCCTTCATGGCGCAAATCTGATGGCCAACTCGGCGCGGATTTGGGTCACACGGTCCTTAACAAAGGGCTCGTACAACTGCTGATCGTCCAACTCATTGCGCTCGGCATCGTCGGTGCCAACAGCGACTCGCCAGTCGCAACGCTGCCAATGCCCATGCAAGTCATCATTGGGCTCGTGGTATCTGAAATTGGACTCTATGGTGCCCATCGCCTGGCACATGAATGGCCGCTATTGTGGCGCTGTCACGCGGTGCATCACAGCGTAAAGAAACTTTGGTTAGTCAATACTGGGCGCTTCCACTTCATCGATTCGCTAGCGAGCGTCGCCGCTAGCGTGCCGTTTCTACTGCTATCCGGCATCTCGATGGACGCCATAGTGTGGGTTAGTGCAATCACGGCTTACATCGGTATTTTGACCCATTGCAATGTCGATATGGAGTGCGGCTGGCTAAACTATATTTTCAACACGCCGAATCTCCACCGCTGGCACCACTCGAACGAGCGCGATATCGGCAACAGTAATTACGGCGAAAATTTGATGTTGTGGGACATGCTTTTCGGCACCTATCTATATAAGAAACACTGTGACATCACCGATATTGGCATCGCCGAGATAATGCCGGCACGCTTTATTGATCAACTGGCAGTGCCGTTTAGATGGAGAAAGGTGCAGTCAGGTGCAAAGCTCGACGTTCTAAATTGAACGTAGTGAGCATGCCGCGGTCGCTAATGTGCCAACGCAGTTCTCCGTAAAGTCCAGGTACGCCAACGGATCGCCTTCCAACCGAGCCAGATACCGATTTTAGCGAGTCTCTTGCTTGGGTTGAGATCGGCTGCGCCAAGGATCATATGCGCCGCGGAGCGCACATGCTTGAATTCGTAAAGTTGTAGCGACCGAACCGCATACGCTCGCGCGCAATCACGGCGGTCGTATGCCGTCGACGGGGCGATATTTGCACTGTAATAGGCGTAGGCCAATTCGTCGTCATCGGTCTCCGCAACGCGTTCAAAGGCGATACGGCATCGTTGCAGAGTCCCCATTGCGGGCTCGTCAAGGTAGCGCTGCAAATGCGTTTTAAACAATCGATAATGACGCGCCTCGTCTTGTGCAATGAATCCTGCGATTCGCTTCAATACGGGTTCGTCACTGCGATCCCGGATCGCGGAGTAAAACGAGCATGTGCCGGATTCAACCACACATCGTGCAACTAACTCGCCGGCGGGCGAACCGCGCACCGAGGATTCCGCTTCAAGCGGGATCTGATAACCGGCGCGAAACTGATTCAAACATTGTTCGTAGTCGAACGATGGATCAACGATTTGCGCCCACCGCCCCAGTGCGTCACCGTGCTGGCGTTCCTCGGTACCCCAATGAGAAGCGGCGCGTTTGAACGATTCGTCTGCAGCGAAAACATTATGCAGATAACGAACGTAATCGGCGCTGTTCGCTTCGACTAAGGCCGCTGCTTTGACAGCTTGCAATAACTCACGGTCTACCCGGCCCGGATCGATGTCGGACCAAGGGATGTCATCAAGCGTCCAGGAAGACTTCATGGGGTGGTGGCAGACCCCAAATGGCAGCAATCGCCGACGTTTAGGCATTCATCTCCGGTTAACACTCTCCAGCTATGATCGATTTCATGCATGACAGCCGTAAGGCGCGTATAGTGCGCAGATTGGCCCTTACGTCGAAAAATTCGTCGTTTAGCGGCCGGTGGGTTCGTCAATTCAGGCATCTACCTTATTTCACGGGGGTGGGGATTGATTGTAGCAATGTTTCGGTCATCTCGGCCGGTTTTGGACGCACACCGGTGACGCAGGAGACGTATGGCGACTAAATCCCAACGAGCAAATTTTTCCGTCGAGCCGTTTCTACCTAAAAGCTTAGGTATCTGTCGGTCGGCATCCGCAGCCGTACTTGACACGGCCCTTGGCTTGCGCAAGTTAGCCGATTTCTACTACGGATTTAGCGCCGATTTGCCGCCCGTAGAAATGGCCGAAGCGGTCATCTCTGGGCTCGGCGTAACAGTCAACACCGATCCTGAACAACTCGCCGCTGTACCGAAATCTGGCCCCTGTATTGTCGTCGCAAATCATCCCCACGGCATGCTCGATGGGCTAATTGTGATGCAATTACTCGGCTCCGTGCGGCCGGACTTTCGCGTGATGGCGAATCATTTCCTGGCGCGCTTCGTGCAGCTACGCCCACTGTTCTTCCAGATCAATCCGTTCGGCGGCAAAGACGCGATCCGTCACAACGTCGCGACCGCCCGGGCGGCCACGAATTGGTTGCTCGACGGTAAGATGCTGATGGTTTTTCCTGGCGGTGAGGTATCCAGCCTTAACCGTTCAGATTGGCGGGTTAGCGACCCCAGATGGGATGCGGGGGTCGCGCGCTTTGCGGAGAAAACCGGCGCACCGGTCGTGCCAATGCATATCGGTGGGCGCAATAGCAACCTTTTTCAGTTAAGCGGTTTGCTTCACCCAAGTTTACGCACGGCGCTATTGGTGCGGGAAAT
Source organism: Gammaproteobacteria bacterium (assembly GCA_021773835.1). GTDB lineage: Bacteria > Pseudomonadota > Gammaproteobacteria > UBA11873. The sequence continues at coordinate 210,050 of JAJFJQ010000066.1, forward strand.
GTTGAACAAACGTGGCACTCAGGTCGATGTCCGCTTCGGACGCGAAATTGCGCCAAAGACGATGCAATCACTCGAAGATCGCGATCAAGTTACCCGCTACCTACAAACCAAGACCTACCTGCTTAAGGAAAAGAGTCGGCAGAAAATTTCTCTCGGCGCCATGTCAAAAAACAGGCGGCCACCGCAACCCGTAGCCCCGCCCGGCGATGCTAGAGAAATTGCACGCGAAATCTCGGCCTTGCCGCATGACCAGGTATTGCTCAGCAGCGGAGCGAGTGATGTCTACTACGCGGCTGCGGATCAAATTCCTCAGGTGTTGCAGGAGATCGGACGCTTAAGAGAACTGTCATTTCGCGAAGTAGGTGAAGGAACGGGTAACGCCTCGGACCTCGACCTCTACGACAGTTACTACACCCACTTATTTGTGTGGGATCGAAGTGCGAAACTAATTGTTGGTGGCTACCGAATGGGTCATACGGACAAGATCCTCGATGCCTACGGCTTAAAAGGGCTGTATGTTCAATCCTTGTTCAAATTCTCCCCCGAACTAACGGCCGACCTGCGCTCGGCTTTAGAACTTGGTCGATCGTTCGTGCGCGTCGAATACCAAAGAAGTTATTCCTCGCTGATGCTGTTGTGGAAGGGTATCGGGCGCTATCTCATGCTTAACCCGCAATATCGAGTCTTATTTGGCCCGTTGAGCATTAGCAACGACTACCATCCCATATCACAGCAGCTACTGGTTCAATTTTTACGTCACCGAAACTCCGAAACGCGGCGTACCAGCCATATCAAGCCACGGCGTCCATTTCGTGAGAAAACGGATCTAGCAGAGAACCTCATCGACCTCGACAATATCGACCTGAATATCATTTCGGATTTGCTTAGCACCGTTGAAGCCGATGACAAGGGCGTACCCGTTTTACTGCGTCAGTATCTAAAAGTCGGCGGACACATTCTCGGATTTAATATCGATCCGAATTTCAATAATGCTATCGATTGCCTACTGTGGTGCGACTTAATGCATACCGAATTACCCTTGCTAATTAAATATATGGGCAAGGAAGGCGCGATCGAGTACCGCAGAATGCACGAACGCGGTGTTGCACTTGCGGAAGAAAATTCTCGTCTCGCGAGCTAGAGCTCGTTGACGTTTCACATACCCTAGTACTCTGGCGCCAATACCAAGCGTAAGCCGTCCATCTCGTCGTTGTACTCGAGCTGGCAACTAAGCCGCGAATTAGCTTGATAGTGGCCGGAGTCCTCGACCAAGACCTGCTCGGCGTCACCACGTGGCGGCAACCCATCCGCCCACTCTGGGTCGATATAGACATGGCAAGTGGAACAAATACATTGGCCACCACAAATCGCCTCGACCGCAAGTCCCGCATCACGCAGGATTTCCATGAGGTTGAGACCGTGCTGGCCCTGAAGCTCGTGCGCTATACCATCTCGGTCAATTGCGATTATTTTTCCCATTATGGATTTGCTCGATACGGTTCCGATCAATCAACGCCGTGGGGCGCTATAGGGTGACATATTCAAAATCGACCGGCTGATCATTTATCCCCATGCGCGGTGGCGCGATCCACGCCGCAAACTCCCCCGGCTCGGTAACCTGGACCATCAGCGAGGCAACAAATTCCTGATCCGCCTCACTCGGTAACCAATCATTGGTATGCCGATCCCATTCGCCCTGATCGATAATGCGCCCATCCGGCGTCGCATGCACATCAGCGAATTCACCAATCTGTCGATGAAATGCGCGATGGGGTAATTGAAATGAAAACTCAATCCCACGGTCGCTAATTATTTTGTTCCAACGATCAATCCCGCGTTGGCAATCGGCAATGTAATCATCGCGCAAACGTTCATTGACCACGCTCAGTGCCGATACTTCAATAGTGATGAGTTTACCGTTTTCAACTCGGACGACTTTATACGGCTCATCGGTTAGTTGATGATCATCTTTAAGGCGTGATTCTTGGTAGCGACCCTTTAAGCCCGAGGTGTAGTAGTTTGCTGCGTTGGTCGATTGCCCCGATCCGAATAGATCCTCGGACACGCTGAAGTGAAAGTTGATGTATTTTTGCAAGGTCGGTAGGTCGATTCCGCCAAATCGGCGCACATCGTCGGTCTTATTATCGTTCATGATCTCGCATGCTCGCTGCACGACACGACTGACCCCGGTTTCTCCCACGTACATGTGGTGCGCCTCTTCGGTCAACATAAATTGCGCTGACCGGGCTAAGGGATCGAACGCGCTCTCGGCGAGGGACGCTAGTTGGTACTTACCGTCGCGGTCGGTAAAAAACGTAAACATGAAAAATGCTAACCAATCGGGCGTTTTTTCATTAAACGCGCCAAGAATTCGTGGCTTGTCGGGATCGCCAGACTGGCGGATCAAAAGCTGTTCAGCTTCTTCACGACCGTCGCGCCCGAAATGTGCCATGAGTAGGTATACCATCGCCCACAGATGTCGCCCCTCCTCCACATTCACTTGAAACAAATTTCGCATATCGATCAACGACGGCGCAGTCGCGGCCAACAATCGCTGCTGTTCCACTGAAGCGGGTTCGGTATCACCTTGAGTGACGATTAAGCGGCGTAACGGCGCGCGGTACTCACCCGGGACATCCTGCCATACCGACTCCCCCTTATGCTCACCAAACGATATCTTCTTTTCTGCGGATGACTCGGCGAGGAAAATCCCCCAACGATAATCCGGCATTTTCAATTTTCCGAAATGGGCCCAACCGTTCTTGTCGACGCTTATTGCAGTACGCAAATAGACGTCGTTGTCCTGGAAATATTCTGGCCCGCGGGCGCGCCACCACTGCATAAATTTAGGATGCCAAGACTCAAGCGCGCGCTGGAGGCGACGATCCGACGCAAGATCGACATTGTTTGGGATCAATTCGTTGTAGTCGATATTGGTGGCCATAGTCGTTCCTTGCGTGATCAAACACGCTGCTTGTTGTAGCTGGGACGCTTTCCGGTACCGTAGCGCACTAGGGCGCCATCCGTACCAACAGCATTCGGTCGTTGAAATATCCAGTTTTGCCAGGCGCTCAATCGCGAGAATATTTTTGACTCCATGGTTTCCGGACCGGCGAACCGTAGATTTGCTTCCATACCGGTCAGCGCGTCCGGTGAAAAACTGGCGCGCGATTCCAGCACGATTCTTATTTCGTCATCCCAATCAATATCATCTGGAGTAAAAGTCACCAAACCCAGTAGCTCGGCCGCGGTGGCATCGAGCCTTTCATAAATCCGCCCTTGTAGCGCCTTAACGTGGTCCGGTTGATTAAGGAAGCGGCTATTGATCCGAGTGATTCCATTTACCATTGGGTATGGGCCGAAGTTCATTGTGGTCGTACCTATTGTCGCAGGTGGACGTGGATCTCCTTCGTATTCACCCGAAAGCATGAATATCTGATCGCATGCCAGTGCCATCTCAAGCAAGGTCCCGGTAAAGCAGCTACCCGGCCCGATTGCGGCGATTAGCGTCCTTGAGGTCACGTCGAAACGCTTCATGACACGTTTAAGGTAGAGCGTTATCTCGGAGATGAGCCAGTCGTGGGCGTGCTCCGACAGGGTCCGATCGATCGTCTCAACATAGGCGTTATCGCCACGAGTCTTCAGTAACCAGGTGCCGATCTCATCCTCGTTGGCCCGCAGATGCAGTATCACATCATCAAGTTCACGCGCTACCGCGAGTGGCCAGTAGTCGGCCCCGAGTGCTTTAATCGGCGCCAGTTCGGTCGGTGGTGCAGTATCCGGCGTCGTCACGACAATAGTCGCGACGCGGAGATTTCGATCGATTTCCACATCAACGAAACGGTAGTGAATGGTATCGGCGTCGATCGATCGCGCGAGTGGTCGGAGCCTGATCCCAGTCTCCTCATGCGGTCGATTTGAACCTTCGGCCACTACTTGTGCGTGATCGCGAACCGCCTCGTTAAACCTCGATGCGGGGACGATTTCGTCGACCAGTTTCCATTCAAGTGCGCGACTACCGCGGATCCCTTCTTCAAGGCTGGCAAAGAAATCCGCGCGATCGCGCCGCACAAATCTTTTATCAACCAGCCGAGTGAGCCCGCCGGTTCCTGGTAGTACGCCCAACAATGGTAGTTCGGGCAAGGAAACGGTAGTTGCGCCGTCGTCGATCATAATGATGTAGTCGCATGCAAGTGCCAGCTCATAGCCGCCACCGGCGCACGGCCCGTTGATCGCGCAAATGAACTTCAGACCAGAGTGTTCCGTCGCGTCTTCGATTGCATTACGCGTCTCATTAGTAAACTTGCAAAAATTGACCTTGTGCGCATGGGTGGCTTTCCCCAACATTTTGATGTTTGCACCCGCACAAAATACGCGATCCTTAGCCGACGTGATGATTGCCGCACCGACTTCAGGATGTTCAAAGCGCAGACGTTGCAAGATATCGTAAAGTTCGATATCGACACCAAGGTCGTAGGAATTGAGTTTCAACTCGTACCCGGGTGCAAGCGTGTCGGATTCAGACACATCCATTGCGATGGTCGCCACAGAGCGGTTGAAACTGACCCGCCAATGGCGATAGCGATCCGGCTGTGTTTGAAAATCTACTGGCGCCGGCTCCACGATTACACTGACGTCCGATCCGAAATCCTTATTCATACTTGCGCCAATTGCTCGGAATGCACGATTTGATTCACAGCCGGCAGCCGCAAACAGGCATTGACCGTATCGTGTACTTGAGCACCACTCGTGTCGAGCACATAACTTGCGCGCTGGTATAGGCTTTCCCGTTCGCTAAGGATCCGTTTCAAATCTTCCATCGCGTGCGCGTTTCCGGCCATCGGTCGGTTGTCTCCTTGTGCGATAACACGATCCATATGATCTTCGGGCGTTGCGCGTAACCAAATCGTAACGCAGGAACCTAACAAGCGTTCGTAAGCTGCCGGTTCCGAGACGATGCTTCCACCAACCTCAACGATTGCCGGCTCAACCTTCCCGATGGTTTCTTCCAGACATTCGAGCTCGAAGCGTCGGTACGCTGACTGACCACCGAGCGAAAAAATCTCGCTAACACTCATTCCTGCGCGCTGCTCAATACTCCGCACTAAATCGGTAAATTGCCAACCGAGACGCTCAGCAAGCGCCGCGCCAATCGTGCTTTTTCCGGCACCTCTGAGTCCTATCAATGCGATCAGCAACGGCCTTGAAGGTGCACGATCAGAGATCTCACGATACAAGCGAACGAGCTCGCTGTGTTTCGCACTACGAATGTATTGCAGGAGGTAGCTAAATTCTTCGCATTGGTGCGTCGGACTGGACACGAGTTCTTCAATCGGGACGCTCATTGCGCACGCGATTTGGCGCAACCTTAAGATCGAAATATTACCTTTGCCACTTTCCAACTCCGCCAGATAACGCTCCGACACAGCAGAGCTTTGCGCCAAGATACGACGCGACATACCACGTCGCGCACGCAAGCGCTTTACGCGGCTACCAATGTCGTTGAGATAAGCGGCCGCGTCCATGGCGGTCGCTGGAGGAGCGGCAGATTCCATTTATGCAATATGATGCATCTAATTTACGCAGGATAAGCATTATAATGCATAAAACGTTTCGTGCAACCCGCTGGATCGGGAGGTTTTTGTGTCTACTGTTGGCCGTCAGCGGTGATCAGAAGTTTTTAGCTCATCGGCAATTTGCCGCAGCAACTGACTGTAAGCGCGATGCCCTGCGTGGTTTAGGTGCCCAATACCTCGTTTCCGACCAAACCCATGGTAGTGAGCGAGGGGTGCAAGCGTCGGTTCTAAGGTTGATAAAACACCGTCAGCGTCCCAAAGACGTAATGCGTGTGGCGTAAGCACCCTCTCCATAGCACTGATAAGCGCTTGGCGCCGAGTATTACAATCGGGGCGTATCTCGCCGATGCCATACACGACCAAGGCCATGGGGATATCTCGTTCACGTTTTATGTGCGCGAGGTCAGCAACAAACTTCTCGACTCGGGCATAGGCCGACATCGGTGCATGCTCCTGCCACAACTTAAGTTGGCGTTCGATCCGTGCATCGATTGCCGAACATGAATGCGCTGTAATTTCACTGCCTGTCCGCGGTACCGGTTTACCACCACTTAACTTGTACACATACAGTGCGCGCGCGATCCGAGAACTATCCATCAAGCGAAAGAAGAGCCTACCCACTAATGTGTCACGATAGCGTTGGCTACGCCGCTGACGAAACGTATAGCCAAGCTCGAGCTCGCCGTCCGCATTTTTGATATATGCTGGGTTCACTGAATCGTCGGACATTTCGCTACTCAGAAACTGCCCTGCACCAATAAGCATTACGATCGCATCTGGATTAAATTTAAGCGCGAGGTTCTGCAGCTGAACATACTGTTGCACCGGTCCAGCGCCGCTCATACCAAAATTCAGGAATTCGAATTGTTCCGAGTTGGATCCATCATCGTCGCTTGCTTCGGCCAGCCGGGTGAATGTGTCGGGATCATTAACTTGCAGCGCTTCAGTAAATGAATCTCCAGTTACAACGACCCGATAGACACGCGGCGACTTCGCCAGCGTTCGTTCTTTGTCGCGCATACCGAAGCTATTAGTTGACACTTGGCTGCGGTGCTCTCGAACGTTGATGATCTCGATATTTGGCCGTAGCGCGTAACCACGGTCTGGATCGGGCCATCCAAGTTCACGTTCGACGATCGGTAATATTCGCCAGGCCGGGGATAGTTCGATGCCATGCAATAAGGCTTCCATTGCAACAATCGATATCGCGAAGCCGAACCCTGCAGATAACCACGCAATTGATCTGGATTTCGCCGTCACCATGACTAAAATCGAAAATAAATGAATGGGTTTTCGGTATAGGACGGCAGGACGACCAACCAGAGGCAAAAACCTGCGAGGGCCCCCCAGACAATTGGGCGGTTCCAACGCCTCACCGTGAATCGTGAGGTCGCACACCGACCCTGCGCTTCCACATAATGCAACGCGATCAAACTAACGCAGCCGACCACAAGTAGGCTCAAATTCGATGACGGCTCCACCGGACCATTGAACATTACGCCAAGATAATCCCACGCGACCGTCGAACTTCCTGCCCGAAAAAAAACCCACAAACAAACTATGATGACGAGATGAATCACCCACAAGCAGGCCTTTGCGAGCGCGTTACGCAGAAAATGCTCCCCAATACCTGACCTGGCGAGAGGCGCGAGTACGCAGCGATGCAAGCCGATGTAGCAACCCCACAGCCCACCCCACAAAATAAAGCTTGTGCTCGCGCCGTGCCACAAACCGGCGATACCCATCACCAAAAGCAGCACCGCCAGTTGACGGGCCGATGTCCCTTTACTCCCACCGAGCGGAACGTATAAATAATCACGGATCCAAGTAGACAAAGTAATGTGCCATTGCTGCCAAAATTCACGCGGGGAAGTGCTCAAATATGGCGTTCTGAAATTGTGCGGCAGTCGGATCCCGAGCAGGTAGGCACTACCGATGGCAATATCCGAATATCCCGAAAAGTCGAAATAGATCTGGAACGTGAATAGCCATGCGCCCGTCCACGCCTGGATCATTGTCGCGGGGCCGAGGAAGAAGATATCGTCAACCATCGGTGCCAAGGAATCCGCAAGGATGACTTTCTTGCACAGCCCGAGCGTGCATAGCGCCAAGCCATAGCAATACAACCGCAGGATCCTGGGTCGACCGGCAAACAATCGTACGATCTGTGGCAACAACTGTCGTGCACGTACGATCGGCCCAGCTATCAACTGCGGAAAGAACATGATGAACAATGTGAACGGTCCGATACGTCGTTCGCCAAGTCTCGGTTCGCGCACGACGTCGATCTGATAAGCCAGCAGTTGGAAGGTATAAAACGAAATGCCAAGCGGTAATACGGTATCAATGTATGCCGTGTGATCGACGCCGACGTCACCGCTTAAAAATACTCGATACTTAATAGCCGCGAGCACGCCAATATTAACAACGACGGCGAGTATCAAGCGCGTTTTACCGGCCGCTACGTAGCGAAACAGAAGCCAATTGGTACCAACTAGGGTAGCGATAAGGGCGGTGTCAAACCAACCGGCCGCTACATAAAACGCGGCGCTAGCGAGCAACAAAGCGATCCCCGGCTTACGCGAATACCGGACAATCAGCAGTGTTAAGACAAAAAAACCGAAGTACGCAAGAGTGTTGAAATACATACGCCCACGAGTCAAGCATTCGCGTTATAGGCAGCGCAGCTTGCGCCAACCAAAGGTGAACGTAAATTCTAGTTCAATTAGCACCTTCGTGGGCTATCGCACCGCCCGCCTTACGATTCTTCGACTTGAGGATTGCCACTAAACCTCCGACTCGTCACAATTCGAGGTCGAATCAATCGAGCGGAAAATCTATGCGGATCAATACGACCATTCCTCAACACAATTTGCGTGATGTGGCGGGTGCAGCGGCGACGATCGAACGGGCAGGCTACGACGGTATCGTTACACTCGAGAATCAACACGACCCATTTCTGCCGCTCGCAGTCGCTGCAGTCAATACCGATCGCGTCGAACTTGCAACCGGAATCGCGATCTCATTTCTGCGTTCGCCGATGTCTGCAGCAAACCTAACCTGGGACCTGAATGAGGCGTCTGGCGGACGCTTTGTCTTAGGCCTCGGCACACAAATAAAAGCCCACAATGAAAAACGCTTCAGCGTTCCGTGGAGCCCGCCAGCTCCGCGGATGCGTGAGTACGTTGGAGCACTACGCGCCATTTGGCGCAGTTGGAAGTATAGAGAGCGGTTGAAGTTCGAGGGCAAACATTACCAATTCACACTCATGATCCCAAACTTCGTGCCGGAGGGTTCGGGCCTAGACCTTCCTGCAGTGACACTCGCAGCAGTTGGCCCGGCGATGCTAACACTCAGTGGGGAAGTTGCCGACGGCGCTCGACTGCATCCATTTTGCACGCGCGAGTATTTAACCGAGACGGTGATGCCGTGCCTGAATCGGGGGCTGGAAAAATCACAGCGGTTACGCCAAAACTTCGAAATTAGTGGTGGCGGCTTCATCGCAACCGGGGCGGACGACGAATCCGTCGCGGCGGCAATCGAATGGGTTCGCTACCGAGTTGCCTTTTACGGTTCGACCCCGGCCTATTGGCCGGTTCTGGAAACTCACGATGAAGGCGACCTTGGCCGCAAATTGAACCGCATGACCAAAGATGGGCAGTGGGATAAGCTAAGTGCAGAAGTGAGTGATGACGTGTTGCGGCTGTTTGCCGCGATCGGTCGCCACGATGAGATCGCGGCACAGATCGAGCAACGCTTTGGTGGCCTTACCGACACGGTCTTGGCAAGCACCAGCTCGCAAGTCACAGCAGACTTCCCGCCAGAGTTGATTAGCGATATCCAACGTATTGCAACACCATTTTCTGGATTCGACACCGAATCGAGGGCGGTTTGATATGCCCCGCTGCCATTGGATATCAAATCAATCGCCCGAATTCGACGAGATGTTAATTGAGTAGAGGGTAAGCTTTACTCGAGTTCGATTTTATCCATCGCTTCTTCGAGTCGCTCTTCGGCCGCGGTATTCGCGGCGTCCAATTGCAGTTGTACGCCGTCGAGAATTTCTTTGGGCTCGCTACCGCTCACCCCACCGTCCTGCTGACTACATGCGGCAAGCATCAGCGCAAGCGACCCACAAATGATGATTTTCGGCATAGGGCTTCCCCCTTAATTAGCTGTTTAGCGAGTACCTCGCCGTAGATGTCTAAGAGTGGAATCCGCCAAGCCCAAGAGGTCGCCGCCCCAGGCGGGGCGGCTCAGGCGGTCGGCTAACTAGCCTTAAGCGCCCACGAATTACACCAGCCCTTCGCTGTCACCGTTTTCCCAGCAAATAGCGGGCAACCGCCTACTTCACTGTCGGCTTCACCCTGGTACAGCAGGCAGTTAGCGCATGTTTGGCCATCTTCGTAACGGCTAAATTTTTCGGTATCGGCGGTGGTCGCATCCTCGACATAGCCCAACGCAGAGGCCATCGGGTCACTCGGCGAAACTGGCTCCATGTCGGCAGCGACGGCCGCACCTTGCAAAAGGCCCTGGGCGCCAAGTACGGCGACGCCTGAAGCACCACACTTAAATAGAAACTGACGTCGATTACTCGGATTTTTCATGGAATACTCTCCAATAGTTAAACAATCTTTTAAAGGTCGGTGGCAACGGCTTTGCTGTTCCAACCGAGCTCGATAATTTTTGTTAGCGGCAGCCTACAGATATCTTGTACTGTGGTATGCGATCTTAGTCCGCTTTTTTGTCTATCCAGCCGGGTGCTGCCCCACCTTGCGATGGCGTCGGCGGTGGAGGCAATTTGCGCTTTTCACCCGGTGCACCCGGTCCCGGATCGCCGGGAATTGGTTGCCCTGCCATATAGCCAATTACGTCTTGTGACAAGGCTTCGCTACCGTAGGCGGATTGTAACATCTCATCGACTTCCTTCTCGGCCATCCCATGCGCTCGAAGTCTGGTGGCCGAAATTTCGCGCGCGTGTATGGGAGCGTATTGCGGCATTTCTTTCCCGGTACCACTTCGGATCGCGCCTTTTGGGATCCGCTCCCGCTGCCGTCGGGCTAGGCGCTGCAATATGTTCCATGCACGTTTGTTTTCGCCGATCGGCATCGTTTCGACGCTCCCATCGGCCTCAAAGTTCCGCCAGATCTCTTCGCCTTTTTGTGTGCGAATGACAACAATGGTAGCGGCATCCGTGCCGACCCCACCACACGCGATGTCAGCCATTTCAGCCGAAAAATCCCCGCAGTGCTGGCATTCGGGACGCTGATAGTCTCGCATCGCTTCAGCTAGCGGAATCGTCTCTATCGTCTTATCCCGTTTATAGACGAGTACCTCACCCTTAACATTGAATTTCGATACCTCCGTTAGCGGGATGTTCATGCGCTTCGCTATCCGCTCGGTCATGAGTTCATGGGTAAATACTTCGGTACAAAACAGGCCGATGCTAAACGAGACGCGATCGGAAAATCCGCGCAGAAATTCGCGTTGCCGGGCCAGTGGTTTTGCCTTTTTTTTGGCAGTGGCGAGAAACGACGGATCCATATACTGCATTTTCCGCAGTGGCGTTATCTGACACGGCACGCCAACGAAGGCTACCCTACTCAGACCACGTTCCTTTGCTTCCGCCAGCGCCATATTATTTTCGCAATACGTATACCAACTACCGGCGCTCGCCTGAATTTCGGCTTCGGATACGACGACTTTCGGCGTTGGAAAGCACGGGTCGTCTTCCTCACCTACCGCAGAAACAATCCCGCCGTCGATCGCGCCGGTAGATTTCGCCCACGACAACAGACCGGTAACGACGCCGCCATCTTGCCCTCGTTCCGCCACCTCCGGTCGCTTAGTGCGGGCCACGAAGATATGACGATAAACGCCAAAGATATCTTCGTACGGTCGTGCATTCTCAAACACCGCATCCTTCAGGTGGTCCTCTCGCGGCCATAACCGAGGGCATACCGTGGCGCAGACATCACAACCAACGCCTTCACTGATCCCGCAATAATCAAATTCTGCACTGGCCTTGGCTGTTTGTTGCGGCTTTTTGTCGATATATTCGATAACGTTGTGCGGACACACAAGTACGCAGCTGCCGCACTCGCAACAACTCCCAGCATCCACAACATCATTCATCATGTCCTTAAACGAATTGTGATGCAGCGCCTCAAGTGATATTGGTCCAGCGTTACCGCTGATAGCTTTTTCTTTTGCTTCGCTCATAGTTATTAGCAACGACGGCCCATGTAGATGACGAAATGCGTAATTGAGGCGCTTGTTGTCGCCCAGAAATTTATAGTGTGGTGCTCCAAGAATGTCCTGTGATTAGATGTAATCGCCAGATGGATCGAAACTCGCGCCATCCTCCAATACACCGTGGCCAGGTACAAAGTTGACTTCAAGCCGAGTGCCGACAGGATCCTCGAACAGGACGGAATAATATCCGGGGGCCCATCCGCCTGCCTTCGGGCCATGCACAATAACAGCGCCGATGCTGAGCAAATGAGCGTGCACTTTGTCCACGTCTTCGGCTGAGCGGGCTCGGAAACAATGATGGTGTAGCCCCACGCGATTCTGCACGAATCGCTCATTTTCATACTGCGGATCACATCGCCCGATGCCTAACGCTGTCCGACCCCCGACGTAGTATATAAAATCGGCGCCGTTAAAGACGCGTTCCATTCCTAGAAACGGCAAAAATTCGTCGTAGAATTTCCGACACACCTCCCAATTGCTCACTGCGATGTTCGTATGCGCAACACCGTTGATCCGGATCATCGCTCTATTACCTCTTAAACCCCATTCTAAATATCTTGTGGGCTGGACATCGCGACTCCCCGATGTCCAGCCGACGCGTATTATATGTTGAACACCTAGCCTCCGGTGTAGTGATATCAGGCACCGATGGATGACTTAGCGCGTAGATTGTCGATCTCCCCACCTATCGGCTGAATTAACGCCCGCCGATGACACAAATTTTGCCTATCAGATTGACTTTGCCGTCGAAAACACTAAAGCACGCGCCCCGCTTGCCGATCTACTGAGAAGCCCGCCACACCCGAACCTCGATAATTTATGAATTCCGCTACCGCCGCAATTCCGCGACCACCCAAGACAAGTCCGATTGCCGCAGGCGACATACCGATATTACGGCTCACTCATGAGCGTATCAGTGAGTTATCCCAGCGACCATCGACCGCCGTATCGCATTTACAGCTTCTCATTGAAGGTGATCCTGCGGTTGCTTTGAACTTGTTTTCCGAGGTCAACAAGAAGCTCAAAGGCAGTGGACGCGCCTCGGCTACCGATGTTCCGCGCGCGGTGTTGTTTATGGGTCCGGAGGTCTTTATACAACGGATCGCGCAAGCACCGATTATCGAATCCTTGGCCAATGACAGCCAAATCACAAAATTACGCCGGCTGCTCGGCCGGGCCCATCATGCTTCTCGTCAGGCGCGTAACATTGGACGCTTGCTGGGTGGTATTAGCCAGGATGAGATCCTAGCAGCATCGCTAACGCGTGAGGCATTGGCTTACGTCGAAGGACTATCCGAGATACTCGAGAATTCCCGCGACACCGACAAAATACGCGGACTACTTCCATCACCATTGGAGGGGCACAACATCGATCAGATGAGCAATTCTTGCATTGATCTGGCGGCACGCTTCGCCACCGCGACCGACCAATCGTGGGACGAAGCGGTCCTTGATCCAATCTTCGAGGAGGTGGCCGGACTGACGCGACGGTCAACCGACGACATTGCGCTCGCGATGAAAAGTACGACCATTGCAGCAGCGCGGGAAGGTAAGCAGTTTGAAATCTACCCGGCCGCAATCTACCTAATGTCACCAGGCCCGCGGCCGAAGCGATCCACATCTCGTTCGCAAAAACCGACACCGGTTTCGGAACATCGTGAACCCAAACCGAACAAGGGCGTCCAAGAAGCATCAAAAAAAGCACCGAGCGCTAAGGACAAACCTACAATTGAAGGCGCGACAAATGACCTTGATCAGGCGTGTAATCGCCTGCGAGATGCCGCGAAGAACGGAACATCGACTGCCAAGATCCTACCATTTGCACTCCACATGATTTGCGATCATGTCGATGTCCAACTCGCAGTACTACTAATGTGCGACAAACGATCCGACCATCTTTCCGTTCGTTTGCATCATGGGCTTCGGCTTCCCGACCAACTCCTCGATCACGCAATCGATCCCTTGCGCAATCCGCTGCTCGGACGCCTACTTGAAACACAGGCGGCGTTCCATTGGTTACCTGACAAACACAAAAAAAGCCTGACCAAAATACCGCTGAAGTTGCTGGGCGACAATGATGGCCTGTTGTTCTCTGTCCATGTCGAAGACAAACCAATCGGTATTATTATGGCCTGTCGACCCTCGAGTCGAAGTACCATCGACATACAACAATTCAAAAGTTTCCAACGATTGTGCAAAGCTACGTCGCGTGCGCTAGCGCTTAGCCGGCAACACACCAAGCCGACTAATCGCGCGCGGCGGTCCGCGTAATAATCACCAGTGCCGCTATGACCATAGCACCCCCTACAAGCAGGGGCATATCGGGTATCTCGGATAACGTAATTGCGGAAAGTACGACCCCAAAGACGGGAACAAGATTGAGGTAGACGGACGCATTAGCGACGCCGATGCGCTTTACTCCTTCGTTAAACCACACGAACCCGAACGAAACCGACAACACTCCTTGTACACCAATCATGAGCATGATCTTGGTATCGGACACGATATCTATCGCGGTTTCAGCGTTCAGTAACACTGCCGGAAATAGTAAGACCAGCGCAATGAAAGCAGCATAAGTAGTCACCGTAAGTGGAGAGATCGATCCAAACAGTTCGCGCGAACCAATGGTAAACGCCGACCAACCCAATACGGCGACCAGAAATAAAAATTCCCCATAACCGATCCGGCCACCGATCAAGTCATGATAATTACCGTGACTTACCACCGTCGCAGCACCAACGAAGGCGAGTACGACGCCGAAAATTGCAAGTCGAGATAGACGCCGCCCGAATAACAGGAAATCTAATACAGCGACAACTATTGGTATCGCGCCGTTGATCACCGCACCGGTGTTCGCCTGCGCATGCTCAAGCGCTTTGAAGATCAGATAGTTGTGAAAGCAGAATCCGCTTAGGCTGAGGAACAACAGACGTAAGATGTTTTGCGGGCTTAACTTTAGAGTCAGCTGCCCACGGTGGTGTGCGATAGCCGCCAATGCGACAAAACCCGCAAATAATCGAATGAATACAACTACCGAGGGTGCTTCAAAATGGGCAAGATAACGGCCAAGCGGATACGAACTCGCCCAAAACAGGGCCATTAAGGCCAACTTCGTATGGATTAGCTGCATTTTTCAGGCGATTGCCTAAGTGCGGGAACAACATTTTTTAAACATCCGTGCGTCGACTGCGTGACTCGAAATCACCGAGACTCACAACGGGCCTGTTCGACTAATCGGCGCTTGGACGCAGATGGCATGCGTTTAATCTCATGTTCGCGTCTTAATGCGGCGCCGCGCCCTAGTACCGTCTCGCTGTAGACCAGACAAACCGGTCGCCGTGATCGCGTGTATTTTGCGCCGGCCCCGACATTGTGCTGCGCAATTCGCGCCTCCAACTCCTTCGCGATGCCGGTGTACAAGGACTCGTCCTTACAGCGCACGATATAGACATGCCATGGCGTGTCAGACATCGACGATATGGCCGTGCATCGGAGGTACCGGCGACATCGCACAAGCGGCTTGTCTCGGGTTTCGATAGTGGATAATTCTTCCCCGCTTCACATGCGTAACCTAAATTGAAAATTATGATCCTTTCCGAAATAGGTTAGGATCTTGGCAGTTTTTTCGATCTAAGTAACTAGCAATAGGAGTACCTATCCAATGCCTAAGATCAAAGGTGGATGCATGTGTGGAAATGTACAGTACACAAGCCCAGTCGAACCGGCAATGACGGCAGTGTGCCATTGCAAGGATTGTCAGAAGCAATCGGGGTCTGCGCTGTCAATAAATATCGGACTAGCAGAAGCTGATATTTCGTTTACCGGCGAATTGAAAATGGTCTTAACACACGGCATCGAGAGCGGAAAAAAGATCGATCGATATTTTTGCCCGAATTGTGGATCGCCACTGTACTCAGCGCCGGAGGTCATGCCCGGCATGATTTTCCTCAAAGCCGGTACGCTCGATGACACCTCTTGGGTAAAGCCCGAAATTAATTTTTGGTGTGCCACCGCACAGCCGTGGGTCCCAATTGATGAATCCTTGCCAAAATTCCCCGGTAATCCACCATTCGAATGATAACTGGACCGTTCCGGTTGCTCGCGCGACCGCAGATATTTGTCTGTGGCTACTTTGCGAATCGCAACCATTGGCGCCGGCGACTCACCAACCATTTCAAGGCATCAGCTGGTTGAAAAACGCGTTGCCGGACCCCATGTTCTTGTCAACGTGACGGGATCATCGACAGTAAGCTTCAACGACGTGCAAAGATTCCGAAAATCGCTGCTATTGTCCGCTGCATTTGCTGGCTGCCTATGGATAGTGAAAATCGTCGAAACGATCTTCGGGTTCGATTTCGGCCATTTCGGCATCTATCCGAGATCCATGGACAATCTCGTTGGCATCCCACTAGCGCCACTGATCCACGGCTCATGGTCCCATCTCGCCAGTAACACCGCACCGATTCTAGTCCTTGGCACGGCTTTACTTTATGGCTACCCCCGAGCAGCAAAAACAACCGTTCCACTTATCTATCTCGGTTCTGGCCTGGGTGTTTGGGTGTTCGCACGCGAATTATTTCATATTGGCGCGAGTGGATTGACCTTTGGCATGATGTTCTTCGTGTTCACCATCGGCGCGATTCGGTGGGATCGACGGGCGATCGCATTATCGATGATCGTGTTTTTTCTATATGGCAGTATGATTTGGGGGATCTTCCCGCGTGACCCTGGTATCTCATTCGAGTACCATTTTTTCGGGGCTTTAATCGGAGTTGCGCTAGCGTTCGCGTTTAAAGATACCGATCCTGCACCACCCGAGAAACGTTATAGTTGGGAGGACGAGGACTTAGAAGAAGTTGGCTAGGCGGAGCGGATCGGTTCAAAACTTCAGACTTTCAATTGGCACATTGGCCAGCACGACTGAGTTTTCAATTTGCGCGTCGGGCACCTGCCAATATTTTCTTAGTAATTTATCTTTAGCGTCATTTGCTACCAGCGCAAATCCGTGGCGCTCATAAAAATTAATCGCACGCGATACACCAGACCAGGTACCGATCAATACCGGTCGCTGCGTTCTTGCTAACAAAAATTTCAGCAACCCGCTTCCAATTCCTGCTCCCTGATACTCCGTCCTCGTATATGCGTGGCGGATCAGCATTACGTCTTGCGTCCGTTGAATACCCATCACGGCACGAAGCGCATCATTTTCTTCGTAACCCCAAAATTCGACTCCAGCGATGATCTCTGATCGAAACTCATGCCGGGACATGTAGGGGTCTGTGAAGCGATCTGCCGGGATCAGGCCGCGGTAGGCCGCCGCTGCCTCATTAATAATGAAATAAACAGAATCGAATTCGCGCTCGCCACATTGACGGAAAACTACGTTGTCGCGCTTAGGATACATGGGTTAGAAAGGCGTCGTTGGGCTCACGGGTTTCGATCCCGCGATGAGGCCTCGCCATCGTGTTGCCATTGGACCCATCGTAGCGCCACGAGTCGTCAGTCCTCGTCACCAACCACGAAATCCAGGCTTACCGGTACCGGATTACTCAGTATATCGAGTACCGGACAGTGTGAGTTGACGACCTCGCGTAGCTTTTCCAGCTCGGCCGCCGGCGCGGATGACTCGATTTTTACCCGCGCCCGGATCGCCTCGAAGCCTGGACGAATGGTTTCGTCGACCGCGAAAAACCCGCGAAAATCGATGTCACCTTCAAGTTCTACCGAGACGCTGTCGAGCGAGATCCCCAAGGCGGTCGCATAGGCTCGATAAGTGATCTCCTGGCAGCTTCCAAGCGCGGCCAGAATGACCTCCGCCGGACTCGGGCCGAGATCGCTTCCGCCGATTGACTCGGGTTCGTCGATTGTGAGCGCATGGTTGCGGATCGTAACATCGGATCTGAATCGGCCGCCGAGCCTAGATGAAGTCTTAAAAACTATTTTCGATTTCTCGACATCATCACGATACATTTGCTGTATATCATTGATAACACCCTTTAGTTCCGTATCCACGGAGATCCCCTGTTGCGCTCAAGTCGTTCAAACATAACGCTAATCCAATGCTATTTCCACTCACCACAAAAGCGAATCTCAACCAGGTTTGGACCTGACACTGAACGCGATCCAATTCTTACAAAGCGTTTCTCTACGCTCGAAAATCGTCCGCATCTTGAACAACTCCGCTATAGTTAGATGAAGCAGTCTTGGATCGATTACATGGCGAGCGAACTCGAAAATCTGAATCTAGCGCTATTCTGCGATTTTGAAAATATTGCTTTAGGCGTGCGCGACGCCAAATACGCAAAATTCGATATCGGGCACGTGCTCGAACGACTCCTCGTCAAAGGCAGCATTGTGGTGAAGAAAGCCTATTGCGATTGGGATCGTTACAAAGACTTTAAACAGCCCATGCATGAAGCCGCGTTCGAGTTAATCGATATTCCTCATGTGCGGCAATCGGGAAAAAATTCTGCCGATATTCGCATGGTCGTCGATGCGCTGGATCTCTGTTACACAAAATCTCATGTCGATACGTTTGTGATCATAAGTGGTGATTCCGATTTTTCACCGCTGGTTAGTAAACTGCGGGAAAACGCCAAAACCGTGATTGGCGTAGGAGTCAAGAATTCTACCTCCGATCTCCTAATGAGCAATTGCGACGAATTTATTTTCTACGACGATCTCGTGCAGCGGGAGGAAGCGAGTAAGCGAGCGCGTCAAAAGTCGACATCAAAGAAAAAGGCCGCCAAAGATAAAGCCGCAAGTAAAACCGACGACTCGCTTCAGCAGGCGATCGATCTCGTTGTAGAGACGGCCGATGCGCTGCAAAACGAACGCGGTGATCAGGAAACCTTATGGGGATCGATGATTAAACAGGCGCTGAAGCGCCGACGGCCAGGATTCAGCGAAAGCTCATTCGGTATCGGTTCATTCAATAAATTATTGGAAGAGGCCCAAGCCCGCGGATCCCTCGAACTCGACCTCGACGAACGTTCCGGCGGCTATATTATTCGGCGCATCACCGCTGACTAGCCGGCGCCGATAGATACCCGCTGGCGCTCGGTTGCCGTAACATCGATCGCCAGTGTTTCGTCTTCGACGCTGCCGCTGAAAACTACGCCATAGAGTTCCTTAGCCCGTTCAATCGTCTCCCAACGTTCGAGTACGTCACGCAGTACTCTTTTTGGATCCCGCAACAAGGGATCGCCGTAGCCACCACCACCGGCATCGATACCTCGGATCTGTTCGCCAACTTCGAGCCGGCACTCGACTACTCCCGGTAAGCGCTCTTCGGCACCATCGGTTTTACGCCTAAATGTCGCAGCTGGCGGACCACTGTGACCGCCGCGAGCGCCTTGCGGTGCGTTAACCTGGCCATCACAAGAAACGACAACCATCATCGGATCTTGGCGCGGTCCGTAAATCACCTCGACCCCCGGTCCTCCCCGAAACTGTCCGGCGCCGGATCCGCCGGGCACAACACGCATAGACTCGACCAGCATCGGAAACTTCGATTCGTCGACCTCAACGCTACTGCGGTAGATCACACCACAGGCCACAGGTAGGCCGAAGTTGAGCCAACCGTCAGTTGTCGGCGAAGCGGGCCCGCCGTTCGCGAGTAACCATTCTTGATTGATATAAGGGCCACCGAGGCGCCAATCATGGCCGGATATCACCGCAGCACCGGCACCCATTCCCATCGCGCCTTCGGCGAGGCCAAATCCATCTCCAATTTCCGAAAACGCGAGCTGTACTGCATTGACAATCCGATCCCCAATATTCGTCGTCGCCATAGAACAACTATGCGGAAAGGTTGGGATCCCAGTGACGCAGCCTTCGCTTAATTTAACGTCAATGCGGGCGAAACTGCCGGCGTTGTGCGGCACATCTGGGTCAATACAATTAAATACGCCAGTCATAGCGTTGCTCGTTGCACAGGCAATAGACTGATTCAGGCCGAGGGCGATGTTGTCGGCGTTTTGCGTGAGGTCGACTTCTATCCGACCTTCGACGTCGTCAACGGTGACATCCACGCGGATAGGCAAACCGTCGGGTAACACGGGCGGTAGCGGGTCATAGGTACTGATCCCAGTAAATTTACCGCCGGGCAATTTGCGGATAGCTTCCGTTGCTCGACGTTCAGAGTAGCTAAACCACTGCTCGGTGAAGGCTTTGATCTTGTCGATCCCATAGCGTTCGGTCAGTTCGATTAATCGCCGCTCACCGATCCGCGCCGAGCCGATCGAAGCCAGGTAATCGCCATACCATTGTTCCGGTACTCGAATACGTTTACGACACATACGGATAATATCGTCGACATCTTTATAGTCGCGTTGGATCCGGACGGCAGGAAAAATTAATGCGCCTTCCGCGTAGACGTCGCTAGCATTGGCATAGTAAGTACTCGGGATCGCATTACCACAATCTGCCTGGTGCGCCTTCGCGCAGGCCGTGAACAAATGCTCGCCACCGACGAATACCGGCACCATATACATATGGTCGGCCGCATGGGTATTACCGATGTAGGGATCGTTGTGCAGAAACGCATCGCCTGGACTGATATCAGAATGCAGATCGCACATCGCCGCGGTTTGCAAACTGCTACCAAAGATGTGCACAGGTGCGCCTTCAGCAGAACATAGCATTCGATTATCGCCCGTTACGATCGAACATGAGAAATCACGCACGACGGCGAGCACCGCGGAGCGCGCCGTCTTTAGCAGCGTGTTAGTCATCTCTCTAACGATAGACTCCATGCGGTTGGCAAGCACGGCCATCAAGATCGGGCTGATCTCGCTGTCGACGTCTGTGGGCTCTGGCTTATTCATTGCAATTTCTCTCGCGATTTATAGCTCAGGGGTAGACGCCGGCGGGCGCCGATGCTGGGTTGCCTGCTCGAAGGCATATGCAAATCGAAACAAGGTCGGCTCAGCATACGGTTTAACCATAATTTCGAGACCAATCGGCAGGCCGTCATCGCTAAACCCCGCGGGTACGGTAGCCGCAGGCAACCATGTTTGCGATGCGATTAAGGTGTTCGTGGGGAAAGTCAGGGTCGTCCACACCCGGGTATCGAGCTGCTCGCGTGTCGGCGGTACCACCTGGATACTCGGAAATATCAACGCGTCGAGTGCATCACCACCCATACAATTGATTACCGTGCGCGCAAATTCCTCACGTGCGGCTAGACGACGGTAATACATCGGGTCGTACTCGGGCATCTCAGGACCACGAATGCAAGCATCGATGAGGTCCAACATCGGGTGGTAGCGCTTTTGCTCATACATCTGCTGCAACGAGCGCACCCCGGCGTCCGGTCGTGCCATCAAAAATTCGTTGATCTCGTACTTCGAACAATTGACATACATTGAGGTCGCCACGATATGGTGTAGCAGGTCCGGTATTGCGACCTCGGTCACCGTAGCGCCCGCCGCACGGATCGATTCAACCGCGTCGCGCATAACGTGGTTTACCGGCGCTGCAAACGGATCGTCATCAGATCCCAGTGCATTTGTGACCAGACCGATGCGTGCACCAGCGAGCCCGTTAGCATCGAGCGAGTCCATGTACGTCTCAGGGGCACGCGCCGTTAGATAATGCATGCTGAGAGAATCTTGCGGGTCGTAGCCAACCAATGTATCAAACACCCGCGCCGCATCGGTGACAGTGCGGGTCATCGGGCCAATCGTATCCTGGAAGAACACCAGCGTACCGGCACCCTTGCGACTAATGAGGCCTGGGGTGCTACGGATCCCAACGAGGTTATCGAACGAACTCGGTACCCGGATAGAACCGCCGCAATCCGTGCCAATCGCCGCCATCGCGAAATTTGCCGCCGCCGCCGCGCCGCTACCGGCGCTCGAGCCACCGGGGTCTCGGTCGAGTGCGTAGGGGTTTCGAGTTTCACCACTCAGCGATGAATAGGCCCACCAAGAGGTCGCGAAGTCCGGTAAGGTCGTTTTACCGAGGATGATCGCACCGGCCGATTCAAGCTTATCGATGACCGTCGCGTTGCTGGTCGGCCGAAAATCGGCGAGACCAATCGTGCCTTGTGTGGTCGGCATGGATGTCGTCTCGACATTGTCCTTTACGAGAATTGGCATCCCATGCAAAGGACCACTAAATTCACCGGAGGCAGCAAAGCTGGCATCGAGTTCATCCGCCCTCGCAGCCGCTGCATCGTCGACGGTGACGACGGAATTTAGCGCCGGCCCTTGTTGATCGTAGGCAGCGATTCGCGCGCAATAGGCATCGACAAGAGCCCGCGCGGTAACGTGACCGGCCTTCATCGCAGCGTGTGTGTCGCCGATCGTCGCCTCTTCCAGAGGGTAGTTTGAATTGGATTGCTGTCCTGCCGCCATGGCACCTCTCCTTTACGCGAGTGTGTATCGGGCTACTCCGGATGGGCACTCCGCAAGCCGTAGCATCTTAAGTCAGATCCCATAGCCTGGACAGCGCACGGGTCCGGCGCTAAATCATCGTATAGCCGCCATCCACGCTCCAGGATTGACCGTTAATGTAACTCGATTCGTCCGATCCAAGAAACACCGCGAGATTGGCGACCTCTGCCGGCTGGATCCAGCGCTTGATGGGTACCGTATTCTTCAGATTCTCTTGCAATGTCTCTAGCGGCACGCCAGACGCAGCCGCGTGCTGCGTCATAAAACTATCTGCCAGGTCGGTTTCGACAACCCACGGACAAATCGCATTGGTCAGGATGTTGTGCGGTGCCAACTCGAGCGCGAGGCAACGCGTTATACCGACCATGGCGTGTTTCGATGCGTTGTAGGCACTTTGGTTGCGTGACCCCCACTTCCCCGCCGACGACGCCATGTTGATAATGCGTCCGGCCTTGCGCTCAATCATTTTTGGTAAGGCTGCCTGGGTAACATGAAACACGCTGTACACGTTGACCTCTAGAACTTTTTTGAAATCCTCAAACGAATAGTCGAGAAAGCTTGCCGCTATATGAATGCCAGCGTTGTTGACCAGAATGTCGATCTGTCCATCGCGTTCGATCTCCGCAATCATAGCGTCGACTGGCGCCCGTTCGGATACGTCGCAGGCATGAGCGCTGATGGTGACACCGTAACTATCACGAAGCTCGCTCGCAGTCTGTTCCAGTCGTGCAGGGTCGCGTGCGTTTAAGGCAATGTTGGCACCCTCCGCGGCAAAAGCCTCAGCGATGGAACGTCCAATGCCGCGACTCGCTCCCGTAATCAACGCCGTTTTACCCTTTAGTCTGTCGACCATCGCTGCCATCCTCTAAACTGTTAAATATATTGCGGTAACTTGGTGTCAAGCCAAGGTCGTCTGCTGACCAAGCGAATCGCATCGTTTTCCTTTACCACCGCGGGCCAGATCGCGCGCGCCTCCCCTTAGGATAATGTCATGCTAGAAGAAGATCGAATAATCGCTATCGAAACGAAAATCTCATTCCACGAAGATCTGGTCCAGACGCTAAACAATACGATATATGATCAGCAGCAACGGATCTCAGCTCTCGAAGATCAACTTAAAAATCTCGTCCAACGCATGGCCAATCTTAGCCAAGATTCCAGCCAACCGGCAGAACATTCCGAACGGCCACCTCACTATTAAGGTCTCTAAAACGGTTTTTCCAGATGTGAATAAGCATGCTACCTTTAGCGCCGCTATCGCGAGGACTGCTTCTAATATCTTAACGGGGGAAGACCGTGAGACCCGGACCATTTCAATATAGTAAACCCGAGACCCTAGAACAGGCGTTAGATGCGGTGCTAAATGGCGCAGTACCGCTTGCCGGCGGCCAGAGCCTGATTCAGGCGATGCGCCTACGGTTCACTGAGCCTACATCGATCGTAGACCTAAATTCGATTGCGGATCTGAGCGATGAGATCAACTGTGAGCCTGGTGTTGTGACGATCGGCGCGCTCACAACTCACCGTCAATTGGCCGAGCACTCTACCGTTCGGGACGAATTCCCATGGCTAGCGAAAGCGGCGACGGAACTCGGTGACGTGCAGGTCCGAAATCGCGGCACAGTTCTCGGCAACGTGTGTTGGGCCGACCCGCGGGCAAATATGGCAGTTGCTTTGCTTGCCAGCGATGCCGTAATCAACACAGGCTCGGCGTCCACCGATGGCAAGATCGAGCAAATTCCTATCGTCGACTTTTTTGCTGGTTTTCGCCGTACCGTGCTCAATGCAAGACTCGCGATTTCCATCGAACTCGTACGTGAATCTAATACCGTCGGCAGCTACATAGAATTCTCACGTCAGCGCCAAGATCTTGCCCTGTGTAATGTTTGCGTCGTCCACCGCAATAGTGGCACGGCGGTCGCCGTCGGTGGCATCGATCAAAGACCAATCCGACTATCGCAGCTTGAACCCGTTCTACGCGACCAAGGATTGTCCAACAATCTTCTAACTACACGAATCAAACAGACCATCGCAGAATCCCGTCTCGATCCGATCGATGATCAATACGGCAGTCCAGATTTCAAGCAACACCTTGCGGCGACATTGATAGAACGCGCCATAGAAAAATGTATTGACGGAGGTGACCATGCCTGAGCCGAACGAAACGAATGGCGGGCGCAATACCTGGCCAATCCAAATTTCGGTTAACGGGATACGGGTTGCCCGCAACGTTGAGCCGCGCATGCTACTCATCGATTTTTTACGTACACAAGCGCAACTTAGCGGTCCCCGAATAGGTTGCGAGGAAGGCGCCTGCGGCGCGTGCACGGTTGAATTGAACGGCTGCACTATCAAGTCCTGCCTGACCCTCGCAGTCCAGGCGGATGGTGGATCCGTCACCACGATAGAAGGTGTCGCTGAGAACGATACCTTGTCGAAGGTACAAAAGGCCTTCGTCGAATGCCATGCGGTCCAGTGTGGTTATTGCACGTCTGGCATGATCATGAGCGCCCGTGCATTTCTCGATTCAGTTGGGTCCGCCGACTTTAGTGATGACGACGTCCGCCAGGCGTTGAGCGGTAACTATTGCCGCTGCACCGGCTACAACAACATCATCCAAGCAGTGAAGGTCGCTGCCGGCAAAGAGACCGCACCGGCGCATCTCGACGCGGATTCGACCCCGGACGATAGTTGGATCGGGCAACCCGTCGTGCGCCGCGAAGACAGTCGACTCGTCCGAGGCGGCGGTCGCTACACCGATAATTATGGCGGCGCTGAAGACCTGCACCTGGTTATCGTGCGAAGCCAGCGCGCCCACGCCAAGATCAAAGCGATCGATACGACGGCGGCTAAGGCGGCGCCTGGGGTTGCACTAGTGTTGACAGGAAAAGAGGCGTTGGCACATTGGCAACCCATCGCCCCGACGACGGACATGCTCGATCTCAACCTACCTCGTAAACACGCGATCGCGCACGACAAGGTTATCTACTATGGTGAACCCGTCGCCATTGTTGTCGCCACTGACCCGTACCTCGCCGAAGACGCAGCACAACTCGTGGTCGTTGATTATGAAGATCTCCCTGTAAATACGGATATCCGCACGGCCGTAGACGTCGCCGCAGACAACAGTGGATTGCTTTATCCACAATGGGGTAGCAACGTGCAGTTCGAATCCCCGTTCGAGATCGGCGATGTGGATGCTAAGTTTGCCGCCGCGGACCTGGTCGTCGACGAAGAGATCGTTTCGCATCGTATTGGCGCCATGCCAATGGAAACCCGTATGGTGCATGCAGATTTTGACCGCGCCGACCAGCGACTCGTCATTCGTGCGTCAACCCAAGTGCCGCATCAAATGCGCATGTATATGAGTAAGGTCTTCGGCATCCCAGAGACCCACATCCAGGTCGTTGTTGGTGATGTCGGTGGCGGGTTTGGCGCCAAGCTTAGTGTCGACACCGAACTGATACCAGCCCTGGCAGCAATCCTGCTTGGACGCCCAGTGAAATGGTTTGAATCGCGATCGGAGTGGATGTTCGCTGGGCCCGCGGCGCGAGACTACAAAATACGTGCGCGGGCTGCGTTCGATAGCAATGGAAAATTACTCGCCTGTGAATCCGATGTGCTGGCTGACATGGGTTGTGATGGGGCTGAGCGCGGCGCCGGTCTCGGTATGCCGCTGAACGGTGCGATTTATATGGTTGGCGCCTACCTGGTCGACACCTATCGCTCACGCGTGCGCTGTGTTGTTACCAACAAACCCCCTTACAACGCCTACCGCGGCTACGGGAAGGATCTGGCCAACTTCATGATCGAGAGAGTGCTCGACCAAGCGGCCGACCGGCTTGAGATCGACCCCGTTGAAATCAGGCGTACAAATCTATTGACCAATTATCCGCACCATTTATGTACGGGCCCAATAATTGAAAACGGCAGCTTGCGCGAAGCGCTCGACAAGATTGTCGATGCTATGGACCTCGACGAACTGCGTCGCGAACAGGCGAACGCCTTGCAGACGGGTCGTTACATCGGGATCTGCGTGGTCCCGTATATCGAGCCGTCAGGTGGGGCTTTTCCCGGTAGCGCCTTCCAAAACTATGAGTCGGTAACGGTGCGCGTCGCCGCCGACGGCTCAGTCCTGGTAATGACTGGGATCCAAAACATCGGTCAGGGGATCGAGACCGCCTATGCGCAAGTGACGGCCGACTTACTCGGCTGTCACATGAGTGATGTGTCCGTCGTATGGGGCGATACGACCGCGATCCCGTTTGGCTCCGGCACCTTTTCGAGCCGTGGCGCAATGTATGCAGTCGGTGCGATCGTTGACGCGGCAGAAAAGATCAAGACCCGACTCTTACTGGGCGCGGCGGTGCTACTCGAATGTTCCGTCGAAGAGCTCGAAATCAAGAATTCGGTGGTAAAAAGCAACAAGAGCGACTCAAGTTGCACACTCGCCGAGCTGGCGTTCGCTTGTTATGTCCAACCAGGCGCCGAAATTATTCTTAACAATGCGGATGCGCCATTGCTGGAAGCTCACGGTACCTATCGACACCCCCAAGTTAACTGGAAATTTGACGAAAAGGGCCGCGCCCAATTTTATCCATCCCACCCCGGTGGCGCCGCGGCAGCAATGGTTGAGGTCGATCCGGAAACCGGTAGAGTCGACGTGCTTAAGATATGGATGGTGGCCGATCATGGTGTGATCCTGAACCCACTGATTTTGAGTGGCCAAACTAAAGGTGGGGTCGTGCAGCAGATCGGTGCGACGATCTATGAAAGCTTCGAATACGACACTGACGGGATCCCTTATGCGAGAACGATGAAGGACTACGGTATGCCAACGGTATGGGCCGCTCCGCCGATCCATCTCGAGCATTTAGTGACGAAATCACCGGCAACCTCAGTCGGCGCAAAAGGGGGTGGCGAGGATGGTTGTATCGCGACCACCACGGTGCTTATGGGTGCGGTCGAGGATGCATTGCGGCCGTTTGGCGTAAAGGTAATGGATGGGCAGTTGACGCCGGCGCGGATCCGCGCGCTCGTCGCCGACGCACAGGCCGAGTAATTTGAAGCCTAGGTTTCTGGGGCGGACGATGCCCCAGCGATAGCACTAGCGCATATTACGCTCCGGTCCCGCGCCGTGGTTTAGCCACGACGCGGATCGAACCAAACACTTAGCTATCTAGCGTAGACAGCGTCGAGCTCGGCCAACTACCAGCGACCACCACCGCCGCCGCCACCGCCACCACGACGACCACCGCGCGAATTGGACTTCTCCTGTGCCATGTTCACGCGCAATGCACGCCCGGCTAAATCCACACCATTTTTTTCCAATGCACTTTCGGCGGCCTGTTGGGTCGCAAACGTGATGAACGCGAAACCTTTCGAACGTCCGGTCTCGCGATCCATGATCAGCGCCAATTCCTCAATCTCGCCATAAGGTGAGAACAGGCCACGCAGCTGATCTTCGTCAACTGAATAAGGAAAGTTTCCTACGTACAATTTGTTTTGTTGCATGACAACTCCAAGTTCGTTATCTATTTCATTTAATTTCTAAACTCACCGTCACCGTCCAATCCAAGTCCTAGGAATCACCGCGCATTACTTCACTCTGCCAATAAATAGCAGAGCAATGAACATGGAGAAGCTTCAAATTCGCAGGTTTACAACTAAGGAAATCGCGAGCGGAGAGCTGGGGCCAGTATAGACGAAGGATCGCCAGCAAGCGACCGCTGCCGAGCGGGACTTTACCGCTATAAACCAGGCGCCTATCGATTGAGTAGACCGAGCTGCGCCACCTGAATGTGCACCGCAGCACGCCGTATCAATCAGCACGAACTGCTACAATCATCCCAGATTCAATGCCGGAAATAGGCCTCGATTTTGTCGGGGGACCCGACCCCGCTTCCGGATCGCCGCCTCGACCGTATAGCGTCTAGTGGGAC
Organism: Gammaproteobacteria bacterium; assembly: GCA_021773835.1. Classification (GTDB taxonomy): domain Bacteria; phylum Pseudomonadota; class Gammaproteobacteria; genus UBA11873. The sequence goes on from JAJFJQ010000066.1 coordinate 238,223, forward strand.
TTAGAGGTAGGTTGGTTGCTATTCAAATCACTTAAGCAATAGAACTCGGAGCGACGCACTCATGGCGTACCTCACACTCGGCCTGATCCTATTTTTCGCCGTACACAGCATCTCTATCGTTAATGAACAATGGCGCGACCAGATGGCGGCTAAGCTCGGCATTGTACGCTGGAAGGGGCTCTATACATTGATTGCGCTGCTGGGCTTTGCGCTCATCTGCTGGGGTTACGGTCTCACCCGAGAAGATCCGGTGATCTTGTATAACCCTCCTACGTGGACCCGGCATGTTGCACTTTTCCTGATGCTTTTCGTGTTCCCGCTCTTTTTAGCAGCGAATCTCCCGGGCAGAATCAAAACCGCAGCGAAGCACCCCCTGCTCGCGGCGACGAAACTGTGGGCGATGGCACATCTATTGGTCAACGGCACGCTGGCGGACGTGACACTGTTCGGGGCATTTTTACTCTGGGCTGTCGCCGACCGGATCTCCATGAAGCGCCGCACACCACGCCCGCTCCCAATGGCACCGGCCACCCGATTTAATGATGCGCTGGCACTGGTTGGTGGGCTTCTGATCTACGGCGGATTCGTAGTATGGGGTCATCGAGCGCTGATCGGTGTGAGTTTATTCTGACAAACAGCTTGGGATCTTCGCGGGATCCACTGGTTTGTACGCTTTAGTCGTCATCGACGGCGCGGCCGCATCCAAGGGTTTGTATCAGGCGCACCGCGGTTGTTCCACGTTGGCTTATTTTCTTCCGCTTTCGACCGTACACTATAGGGCGCCGCGGCCCGATCAGGGCAGCCCAACAAAGGCGCCGGGCTAAGCACATACGATAAATATTTCCCGGCACAGAATAATTGAAATTAAGAGGTCGATCATGGCAACACTTCTGTACATTGAAGCATCACCGCGCAAACAACGTTCACATTCGATCAAGGTAGCCAACGCATTTTTGGATGCTTATCGGTCGGCAAACCCGGGTGACCAAATTGATTTACTGGATCTGTGGAGTGAATCCTTACCCGCATTCGACGGCGATATGATCAACGCCAAATACGCCGTCATGCATGGACAAGATCCATCTTCACAGGAGCAAGCGGCGTGGGCCGAGATCGGAACGATATGCAAGCGCTTTACCGATGCCGATAAGTATCTGTTCAGCGTTCCGATGTGGAACTTTGGCATTCCCTACATACTGAAACACTACATCGATATCATTACGCAACCCGGCTACTCGTGGAGTTTTGACCCCGACACCGGCTACAGCGGACTTGTGAGCGGCCCCGTCGCCGCAATCTATTCAAGCGGCGGTGCTTACCACGACGGTAGCGGGGCCGAAGCATTCGACCAGCAAAAGCCCTATTTCGAAGGCTGGCTTGGTTTTATCGGCCTCAGTGATGTGTCGCGCGTCACCGTTGCGCCAATGCTTAGTCCACCAGATGAAGTTAGCGCCGCGGTCGATAGTGCGATCGAAGATGCAAAAAAGCTAGGCGCTTCTTTCTAAAAAAATCCGTAAGCTTTATGGCATGCGGCCAGGACCGGTATCAACTACCGGTCCCTGTCGCTAGCCTAATGACCCTAGCTAGACCCGCGATTGCGCGACAATATGGATTGCAGCGCTAGCCATTGCGCTCATTAACTTCCTTGATCACCTCGTCGGCGACACTCGTCGGGCACGGCGAATAATGCGAGAACTCCATCGAGAATTGACCGCGGCCTGAGGTCATCGTGCGCAGGTCCCCGATGTAGCCAAACATTTCACTCAACGGTACATCAGCCTTCACGCGGACCCCAGATACGCCCGCCTGTTGGTCTTTAATCATCCCACGTCGACGATTGAGGTCCCCGATAACGTCACCAACGTGATCGTCAGGGGTAAACACGTCGACCTTCATGATGGGTTCCAGTAACTGCGGGCCCGCTTTCGGGATCGTCTGACGGTAGGCCGCTCGGGCAGCCGTCTCAAACGCCACCGCGGACGAGTCGACCGCGTGGAAGCCGCCGTCAATCAGAGTCACTTTGAAATCTAGACAAGGGAACCCGGCGAGTACGCCACGATCAATACTGTTGACAAAACCTTTTTCCACCGCCGGCCAAAATTCCCTCGGCACATTGCCACCGGTAACAGTCGATTCGAATTCGAATCCGCTGCCCACCTCGCCAGGCTCGATAACAAAATCGATCTTGGCAAACTGGCCAGAACCCCCCGTTTGCTTTTTGTGCGTGTAGGTGTCTTCCACACGCCTGGTGATAGTTTCCCGGTACGCGACTTGCGGTTTACCCACATCGACTTCGCAGCCGTGAGTACGCTTTAAGATGTCGACCTTAATGTCGAGGTGAAGCTCACCCATACCCTTGATGATCGTCTCGCCGCTATCGATATCGGTCTCAACGCGAAATGATGGGTCTTCCTGGATCATCTTACCCAGCGCGATGCCCATTTTCTCTGCGCCGGCCTTATCCCTCGGCGCGATCGCAACCGAGATAACCGGATCTGGAAATACCATTGGTTCTAAGGTCGCCGGGTTCTTAACGTCGCATAGCGTATGCCCAGTCTGAACATTCTTCATGCCCAACACCGCGACGATATCACCCGCTTGCGCGATCTCGACGTCCTCGCGCGAATCAGCGTGCATTTCGACGATGCGCCCAATCCGTTCGGTTTTTCCGGTAAACGTATTCAGCACGGTTGTGCCCTTCTCGATCTTGCCGGAATAAATCCGAATGAACGTTAATGCCCCATAACGGTCGTCCATAATCTTGAACGCAAGCGAACGCAATGGTTTATCGACGTCGACCGTCGCAACCTCGCCAGTTTCATTGCCTTCGAGGTCGATCTCTGGCTGTGGTTTGACCTCCATTGGATTTGGCAGGTAATCGACAACGGCGTTTAGGACAAGTTGTACGCCTTTGTTTTTGAATGAGGAGCCGCAATAGGTCGGGAAAAACGACAAGTTGATGGTGCCGGCACGGATGCAACGCTTGAGGGTCTCTACATCGGGTTCCTCGCCATCGAGATATTTTCCCATGACGTCATCATCTTGCTCGATCGCGAGCTCAATCAATTCCTCGCGATAGCGCTCAACGTCATCGACCATATCCGCGGGAACGTCTTGCTCGACATAGTTCATCGGATCACCGGAATCGTCCCACACCCACGCCTTACGGGTTAGTAAATCGACTACTCCAGTGAACTGATCTTCGATTCCAATCGGTAATGTCATTACCAATGGGTTTGCTCCGAGAACGTCTTTTACCTGTTGCACGACCCGATAAAAATCTGCACCGGTACGGTCGAGTTTGTTGACGTAGATAATGCGCGCGACTTCGGAATCATTGGCGTAGCGCCAATTAGTCTCCGACTGTGGCTCAACTCCGCCCGAGCCGCAGAAAACACCAACGCCGCCGTCGAGCACTTTCAGCGACCGATACACCTCGATGGTGAAATCTACGTGTCCAGGAGTGTCGATGATATTGAGTTGATGGTCGTTCCAAAAACACGTGGTGGCTGCCGATTGGATCGTGATCCCGCGCTCCTGCTCCTGCTCCATAAAGTCAGTGGTCGCGGCACCATCGTGTACTTCACCGATCTTATGGATCTTACCGGTCAACTTTAGGATCCGCTCGGTTGTGGTGGTCTTGCCTGCATCAACGTGCGCAAAGATGCCAATATTTCGGTAAAGCGTCAGGTCTTTCATTTTTTCTCTCTGATTGATTTCAGCAGTCAACACCGCGCGACCTCCAAGTGGTCTCGGAGAGAAGCGTTAAGGCGATTGCCAGTGAGCGTGTGTTCACGGCCCAGTTTCGGGTTGCCGGTCAGGCAGTCGCGCATCTTAATCGCCTATGGTGCGAAGCGGAATAGTTTTTCGAAATAAATTACGGAAATTTCGGCAGAAATGCCGATTTATACGAAGTTGCGCGCCTAAACCCACTTGATGCCAGCACGGCCGCGCCTATTAAATATGTGTCAAAATCGCCTAATCCGGCAGAATTGAGCGTAAAATTGACGCCTAGAATGGGTGATTCGATCCCCACGACCCATAAAATCAACGATTTTCGCCGAAATTAATGTGACTCATGCCCACCACCACTCGTTCCGAGTGGCCAAATTGCAAATTCTCGCCCTCGACACTGCTGTGCCCCTCGGCGAGGCAACCGGATTTTTCTGTGAGTACGCAGGCCGAACATTCTTGGTGACCAACTGGCATGTGGTCGCGGGCCGACATTTTCAAACCAAGCTGCCACTTCATCGGTCACAAGCGCTACCAGGTTCTCTGAAAGTCCACACCCACATCGCGAATGCCAACTCTCCCGTCACAGCGCCTTGTTCATCAACAGCCTTCAATATCTCATTGCTCGATCAAACCGGCGCACCCAACTGGCTCGAACACCCGTTATTTGGCAGTGCTGTAGACGTGATCGCGATCGCGGTCGATACCGTGCTCCCAGATTGTAATAAGATTTATCGCATCGATCTCGCATCAGAGTTGGCCCGTGACACCCAGTTGGCGGTGATGGATCAAGCCTTCGTGACAGGCTATCCGTTAAGCGCCACCACAACCCCGAACAGTCTTCCGATATACAAGAGTGGGACTATCGCCTCCGAACCGCGCGTGTTCGACTCCGAACCGCGGATATACATCGATGGAAAAACTAAAACCGGTATGTCGGGCTCGCCGGTGATGGTCAAGCGCCGACAAACCTTGCCGCAACGCAATCAATCCGACGGCGCGGACGACGATACCTTGGATTTCGTCGGCATATATTCCGGCAGAGATCGCCAGGAACGCAGTGAGTTTGAGGCCGAACTCGGCATAATGTGGCCGTACAAGGAGTGTTTGATCCCGATCATTGAGGCGTTTTTAAGTACTCAAGGTCGATCGCAAGACGACTATTTACCCGCCGTACGCTCGGCAGGTTAATGCACGTCCGTAACAGAAACATTGACCACAGATACTGATGTGGCCTAGGCCAACCCCGAGAGAAACTTGCTGACGGCAGCATCAAACGCCTCGCGGTTCTCGACGAATGGCCAATGTCCGGCGTTTGCGATCGTCACCAACTCGCATCTTGGCAGGTTGTCGCGGAGGTACTCGTGGTATTTCAGCGGTGTTAGCGGATCTTGCTCGCCACAAATAGCCAGCGTTGGGACCGTTATCTGGCTTAGACGACTCATGCAATCGAAACTGTCATCCGCAATCCAGTCCTTGTACACCACCTGCGGATTGCAACCCGCAGTCACTGCACTAACGCTATCGACAACGTCTTGAGGCGTGCTGTCGGCGTACCCAAGGCGCGAGTCACCGCTGGTGACGCTACCTCGTTCGGCCGCTTTGCGTGCCAGCTCTAATACGGTCGGGCTGACTCGCAGTCGCGCGCCGGTATCGATTAGCATCAACGCTCCAACCAATTCCTCAAAGTAAAGTGCGACGGCGAGTGCTATTCCGCCACCAAGCGAATGACCCGCAACAACACACGACTCCCAATTTAGGTGTTTGATCAAGGCGCCAACAAAAAACGCATGCTCAGTAGCGCTACGAAAACCGCTCCCGTCGGAGCCGCCATGACCAGGTAAATCGATCGCCACTACCTCGTGCTGGTCCGACATTGATCGAAGATGGCTGGCAAATACTTTCGCATTGCAGCCCGTACCGTGGATGTACATGACTCGTTGAGCGTCCGAATCGGCGCTCGGCGGATAATGGTCGAAACTTACTTTAAGCCCTTCTATGTTTGTGGTCGGCATGTTGAAACGTTCTCATCGGCTACTAGTTGGGACATCGGTAGCTTTCTAAAACAAGAAAGGCCGCAATTAAGCGGCCCTCCGTGAGACTGAATCTCTTCAACCTCTGGACCGGTTGCCCGATCCGTGCATCTCATGCAGGTTACAGGATTTCTTCCATAATCTGATTAAGATCCAAAGGCTGATTAGATATCGATAGAATCTCACTAGACATTTGGATCACCTCCTTTGAAAATATGGTTACGGGTAGGAGTATCGCCCCATCATCAGCGCAAGTCCATGCCAATCCTAAAATTTCTCCTGCTCCTAACGATCCTAATAGCGTCACCTAACAGCGCATCTCACGCTATGCGAGCACACCTTCGGGCAGCGGGATAAAGATAACAATTGCCGGACCATCGATGACGCGCGTTTTGTGCCCACGTCCGCTCACGTCGGCGGCAACGAAGAAATCGCCTGAGCTCCAACGCCGGCAATCATTGTCAGTCGTCGTCACCTCAACCGTTCCCGAGATGAGCTGCACGAGCTGTCGGGTCGGCGCTTGGTGCCAATCTTGATCCAAATCGGCTGGTAGCGAAACGAAGCATACGCAATCTGAGCTAAATCCTTCAGACGACCACAAGGTATAACCGCCGGCGCCTTCTCGCTCTATATTGAGCGGGATCTCGATCTCCTCAAAGCGCGAGCCGCCGTCAACAGTGGCAACAAATCGTGTCAATTTCATAGTGGCCACCTCCTAATCAAAATCGTTATCACAACCTGTGCATTCCCGCTGCACTGAACGCATAAACCGGATTTATAAGACAGCATCAGCAATTGCCGTGCCGAGCTCAATGGTATTTGCGGTCCCACCAATATCGGGCGTTAACGGCGCGTGCGCGGGCCCGGCGCTGAGAACTTGCTCAATCGCGGCCAAAATCGCTCCTGCAGCACGCGGATGCCCTAAATGTTCGAGCATCATCCCACCGCACCATATTTGACCAATTGGGTTGGCTACGCCCCTCCCTGCAATGTCCGGAGCTGAGCCATGGACCGGTTCAAATAGACTTGGAAAGTCGCGCTCCGGATTGATATTGGCCGATGGAGCGACCCCAATGGTACCGGTACAGGCCGGGCCTAAATCGGACAAAATATCGCCAAATAGATTGCTTGCGACCACGACGTCAAACCAATCGGGGTGCAGGACAAAATTCGCACTCAGGATATCGATGTGGAACTTATCGACATTCACCGCGGGGTAGTGCTGCGACATCTCTGCAACACGCTCGTCCCAATACGGCATGCTGATGAACAGGCCATTCGATTTAGTCGCAGAGGTTAGGTGACGCGCAGGACGCGCGGACGCGATTTCGAATGCGTATTTCAATATGCGATCGACGCCGGTTCGCGACATTACGGTCTCTTGGATCACGACTTCCCGCTCAGTCCCCTCGAACAGGCGTCCCCCAACATTCGTGTATTCGCCTTCCGTATTTTCGCGCACAACTAGGAAATCGATATCTCCCGGTCGGCGGTCCGCCAACGGACTCTTTATCCCCGGCAGTAGGCGCACCGGTCGCAGGTTGACATATTGGTCAAACGCCCGTCGAAATAGCAACAGCGAACCCCATAACGAGACATGGTCTGGCACCGTCTCCGGCCAACCAACCGCTCCGAAATAAATGGCGTCGTAGGTGCTTAGGATCTCGAACCAGTCATCCGGTAGCATCTGGCCGTGGGTTGCGTAGTAGTCGCAACTTGAGAACTCAAACCAATCCCATTCGAGCGCAATGTCGAAGCGCTGTGCCGCGCGTTCTAGCACCCGGATCCCCTCCGGTATCACCTCCTTGCCAATACCATCACCTGGGATAACTGCAATACGATGTCGACTCACTAGCTAGGTCTCCCGCTGACGAAATTGGAATCGGGTTTCAAGGTCTACGCAGCACCGCACCCGAGCCTGGACATAGCTAGCGAGCCGTACGGCGTTGGCGTGTTGATACGCGAATTCTCCCGATCACACAAGTTGTGGCCATATTATTTTCGAACATCGCGACGGTACCGTGCCGCCTTCGAGAAACGCCGTTTTGCGGCATGGCCAATCGACGGCGCAGGGATGTTCGCGCCAATGGAGGACACGTATCGCTCACCGCTTGAGTCGATTACACATTCGTTTGCAATCTCAATCTTCGGCCTTTGCCGTCAACGATGGTCGTATTTTGCCAAAAAACCGCATTAACGACGGATGAAGCGCACGCTAGTCTCGTTGAACTGGCGTCTCCATCTGTATGATTTTCGCGAACTTCATCACAACGATATATGCGGAGGTCTACTATATTTTTTCTTGCCAAGGCCGATACCTACAGAAGTATCGCATTGGGTTTGCCGCTCTTATGGATTGAGTGGTTCGATTCCTGACAACAAACTAGAAGATAACGCAGCGATGTTGCAAATGAAAATTGCCGCCCACCAGGTGGCCAAAGGAATGTACGTTTCCAACCTTGATCGGCCGTGGACGGAGACCCCGTTTCCGTTTCAAGGCTTCCTAGTCGCCAAAGAAAGCGAACTACGCGGATTGCAGAAACACTGTGTACACGTTTTCATTGACGTCGAAAAAGGCATAGCACCGCCGACCTCCGATCTCGGTAAAGCCGCCCCGCTCGCCGCCGACATACCTCCGGCCCCCCTACCCAATCCGGCCGTAAAGTACGACAACGAGACGTCGGTCGAAGACGAAATGCAGATCGCAACCGAGGTCCGCGACGCCGTCAGTGAGAAAGTGGTCGAATTCATGGAGGACCTGCGATCTGGCAAGGCGCCGAATTTAGCTAGTGTTAAGCAAGCTATTGGCCGCATGGAACAAAGTATTCTGCGCAACCCAGACGCGTTTATGTGGCTGCGACAGCTGCGCAAGAAAGATTCCTATTCGTATACACACTGTATCGACTGTAGTGCCCTGGCGGTTGCATTTGGGCGCCAATTAGGGCTTCCGGCCGAACAGATCCACGAACTCGCGATTGGTGCTTTGCTATTCGATATTGGCAAAACCAAGGTGCCGCAAAAATTACTGGAAAAGGCCGGGAAACTCTCCGAAGAGGAGTTCTCGACGATCAAAATGCACGTGGAATTCGGTCTCGGCATCGTCGATGCGGATAACGGCATCACGCCAAATACGAGGGCAATGATAGCCACCCATCATGAGCGATTCGATGGCACTGGCTACCCCAAAAAACTCAAAGGAGGAGACATCCCACTGCTTGGCCGCATCGCCGCGATTGTCGATTTTTACGACGCGGTAACGAGCGACCGCCCCTACTCTCCTGCAATGTCGCCGCACGATGCGATCAAATTGCTCTACACCTACCGTAATACCCACTACCAAGATGAATTGATTGAGCAATTTATCCAAACGATTGGTGCTTATCCCGTTGGAACGCTAGTCGAATTGAGCACTGGTGAAGTTGCGATGGTGATTGAACAAAATCAGGTGCGCCGATTGCTGCCGAAAGTGATCGTGTTGCTGGATGCAAACAAGATCCCGATAGGCAATCCGCCAACGCAGGATCTCATGCTGGCGGCAAATGAAAACCCTGACAACGTCGTCACAATCGCAAAATCGTTGGAGCCGGGCAGCCACGGGATAGAACCCGAGGATTTCTACCTGTAAGTCGACAACCCGGCGATATTATTCGTGTACAACGCTATCACTACGCTTCCAAACCGCGGAGATCTTCTCGGCACACTAGAGAAGTCGCTCAACCCGACGTGCGATGCCGGCGAGCTTGTCGCTGTCATTGTGTTAAGAGTCCAGCGCCTAAAAGACGTCTGTATCGAATATGGCTACACGGAAAGCGACACAATCATAGAAGAGTTCATCGAACGCTTACACAGTTGCCTGCGCGACAAGGACTACCTCGCCAGAATAAACACCGATGAGTTCGCACTGGTACTGCCAGGTCTAAAAAATCAGGCGCAACCAATCATGGCGATCAACAAGATTCAGCGCACTTGCTGCGCACCGATCGAACTTGATGGGCGCGAGATCAAAATGAAACTTGCGTTCGGCTCTAGCGTCAGCCCCGATGATGCAGACTGTGCAGACGCGCTGCTACGCTGTGCAGACTTAGCGCTGCGCGACGCTGAAGTAGGCGACCTTGAGTCGGTTCGTTACTGCGAGCGCGAGGCGTCTGAACCGGTCCAGGCACTCCAGCTTGAGACCCAGCTCGAAGCGGCAATCAACGCCGGCGGGTTACAGGCATGTTATCAACCAATTGTCGATGTCGAGACCGGTGAGTTTGCCGGGGTGGAAATGCTGTCGCGCTGGCCGAACGGCCCCTTTGGGCCCGTTAACCCGTCGACGTTCGTCAACACGGCCGAAAAGTCCGGCCTAATAATGCCGCTGACCCTATGGTGTCTAAATAATGGTCTGCGCGAGTGCGGTGACTGGCAGGCGATATTGCCGAACGTACCGGTCTCGATAAATTTCTCTACCCTAGTATTGACCGATCCACATTTACCCGAGGTCGTGCTGCGTGCCCTAAACCTGTGGAATAGAGACAGCGACACGTTAACGGTTGAAGTTACAGAAAGCGCCATCATGGCGAATCCAGAGACGTGTTTACAGATCCTTAATCAATTGCATGAGCATGGACTTAAGATCGCAATCGATGACTTTGGAACGGGTCATTCATCACTCGCCTACTTGAAACAACTTCCAGTTGATATCCTGAAAATTGATCAATCGTTTGTGACAAATATGGTGGACAGTCTTGCCGATCGCCGCATCGTGCAGTCAGTCATTGACCTTGCGCACAATTTCGATCTAACGGTGGTCGCCGAGGGCGTCGAGGATGAAGAGACGCTCGACACCTTAACTTTGATGGGTTGCCAGCGTGCCCAAGGGTATCACGTCGGTATGCCGATGCCGGCGAGCGAACTCAACGCATGGTTCAAGGGGTCACCCTGGGAACTCTTTAACGCACCCGCGGCCTGAAGGTAACAAAAGTACTATTGCTTGTTTTTTGCCAACGCGTTTAAATCAGCCAGCACTTCGTCGGCGTCGCTGTAGCGCTCTTCACGATTCTTCATAATCAGTCGACGAAAAACCGGTTCGAATCGTCGCAGCTTATGCGGTAGCGGATCGGGTTCAGATTGCAAATGTTTCATTGCGATGCCGGGGAGCGAATCTGCTTCAAAAGCCTTCTTGCCAGTGAGCATCTCGTACAAGATCACGCCGGCACTATAGAGATCGGCTCGTTGGTCGAGGTGTTCAGCGCGGATCTGCTCAGGACTCATGTAATAAGGCGTACCCATCACAGAGCCTACTTGCGTCAACTGAGTGGTAGCGTCGGCGCGCTTCGAAATTCCAAAATCCGCAATTGCTAACTGATCATCCGAACGAAACATTATGTTCGCCGGTTTCAGATCTCGATGGATGATTCCAACTTTGTGGATTGCAGACAGTCCCATTACTATTTCACGCATGTACCTATAGGCGTGTTGCGGAGTGATACCGTTTTCGATCCGATGTTTCAGATCTCCACGGGAAAAGAATTCCATCGCCATAAAGCCATACTGGTCGGTGAAACCTTGCTCAAATACCTTTACCACGTGTGGACTGTCGATGGCTTGCGCCAGCGAGGCCTCGAGCACGAACCGTTTCACGCTTTCGTCTTCACCAGACAAGGTGCCGTCCATAATTTTGACCACAACGGTCTGCTGATCAGCCAACCGTTCTCCCAGATAAACGCGTGACATCGCGCCCTGCCCAATAAGGCGCTTAAATTTGTAGCCTTGGTCGTCGGATCCCTCGTCGCGAGCGCGGGCTACAATCTGAGCGTCGCTCGCCCCATAGGTATCGTCTTTGCCACCCGAGGACTTGTCACGTACGCTCGCCGCCGCCGCGCGCACGGACTCACACAAGGCATCGGAGTTCAAGTCACGTTTCACGATGACATCATTGGCCCCGGCCTTTAGGGCCTTAGCGGTTAATTGTGGATCTGCTTTCGAAATGATTAGAATCGCGCCCGGAAAGTTCGCGCTAGTGCTTAAATCTTCGAGCCATTGCAGGCCGCTACCCGCGGCGCCGAAATCCTCCCCAAGGATCACTGCATCGTAGGAGCTCCAGTCGAATGCGTGGGGCACTTCACCCTGCTGCTCCGGATCGTATTCCGTAACCCCGACATCATCGATGCCTTTGGCCAGAAAACGGCGCATGATCTGCGCGCTTCTTTTTGAAGTGTCGATAATCAGGATGTTCATGCTGGGGGAGTATACTTACACGACCAATTCATCGCGCGTATTGTACCCGCCAACGCGTCAGATCTGCAGCCTCATACAGAGAATGATCTATGCAAGGCGAAAATAACCCACTAACTCTCACTTTTGGAATCGACTTATGGTTAATGACAAACCTGCGGTAAGCTTGGCCGCAGTACCGGGCAAACGTAGAGCCATCTTGGAATTGGTGAAGGAACTAGAAACCCGGGGATATTCGGGGATCTACTGCCCAAGTATCGGCGATGGGCTCGCACTTTGCGAAGCGATTGCGCTGACCACCACACGCGTCGAATTCGGCACGGCAATCACCCCAATTTATTTTCGTACAGTCGAAGAATACGCACCAATGGTGTCCTTCATCCATGAAATATCAGGTGGTAGATTTCGATTTGGGATCGGCGTATCCCATGCCCCAGCGTTAGCGCCGCGTGGACTCGACGGAGGCAAGCCACTAACTGATACGCGGCACTTTGTGGCGGAACTCAAAGCGGTGCCCCGTGCCGGTGAGCTACCGCCAATTATATTAGCTACCTTGCGAGACAAAATGGTGGGGCTAGCCGCTGAGATCGCCGATGGCATGATATTTGCGAATGGCGCGCGTTCGCATATGGCGAATTCTCTAGCGGCGCTACCGCAACGCGTAGCGAATGATCCAGCCTTTTTTGTCGCCAACATGATACCAACTTGCATTGACGAGGATCTTGACGCCGCACGCGCCGTTAACCGAAAAACGCTTAGTCGTTACGCACTACTTCCGAACTATCGGAATTATTGGAAAGCCGCCGGCTATGGTGAAGAGATGGCGAGTGTTGAGGCCTGTATTCGAGACGATAATCTGGAGGGCGTTGCGGCATGCCTATCTGATCGTTGGCTGGATGACACCACCATTGCGGGGCCGCCGGCTCGGGTACGCGAAGAACTCGCGAAATGGACTGCGGCAGGCATTAGAACGCCCATCCTCGTGCCCAGTTCGACGCGCGGGGGACAATTGCGGGCATTCGCGGAGTTGTTCGAAGTATTCGGATGATTTGTGGAGACGCTCCGTATTACTTGGGCCGCGGTACGGGTTCAGCCTCAGCCTAAAGAAGCAAATAGCGACATCGCAATGCCGTTGTATTCGGTTTAAACCGCGACATCCACACGACCTGACCGATGGATGGAAGCGCTTTCCAACATTTTTTCGACATGGGCGCCGTAGGCGTCGGCAAGCGTCCGGCGACCGTGACGGAGCGTGCGGCCCGGATCCTGGGCCAGCTCCAGGGCAGTGGTCTGAATTTCTCCAGTGGCGGCGCGATCTGGTATTCCATCGAATGCGGTCGCTGCAACTGTCGATCGTCTTGGTTTCGACACCATTGCTGCGGGTTTGACCGGTTGTTCGAATCGTTCTGCAGTTTGTGTCGCTCGTGGCGACGCCGGATCATGACGCACCGCGCCGACGGCTACCGCGACCGATGCGACCGCCGCACCAATCGGACCGCCGAATAGTGCGCCCCCAGCTATACGGATCGCCGGATCGATGACATCACCAGTAATCTTGCGGTAAAGCGCACCGATCACGGGGATGTGCTGCAGCGGGTTTATCAGGTCAAGAACGTCACCAAAGGTCAGACCATCTTCCCCGAACGGATGGAATCCGCGCGAGCGCTTGGTGGCATTGGCCGAATCGACAATGCTCTGAGACTCGTGGTGATGAAGTTGTATCTGGGCCATCGGCAGCCTTAACGGTTTGCGATCAGATGATCACTCGCAATTCGCGTGCCATTTTCGTGATTATGGGCCTTTCGCGCCCTCATTACCTCCGTGCGCTCGCGACCCGGCAAGAAGTTACCGCCAAGTTGCCGCGTATCGGCAAACTACATCACAATGCTGTTTGATTAGCCTGAGGCTGCGTCTGGCCAGCGACTATCAGCCTAGACCCTCCCCGCGTCCCTCTGTAGACCATAATCCGCCACCAGCGCAGCGCATATCGCCTCACACTCACTTGCCGGATACTGCTTATCCTCGGTGAGATTCCCCCAAATCGGCGCCGGCCAACAATTGTCTCCCGGATCTCTCCCAACGACGTGTAGATGGAGTTGCGGGACAATATTTCCGATCGCGGCGAAATTGACTTTTGACGATCCGAAATACGATTGAACGAAAGTCGCGACCTGGGCGGACTCCTCCAGTACCGCTTCGCGCACCGGGCGAGGAAGATCGAGTAGTTCCGTTTCAACACTATCCGGCACAACAATAAACCACGGTACAACTGCGTTTCGATGCAGCAACAATAAGCTTGTTTCAAAGCGACCAAGAAAATGCGTGTCAGCGATTAGGCGAGCATGGATCAACATGGTTATTCGATGACGAGCTAGTGAGCGATCAATCGATACGCAGATTCGCGGCCTGCCGCACCTTTGACTGTCGTCTCTCCGGTGCCGAGTAACCCAACGTCGCACCATGGCTCGTATAGCGACCTGACTTCCTCTGGTGCAACCAAAAACGGTGGCGGTGATACCTCATCTACTGCATAAGACACGGTGACCAATAATCCATGCGCGGCGGATGCACTTAGAGATTGAAGGTGTTGAACGTATTTTCGCCGCATGTCCGGTGGCAGGGCTATGAGTGCTGCGCGATCGTAGACAGCCGAGATCGGATCGATAAGATCTAAAGTTAGGTCAAAAATATCGCCGCTAAGTAACGTGTACCCGGCACCTTGGTAGCGCCTAAAGGGACCGTATTGATCTTGCCCGGCACGAATGTCATTTTCATCGAAAAACGCCTGAACCGCGATCTCGCTTAACTCAATCCCAATAACATCGTGGCCACGGTTTCGAAGCCAAACCAAATCTTTAGATTTCCCGCACAAAGGCACAAACACCGGCGTTGCCTGATCAATGGCAAGCGTATCCCAATACCGCTGTAACATCGGATGGAAATTTTCTTCGTGGAAACCGATCTGGTTTGCTGCCCATCGCTCACGCCAAAATTGCGGTTCCATGCATCCCTCCTTAGGTATCTACCAGGTCAGATCATCGGGGATCTGATAATCCGCATACGGATCGTCGCTGTCCTCGGCGCTCTCCGTCGCTGTATTCAATACCACAACAGAAACAGGATCGCGCTCAATAATCTTAGCGGCGACCGGATTGGCAATGAGTGCGTAAGCCCCGTCCAATCGGGCAATTGCCAGACGACCTTGCGCCAATGCAGTGAGTTGCTGCTGCGTAACATGAATTTTCTTTACCACGCCTTGGTCGGGAAAATTATATGAGAGGTCTCCACCGTCACGCTCGACCGCGTTCTTTTCGATTAATTGGCGTACTTGAGCGGAAACCGCCTTGCGCTCCAGTTCCGCCTGACGTTGTTGGCTCAGCTCTCGATCGCGTGCAATTTTCTTCTCATGTTCTCGCTGGGCCGAGACCTTCAATTCATCCGGCGGTGCAGATCCGCGGGCGCGTTGCTTCACCTGTTTATGCTTCGCCTTCTTGAGCTTCGTTGCCCGCTCTTTGTCCACGGCACCGGCCGCCAGCAACTGCTCCTGCAGAGATTTAGCCATTGCCTCTATTCCCTCGACGGATCCGCATCACCGCTCTCCTCATCGGCCATCTCAAGCAGCGGTACGCTCTGGATCGCACTGCCAGCAATCCCCTTCACCGATCCATACATGTGGGTTGTGTTTATCAAGACCTTTTGTAGCTGCTTTTCGCGCTTCTTCCACACCGCCGCCATCGAGCGCTTCTCGGATTCGAGGTCGCCTTGCATTTGAGTAAAGCCTTCGACGATCGCTTCAACCTGCAGTCGGAACTCATTACCGGTTAGAAAATCGTATAGCATTCCCATCTTATCGCCCTTGTTGTCCTGCGTGGTGATCGCGTTACTTAATCGGATCACCGACTCCCGCAATACCAAAGAAAGGCTTTTGAACTCATCAAAAGTACACACCCAGATGCCGTCTTTGAGTCCGAGGCGGGGCATATCACTCGGCATCGACTCGGTCACGAGCACCCCGATATCCGCACCCTTTTCCCGGATATCATGCTTAAACTTTTCAATCCAGCCAGGCTGAAAGCCCTTGGTCCGTTTACTTTCATAGTAGATGGTCCCGCAATTCTGCCGGGAGCGGGTATTCACAATCTGCAAGCAATCGGCGCCACGTGCGCCCTTTTTTATCTCTTCAATCGTATCCAGCACAAAGGTACGTTCAAGAAATGTTTCGAGCGCTAGTTCCTGGACCTCTCCTTGCAGTTGCATGGAACCCTGCTCCGCTTTGCGTTGAGCATCTTTGAGCTGCTCATTGAGCTGTTCGATAACTTTCTCACGTTCGGCCAGATTGAGTCTCGAGCGATCCTCTACCGCCTTACGGATTTTTTCACGCTCCTCGACCAAGAGTTCATTGAGTTTCTTTTCTGCCTCGGCTTCCAAGCTCTCTTTTAGCGCGTCTTTTTCGCGTTTTAGTCGCTCGAACTCTGCCTTAGTTTTATTGAAATCCTTCAGCTGTGTTGTCTTCTCAGCCAGCTCTCGTTGGATCGACTTATCCTTTTCTGCTTGTTCGGTCTCCAGTTCTGTTTTGATCGAATCCCTCAGGTGTCGCTTCTCAGCTGCAAGGCCATCGGTAATTGCCGCGGTGATCTTTTTATCCAGCGCCGCTTTTTCTGCGTCTAATTGCGCTCGCTGTGCATCTAAGGCACCAAGTTGGTCTTGAAACTTGTTGCGCTCCTGGGCCAATTCATCGTTGTACTTTTTCTTTAACTGTTGGTCGACCTGATGGTATAGCAGCTCGCTAACATCGATTGCATAGCCGCAATTCGGGCATTCAACTTTGTTTGCCGCCTGATTCATGCGTTTGCTCCGTTAGCCATTTACTTCCTCTTCCGTTTCATCCACGCGCTCAAGCTCGGGTAGAAAGCCACCTGCTTGCATCGACCACAATTTCGCATAGTGTCCCTTGTTGGCAAGTAGCTCAGCATGGTTTGCGTCTTCCACAATTACCCCGTTATGGAATACCAAAATGCGATCGAGGTGCGATAGCGTGGACAATCGGTGCGCGATCACCATGACCGTCTTGTCCTGCATTAAATAAGACAAGCTCTCCTGGATGTGCCGCTCCGTCACGGAGTCCAATGAACTGGTTGCTTCATCCAGTACCAATATCTCGGCATCTTTGAGCACCGCTCTGGCCAACGCAATCCGTTGCCGCTGTCCACCCGAAAGTTTTACCCCGCGCTCGCCAACCAGTGACTCGTAACCGTCTTCTGTATCCATGATGAATTCGTGCGCATGTGCCTTTGTGGCTGCCTCAATCACCTCCTCATCAGAAGCATCGAGGCGGCCATAGCGAATATTCTCCATTAAGGTTCGATGAAATAACATGGGGTCTTGTGGAATCATGGCGATCGCGGCGCGTAGACTTTCTTGCGACACCGTCTGAATATCCTGCCCATCGAGCAAGATGCTGCCAGACTGCGGCTCAAACAATCGCAACAGTAGGTTAAGTATCGTGCTCTTACCGCTACCGGAGAACCCCACCAAACCGATTTTCTCTCCGGGTCGAATGGTAACGTTAAGATCCTGAAACACCGGTTTGTTCTCGGTATAGCTAAAATCGACGTGCTTAAACTCGATTGCACCAGCGCCTACGACCAGCGGTCTGGCATCAATATCGTCAATAACCTCGTGCGGTCGTACGATGATACTGACGCCGTCGTTGATATTGCCCACGTATTCAAAGAAGTCTAGAAACCGACGACTCAAACCACGCGCCTGTTCTATCAACAATAATGACAAACTCGCAGCCATCGCAAACTCGCCCACTGTCATTCCACCCGCGCTCCAGATCTTTAGCGCATAACCGATGATCCCGATCATCAAGGTCATTGCGGCCAGAAACTGAAACCATCGGATCCGTTCCATATACCAGAAGGTTTCCCGCGCGCGCTTTACCTCTAGATTGAGATAACCCTCGAGATAGGAGCGCTCGAAATCGCGTCGCGCGAACAATTTCGCATTCATAATATTCGTCACCGAATCTACGATCTTGCCACTCACCAGCGAGCGAGCGGCCGCATAATCTCGAGCATAACGGCGACAGCGTTGCGCGAGGACATAGGAAATCGCCACATAGGCCGCTATCCAAGTCCCCAGCGCCAGCGCGAGTTTCACGTTCACCCCGATCAGCAATACCAACGAAACGCTAAACGCTATAACGAGCGGCCAAAAATCGAAGAGCACCGTCCACACTGTATGAGCGACACTCATCGACACCTCGGCGATCCGGTTGGCCAACGAGCCGGCGAAGTTACTCAGAAAATACCGCTGGGAGTGATGCTGTAAATAGGCAAATAGCTCTCGCCGCACGCGCCGCCGCAACGAAGGTCCAAGCACAACTAAGATAGCCCCACTAGCGCGTGAAAAGAGCACTACTCCAAGGTTTAGAAATCCGAATAACCATAATGGACCTTCAACCCCCGCCCACACGTCGCTTCCGATCTCATTGGCAAATTCCACCGCATCCATGATTTGTTTGATCGCATACGGTAGCAACATCGAACAGGCAGACTGCCCGGCCTCCAAAAAGATCATCACGGCAACACTTAGGCGGTATATGCTCGCATAACGCAAACAAAAACCCGCCGCACTCGCGGGTAAGGGCGGCGCGTCCGCCGCCCGTTCATCGAAATTGCTTACGGCGTCATCCATTGCGTCGACTTAATCGCTAATTGTAGAAATTCACATACCATTGTTTTATGTCGCGGCTTAACATTGCACAAACTGTGCGGTACTCGGACTAGTCAAGGTCACGGGTGTATCCGGCGCTGGTTGCAAAAACTCACCATCCAAATTGAATGGACCGGTCATCCGCAATTGAATTTGATCAACCGCAGCACTCCGATAGATGGCATTGGGTAAGCGTTCTTTATCCCTTCCGTATAAGATCCGGTAGGCGTGGCGCACCAAGCCATCAGCCGGGGATCGAATACTGGTGTATTTCAGCCGGCCCTCCCCATCACCCCAAAATGGCGAGCTGCCAAGAAAGATCTGGTGCAAGGTCGTCACCATAACGAGACTTAATCGTGTCTCCGGCTCCGATACCGCATCAAGATCGATGGCAATCGCATGACCACGAAGTAATTGGCTGCGAGAGAACAAAACCCCGCTTAAAACATACCCGAGAGTCAACGCGCCCGCCAAGGGATCAGGGATCCATCTTTGCGGAAATAGCTGGCGGCGGAGCGTAATCGCGTCACAGATCGCTGCGGTACCGAAAAACATACCACATACGGCGCGACGCGCTGGATCGTACTCCACCCTAATGAGCGGCCGGGATACACAATGCTGTTCGACTTCGCCGCGCCCGACTACCGAGAAAAGCCGTCGCAGCGATGCGACCCGGTTGCCACGCAGTCCAACATCGGCGGCGATGGTATTCGACGTTCCACCCGGCAGGATTGCCAATTTGGGATGACTTGAATTCTCGCCGAGTTCGAAAATCTCGGTAAGTACCGCACTCACCGTGCCATCACCAGCATTGATCACGAGTAGCTCAATTCCCGCAGCCGCAAAATCGTTCAGCACGCTTTTTAATGCGCCGAAATCGGTGAGTTCCCTATGTACGACATCGTCGTGTTGGTTAATAAATTCTCGAAACTTACCTAGTTTAGTGATGTTACGGCGGCTCACCGGGTTGCTGAGGACTCCGATCTTCATAGCACCGAATACAAGGTTAACATCATAGATACGCGTGCTTGGATGCCCGCGATATCTCGATGCTCGTCGCGATCATTCGTCCGCGTTAACCGCAGGCCGAACGATACGGCTATAGGACGACATTGATGGGTCAAAAATATAGTTCAGCAGCACAGCAGTCCACGAATGGTACGACTTCAGGTGGTCGTAATATTCGGGTGCCAGCCGCTTAACTTTTGGTAGGTTGTTCCATGGCACCGTCGCGAAGTCATGGTGCTCGTTGTGATAACCCATATTAAAACAGGTTTTGTTTAACGGGCCATAATACGAATAGGTTTCTTGCCCGTCGGCGGTCAAGTAATGTTCCTGGATCCAACGACCACCAAGCGGGTGCAGCCCAAGCGCAAACAATGTTGATAGCGCAAGGTAGGCGAGCGCTTGCGGTCCGATTATCACGAGAATCAAAATATCTACCAGGGCAACCGCTGCGAGATTGGTAACGATCCACCGATCCCAGAATTGCACTTCTTTGATTTGCATCGGACGCAAGGCCTGCGATAGCGAGAACAGGAACAGCCAAAGCGCTTTGCGCACCGGCGAGTTTCCAATAAGGCGGGCTTCCTCGTGGCGAACTATATCGGGGTCACGTAAATATTGTCCCAGGAACTTGTGGTGCATGAGATGGTATTTCCTAAATCCCATCGCGCTTGGGACGACCAATGCTAAGTCACAGAAGATGCCGAGCAGATTATTGGCAGCAGCACGTTGCAATACCAGGTTGTGAGTGCATTCGTGAATCACAACATATAGGGCGTGGTTCAAAAACGCGCCAAACAAATAAGCCAAGGGGACAATCCAATACCAAGCCAACTCATTGGCGACAATTGCCGTACTCCATTGCACCGAGACCAGCAACACTGTCCACAGCGCCGTCCACGGGTTCTTCTTCATTAAGTCCTTAATCTCAGGATGCGCTTTTAGAATCTCACGACCGCGTACAAAATGAATCGGGCGCCCATCAAGGTGGGTGAAGTCGACGGTCATCGAGGACCAGCTAGGTCGGCAGTGGGTTGTCTCATCGGTATTCCTGGACGTGCGCGGAAACTTAACTTTGTCGTCGATAACGGATCTGGTCGCCGATGTAGACGGCAATGCGTCATCGGCTGGCGGTATTGTCGATTAATCACAAAGATCGGTCAAACCTCACGACCGTCGACCAGACGACGCTCACTCGATGTTTAGTATGTATTATTCGGTCTCATTGCCTTGCCCCCTCGCCCGGGCATTGAGAATCGACTCCACCAATACTAGGTCTGCAGGCTTGTCGACGTCGATCGCTGCCTCCGCAAACGGCATTTCGATCGCGCGCGCCTCAAGTCCAAGCTTGTGTGAGAAAGTCGCCAAGGCATCGGTCAGGGTAAGACGCCGACACACATAGCGCAGCAGGCTACGAACGCCAAGCGTGCGGATCAATCGCCATGGGCGCTTGCGATCGGCTTCCAGCCTGGTCCAATACCTCACAGCGATACGGGCATTAACCGTATTCAGCGAAAAGATATTACAACCACAATAAGCAGCGTCAGAGAATCTTAATAATGTCCGCGTCGAGCGCGGATAACGCCGAGATACTAAGTCTGCTCGTGCCACACCGACACAAACATCGCTATGGTCGCGCGCACTTTGGCAGAAATGATCAACCATATCGCGGTCGAGTAGCGGGTGATCTGCGGTCACGATCAACAACGGCAGCGCATCCTCGAATCGATCGCAGGCGCGCGATGCGCTCGCCGCCGGCGACATTGCCGCGGCTAAAAATTCCAAAGAGCCACGCTCGATTCGTTGCCTCACGGCTGGTGTGTCCTGCAATGAGGGTTCGCCGCATAACACGATCCGACCAACGTGCGCGCTGGATTCAATTGTCTGCAGAACACGGGTAAGCATCGGCGTTCCTGCGACGTCGACAAGACACTTATCGCTGATACCTGCTGCTCGGGCTACCGGATCGCAGTCACCGCGTCTTCCAGCCATAATTACGGCACAAAACTTTGTTGGCGTGGGTTTCACTTGGGCGGGCAAATCGATCGCTACCGTCAACCTAGGCGCCGCATTAGGATCAGCGCAACTATAAACAAGAAGGCTGCTGGTGCAGTCGCCGTTACGGCCGGATTGATTTCCGCCAACAATCCGATTTGCGCAAGCATTTGGTCGACCATGTAGAACACAATGCCGACGCCGGCACCAAACAACACTGGGCGACCAATCCCGCGACGATCGTGTGGTCCGAACACGAATGGGATCGCAAGCAAGACCATCGCGAGTGTCGCAAACGGGACATTTAACTTACGCCACAATGCTAATTCGTAGCGGTCGGCCCGCTGACCACGGGCACGGAGATCACGCGCGTAATAATACAGATCGCTAGGCGCTAGGCTCTCAGCATCGAGTTGAATAACCGCGCCTTGTGCCGGGCTCAAAAATGAATCCCATCTCAAGACGGGGAGGCGTTCAACCGCAATCTTAAATCCGTTTATGCGTTTTCTAACGACATCTTTCAATAACCATGTGCCGTCGGTCTCGGGTTGCGCCTCGCGCGCTTCCGTAAACAGCGCCAATTCGCCGTCTTCATTAAACTCGTAGATCTCTATCTCAGTGGGAATGCGCCCATAGACCATGTCACGAATACTGATAAATCGCCGGCCGTCGCGAAACCAAAAATTCGTACCGCTATCTTTGCGCACGACGATATCACCAGCGATAGCTAACGCTCGATCACGCCAGGCGCGCTCGCCTAAGTTCGGACTGATAAACTGTGCAAAGATAACCACAATCAATATTAATTGACCGGTGGCCTTAAGAATGGACCAACCGATCTGACGGATCGGCACGCCCGCGGCACGCATTACCGACAGCTCGTTGCCGTGCTCAAGAATGCTCAATGCGATGAGACAACCCAATAGCGCGCTGACTGGCACCAGCCATAAGGCGCGTTCTGGGGTGGTCAAAATAACGAATATGACCGCGTCGAACACATCGTAGTTACCCAAATTAATATCATCGAGCTCCTCGACAAAATCCAGGAAACTGAAAACCGACACCAAAACAAGCAGCACGAGTACAAACCCTTGGCCCAGATGCATTCGAATATGGCGATCTAATATCTTCATCTGGTTCGAAGGCGCTTAATCACTCGACCGGAACAGCCGTCTTGGCGGCTCCAAGCAGCTGTTGATCGGCAGCCCGTCGAAAGGCCCACCTCGGAACTAGGATCAAAGCCGCAATTAATAGGGCCAACGCGAATTGGACCCACCAGATCCCCGGAAACTCACCGACCACCCCTGTCTCGACCCAGGTTTTCGCCATTGCGGTTAGGTTGTAATAGATCACATAGACCAACACGGCCCCGATCGTCTTGGTATAGCGAGAGCTGCGTGGCGCAGTACGACTGACAACCACCGCAAGCATGCCGAGTAAAATCGTAGAGATGGGCGTCGATAGCCGCCATTGAAACTCGGCTATATCCAATGCCTGATTCGAGCGTGCTAGAACTGCAGTCGGTGCCGCCTTACGTTTATAACCAACCGTTGCTGAGTCTGGGTTACTCAGCCGCAGTTTCATTTGTTTAAACTTCGCCAACCCTTTGTCCGCCGCACCTCGGGGACCAAGGAAGTAGACGTGGACGTCAGATAAAATCAATAGGCGTTTACCGCTGATCTCTTCGAAGATTTGCTGTCCAGATTTGGCGTAAATGATGTGAATAATGCCGTTGCGTTCCCCTCGGATAAATATGCGATTTAACAGACCCGCGTCTTTGTCGACATCCTCTACAAAGATCGTGCGTTCACGTTGCTCACTATCATAAAAATTTGAGCTTTCG
The DNA here is from genome assembly GCA_021773835.1 of Gammaproteobacteria bacterium. Taxonomy (GTDB): domain Bacteria; phylum Pseudomonadota; class Gammaproteobacteria; genus UBA11873. Next base: position 261,767 of record JAJFJQ010000066.1, read on the forward strand.
AGCTTATCGAGTTCTATCTCTGACTCGGCCTTCGCCTTGATCCAATAGCTTTGTTCATACGCGAGTGGCCGCCCAAATATCGAGAAACACGCAACTACCAAAGCCAATAAACAGGAAATACCGAGCACCACGCGCATTACGCGGGCGTTTCCAATGCCACTCGCCCGTACAACAATAATCTCGGAGCGACTCTCGAGTCGCCCGAGTCCGAGAACAATAGATAAATACAGGGCAATTGGTAGCAGTACCTCAAGCGCGATCACCATTTTGATTAAAATGAATGACGCGAGGGTATCGAGCTGGAGTAGGCCGTCAACGGCATACGACAGATAACGGCCCGAACTGTACCCAACGAAAATTACGATCAGTACGGCGGAAATCGTCAGCAGCGGTTTGAGTACTTCTCTAGTAATGTATCGGTCTATAATCAACTTGATTGGTCCGCGCGACGCTCACCTGAGCGCTTTGGGTTAAGTATCGCATCAAATTTGCATCAACGCCGGTTCCTGTATTTGTCTAGCGCGCGATCCAAACTCGGCGGTTTGCGGGCACATTGAGAAGTTTTCGTGAATAAAAATAGCAGATCCAGTTCCCCGGTTGATCCAATAAACGCACGACCACATTTAGTCATTGTTGGTGAGTGTGATATCAAGCTATGGAGTCTAGAGCCGGCTGAGCGTCATCGCCGATCATTCGCAAAGGCCGGTGTTAATGTTGACGAAAGTGAGTTCGATGGCGAAAGTGCGACCGTAGTGGCGGTTCGGGCAGATTATTTGCTCGGACCGGATCTTATTGTCGCTATCGCAGCACGCTCTAATACTGTGTTGACAACTACCGAGGGCGATATTGCGGTCGCCGCCAACGTCCCAGCTGCACAACTCAAAACCGTATTGGGGTCGCTGCAAGCAACCCGAAGCGATCCAACAATATTGAACGAAACAGGCTTCGATGTAATGAGCCCAGCCGAGCTCGGATCAAGCTACGACAACGCGTTGCGTAAGCGTGCTGCCCCGTTTGTATTGTCATATTCGGACACGTCCATCGACGATCTCGAGACTAAAACATTTGGCGCTGCGTATAAGGGCGCGACGGACTTCGTTACAAAATGGTGTTGGCCGAAGCCCGCGCGTATCGTGACACGATGGGCCGCGGCACGGGGGATAAGTCCAAATAGCGTCACCACAATGAGCCTTGTCTTGACGCTAGTCGCGTTGTGGTTATTTACCAAGGGACACTTTCTAAGTGCAATTCCCATTGCTTGGGCGATGACTTTTCTCGATACCGTCGACGGTAAACTCGCTCGAGTAACGGTAACGTCATCGGCTTGGGGCAATATCTACGACCATGGCATTGATCTCATCCACCCGCCATTTTGGTGGTATGGGTGGTATGTCGGCGTGCTACCAATCGCATCACCATCGGTAGCCTCGTCTTTAGAACCTGCCTTGTGGGTGATTCTTGCCGGCTATCTCATCGGACGTCTACTCGAAGGATTGTTCGTACTTGCTTTTAAGATTGAAACGCATATTTGGCAACCCGTCGACTATTTTTTCCGCACAATAACCGCCCGGCGTAATCCCAATCTTGCGATCTTAACCGTCGCAAGCCTCGTCGGAAGGCCGGATTTGGGATTCCTGGGTGTTGCGGCCTGGACCATCATATCGTTAATCTTCCACGCTATTCGATTGCTTCAGGCGGCGCTCATTCATGTTCGAGGCGGCCGCATAGAGTCGTGGTTAAATCCACAGACACAGTCGTAGCACCGGCGCTTGCACGCAAGCCCAATTACCGACAGGATCGCGGTCGCAAAAATCCTCTTCCAACGCCACCGCCGCTATTCGCATGTTTCGATATTGACCGCGGCCATTGCGATAACCGTTATTACGACCGAGGGACTAATGAAAGCGATAATTCTAAGCGCAGGCCAAGGCGGGCGCCTGCTGCCGTTGACCGAAACGCTACCTAAATGCCTCCTGTCGATCGGTAATAAGACAATACTTGCGCACCAGATAGAAAGTCTAAACCAGTGCGGGATAAGCGAGATCACCGTAGTAACGGGTTTCGCCGCCGGGGCGGTAGAAACCGCATTGCGTGAACTTTCAGCGGCCACTCAGGCGCCAAATTGCGTATTTAACCCATTTTTTAACGTCGCCGATAATCTCGCGAGTTGCTGGATGGCACGCCACGTAATGACCGGCGATTTCGTTCTGCTCAATGGCGACACGGTGTTCGAACCCGCTGTTTGCGAAACCTTATTGCGCGCGCCCACGGCACCGGTATGCTTAGCAATAGATCATAAATCGGAATACGACTCGGACGACATGAAGGTCCGACTTGCCGGAACCAAACTGCTCGAAGTTGGAAAATCTATCGAGCCTCAGAATATCGACGGTGAATCAATCGGTATGATGCGATTTATTGGCGACGGTCCAGCGCATTTTGTCCAGATCTTGGACCAGGTCATGCGCACACCGAATAGTTTAAATTGGTGGTACCTAAAGGCCATCGGCATCCTTGCTGAACGAGACTTGGTCCAAACACAATCGATTGAAGGTCAGCGCTGGGGGGAAGTTGACTTCCTGCAAGACCTCGAAAACGTTCGACAGCTATTTGTTGACGGTGGCTAAGCGTCGGCGCTTGGGCGTCAGCTACGGCGGGTATCCTTAATAATGTAATCACGAACCGCTTGCAGCTTATCGTCCAGATCCAAAACCAACGGCTTACAATTACGAACGGATAATATTTCCGCCGGCGACGCCGAGCTTCCGGTGATCTTTTTGAGTAACAGTCGCAGCGTATTTTTATGCGACACAATCAACAAGCGGCGTTCGGCTTTAAGTGCGGGCACGATCTCCTCCTCCCACAAGGGCCGCACGCGCCGCCACGTCTGCTCCATGCTTTCTGCACGCGGCCAATTGGCGGCGGCAATTCCGGCAAATCGTTCTTGATTTCCAGGAAAGCGTGGATCGTCGATTGCGAGCGATGGCGGCGCCACATCATCACGGAGTTGGCACTGAAGAAATCGCCATAATCCGAATTGAGATACCGCTTGGAGGGGTCCTAAACCTTCAAAGGCCCCGCTGTGACGTTCATTTAAGCGCCAGTGCTGCTGGATCGGAACATCAGCGCGGCGCATTGCACGCAACACGATGTCTAGCGTCACCTGTGCCCGACGCAATTGTGATGTGTAGCATTGATCAAATTCAAATCCTGCCGCCGCGAGTAACTCTCCCGCCGCGTGAGCCTGCCGCTCGCCCTTTTCGGTCAGCCCAACATCCGCCCAACCGGTTGAGCGATGCTGCTTATTCCATAGGGTCTGGCCATGGCGGAGTAAGACTAGTTGCAGCGGTGGTTTCATTAGCGGGATCACACGCAATTGGGCGATCGAAAGTAGCTCTGACGGAACACGACAATATCCTGAACGTCGCCTATCATAGCAGTACATTTAACGTAATCGATGACCGGATCCCGTAGTCCGAATAAACAGTTCGGCCAGCCGCAGACTTACGCATATTGCAACGCCCACACGCGAGTTTTCGTAATGACCACAATTAAACCATTCCACATCGCTATACCTGAAGATGACCTTGACGATCTGCGTCGTAGGCTCGCGAGCGCGCGCTGGCCGGACCACGAAACGCCAGCAGATTGGAGTCAGGGGATCCCTCTCGATTACGTTAGGGAGTTATGTGCATATTGGCGCGACGAGTACGATTGGCGACGCTGTGAATCGTGGTTGAACAAGCAGGCTCAGTTTACGACCGAAATCGATGGCCTCGATTTTCACTTTCAGCATATCCGTTCGCCCAATGAAAATGCGCTGCCGCTAGTCATTACCCATGGTTGGCCTGGCTCGATCATCGAATTTACTAAAATAATCGGGCCGCTCACCGATCCCGCCGCCCACGGTGGGGATAATGCCGATGCCTTCCACCTTGTGTGCCCAAGCCTCCCTGGCTTCGGATTTTCGGGGAAACCTACCAGTCCCGGATGGGGAGTCGATCGGATCGGACGCGCTTGGGGCCAACTGATGGCACGCTTAGGTTATGACCGCTATGTTGCACAAGGCGGAGATTGGGGTGCGGTCGTGACCGCATGCATGGGTATAACCGAATCTAATAATTGCGCTGGCATTCACATGAACATGCCGGTCGTCAGCCCGAGTAAGACCGCACTACAAGATCTTACGGCGTTCGAAAAGGATGCGCTCGCCGACGCGAAGCACTACTGGGACTGGGATTCGGGTTATTCCAAAGAGCAAAGTACCAGGCCGCAGACACTCGGTTATGGACTATCCGACTCGCCCATTGGCCAGGCCGCATGGATCATCGAAAAATTTTGGTCGTGGACCGACTGCGACGGCCATCCGGAAAACGTTCTCACCCGCGACGAACTGCTCGACAATGTCATGCTGTATTGGCTACCGCGCGCGAGCGCATCTTCGGCGCGCCTGTATTGGGAGAGTTTTGGCGTGATCACAGAACAACAACAAGACGTCCATGTGCCGACCGGGGTCAGTATCTTTCCCCGCGAAATTTTTCGCGCCTCGAAGCGCTGGGTTGAAGAACGCTTCAAAACGCTGGTGCACTACAACGTGTTGGATAAAGGTGGCCACTTCGCCGCTTTCGAACAGCCTGATAGCTTCGTTAATGAACTTAGGGATTGCTTTCGACATATGCGTTGATCCAACCCTCTAGCCTACGCGGCGTCGGTCAACTAAATGTTGCACAAGCTCTACACGGCTAATGTTCGTTGCATGATCTGTGCGAAGCTTTCAAGCACGCGCAAGGTCAATCCCCAAATAATGTGCTCACCGTACTGGATTCCAGGGAAACTTGTCGCTGTCCCACCCATCGGATATTCCAATTCCGTCGCCGCCCGCCGATCGAAAAGGTAGTGTAACGGAACCCAAAAAACGCTGGCAACCTCGTGCTGCTCGCAGACCGTCGCAACGTCCTGGGCGCCTGCACCCACGTAGTAGACGAATGGCGACATAATTTTCAATTCTTGTCGCTGAATTGGTCGCACCGGCAATGCACCAATGAGGTGATCAGAACCCAACGACAAGCCAATCTCTTCCATCGTCTCTCGCTCTGCAACCGCGTTTGCATTCAGATCGAAGGGACCTGCGCGACCGCCTGGAAACGCCACTTGTCCCGACCAGGGATCACCATCGCGCTCGGTGCGGCGGATAAAGCACACCTCCAGGTCATCATGGCCATCGGCCAGTATCATCGCCACGGCGGCCTGCACGGGATCCGGCTCGAATTCGGCTGGCTCATGTGGGTGACGGCGGAGGTTGGTACGAATTTCGTCGATCGTCAACACGTATTTACTTTACCCAATCGTTGCCGCATCGACACCGTTCGGACGCTAGCGCTTGTCCACGTTTCGACCACAACACTAGGCCGCCGATGATGTTGCGTAGTCCTTTTGCGCGTCGGCAAAGGCCGCGCCAATCTGATCGATTTGTTCGGTCGTATGAGCCGCACTGACGCTACAGCGAAGCAGGTAACTTCCATTTGGGGTCGCAGGCGGGAAAACGAGATTGACATAAACACCACGTGCTAGCAGACCACTCCATAAGGCCAACGCTTCGTCGACATCGCTCAGCATTGCGGCAATGACTGGGCTCGGCTCGGGGCCAAGACTCAAGCCAAGTTCAGACAAACTATCGTAGAGGCGGTTTGCGTTGTTCCACAATTGATCACGTAGCTCTGGGCTACGCTGCAAGACAGCAAGCGCAACCCGGGTTGAGGCGATCACCGACGGGCACATCGAGGCGGTAAATACGTACGGTCGACTGGACACGCGAACCAATTCCAACTCTGGCAGATCGCTTACACAGAACCCACCCGTTGCGCCGAGGCTCTTGCTGAAGGTCCCCGTGATGAAGTCGACGCTATCATGCTCGTCGGTCACCTCGACCAAGCCGCGCTCGCCAAGGACGCCCAGCGAATGCGCCTCGTCCACTAACAAATAGCCACCATACTCACGTTTGGCGGCGGCAATTTCAGCCATTGGCGCGCGGTCACCGAGCATGCTGTAGATACCTTCTGTAACAATCAACGCGTTTGCGGCACGTTCGCCAAGACGCCGTAGGCGCTTTGCCAAATCATCGGCATCGTTGTGCCGAAAGCGGATCACTTCGGCGCCACTCATCTGACACCCATCATAAATACTGGCGTGACAGTCGCCATCGATGACAATCACATCGTCTCGATCAGTTAACGCCGAGAGGATCCCAAGATTGGCTAAATAACCAGTAGAGAACACTATCGCACCACGGCGTCCGAAGAAATCCGCGATGTCCCGCTCCAAGGCGATATGGCTGGCAAACGTCCCATTGGCCATACGCGATCCGGTGGTACCAGTGCCTTCGGCCTTCACCGCGTCGCGGGCGGCCTCAACGCACTCTGGATGAAACGTTAAACCAAGGTAGTTGTTAGTGCCGGCAAGGATCATTTGGCGACCGTCTACAATCGCTTCGGTAGCGGATATCATCCGCTCGACAACAACATTAAATGGTTGCGCACCGGTTTCATCGAGCGCTTTGCGTCGGTTTGCTAGCATCTCGAACTTACTAAATAGACTCATTCGCGGGCACCGAGAAGCTTTTGCAATTCGCTACATAAATCGTTCACGGTATAAACGTTCGGCAACACGTTGAGTGGAATTGATATATCGAACGCATCCTCAACCTCGAGCAATACCTCCATTAGCTGCGCCGAGTCTATGCCTAGATCGCTAGCCAACAGCGTGTCTGAATGAACCACGACATCGCCCTTGGCGTGTTCTTGAAGCACGCTGCACAGCCGCTGCAGAATTTCGTCAAACGATTGCATTATTTACTTGCTCTAAGCACCACCCCGACTAATTCAGGATGGTCTACTGTACCTATAGCCGGTCACGATCCTCCGCTAGGGCCAAGCGTAATCCCTCGGCCAATGAAATCCGCGGTTGCCACCCGGTGGCCGCAGTGAAGTCATTATTATCACATACCCAGCGAGGATGCCTGAGTTCGTTGAGTTTCCATGGAGTAAGCATCGGCTCGTAACCAGCCATACGGGCCAATCGAAGGTTTGCCGCAGCGACGAGATCTAGCAGCAATGGAGGTACCGGTATGCGATAAACACGCCGTTGCAAGGTATGCGTTGCAATCTCTATAACATCGCCCATGGTGTACCCGTCGCTACGGTCGTCGTGTAGCTCATAGATACCTCGTACAGGGGTCGTACTACTTAGCCACTGTTCAACGGCGGCGACGAGATCGGTGACGAACAGCAGAGAAAAACGGGCGCCCCGACTACCCCAGACCGGCGCAACACCACGCGACATCGCTTTAAACAAAGGCATCAACTCCCGGTCACCCGGTCCATATACCGCAGGGGCCCGAAGTGCCAACCAATTCATATCCCCTGCGCCCTCCTGCAAGGCTAGTTCGCCGGCTCGCTTACTTTGAGCGTAGGGGGAAACTTCTGGCTGGGTGGCAGCTAGCGAAGAGATCAGGAGAAACCGACCAATACCGTGGTCGCGCTGCGCTTTGCGAACCAGCAGCTCGACTGCGTCCGCATTATTCGCGAAGAATGTTGAACGCCGCGCGCCACGAACCGCCCCGGCGCAATGCACCAACGCATCCACCGATTGCAAAAGACGCTCGATACTCGGCTCATCTTGGAGACTGCCGACAACGCGCTCGACATTTTGCGGTAACGGCTTGTCGCTCGAAGTTGGGCGCACGAGTACCCGCACTTGATAGCCACCTTGCACCAAGGAACGCGTGATCGCACCACCGACGAAGCCGGTGGCGCCTGTAACGGCGATACTGCGGATCGGCGTGGCCGTCAATTCAAGCTTCTATTTTTGTACGAACTGAAACGTTCGTAAGGTTCGTCCGATTGAATGTAGCAGCGCTAACCCGCTGCCAGCAGGTGCGAAGATTGGCCCCAGTTTGTCCGATCAATAAAATCCTCGCGTGTGCGAAAACGCGAGAGTTTTCCGGATGAGGTCCGGATGAGGGTGTGCAGCGGCACCAGGTCAATTATGCAATCAATACCTAAATCGGCGCGTATTGCCCGGTCCATGCGCTCAATCAAATTACGACGTTTCTCGACGTCTGCCTCGCGGCACTGGATCACTATCACTGCCTGCTCGACGCCGTCCGCCCCCGGAACGGAAAACGCAGATGCATCTCCCGGGCGAACTTCCGGCTCTTGTTCCGCTAAATATTCCAGATCTTGGGGCCAGATATTACGGCCGTTGATTATGATCAAGTCTTTCTTACGACCCGTGATCATGATGTCACCATTTGCGCGGTAGCCGATATCGCCTGTATCGAGCCAACCGTCTTCGGACAACACATCGGGGTGGTTACCCCCGTCGCCGAAGTATCCCGACATGACACTCGGGCCGCGTACATACACACTACCGCAATATCGCTCCGCTAGCTCACGGCCGCTTTCGTCTCGGACTTCTACGTGGTGACCAGGAAGTGGTTTGCCACAATTTACGAATTGGTTACTGCGTGAGATTTGCGATCCGACATTGTTGTCGACCGGCACGGCGCGCTGAGATTCACTCAAATGCTTGCCGTCTACCCATTCCGAACAAAGGCCTTGGTTTAATGGCGCGAAACTGACAGCCAAGGAAGATTCGGCAAGGCCATAACATGGTAGAAACGCGCGTTTATCGAACCCACTCGGGGCCAACTCTTCGGCAAATTTAAGGAGCGGCTCCGATCGGATCGTCTCGGCACCGACGCCGGCCACCCGCCACGCGCTCAGATCGAGCATTTCCGCGTCTTCCTTCCGCAATCTGCGCGCACATAACTCGTAACCAAACGGGGGGCCAAACGAGATCGTCGCCTTGCTTTCGGACATTCGGACAAGCCACTGTCGTGGACGCATCGCAAACTCACGTGTGCCGAGATAGTCAACGGACATTTGCGACACGATTGGCGCTAACACAAGACCGACGAGCCCCATGTCGTGATAGTACGGCAACCACGACACCGCGCGATCTTTTGGTGTCATTTGCAAATGATCAATCGTGCACGACAGATTACTCATTACCGCGCGCTGCGTAATCATTACCCCTCGCGGAAAACGGGTACTACCGGATGTGTACTGCAAGTGTGCTAATTCACCAGCCTCGAGCGGTTCGAGATTTACTGGCGTCGCCGTAAAATGTGAAAACGCTTCTGCCGATCCGATAAACCTAAGGTGCAGTCCTTCGGAAGCCTCGGCCAGAAATGCGCCGTACTCCGACGGCCCGATACAGACCCGAGCTTGCGAGTCGGTTAACAATCGGCGGAGATGTCCGATGTACTCGTTACCACCACCGAGCTGTAGTGGCGGCGGGACCGGAACTGGAACGAGCCCGGCATACTGGCACGCGAAAAAGAATCGTTGGAAATTCGGATTTGTTTCTGCAACAAGTGCGACTCGATCGCCGCGCTTTAATCCGAGAACATGCAAACGGTAGGCAATGGCGTGAGCATCGTCGCGCAGCTCCGAGTACGGTAATACTGCGAATAGCTCGCCCGTGCCGGTGTAGAAATTACAACCGGTATCGCCCTGGGCCGCGTAATCCAAAGCCTCTGCAAGGGTAGCGAAATCCGCGTATCTTCGTACTAGGTGATGTTCAGTTGGCGTCGGTATTACGCTCACGAATTCAACTCCCCCGATTAAATAACGGCTACTTTGGAGTTTCCGTTGCTGTCGTGGCGGACCACCAGCGGTAACTGCAAACCATGCGCATTATTCACTTAAATACCTTAATGGGCCGCGCTTTATGCGACCCGCCCAATTTTTTTGTCAACATCCCAAAGCGCGTCGGTACGACTCCATGCATGCGGCCTCGGTCGAAGGGATAACCCTCCAACCCCTGGATTCAGTGGGCAGCAAGCCGTTTTTGGGCTCTTTATTAGTCCCGTCACAATACCCGGAGGAACTGTAACATTAGGTTAATATTACTTTAATTTTCGGTTGTTGTTGTAATTTAAGAGTTAACGAATCCTCTCAACCCCCGGATTTTAGGGGAGAAACTGGCACCATACAAGGTCTGGAAGGGTATTAGTTTAACCATAAACGGTTGGTGCAGCCCCATAATTTTGCAGGAGAACGACTTGCTAAAAATCATTCCGGTGGAAGGTTATCGCGCAATGGGACGCTTTATTGACGTACCGTGGCCAATATATGCGGCAGATCCCCACTGGGTCCCACCGCTAAAGCTCGAACGACGCGTCCATTTCAGTCGTCACAACCCCTATTTCGAACACGCCGAATGGCAAGCATGGGTGGCGTATCGGGGACAACGCGCGGTCGGTCGAATCAGCGCCCAAATTGACCAACTCCGTCTTGATCAAGGTAGCGACCGCATGGGCGCCTTTGGCATGCTTGAAGCAGAGGACAGTAGCGAGGTTTTTGCCGCATTGTTTGACACGGCTGAAGCGTGGCTGCGTTTGAAAGATATAGAAACCATCCAAGGGCCTTTCAATTTATCGATTAACGATGAATGCGGTTTGTTGGTTGAAGGATTCGATTCCCCGCCGTCGGTCATGATGGGGCATGCACGGCCCTATTACTCGACGCACGTAGAACGCAGCGGGTATGCAAAAGTGAAAGATGTCGTTGCGTACAGAATGCATCCAGACTTCCCGATGACGCCGACAATGGAAAAGATCGTTCGGCGCTCGACCCGTGTGCGCAAAGGACAGTTTAAATTGCGATTATTGCGGCGCGAACAAATCTTCGATGAATTCGAACTGCTGCGCGATATATTCAATGATGCGTGGCGAGACAACTGGGGCTTCGTACCGTTCACCGCGGCGGAGTTTAAAGACGTCGGAACCATGTTGAAATCACTAGTCGACAAGAACTTCATTCAGATCGGTGAAATCGACGGCGAACCCGTTTCGTTTATTGTATGTCTCCCCAACATCAATGAATCGATTGCCGATTTAAACGGACGACTTTTTCCGTTCGGCTGGATGAATTTACTATGGCGCTTAAAGGTTTCGCACCCCAAATCCGTAAGGGTCGCGCTAATGGGAATTCGCAAACCCTATCAGGGTGGGCTAACCGGAAGCGGTATTTCACTAGCGATGATTGAGAGCATAAGACAGCCTGTTCTTGGACACGGCGCGACAGAAGTAGAAATGGGATGGATACTCGAGGAAAACAAATCCATGCGAAACATAATCGAGGGAATCGGCGGGGTTGTGGCTAAACGTTACCGAGTTTATGAAAAATCGCTAGCCACTAAGGCTGCTTAGCTCCGTGTGATTTCGATGTGACTATGGCATTTCCGAATCGTGCAGGTGGGTTGTCGGGACTGCTCGACGCTGAAGTGCGCTACCCAGTGTCGCGGGCCTCGATGGCGATGACCAATGCGCTGAAGAACCGCTACGGCGATGCCGTACTCGGCATCGTCTACTATGGCTCGTGCTTTCGTTCCGGCACTGAGAAGAATGGAATTTTAGACATCTTCGTGATTGTCGATGACTACCGAGAAGTCTATCTTAAAAATACGCTCGCGCTAGTAAACAAATTGTTGCCGCCGAATGTCTTTTATTACGAATTGGACTTCGAAGGTGAGACGCTACGGACAAAATACGCCATCATTTCGCTAGACCAATTCGAGCAACGTTGTTCTTCCAAATGCTTCCATACGTTTTTTTGGGCACGGTTCGCGCAACCATGCGCGCTGACCTATGTGCGCGACGAAAACGTACGCACAAGGTTGGTCGCTTCGCTCAGACGAGCGATCGAGACATTCGTTGCGCGCGTGTTGCCGCTGTTGCCTCCGCGTTTCGACGCCGAGACATTGTGGCATGCAGGCTTGTCTGCGAGTTATCGAACAGAATTACGACCGGAGTCACCAGGCGCATCAGCGCGGTTTTTTGATAGTAGCGCAGACCGCTATGGTGATGTGACGAAGATGGTACTCGCCGAACGCAGCGATATCGAATTGCGCGACGACGAGCCCTCAAAGACAGAATTTGTCGCCAATATTCCATCGACGCAGCGGTGGTTAGCGCGCCAAGCATGGCGGCTACGTCGTCCCCAGGGAAAGCTGATTAACCTACTTCGGATAATGAAGGCAGCGTTCACCTTTGATGGCGGCGTCGACTACGTATTATGGAAAATCGAGCGTCACTCAGGAATAAAGGTCGAGGCAACGCCAATGCTACGCCGCCACCCCTTGCTGACGTGTTGGCCGACAGTGTGGCGCCTATATCGCGCCGGTGCATTCCGTTAAGCCCGCGGTAGGTTCTCATGGCCGATGAGCAACAGGGTTTCAGGCAGGCATCGCCGCGACCGATATCCGCCCGCGAGGCGAAGGCACTAGTCGAAGATCTGTTTATCCTACGACCCGCAATCTATTGGATCGATTTTCTTTTAAGCGCAACCGTCGCGTATGCCGGAACTGCAATCTACCTAAAAGCGCCGACCTACTCGGCATCGCAAATTACAGCATTTATTGTTGCCGGCATCGCGCTATTTCGCATCGCAACGTTTATGCACGAAATCGTCCACATGCGCAAAGGCCACATGCGCCTATTTAAACTCGTCTGGAACTGCATTGCCGGGATCCCGTTGTTGACGCCGTCGCTCTTCTATACAACCCACGCGGATCACCACAGCAATCGCTACTATGGGACGCCAGCGGACGGTGAGTATCTACCTTTTGGTGCGACCCGCCCGAGCGAGATCGTTCGATTTATCGCGATGATCCCGCTGATCCCAATGTTGGCGGTTGCGCGCGCCGGGGTATTGGTGCCGCTATCGTTGGTGCTGCCGAAACTGCGCCGATGGTTACTTGCCAGAGCGTCCGCAGCGGTGATTAGCCCGACTTATCAGCGCCGCAATGTGCCGCAGATCTGGGACCCATTGTGGCTAGCAACAGATCTCGCGTGTTTTGTCTGGGTCGGATCGATAGCGCTGTTGACTATCCGTGGCGTGATTGCGCCCGGTACATTTGCAATGTTGTATCTGTTGATCGTCTACGCCATCGGTCTGAATTGGTTACGGACCCTCGCGGCCCACCGCTATCGTAACGCTGGCGGAGAAGTTAGCCACTCCGATCAGGTACTCGATTCGATCAATATCACCGGACATCCGCTACTCACGGAATTGATATTCCCGGTTGGGTTGCGTTACCACGCGTTGCACCACTTACTACCGTCGCTGCCGTACCATGCGCTAGGGAAAGCGCACACGCGACTCATGGCGGAGCTGCCTAAAGAATCATCCTACCGCCTGACTAATTGCCCGAATACATTCGCGGCAATTCGACAACTTTGGCGGGACGCAAAGGCATCGGACGACGGGGCCGCCGTGATCCGATTGTGGCGTCAAGCGTGACGAAATATAGACGCTGTTAATTCGCCTTCTTAGCGGCCTTCTTTTGGACCTTACCGCGAGCACTCGCACGCCGCTTCGGCGCCGCGGTGATCTTGCCCCTTGTGGATTTCACGGACGCTTTGGGTAAATCGTCGCCAAGCAGACCCGCGGCGTCGAGTTGCTCCATTGCCTCGGCCGTAAACTCTGCCCCGGGGGCATCGCCGGCTATGACAAACATTAGGATCGAGTATTCGTCCGCTGGGCCTTTCGTGACATTCTCGAAGCGCCGGATCGCGCCGGGTGGAAACGAAATCACATCCAAGGGTTTGAGATCGACGTGTTCAACTTTGCCTTGCTCATTTTCCCAACTCGCACGCCATAGTCCAGTTATCCCAATGAAGGTTTCGTTTGTGTCGTGGTTATGCATCATCGGCCCCTTACCAGGGAGCGCACGACAATAGCCCAGGTTAAATCCTTCCGAGATTTTAACCGCCGCCATACGCGCGGCTGCTTCGCCGACCGGAGACACGACACCCTCGTCCTCGGTCTCCGGTGGTTGAAAACCAATCACGTTGTAGAGGATCCGCTCTGCGCCCGGCATATAGCTATCCGGTAGACCGCCGTCGGATCCTTTTATTTGAGAAAAGCGCGCAACGCGTTTCATCATTTCTTTTTTTGACACTGGTTTACGCGGGATCTGTTCGGTGAATTTCATAATGCTCTCCTAATGTCGGTGGGCCGGAGTATCTGATCCAATAATAACCACCGGCGGTGCCTTTTGATATCCCCGATCAGGGTAAGTCGATCCCCAACGAGCGTGACAAATCAGCAATCGCCTGCTCTTCAGATACCACCTTGATAGTATGCATACCGAGTGCTCGTGCCGGTTTTAGATTGATCCCAAGATCGTCGAGATAGACCGTCTGGTCCGGCTGCACACCTAGGCGATCGCAAGCCAAGGTATAGATCCGCGGATCCGGCTTGCGGATCCCCTCCTTGCTCGACTCAATGACGCATTCGAACAATCCCATCACCTCGCTGACCGCCGAAGCGAGCTCGGCAGATTTAACCATCGACGCACCTTTCCCAGCTTTCACATTGTTGGTGATGCACGCGACCTTGTAATCCGCCCGGCAACGCTTTAGCACCTTGACCATACGAGGTCTTAACTCACCGCTTAGCAGGGCAGTTATCTCACGACCCTGTATCCGATGTCCGGCGGCATGGGTTTCATCTGCAAATGCGCGATCAAATTCTTCCAAACTGATCTGGTCCGATTCGAACCGTGCCCACGCGTTAGTTGTCGGGTTGACCGAATTTACTCCCCGAATGAAGTCTCGTGGGATCCCGCGTTCAAGCTCGAATCGATTAAACGCTTCGAACGGTGAACTGGTTAACACGCCGCCAAAATCCCACAGCACTGCCGTGATTGTCATTCGCACTATCTCCTAAGCGAATGACGGATCATATCGCTGAACCTTCACCAGCTAAGCATGCCTTAAAACCACACGCCAGCATCCAATAAACTTACAATGCATCGGCGACTGTTCGGTGAATGTGCAAAAGTTCCGGCATGCCTTCCCGTGGCCTGCGGCCGAACCCACATTCCGTCGCAACGCCAAAGTCACGTGCATGCCGCTTCGCCGTTCCGAGCAGACCCAATGATGTATCAACGCCGCCGGTGACGTGCACAAGGCCTAGATAAAGTTTGCCTACACCGCGATCAAAATCTTTCAACGGTTCAAAGTACCGATCGTCATTACGGTCTCGCGGTACCGGCATGTGATAGTAGTCAATCTCGCGATCCACTGCGGCCGTTGCCGCATTGGCCATCTTGACCACGACACTAAGGTCTGGTGGTTCGATCAAATGGCGGTGTCCAAGATCGCCGTAGCAAAGGTGTAAACCCATCAAGGCTCGATCCGGAACGGCACCTGCGGCGACCGTGATCGCATTTAAATAGCGCTCCAAAGGATCGTCTTGCGGCTGCCAGGGGAAGATCTGTGGGTGCTGATCGCCGGCCTCTACGGCCAGCACTTCCATGCAGATGTCCCATTGCACAACGACATCGTCCACAGGAATCGAATCCGTGATCAGCGCTACTTCACGGCACAACGCGTCTTCGTACGCCGCCCACATCGGAGCGAAGTCTTCCGGGTTCGTCAAAAATGGTCGAATGCCGCTTTCGATCAATGGGATCGCGACCATGAATCGGGCATCGCTCGACACGAGCTCAGCGTCGCGCAACGCGCAAAACTCCGTATAAGATTGAATTGCCGCCCGAGCGTAGCCAAGGTCTTCGAAGTGGACCGATTCAGCGCCGGGTCGCAAGCGGAACTGCCAATGGTCTGAATATCCACGGGGTGCCCAATCCTCCCCGACACTTCGCCATTCATCCGGGTGTTCAGGCTCGACGGGTATAGGCCGGTTGATTGTTTCTAAACTGGGATTACCGTCATAGGTTGTCGCTGCCAGGTAATTGATCCAAATCCGCCGAGTGCCGGTTTCTCCATCCGGTATGCAATCAAGATAACGACCGATTCCCTCACCGCAGGTGCGCATCGCCTCGGCCGCGTCAACACCTGGGATGCTACCGACCAACAAAATTTTGTTTTTCATCCTGGACATCGCTGGCTATCTCCTTCCTATGCTCGGGCACAATGTATTAATACAACGCAGTCCCTATTGATCATCGCGTGTTCATCAACCCCGGCGATCGATTGTCGATTCATTAGCACGATAGCGCCGTTACACCGTCAAGGACAAGCACGTTGCATACGATATTTACTGCGTTTATTTTTCAACGATGCTCAATCCCAACAATATCGCACCAGCCCACAGCGAAGGGTGTCCGGCATGGGTTAAGCGTTGGCTGATTTTACTCACCCTTGCCGTCCTGGCTTTTTTCTTCCTACTGCCGGATCTCATCGGTCGGTTTATGAATCAAGTGCATGGGGCACCAACGCGGCACCTGGATCAAGCGGCACACTCGCTCCATCAGCGCTTGCTGGTTGCCGATTTGCACGCCGACACACTGCTATGGAACCGGGATCCCGCACGTCGCGGTACTTACGGTCACATTGATCTGCCACGACTGCTTGATGCAAGCATGGGACTACAGGTCTTTAGCGCGGTGACAAAGACGCCACGTGGATTGAATTTCGAACATAATGCGGGAACCACCGATAACATCACGCCTCTTGTCATTGCACAGCGCTGGCCGCTACGAACGTGGACCAGCCTCACGGAACGCGCACGTTACCAGGCGCAACGCCTGCACCGGCTAGCCGATAATTCGGACGGACATTTCGTTGTACTGCGTAGCCGATCTGATCTTGCGCGATTATTAGCGCAACGGAATAACGGCAATGCGATAACCGCAGGCCTGCTGGCGATTGAAGGGATGCATGCGCTTGAAGGGAAGCCTGAAAACCTCGGTCGACTGCACGAGGCCGGATTTCGCATGATGGGCCTAACTCACTTTTTCGATAACGCGCTGGGTGGATCAGCGCATGGGATAGCCAAAGGGGGCTTAACGGAATTTGGCTTAGGCATGGTCAAGCAGATGGAGCGGCTTGGGATAGTAGTCGACCTTGCGCATGCGTCGCCGCAATTGATTGCCGATGTGCTGGAAGTCGCAAGACAGCCTGTGGTTGTCTCACACACCGGGGTTAAAGGAACCTGCCCGCGAACGCGCAATCTTAGCGACGACCAGTTGCATTCAATCGCGGGCAATGGCGGCCTGATAGGAATCGCATTTTTCGCCGAAGCAACCTGTGGCACGGACGTGGCGTCGATCACGCGCGCGATCGACTACACCGTACGCCTTATCGGTATCAGACACGTCGCCTTGGGCAGTGATTTCGACGGCGCAGTGACAACGCCGTTCGACGTTACCGGGCTTCCGGCGCTTACCGAAGCGCTGATTGATACGGGGTTTTCTGATGCCGACATCGAGGCAATTATGGGCGGTAACATTATTAATCTGCTTAGCCGCACCTTACCTAATGAGCCCTAGTTCTGCTGGATGGAACCCTCGCAGCGGATCCCGCAACTGGAGCGGACGTGGCGCAACTGATCCGGTCCGCGCGCGCCGATAAACTCATCGTCGAACTTGATCCATAATGGCACAAGCAAATCCACAGAGAATCTAACGCCGTGACCGATACCGTAAAATATCTGCTCGATGAAGCGGACATTCCGAAGCAGTGGTACAACATCGCCGCCGATTTACCCGAACCACCCACCCCGCCGCTGCACCCGGGTACTGGCCAAGCACTTAGTCCGAGTGAATTGGAGCCGCTCTTTTCGCGAGGGGTGATCGAGCAAGAAATCAGCACCGAGCGCTATATCGACATCCCCGAACCCGTGCGCGACATCTATCGCCAGTGGCGGCCCAGCCCCTTATTTCGCGCGCGACGCCTTGAGCAGGCACTCGATACACCTGCACGTATTTACTACAAATATGAAGGCGGCAGTCCTGCCGGCAGCCACAAACCAAATACGGCCATTGCGCAAGCCTTCTACGCCCGCGAGGACGGCGTAAAACGCCTAGCCACTGAAACCGGCGCCGGGCAATGGGGATCTTCGCTGGCCTTGGCTGGTTCGATGTTTGGGCTTGAGATAGATGTCTATATGGTGCGGGTGAGTTTTGATCAAAAACCCTATCGCCGCGCGTTCATGGAAAGTTTCGGGGCAAACTGTTTCCCAAGCCCGAGCGACCGCACTAACGCAGGCCGCACGGTTCTCGCCGAAACACCCGACAGTCGTGGCAGCCTCGGTATCGCTATCAGTGAAGCGGTCGAATGCGCAATGGAACGCGACGACACAAAGTATGCGCTTGGTAGCGTATTGAACCATGTCTTGTTGCACCAAACCGTCGTCGGTCTCGAAGCCCTACGCCAATTCGAATTGGCCGACGACTATCCGGATACAATCATTGCCTGCACCGGCGGCGGCAGTAA
The DNA here is from genome assembly GCA_021773835.1 of Gammaproteobacteria bacterium. Classification (GTDB taxonomy): domain Bacteria; phylum Pseudomonadota; class Gammaproteobacteria; genus UBA11873. Next base: position 280,077 of record JAJFJQ010000066.1, read on the forward strand.
CTTTGGCGGCATTGTGTTTCCGTTTCTAGGTCACCAACTGCGCGGCGGCGAAGCGGTCGACATCGTAGCGGTTGAACCGGCGAACTGCCCGACATTGACCCGCGGAAAATATGCCTATGATTTTGGTGATACCGCACACCTCACGCCGCTGGTGAAGATGCATACGCTAGGTTCGAATTTCGTCCCGCCGGGATTTCATGCCGGTGGCTTGCGCTATCACGGCATGGCGCCACTGGTGAGTCAATGCACGGATCTTGGCTACGTCACAGCTTCCGCCTACGACCAGAAAGCCTGTTTTGAGGCTGGTCTCGAATTCGCGCGCGCCGAAGGGATCCTACCGGCACCTGAAGCGAATCATGCGGTGGTTGCCGCGATGGAGGCGGCACGCGCGTGCAAGGTGTCCGGTGAAAGTCGTGCGATATTATTTAACCTCTGCGGCCATGGGCATTTCGATATGCCCGCCTACATGGATTATTCCGCAGGGAGATTACATGACCAACAATACAACGAAGAAGATATGGCGATGGCGCTCGCCGGTCTACCCAGCGTCGCCGGGTAAGCGCGATTACAGGGAGCATAGCGATGACCACACGTAGAGCATTCATCCGCACTAGCGGCACCATCGCCGGTGTACTGTCCCTAAGTTCGACATCGATCATCGCACTCGCACCAGCGCGCGCTTGGGCGCTCGAGCTAGACGCACTCACTACCGTGCAGGGTCAAACGCTGTTGCTGCTAACCCGGCATATCTTTCCGCACGACACGCTCGATGATGCGGTCTATGCACTTGTAGTCAAAGACCTTGATACTGCGGCTGCCGATCCGCATGTTGCAAAACTTTTAGTTGATGGCATCAATAGCCTCGATGCCACTACGGACGGCAAATGGCTCGACCTAAGTTCCGAGCGCCAACTCCAAATTGTCGAGTCGATTGCAAGTGATCCATTCTTCGAAAAAGTTCGCAGCACCGCCGTGGTATCTCTGTATAACAATGAACTCGCCTTCGCCCATTTTGGCTACGAAGGAAGCTCATTTGAAAAAGGTGGTTATTTGAATCGCGGCTTCGATGATTTGGATTGGCTGCCCCCACCGCCCGTAGAAGCAAGCCCGCAACCGTAACAACGCAGGTGGCTACACACGGCAATACCGATACCTCAGTCGTCGTAATTGTCGGATCCGGCGCGGGCGGCGGCACCCTGGCGAATGAACTCTGCCAAAAGGGAGTCAACGTCGTCGTACTCGAAGCCGGCGCTCGTGAATCAACCGGCACCTTCATCAATGACGAATGGGCCTCATTCGAACAACTCGCTTGGCGCGATCGGCGCACGAGTTCCGGCTCATGGCGCCTCGCGACCGACTTTCCTAATCTCCCTGTGTGGGTATGCAAAACCGTAGGCGGCTCAACCACCCATTGGTCGGGATGCTCGTTACGTATGCGCGAACACGAATTTAACGCGCGTCGCGTTTATGGTGATATCGATGGGGCGAACCTCTTAGATTGGCCGCTCAGTTTGGGTGAGTTAGAAGCCTTCTACGAGAGTGCCGAAGCAAAGATGGGCGTAACCCGCACCAATGGTATTCCGGGGCTCCCTGGAAATAACAATTTTAAGGTTTTCTACAACGGCGCGAAGCGGGTCGGTTATGACGATTGTCACACCGGTCGCCTGGCAATTAACAGCCGTCCCCGCGACGGACGACCGGCGTGTCAGCAACTTGGATTTTGCTCTCAGGGCTGCAAGACAGGTGCGAAATGGTCAACCCTATACACCGAGATCCCCGCTGCCCAGGCCACCGGTCGGCTCGACCTGCGACCCGGATGCCATGCATCGCGGATCGAACACGACAAAACGGGCAAGGTCACTGGGGTGATTTATTTCGACCCAAACGGGAACGAGCAGCGGCAACTTGCGCGCGTCGTTTGCGTCGCGGGTAACGCGATCGAGACGCCGCGATTACTGCTGATGTCCGAATCGAGTCAGTTTCCGGATGGATTGGCAAACGGCTCCGGTGAGGTCGGACGAAACTACCAAAGGCATACGACCGGTACCGTGTACGCAACTTTCAACGAGCCCGTTCACATGTATCGCGGGGCGACTGTGGCAGGCATCATCAGTGCCGAGTCTGACCATCGACCCGAACGCGGGTTCGCCGCCGGTTATCAACTAGAAACCGTCTCTGTTGGTCTGCCTTCGATCGCCTCGTTTCTAGATCCCGGTGGATGGGGTCGCAAGGTAACCGAAGCTATCGACGATTACGCCAACATGGCTGCATTGTGGATCATCGGCGAGGATCTGCCACAGTCCGACAATCGAATTACGCTTAACGACAATGAAAAAGACCAGTGGGGTTTACCGGTACCGAACATACATTACGATGATCACGCGAACGACATCGCGATGCGCAATCACGGCTTCCGCCAGGGCAGCGCCATTTATGACGCGATCGGCGCGCGACGTATTATTCAAAGCCCGCCTTTCCCGTCTACACACAATATGGGTACCTGTCGTATGAGCGAGGACCCATTATTTGGGGTGGTCAACAAATGGGGACAAGCCCACGAGGTACCGAATCTATTCATATCCGACGGCTCTCAGTTCACCACCAGCGCGGCGGTTAATCCCACCCTGACAATCGTCGCTTTGGCGATCCGCCAAGCCGACTGGATCGCCTTAGAGATGGGACGACGAACTATTTAGCGACTATCTAGAATCGATCAGCCGCCATCATCCCGGCGCGCGCTGGACTCCAAACTAGCAGCGCTAAATAACATTCTCGTCGAACAAGGTTTGGATCTCTGTATCGCTATACCCAAGTTTTACCGCGATGTCGCGCGAATGCTCGCCGAGTTCTGGAACCTTGAAGTCGACCTTGCCTGGCTCATTTGTGTACTTGATTGGGATCCCTAAATGTTCGATCTCGCCATCTTCCAACAACAGCATGCCGCGCTCGCGCGTATTCTCATCGAAAGTCCCATCGAGCAGCGTACGCAAGGATGAATAGCAAACGTTGATGTCTGATAACCACTCAAGCCATTCGGCCAAAGGTCGCTCGGCGATAAATTCTGTCAGAAATTCTTTTACCGGTAATTGCGCTGGTCCGGGCGGTTGCAGGCACAATTCATAGAGATCAAGCCGATCTGCCTTTTGCAGAAACGCGTGGCAAAAATTGTGCTCGACCCCACCGAGCACCAACCAATCGTCATCTGCCGTCGCATAAATATTATAAAACGCCGCACCACCCCAATTGCGCTCTTGTTTTACGTCGTGGGCCCGATGTTCGGCAAAAGTGGGACCGGTTGAATTGGCAGTCCATGCTTGCAGGCAATCGTGCATGGCGATGTCGATGAAATCACCCTCACCGGTCTCGCGCTGACGTAACAAGGCCATCAGCACTCCCGAAAAGGCCATCATCGACCCCGTCATGTCAGCAACCGGCATCGACGGATTCGCCGGCAGACCATCGCGTCCTCGATTAAAATCCAAGGTACCCGCCATAGCCTGCATCACCATGTCGTGGGCGGCCTTTAGCCGGTAGCGCCCCGTCTGGCCGAACGACGATAGTGAGCAATACACGATCTGCGGGGCACGCTCCCTCACGGCCGCATAATCGAGGCCGAGTCGCTCCATCACGCCAGGCCGAAAGCCTTCAACCATGACGTCGGCGTCCTCCAATAACTTAAACAACAGTTCTTTGCCTCGCGGATCCTTAAGATTCAGACGCAGACTTTGCTTGCCACGATGGGTGTTGCGAAACCACACGGAATGCCCAGCTTTGCGCAAACCGACCTCGCGCACGGGCTCACCGCTGAACGGCTCGACTCGGATAACCTCCGCGCCATGGTCCGCCATCATCATGGTGAAATGCGGTCCTGGCAGAAACATCGACAGATCGACGACCTTTATTCCAGCAAGTTTCATGTTTCATCCTCTTCTTTTCTGCAACTTCACGGTTCGCCAAAGCATCAGATCTTGATAGGCTGGCGCGATGCACAGACTTGAATTCTACTTTGACTGTTCCAGCCCGTGGACCTATCTCGCCTTTGAGCGCGCTTTAACCCTCTTCGATCCCAAATCCGTTGAGCTTGTGTGGAAGCCAATCCTTGTCGGCGGCGTTTTTAACGCGGTCAATCCGGCAGTCTACGATACTCGCGCCAACCCGGTGCCGGCGAAGCTCCGCTACTCGCGCAAAGACCTACAAGACTGGGCTCGAATCTCGGGATTAATTATCGGCCAGCCGCCGGTATTTCCAGTCAACAGCGTCAAGGCCATGCGCGGCGCATTCTATGCCTTGGAGCACGGCGTGCTCGTCGAATATGCGCGGGCGGTGTTCAAGCGTTACTGGACCGACCTTGCGGATATATCCCAAGACGAGGAATTGCGTACCATCGTCACAGCGCTCGAACTCAACGTCGACGATTTTTTCACTGCAATTAAAACGCAGGCATATAAAGACCGCCTGCGCGAAACAACGGACGAACTCATGCGGCGTGGCGGTTTCGGCTCACCGACGATATATCTCGATGGTGATGATATGTATTTTGGTAACGACCGTCTCGAACTGATCAAGGCTCGAGTAGGTCAGCGGTAGGATCGAGGTAGTGGATCCCGATGATGACGTAAGTATGGGCACCTGTTTTAGTCGTCACCGTTACTTCATCGTCCACGCTGCGCTTCAGTAACGCCTTGGCAACGGGGGAATCGACGCTGATCCAACCCCTAGCACCATCGGTCTCATCACTACCAACGATGCGGTAGGTAGACCGATCCCCATCGCCGTCTTCGACTTCGACACTCGCGCCGAAAAATACGCGATCGTGGCCGTCTGCCACCTCGCAGATGACATTGAGTTCAGGCATGCGCCGTTGCAGATATCGGATCCGCCGATCGATCTCGGCAAGTTCCTTTTTTCGATAAATGTACTCGGCGTTTTCTGACCGGTCACCCTCTGCGGCCGCCGCGGCAAGGTGTTTGACGACCTCGCGACGACGTTTCCAGATCGCATCAAGCTCCTCTTCAAGTCGTCGATAACCCGCGGCAGTGATGTAAGGCGAGCTACGCTTCGCGGGCGCGCGCCAACGCGTCACGTCAACACTTCAACGAAGCTGTACAACGCTACGGTAACAAGCAAAAACCTTGCGAAGCGACTTTCAGTGGCGCATTAAATTTGCTGCGGAAGTTTTCCATGGCGATACCCGCCGTGATTTCAACCACTTCCGATTCGCTAAAGTGCTCTCGCATTTTTGCAAAAAACTCATCATCAACGGACTGACCCGTGATCGTCATGCGTTCGCCGTATTCGATGACCAACCGTTCACCCTCGGTATAGACATCGCTTGAACGCCAGTCTGAAAGCTGCGCGACTTTTTCTTCGCCATTTTCAAGTTCGTTCGCACGGAACGCATTGATGTCGACTCAGAAAGGGCAACCATTCAGTGCCGCAACTCGCACATAGGCCAGCGCGAGCAAGGGCGGAGGTACTTGTCCCGATTCGTCGACCGCAGCGTAGAGCTTCTTTGCCGCCTGTAAAATCGGTGGGCAATGTGACAATACGCGGCTGGGATTCAAGACATCGCCAAATATCTCCCGCTCCGATGCAAACTCTGCGTCCAGGATCGGATCGCCGCCGCCGTCGGTTATCTCAGTAACTCTTGGCACGGTGTTACTCCTTCGTTAAGGTTCAACCAGTAGGTACAGCTTAGCGCTGTCCGAGGCCGCGCGCGACCCTCGATTCGCGCTCATTTCTGTATCGAATATATCTTGCCGGATCGGATCCCCGCGGCCGCCAATACGTTTGTGGCAAGTTGGGCGTGTTTTGTAACCCGCCCAAATCACCGGTAGTCTGACCGCAAAATCGCAAAGGTCTCTATTTATGTCAGAGCAATCCTATAAAGTCGCCGCCGTTCAAGCCGCACCGGTGTTCATGGACCTCGCCGCTACGGTTGACAAAGGCATCGGCTTGATCGAACAAGCGGCTCAGGCCGGCGCTCGCTTGGTCGCCTTCCCGGAATGCTGGGTGCCGGGATATCCATGGTGGGTGTGGCTGTCCGCTGCGGCACACAATGTGAAGTACTTCGGTCGCTACCATGAGAATTCGCTCGTAGTTAATAGCCCACACTTTGAGCGGCTATGTCAGGCCGCCAAAACCAACAACATCTTTGTGTCCATGGGTGCGAGCGAACGTGACCACGGTAGCCTGTATATGGCTCAGTTCCTGATAGATGATCATGGGGAGCTGCTGAAAGCCCGTCGAAAACTTAAACCCACCTTCGTCGAGCGCACGGTATTCGGGGAAGGTGATGGCAGCGACCTCGATGTATCGAGCACTAGCATCGGGCGCATTGGCCAGCTCAATTGTTGGGAACACCTACAGCCGCTAACCAAGTATGCGATGTTCAGCCTACACGAACAGGTCCACATCGGTGCATGGCCGTCGTTTAGCTGCTATCCGCAGGCATATAGCCTGGGCTCGGAATTAAATACGTCGGTCTCGCGCGTCTACGCTGCTGAAGGCCAGTGTTTTGTCATTGCACCGTGCGCGGTCATCTCCAAAGACATGGTCGACATGCTGGCGGAAACTCCGGCCCACGATGAACTCATCGTCGCCGGCGGCGGCTACTCGTGCATCTTTGGACCCGACGGCAGCTCGCTCGGTGAGACGCTAGCACCGGACCAAGAGGGATTGATAATCGCAGATATCGATCTCGGCGCAATTGCGATCGCAAAATGCTTCGCCGATCCAGTCGGTCATTACGCCCGTCCGGATGTCACCCAATTATTATTCAACCGGACCGCGACGCCGCCAGTACAGCTCAGCGATGCAGAGCACACACTTGTCCCTGTTATCGCCGAAAATGAGCCGTCCGACCCAGCTAAGGAATAAACGAAATGATCGACCTCTACTCCTGGCAAACCTCAAACGGACGCAAGGTTTCCATCGCACTCGAAGAGATGGCCCTGGATTATACGGCCCACCCAATCAACATTGGCGCAGACGAACAATTCTCGCCGGCGTTCACAGCGCTCAACCCGAACCAAAAGATTCCGGCTATCGTCGATCTCGATGGCCCTGACGGAAAGCCAATTACAGTATTCGAATCCGGCGCTATCTTAATTTACCTTGCGCGCAAGAGTGGCCAATTCTTGCCGAGTGAGCCACGCGCCGAACTCGAGACACTCCAATGGCTAATGTTTCAAATGGGTGGTATTGGACCGATTTTTGGCCAAGTCCATCATTTCAATCGCGCGGCAAAGGAACGCGTACCCTATGCGCTTGAGCGCTACGGTAAAGAATGTCTACGACTATATGGCGTATTGGAAAATCACCTCGCCCAACGCGTATGGGTTGCGGCCGGGGAATACACCATCGCCGACATTGCCATCTTTCCGTGGGTCGCACGGTTTGAATGGCAGGAAGTTGACCTTGCTGAATTTCCAAACGTTAAGCGTTGGTTTGACACGATTGACCAACGTCCCGCCGTGCAGCGCGGCCTGTTCGTACCGCCCCGCCCTGACTAATAGCCGACGGCGAAACACAAAACTCAACGCTGATCGCCATTAGCTTCGAACTACCGGGGCACTCACGTCACCGAAGTGCGTATAATGCGAACGGCATTTCGACCCCCTTGGAACTTGCAATAATGGATCAACAGTCGCGCTCAAGCGGCATTCCCGAGATCGCGCTGGCGGCTCAATTACGTGACGCTCGATGAGTAATCTATGGAGCGCCGTCGTGCGCACGCTCACCCCATATGTGCCGGGCGAACAGCCGACCAATCGTGATGTCATTAAACTCAATACAAACGAAAATCCCTACGGTCCGTCACCCAGCGCACTCGAGGCGATTCGAGCCGAAGCAACCGATAGTCTACGACTCTATCCGGATCCTAACGCGACCACACTAAAGTCGGCGCTGGCGGAACGCCACGCCATCACGCCGGACCAAGTGTTCGTTGGCAATGGCTCAGATGAAGTGCTTGCACACATATTCCAAGCGCTGTTGAAGCACGACGATCCGGTTTTATTTCCGGATATAGCCTACAGTTTCTACCCTGTTTACTGCGGCTTATATGACATCCGCTATGCAACGGTGCCGCTTGATGGAGCGTTTGGGATCCACCTTGATGACTACAATCGCCCAAACGGCGGGATCATCTTTTCCAATCCAAACGCGCCAACTGGGTGCGGACTTAAGCTCGAGGCAATTGAAACCTTGCTTGAGCGGAATGCGAATTCAGTTGTTGTTATCGATGAAGCCTATGTCGCATTCGGCGGGGAGACCGCCGTCGCGCTGATCGAGCGATTTGCCAATCTGCTGATCGTGCAGACCTTGTCAAAATCGCACGGCCTGGCCGGTCTGCGCGTCGGCTTCGCGTTTGGCCACCCGACATTGATCGAAGCGCTCGAGCGCGTCAAAAACAGCTTTAATTCATACCCGCTCGATCGGCTTGCCATCGCCGGTGCGGTAGCGGCCTTACAAGACTCAGATCACTTCGACGAAACCCGTCAGCGGATCATCGCCACTCGCGATCGCCTGATTGGAGAACTTGAACGCCTAGATTTCGAGGTCCTGCCATCACAAGCGAATTTTCTATTTGTCACGCATCCGCGCTGCGACGCGGCAACCATCGCACAGGCGCTGCGAGATCGGTCGATCTTCGTGCGTCACTTTGATCAGGCGAGGATTTCGGACTACCTTCGCATTACCGTCGGAACAGACGATGAGATCGATGCGTTGCTGGATGCGCTTAGGGCGATCCTGGTCTAAGACGGGCTTTAGAATACTAAGAAATATTGTGTCGAAGATGCGGCAGGCAAGCCAAAAACTTGCCCGCCGCTTATCACTACTGTCGCTTAGGCCGCGGCGGCCTTTTCCCAACTCCTCAGCTCAGGGATCACCTGCTCGGCGATCAGCCGTTGCGAATTTTCGGCGTCCGCGAAGTCCATACCCGCCGCACGTAGCCCAAAGAGGATATCGAAATCGCCGATTACGCTGCGCCATCCGGCCAGCTTCTCTACGATTTGCTCTGGCGTACCCCATGCTTGCGCATCGACGTAGGCATTCGCCATACCTTCGAGTCCCATGTCACGCAGCATGTCCACCGCTTCACCGTAGGCTTCGTAGCCTTTAGCTTTCTTGAAGTGGTCGCCCATCAACTCGTAGTGATGCATCACCGTTAATAGATAACCAGCAACGTGCTTGCGCGCAAGTTCCTCGGCGCGGTCGGCATCCTGGTGACACACGGTAATCCCGGCCATCAACGGCGGCGGTGGTGGTGCGTTGTGTAATTTCCGGTACAGCTCCCGGTACGGTTCAAATTCCGCATTGTGCTCTTGCATCGATTTTTGCGTGAACACCATCATCTGCGCACCATGTACTGCGGCCTCCAAGGCCGAGTCTGGTGACATCGCGACCGAGGTTATACGACCCTTAAAGCTGCGTACCGGCGCCGGCCGGATCTTGGCCAAAGGCTGTTTATAGTATTTGCCATCGCCCTCAATGAAGCCGGTTTCCAGGGCCTTGATGATCATCGGCACCGCTTCGTCGAAGCGATCACGTGAGGTATCCATGTCGATACCGAATTGCTCGTATTCGCGCCGTGATAGTCCCCGGCCCATGCCGAAGATCACACGGCCGTCGGACAATTCGTCGAGTAACGCGATTTTCTCGGCCACACGCAACGGCGTGTTCCACGGTACGATCACCGCGCCCGTCGCTAATTTCAAAGTCTTGGTCATCGCGGCGAGATGCGATAGATAGACGACGTTGTCAGGGCAAAAAGAGTAGTCTTCAAAATGATGCTCGACACACCAATGGGAATCGTAGCCTTGCGCCTCGATCTGCGATGCTAGTTTTAATTCTTCGCGATAGACCTGACTGTCGGTCACACTGTCGTCATAGCTTGCGCGCTGGAAGAGCGCGAGGGTTCCGATCTGCATATGGTTTTCTCCGGTTGATTTTCGCGGCGGCGGGCTTGGCCGTACACTTTAACTGTCCGCAGTCTACCGGTTAGGCAACGAGCTACCAACTGCCTGGGCGCTGGCAAACCGGGATAAATACCGCATTTAGGCGTAGCCTGGCCGCAACATGCGATGGCTCGGCGATCGACAAGGCCAGCCCTAGATGATTATTCAACTATTTGATTTTGTGGCGATAAAATCCACGAACTGTACTAACAGACGACAGCCCGCCGGCAACGCTTAGCGCCAGATCCGCTGCTCCACCTGTTTCACCGCGGCGTCCCACTGTTCGCGCTCAAGCTTGAGTACGTCGTCATGCAGCTTACGGATCTCCGTGCAATCGACATTGCCGCTTTGTGCCATTCCGAATATCCGCGCGAGGATATCGGTACGTTCGGATTCAACGGCATCGACCTCAGGATTATCTGCAATTGCAAGTGTGAAATCGCTCCGTTCACGTTCCGTCCACCCTTCCTGCTTGGACAGTGCTTCTAGCGACTGCCCCAAGCGTTCTTCGCCCGCGTTGTCAATCGTTTCAAGCTCTTCATACAAGACTTTCAGGACGTCTTCCGCGCATTGCTGGGCAACCGCAATAGTCGACCACGATATGAGCATCGCGACGATGACGATCACCTGCTTCATTGCTTATTCTCCTGATTGAAATGATTACTGCGGCGTCGCATGACAAGCGACCAACGATGATGATGCGTCATCGTCGGCGGTTGACTCAATCTAGCCTAGCTCCCGTGGTTCGTGCAATTCGAGCCGCGGTACAGCTATCCTAACGACCATCGCTCGCGCGTAAGATTCAACTTAACATTTACGACTCGAAGCTTAACCACCGTATTTTATCCCGGAGGAACGCTATGCGTATTGGGATCTTTACCCTTCAAGCCGATGCGACGGCCGACCCGGCGATCGTTGCAAAACACGCCGAAGATTTAGGATTCTCCTCGTACTGGGTACCGGATCACATCATCTTGCCGGTCAATTACAAAGCCGACTACCCTGGTAAAGTCGAGGGTGCCGAAGCGCCTGAAGCCCTGTGGCGAATGCCCGATCCAATGATCGCCTTGATGCGCGCTGCCACCGCGACCACCCGAATGGAGGTTGGCACCGGCGTGCTACTGGTGCCGGAGCGTCACCCACTACACCTAGCGAAAGAGATCGCATCACTCGATCACTACAGCGGCGGCCGCTTTCATTTCGGCATCGGCGCCGGGTGGTGCGAAGAGGAGACCGAGATTTTTGGCGGGGACTTTGAACATCGCTGGACCCAAGTGGCCGAGTCGATCGAGGTCATGAAGCGCTGCTGGATCGATCACGACTCGGAACACCACGGTCACTACTACGATTACCCGCCAGTGCGCTGCTACCCGAAGCCGGTACAACGACCGCACCCGCCGATCTATCTCGGCGGCCTTATGTTTGACGGCAAATGGGCGAAGCGCGTATTCCACCGCATTGTGAAATGGGGTGATGGTTGGATCCCAGGTGTCGCAAGCGTAGAACAGGTCGTCGACGGCCGGCGGCAACTGACGGCACTGGCCGAAGAAGCCGGGCGCGACCCAAAATCAATCCGCATTCGGGTATTCGGCGCTACCGGGCAATGGCGGACGCGCAAGGAGCAGGTGGGCTTCGACGAGGCAGGAGTCGAAGAGATCATCATCTGGCTTAGGCAACCCGATTGCGATGGGATCCGTCGGGAACTCGATGGGCTGGCCGCGGAGTTGATCCGGCAATGATCGATAAGAGCCCCAAAATTCGCGCCCAGCGCCGCCAAAGATGTATTTGACACCGATTTAGCGACGCCGAGGCCTAGCGTTTAATTACATCCCAAAGGTCTGTTTTATAGCCTCTCGGTGTTCCGTAAGCGCTTTATTCACGGACGGTCGTGACTGCACCTGTGCCCACCATGCCTTCAATTTCGGTCGCGAGTCAGGGAACGCATCACCACCAAGCACAGGGATAAACTTCTCCAAAAAACTGCCTGTCGACGCAAGCGCACAGTCGGCTAAGCTGAAATCAGCGCCGGCCAAAAACGGATCGCCGGACATCGCGGCTTCGATCGCGTCCAATTTCGCGTTAACGACAGCGAGTTTTTCATCGACGAGATCGGGATCGCGTTTGTCAGGATTGATGTGGCCAAACATCGCGCGTAACGGCGGTTCTAGGTGCGTATCGTGCAAGCCACATAAAAATCTAACCTTCGCTTTATCGACTGGATCTGCAGGCAGTAAAGACGGCCCGTCGAAGTTGTCATTGACCAGTTCGACAATGGCCTGAGACTCACCAATCACGCCGTGGCCGGTATCGAGCGAAGGCACCATACCGAGCGGGTATACAGCTAAATATTCCGGCGATTTTAACGATCCGCCGGGTACTGGCACGATCTCGATCGCAGCATTTTTCTCGTAGATCGCAATGCGACACTTCGTCGCGAAGTTACTCAGGTCCATGTTATATAGTTTCATCGTTAGTCCTCAGGGTGTTGTTACTGATCTCGAAATGGACACGTTGCAGGTGTCCGAAGATACCGTTGGGCAATCCAGTCATTTCTAATTTGGACCTTTTGGTCCAAATAGTCAACTACAATCCTCATGGCGCCAACCTTGCGCCGTTTTCAAATATTTGAATGTAACCCGAAGGTCGGGTCACCTTCGCTTTCGAGCCAATGCGGTGGCCAGGTTTGCTGTACCGAATCCAAGGACAAGGCGCGCTCGCAATACGCCGCGAGATTGCTCAGTCCTCGCTCAACATAGTTGAAACCAAATCGGCGCATGTACAACAGCATCGGTATCAGGAATAGATCTGATTGTGTCGGCTGGGTATCACTCACTAACCACCGCCGGCCAGTCAAGTAGGTTTCCCAGCGCGAGAATTCATCAACCAAGGGTTGCGCAAGTTCCGCAAGGTAGCGTAGGTCCCATTGGTCGCGACGTAACGCGCTAGAATAAGAGGTGTAGGAAATCGCAGGATCGGCGGCGGGATAGATATAGCCAGTTTCGAATCTTCGCGTTAAGTCCAGTGCTTGGTCTTCGCACCCGCTAGGTAGCAACGGTACGTCACAGTAATTGCGTTCAAGATAGTCCACGATTGCGTGTGCCTCATAGATCACGAGGCCGCCATCGCGTAGCAGCGGAACTTTTCCGCGCGGATTCATCGCTAGATACTCTGGCGTTTTGTTATCACCAGACGAAAACGACAGCTGGGTCGACTGGTGTTCCAGCTTTTTCTCTTTCAAGGCAAGTTGAACCGGCCACGCCATCGGGCTGCCGGACGCCCAGAAAATTTCGCGCATTCTACTATCTCGCTAATGGAGCGTGATCGATGTTACCGTATATTGGACCTATAGGTCCAATATACGGTAACGAAAACGATATTTTGCGTCGTGAACTGCGACTATAATTCCCGGATACATTCGCGGTGATCGTGATTATGGTCGGAAGAACAAGGGCATTCGATATAGACCTCGCAACTAAGGTTGCGATGGATCTATTTTGGGGCCAGGGATATGAAGCGACATCGCTACACGATCTGATCACGGCAACAGGTCTATCTAAAAGTAGCTTCTACCAAGCTTTCGGTAGCAAACACGCACTGTTCATCCGGTGTTTGAGCCATTACGAACAGGGCCTAGTTTCAGCCATGAAACGGATGCTAGACGAAGCATCGACTGGGTTCGGGTTTATCGAAGCGGTCCTTAGCTCAATTGCCGATGAAACTCGGGGGCCCTTGTCACGACGCGGTTGCTTGATTATGAACACCGCTAGCGAGTTTGCCCAAAGCGATCCGGCTATCGCTAAATGTATTAGTGGCGGGAATAAACGCTTGCGCTCGATTTTTAAGGCCGCGGTCGAGCGCGCTCAACGCGAGCACGATATACCTAAAAAATCGAACCCTGATAGCCTCGCGGAATACTTACTCACCTGTACTAGCGGACTCAAATCCATGATCAAAGCTGGAAGCTCCAAACGCTCGATACAAGACGTCAATACCGTGATCCTTGAGTCCCTTAAGAGTCGGATATAGGTGTCACGGCCTTCAACGCCATGATGGCGTAACGAAAAGCTTTTGCAGTTTTTCGGTAATACGACACGTATGGATCACCGCATATGACTATCCGCATTAAACGCCTCGGCAGCGACCGAGATACGAACGAAGGCATCCGCATTGGAACCGTCAGACGTCCGCCGCGAGGATTACGAAAAGAGGAGTTCGCAGCTAAGAATATATACGACGTTTGGTTTCCAAACCTGTCACCAAGCCAAGACCTATTAAAGCAATTCTTCCCGCTGGAGACCGACAAAGACTGGAAAGTGTTCAAACGACGCTTTTTAGCGGAAATGAAACAACCCGGGCCATCCCGTGACCTTGACCTACTGGCGGCGCTCTCGCATCAAACAAACTTCTCGGTCGGATGTTACTGCGAGGATGAATCTCGCTGCCATCGATCGATCCTGCGAGAACTTCTCGAACTTAGGGGCGCCGAGGTCAAATAGGGACCGCCTGCTTCATTATGATGAAGTCCGTTGGAAAGTGCGTTCGGATCTACCTGGTCCCAGGCGCTGTATTTCAGTCGATTGTCGTCGGCGGCGGCTATGGCACGGGCCGCGAGATCGTCGAGTATTTCACCCGGCTCGGCCCGCATGGCGGTCTGCTTGCCCTACTTGTTGCATTAACTGTATTCGCGCTGGTGCTGTCGTTGACCTTCGAGATCGGCCGTCGTTTCAATGCCTATGACCACCGTGCGTTGTTCCAGATCCTGCTCGGAAAAGCGTGGTTTGTATACGAAGTCATTGGTTTTTTTATGTTGATGCTGGTCTTCGCAGTTGTGATCGCTGCGGCCACCGGCGTGTTGAAAGACAGCTTCGACCTACCCCCTTGGGTTGGCATGGTGTTGGTATTTGGGTTAGTCGGCGTGCTGGAGTTTTTCGGGCGCGAGACGGTAATGCGAGTCCTGGCATTTTGGTCGCTACTGCTTTACGCCGTGTTCGTCACCTTCCTCGTTAAAGTCTTTGATGCAATCCCGGAAGCAATAGCATCGGCTTTCGCAGCCGGTGGGATCGAAAATGGCTGGGCGATTTCAGGCTTCCTGTACGCGATGTATAACTTAATGGCGGCGCCGATGATCCTATACGTAGCGCGTGACTTTGAGACCCGCCGACAAGCGGTCGGTGCGGGAATGATCGCCGCTGTCATCGTAATCGTGCCGGCAGTCATCTTCCACGTGGCCTTCAGTGGCGCTGAAGATAACGCCATCACCGCAGAGATCCCGGTTTACGTGATGATGAGCACCTATTCGATGGGGCTTCTTACTATCGCGTTTACGGTCATGCTCTTCGGTACGCTGATAGAAACAGGTGCTGGGATCCTCCAAGGCGTCAACGAGCGTATTGACAGTCAACGCAAAGACAAAGGCCGGCAACCACTAGGCCGTTGGGGCCATACCAGTGTCGCCATGGGCTTTATGGGACTCGCACTCGCGATTGCCTCCGTCGGTATTATCGATCTAATAGCAAAGGGTTACGGCACCATGGCTTGGGGCTTCTTTGCGGTTTATTTCATTCCTTTGGTGACAATCGGCGTGTGGAAGCTCGTGCGCTCCGACCCTGACCCCTAGCCCGGCAAGCCATCGTAGTACTTGGCCATCCGCAGGCGCATCGCCGGATCCGGTAGTCGGCCTGATTGTGCGCCCATGTTTTCAATCATGTGATCGACCCTAGACGTCGCCGGTATGGCGCAGGTGACAGCGCGATGCGAGACAACAAACTTCAGTAAAAACTGCGCCCAATTATTGCAATCGAATTCCACCGCCCATGCCGGCAAAGGCTGTCCGCGCACCCGATCGAACACCCGCGAGCGCTTAAACGGGCGATTGATGATCACGCCAATGCGTCGCTCTAGTGCAAGTGGTAGTAGGCGTTGCGAGGCCTCACGGTCAGCAATGTTGTAGGTGAACTGAACGAAATCGATCACGCCGGTTTCCATCATTTGTTCGAGTTCTGCATGACGCCGTCCGTGGGACGTTGTGACACCGATATACTTCACCCGTCCTTCAGCCTTCCACTGTTTCAACGTCTCAAGATGCGTAGTGACATCGACCAGGTTGTGTACCTGCATCAGATCAAAGCCGTCCAGCCCCCATAAATCCGCCGAGTTTTTCATCTGCCGCTCACCCAGCCAACGACCACGGGTCCACACTTTGGTCGCCGCGAATAATGACGATGGATACCCCAGTTCCGCCAGACAGTGGCCGATAGACTGCTGCGAGGTACCGTACATCGGGGATGAGTCGATCATCGCTCCGCCGCGGGCAAAAAATTCTGCTAACACCTTGACCCGGATCGCCAGCGCGTGGGGGTCGCCGGCCGTATCGAAGGTCAACCACGAGCCCATGCCGATCACCGGTATACGCTCCTGGGTACCGGGAAGTTGGCGCGAAACCAAGGTCTTAGAGGACTTCGCATGCGCCGCGCGTACGCTCAATGGGATAGAGAGGGCAGCCGCCGAGATCAGGAATTTACGTCGTTGCCACATACCTTTAGTTTAGCTAGAAGCGGTCTAATAACCACCGATCGCGACGACACAACAGTTTCGCGCATAATAGACATTGTCGTTGCCACGGACCGGCCGCGATATTGGACTAAAACTAAAAATATCTAGCGAGAGAACGATATGCCCAACCTCCGCGTCGCCGTCGATATCGGCGGTACCTTTACAGATATCTGCGTGCTCGATGAGACCTCTGGCGCGTTAAAGATTGCCAAAGTCCCGTCGACCGAAGATCCGATTGACGCCGCGCTGAGTGGCGTTGGAAAACTCGGGGTGGACTTAAGCGACGTTAGCCTGTTTGCGCATGGCACGACCGTGGCCACCAATGCACTCATTACGCGACGCTTGCCACCGACTGCAATGGTCACCACGGAAGGTTTTCGTGACGTTATAGAGATCGGAAACTCGACCAAGGAAGACTTGTGGGACGCCTACGACGATAACCCCCCACCGTATATTCGACGACGCGATCGGTTGACTTTCGTAGAGAGGACAAGCTCATACGGTGAGGTCGAGGTTGGTATCGACAAGGAAGCGGCGGTTCAACTCGCCATGAAGATTAAACGACGCGGCTACAAGTCGGTGGCCGTGTGCTTTATGAATTCGTTTGCAAATCCGGCGAACGAGCGCGAAATGAAGCGCATACTGGAAGAAGCATTACCCGAAGTCGCGGTGTCGAATTCGGCCGACGTTCTGTGCGAGATGTTCGAACACGACCGCTTCTCAACCGCTGTTGTAAATGCCGTACTGCAACCCGTCGTCGGCGAATACGCTGTACGGATGCAAGACCGGCTAAGCAACGGCGGCTATTCCAGCGACTTATTACTGTTGCATTCCGGCGGCGGCGTCATGACCCCCAAAACCATTGATCGTCATGGTGCGCGTTTGGCCGGCTCAGGCATCGCTGCCGGCGCCGTTGCCTCAAAATACATCGCCAACCTGTGTGGCTTTGAAAATTCGATTGGATTCGACATGGGTGGCACCAGCACTGACGTTTCCCTAGTCTTCGAAGGAAGGCCTAGCTTGACGCGCGAATGGGTAATCGAATATGGGCACCCGATCTGCTTTCCAAGTATCGACGTTAAGACGATCGGGGCTGGCGGTGGCTCGATCGCCTGGATCGATGAGGCCGGCTCGCTGCGTAATGGTCCTCAGTCCGCTGGCGCCCGACCCGGGCCCGCGTGTTACGGACAAGGCGGGGAACATCCGACTAATACAGACGCCAATATCGTCCTGGGTCGACTTGGCGCCGGACTCGCCGGCGGTGATCTTGGGCTCGACGTTACACTCGCCGAAGGCGCTATCGCAACGCACATTACCGCGTCGCTTGGACTCGACACTGTCGCCGCCGCGAAGGCCATCATCGACGTCGCCAACGCCAATATGGCCGATGCGATCCGACTCGTGTCGATTATGCGTGGCTACGATCCGCGTGACTTTGCGCTGGTAGCGTTTGGCGGGGCCGGCTCCTTACATGGGGTTGCGCTTGCGCGTGACCTGTCGATTCCGACCGTGATAGTGCCGCCGAACCCCGGCGTCACCTCGGCACTGGGTTGCCTATTGGTCGACATCCAGCACGACCTCACGGCGGTGCATATTGTTGATACGACCGAGGCCGAACCAGCAACCATCGAGGCCGCGTTTAGCGAACTTGAAACCGAAGCACACCAACGACTCGAGCACGAAGGCGTGGCCCCGTCAGATCGCATCATGCAACGCACCATCGATATGCGCTATGGCGGACAATGGCGCGCGCTGTCGATTCCTGTACCGGCACCCTTCACGTCGGTTGCAACAGCCATTGATGATTTCGAGCAGGCGCATCTGCGTGAGTACAACTACAAACGTGATGGTGCGCCACTCGAGATCTTTCGCCTAAACGTCACCGCAATCGGAGTCTCACCAAAGGCAGAGCTGCAACACTTCGAGCCAATGACAGCCGAGGTCGCCCCAGTAACAAGCCGACAAGTCGTGTTTGATGACGTCGAGCAAGCGTTAACAACACCAATCTATAACCGTGAAAGCCTGCATTCAGGATTCTCGATCGAAGGTCCGTGCATCATCGAGCAACTTGACGCCACGACAGTCGTTCCTCCGCAGGCGACGGTAACGGTTGACCCGTGGCTCAATCTCATTATCAGCGTGTAGGAAAAGACTATGGACGATAAAGTCAATCTCACTTCCAGTCTCGATCCAGTCACTTTCGAGGTTCTGCGCAACGCCTTCGTTACCGTTGTCGATCAAATGGCCGAGCAGGTGCGTCGTACCTGCTACTCCTTCGTTGTCTACAACCGGGATTTTTCTAATGCCTTATGCGACGCCAACGGCAACACCGTGGCGCAAGGTAACCAAGACCTCGCGGCCCATGTCGGCACCCTGCATTACACCTGTAAGGCGGTGATCGCTGAATTCGGGGACGACGTCCATGATGGTGACGTCTTTCTCGTCAACGATCCCTATGTTGGCGGCACCCATTTCAGCGACACGCGCGTATTGGTGCCTATCTTCGTCGGCGGTGAACTCATCGCGTGGAGCCAAGCGAACGGTCACTGGGCCGACATGGGCGGCAGCGTACCGGGGTCCTTCGATGTGTCCGCCCGCGACATGTTCAAGGAAGGGATCCGAGTACCCCCGGTCAAGATCTGGCGCCGCGGTGAATACTGTGGGGATGTCGCAAAATTGATCGCCAAAAACACCCGTGATCCAGACGCCATCATTGGTGACATGGATGCGCAAACCCAAGCATGCAAGATCGCCGAGCGTGAGATCCAACGGCTGGCGGAAAAGTACGGCTTGGAGACCATCAAAACCGCCTTCGCCGACGTGCAAGATTATGTTGAACGTGCGGTGCGTCGACGCCTCTCGGAATTGCCGGACGGTTCATGGGAGACGGTCGATTATGTCGACCAGGATCCGACGGCTACCGAAGGCATGATCCCGATCCGAGTCAAGATGACCATCACCGATGACGCAGTGGAATTCGACCTCGCGGGATCGCACCCGACCATCGGTTCGATGTACAACTGCGCCTACGGCGGCACGTTTGCGGCGATCGTCGCGGGTATGAAAACCTTCTTTCCCGAGATCCCGCTAAATTCCGGCCTGTATCGTACGGTGACCGTTTCCGCACCGCAGAACAGCATCATCAGTGCCGAGTGGCCGGTCGCAGTATCCGGTTTTGTGATGCCATTCGAGAAGATCATGAATTCAATCTTCGAGCTCTTCTCGATCATCATGCCAGAGCGTGCAATGGCCTGCGCATTCAACATCGAATACCTGCAAACCGGCGGCCTTGATGCGCGCACCGACCAACGTCCTTATTTCATGCTCTACGACTGGCTCGCCGGCGGTTGGGGTGGACGTAATGGGAAGGACGGCTTGAGTGCGACCGCGGCATGCTTTGGTGTCGGACTCATGATTCAACCGGTCGAAGGCCAGGAGCGTATGAGCCCGGTGCGCACCGATCGCTTTGAGATGGTCACCGACAGTGGCGGCCCTGGCGAATTCCGTGGTGGCGTTGGCCTCGATAAGGCCGGCACCTTGCTGGAAGTGGAGAATTGCGTCTTTTCATATTTTTGCGATCGCGAACGCTCCGTTGTGTGGGGCATTGAAGGCGGCCTACCTTCGCGACCGCACGGACTGTGGTTGGAACAGGACGGCAAAGCTGAGTTTCTTGGCGCAGTGTTTTCGGATGTTCCGGTGCGCAATGGCGCAAAGTTCTGGCGCGGCACTGCTGGGGGCGGCGGTTACGGCGATCCCCTGAAGCGGGATCCGAACAAGGTGTTGCTCGATGTGGAAGACGATTACGTTTCCGTAGAACGAGCTGAGCGGGATTATGGCGTGGTTATCCAGATAATCGATGAAGAACTTGGCGAGTATGCGGTGGATGAAGCGGCGACTACCGATGCGCGCCAGGAGATTGCCGCCCAGCGCAAAGGATGGCTCGAAGAAGATCCCGAAACAGTCGCCGCGCGCTTTAGAGACGGTGACATCGACATGTACGATGTTATTCGGCGCTACGGTGTGATCTGCGATTGGGGAACCGGGGAACTACTCCCCAACTCAACGCGAGACTATCGCGCGTCGATGCAGCGGCGCAGCGTCCCGAATTGGGCTTGATCGGTTTCGGCGTAAACTGAGAATCGTCACCCGCCGGTTTGGCAACCGCTGCACTACGGGGTCACTACAGGTCACCTCCGGCAAATAACGATTTGTCACCTAGTAGGAGCCAAGATCCGCTCGAGGGTTGCTATGTCTGTCACTAAGTGGGGCGTGATCGCGATCGCTATATTGCAATGCCATGCGACCGTAGCGCTTGGTAACAGTCTTATTGCTCGCAACGAGTTAACCATCGCTACCGTACACACGGTAAATATCCCATTTGTCAAAGAACTTAGAGATTTTTTCGCGCCCGAATTCAACCGCCGAATGCAAGCGCAAACGGGCGGCGCTGGCTATGAATGGATTGAGGCGTATGGGAGCGCACTGTTGAAGTGGCATAACGGCCTTGAGACCGTTTCTATCGGCCTCACCGATTTTGGTTGGGTTGGTACGCTATGGGAACCAGCGAAAATGCCGCTGCAGAACATCACCTACTATCTACCCTTCATCACCGACGACCTTGGGGTGCTGATGCGAACCTTAAACCAAATCCATCGGGACTTACCCGCTGCCCGACAAGCATGGACAAAGCATAACCAAGAGTTTCTGGCGGCGACGGGGATCGAGACCTACCATCTACTGACAAATTTCCCAGTCCATTCGCTCGACGATTTAAACGGCCGCAAAATTCTAGCACCCGGCTCATCAGCAGTCTGGTTAAAAGGCACCGGTGCGGTACCGGTGGACGGTGCCCTTACGACTTATTACACGCAACTCAAAACCGGCGTTGCAGACGGTGTTGTATCGATGGTGACCGGCGCCTACCCATACCGGATCCACGAAGTCGCACCATATCTCACCTTGGTTGGCATCGGTGCGCAGTTCGCCGGCGCGCTCAGCGTTAACCTTGACCGCTGGAACCATTTCTCCGATGCGGAACGGTCGATTTTGCGTGAACTCGCCGATGAATACACCGATAGGAGCGCGGTCGCGGTCGAGGCACGCTATGCCAGCGCACTCGCGGCGATGGTCAAGGAGGGTGCGATTGTCGCCACCCTACCGCCGAGCGAAAAGCAAAGATGGATAGATGGCCTACCGGAGTACGGTAAGCAGTGGGTAGAACGTAACCAGGCGAAGGGCCTACCGGCCGACGAGATGCTACGGCTATTGATGGACGGGGTGCGCCGCGCCGGATTGCAACCACAACGCGATTGGGACCATTACGAATGAACCCTCGCAAGCGCTAGTGGAGACCTCGGACCCACATCACAATGTGCTGGCGAGTACTGGAGTTGGCCGCGTCCTAGCCCGCGTAAGCCGTCCGCTGGTACAAGCCTCCGCGTTGTTGGTCATATCGCTAGTGCTCTTGATAGCACTCGATGTATTCAGCCGTGCCGTACTCAGCGAACCGCTTCGGGGCGTACCGGAACTCGTCTCCTTAAGTATCCCAGCGATTGTATTTCTAGCACTCGGCCACCTCTTCGTTGAGCACAAACTGATCCGCGCGGACATGCTGCTACGGCTACTCGCAGAGCGCTCAGTAGCAAGTGCAGACCTGCTGCAAAGTATTTTTTATAGTGTTGGTGCTGCGGTCATGCTGAGTATCGTGGTACCTGCGACTCGAGCATTTAACTACGCCATCACGACCGATGAATTCCTTGGGGTCGAAGGCGAATTCACGGTCCCCTTGTGGCCGTCTAAATTCGTCGTTCTGGTCGGGTCGATCCTGCTTGCAGCATTATGTCTAAATGCCGCATGGATACATGGCAGATCTTACTTTTTTTCAAGCAACGCAAAATCGCACCGCCATCGATTGATCGTTTCGATATTGACCGTTGGTGGCGTGATCTTGGCAGTTAGCTTGGCGCTCGCTGTTGAGAGCCGCGCCGCAATTGGGCTGAGCTCAATTGTTTTGTTGTTCGTATTTATCTACGCCGGCATGCCCGTAGCCTTCGCGCTGGCGAGTTCAGCAGGCGTCGGAATTGCCTTGATCAAAGGAAAACTCTGGGTTGCCGTTGAGACAATCGCCTTGGTCGCCGACGGCTCGGTATCCGAATATGTATTCGCCGCCGTGCCCTTGTTCGTGCTCATGGGTCTCGTTGTTGGGGTCGCCGACATTGGTCGCGATTCGTTGCAGGCGACACACTGGTTGTTGCGACGAGTCAAAGGCGGAATTGGGGTTGCTACCGTTGCGGCTAACGCGGTGTTCGCTGCAATCACCGGGATCTCAATTGCATCGGCGGCCATATTTAGTCGCATTGCAGTGCCCCCTTTAATCGAACATGGCTTCACGCCTCGATTCGCCGTCGGACTCGTCGCCGGCACATCGGTTCTCGGCATGCTGATCCCGCCAAGCCTATTACTGATCGTCTACGGCCTCGTCGCCGAGGTGTCGATAAGTCAATTGTTTCTCGCCGCGATAATTCCGGGTTTGATTCTCGCGAGCGCTTTCGCCGCTGGCGTAATGGTGGCCGTAGGATTTCGAATGCGCTTCGCTGTTACAGATAAGGCACTGCCGAATATCGAAGACACCATCGACGCGCGGTCAGCGCTGTTGAAGATCGTTCCTGTTGCGACACTGATCGCCATCGTTCTTGGTGGCATATACGGCGGTATCTTCACTCCAACAGAAGCCGGCGCGATCGGCACCCTCTCGGCGACGGTGATAGCACTGGCGATGCGCCGTACCACCATGAGAGAACTTGCATCGCTCTCGGTAGATGCCGCCGCCGGTTCGGCATCGATACTGTTTCTCATTATCGCCGCCAGCGCGTTTGCGATAATGCTGACTTTGTCGGGGATCCCGGCCTATTTAAGCGCACAAATCGGCGCCGCCGACCTCGGCCTCGTGAGCTACGCCATCGGTTATCTGCTAGTCCTGATCCTCCTCGGCATGGTCTTGGATTCGACATCGATTTTGTTGATCATGGTGCCGCTCGCGATGCCGACAGTCCAAGCACTCGGCGGCGATCTCATTTGGTTTGGTATTGTGAGCGTTATCGGTGTAGAAATAGGCTTGCTAACACCACCGCTTGGTCTCAGCGTCTACGCGATCAAAGCGTCTCTTGAGGACACAACGATCTCACTCAATGATATTTTCATTGGTGCGTTGCCATTTATCTTTATCATGCTAGTGGTCACCTGCGCCTTGATTTTTTATCCACAAATGACATTGCAACTGTAAACGTTTATCAAAAAGACATGGACAATAGGAACACTCAATGAGTTGGTGGGGCAAGATCATTGGCGGGACCTTCGGCTTTATGCTCGGTGGACCTCTCGGCGCCATGCTCGGCGCAGCGGTAGGACATAATTTTGACCAAGGGCTAAAAACCCGCCCCGCGGGTTCTCCATACGGGCACGGACCCGATCAAGAGCGCATCCAAAGCGCGTTTTTCACTACCGTCTTTTCCGTCATGGGCCACGTCGCGAAGGCCGACGGCAGGGTCAGCGAAGACGAGATAGCCATGGCCCGATCGGTGATGCAACAGATGTCGCTGGATCAAAACCAAACTCGGGTCGCGATGGACTTATTCAATCAAGGAAAACATCCGGATTTTGCATTGGATGCCGTCATCGCTCAGTTTAAGACGGAATGTCATCGGCGTCGCACCCTGATGCAGATGTTCATAGAGATCTTACTGCACGCCGCCTATGCCGATGGTGTGCTGCATCCCCACGAAGAGGCGCTACTAAAAGATATTTGTGCCAAGCTCGGTTTCTCGAGCGCACATTTCCAACAACTCGAAGCGATGGTACGCGCGCAACGCTTCTTTACCGGCGACAGCCGCCAGTCTGGCCGCCCACCGACTGCTGAGTTACTAGCGGATGCCTACACACTACTCGGCGTTCAACCCACCGATAGCGATGCAGAAATAAAAAAGGCCTATCGACGCATGATGAGTCAACACCACCCGGACAAACTCATGGCCAAAGGCCTACCGGAAGAAATGGTCAAGCTCGCAACGCAGAAAACTCAAGAGATAAAAGCCGCCTTCGATTTAATCAAAGAAAACCGCCCCGATTGAGGCATTTGGTCAATTCCTTTTTAAGCCTGCCGTCGTAGTTGATCCATGTTGCAAGCGCTAAAGCAGCGGGCCCAAGGTTTCCGATCGAGTGTCATCGAAACCGTTGCGTTAATCCGTGAGTCGCTGAATGGTAGCGACCAAGACTTTACCGAAGGCCCAATGAATCGGGCGATCATCCTGCTCGCGATTCCGATGATGCTTGAGATGACGATGGAATCTATCTTTGCCATTGTCGACATCTATTTCGTCTCAAAGCTCGGTGCAGACGCGATCGCAACGCTCGGCATTACCGAAGCGGTTATCACCCTCCTTTACGCCGTGGCAATCGGGTTGAGCATGGCGGTGACGGCGCTAGTCGCACGCCGGATCGGCGAACACAATCCGGAGGGCGCAGCAATCGTCGCCGGTCAATCGTTGTGGGTTGGCGTGCTCCTGTCGCTGATGATTGGTGTTAGCGGTGCCGTTTACGCTGAAGATCTGCTGCGCCTGATGGGCGCGAGTCAAGGTGCGATTGCCGAACATGCGGGCTACACGGCCATCATGTTCGGCGGCTGCGGTAGCATCTTGTTGCTGTTCCTCATCAATGGCGTATTTCGTGGCGCCGGTGATGCCAGCATTGCAATGCGCGTCCTGTGGTTCGCAAACGGCGTTAATTTCGTCCTCGATCCGTGTCTCATCTTTGGCCTCGGCCCGTTTCCAGAACTCGGGTTGGCCGGGGCCGCCGTCGCGACCACTATCGGGCGCAGCTGCGGCGTCGCCTTACAGCTTTACTATCTGTTTTTCGGCAAAACGCGCGTCGTTTTGTCGCGCTGCCATCTACGACCGAGGTTCGACGAAATGCTACATCTCGTCCAGGTCTCGATCGGTGGCATTGCACAGTTCTTTATCGCGACCTCGAGCTGGGTTTTGCTCATGAAAATCGTTGCCGGTTATGGAAGTGTTGCGATTGCCGGCTACACGATCGCGATACGCATTCTCGATTTCATCATTCTGCCGGCGTGGGGACTCAGCAACGCGGCGGCAACCTTGGTTGGCCAAAACCTCGGAGCCCAACAACCCGAGCGCGCCGAACAATTCGTGTGGCGTGTCGCCACCTATAACTTTGTGTTCCTCATGGGCATTGGTATTGTATTGATCGCGACCCCAAACCCGATCATCATGATTTTCACCGATGAACCGGCGATCTTTGCACACGCGGTAAGTTGCTTACGCTGGTTAAGCTACGGGCTTGGATTATTCGCAATCGGGCTTGTGCTCACTCAGGCATTCAACGGTGCCGGCGATACAATGACCCCGACAAAGATCAACTTTCTTGCATTCTGGATCATCCAGCTCCCGCTTGCCTATTGGTTGGCGGAGCACATTGTTCAAGGTCCGGATGGCGTATTTATTGCCATTTTTTTGGGAGAATCTTTAATGACACTCATCGCATACGCCATCTTTCGACGCGGTCATTGGAAATTAATACAAATTTAGGGAGCAGCTGCTATGCAAGACCTCTTTTCAATCGAGGGTAAAACCGCATTGATAACCGGCGGGTCTCGCGGTATCGGTTTAATGATGGCGCGCGCCTATGTCGAACACGGCGCCAAAGTCTACATCTCTTCACGTAAGGCCGAAGCGTGCGATGCGGTGGCCAGCGAACTATCGGCGATCGGCGAGTGCATCGCGCTTCCTGCAGATCTCTCGCAGATGGACGAGGTAGAACGGCTCGCGCATGAGCTAAGCGAGCGTGAACCCCAACTTCACGTGCTGATCAACAATGCCGGCGCGACCTGGGGCGGCACAATCGATGAGTTCCCCGAAAAAGGCTGGGACAAAGTCATGGATCTGAACGTCAAATCGGTGTTCTTTCTCACCCAAAAACTTCTGCCCTTACTGGATGCGGCTGCGAGCGCGGCGGATCCGGCGCGCGTGATCAATATCGGCTCGGTCGATGGATTACACCTATCGAAATTTGAAAATTTCTCCTACAGTCCATCAAAAGCCGCGGTCCATCACCTAACGCGGATGACGGCAACCCATCTGGCCTCACGCAATATCACGGTCAATGCGATAGCACCCGGCCCGTTTGAAACGACGATGATGGCACCGATGATCGAACAGATGGGCGACAGTATCCGTGCGGCGGTACCGTTACAACGATTCGGCCAGCCGGCGGATGCTGCAGGGCTTGCAATTTTTCTAGGCGCGCGCGCTTCCGCGTTTATTACAGGCACCGTGATCCCCCTCGACGGTGGAATCATCGGCGCCAGCTAGTAACGACGTAATGGTGAGTGACATGAATTCAGATGAACCTACTACGACACTTGAGATTATTTCCGACGTCGTTTGTCCGTGGTGCTATATCGGAAAACGGCGTCTCAGCCAAGCGCTTGAAATATTAGGATCCGATATTCCGATCACGGTGCGCTGGAAGCCCTATGAGCTAAACCCGACCATGCCCGCCGGAGGCATGGACAGGCAAAATTATTACGCTAGCAAGTTTGGCTCCGCCGCGTACGCAGAAAACCTCATCGCCAACGTTACCGCCAACGCTCACAACGATGGCCTGGCAATGGATTACGACAACATCAAGCGCGTACCGAATACACGTATCGCACACCGCCTGATCTGGCTGGCTGAACAATTCGACTGCCAGGACGCAATCGTCGACGCGCTGTTCCAAGCCTATTTTGTCGACGGTCGCAACATCGAAGACCGCGAGGTCTTGCTCGACATTGCGGTTGAAGCGGGGATCGCAGACGACGTTGCTAGTGAGTTTCTAGACAGCGACGAGGCGCTTGATCTCGTCGCAACCGAAGCGAAAGCGGCGCACAACGCCGGTATTCAAGGGGTCCCAGCGTTTGTATTAAACGGACGCTTCTTATTTTCCGGGGCGCAATCACCCGAGACGATTTCGCTGACGATTAAGCGCGCAATTGCCAAAGGACTGTGAGCGGCCCGCCATCATCAGACAATGGATATCTCGCCGATCACGTCGAGATATTGCTCGATAGCTACCGGCGTGCGCTCGGTCGGCCGCTGTTCGCGGACCTCGACTCGTCAACCGCGACCGCGCGCGCACTCTTCTTTGCCGATTTCGCGATCCTATCGTCTGGGACAGAATCGGACCCCCTCTTCAGCTACGCCAACCAAACAGCGCTCGCGCTATTTGAACTCGATTGGGCGACACTGATCGCGCTCCCAGCGCGCGAATCTGCCGAACCCGCGCACCAATCAGCTCGCGCTAAACTCATGGCCGAGGTAGAAAGCGCTGGTTTTACCGAAGGATATTCCGGCGTTCGAATTTCTGCTAGCGGCCAACGGTTCATGATCGAGGATGCGACTATTTGGAATCTGGTCGCAGCTGACGGCACGGCGTACGGACAAGCCGCCACGTTCAAGAAATGGCGACATGATTTCTAAGTTAAACCGCGCTAAACCCGCGGGGACCCACTAGCGCGCGATCACGCGCCGCCGGCTGCGATATAGAAGGCGTAACTCCAGATAAGCCAAATCACGACCTGCACGGTGAACAAGGTCGCTCGAATGAGGATCGCCGGCAATGATACGGATAGCATATGGACAACGGATTGCAGGATCCTAGAACCAAGGGCCACCATCGCAAGACCATCCGTGATTTCACTTTGACCGGTCGCAATGCCATAGATCAGTAGCGCGCTAGGTATCACTAACCATTCA
This sequence comes from Gammaproteobacteria bacterium, assembly GCA_021773835.1. Lineage (GTDB taxonomy): Bacteria > Pseudomonadota > Gammaproteobacteria > UBA11873. The sequence continues at coordinate 308,401 of JAJFJQ010000066.1, forward strand.
AGACTATTGGCTTGTGCTCGGGTAATACGCTGCGGTGTTCCGCCCAGATCAATGCCTTGTTGATCGAATACTAGTTGACCGCTCAAGGCGTATTTAGTGCGCGCACCCAGTAATACGAACATTAGTACAATGGACCAAATGATCAGACCGAATAAACAGATGATACTTGCACTCATACCGGATACCTCCCGCAACACCCGCGTTGTAGACACCGCTTTCGACCTGGTATGGGCCGAAAATCAACGACCAGAGTAGGCGAAACTGTATAGATTGCAATGGGCCACCCGAAACCGGACATTCAATTAGCAGCCGTGCGTCAATCGAAGCGGAATGCGGACACGGTGCTCCCCATCACACGGTCGTTGAAAATACGTTCGCCGTTACCGTCACCACCTGCGCCAGCGGCAACCATAAGCGGCAGTAGATGCTCTTCGCGCGGATGCGCGCTGCGTGCGGCAGGTGCAGCCTCCCAGTTTATCAATCGTTGGTTACGGGTCGCACCGTCGCTTACGCAGGTCTCACTCAACCAGGCATCAAAAAGATCCGAGTCTGAGATAGTAGCAGCGCCACTCATTAACACCGGTAGATTGTGGTAACTCATACCGCTTCCGACAATCAACACCCCGCGGTTGCGCAACGGACTCAAAGCCTGGCCAATTTTAAGATGCAGTGCTGGACCCAGATCCTGTTGGAGCGATATCTGTACCACTGGAATCGTGGCGTTGGGGAAAATAAGCTTCAGCGGAATGAATACGCCATGATCGAAGCCACGTGCGTCGTTCAAACGTGAGGCAATATCACCGGCCGTGAGCAAGTTGCATATCTCTTGAGCCAACTCTGGCTCACCTGGCGCGTCGTATCGGATCTCGTAAGTGTGTTGTGGAAACCCATAGTAATCGTAGATCAAAGATGGTTGGGAGGCGTTGCCAACCGTTACAACTGGTTCTTCCCAGTGTGCTGACACGACCACCACCGCCTTCGGTACATCGCCGAGCGTCCCGCCTACTCGGCGTAGCCAATCCCCCATGCTGTCCCAGGTGTCGGCCGGACCCATCGTCCAATCCATGAAAAAGCACGGACCACCGCCGTGCGCGATGTACAGTGTCGGCATCTGGTCGGATCTCGGGACGCCCACTTACTCTAACTCATCACGCTGAATAAAACGGTGGGTAGTCCCCAAGCTAAGCTTTATGACTACCATCACAAGTGGGAGAGTTTTTCGTCGCCTTACAGCCGCAAAAAAATACCTTTGTCGATTCCGCGGCGTCGAACTTCACCGGTGTAAAGTCGGTTCCTGCGTGCGAACCGTCGCAAAACGGTTGCTTCGCACTTTTACCGCAAGCACACCAAAAATAAGACTTGCCGCCTTCAACATCGATCCCATATGGCACATCCGCTGCTCTTACTGCTTCGCTCATTTTGTTTGCTCCCGTTTGGATAGTTTGTTGAATTTCCGTACGTCCTCGTCCGAGGGCGAGTACAACTCTAGCCACAATCAGGACAGAAAGCCAACCGCGATCTACCGCTCCGGCCGCGACACGGAGTCACGTTCAAATGAGTATCGACTCCGTGGTTTAGCGAACTTTGCGAACTGTCATAGTCTAATGCGTGATGGCTATGCGCTCTAAACAAGGATCAACGGCTACTCAATACTTTTGGGGCATCGCGGACATATTTCTCGAACGTGAAGACGTAACCGAAGGCAAACTCATGGACTTCCCGTGTTTGCACGTCAACGGCAACTTTTTCAGTACCTGCGACCATCGTAGCGGCGATCTCATTGTGAAGCTGCCACAGGCCCGTGTCACTGAATTGATCGATAGCGGAGCCGGCGAAGCGTTTACACCGGCCGGCCGCACGTTTAAAGAATGGGTATTGATCAAACGACGGAGCAAAAACGCATGGGTCGAATTGATGAATGAATCGTTGGCGTTTGTCGCACGGAAAACTGGATGAGTACTTCGATAGATCCGCAAATCATTAAGGGTCTTTATATAGTCGTGAGACAGCCCATCGACTAAAACGCCAGCATACGCACCGCATTAACGCCGAGGAAGGTCGCGAACACCCGCTTAACCGTCACCGGGCTATAACGATGCGCGAGCGCAACGCCAAGCGGCGCAGTCATCATCGTCATCGATACAATTAGTGCAAAGCCCAGCACATTCACATAGCCAACCGACCACGGCGCGAGATCAGGTAGTCCCCAACCTCCAACGACAAAGCGCAGGGCCGCCGGCACGGCAGCCATCGCACCCATCAGTGCGGCGGCGGCAACTGCCTGGCGTACCGGCACGCTGAATAGCGTCATTAACGGCACCCCGAGACCGGCTACGCCAACGCCTAACATGGCGGAGACCATACCAACCGATCCGCCGCCCAGCGCTCGTGCCGCAATGCCGGCAGACCGTGTACTTTCCCACTCGCTACGACCAAACGCCATGTGTGCGGCGAGCAACACGGTCAAAACAGCGAACGCCGTGATCAATATCGATGTATCAATCCGATTGGCAAGTTCAGCACCGAGCAGGGCACCGCAGATAATTCCGGGTGCCCATGCAAGGACATGTTTCAGATCAAGGGAACCGTGTCGATAATGACTCAGACTTGAACGCGTTCCGGTGACCACGACCGTCGCAAGAGAGGTCGCGATGGCGCTGCGCACGGCAGTGGCCTCGTCCGCGCCAAGGTGTTGAATCAGTTCGAACAGTACCGGCACTAGCACCAAGCCACCGCCGATCCCGAGCAAACCACCAAGCACGCCGACAGCCGCGCCGGTGACCAGCACCAGCGCGCAGAACATCAATAGCTCTGGTATCAACTGGGATCCTGCAGCGGCGTTGCGAAACTCAGTTCATGCCCATCGGGATCGGTAATGTGAAAATACCGTTCACCCCATTGCGCATCGCGTGGCGTTGCTTGTGGCTGCATTCCGGCATCGACGGAGCGCGCGTAGATCCGATCCACGTCGTCGACATAGAATATGGCACGCCCCCACCAAGCCCACTGCCGGTCATGCGGTTGGGCGGTAACGTTCAAAAACTGATCACCAACATAAAATGACGTAAATTCCGCGTCCCGCCCCCCGTATTTGATCCCAAACCCGAGTGCCTCATAGAAATCCACGGCCCGGCGCATATCATGGGTTGCGAGCGTTAGGGCGCTGATACTCAAAATATTCGACATCGGCTCTAGGCCTCTTCGGCAATTTGCAGACTATAATGCGCCCTCGAGAATAGCGTATTTCCGTGATTCAGGTTCAGCGCCACGCGACCGGTGTCAAACCCACCCGGATCCTAATCAACCACATTATTACTAATTTATTGGACGAACTATGCCAGATTCGAAAGCGCCACTAGCGGGCATCAAGGTCATCGATTGCTCACGTGTGTTGGCCGGCCCTTACTGTTGCGAACTGCTCTCCTTGCTCGGTGCAGAAGTTATCAAAGTCGAGAATCATGTTGGCGATGAAGGCCGCATGTGGCCACCCCATAAAGGTGATATGGGCAGCTCCTTTCTCGGTCTCAATGCGAACAAACGAAGTATTGCGGTCGACCTGAAAACGCCCGAGGGGGTCGAAATCGTAAAAGGCCTCGCGGCCGAAGCCGACGCCATAGTCGAAAATTTCAAGACTGGCGACATGGAACGCTTTGGTCTCGGCTACGATGATCTTAAGGACTTAAACGAACGCCTAGTCTACACCTCGGTCGCCGCCTTCGGCCGAGTAGGCCCGAAGGCTAAAGCCCTCGGCTACGAAGCACTCTTACAGGCCTACAGCGGCGTTATGGGGATCACCGGTGAGCCGGGCGGCATGCCGGTGCGCTGCGGCGTGTCGTTTTTGGATATGGGTACAGGCGTGATGGCCGCGTTAGCAACCGTGACCGCGCTGTTCCGTCGCGAGTTCACCGGCACCGGTGGTCGTTGCGTGACCTCATTGCTCGGTACGTCGCTCGGCTTAATGAGTAATACCGTGTCAAACTTTCTACAACACGGCTACATGCCGGAACGTCTTGGCACGGCGCATCCCCAAGTTGTCCCCTATCAAGTCTACCCAACCAAAGACAGTTTCATTTTCATTGCCAGCGCAAATCAAAACCTGTTTGAGCGCTTGTGCCGCGCGATTGGGCGCGAAGAAATGATCGACGACCCGAGATTCGCAAGTAACGCGACCAGGGTCACCCATAGAGAGGAATGCTTGAAACTCATCTTCGACAGCTTGGCGGAAATTGAGACGGCACCATTAATGGAAGCCTTGGATGCCCATGGCGTCCCCTACTCTCCGGTGAACACGCTCGAATCTTTGTGGGCCGATGGTCAAGTGGAGGCCATGGGGGTGCTCGAAAACGGCATCGATCCGGCCTACGGTGATTTCCAGATCATGGGACTTCCATTCAGCATAACCGATCACGATCGCGGCCTCGCTAGAACCGCACCGCGGATCGGCGAACACTCGCGCGAAGTTCTGAGCGAACTCGGCTACGATGCAGCGGGTATCGAACGGCTGATTGAAAATAAGGTGGTGCTGGCCGGCTAGTTCGCTTCCGCTGATGGAAACTACCGTAGCGATAGGCGCGGATCCGCGAAGCTGATAAGCCACCGCGGCCCGCATGCAGGGTCTCCGAGACGATTTCGTGCTATTTCCGACACGATATCGCGCGATCTCCGACGTCATCCCGGCGCAGGCCGGGATCCAGGCAATGGGTAATCAGCCCCTTGTTGGAATTCCACTAGCGATTACAGAGTATGAAACGGTCGGGTAAGATAGGTGTAGACACCGAAACGGCTGCCCGCCAGCCCAGGAGGCAGACAATGACCAATCCCAAAATTGTGTCAAAAGAACAATGGTTAATCGCGCGCAAAGCACATCTCGCCAAAGAAAAAGAATTTACTCGTGCCCGAGACGCCTTATCAGCGGCGCGCCGCGAACTCCCATGGACACCGGTCGAAAAAGAATACCGTTTTGTCGGACCGAATGGCGAAGAGACCCTCTTTGATCTATTTGATGGCCGCTCACAACTGCTGGTCTATCATTTTATGTTTGGTAGCGACTGGGAACAGGGCTGCAAAAGCTGTTCGTTCCTTGCCGACAGCTACTGCGGCGCCGTTATCCACCTCGCGCACCGCGACGTCACTATGGTGACGGTTTCGATTGCACCATTGCAAAAACTAGAGGCCTTCAAACAACGTATGGGTTGGGATTTTAAATGGGTATCGTCCGAACCGTCGGATTTCAACCGCGATTACCAAGTATCATTCACCGAGCAGGAGCGGCGCGACAACACTGGCTCTTACAACTATCGTGAATCGAGCTTTCCGATGGAAGAAGCACCCGGCATTAGCGCCTTCATTCAGCAAGATGGGCAGATATATCACACGTACTCATCATACGGCCGCGGCCTCGATATGTTGATCACCGCCTACCACCTTCTCGACCTCATGCCGAAGGGCCGCGATGAAGCGGAGCTGGATTGGGGAATGCAATGGCTGCGCCATCATGATCGCTACGACGATGTTGATGCGACCGACGCGATCCACTAGCAACGGCCAATTAATCACTCCTGCGACGCCGGACGGGATCCGGTCAATTTCTTAAAGGCGATAACTCAATGGCATATTCTGCAAACTTCGAACAATTCAAATTTCCGGAGCGAAACGGCAACACCTTCGCCGGCAAACGCGTTCTGATCACCGGCTCAGGTAAGGACGGTGGTATCGGTCAGGCTTTGGCTTTGGCCGCGGCAGCGAATGGCGCCGAAGTTGTTGGTGTACATTTTCACAGTAGCTATCGCGATGGCTTCGATCTCGTTGCCGCGATCCGTGATCAAGGCGTTAAGGCTTTTGCCATGCAGGCCGACGTCACCAACACACGCGACTTGTGGGCGTCGCGAAGTTATGTGATCGAGCAGATGGACGGCAAAGGGCCAGACCTCGTCGTGTGTAACTCGGGTCTCACCGAGCAAGGCTATCGCTTTGGTCGCGCACTACCGGAAATTGAAGACGAAAGCCGCGGTGAGCGACGCGCACGGGTGCGGCGTGACTTCATCGATAACCTCGGCGAATCGAGTCTTGTGTTGAATACAAAAATAGACGGATTCGTCGCCATGACCCACCTTTGGGCCGGCGAGGCGGTCTATCACAAGCAGCCATTGCAGTTCATTTACATCTCATCCATGCAGGCAATCGAACCCGGGGTGTCGGTACCCGGATATGTCGTGGCAAATTGGGCTGTCCTTAAGCTGCCCGAAGTACTGAAGGTTAACCTCGGACGATCGGCGGAGATGGTCAACGCATCATGTCTCATGCTGCCCTTTGTCCGTACCGGCATGACTGAAGCGTACGCCGACAATCCAAAGGTCTTCGGACGCTGGCAACCCCGCATGCTAGAGCCTTACGAGGCGGCACATGGCGTTACCCAACTGCTCGGACGCAAACCAGAAGACCTAGACCTAGGCAACTATAAGCTCGCGGTCGGCGGTACCGCTGAGGACGTCGCATTAAAGTGGACGCAGATTAAGATCGACGTCAACGAACAAGACCTGGAATAAATTCAAATATTGTAGACAGGAGACCTCTAGTGCGATTGAAAAAGGCCCGCTTGGAACCCCAAGAAGCAGACGCGTGGGATGAACAAGTTCAAGAAATTATGCGCCCGTTCGTCGAACAGGGGTCTGATTACAATATTTTCAAGACGCTAACCCACCACCCAGATCTCATGCGCCGCTGGATGGTATTCGCCAATCACATCCTGTTTAAATCAACCTTACCGCTACGTGAACGGGAACTCGTGATCTTACGTATCGGATATCTATGTAACGCCGGCTATGAATGGGGTCAGCACGCCTTAATTGCACGACGCGCAGGAATGAGTGACGAAGAAATCTTAAGCACAAAATCCGGCCCCGACACGCCAGGGATCACGGAGCGGGATCGACTGTTGATGCAAGCGACCGATGAACTGCACGCCGACTGTCATATTGGCGACGAAACATGGGCTGCATTATCGGCGCATCTCGATAAAAAGCAGTTAATGGATCTCGTATTTACCGTTGGCCAGTACAACCTTGTTTCGATGGCACTGAATACCCTCGGAGTTCAACCCGATCCCGGATTGCCAGACTGGGATCTCAAATCTTCTTAGGCGGATCGATGGATTTCCCCATCGCCACCAGCTTGCATCCGTCGGCGGTTACCCGTAGATGAGTCACTGAGGCGTAATCGGGTTCAAAACAAACCAAGCGCTGGTCTTCGGTCGCTCGGGTTACCAACGCATTGATCAGCATGAAATGCGTGAAGATGACCGAGCTTTGCTCGACTCCGAGTAACGCTTCCCAAGCGGCGCTACGCCACGCCGCGATGCTCGAGTTGACGTCTCGCCAACGGGTGCTCATGACATCGACCAACCAAGCCTTGCGTTTTGCGATATCGGGCTCTAGCGGCACCTCACAATAGCGCTCATCAATTTGGGTTGCGACACGCCACCGATGACCAAGCGGGCCTGCGGTCTGTTGCGCGCGCAGCAATGGACTCGAAATGATTTGCAGAGAATTTAATTCGGCGAGATCGGCGGCAACCGCTTCGGCTTGCTGCAACCCAAGCGGGCTTAGACCCGCGTCCGCGCCTTGCGACCACGGCACACTGGCTTCACCGTGACGAACCAAATAGATATCAATGTTGTTAGTCATTGCCGTTAAGACAAATTTAAAATGCCACAGCGGCCATTTAATGTCGGGCCCGTGAAAGTTTATAACCAGAACGCGGAAAATGTACCCGCACATTAGACACCCGTTCATTGCTAACCGTGATTGCAATTCGGTTGTCGTCAACAGCAGCAAGCAGACCATGCGCCGGCGACACTTCATCCATGGGTGTGACCGTGACCGCATCGCCGATACTCAGGCCTTCCGGTATCACGTAGCCGGCTGTCCGAATATCAACCGGATCCATAGCGTTCGCCCGCTCTATCGCGGCGCTTGCGTCAAGTTCGGCTCTAGCGCCATGGCCGATGGCACGCACTCGAGCCATCCACTGGCGGGTTAATGGCATTTCATCTAAAAATGTCTGCCCTGTATCGAAGGCTTCAAAGAACCATGGCACGTGGAATAGCGCCAGATCAGCAAGGCTCGGCACCTCACCTAAAACATAAGCGGCACCGTCAATAAACAAATCTTCGATTGCGGCGAGCTCAGAGCGCATCTGCCCAAGGTACTTTGTCGCCGACGCTTTAACCCGATCGACATCCGGAATCGGCTTACCATGCAAAACAGCGCGGTCAGAATGAAACGCGTCGGGGAGTCGCGCCGCGTTGATCCCGGAAACATACAGCGCGACAGGCCACAGTAAGCGTGACTCCGCCCAATCCGCGATTGCGCGGGCAAGCACCCGGTTGTGCTTCGGTCCTGGAAAAAATGTGGGGTCCGGATAGCGTTCTTCTAGGACTTCTGCTATCAAACGCGTATCGCAATACACATCGGCCCCGATCTGGAGTGACGGCGTTCGTCGGTAGCCACCGGTCAGCGGCGTGTAGTCCGGTTTCGGCAGGTGCGACGGGATCTCGACGGAATCCCACGCGAGATCCTTATAGCCGAACATCAGACGCACCTTCTCGGAAAAATTGGAGAAGTCGTAATGGTGCAAGATTAAATTCATTTCTTAGGATTCGGTATCCGGCTGGAGGCGGGGTGCGCTCCATCGACGATCGCATCAAATCGATCACCCACGACATCCATCCATTCAGGATGCGTATGGATGTAGAACCGTTTGTTTCTCACCGCATCAACCACTAGGCGGCCAACCTCGTCCGCTTCCATTCCGGTGTCAATTCCCGCCTGAAAGCGTTGTCTCGTGTGCTTAAGTTTCTCGGTCAATATGGGCGCATCGTCACGGTTGCGATCCGAGTCTACGATATTTGTACGCACCCAACCGGGACACAACACTGACGCCGACAGCGTCGCGTCACGCGCTGCGAGATCGTTGTACAGACTCTCCGACAGCGCGACGACAGCATGTTTGCTGGCGATATAAATCGGGTTCGCAGTACCGCTAATCAAGCCACCGAACGACGCCGTATTGACCACATGACCAGCATCGCCGCTGGCAAGCATCCGTGGTACGAACGCTCGAATACCATGGACAACGCCCATTAGATTGATACCTAATACCCAATTCCAATCGTCGAGCGAATACTCCCAAGTTGCTAGGTTGTTTTCGATCACCCCGGCGTTGTTACACAAGACCGTCACTCGCCCAAATTGTTCGTAGGCGCGCTGTGCCAGACGCTCGACCGCATCCGCATCGGACACATCCACACATTCGGCAAGGACTTCCCCACCGATTGAACGCAGCGCTTCGGTCGCCTGCGCTAACGCCTCGGGTTCGATATCCGACACTACGAGTCGCATACCTTCATGTGCAAACGCCCTCGCTATGCCGAGGCCAATGCCACTCGCCGCGCCGGTAACAACGGCTACGCCATTTCTAAACTCGATCATTGCTGGGCATTTCCGCTAGCAGTGTCTACCAGACGGCTCAACATTACGGTATCGAGATAACTCAAGACCGTCTCATCGTTTTGGTTGTAGACGCGCATCGACAAGGTAACGATGCCGCGATCGGGCTTACTCTTTGACGCGCGCTTATGCATGCACACGACGACGGCTGAGAGTTCGTCATCAATATACACCGGGTGCGGAAAACGAACCTCATCGAAGCCGAGCGCACCGATGACTGCGCTGCGCCATGGCATTTGGTTCACAAATACTTGCTTTACACACAAGGTGTATTGACCCGATGCCGTAATACTGCGATGCCCCTTGGCGCGGGCAGCGGCGGTATCGAGATGAATCGGTAGTGGATCCCATTTGCGATTGAACTCGAGCATTTCTTGTTCTGGTACCCGATAGGGCCCGAAGCTATGCGACTCACCGACGACGATGTCGTCGAAACTAACGTTAGCGGCAGCGGTCATTGTTGCGTCCGTCGTTCATCAAGCAGCTTATTGTAGATCAACGGCCTCGGTGCGGTTTTAGATATTCTCCGGTTCGTGGTTCCAGAACAAAAAGACCCGCCTAGGCGGGTCCTAAATGTAGCCGGTCCCCATAGAGGCCGGAAGAAATGACCGGGCCCTACGAAAACCGTGGGTGATACGACTGCTAGTACTGAGAACCTACATGTCCTCCTACCGAATATCCGATTATCGCGCCCGCTGCGGTCGCGGCTAATTGACCAGAGCCCTTGCCAACTTTTGAACCGAGATATCCACCCAATGCGCCGCCAACGGCGTTACCGAAGTTTGGCGAACTCGCATGGTAACCCGAACGATATGATCCACTCGTGCCGTAATACGGCTGTTGGTAGGTCTGCTGATAAGTGCCGTACGACCGATTGACCGGGTACCCATAACCGGACCGACGGTCTGAGTAGCGATGATGGGCAAGGTGATGGCGCCTGTGATGGCGAAAATGCCTGCGCTTGTGATGCTTGTAATGGCCGTGACCGTAGTGGTGACCACGATCATAATGATGACCACCGTGGCGGTCTCCGTGGCCGTGCCCACCGCCGGCTAAAACAGGATTGGCCGACACCATCAAAAAGACGCCAAGTGATGCCGCCGCGGCCGTAATTAATTTTGCGCGTCGTTGAGTGTTCATTGCGATCTCCTTTTCGTGTCGTCAATGGCTATAGTTACTGCGCAATTTCTTTAGCGCGTGGCCAGATTAAGCGAGATCAAGTGAACCATGGCTGAATAAAAATGAGCGCTTCTCCGAGTCGATTGAGCGGTCCGGCGAGAAAGCACGACTCCATCACAGTTTGACCGCAGTTGATGCAGGAATTACCTTCAGACAAATTCTCTTAATGCGAACACAGGAAGCAACGCATGGTAGGTCGTATTGATCAACGCTTAGACGAACTGAAGATCGTCATCCCACAGGCCCAACAGCCCAAAGTAGCCAAAATAAAAGGCGCTGCGATCCTCGGAAACACCCTATATGTCTCCGGCATGCTGCCCCAATGGGAAGGCGACGTGCGCTACATTGGTAAAGTAGGCGTCGATTTTTCAATCGAGGAAGGTCGCGAGGCGGCACGCTTAAGCGCGTTGAACGTTCTAGCGCAAGCGCGTACCGCGCTTGGGGGCGATCTTGACCGCATCAAGCGAATCGCCAAGGTATCGGGCTTTGTCAATTGCGCGCCGGAGGTAACCGAGGTCGCGGCGGTGGTTAACGGTGCCTCGGAGTTGTTCCTAGAAATCTTCGGTGAACGGGGTGCTCACGCCCGCGTCGCCGTTGGCGCGACCACGATGCCGCTCGGGGTGGCGGTGGAAATCGAGGCGATCATGGAGATCGAGATCTAGACCACGACTCAAACCGGTAACATTTCTTAGGTGGTCTTGGCTACGCCGCAGATCAGCGAACTATGGCCGTGGGATCTTCGAGCTTACGAAGTGAAAAATTACCCCGCGGTCGAACACGATCCCTATCCCAATCAGCGACCAAGCAACCATTGGGCGCGCTAGCGCTACACTCCTCAATCTTATCGGCCATAATTCCCGCCTATTCTGTTATGGCTTCGGGCCACTAAATTCACGCTAAATCGGCGCGCAATGTCCTGACCTTGGCCGATTTCGAACGATCAAACAATGCATACGGGTCAGTCCTTAAAAAAACCATTTCAGGATTTCCTTTAGAATTTCATCCTGTGCCCAGCAACCACTAACGGAGAACTAGATGTCCTACGACACAATCGAAATAAAAAAAGAAGGCGCGGTCGATTGGTTGACTCTCAACCGCCCTGCGCGCCTTAACGCCATCAACCCGCAGATGTGCGACGAACTACAAGACTACTTCGGCAAACTCCAATTTAACCACTCGGTTCGGGTCGTCGTCTTACGCGGTGCCGGGCGCGCCTTCTGCGCGGGTTATGACATAAATGAAGTAGACGGGGTTGTCGCTGGCCCAGTTCGTGGGATGCGATTTCAGCGTCAAGTCAGTGAAGTGTTCATGCGGATGCATCGCGCGCCACAGCCGATCATATGCCTCGCCCACGGCGCGACCACCGGCGGTGGTTTGGCTTTCGCGCTCGCCTCGGACGTCAGAATCGTCTCGCGCGACGTAAAAATGAACGTCGCGATGATTAAAGTTGGCCTAACCGGTTGTGATGTCGGTATCAGTTACTTCCTCCCACGTGCGGTAGGGCAATCTGTCGCCGCTGAACTAATGATGACCGGCCGCTTCATTGACGCCGAGCGAGCCCTACGCCTCGGGCTCGTGTCGGAAGCGGCCGAGCATGCAGATTTAGAAGCTAGCGGGCGGGCGATGGCAAACGACATGCTGAAGACATCGCCACTCGGACTCCGGTTTACGAAAGAAGGGTTGCGCCTCGCAACGGACGCCGGGAGTTTGGAAGCTGCAGTTGCGCTCGAAGATCGCGGCCAGATTTTATGTGCAAGCGCCGGTTTTTTTGAAGAAGGCATCGCTGCGTTTAAAGAAGATCGTCCGGCACAATACGCCGACGATTGAACGAGAGCGGCTGCACAATAGGTTCAATGCCCGCGACTAGCGCCATGCGCCACCGCTACTTGGTGATTTTCTGCCTCATTCTTGCGGGTGAGGCGATCTTCAGTTTGCCGTTCCATGTCGCGCGGTTTTTCAGACCGACCTTGTTAGAGGTATTTAACTTTTCTAACGCCAATCTAGGGGACGTGTTCGCGGTATACGGCGTCACCGCGATGCTCGCCTATTTTCCGGGCGGTACCATCGCCGATCGATTCTCTGCCCGCCGACTACTTGCGTTGTCGTTAATCGCAACCGCCGCAGGCGGCCTGTACATGGCAACCATCCCCGGCATCGTCGGTATGTCTGTACTGTTCGCCTACTGGGGTGTTACGTCTATTCTCCTGTTCTGGGCTGCCTTGATCCGCAGTACCCGTGAATGGGGCGGCAATCTGTCTCAAGGTCGTGCGTTTGGGATCCTTGATGGTGGTCGCGGGCTGCTTGCAGCGGGGCTTGCGAGCATCGCCGTCGTTATTTTCGGTGCGACCCTAGGTGGCGAATCGACAGCGAATAGCCCCGCGGGTCAAGCAGAGTCGCTCGCGACAGTGATCTATTTCTATACCGCAACTACGTTTGCCGCTGGGGTCTTTGCTTGGATCTTTGTCCCCGACTCGCCCCGCTCGGTCGGCGCCACGGATCCGATGGCTAATGTGCGCGCAGTGCTCAAACTGCCGATAGTTTGGGTGCAGGCGCTGATCGTTATCTGCGCGTACTGTGGTTATAAAGGTTTGGATAATTATGCGCTTTACGCTGCCGAAGTGCTCGGTATGAGCGAAGTTGACGCCGCCGCATTTACCGCCGCGAGCGCCTACATCCGTCCAGTCGCAGCCGTCGCCGCCGGCTTTGCTGCAGACCGCCTCAGCGCCGGCAAACTCATGGCCGGCCTCTTTTTGATCCTTATCGCAGTCTATGGCTTCCTCGGATCCGCGGCACCGATACCAGGCGGTAGTACGCTCCTATTCGCGAATATTTTTATTAGTTTCGCCGGCGTCTACGCCCTTCGCGGGGTGTATTTCGCCTTGCTTCAGGAGACCCAGATACCGCCGCACATGACCGGTACTGCCGTCGGCCTTATTTCGCTCGTCGGCTTTACCCCCGACATCTTTTTCGCTGCCATCGGCGGGCGCCTATTGGACAACGCCCCCGGGCTGGTGGGCCATCAGCATTACTTTATGATGCTCGCCTCGATAATGGCCATTGGTTTAGTTGCCACCGCAACGTTGGTCTACCTGGCGAAACGCCAGAAATAGATCCGAAAACTGATTACTACTCGTTTGTGCATTAATTCCGTCCTTTATTTGTACCGGGATCTGGGCTTTAATAGCTCGCTGATCCGGTGTCGACTTGCCCAAATCTTGCATAACAACCCGACGCTGAGCCATAACAACCTCGACGTTGTCGAGATGGAGGATAACTACCAATGAGTGCTGCAGAAAAAGATGTTTTAGATGTCAAAGTCACATCTGTGATGGCGAGCGACCAACCCTGGGTCGCATGTTCGGATGAAGTCGGCGCAAAGGTGCTATCAGTCGACGAAGCTCGCCACTCGGTCGAATTCATGTTCAAGATCGCCGCCGGCTACAATTCGGGTATGCATCGTCACACCTGCGAGACCTCTATTCTAGTACTCGAGGGTCGCGTTAAAAATTCTACGACAGGTGTTGAATTTGGCCCCGGTGATTTTTGTTATCAGCCGTACAACGACGAGCACGTCGAGGAATTTCTTGAAGAGACGATCATCTTCGGAAGCTATCGCGGCGACCAAGACAAACTAGTTGAGTTTTTCGACGACAAAGGGGAAGTCTGCGCAGAGTTCAAAGTGTCGGACTTTGCGGCGATGCTACCGCAATAGCTCGCGAACATTTTGATATTCAAAGGCCGCCTTGTTACAAAAAGGGCGGCCTTTTTTCGTGCGGGGTCTAAAAATAATCAGGAACATTATCCGAATAATTTAGACGGCCCATACTCGGATCGTAACGACCGGCTGATCGCAACGTTTTGTATCTCGGTCGTGCCGTCGACAAACTGCGACATCTTGGCCGCTGCCAAATGCCGCGCAAGCGGATAGTCGCTGGCATAGCCGGCCGCACCCATGGCTTGCATACAATCCGAAATACCACTGAACGCAACCCGAGTCGCAAATTTTTTGGCGTGCGCCGCCGCCACTGCCACCGGATTACCCGCCTCCATCAACTCGATGGCTTCGGCTGTTAGTAATTTCGCCGCTTCGAGATCAGTCGCGACGTCCGCCAACATCCACTGTAGACCCTGAAACGCCAAAGTTGGTTGCCCAAACGCGGTACGTTTTTCTGCATATGTAACGGCATGTGCCAGACTCTCTCGCAACATACCGCAGCACATTGCCGCGACAATGATACGGGCCAAGTTAATACCAGACATCGCACCCTTGAATGCTTCCCCGGGGCCGAGCAGCAGACACTCATCGCCCACCTTGCAGGCGTTAAAAGAAAAACCACCAGTGCCAAGTGCATGACCGCGCATCAATTTGTAGCGGTCCTCACGTTTAACCCCTGGTATATCAGCATCGATCAGAAATGACGCAATTCCCTTAGCCCCGGCATCCGGATCCGTTTGCGCATAGACGGCCAACACATCCGCAAACACGGCATTACTTACCCACGCCTTCTCGCCCGTGATGACCCAACCACCGTCGACCTGCTTCGCCCGCGTGGTGATTGCCTGCACATCACTGCCGACGTCAGGTTCGGTCAACAGAAACGCACCGACCCGCCGACCGCTAATCATCTCCGCAAGATAGGTTTCTATCAGATGCGGGCTACCATAACGGGCGATATGGGCAACCAGATTATTGTGCACCACCAAGGAGAACGACGAGCTCATACACGCCGCGGCTAAGGTCTCAACCACCGCCATCGTTCCGTGAATGCTAAGGCCAAGCCCACCTAAGTCCCGCGGCACCATCAACCCACACAAACCAGCGTTTGCCGCTTGTTCGATAACCTCGTAGGGCACTCGCCCTAGGGTTTCCCAGTGTTCCGCATTTGGGGCGATCACCTCGGCAGCGAATTTTTGCGCCGCGACTAGTGCGGCTGCGTCGTTGCTGCTCATTGCGCGCTGACGCATGAATTAATACGTCCAGTTTTCGGTATACGGGCGGATCTCGATCTCATTGCTCCACGCGGATTTCGGTTGTTTATGCACCCACAAGTAGCTCTCGGCGACGTCATCGGTGTTAGACATATCTTCGGTTTTTAGTTTGTCGCCGAAGTATTCGCGCACAATCGGGACGTCTAGCTCACAATCCAGCCGCACATGCACAACGTGAACACCGTGCCGAGAGTAGGCCTTGGCCAGGCTTTGCGACAGCGCACGCAAGCCGAATTTACCGATCGCATACAGTGGATTAGTACCAGATCCACGCAGCGCCGCCGTTGCGCTTGAGTAGATCACGGTACCGTGGCCACGCTCAATCATCGCCGGCATCACCGCACGCGCCGCCGCATGAGCACCAACGACTTCTAATTCATATATATCCCGCAGCTCTGTATAACTCATCTCCAACGGTGGCTTCGCGTTCATGCCGCCGCGTACGTTGTAAATCAACACCTCAATCTCGCCCATATCCGCCGCAACTTTGGCCAGTCCTTGTTCAACTGTCTCCGGGCTCATCGCATCGGCCTGAAAATACTGGACCGCAGCATCGGGTGCGCCATCGCGTGCGGCCGCAAGCGCCGCCGCACTACCCTTCTCGGAACGCGACAATAACGCGATGTCGAAACCGTTCACTGCAAAATGCCGCGCAAGTGATTGGCCAAGACCTTCGCCCGCACCGATGATGGCGCATACTGATCGAGTCATGTTTGTTACTTCCGCATTTAGGATGGTCAGCCAATTGTCACCCGGATGCCGTGGCGAAAACCAGCGCTCGCTGCAATTGCGGGCACCATGTCGGAACCGTCACTCCGGCGAACGCGACCGCCACGGCCGCTCCATGAAATCCTGCCATCGCGCCATTTGTGCATCCATGCACATCAAATGGCGGAAGTGCAAACGGGTTGCAGGAGCAACCCATGGCCGGAATCCAGTCGGCGTTTGTCGCCAACGGCGGCGCATTTTTCGACGCGAAATAAAAAGGCCAGCATTTAGCTAGCCTCCTATAACGCTTACAAGAACGCTAAACTATACGCGTCGCCGTCCTGCAAATCCCAAACCGGCTAACGCACACATCATTAACGGTAATGCTGCCGGTATCGGAACCATGTGCATCACTAGTGAGACATTATCGAGTTGCGCACCGTCGACATCGGGAGCGTCCTTGGTCAGTTCGAGCCAGAAAAGCATGTCTAATGGCCCGCCACCATCTAAAATCGAATCGAACGCCGCTCCAGAAACATCCGGCCCTGCAGCGGTATACCATAGGCCGGGTGCACCGCCCTGCTCTGCATTGGCTACCAGCGGAACTTCGTAGTGCTCCCAATCCCCAAGCGCCGGTATCGCAGCTGCCTCTGGAACCGCGTAAACAATAACATCTCCACCTTTGGCGATATAAAACAGCGGTACGAGATCCGCAAATATCGGGCCGACGTCGGCCAGGTCGTTATTGAAGTCCACACCATTGATCTTGAGGTCAAACGACAACCACAAATCAGGTGCGAGTGCCGATGTCATCGTGCCGGGCGCAACGGCCAATACCGTGAATGGTGTACCCGGGGGGCCTGGTTCCCCAGGATCGATGCCTTCAAGGTTTCCACCACCCGGGAAGGGTCCCAGATCCGACCCGCCCGACGGCGCATGTGTGAATGGCGGGGCGCCAACCGGCCCGCCCGGGGCTAATGCGCAGACCCCTACTCCGGGGCACGCCATGCCTGTCCACCCGCTGAGGCCTGCCTCAAACGTAAAATCCGCGAGGACTGTGTCTGCGTACACATCCATGGTAAGAGTCGCCCCTGCGAGGGCCATCGTAGCAATCATGCCGCAACCACGGCGAAGCAGGCGAATCGATATATCGTTATTCAGTTTCATCACGGTCTCCCTTGGATGAATTACGCGCGTAATCGGTATCTTTTTGTTGTTTTTAGTGCCGTGTATCTTCGAATACTAACGCCGACGCAGGACCTAAGCACCCACTCAATTGTCAACTATTACCGGTTTTGACATATCTCTGCGTGAACGCGATTTTCGGCGCTATTCGGGCTAAGCTCATCGCGCGAGCAGCTGTTCCACCCTACTTCGGCCCATACGCCAAAAATACATTCCCGGGTAAGCCCCACAAGCCATAGCCGGAGCCGAAATACACCCACCCATCGACGACCGTCACCCCCGCGCCTTTAATGGCACCGCCGGTGGCCGGCACCCCGTTTACAGTGGTGTAATCACGCTTCGTATCAATGTCCCAGATAACCTCGCCGGTCGCTGGATCGTAAGCCCGCATGTGCCCATCCATCGATCCGGAGAACAACACGCCTGGGATCAAAGTCGCCGCTGCGGGTTGTCCGGCATTACATCCGGCGCGATCGAGACAATCCGGTTTCGCCGCCGGGGTATTCCAAAGCTCGCTGCCATCCGCAAAGTTGAGCGCATAGACCCCACCCGCTTGTCCTGGCGCTTTGCTACTCTCCCACACGTCTGAAATTGGCACGTAGACATATTTGTCATCGGCTGCGAATCCCCACTCAATGCCGCCAAGCACGCCACCCGGTGAAAGTTGTTTCTGCCACAGGATTTCGCCTTTCTTATCGGGGTCGAGCGCGTGCATAAAGCCTGACTTTTGCCCAGCCAGTAATACTCGGCTGCCATCGTCCAAGGTCCGCAAGATCGCCGAAGAACCGTAGTCGACGTCCGGTCCGCAGCCTTCTTTTTGCGCCGGATCAGCATCCGGTAGTGCACACGCGGTGGTAAACGCATCACCCGCATAGGTCTGTACAGACCATTTGATTTCGCCCGTTTTGAGATCCATCGCCATCACCGCATCGCTGGTGGCAGCGGCCGGGGCCGAATAGCTGTCACCCGTGGTGACGTACAGCACGCCGGCCTTCGGATCGATCGTCGGCTGCGACCATACCGCCGCCCCCGACGGCCCCCACAACTGGGTGCCGTTCGCTAATTGACGCGTCTTCTTCAGCGGCTCGGGGATCGTCGAACTTTTCCATAGACGTTTCCCAGTCGCCGCCTCGTAGGCCACAATGTTGCCCCGAAACGAGCAGCACTCATAAACATCGGAACCACCCGCGAGTTCTTCGAAGGACGACAAGCCGACATAGACGATACCGTCGTAGAGTGCCGGCGAAGCGGTGATCAGCGCCCACTTATGGTCACTAGCCTTATCCTTCCACAACAGATCCCCTGTGTTCGCATCGATTGCGTAGAACATCGCACCGCGATCCCCGGCGAACAACACAAAACGACCATCCTCAAACCGGGTGATCAAGATCGCGCCCCGCACCGCACCGTCGGTCTCAAACTTCCAATGCGCGCAGCCGGATTTCGCATCAAGTGCATAGATGCCGCCACTAGGGCCACCCAAATAGATCCGCCCACCAGCAACCGCCGGTTGGGTCGTAACCGTAGTTTCGCCGGGGTAGCCGAATGCCCACTTGAGTTCGAGGTTCTCAAGGTCCGTGGCATCCAACCCCGCTCGTTCAGCAGGTTGAAAATGAGTGTTGTCTAAGTCTAGACCCCATCCGGACCAATGCGGCTTTTCGAGCGCGTCCGCTGGTAGCGACGGTGAGGCATCGCATTGCGAAAGTTTCTCAACCCCTTTTTCGTCGCTGACTGAACCCCACGGTATCTTTGAAACGTAGATCGCAGCCGCGCGTTTTTCGATCTCATTGAGCCCCGCCGCTTGGATCAACATCATGCCCTCTTTTTGCACCTTGAAGATCTTCTCCGGTGGCAATTCCGCCATCTGCGCTCGCGACATCGCACGCGGCACCACTGGATTGTCACTATGACAACCACTACAAGCCGACTCGAACGCATCGCGACCGATGTTCGTGTCGTCGTCAGCAACAGCGGTCCCACAAAATGCCGCTACGGTAATGCAGCAACACAACATTTTGATCACTTGGCGGAATATCATTTTGGCAGTCTCCAGTTGGATGCCGTAACCGGCCACTTATTCTATGTGCTTATTTGCTCACGGCGCCACGATCGATTGGTGGGGCGGAATTCGGTCATACAGTGCTTCGTTGCTTTTGGGATCTGAGCCAATGTGTGGTGTTCCGGTTACACTGGCGCGCTGAATACGTAGTTACTGTCGATCAAATAAAAGTAGGAGGCATTCGATGAAGGCGATCCTCAGCCACGCCGCTGGCGGACCGGAAACGCTGATCTTGGACGATATCGCGGAGCCCGAACCGGCCGCGGATGAAGTCCGTGTGCAGGTTCACGCCTGCGGGGTCAACTATCCCGACACCCTCATCATTGAAGATAAGTACCAATTCAAACCGGACCGACCCTTCTCACCGGGCGGGGAGGTGGCGGGCGAAATCGATGCGCTGGGAAGCGACGTCCAAGGCCTGAGCGTCGGCGACAAAGTCATCGCGCTGGTGGGCTGGGGCGGCATGGCGGAAAAGGTCGTGACGAAAGCGTCGAAATGTTTACCCATGCCGGCCGGGATGCCGTTCGATGAAGCTGCTGCCTTTATCTTCACTTACGGCACCTCATACTACGCGTTGAAACAGCGCGGCACACTGCAGGCAGGTCAGACACTGCTCGTACTTGGTGCGGCCGGCGGCGTTGGCCTCGCAGCGGTTGAACTCGGCGTTGCCATGGGTGCAAACGTGATCGCGGCGGCTTCAAGCCAAGCAAAAATCGACCTCGCCATTGAACACGGCGCTGCATCGGGGGTGGTGTATCCGACCGGGACACTCGATAAATCGGCAGCCAAGGCACTGGCAGGCGAATTCAAACGAGCAACCGGCAGTACCGGTGCGGATGTCATCTATGATGCGGTGGGCGGCGACTATGCGGAGGCAGCGCTGCGCGCTATTGCGTGGGAAGGCCGCTTTTTGGTGATCGGGTTCCCGGCTGGGATCCCAAGCATTCCGTTGAACCTTGCACTGTTGAAAGGTTGCCAAATTGTCGGCGTGTTTTGGGGCTCATTTGCCGAACGTGACCCGCTTGAGAGTCAGCAAAATGGGCGCGAACTCGTCGAGCTATACGCCGCCGGCAAGATACGCCCTTATGTCTCGGCACACTATCCGTTGGCGGACGCAGGCCAGGCTATACTCGACTTGGCCGAGCGGCGCGCAATGGGTAAAGTGGTCGTGACAATCACCTAATCGATTGCCCACTCGGATCGTTTATCGAAGCTACGGCACAATCGGGAGACACGTAATGGCAGGAGTCGGATCAAAAATCGTCTTCGAAGACGACAAAGTCAAGGTTTGGGAATTTGATCTCGAACCAGGTGAACGTACACCACTACATACCCACGAGCTGGACTACGTATTCTACGTGATCGACGGCGCGCCACTCGAAGTTTTTGATGCCGACAACAACGACCTCGGCACACTCGACCTAAATTCGGGAGACGTTGTACCGATCCGTGTTGAGGGCGATGAGCTCGTCGTGATCAACGATCCGTCACGGCGGGTTCCAGTAACGCATGCCGCGCGTAATGCAGGGTCAACCCGCTATCGCGAACTCTTGATCGAGACGAAATAATAGCATTCGTGACCGAGGAGCTATTCCGTAACGACGCTTACTTAAAGGCGACAGACGCGACGATCGAATCGATCGTCGACGGCGCAATCGTTCTAAACCAAACCGTGTTTTATCCAGAGGGCGGCGGTCAACCGGGTGATCGTGGCGTCCTCCGATTGCACAACGATGAGGAGATCGCGATCGTCGATACACGGCATGGTCCCAACGGATCGATCTTGCACCTACCCGCCGAAGGGGCAGCGTTGCCACAACCCGGTATCGCGGCGCGCGCCGAAATCGATTGGGACCACCGTTACCGACACATGCGCACACACACCTGCCTTCATCTGCTGTGTTCCCTGATCCCATTCCCGGTTACCGGCGGCTCGATCAGCCAAGACAAAGGCAGACTGGATTTCGACATGACCGAGACGATCGATAAGCCGCCGATCGAGCAAGCGCTTCAACGTCTTATCGCCGAGGACCACCCGGTTGCATTTCGATGGATCACCGATGACGAAATGAACGCCAACATGGCGCTGGTTCGCACCATGTCTGTTACCCCCCCGATGGGGACCGGCAAGGTCCGTTTGGTCGACGTTGAGGGCGTAGATCTCCAGCCTTGCGGCGGCACACACGTTGCGCGTACCGGTGAAATCGGTAACGTTCGCATCGGTAAGGTCGAAAAGAAAGGCAAACATAACCGGCGGATCAACCTTCACCTCGACTAAACCACTACGGATTAACTCACTTTTAATTCCGTCGCTAGAGCAGCCTTAGAAAACCCGTGAATCAATCGCAACTCGACCTTTCTGACGACCAAACCTTTGCGGACGGTTTTCCGCACGATTTCTTTACCTGGTTGCGCGAACACCATCCGGTGTATTGGCACGAGCCGACCGCCGTTACGCCAGATGGCGAAGGATTCTGGGTCGTGAGTCGATACAAAGACGTCGACTCGATCATCATGGACGCGAAGACGTTTTCATCTGACAAAGCCGGTGATCGCACCGGCGGCGGTACGGCGATCAAGGACGAGGCGAGTGCCGGCAAAGTACTCAATCAAACCGATGATCCACTACATCGCCGTCTGCGGGAACTCGTGAACAAGGGGTTTACTGTCAAAACTATCGGCGCGCTCGAAGATGAGCTCCGGGCCCGCACAAAACGTCTGTTGGATTCGATCAAGGCGGGCGAAGAATTTAATTTCGCCCAGCGTATCTCCCGCGAAATTCCAACGCAGGCCATCTGCATCGTCCTTGGGGTGCCGGAACACGACCGCATTCGCCTGTGCGATTGGATCGATAGCGGGGTTGAGGCACATTCCGATTCTGTGATTGCGGCCGAATATCTGCGTAAATTACGCCGCTATGCACAAGCGCTGATCGAAGAAAAGCGCGCGCGACCAGGAAACGATATTTTCTCGAAGATCGTACATGCGGAGTTTGAAGTGGACGGTTCGACCTTGTCTGATTTCGAATTGCGATCGTTTTTTGCATTGTTATTTCCAGCGGGCGCCGAAACCACAACCCGGGCGATCAGTGGTGGGATGCTCGCCTTTCTCGAACACCCACAGCAGTGGATGCGACTACGTGCCGAACCTGAATTGCTGAAATCTGCGGTCGAAGAGATCGTTCGATGGACAACCCCGTCAGTCTACAAGCGACGCACGGCCACCCGCGACGTAAAAATTAGAGACAAGATGATCCACCGGGGAGACAAGGTCACATTTTGGGAAATGTCGGCGAATCGGGATGACCGCATCTTCGACCGCCCATTCGAATTCGATGTCGCACGCTGGCCAAACAAGCACATTGGTTTCGGGGCCGGCGTGCATTTCTGTCTCGGTGCTGCCCTCGCGCGGCTTGAACTAACGGTCGTGTTCGAAGAATTATTGCTCAGCGATCTCACTTTCGAACTTGCGGGCCCGGTCGAGTGGATGCCAAACAACCGTTTAGTTGGAATCAAAGCATTGCCCGTTAGAGTCGCGTCTGTGGCTCAACAGACGCCGGCATAGCGTTAGTTCCACACCATTCAATGCGTGTAGTACCACTCGGCGCCATCCGGTAATGCGCTCGGACCATACAGAAAATGTAAGACGCGACGTGGCCGGCCAGATTGCGATTTTACCGATGTATGTAGCAGTAATGGGCTCATGACAACGGCGTAACCGCGCGGTCCAACACATTCGACCCGGGCGCTATCGACGTCGGCGGTTGCGTGGCTACCCGGAACGACACACAAGGCACCATCGCCAACATCACAAGCGTCAATATTCACCCGCACCGCAAGCATTGTTGCCAGCACGTCGCGCGGCGCTTGTGCATGTGGTATCCCCTGCTTGTCACTCCAATTCCCCCAGCGTGGATGGTCGATTTGCCGGGTCAGCGGCACGTGTAAGTCACGATGCAAGTTCACCCCCCAATTAGTGTCGGCATCCTTATTGAAATAGGTGCATAACACCGGTTGAGTCGCAAGGTATAGAAGACGACGTTTCAATAGTCGATGACGGATGACGTGCGCGAGTAGCCGGCACCATTCGCGGTCAAGGAAGCGGCGATCGCCGGCGCCGGTGCTGGGTAAGGATTCGAGTTCATGATCGACTTGATCGATCTCGTCGGCATTGAGGAGATCATCGATGACTACATATCCATCTTCGTAAAATTTCTGGCCCGTCGTGCTCAAGCTACCCTCGTCACAGTGTCTCGCGTTCTACATGGCCATCGATTGCGCGGCATATTGCATCGGTAATGGTTCGATTATCGGTGACACTGACTCCGTTTAGATACACACATAACAACACTGCAGCGGCAATAAAGAGTGTAAATGTTCCGGCGTGCCCGGTCCCATGACCTGCAACAATGGTAACGGCGATGTTGATTACTACCCCGAAGACTATCGGGTAACCAACAAAATATAGCGACCATTTACTATCGAACTTGCCTGTGATTACGCATCCATCTCCGCGCTGGATCATGGCGCCTCGAAAGGTACCACGCCATGGCAATGAAAAGCGCTTCGGTCGTATACGGATAGTCATCTGGTGGGTCGCCACACTGCCCGTTAGTGCGCCTCGTGCCACAGGCGTCGAATGTGACTCGAGAATATCGCGAAGCCGCTCGCGAACAAGCTCCTTACTGAGATCGCTACAAATATCCAATACCGATCACTACCAATGCTTGCCGCAGAGTATCAAGAACATATCGAATCATTACGCGTCGATTGCCATAGTCGTAAGTTGGCGGAAAGTCGAACAATCAACGTTTTTCAGGTGGAATAGACTCAACGGTCTCCCTCAATTCTCGATGTACCGCCAAATCTTTTGGCCGGTGAACCACTACTGTGCTTGCGGGATAGTTAGCCAGACTATTCCCATTGCGCCAGTCCGAGGCGGGGCGGACCGGACGTGCAAGCAAACCACCGCCACAGTTTGGACACACATTGCCAAAATATCGCTCTACGCACTCAATACAAAACGTACATTCGAAGCTGCAAATCATCGCACTGGCAGACTCAGGCGGTAAAGCGCAATTACAGTGTTCGCATGTCGGTCGTAAGTCCAGCATACCGTCCTATCCTCAGCCACGTGTTTGATTTGTTGCCCGTAAATTTACATGATGAGTGCCGGTCAGAGTCCATAATTATAACGACTGCCCGACAAAACCTTTGCATGATATTAACCGCACTGTCCGACGCCGATCTGCGATTTAACGCCGAATGATTGCTCGCTGAGTACCTTCAGTGTATCGACTATGATCGCTCGGAAGCTTGGCCGGAATTTTTTTATTGATGACTGTGCATACAAGATTTCCGCGCGGGAGAACGTCGAAAGAAATATGCCGGTCGCAGCAATCTTCATGCGAAGATCTACGAAGGGCACCGCTAAGGCAATATTGTTAGTAGCACCGTGATACATGACGGGTCCGCTGCCAGACTGAGCGCCCGCGGTAATTACGTCATATATCGAACTCGGGCCAATGGCATTACCGAAGTCGATAGCGCCGGTAGATTTGACGACAAGATCGCCCTTGTCTGCGACTCGCTACTTGAGTGACAGACTTCGTGCGATTTCACGAAACTGATTGAGATAACGATCTTTTTCGTCTATCCCAACGCGACCTTGGATCACGAAATAGTGCAGGCCATCAAAAATCACGACCTGATGCACCACAACCGGCACAGTCGTCTCGGCGGTTGCCAATGCAACGAGCTCGTATGCTGGCATTCCATCAACGGCGAATTCTGTCTCATAGTGGACCTTTACGCCAGATAGTTTGTTGGACTCATTCAGACGTCGTTTCGAGAACGCCGAAAGATCGGATATCTCAACCGCCGCAGTGGAGCGCGCGACAACGACAAACGGATCCGCAGCAGAAGCAATGGTCTGTACCCCACCCGGCGTCAGTAATAAGGCCGATCCCATCACGGAGTTCGCGATCTTCAAGTCGGACGATTCCGACACCGAAAACCCAACACCCACGCGCGGGTCGACCTGCCGCAGCGGCTGCCAACGAGCTGTCAAAAGGCATTGACGTAGCGTCGCTGCAACCTCACCAGCGAGCGTCGCCGGCACCGTCGCGGTAAGCAAAACAGTGTTGCTTTCGTTGCCACCAATAAGCATCGTTTTACGAAACTCAACGCCTTGAGCATTTTGACTGATATGCAGTAATAACGCCGACCCGATGGCGGAGCTTACGTGTTCGGAGTTCATCAATATCATACCGCGTGAGGCTAACTGCGATTTAGTTAATGATTCCTGCATTTGTTCTGCCGGCATCGGAAGTTCGGCAATGTGAAGCGACGCCGCTGCGTCCTGCCAGATAATGCCGGCAAAGTCTGTTGCTACGATAAAGTTCCTTGGTACTTCCAGCGACACCCTCGTGCCGGCAATGGCAACGACGTCATCCGCGCGCGTCGTGGGTCCGTAAGATAGACCGGCAAGGACAATTAAAATCGTGGCGATGTTGAATACCTGCAATACCCCAACTTTATGCGAGACTGCGTCTTTCAGCGTACCCACCGTGCACACACGCGCTTGTTCGCTCTGGCGGCTGCAACGCCAAGTAGTGAGACTAGATGGGTTCACTGTGTTCGGGCGCCTTGCTGCTTGGTTGTCCTACAGTTATGACACGCCACGGCCTTTGCGTCGATATGCCCCTTTGCCTCCTCGACATACCATTTCTGATCACGCGCTCTCCAAATTTCCCGTTTACCGCAAATTCGACAGTCGAATGGCTGGTCGATGTAGTATTCCGGTAAATCTCCATAGGTATTAATGTGATCAAGTTTTGCGGTGTCCGCCGGTACTGCTGAGGGGTGCGTTCGCTGTTGCTCGGGGTGTAGCTGCCGCACGCGATCAGCTTCTCGGAGCTCTCGCAAACTCGGATCGCGTCCAGTGTCCCGTGACTTAAGCCGCGGCGATCGATCCATTTTCATTTCACCAGACATCAATAACCGATCCTTATTTGTCTAACTTATTCAATACCAAACTCGCTGCGGTTAGATCTTGACAGGCCAACCCGATCGAATCGAAAACGACCGTAGCATTAGCGTCAACAGAGACGGTGCCTGCCAGCACTTCGCCCAGCTCAGCGTGGATCGTTGCGCTATAGCGTCGAATGTTACCGGAGTCCGCCAGCGTGCCTTCGCGCGAGTCGACAATTACGGTATGTGACATTGTCTTCGCATCGACTTCACCACCGTTGGCGCCGGCCCAACCCACCGTCGCAAGCTTCGCGCCACGCCTCAACCACTGCCCGTCGAATACCGATTCGGTAGACGCCGTCGCAACAATCACAACATCGGCACCCCGGACCGCTTCCTCGCAAGACACGGCCGTGCCTCCCACTGTCTCCGCCAATGCTACCGCCCGCGCGTGCGTCCGGTTCCAGATCCGAATGTCGCTAAATTCCCGCACGCAAGATAGCGCCTCTAAGTGGTTCCTGCCTTGTGCACCGGCCCCAAGAATGGCGAGCGTTTTGACATCGTTCGCCGCAACAGCATCAATGTAGGTGGCAGTTACCGCAGCCGTTCGCATCTGGGTAATGCGATGTCCGTCCATCACCACCAACGGCTCTCCAGTTTTTGGGCTAAAGAGTACAATCAGCGCCATATGTGTCGGTAGCTTTTTTCGACCGTTGTCGGGGTAAAACGTGAGCAGCTTCGCACCGACAGCGTTTTCGCTAACGGCGGGCATACTGGCGAAATAGCCGCCGTGCGGATCGACGGGGATCATACGACGCGCTGGTTGCGTGACCCGCCCTTCGGAGAAGTCGATCATCGCTTGGCGCATCGCAGGGATCAGTTCCTCCATCCGCAACACACCCGCGATCATACGGTCGTCAACAAAGCGCATGGGTTTAACCGGATCCTCAATCATTAATCATGCAGACCGGCAACTACGCCGTAACCGCGCTTACAACAATAACGCTCAGGGAAATTAAGGTACCTAAGGTGAGTATGCATGCCACGCAGAAATAGATCCGGGACAACCATCGAATTATCGGTTTTTTCTCTAGCGACAGGGGACCGAACCCCTGTGTGAAGATCCACAGTGTGAATGTAGCAAAGCAACAAGAACAAATACTGAGAAGCAAAATGTCCCAGCCGAGGGATGGATGAAACTTTCCATCGGAAAAAAAAGCACGGACCATAATCGAGACCAGCATTAGCGCTAATGACACCGCTGCCGCTGTTAGATTCATCCGCCTGTTTGCTAGGACCCAATCCACTAAGTTAATGCCAACTGTTGGAAATGAATTTTCACGTCGCCTACCAAAATGCGGCCAAATCTATCCCAATGTGTGCGATAACAAATGGCCAGATGTTTCTGATCTTAGCGTACAACACACATGCCACAAACCCTAAAGTGAAAGTAGCAAATACTTCATGCAGACCATTCTCCCAATGGGCAAACCCGAACAAGATCGAAGAGATCAAGGCATAGCTAATGACCGGTGTGCGCTTTTCTGTGAGCAGCGAGAAATAGCGCCACGGTAAACCGCGATACATGATTTCTTCAAATATTCCGGCGGATACTGAGAAATACACGACGACCAATATGTGGCCAATCCCCGCCTCCGGCAGCACATTGAAGTAAGTGAATGCACTCAGTTCACTGCCGAGCAGACTACCAAGCATCGCCGACACTGGGACGTACGAGATCCAAAACATGATGCCGACAATGAGCGTTAGTCCGATTAAATCGATAGTTCGTGTCGCAACAGTGAGACCGCCAAATCCGTAGTCCCGCGGATATACTCGATAAAACTTGGCCAATAGAAAGAGCATCAAAGCCGGGATCAGGAGATGCGATAGGACATCAACGATCCAATAGGCAGCAGTCGAGTATCGAAACAGTGGTCCGGTCCAAAACCCGTTCAATAGCAATATGCCGACGGTCGGAAACATACCGATCAAGATCGCCGTTCGCGGATCGATCTTCCGCGAGAAGAAACGTAACTCAGGATTCGTTATCATTTGCTTGTTTAGGTCAACTCCCGCAAGCCGTTTAATGCCGCCGACCGCCTGAGGATACTCCATGCATTTTAGTTTCACCGAAGAACAATCGCAGTTTCGCGATGCCATTCGACGATTCTTACGGGACAAGGCACCGATCAGCGAAGCGCGCCGCTTAATGGAGACCGGATCTGGCTGCGACCCTGAAGTTTGGCGTGAGGCATGTGAAGATTTGGGGCTCGCGGGCATCCATATTCCCGAGCGCTACGGCGGGCTCGGCGCCGGCTACGTCGAGTTGTGCATCGCCTTAGAGGAGATGGGCCGGAGTCTATTCTGTGCACCGTTTTTCTCCTCATCCGTATTAGCAGCAAGCGCCATCCTCAACAGCGCGTCAGAGAAATACAAACAAGAATTACTGCCGGAGATTGCAAGCGGCCGCTGTATCGCGACCTTGGCCGTTGTCGAGGAACACGGCAGCTGGGACGATCCCGACATACGCCTCACTGCGCGCAAGGACCGTGACAATTATCGCCTAGACGGTACAAAAAACTATGTAACCGATGGGGCGCTTGCGGATACCGTCATCGTCGTCGGGCGAAGTCCGGCCGCCGACAACGCCGAAGGACTGTCGCTATATCTCGTGTTAGGGGATAGCACCGGTCTTACGCGGCGGCCGTTGAATGTCGTTGATCCAACGAGAAAGCAGGCTGAACTCCAATTTTCGAACGTCCAGGCAACGCTCATTGGGACGCTCGGCAGCGGTAGCACCTCACTAAGCCATACCATCGATCAAGCCGCCGTTGCCCTTGCGAATGAAATGGTTGGCGGCTGTCAAATCCTACTCGACTCTGCCGTCGAGTACGCCAAACTACGCATGCAGTTTGGACGGGTGATTGGCTCATTTCAGGCGGTGAAGCATAAATGCGCGGATATGTTGGTCGACTTAGAGCATGCCAAATCGGCGGCCTACTACGCCGCAGCCGCCGTAGCTGAGAATGACCCAGACCTTGCGGCAGTTGCGGCGCTAGCCAAAGCAACCGTTTCAGATGCGTATATGCGTATTGCCGCTGACTGTATTCAAATCCATGGCGGTATCGGCTTTACTTGGGACAACGATACGCATTTGTGGTTTAAGCGCGCAAAAAGCTCCGAAGTACTGCTTGGATCGCCTTCACACTATCGGGAGCGCTACATGCAATTTGTCGAGGCCGGACTATGAGCGCCGCCGATCACGGCGCCGATGAAGTGAAGGTCCGCCGCGCCGTTGCTGAGTGGCTCGAGGCACACTGGGATCCAGAATGCGGATTGATCGAATGGCGAAACAAGCTGATCGATTCGGGCTGGGGTGTACCACACTGGCCACAAGCCTGGTTCGGCCGGGATTTGCCGAGTGGCCTGACAACGGCTATCGACGAGGAATTCGATCGTATTGGCGCGGTTGGCGTCGCCCGCATCGGGATCCGTATGCTCGCCGCGGCGACACTACTTGAACACGGTAGCGACGCGCAAAAATCGCAATTTCTCCGGCGTATCCTGACCGGCGAAGACACTTGGTGCCAACTATTCAGTGAGCCGGGCAGTGGCTCCGATCTCGCAGGCGCGACGACGCGCGCGGATTTTGATGGCGAAAAATGGATCGTCAACGGGCAGAAAGTTTGGACAACGAGTGCCCACCATGCGGATTGGGCACTACTGTTGGCACGAACAGATTGGGATGCGCCGAAACATCAAGGACTATCGTATTTTGTCATTGATATGACCCAAGCCGGGATCGATGTCCAACCCTTACGGCAAATGAACGGCCATGCATCGTTCAACCAAGTATTCTTTACTGATGCGAGCATCCCCGCCGAGCACTTAATCGCCAAGGTTGGCGACGGCTGGAAGATCGCCATGACGACCTTAGCGCATGAGCGGCGCGGCGCGGATGCGCTGCGCAGATGGGGGCGCGCGTCGGACCGTCCTGGCCGTATCTATGACGAAGAACGCGCCGAGATAGCGACCGTAATGGAGCCGTATAAGTGGTACGCGCAGCGCGCCGGCCGCGTCGATCTTGTGTTACCGCGGGCACGGGAAACTGGACGCATCAATGATCCGGTCGCACGCCAAGAAATCGCAAAGTTGTTGATGCTCTCGCAGGTATCTCAATGGACCGCACAGCGCGCCAGAACCGCGCAAGAACAGGGCAAACCACAAGGGCCGGAAGGTTCGCTCGGAAAGCTTGCTTCAAGCCACGTAGCGCGTGCGGCGTCGAATGTGCACACGCTTATCGCCGGCGCGGATGCAATGTTATGCGATAACGATGGGCCGTTGGACGGGATCATCGCGGAGATCTTATTGTCGGTTCCGGCGACCTCGATCGCCGGCGGTACAGACGAGATTCAGCGCAATATTATTGCCGAGCGCGTACTCGGCCTACCGAAAGAACCGCGCATGGACACCGGTCCATTTCGCGATGTGCCGCGAAACCCAACACGATAATTAAGTTTATATTATCGGTATCAGCCATGCTGATCGATCTGCCCAAGCGAGTTGTACCTAGTCACGCTCACCGCCGGCCAAACGCCCTCACGGCTACAAGCTTCCTCAAACATCGGGACGTCGTCGGGTAGGCGAAACCACGGTTGCTTGCTTCGGGTAAATATATGCGCCTGCGGGCTTACCGCACTCGTGTCATCCAGGGTGCCGCCACGCACCGCGATAACCGGCACTTTATGATACCGATAGCGGCACCAAATGTAGGCGCCGCATTGTGTGCAAAAATGGAGGTCACAGCCGGCGCCACTACCACTTGGGACTGTGGTCATGCGCGTTTCACCTTCAATGTCAAAGTCCGCTTCAACGACGACTAAATGGACGACAAACGCGCTACCAGTAGTACGCTGGCAATCGGTGCAATGACAAGCCTGTGTGAATAGCGGCTCATCGTTGATCGTATAATGCACGCGCCCGCACGCACAACGCCCACTCAAGGCCATAGTATATTTCTCCACCAATTCATCTACCGAGCCGAAGTTCCATGCTTGCGCCTGGTAGCAGTCTCATTGCTCTAAAATGGATTTTAGTAGTCGGAGATCTTGCGTATTCTGGCGACGCATTGCCATTGACATCACCGGGGCCACGAGTCTCGAGAACCCACGCGGCTCTCCCCGGTTGCGCAATTGCATTTTCGTTACACCTTCGGAGACCGACTCCCATGTGTAGCTTGTTTCCATTGGAAACGGACCTTCACTTGTTCGCATCACGATTCGATCACCCGGAGAAAGTTCGACGACCTCGTAGGTGTATGCCAAATTCTTGCCAAGAAATTTTGCCACGAATGCGATCCGTGACCCGACCTGCAACGGTGGCGTCGATCGCCATTCCGCCAGGTCAATATTCTTATACCAGCGCGGTGCGTTGTCCGGATCGGATGAATAAACGTATACGTCCGGAAGATCCCGCTTGATGATAGTCTCAGTTATCACATCGACTGGCATTGCTGGTTAACTTTTCGTCTTAGTTTGCCAGTAACCCGTCATCAACCACGAGCTTGCGCCACTGCCTATTTTCAGTTTGATACGAGTCCGTACTCGGACAGTATTTCACGGGCGTGCGCCGCACTCAATACCCGATGTGCCTGAAAACCCAGTGATAATGCTGTTTCAATATTGTCGGCATTATCATCCAGGAAAACGACTTCACCGGCGGGATGCCCCAATGCCTCTAGGGCGATCTCGAACGGTTCAATATTCGGTTTCATGTGCCCAATTTCATGCGACAAATGCGTTTGATCGAACTTGCCGGCAAGTCCGAGCGATCCAATGCGCTCCCAGTGAACAGCGCTCGTATTACTTAGCGCCGCGATTGTCAGTCGACGCGGGAGGGCGTCCAATAACTCGAAGGTACCGGGAAACGGACGGCTCGCCCAGTTCGCGAAATCGGCAAGAAATTCCTGCGGCGAGATCTTTAACTCAAGATCGCTGACCACGCCGACGGCGAATTCCTCCGCAGAAATCTTGCCGGTTTCATGCGCCATCACCGAGGGCGACGATATCCAAAGCCGTTGAATCTCGTCTGCGGTGTGCTGGCCATCAAGTAATCGTGACAATGCGGGGACACCGTCGAGATGGATAAGCACGCCGCCGACGTCGAATAAAATGCTTGAAATAGACTGATTGATGCTAGAACCCTCTCAATGATTGGGTTATTTCGAAGGCCGCTTCTTTGGTTTTTTTGCACGCGATGCGCTGTATGCGCGTTGCGCCCATGTCTTCGCAGTTTCGGAATCTTCAAAGATCTCCTCCGGCGCAAGGTAGTACGACATATTCATCCTTCTCTCGTTGCTCGTATATTCAAACTGGTGCAGCCCCAGTGCTTCGAAATACTTAGCTGAGTCTTTGTCCGCTTTCAGATACAGTTCGTCATTTGCAACGGGACCGAACATCAGACCGTTATGGTAGACACCGTGGCCGCCAAACATTCTTCGAGATTGAACGGGACCAAACTGCTCAAAAACCTCTTATAAATATTCGACGAACTCACTCACTACTTCTTCAATACTACGACGTGCGTTGCTTATTCCCTACTTAGACAGCCACCTAATACAAGCGCTCGATTTCATCATTAACGACCAGCGTATGAAGTTCGCTTTCGCTAAGCTCGAGCTGTCCAGCATCGACCATGGTTTCTGCTAAGCGCGGTAACCCATCTAAGCTTGGCCACTTATCTTGCTGCCACAACTTCGACCGTATCATGCATTTGGAACAATGGAAAAACGCTTCTTCAACATCAACGACGATGACAAACTCGGGGCTTCTTTCGCGGACCGCCATGGAGTCGCGTAATTCCGTATCTCTCACAACCGTAGCGCTACCACTAATTCGAAGCGTTTCCGTTTTCCCTGGGATCATAAATATCAGACCAACTTTCGGGTTCTGTAAAATATTTTCGATCGAATCGGCTCTGCGATTACCCAGCCTATCTGGGATCGCCAAGGTTTGTTTGTCGATGATCTTCACAAACCCTTCAGGATCACCTTTCGGCGAGACATCGACATTCCCGCCAGCATCGGACGAAGCGAGCAACATAAACGGAGATCGGCCGATAAATACACCACAATGTTTATCTAAGTGGGTAAGTGTCTTGCGCGTCACCAAATCGATAGGTTCGCCCATGATGGATCGGAACTGCTCCGCCGATTTTATTACGTCTTTAAATCTAGCCATTCGAATCTCCTATACCTTCAATCCATCATGCGACAGCGTCATAGTTCGATGTACCACCAAATTTCGTCGTCATACCCAATGGCTAGCGCAGCGGATCAATTTCGCCTGCGATCGTCAAAAAGCGACCATTCGGATTAAACTTTCCCAATACCGGCCCAATAAGATCCTGGTTCGAATCTCGAAATTCGATGAAATCGGACGCCCGCTCCCATTGCATGATATTGAATACAGTCCCTGTCGCCGTTTCAATATGGACCGTTGCACCATGAAATTTCGGCTGCTTGGCGACGACGCTCGTCATGAGATTGGTAAGAGCGCTTACGCACGCGGTGGTCGATTCTTTTCCGACAGAAAATTCAACCATGACAATTTCCATTCTGTTCTCCTAATTATCTAGCAGTGTTCTCTGTAACCAGTCGCGAATGCTAGCCCGAGGCCACGCGAGCCATGGTTAGCTGGCCATTCACTTCTTGAATCGATAATGTCCGGTTATGGGATAGCTAAACAATATGTCTTCCTCGGCCGGCCCGCGTCCGATGTTGTGGATAATTAGAGGATCTCCGTGGTCGGACACCGTTACATCTGAAACGAGGCCAATATGTGGCAGGTTACCGGGGAGCATCCACGTGACCAAATCCCCTGCCCTATAGTCAGATCCCTTAGAGCTGATCTTAAGGGTTTTACCGTAACGTTCGAAGAATGTCTGCAAGTTTGGTACGCGACGGTGGTCAATATTGTGATCCGGCCGCCGCAACCCCCATCGCTTAGGATAGGAATTGAAGTTTTCCGTCATATCTTCGTGGACAAGTTGCTGCAGATCGATGCCAACCGAACGGTATGATCGAACGATTAGATCCGTACAAACACCGATATGGCTCGGCACGTCCCCCATAGGGTACGCGATGGCCATGTAAGAGCCGTCATAGGTCACTGCATGGCTAGTGCGCTCTCTGGCCGCCGCGATTAGATCAACGTCAAATCCGTCGAGCGTGGCAAACGATTGCGCAGGAAGTGCCAGCAGCAGCGCCATGTACTTCACCATCCGGCGGATCATTTTTCGTCACTCTCGTGTGACATCGAGTTCAATGGTCGCAGTAATAGCACAACAAATCGCTATTGTCGTATTGAATTTGGACGCATCCACTCCTTTGACAATCTGCTCTGCAACTTTAACGGGCAAATCTACGTTACCGATTTGCACCATCAATGTCCCAATTCGGTTAATGACCCAGCGAATTCGATTTCATTTTCCCCATTGACTCTCTGTTGGATGGGGCGGCGTCCTATATGGGGAAACACGCTTTAGGTCGAAAATACTTTCATCGTTGAATATAGCCGCGATAATCCCACTACTTATCGTCGTCTCAACCTCACCTACGAAAATCCTCACGTCCTCTTTAACTAATCCACTTTTCGTGAATACGAATGATGACAACGTTCCCTCACCACTTCCTAAGCGCCAATAAGACCACAGCCTGATCGGCCGACCCGGCCCGATGGATTCAACCGCGAATCTTGTATTGGCCGCTATGAGATACTTTTTCGCCTCCGTAGCCGCGTTCGCACTCAAAGTGACAATTAGCGGGCCGCCGCCATTTCCAAACATCGACATAGGACCGGACTCAATCGTGTCGTTAACGCCATCGCCATCGAGATCGATTTCACCCACATAACCGTACTCCTCAGCGAACGGGTTATGCGAAAACACGATAGCGACGACAAGCGTTAAGATTTTCAAGGTAGTTGTAAATACTGCTAATGGATCGAGTATCACGGTCGCTGGATGCCCACTGGCGGTAATCAGATCGGGTAATGCGTTAATTAGTTGACGCGATCTCATTTAGCACATTCCACGCTAAAAATATTACGATGGTGATCGTTAGCGCCATTGCTACCGATAGCATCTGCAATATTCGGCCGCGCATTACCGCCTGTACGCCCGTCGCTATTATTGTATCGCGTACAACTGCTTGACCCGGTGGCGGAAAACGTTTCGCACGTGCAATCCGAGAGCCGAGTGAAAATACATAGTAACCGGCGACATATAACGGTGCGAATAGCACAATCAAGGTAGCGATAACGACGCTTGGGTTTTGCGAAATAATCATCGCATTGGCTTCGATCCAATTAGTCAGCTTGGATTGATAGGTCTCTACAGCTGCTATTAGGCCCAAACCGATCACGCAAACGACCGACATCAAGGCGATCGTCTTTGTTCGCGCGGCGGCATTGGCTTTCTGTATTTCCTCCATTTTAACTACTCAATATGCAGACTCGCTCCACTGGTCATATCCGGCACTAGCGAGATCGCTTGTTGAATGGATCCGGTCGCACTAAAAACCAACTCGCGAGAACAAGTGCACCAAACGCCGTGTAACACACAATAAATAGCCACTCGGGCACATCGTAGTACAGGATCTTATGCAGCCAATATGACATAAACGTCCCAGCGTACGGCGCATCGCCAGCATGTTCCCGTAATAGGTTTTCTAAGGAGGTGAGCGGGCAGATAATGCCGAACCACGCCTGAGCCGTCACAATTCCGATTGCACCGAGGTGCGCGATACGGAATTTCGGGCTACGGATCCACGCCCACTCAAAAACGCAGCCGACATAAATCAACACTAATCCGAGGACTACAAATGCAACAAATAGTACATGCAACAAGAGCACAGCATTCGCTGCAAGGTGAAATAACGATGCCGTGTTCACGTCTGAGAACTAGTAGTTTTGTAAACTGTGCATAGTCAAAACCACGTTCATTTAATCACTCGCGGTCATTCAGCGGAATCCTGGTTAGAATAGAACTCAATCGAAAATCGAACCTTCCCCACCGGTTCTACGAAATGGATCATCTCCGGTACGATGTTCGAATGCTGCCCTTTGTCTATTTCAATCGTTCTTCGTTCTGGAATTTCGACGCAGTAGTTTAGCTTCCCCGCTGTCACTGATATTCGTCCCCAAACACCTTTTTTCGTAGCGTGCTGAGACAACAATCCTTTCGGGATTGTTTCTTCGGTAAATTCCGGTGTCTTTTTATACGGTGCTAAGTGTTCGGGCAGCTCGAGTCGATCACATCTTACGCATTGCAACTTCGAAGCTAGATGTTCATTTCGACCCGCTGCCGATTCAACCCATGGTCTAACAATAAACGGCGGCTTATTGCGCACGTGCTGGTCGTGGTGACAATCAAGCTCGGCAACCCAGTCGCCCATTTCGTCGCGATGAAACCCAACTATTGCACGTTCCATGATTTTTCGTTGCCACCCCACGCCCGTTGCACCGCCCTCGACTGCGGCCCAGGCGAAAAGAAGATCCTACCAACAGTTTCGCACACCAACTACAAACGCAAATGTGGCGTAACGGTAGCGGTATGCGTTAATCGGTTTTCTACAGTATTGCCGTACTACTCTTAAAGATGCGGCTGATCTCGGTGACGGCACCAGTAACACACGTTCTAGTGTCAAATTGACGACGTGAACAGATCGAATCATGCCGGCGGCAAGGTTTCGTATCGCTTGATATCGTTGTCGATAGACAGCCATGGGAGCTTATCAGCGCAAAAAACCTCGAATTGCGCCGGAAAATCCTGCGGATTCACGAGGCTTCCGAGAAATAGGTGG
The DNA here is from genome assembly GCA_021773835.1 of Gammaproteobacteria bacterium. Lineage (GTDB taxonomy): Bacteria > Pseudomonadota > Gammaproteobacteria > UBA11873. Next base: position 345,862 of record JAJFJQ010000066.1, read on the forward strand.
ACCTCGGTTGGATATTTATCCGCGCGAAAGGCCATTGGCGTGCCGCATCGGTTACAAAAATATCGCTTCACACCCGGGGAAGACTCATATTCCGACATTTGTCCTGTTGTAACACGGAAATCGTCATTTGCGAATGCAACATAAGAGGCGACCGCCGCACCACTATTCCTGCGGCATGAATTGCAGTGGCAATGGCCTGACCAAATCGGCGCGCCGCTAACAGAATACGCAACCGCCCCACACAAACAATGACCGTTAGTCATAGCTCCCTCCATTAATAATCTGTCTGATCCACCCTAATGGCGCTCAGCGGTCGTATTGCGCAAGCACGACGCTACCGCTGTACGTGTTCATGTTATACATTGGTGCATCCTGATTGAAGAGCACAAGGCGCGCGGGAGAGAAACGAGCGATGGTTAGTTCAGCTTCATCGAATACTACCCAAGTCATTGCGACTTTTGAGGTTAAGCCGCGCCCGGATGCCGATCTAGAGGAAGTTTTTAGGCTTCAAAAGGACTTGCACAAGATCGCGCGGTCAACGCCCACAATCGGCAATATTGAAGAGTCCAGCTGGACGGGTGAGGATGGGTCCGTGTTAATCGTATTCATCTTTAAATCGATGGATGCCTTAACTGAATTTGTACGCCTACCGGAACACGTAGTCGCAATGAAGCGGGCCAATGAATTCTTCACCTCGGTGAAGACTAGGATTGCGACCGTCGAGAAGCAATCAGAAGCCCCATTGGATCCTTAGATCGTTCGCTGTCGCAGGAGCAGAGATCCGCGAAATCTCGGTATTGCAGGCTCGCGTTTTAGATGAGGACAGACAGCTCCGGGTAAGATTCGCACTAGCGAGTCGTGCAGTGCGGCCCCCGGAAACGTTTAAGGGCTCTCGCTAGCAACAAACCATGGGGCGATTTCACGTACCCGCGGTGGCAGCGTATCGGGCTCCGCTAGTCTGGATTCAATATATTCCCGTGATAGTGGGAAATAATATTCACGATTCATTCCCCAAATCTCCGAACCTCCTGGCTCTAGAAGCCACACCAGGCAGATGCTGCCATACATGTCTACATTGTCCTTTGTCTCCAACCCCCGATCATGCATTCGCAGCACCTGCTCCAAATGGTTAATCCATTGGTTAAAAATCATATGGAACTGCACCTGTTCAGGCGCCGTCAGCTTATCGAGCCCAGCCAATCCGCGACGGAATACGTCAGGTGCACCGGCGATTCGGTCCAACTGTTCTTGAAAGGAGTTCATAAGCCCGCGTTGCGACTCGCCGGCTGCAAGGTTGGTGTTCTGCTTGATCTGTACGCCGACATAACCAAGCGAAATGACGACCACAATTGTGCCCACAACCTCCGCCATACCGATTATTGCATCCCACTCCATCAAATCACTCCAGCTACTTTACGTTTTCCTCATCAGCCTACTACGGAACCGAACTCGGCCAATCGCGCGAAGACAGCGTCGTTTTCACCACTGCCTATAATTAGGTGTAACCTACAGGTTCCTTTACTCGGTCGTATTGTTTCCAACCTTATTGATTTCGAATCTTTCGATGGGACCGCAACACTACGTTTATTACGTATTAGTTCAATTTGCGATTTGTACTCCGAATTTCACGTGATGAAATTACCTCGTGAATTGTTTTCGGAATACTCCTTAACTATATTCTGCGCTTCGTCCTTTAAGAGGATATCGGGATCCACGATCAACGCCGAACTTAACGGTGCCCAAACATTCATTTCGACGCGCTTAACGTCGGCATAGCCTGCCGGCTACAACCCATTTCTAAAGTGTGACAATACCAGCACACTGGAAAAGCGCGCTGCAAGTTGCCTGTGAACTGATTGTTAGGCCTAACCCGCATGATAGGCCGACTGAATATCAGCTTAGATCGGGATATTTTTTCCAGATTTGCCATAAATAGGCGTACTCAATCACGAAGGTCAATACTGGCGCGGCCATTCCGACCCAAAAGGAAGACGAACGAGATGTTGTCAATGGAAATACAAATACGAAATTGATCCCAAAGTTCAAAAGTACCGCGAATGGGAGAGCAATTAGTGCACCTATGGCGCGAAAGCCGATCGAAGATCCGACTCCTTGAGTCGTAGCCAATACCAACATGTAGCCGACTATTAGCGAGCAGATTGGTAGCAATATTGAAAAAACCCAGCGTTCCTTTAACGTAAGAGTCGCCATTAGAATCGCCTAGCCTCACGCTAACTTGGTCTTGATGGTGGTCAACTGGAGCAGTAGCGCAAGGAGCATGTTGTAAAGGGTCAGCTGGAGCAATTGATTAGATGGCATTTCAAACATTGGATTGTTGTTTTCCAAAACTAAAAACGTCGGATTCCGATGAATAATCCTTAACGGCTTGAGCGATTTCCGGATAATCCGGATTGCTCGACAAGAATATTTTTCCGCCAGGGCTTCCGTATAATTGCGCACACTGTTTAGCGTAGGTTTCCCATTCTCGCTTGGGTAACCCACCGGACGAATAAAGCCGATATACCTTGTAGTACTGGTTGTAATAGGCTCGAAATATGAATGCCATCCGGGCTTTCTCGTCGCTTGTTAATGAATCAGGTTCCAGCATCCCTCGATTGAAGAGCGGCGGTAATTCTGGATCGGAAATGATGGTGCAATTGATTTCATTGAAACCAGCGGTAATCGCGTCGTAACGTGCGGTATTCACCGTCGCAGTGTTCTGACGAATTTCGATAGCCAGATAGATCAACGTCACGATAATTGCGACGACACCGATTAGTTCTGCTACGGCAGTAAATGCTTCGATATCCACTAATCTACCTAGGCCATCTAACGTTTGGATAACCTGCAGCTTACAGAATGCTTTTTAGGGGCGGTAATGTACATGTAGCGTAGAAAAAGCATTCTGTAAGCTGCAGGTCCACCCACTGGTTAGGTGGATTCTTCAATTCTGTACCGAACCTTCATGGCTTCGAACAATTTGGTCTAGTGCGCCGGCAAATTCTTTTTCGTACTCCGACCGATAGTTTCGCCAAAACCATGCGCCACCATTTGACGTTAACATCCTAAGGATGAATGGCTTTTGAGCTTCCCATACGCTTCCAGATAATCCGGTCAGTTTTGACTGTGCATATATATTCCAAATTCCCCACAGCGTGTTTTGCACCGACAGTCGAAAGCGAAGCAACTCGTCTTCACTAAGATCTTCGTGGTCCTTCATTCCTCGGTTAATGATGTTGGCCAATTCGGCGCTTTCGTATACGGCTTGTCTAGTAGCAATAGCCGTATTGACCGTTCCTTCTAGGGCTGTCGATTGATCAGATTTTGTGCTTTGCCGGACCTGAACCGCCAAATAGAGCAGTGTTATAACTACGGCTACAGAACCTAAAACTTCGCTAATGGCACTTATTGCATCCCAATTCATCGATTATCTCAATCCACCTAACGTTGGCATAACCTGCCTGCTATGGCGCAGGTTTTATGTGCAATTATGCGAAGCAACACGTAAAAACAGTGCTGGAACAGGTCAGTGTTGATCCCTTTGTTATGTGGCATTTTCAATGCGCTCACTTCTTGACAGAAACCGCCATCGGTCATATCGGTTACAAACCCGCCCAGCCACCATCCACGACTATTTCCTCGCCGACGATATAGGACGAGGCATTCGTCGCGAGAAAGAGCGTTGTTTCTGCCACCTCCTCCGGCCTTCCAAAACGGCCGATTGGGGTTTGCGCCATGGCGCCCTCAACGAAACCTTCCACTTGTTCTTCGGTTAGGCCGAATTTCCCATACATTGGCGTCTTAATCGGGCCGGGACTGATCACGTTTACCCGGACTCCGCGACCGATCCACTCATGCGCTAGGCTTTTTGCCATGGCGTGACTAGCCGCTTTCGATGCTGCGTATATGCTCGCGGTAGGTGCTCCCATATGTCTAATTGCGGAACTATTAATGATTAGTGAGCTCTCGTTAGTCATCAGCGGGAATAACCCCTGAGCGGTAAAGAACAGGCACTTAACGTTAATGTTGAATACCGTGTCGTATAGCGACTCGGTGATTTCTTCTGCCATCGCGAGCTTCGCTGCACCCGCATTTAAAAATACAACATCAATCGTACCGAGTTCCGCCTTAACCCTGTCTGGGAATTCCCGTACTGCATTCATGTCGCCCGCGTCAGACTGAACGGTGATCAATTCAGGCAGCGACTCTTTAGCCGCCCGAAGATTGTCTTCATTTCGCCCGGTAACTAACACCCTAGCACCTTCCTCTAAAAAGAGCTTCGCGGTAGCTAAACCGATGCCAGTAGTACCTCCGGTAATTACTGCAGATTTCCCTAATAGTCGTTCCATTGGTTCCTCACACTTTATGACACATAACGTTTGGATTACCTGTAGGTTGCCGGCGGGTTTTTCTAAGCCATAATGCGAAGCAGCTTAGAAAAAACTGACTGTAAGCGGTTAGGTTCAGCAACTTGTTGGATGGCAAGCTACTGCCAATGCGCTTTAGCATAGAATGGAACATCCATAAGCACCGGGACATTTTCCCCAAGTTCTTTAAAACGCGAATCCATATGTTCCGAAAACTCCGGATCGAAGATGCCCTTCCACATTCTCCACCATACTTGGCCTCCTTCCGGTTGACCCAAAAACCCCAAAATGAATGATTCGCGTGACTTATAGATCCGGTTCTCTAAAGCGCCCTGTCTATCCAGATTCCAGCATGTTTCACACCAGCGCATGTAGGAATGAAAAAAGAGATTTGCGCGCGCCTGATCTTGCGGCTTCAGGGCGTTCCAGTCGTGACTAGCTTGAACAACTATCACAAACAGCTCGTGATTCCCCCTTACTTCGGCGGTTAGTTCGCTCTCCGCGTTATTTATCTCTCGAATCGATTCGCCTTTAAGTTGATTCGTGTTCTGACGAATTTGGATAGCAACGTATGCAAGCGACACTACGACAGCACCTACACCGATGACTTCTGCAATTGCGCTTATCGCTTCCCAGTTCATCTTCTAGCCATCAAGCGTTGTGCACAGCTGCCCATTACAGTGCGCATTGGAAGAGTGAAAATATCTGCGCTCTGGAAAAGCGCGCTGTAATGGGTCGGCGTTGATCGCTTCGTTAGAAGTAAACGCCTACCGCTATCTGCTTGAATCAATTCACGTCCGGATTTTCGTTATTGGAAATCCTACGTTCAACGTCGAATTTAAGTTCCTTAACGACATGTTGCGCTCTCACGGCGACGTCTGCCTCTATTTCGGCGATCTGTTCTTCTGACATTCCCCTCGAAACAAGTGTGCGCCGCATCGCTGATTCAAGTTCTTTGAAATCACCCGTTTCATCTATTTCGGCCTTAAGTGCATTGAGTATCTTTTTCGTTGGCACGGGTGTGTTATCTCGCCCGCGAACGACACCAATGAGCGACCATACGCCTAAAGCAAGAAACATTACCCCCGCCAATAAGATCTCTCCAGATCCATCTAGTTCCTGAGCGTCGAGAGAAAGGTAAAACGCAAGGACGCCGAAAGCAATCGCTATAAGCGCAACAAACCCTTCACGGTACTTGTACGTAGAAGACTTACGGAGCGCTAATTCTTCCCTGTACTTCCTGAGATGCGTAGTTCCGCTCGACAATCGACTCGTATATCCAACGATATATAGGGCAAGAGGGGTACAAATAAGGGGAACGACAACGAATACCGGCATAGTCAGCATTAGTAGCGCTCCGATAATGCTGATTGTTATAAGGAAAAAAAACGCGATTATTCGAACGATGAACATTACGAATTTACACCCAACGTTTGGATAACCTGCAGATTACAGGATGCTTTTTGGGAGCAATAATGTACATGTAGCGTGGAAAAAGCATTGTGTAAGCTGTCAGGTTGATTCAGTGGTTAGGTGGATTTCGCCTCATGAAGGCCCTTCGCTAGATGATCGAGCTACGGTTTCGTTCACCGAGGTGATTTTACCGACGTATTCTTGAAACTCTGCAGTGTAAATATAACTATTCCGGCGCCACCAAGCCTTGAATCCTTGCGTTTGAATAAGCTCCGAGAAACGGTTTTGGATTGACTCCAAAAACGTTGTATCGATGTTCTTATGCCTTAGGTGTAGATGGACCTGTTCATGCAGTCCGAATATGCGGGAATAGAAGTACATGTGGATACGTGCGCGTTCTTCTTCAGAAAGATTCTCGTAGTCAGTGAGAGAACGGCGGAACAGTGCGAAAAGCTTTTCGTCGAGAGAGACCTCGGCTACCAGATTCCGAAAATCCTGGGCTAGCTCCCGGGTCGCGTTGAGCCGAGACTCTCGAGTTTGTGTCCGGATCTGTTGGGCCAGGTAGACGAGGGAAATGACGACAGCGAGTGCGCCTATAATTTGTGCGATTACGGCAGCAAAGTCCCAATTCACGGCGATTCTCTGATCCACTGATTAGAATTCATTTCCATGCGTACTGCACCGCGTATTGTTCGTGACAATATTTTGCGCACCAATCACGCCACATTTCGGATCCTAATACCAACGATATTAACAAGAGCAGAATTATCGTTCCGCGAACCAAAAGCGATGGTGACCTTGCGGAAGTATCTGTAAAGGCCTTTCCACACGAATTGCATTTGTGTCTATGGTGAGTGAAAGGGACGGGGAAAGCCAACAGAAATGCATAGAACATTGTTAGCGCCAGGCGACCTTGAGTAGCACTTGTAAGTTGAGAACCGCAATTAGGGCAACTACGCGATTCAAAGACTCCCACTTCTTGTTCGAGTGCGACTTCGTACATTGTGGTTGTTTCGAGGCGCCTCAAAACCGACAAAGCCTCAGACTCGACCGTCTCCGGGACGGATATTCGCACACCGCCCAGCGCCAACGATAGATGCCACTGTAGGGAAACATGATACTCCGATGATAGGAATGTAGGTATACCATCTGCTTCAAGACGACCCATAAGAATATGAGCTTCGAGGGGGTCCGTGCAGATTGCTACCGTCGCAAGGGTCATCTCAAATGAAATCTAGCGTTGGGATAACCCGCAGATTACAGCAAGCCCTTTGCAAACGACAATGACGTAACAGTGCGCAAAAAGCTCGCTGTAATCTGGGAGTTCCTACGAAAAAGTGGACACCGCTTAATTAGCTGCATGTTTGTTCAAACGCCACCGGTGATAAATATCCTATCGATGAGTGTAGTCTCTCACGATTATAAAAGTCGATGTATGAACGCACCGCATTACGTAATTGTTTATCACTCTCAAACGTTCGCCGATGGTACATGTCCGACTTCATCGTCTTGTTCCATGATTCCATATGGGCGTTGTCTGTCATCCGACGGCGACGGTTCATGCTGGGCACCAATCCGGCTTTCTTTAGCGCCTTCAACATCCCACTCGCCACATATTCAACACCACGGTCACTATGAAAGATCGTCCCCCTCGGTGGACGCCGTAACCGTAACGCCGAGCGCAACGCGCGCTTCGTCAATGACGCCGTCTTCTTCGCACCCAACGCCCAATCTAATATCCGGCGCGAGTAGCGATCCAAGCCCGGTGCCCGGCGATATTGATCCGACGAGCACCCGCGAATACCATTTTCACGCATGATCCGCTCAATTCGACGACGACCAACCTCTTCACCACCTTGGATCAGAGCCGCATGCACCCGCGGACTACCGTATGTTTGTTCACTGTTGGCGTGCGCCACCTTTATCTTCGACAACAGACGCTCGTCCTCTAGCGAACGTCGACTCCTCGGACGGTCTCGCCATGTGTAATAACCGCTCGTACTTACCTCATATAGGTCGCACATCAACGTCACCCCTATCCCTTCTTCGACGTGGTGACCGATGAACGCGAAGACATCTCCCTTCTTTTCGAAGTGAACTCGATCGCTTTTTTTAAAAGGTAATGCTCCGTTTTTAGACGTTCGTAGTCCTTCTTTATGCGACGAAGTTCTTTTAACTCTGCCGCCGTTTCTTTATCTAGATCCACACCCTTACCCACAATCAAGCCCTCGCGCATTTGTTTCCGCCAACGAGACAACATAAAAGGGTGAATGTAAAGAGACGCAGCAACGTCTTGAACTTCTACATCTGGCAACTCGCTTAACCGAACTGCCGTCGCTTTGAATTCGTCGCTGTACTTATAGGTTGTTCTCGGTCCTGATTTCGCCATCTGGGACACTCCTGAATAGTTAGTCCAGGGTGTCCACTAAACCGTAGGAACTATCCTGTCAGGTTCATCCACTGGTTAGGCAGCGGACAACTTTTCAACCCGGAGCTTTCCAACACTTTTCTCTGTGACCCACAGATCATATTGCATTTGTTGGTTTAGCCAGCTTTCTGGGGAAGTACCAAAAGCTTTTGCCAAGCGCAATGCCATCTCGGGGCTGATTCCTGCACGCCCGTTCAAAATGGATGAAAGCGTCTTTCGACTGACTCCTAACGCTTCCGCGGCGCGTGTGACCGTGACACCGAGCGGCTCTAGGCATAGCTCTCTTAGTATTTCTCCCGGGTGAGGTGGGTTATGCATCTTCATTACATTTCTCTAATGGTAATCTTCTAAATCAACATCAACGGCGTCTTCTCCAACAAACTTAAAAGTAATTCGCCAGTTCCCTGAGACCCGTACGGACCATGTGTCTTTTCTCCGGCCTGTTAACTCGTGAAGATGCAAACCTGGAAGGTTCATATCTAATGGAGCTACTGACACATTTAACCGACCGAGGATTAGTCGTATTTTTGAGGCTACCTGGGTAGGGATACCGGCCTTTGTGCCTCGCTCGAAGTAACGCTCCAGCCCGCGGTGTTTGAAGCTCCGAATCATTGCAAGCATAGTAACGCATGTCGTTACACGTTACAACACGCATAGCTGCCTAACGTGGCGATAACCTGCGCCGACTACCAACTAACCGCGTAGCGCCAATAACCCTGGACGGCGTCAGGTTCATTGCCTTGATACTCATTGAGGCCCCCTCCTGGGACTTTCAGGCTTAATCAGCAAAACTGATCGTCCTATAAATTGAGAGTTCATAGACTCAATGCCCAGAAGGAGACCTCAGATGAGATTTTATAAC
>JAJFJQ010000067.1 GCA_021773835.1 Gammaproteobacteria bacterium
GCCGATAGTGTTAGCGGATGACAGCGCTCAATCGTCCGATCTCTCGGATGATCCCCAAAGCGACGGTGGTGCACCGCCGCTTATCGACGGAAATGTGTCCAAACCGACCGATCTAAAATCGTTGCGCGGTCGAGCCTGGACACTCGCGGCCCGGATCGCGCAACGCAACGGGATCGGAGAACTGGTGCTACCACTGTCAGGTAAGGGGCTGGGGTACGTATTGCGTGACGTACCTGATCCCGGTCTCGCCGATCAACTCAACGAGGAAGCGCTGGCTCAAATCAATATGCTCTGGTGGCAACTCGCGGCTTGCGCTGAAATGACATTTGCACCGCTTGGTTCAATCCTCCCCACAATGCCTGACGATTCAGTGCTACGACACGCGCTTGAAGACGAGGACGCCGATCTGTTGTTCAACAGCATCTGGACGCTCGATCCCGGACAGACCGGTTATCGCCTTTGGCGTTTACTCCACGATAGGGATTGGGATGATTTGATCCATCTCATGGATAACTATCGGCAACTTCGTCATCTCGCGACCAAGACGGGCGTCGCTATCTGGGAGTAGCGTTATGGAAGGCACGAAGGAAGCGGATCTCGTGACGGCGGTTCTGTTGTATGCGATGCGTTGTCTTGCTGAAGGCGATCAGGCCGCACTGCGTCACATGAATTTCGGTGTCAAAGAAATCGAGTCATTGCGCGAACTGCGTGTGGCGGATCTCTATCGTGTCGAGTCGCTGCGCGCACACTGCCTGGATATCGCCCTGAACCGACAAGTTTACTGGCCGATGATCGATCATCTCGCTCAGCAGCGCGAGATGGAAGACACGATCCAGACATTGATTGTCGCTGACGCCCCGCAGGAGATGATGCAGGTATTGTTCGGATTGAACCAACGGGACTACACCCGGTTGCGGCGGAGCTTGCTGGTAGATCCGACTGTTGGCCGACCGTGTGAATTAGATGACGCGAGCTCCCAAGCGCTCTGGAAAAGTTGGTCGGAACGCGCCGACGATGACGCCTCTGGGCTACTAAACCCTCAGCGTTATTTGGAACTCCATGAAGAGACTGCCTTATCGGTGCGTGCGATCTGGCATCAGACGCAGCGATGGGCCGAGTATGGAAACCTGAACGGCCCGCTCGATGCGGACGCCATTGCGGCAGGTGTTAATGAATGAAGTGCCGTACACCCTTCGTGCGGAGACACTAGCCCTCGATACCGTTATTCGTGCGGCCATTGCAGAGGCCGAGGCCTCGATCAGCGATGGGCCGGTGGATAGGATGGTTTTTCTCGGGAACCGGCACCAGTCGTTTCCCACATCACTCGTCAAAGATCCGGTACTCGAGCCGGTCGATAAGTTAGTTTGGATGGTCATCATGCTGTCGGTCCGCGAGACCGGCGGCAACACCGCGTTCCCAGGATATGACGCTATCGGGAGGATGGCGAATGTGTCCTCCCGTTCAACGATAGCCCGTGCGATCGCCATCTTGCGCGCGACCCGATGGTTGACCCTGTGTGCGAGACGCAAACGGATCAACGGTCGGTTCCGCGGCCATGTCTACGCCTTGCATGACGAGCCGTTGCCGCTCGCCGACGCACTGTATCTCGACGCGAACTACATGGCGTTTCTAAATCACGCGCTCGATCATGGACATCGACGCGTTGGGGCCGTGGCGAAAGGCGTGCTCGATTCACTTGACGAGGACAGTCTGAATGGAGAAGCAGTCACCGCCCAGCCCCACCCGATCGAACGGCGATTAGGCAGTGTTATTGAGTGCGGCAAGTCAACGCGGCGGCGTTTCTTTTCGTTCAATCCACGCAGCATTGAACGATTGCGTCGCGATCTCACCGTAAGTACAAGACAGAAAAATCACCATGACCAAAATTCGAACACGGTCGATGACCAAATATCGAACTTGAGTAGTAGTAGTAATATTAATAATAAAACTACTACTACCAACGATCTCCCGTCGAAACTCGACATCGCTGGAGACGACAACGAAGCACTCATCTACCCGGCACGCTTGAGCGCCAACCATCGTGGCATCGCCGCTCGCTACCTCAAAGAACTCGCGCCTGCGCAACGCCAGCCCATCCTCGACGAGCTGGAGGGGCGCTTTAACGCGGAAAAGAAGGGCATGAGGCCGGTGTATGACGAGATCAATTTCCTGCATTCGCTGTGCAAGCTGATGCGCCGGGGCGATTTCCAAGCGAACTTAGGCGTCACGGTGCGCGACGCGAGGCAGCGTGAGCGCAAATCGAAAGAAATCGTTGCCCAAAAATTGTTAGCGTACCCACCTAAGGAAACCGATGAACAACGTCGCGACCGAATGACGGAAGGCAGAGCACGAGTCGCGGCGCTGCGGAATATCTTGAGGCCGCGCGCCGTGATCGAAAATCAGGACGTTACGAACGAAAGTTAACCTCAATAGGTTGGTACCCAGGGCTCCAAATGGTCACGTTTTGACCAGGTGTCGAATATCGACACCTCATAGACCACAGTGTCCACATCCTCGTCGTGCATCCAGTCGTCGGCGTTTGAATTAACGACGACCATAGTTGAAGGGGTTGTTGCTTGGCCGCACAGGCGCATGGCGTGTTCAATTGCGCCATGAACGCAGACACTGCCCTCGCCGAGCCGAAGCGCCAACCGGTTACTGAGAGCTACACCCAACCGGAGCACCCCGGTGCTTTGCACGGTGAGGTGTGGTTAACGCTACAGACCCGTCAAGCGCACCAACTCATTCACGGACGAGAGCCCTCATCGACGAAACCCGCCATCATTGGTCTAGTCGGTTTTGCTAACCGGCTGCGCGTGATCTGGCAGGCGGCTCGCAGTGACGATCCGTATGCGGACTGGTGGCTGATCCAGATCCATCAGGCCATCGAGGCGGCTGAGACCTTCCTTGCCGAGCGGCAAGCAACCCTGACAGACCAACTCGAGCAGATGACCGCGATGGACGCGCGCGTCGCGAATTCCTGTCATCCCTTTCGTGTTCAGCTGCAATTTGCCAACCCCTACGCTTACCGGGCTGCGCGATTGTTAGCTCGCTACGATGCATTGATCTGCACGGCGCTGACGGCCTGCCACATCGGGCTGTTGGATCAAGAAAGTCGCCGAGAAACTCAGTACGCCTGCGCACGCAAACTCCGCGCCCTTTTCATGATCCCTCAAGCTTACCGGTTCCTGAAACTCGACCGAGCCACCGTGCACTCACAAACAGGCAGAACTCACGAAGCACGCCAGGCCATGGGCGAACTGCCAGACGACATCCTGAGCGGTGAACAGCAACCGCCACTGGCGCCACGCAAAATAAAGTTTCCATCACCGATGAGCGGGCCGATGAAACTGCGTCCCACATCGCCATCGAAACCGGAACGGCACATTGATGAAAATGAAGACCAATAGAGATTGGGTTTTCACTGGTGTGGGATCCGCTTTTACCCATAATCGCGCCCCGGACTTTATGCAACGGCGACGGCAAGGCCGTGGCTAGAGCGAAACCTGGACAGCGGATCGGTTTGCAACTCGATCCACGGATCGCACTGGAGGCCATTATTTTGAATCGTCTTGAGCGTACGCCGTCGATCCGGCGACACGAGTGGCTCAGAAGTTTGCTGATCCAAGGGTTTCGTTCGGAGTGTCAGACACTGCGTGCCGTGGCCGCTGGATCGAAACGAGGAATGACGTTCAGAGCGACAAATACGCGTGCGCAATCGTTGCCTGAGGTGGCGGTGGTGAAACCCGGTTCATCACAACGCGCACAGGGAAAAAAACCATTCGCCGCGCTGGGCGGTGTGATTGGATAGCGCAGCGCCGCGAACGCTGCAGCAAAGGACCGATAACCCATGAACAACGTTGCTGCCATGTCTCCCACCCCGATCGGCCTCGATGATGGCTATGCGTACACGAAAATCGCACTGCCCGATGGGCGTCTGACGATCATTCCGTCACGTGCACGCGTAGGGCACGCTGGCGTGACCTGGATCGATGCGGCTGAGCGGCGCGTCTTTGAGTACGAAACGGACGATGCCGTGTATTCCGTCGGTGCCGTTGATGGCGCCGCGACCCATTTTGATGGCTACCCCTGGTCGGGATTGAATCGTTCTATCGCCCAACACGCCTTACAGGAGGCCGGCTTGGGTGGGAGAGCCGTCCATGCCGTTTCGGGGCTTCCGGTAAGTACCTTCTACCGCAAGAACGGAGAGCGTCGCAGTGACGCCATTTCAAAGAAGCGCGACAGTCTAAGAAAAGCCGTCCGACCTCTGGGCGAGTGTTTGCCCTGTGGGATCGCTTTTCACGAGGTGATCCCGGAAGCGCTGGCGGCTTGGTATGACGATGTGATCGTAGAGCAGGGCGACGGGGTAACGCTTGAGGCCGATCGACTCTCGGTCCCAGTCGCCATCGTCGATATCGGCGGGCGCACGACAGATCATGTCGTCGTCAAGGACCAAGGGATCCTGCACGGTTCATCGGGTTCGTTGCAGTGCGGGATGCTGGACGTAAAACAGATCGTGACCGACGGGATCCAGGCGCGCTTCGACCTCGAATCGTTAAGCGAACAGCTCGTCGATCAGGCGGTGAGTAATTACGTCGTTCGACTTCAGGGGACGGATCATGACGTAGCGGCATTAGTCGAGGCAGCTAAACGCGAGGTCGTCGAGCGACTTCATGCGGAGACCCGGCGACAGCTTGGATCAGGGATTGATCTCGATCGTGTCTTGTTCGTCGGCGGTGGCGCCGTGGCCCTCGCGGAGCATATCGCCAATTGGTTTCCACACCAGGCAATGGCGCCACATCCGGCATTCGCCAATGCCCGCGGGATGCTCAAGTATCTGCGCTACGTTTGCGAGGCTTCCGATGTGGCTTGAACGGATCACATTCAACGAATTCATCCGTGGTCACTGCGGCTCAGTGACAATCGAAGCACCTTCGGATCGTGCAATAGGTGCCGAGCGGCAAGTTAATTGCCGTCGATCCATCTTCAAGAGAACCCAAGCGGCTCTCGTTCTTATCACCCTGTCGGGCAAGTCTTCCCGTCAGGGATGTGCTTGCTTCCCATTTTACGTTTAAGGAGAAAGCGCTATGTCATCCAACGAAACAACGAAGTATTTCGATCTTCACATCAACGGGATCGGTTATCTCAATCGGATCCGGGAAGTGACGCCGAAAGAGGGCTCGCCCTTTTTAAGTGTCACCGTCGCTGCCCTTCGGGGAAGCGTCGATAACGCCGAGTACACCTACTTTGAGTGTGTGGTGTCGGGAAAGCGGGCGCAGGAAATCGTGCGCCAGCTGAAACCGGCTGTAGAAGGTGATCTGAAGGTTTTGATCGGCTTCACACTCAGTGATCTCTTTGCTGATCCATTCACCTTTAAAAACGGTGACAAGGCCGGCGAGATTGGTATCAGCCTGAAATCCCGACTCCTACGCGTTGCGTGGGCCAAGGTCGACGGGCAGCCGTTCTTCAAAGCACAAGAGGCCGCGGCGTAAATCAACAGTCGGCCGGGTAACTGAGTTACCCGGCCATCTTTACAACCCAGCGGGGGATCTTCCCCCTTACGGGTTCGATCTCCCGTCTGATCCAGGAGATCCATCATGAAGCAATCGGAA
>JAJFJQ010000068.1 GCA_021773835.1 Gammaproteobacteria bacterium
GGGTCTCGCCATAAATGCTATGCTCACTTGTCCATCTGCAAAAGTCGCCACTCTTCATTGCTAACATTCTGACCAAAAGCACCACCGTAAAAATACTTTTCATCCGGCCACACCAGACTACCGCCATAGTAGCCGTTCGACTCATTCCGATAATCAATCACAATATCGCCTTTATCGGTCGAAATCTTGCAGCCATAGTAAGCTACTACCTCATATTCGTCGTCAGGCTGCCCCATGTCGGGCATCTCGATATCAGCGACCCCTGTCACCACGCACGGAAAATCAGGGACTTCGACATGCTCAACCCATGTTGAAGAGCAACAATCTGCATCAACTTTCACAACGTGACTGCCGTCAGCACACTCGAACAAAATAGCTTGCTTGTCAGAGGCTATCTTGATGTCGTTAATCACCTTGCCCTTGAGAAAATCCGTCATCTCAACCCTTCATGCTTGTTTAATAGTGATTGTAGCGCCTTTATCAGCCAGGCGCACCCGCGTGTCTGGGGCGAATGTCTGGGTATGCCCATTCATATTCACTGCCCTTTTCCCGTCGAGCAGTAGCCATTTATCACCCCCGGCTAGGAATATTCTGCCTTGAGGCACGTCTTCTACCTCTATCCAGTTAGTCATGACCGTTGCCGCCCAACCGCCGCTCAATGTCGGCCAAGCGATCCAAAATGCCAAGCTTCTGATCGCTGCCGTCGTTGTCGACATGGCCGTATATTTCGGTGTGGTATTCCGATGACTCCTCGCCCAACACATTCGCATTTTTGGCAATACGAGCGTCTATCCGCTCCACCTCAGCGGCGACGGCTTGCGCTAACTCTGCCAGCGCCTGCCAGATATGAGGGTGCTTTGCCCCCGGATCGCGGGATGATTCCCAATGGTCAGCCGCCAACTCCCGCAGCTTCGATTGCTTGTCAGTCATGGGCGGGCCTCATTCGTTCAAACCAATCTCTCGGTGGAGGTTCCGCAACCAACGTGAAACCGTCACCTGGGGGAATCCACAGCGCCTGACCCTCGTCCTCGATCCAGCGGTTCCACGCCGCCATAGAATCCGACGCGCCCATCCTGGCGCCGTAGTATCGGAAATCGCCCCTCGGATACTTGCGACGGGCGTAAAAGCCGTAAAGCCACTCCGACAGCATCCGTATGCGCGGCCATTTAATCGCCATTTAATCGCCTTCTATAGCGTAGGCTTGCAGCTCGACGGCACTCCCTGCAATCGCGCTTGCCCGCTGGTGTGTGATAAGTGTTCTTATCGTCATACGGGTGTCCCTTGGGACAATGAGTCGTCGCCCTTTCAAGATGGCCAGATATCCCACGGCGCACATTCTCTTGGTGTGTGACTGGCTCTAGGTGGTCCGGGTTCACGCAGCACCGGACCCTGCAAAGATGGTCAAGCTCCAGCCCGTCAGGAATGGGGCCAACCGCCATCATATAGCTCCGCCTGTGTGCCGATGTCCCGGGACCGCCAAGTCTCCCGTAGCCGGTCTTGCCGACAGAGCCAGTCCATAGCCAACAACCCTCCAAGTTGACCACGTATTTCTTTCGAAACCGCTCTATCGTCACCTCACCCGTCATGTCTCTGGCTCCTTCGCTGGCTCTGTTTGGACACCAATGCACACGTAATGCCCGGTCCTGCCACGCCGATTCAGGATTGCGTGCCACAGCCGGGAAACCCAGTTGCGTGCGGGCATAGCCGGAACCTCGATCACTGTTCCAACTTCATATGTTTGCGATGTCGTCCAACTATTGCCCATCAACGCCCCTTTCGATGATGTTCGCCATTCTCACAACCACACCTTCATGCGCCGGATTGTTGTGGCACCCGAGGAACAGCACGCCGTCACGCTTCATCTGCAACTCAACGTCTGCCGGGTACTCACCGCACACAGGGCAGATGATCTTGTCCGGTCCGTCTCTCAGATATTCAACGCCCATCAGCCTTGCCCCCGATCTCCGCAATCGTCTTGTCTATGATCGAGGTGTCGAGGCCTGCATCGCCACCGGTAAATCGAAGATCGCGAGCGAAGTGGAAAAACTTACGGCAACTGACGCATTCCTTGGCGTTCAAATCACCCCCGCATTGCCAGCAACCAGGCAAAAACCGCCGCCCCTCTGACCGCAAACAAGCGGCTGCCCGCAGCAGTTCCGGCACTAGGATATTAAAAGCCTCCTGACTATTCATTCCTTGGACTCCGACAACAGGCCCATCATCGCGTTGGTGTAAGCAAACTCGCCAAACGCCTCTAACGCAGCCGCGTCGTAACACCGCGCTGCTTCCTCTTCATTTTGAAAGCTGGCGAGATATCGCGGTTTCCCGTTGACCCTTATCTGAGCCTGCCACCTACTTCGCGCCGTACGCCACGTCACGCCCTCCTGCCGCCGGGTCCGTGCGAAGTCGATCATGTGAATGAGATCGATATTCTCCGCAGCATTATTGAGATCAGGGCGCGCATTCAGCGGAATCGTTGTCTCTCGGTCATTTGCAAAATCCATTGTCCTCACGTCCTCTGCTGTCTCAACCCCGTGCGACCGCCACCAAATCATCAATCGTCTGCACGAGTGTCCGAACATCGCTCGGCACCATAAGGCGGCTTAGAACATCGTCGCGCTTCGCGGCTTCACGCCACTTGTCGGCCAAGATTTCTGCATCCAAAAGCGTTTGCTCAACGTCCATGTCTCTCTCCTTTGGCCTCGGGTGGGGTGCCCCATGTGTCGCCGCAATGCGGGCAAGACTTGGCGTCCGGCGAAACGCTGCGCTCACATGATCCGCATGTCGGTGCGGCGGGTGGGGCGGGTAAGGGCTGCCAGCCCGCTATCCACTCGTCCGGGAATCCGCCGCAACCGACCGGCGCCGATACACCCCATCCAATATCGAATCCGTCGTTAGCCAGCCCCGGATGGTGAAGCGGTACCTGAACACCAGCCCAAGGAGCCAAATTATCCCGCCCCGTAAATTCAACCAAGTCTTGTCGGAGAATGCCCCAAACCGGTGTCCTGTCTTTCTTCGCATCCGCTATGTCGCGCCAGCCGTTGGGGTCAGTCATGCCGATTTCCAAACGCCAGCCGTCAGCCAGCCATGCCACTTGCATCCGGTCCGCTGCAGCACGCTTGGTGTTAGTGTCGGCGCCTCCTTGTTCCCGTCCCAATCCCACGACGGTGACGGTGCTGGCTGGAACGGTAACCAGCCCTCCTTGCCGCATCCGCAGGGGCAGACAAAACCGATGCCGGCAACTTCTGGGTCGTCGTGCCAGATACGCAACTCGATAGCGCCGGGCACGTCGGGCGCATCGTCAATGTCAGCAACCAGTGTCGCCGGTACATCACCCATCAGTTCACGCTCCCCTCGTGGACGACCAGCCCGTCTTCCTCTGCTGTCTGGTGGACTCGTCAATGCTCACGCAGCAGGCATATCCGGCCTTGTTGATTAACGTCCGCCCCAACTCGACAGCTTGGGCGCGCGTCATCCCCAGCGAGTGAACAGGCGTCCCGAAGTCCACAAGGACCTCCTTTGCCCATTGCCCAACCAACATACCTAGTTTAATCATGCTTGTCCACCCATCGTGGAGAATTTCTTTTTATCTCCACAACTCGGGCCTTGGCTTG
>JAJFJQ010000069.1 GCA_021773835.1 Gammaproteobacteria bacterium
CACTCCTCGACCGTCTCACTCATCATTGCGAAATCATTGAAACCGGCAATGACAGCTGGCGCTTCAAGCACCGAGAATAATGCTTTTTACAGGGTCACTTTTGCACGCCGATCGGGGGTCATAATTAAACGCCGATTGACAGGCTAGGCTTTGCCGCGGCAACCATCCCAGGTTGCTGTACATCATGCGCTTTCCAAGGCGCAACCCGCACAGATCCCAGCGTGCGCTACTAACGCACTGGGCTCCTCCTTCGGGTTCTGGCGTCAAAGCGAACAACAGGGTGAGGATGTAGCAAACGAATAGGGGGAAAGAAACGTTTGGTCCGACGCACGAACGTCTTCCAGTTCAAATACCCTTTCTGGCTCCGACGCCGAAGCGCGCGTATCCAGTACCAGCGTACCTGAGTGAAGAACACGTACAAAGGTCGTTGATTGCCGGAGACCGCAAAGTAATTCAGATACCCTTGCAGCACTCGGCGCAACCACTGGCCCGTCTCTTTGATCGAGTCGTGCATCCGACGGCGCAACTCCCGTTTGATGTACTGGAGTCGAGCACGCATGCGTTTCCTGATCGTCTTACGCCCAACGACAAACGCTCCATTCTTTCGCGAGCGCGTGCACAAATGCGTGAAACCCAGAAAGTCGAAGGTCTCCGGCTTACCAAGGCCTTGCCGCTTTCGGTCACTGATCGCCCCGCGTCCGAATTGAATCAGTCGCGTCTTGTCAGGGTGTAACTTGAGACCAAACTCCCCGAGGCGTCCTCGCATCGCTACCAGGAAACCTCTGGCCGCCCGTTCGTGCTCGAAGCCGATAACAGTATCGTCCGCATAGCGTACGATCACCATGTCACCGTCGGCATCTCGACGCCGCCAGGCTTGGGCCCACAGATCGAACACGTAGTGCAGATACACATTTGCCAGGATCGGTGAAATCACCGCACCCTGAGGTGTACCCAGTTCACTCATTTCGTGCTGACCGTCCTGGACCGTCCCGACTTTGAGCCATTTGTTGATCAGGCGCAGGAGTCGTCTATCCGCTATTCGGTGTTGAAGAAAACGCAGCATCCAGTCATGGTCCATGGCATCGAAGAACCCCTGAATATCCGCATCCAACACCCAGTTCACTCGTTTACGATAGAGTCCCGTGCTTAACGCATCCAGCGCATCATGCTGGCCACGTCCTGGCCGGAACCCATACGAAAATCCCAGGAAGTCAGGCTCATAGATCGCTTCGAGAATAAACACCACCGCCTGTTGGACGATCTTGTCCTCCAGACTCAGGATACTTAAACCTCGAGCCGATCCATCTGCCTTCGGGATCACTGTCCGTCGGGCCGGCTTGGCTCGGTAACTTCCTCGGTGTATCCGATGGTGTAAGTCCTCCAGCGATTCACTGAGTCCTTCTCCATAGGCATGCCACGTCACCCCATCGACCCCGGCCGCCGCTCCTCGCTTCAGCGCGTAGTAGCTTTGTTCCAGTAGTTCAATGGTGATGTGATGTAGCAACGCAGTGAACTGCTCTTCCTTCCTTGTTTGCGCTGCTCTGCGCACAGCTAGCAATCCGCTCGACGGGGATACCCGGCGCTGAGTCCGGACCCCGGTCGTCTGCTCACTGTTCCCCTCAGGCAACGTCCTTCCCTCCACCGTCTCCGCCGAGGACTGATCCTCTTTGTTCGACTGCTTCGTCGGTAATATGACGTTGTCCGACTTCTCATCCATCTTTCTGCTCATCGTTCGGCTTGTGCCTTCATGAGCACTCCCGCTGTGCCACCTCGGGGATGAATGAGATCTCCCAGGTTCCGGTCAAAGGACTCCTCCACGTGCATGGGGTCTACGACGGCGCGAGGTTCGGTCAATGCTTGCCTATAATGCATTGTTACGATGTTGCTTTCTCCTCAAGAGAACGAGATCTGCACCTCGAAATTTGGCCACTTTCGCGGCTCAATACCCAGCCCATGGTCTCCCCTGTGAACGCTTCACCTGCACCCTCACGAGTACCTGCGCATCACTTGGGGCCGGAGCGGATGGCTAGCCCTTACTCCGTGGAGGACTTTAACCTCCTATCCTTTGCCAGCTTTGCCTGGCGCACTCGCTTCCTGGCCGTCAACACTCGGATGCCACAGCGCCCCCGAAGGTCGGCACGACGACCGATAACGGACGGCCGCCGTGCGAATTTTCAAATCTCGGTTTGCTCTGCTAATTCGAGCGCGTCATCAATCTCGATTCCAAGATATCGGATCGTGCTTTCTAGTTTCGTATGGCCTAGCAATATTTGCACCGCGCGAAGATTCTTTGTTCGCCGATAAATCAGCGAAGCTTTGGTCCTCCGCAACGAGTGCGTGCCGTATGCGGTTGGGTCTAGTCCGATAGACTCGACCCACCGCCGAACGATACGCGCGTATTGTCGGGTTGAGACGTGCGGTGAATCTTTAATCCTACTTGGGAACAAGTAGCCGGACGGGAGGAGAGATGCTTTCTCGATCCATTGCGCCACAGCCAGTCGGGCTTGGTCCGTTATTTCAAACTGAACGGGTCGTTGCGTTTTTTGCTGGACGACTTGCGCGCGCGACTGCACTCGCCCGCCTTGCGTGACATCACTAACCCTGAGTTTGACTAAATCGCAGCCGCGCAGCTTGCTGTCAATCGCCAGATTGAACATGGCGAGGTCGCGTAGTTTTTGGTCGATTTGAAGCCGTACTCGGATCGCCCAAATTTGCTGTGGTTTAAACGGGGGTTTTTGTCCAGTCAGTTTGCCTTTGTTCCATGGTTCATGCTTCGGTTTGTAATCGATTAATTTGTACATCGCTAGCTTCCTCTCATAGGATTGGAAGCTAATCATTAAGGTAGCGTCAGTTTCAGGTCTGTGAACGGGCACTCGGGATGCGTTGGTGATCGAGCGAAATCGGCCCAGGGTGTGTAAAAACTCCGAAAAACCCATCCGCGTCGAAACTATTTCCCACTCCGAAGGGACGCTGGGTTCGAGTTGGGGATCAAGCGATGTAATTCACAATCAATTGCGCCCTTTGGAGTGCTCCCCGAAGTTTAGGCCAGGATAATGTTAGGTTTTCCTCGACAGGAGGAAAGCCAAATGAAGAAGAATCGTTTTACGGAAGAGCAAATTGTCGCAGCGCTGCGAGATGCAGAGGCGACAACAGTCGCGGCGTCAGCGCGCAAACACGGCGTTTCGGAGCAGTCGATTCATCGCTGGCGCAAGCAATATGACGGGATGCAGGTGTCGGATGTCCGTGAACTCAAGCGGTTGCGTGAAGAGAACAATCGTTTGAAGAAACTCCTAGCCGAGCGAGACCTGGAGGTCGAAGTCATGAAAGAGATCCAGGAAAAAAATGGTGAGCCCACGCACGCGGCGAGCAGCGGCTCGGTTCGCGATCGGGCGAGGTCTCAGTCACCGTCGAGCGGCATGTTTATGCTCGACACCGCGCTCTGGTATCCACTATCGTTCTCGACGTGAACGCAGCGACCGTCACCTCAGTGCGGCACTGCGCATCGTCGCACGACAAGATCCGAGCTGGGGCTATCGTCTCGCCTGGGGCTACTTGAAACTGAGGGGTTGGCGGGTCAACGCAAAGCGTGTCTATCGACTATGGCGCCAAAACGGGCTTTGTTTACCGCGGTATCGTCCCCGAAGAAAGATCCGAACTGGCGCCAAACTCGAAGGGTTAGCGCTTCGCCGCAATGACGTATGGGCCTGGGATATCGTGCACGATCGTTATCACGACGACGAACCGCTTAAATGCTTGACGGTGGTCGATGAAGCTACAGGTTATTGTTTGGCCATCGATATTGGACGGCACCTGCGCAGCGAGCACATTCGTGTGCTATTACGTCGGCTGATCACACAGTACGGTTGTCCCCGCGCAATCCGCAGCGATAACGGCGGCGAGCTGATTGCAACAATCCTTCGCGATGAGATGGATAAGCGGCTGATCAAGCTCGCCAACATTGAACCTGGGAAGCCCTGGCAAAATGGGAACAGTGAAAGCTTCAACGGTACCTTTCGTCGTGAATGTTTGAACGCAGAAATCTTTGGTAGCATGACCGAAGCGCGGGTCGTGATCGAGCAATGGCGTCGTCGGTACAACAATCACCGACCCCACAGCTCACAAAACTACATCACGCCAGAGATGGCGTACTTTGGATTGACAAAACTTACGAAAACCTAACAATCCAAGTGGCCAAAGAATGGGGGCATTTCACCTTCAATCCCACTTTCGGAAATCGAAAATAGTTTTTACACATCCTCGGCCGGGAATACTCTGTCGCTCAGCTCGCTATGAACGTCGGTTATCTGGACGTACACCGGACGGTCGATAAGGTTTTGATCCCACCTTCGATTCTCTCGCGAATTTATCCCCACGCTTCGTATGCGAATCAGCGTTAATTACCAATGCCGCACTGACACCAATAATTAACACTCCGGTCACGATATGCCCGAACATGAATGCGCCACCCGCCAGTTAGACGCACAGCAGGGCAATTGCGATATTCGCAATCGCCCAATGGTATTTATTGGCCGCGTGCTTCGGTGAGTAGGTCGAGATGTTGGTCAGAGTCTGTCACTGCGTGTGGTATTCGAACGAATTTAGACGCATGGAATGTTCATTAGATAACGTGTTAGGTACCGATCGAAAAACCGCACGGCGCATCTAATACGAATCACGCCGTTGAATGCAATGAGAGGCTCGGTAGAATCTTAAAATACTACTATCATACGGCGACATGAGTATCAGCCGATTTTCGGCACACTACGACCAACGTAAATTGCATCAGCAAACTAAGAGACAGAGAATTTTCTTATCTCCGTGCTAAACGATTTGCCTGATTTTTGTGGGGACTTCGTTCGCAATCGAGCCGACGTTGGCTCACGCCGGCTGATACCAATTTTCAATTTAAGTTTAAACACATTCCGGTAAACATAAAAATTGTGTTTGCGAAATATCACGCTGAAATTTCGCGATTTTCAGCTGAGCCAATGTCTGTGCGTGTGGATTCGCGTCTGAAAATCAGTGCAAATTCGCTATTACACCGGAATATTTCCCGACGTCACATGCGCCATGTGTACCTCGCATGTACGGCCAATTTCTAATTTCTTTGCGCAAACTACGACGTTGCATTTTCCATTTACTGATGATGAGACCTTAAGAGACAAAGAATTCGCCGTCATCCATTTATCCCATTGCTAAATATTTAGTCTTTGCGATGACGCTTTTTCAGATGCTAATGTTTCTGACGTTCGCTAGCCGAACATTGTTGAGATTTCTCGATAGCGTCGATGTCCGCACGAGTCGGTGTCTTATGACGACGGAACCGTTGAGATTGATATGCGTAGAAATTGCGTCCCCGCAATCATTGTCTTGATCGATACCTGCACCCAAATAGTCGAGCGGGGCTCTTCCCATTTCATCGATCCAAAACCGAAATGACGATAAACTGGCTAACAATTCGGAAGTTCGCCCAGGAAACCGGGTACTCGGAATCCGCAATCCGAACGAAGATCAGGGACGGCGTATGGTTAGAAGACCGCGTATGGAAAAAGGCGCCTGACGGCCGCAACCTCATCAGTGTTGAAGGTTATAACCAATGGGTAAACGACGCCGCACGGGTGCACCGGCCGCAAGCGATTCGTCGATCGAAATCGACTCCACCTATAACGGCAAAAGGTGTTAGAAGAAAATTAAACTTAAGCCCACCCCCGCTAACCTGAAACGGGCGGAAAACCGTCGAGCCGCGATACCCTACGCCATCGAATAAGGACTCGGTGACAAAGGTGCGAAAACGGATGAGCACCGACGTATACAGCACCCCTCACAGTAAACCTCCTCCGATCCACGGATTAACAGTATCGAAAGTGCGCAGGTTGGCGTACGGTTTCCATTCTCTGAACAGGATTTTAACCTGCCGTCCTAATCGGTAGACGTTGCCAATTTGCTGAGTGTAAAGCTCGTGGCCCCCAAAATAGAGGACAACGTAGCGCGTGGGCGCTCTGAGAAGTGGACCCCAAGCATTGGGCACGTCGATAAGTGTTCCCTCGGGTTAAGCTGCCAGGCTGGCAACATCATAGTACAGACTGTCAGGCGTACACCGGTCCAGTGACTGGTGGCGCCGCTCCGTATTGTAAAAGTTGAAGTAAACGCCCAATGATTTCCGGGC
>JAJFJQ010000070.1 GCA_021773835.1 Gammaproteobacteria bacterium
TTCGGGGCGCCGCCGCTTCGCTCTGGCGTCCAATCTCGCTCCGCGAGATTGTGATGAAAAAGCGAAGCCTCGCTTTTATCACCGCTGCGCGGCGACCTACGGTCGTCCTAATCGCTTCAGCGCGATATGTCGAACCTCCGACCCCCTAGTTCGTAGCCAGGTACTCTATCCTGGCTTAAGCTTCGGGCGCTATGTATCGTCATTCAGCTTGCGATTAAGTCAACGCCTATTCAAACTTTGTACAGTCGTGTTTAGGGTTACTTAATCAGGCGGGTCGGATTATCGGGATCGAGGTGTCAGCTGTCAAACGGTCGGCAATTTCGACCATAGAACCCGGATCAATAAGGCAATCGTCCTACCCGTATCTCTTACTGGAAATACCGGCAGATTACCGCCGATTAAACCTCTCAGACAACGAGCCTCGATGCCAACGGAGACAATCTATCGACGATGCCTCGTGGTAGGTTTCGCCAAACATTACTAAAGACCCTGAAGCGACGGCTTGCCGGATCCATGATCGGGTGCGAGCGACCATTAATTAGACGAGTCTGATACTGCAACGGTTGCCATTCCATGCCCCAGTTTTTCTTAAAATTGAATGAACCGGTTCCTCGAATGCTTCGACCAAAGTCAGCCATCGTACATCCACATTCAAATGCGTGTTTCACAATCGACCACAGCATAAAAGTAGCGGCATTTGTTGCGTATGCGGCGTCGCTTGCTCCGCCGTAGTAGGGCAGAATTTGTCCATTGAAATTAAAGCATAGTGCCGCAGAGATTGGTCGATGACGATTATTTACAACAACAATTTCTGCACAATCGCCGAACTCGGAGAGCAGAGTGCTGATGTATTTCTTCGGGTACGCAGGCGTTCCTAATCGATGCATACTCTCAGTGTACAAAGAATAGAACGGCTCCACGTCGCAGACTATGCTGGCAGTTAATCCTAATGCCATCGCTTTTCGAATATAGGTACGTTGTCTTTTAGGGACGGCGGTAAAGTTCTCCTCTTCGGATTCGAGTATCGGACGCGTAAAGGAGATAAATTGATTGTGCAAATGCCAACCCTCGAGCGATCGCCGCGAGTTACGTAGTTCTACGTAGTCAACCCGCAGTGCTTTAGCCCGTGCGATCATGGCCTTTTCGAGAAACTCAGTCGCTTCACCACTGAACGCCGCGACACCGCCCGTTGCGCACAATGGCGTAGAGATCAATGCCGTCCCAAACGGCCCCCGATTCACCACAAATAGTGGTAGGACGCCGATAATCCCGGACGCGTCTTCAACTGCGAGGTACTCACTGTCGAAGCCGAAACTCCGCCTGATAATGGATTCCCACTCAGCGAGATGAAAAAAGGTTCCTCCGGGCACGGCTGAAACCGTAGTATTCCAGGCATCAATCCCTACCTCATCAAGTGACCGTATCTTCATGAGCAATATAGTCGGTGGAAAGCGACCATTATCCACTATTACCCTCGAGTACTCCTGCCCCTAACACTTCGCACCAGCAAGACAGTAAACTACCCAAGCCATACATGACGGAGACTTACGATGCTTGAAATTATGGACATCAATTGCGATATGGGTGAGAGCTTTGGCAACTGGAATATGGGCGATGATATTGGAATGATGCCGCGGATAACGACGGCCAACGTTGCATGCGGGTTTCACGCTAGCGATCCGGTAACCATGCTCGAAACCGTGAAGCTGGCCAAACAGCACGGTATCGCGGTTGGCGCGCATCCCGGTCTGCCGGATTTGCTAGGATTTGGGCGCCGCGCGATGAACATTACCCCAGAGGACGCGTACGCCTACGTTGTCTATCAAGTCGGAGCGCTACAAGGTGCGCTCGCTACCCAAGGATTGAAACTTCACCACATCAAACCCCACGGTGCATTTTATTCTGTATTGAAGACCAATGAAGACCTTGCGGACGCGGTTGCAAAGGCAATCAAAGAGTTGTCCGATGATCCAATCTTATATTGGCCGGCACCGACGACCGCCGCTATGCCATCGGCGGCAAAAAAGGTCGGTATCCGGGTCGTTGGCGAAATTTATCCAGATCTCATCTATGCTCCTGACGGATCACTGATATTGCAACGGGAAAAACACGAAACGGATGTAGCGTTTGCTGCCTCTCAAGTTCGACGTTATGTCGAAACCGGAAAGGTCGAAGCCAATGACGGCTCCCTGGTTGAACTCGATGCCGAAAGTCTTTGTATCCACGGCGACGGTCCCAATTCGGTTGCAGTCGCCGACGCCATTCGTACGACCTTAGGTGAGATCGGCTGTAAGATTGACCCGGTAATGCTTGCCTGAGCGATGCGACCATGAAATTCGGATTATTGTTTACATTTCAGCTTCCGCCGGACTGTGGCATTCCATGGAATGAGCCATATCAAGATATGCTCGATTGCCTGCCGCGCGCCGAAGACTTGGGCTTTGAGTCGATGTTTATGGCGACTCACCATGCGAAGACCGATGGCCTATGTCCAGGGCCTTTAATCGCCTGCGCTGGCGCGGCGGCCGTGACAAAATCGATGCGTATTGGTACGGCCGTCTTGCTGGTACCAATGTATGCGCCATTAAAGCTTGCCGAAGATATCGCCGTGCTGGACAACCTATCGCAAGGCCGCTTCGTATTTGGCGTTGCGCCTGGTTATGTCGCAGAAGAATTTGCGGCCCACGGGATCCCACGCGCCCAACGAGTTGGGCGTTTCGAAGAATCGCTCGATCTGATGGTCACCGCGTGGACTAAAGATGAGTTCGAATTCAACGGAAAATATTTCCAAGTTCCGCCCACGGTTATGACACCGAAACCGATGCAGAAACCGCACCCGCCGATCTGGTATGGCGTCTCTGCCACGAAATCGCTCGAACGTGCTGCGAGACGTCATGCGGTGCAGATTATGTCGCCGCGCCATGGCGTAGACGAATTAATGCACCATTACGCCCCCTACGAATCAATGGCTGCCGAAATCGGATGGACAATTCCAGAACGCCCGATCATTCGTCAGGTATTTATCGCAAAGACAATGGCAGAAGCCGAAGCAATCGCAGCGCCTGCAGTAAATCATCTGTATCGCGAGATATACGGAAAAGCGTCGGCGGCGGGTGACCGCGTGTTACGCGCCGATGACGGCAGTGTCATTACGGATCACGAACAGGTCGGGTTTGAGAATTTCAAAGATCGATACATCATCGGTGATCCTGAATTTGCAATTGAATCTCTTAAGCGCTACGAGCAAGCCTGTGATCCATCCGAAATGGTCTGCTGGATGCATATGCCGGGCATCACCGGCGCCGATGCTATGAGCTCGGTAGAACTGTTCGCCCAAGAAGTGATGCCTCAGTTTAAATAGATCACTCGCAGACCACGGTCTTACCGACGATATACCTGTACCGTCCGCAGGAAAATTATGCCGCTAGCGTGCGGGGGACCGTAACCTGCATTGGCTTCACAGTCATGATAGAAAGAGTTTCAGTCAACGACATACGAAAAATCACGACCGCCGAAGTTGCTGGTATGTCGGATCACGATCGAGACGAAATGGCGATCCCGTCATACCTTCACTCGAACCCGTTGATTCGCTGGCTTATGTGGCGGCGCTATGAGGTAGTTGCCGATCTCATCGGCGACGGCACTAACCAAACCGCACTTGAATTTGGCTGCGGAATGGGGCTGTTCTTGCCGGAGTTAGACCGGCGTTTCGACCGAACTTTCGCCGTGGACCTATATCCCGATTACGCGATGTCTTTGAGTGATCGCCGTGGTCTCACGATAGACTTCGTCACCACGCTTGATCAGATTTCCGACGGCGAAGTCGATGTCATTGTCGCTGCCGATGTCTTGGAGCACGTCGAGGACCTGCCCCACTACTTATCGAAATTTTCGGCGATTCTCAAGCCCGGCGGACGATTGATCGTGTCGGGCCCGACGGAAAATATTGTATATAAGATTGGCCGAATAATGGCGGGCTTTGGCGACAAGGGAGATTACCATCACACCAATATAGGCCGCTTAATCGATGACATCACCGCGCACGAATTCGAATGCGTACGCACCGTACGGCTTCCCCACCGCTTGGCGCCAACGCTATTTAAGGTATGCGAATTTAAGAAAGCCTAGCATCGCGGCGATGCTGCCCAGCCAAACGTAAGAGGCCTCGATACGCTGCGGTGAATGGGATCGTTTCATTGAACAGTATCGATGACCAGTCCGATGAATACTCAAGTGACGTTTACGGGTGAAATGTCGGCACGTCTTCGAAGTCGCCGGTAGTTATCTGCGTCGCAAATGAGTGCGCACTTGCAGTGGCTCCAGTCCGAGGAAAGAGAGCATCGAGTTTCTCAAAAGTCCTTTTTCGATTGAACCACAGCGCAAGACTGACCGCGAGCGACACGCCGGCCATTTTATAGAATGGCTGCTCATGATCGAAATCATGCGGGTGGCAGTAGGCCCAGTAGCTCTGGCGGTCGTCTGCCTTTGCCAAAAATCTAAGAATCACTGAGCGCGGGAGATATCGGAGGTATATTCCTCCGAGAAACGGTAAGACGACCGGCCCAATATGTGCGATCGGAACCGGGATCTCGAGAAGCCCATTTGGCCATCGAAACGGATGTGCCGGCGCGCCCGGAAATCCTGAAATCGGATTCTTACCGGGCAATAAACTAGAAGAGTAGGAAAACCCCAACTCACCGATCACATCAACTGCCCAGACACTTTGTCGTGTAAGCGACAGTGCAGGTGCGCGATAGCCAGTTATCGCCGTACCGGTCAAATCCTCAAGATACTTTTTATTATCTCCGGTTTCCTGTCGCAGCCGTGCCGGATTCTCTTCAGTTAGATGTAAGTGGGCAAAGGAATGGAAAGCGATCTCATGACCACGACTCGCAACCTCACGGATCAGGCTGGGCTCTTCATGTGCAACTCGACCGAGGACGAAAACCGTCGCATTAATTTCACGCTCGTCAAGAAAATCGAGGATGGTATGTGTAACGTCAATGTAGCGCCTCGGATAAGCAGCATAGGGTCGATGGTCCTCAAGATCGAGCGTGAACGTAAGCCGTTTAGAATTGATCACTAGCGCCGGTCAAGCCTTTGAATACTTATTTTTGAAATAACGCTGATAAAAACTATTCGGCAGATATCGCATTGCTGTATCACGTAGCGCGTAGCGCACATGCGTGCGCGGAATGTACCATTTTGCCGCCCGACGGGTTACTCGCTGAAGGTCGACGATGACCGGCCTGAGAGTCGCTTCGTATGTCTTGAAAGCGTCAGTTTTGGACTGCCCCACCAAGGCCTCGGCCAACGCACAGGCCCCCCAAAATGCCGATGAAGCCCCTTGCCCAGAGAGTAAGGTCAGGCAGTGTGCGGCATCGCCAAGCAGCACGACATTCCTATTCCACCACTGTTTCATCTCGATCTGAATCACAGGATCCATATAAATCGTGCGATCCTCCGGAGCGGCTTGCAATACCGTTTGCACCACTGACGGCGCGCCGTGATAGCAGCTCAATAACTCGCCCATCCGGGCGTCAGGTGGCGGTGCCGTTGCCTTGTCCGATTGCCAGATGAACGCGCAGGCAAGATCGTCATCACGGGTCGTGTAAACACACATGTACCGCGAACGCTCCATATGATTCTCGAAGCGTCCACGCAAACCGATCACGTTGGGTAGTCGATATGCCGAGGAAAATAAACCCAGATAATGTCTATTTATGTCTGTCGCTTGAAAGCTGAGACCGCGAGTATTCGAATGTAGCCCGTCGGCACCGATTACGACGTCGAACTCCTCGCAGCCCCCATCATCGAACGTCACCTTTGCTTTATCGTTGTCCTGCTCAATCGAAATAGCGGACGAAGCGAGGCGGATCTCTGCTAAATCCAAGCAATGGTCATAAAGAACATATTCGAGATCATCTCGCATGATCTGTGCGATATCGATTCCGGCGAATAACTCGCGAAAATCAAGCGTCATCATCGCCCTGCCACGGCGGTCGTGGTAGCTGGACTCGCCGATCATGGGCTTGAGTGCCTGCACCTTCGATAGCAGATCAAGGCGTCGGGCGTAATGGTATGATGCATGCGACAACGAGACGAGGTAACCGTCAGCGCGAATTGTCGGCGACTTTTCGATCACGACCGGGCGAAATCCATTGCGGCCAAGCCATATAGCGCAGGTAAGGCCCGCTATCCCGGCACCAGATATCAATATTCTGCTGTTCTTGTCCATACCTTCGATATATTACGTGCTGCTTCTGTTACGCGCTGGGCTTGAATTACCACCCTCAACGACGCTTATAGCGGTTTGCTCAAAATGCAGATATTAGAAGCCCCGATCAATTGTGCACGCCGTGAGCCTACCTCACCGCTGAACCAACCCAGCGGCGCGAAGGATACAGCGACGCGATCAACTTCTAATCCGGCTGCAACTGCATAAGCTTGTACACTCTCGAGCGAATGATTTTCATAAGGGAAGCTCGGCATTGCCCGAGCACGTTCGATCCATTTGAAGCACGCCAGCACAATTCGGTGTATCCATGCGGAACCATTGCGCCAGACCATAATGACGCGTCCGCCGCCGCGTAGCACGCGCGCGCATTCTGCAACAAACTGTTCGACCGCTGCGGGTGTTTGCTGGTTAAAAAACTGACACGTCACGATCTCATCAATCACCCCATCAGCGAGCGGCAACTGGAAGGCGTCGCCGCGTACGACGGTCAACCCATTTGATCGCGCCGCACGGCAAGCGTCCGCATTAAAGTCGATGCCGATCACTTGCTCGCGTTGAACTATTAGCGGCTGGACCATCACACCTGATCCACACGCAATATCGACCAGAACCTTAGCTTGCGGATTGAGTAGTGAAAAAAGTATACGTTGCTCTCCACGAAAATAACCATTGTAGAGATATCCATTTGCACGCGAATTCTGGTCTCCGTATCGGCGTCGAACACTAGCGTAAAGTTTGTCGACGTCGCGATCCGCGGTAATTTGCTTTTTACTCACGGGAAATCTCTATTTAAGGGCAGCAACGCGAATATGGCGTCACCAGCCAAGATCAATATCCAGAATAAGATCGGTGCTGAAATTAAGGCCAGGCGGATGGCGATCGCTATCGGCGCACCGACTTCGATCGAATACCCCAGCCAGCTAAAACTGCCGAGGAGCGCGACCTCGCTGATTCCGAAACCACCGACTGTTTGAATCGGGATCACGGCGGACAAATTATAAACGATCCCCACACCGAGAGCGGTCGACGGCGATAGTGCTGATACGACCGCGATTACGACACAAGCTATCCCACTTAGGTTTGCAACCCATTTCAGTAACGTAAACGCGCCAAGATTGAAGCGGCGTTTACGATCCATGTGATGGCGACTAACCATCCGCGCCTGCAAAACTACACGTAGGAATCGTCGCGGCCACTTTTCGTGGCGTCGCAAGATGAGGCGACGAGCAACGATCGCCAGTAAAGCTTCAAGATAGCTTAGTAGAGCCAACAACATAGCTAAGATTGCGCCGATCAGCAGGAAGACCGGCAGCGGTGCGACCTTCGAAAATGCGAGTGCACAGACTCCAGTCATCAACAAAAGTAATACAATCAAATCGAATAGACGTTGAAACAACAAACTCGCGGCGGCTGCGCCGGCTCTTTCACCCATGTGATGAACAATGATACCGATGCCGGCAACCTCTCCGAGACGAGCCGGTAGTCCAATTAGCATAAGTACATACCACGCTGCAGCTCTCATACACGCGCCATAGCTAACTGGCGTCCGCGCTAAAAGTTGAAATCGAGCAGCCGATATCAATCCCTCTAGCAATAACAACGCGATCCCTGCGCCGATCCAACCGTAATTTGTGGTCAGCACAAGAACCCGTGCCGCGCCCCAATCTACCTGAGCCACGACAAGCCCGATTAAGATCAAGCTTGCGGCGATCGAGGTCAGCCATATTGTCCTTCGACGCAAACCCATCAATGATCCATATCGTCGTCGTACACAGCAGATTTTACCTACAGCACCGAACCCAAACCTCGACCCTCAAAGTCGCAACCATTTGATTCAAGCCAAGTGTTCTAGCAGTCTTCATTGTGCTCGATCGAGTAGAACACGCGTTCGCGCGCCGCGCATAATCGTGATTTGGCGTAAACTGCCACCCCATGTTGCTGAACGAACAACCGTTGTCGAAACGCGAAGTCGTCACCTTTCTGGTCGTCGCGACGCTGATGGTGACACTCCTACAAAACTTGTTTTATCAAATGCCGACACCGACGCTCGATGCGCTACGGTATACCGATTACGCGCTAAATATACACGACCACGGCGTGTTCGGGCTCTCTGGAGCAAGGCGAGACACGCCACCGGCCCCAGGTAATGCGAACAGCCCGCTCTACCCTATGGTGATTGCGCTCGCCTTAGCGCTTGACCCCAAGCTCAAAGAAAGTTTGGAATGTGCTATTACAAACAATCAATTCCCGCCTAGCGACTGTCCGGACAACTACACACTTATTGTCGGATTCCAAAACGCCCTCATCATCGGCGCGCTATTTAGTTTGTGGTTGACCGTTAATTTGTTGTATCGACGATCGACAATGGCCTGGATTGCCTGCGGTCTAGCATTAGCCTCAACCAAGCCGCTGTTTTTCGCAAATCGGCTGCTAACTGAAATTCTAGTCCTGTTTTTCTTCTCCTTGCTGATGTTGGCACTCGTGTGGGCTTTTAAATCTAGACGTAGCCGCTGGTGGCTAACGATTGGTTCCATCCTTGGGCTGATGACCCTGGCCCGTCCCGAGTATCTCTACCTTAGTTACTGTTTCATAGCGGTCGCGGTTGGAATCTTGATTGTCCGCAGGCAGAAACACGTTGCGCTCGCATTGACCTTATATGTAATTGGATTTTATGTAGTCATTGGACCGTGGTTGATCCGGAATCACTATCATTTTGATAGCGCCACGATCACCCAGGGTTACGGCGATATCATTATTGCCTACCGAAGTGGCTACAATCGTATGTCGCTGCACGAATGGGCTGCCGCATTTATATATTGGCTACCGGGACACGGCGAGGCCCTCGCGGCCAAACTATTGCCCTCTGCCAGCTACAGTAAGCTCGGTACAGATCCCGTGTCCTACCTTTACGAAGATGGAGCGGAAATTTTCCACCAAGGACTTGCCGCGGTCGGCGGCGACAGGGATCGCCTAATGGGCTATCTCGTTAAAACAGAGATCCTGCAGCATCCGCTGAAACACGCGTTCGCCAGCATTCCTTTAGCCTGGCGCGGCATACTCGCCGGTAAGTATCTCGCAGTACCTGGGCTACCATGCTTATTTATTTTGGTCGTGGTCTCGTTACGGCGCCGTGACTGGACCCTCCCCGTTCTACTTGTCCCGGCAGCTATTATGGTCGGCCTATATGCATCGGTATCCGCGAGCATCCCACGCTACAACGTATACCTCATCTATTACTACGCTATTGCCGTCGCGTGGACTGTTGTCACCCTGACCGATCGCGTGCGCCGAGACTAATCGACAAAAGGCGATGCAGCGGAATTGTCGGCACACTTTTAACGTCGAAGTCGATAGCAGCCAAGATAAACTGCAAACCGATTATTACTGGTAACGCCGCCAACATTACCGTACCCGCGGTTGCCGCGACACCTTCCGAGCTCGCTGCGATCCATTGATAAAGGCCAAACGATGTGCCAAAGATGAGTAATAACGGACCCAAAATCCACTGAATAGAAGCAACACTAAAACTCCGCAAGAAATAACTATAGAAAATTCGCTTTACGAAGTTGCCAGCGTGTTTTTTCGCGAACACCGGAAGCGCCTCTCGGATTTTCAGGTGGCTTTCCTCGTCACCATATACCGCGAGCATCGGTACATCGACGACAACTGCACGTAGCGTATTTAGTCGAAACAGCATGTCGGATTCAAAAAAATAGTCGTCGCTAATTTTCGACAACGGAAGCACGCGCAATGCAGCACAATGGATCGCTGTGAAGCCATTATTCGGATCGAAGATGTGCCAGTAGCCCGACGAAAACTTGCTAACGAATGACATGACGAGGTTCCCGATCACCCGATAGCGTGGCATCGACGCGGTGTTCTCGATACTAAAAAATCGATTGCCCTTGGTGTAATCGGCATGACCATCGACGATGGGCGCAATCAAACCAGGAATCAACGCCGGATCCATTTGCCCATCGCCGTCGAGCTTAACAACGATATCTACACCAGCCTCGAGTGCGGAAAGGAAACCGCGCTTCGTAGCGCCCCCGACACCTTCGTTGGTTTCGCTCACAATCACGGCGACCCGCGGATCGTCGTTTTGCTCCTCAACGAGCGCGCCCGTTCTATCCGGACACGCGTCATCAACACAGATGATCTGGGTCACCTCGGGTCCAATTCGAGCGAGGACATCGATTATGTGACCGCGTTCTCGATAACATGGGATCACGACTGCGACCCGCGGTTCGGCTGCGACATTTGCATCGCGCTTACCGTCGAGCTGCTGCATC
This sequence comes from Gammaproteobacteria bacterium, assembly GCA_021773835.1. GTDB lineage: Bacteria > Pseudomonadota > Gammaproteobacteria > UBA11873. The sequence continues at coordinate 10,531 of JAJFJQ010000070.1, forward strand.
AATTTCTGCGTTTCAATCGCCACAAGCTAATGCAAACACCGCTCCATACCGGCGCTAGGCGTGCACGATCACGCCCCGAGCATTGGCACCTTTTTCCAAGTCTTCAAATGCCGCCATTGCCTCATCAAGCGTGTAGGTTTTGCTGACCAATGAGTCGAGATCGAGTTTCCCCTGGCGATAAAGGTCGAGATACATGGGGAAATCGGTTTTGAAATTAACCCCGCCATACATCGAACCCATTAAGGTCTTCGCTGTAAACACCATAATTGGTTGACGGATCGAATACTTATCGTCCAAGCGCCCCACACCAACAACCACGATATTTCCGCCCTTACGGGCAGCCTTGAGACACTGCTCAACCAACTTGCCGCTGCCAACAACTTCGAATGCGTAGTCCACTCCCATACCGCCGGTCATCTCGAAGATCTGCTTCACTGCATCACCGCTTGGGTCGATCGTATCGGTCGCGCCGAACTGACGTGCCATCTCCATTTTTTCCATCGAAAGATCGCAGGCAATAATCTTACCCGCACCGGCTAAACGGGCGCCTTGTACAACATTGAGACCGACCCCCCCGCAGCCGAACACGGCGACCGTAGCGCCAGCGGGCACCTGCGCGGTTTTGATCACGGCACCAACTCCAGTGCTGACACCACAACCGACCAGTGCAGCGGCTTTGAAGTCAAACGCCTTGTCGATCGAGATAACGCAAGCCGACGGAACTACCGCGTATTCAGCCATCAGCCCGACGAACGACATGACGAAGATATCTTTACCGTTTTGATGAACGCGCGTCGTACCGTCGAAAAGATTACCGTCCTGCTTTGCGACATTACACAGGTAAGATTCGCGCCGGAGACAGTGAAAACACTCTCCGCAACTCGGAATAAATGAAATCGCGACATGGTCTCCTGGCACGACGTTGGTCACGCCTTCGCCGACTTGTTCGACGACCCCAGCGCCCTCATGTCCCAAGACCACCGGCAGCGGACTCGGGATCGTGCCATTCGCGATGGAAAGATCCGAATGACACACGCCAGTGGCCTTCATCTTAATCAACACTTCGCCAACCTTTGGCGGATCAAGCTCGACGTCGGTGACGCCAAATTTATCCAGTTCGTCTACGACCACTGCCTTCATGCGGATAGTCTCCTTATCGCACTATCGTTTAAACCTGATTCAATTTACTCGCAGCACCCCAAATATATCGATGCCAGCCGCCGGTTCAGGGTCACACTTGGGGCAACGGCGTAGGAGCCACAAATTGCACGAGGCAAGTTGTTCCCAAGCATCTTTTTCTCGACGGCCGCCGGAAGTCTGAGGCGCCCAAATGAAATCGACATGAGCCGCCTATGATAACCGGGTTTGGGAGTTTCGGGCGATAGCAGCGACGTATAAACACCAGGGCCGGCATTTTTGGTAGCGGTGAGTTGAAATGTTGCTTTCGGCATTTTGGCCAGTTTTGTCGATGACCACGACATTTCCGTACGCTTTCTACAGCGCCTGAACGGACCTCAGGATATCCCTGCGAATGTTATCCTGGGCCATGCCAATCTGGTTTGCATATTCGATCCTCGCCTGCAGCTTAACCGCCACCAGCCTACTGGTGCGGGCGACGCCGGCGGACAATGCAAATGAGGTCTGGATTGAACATATCGATGATGCTATTCACTACCGCGGACCAATCAGTGTCGCTGGGCAAAAGCGACTATTAGCGTTACATCGAGACGGTAATCGCAACGGCATTGTCAAATGGCTGGTGGTCACTTCTTCGGGCGGTGAAGTCAATTTGGCGATGGACATCGGCGATTGGATTTTCGCGAACAAACTCAACGTGCGGGTGATAGATCGCTGTCTATCGTCATGCGCGAACTACATATTTACAGCAGCGACAGTGAAAGTAATTGAGCCCGGCGCAATCGTAGCCTGGCATGGATCCGCGATCCTATCCGAGGCGCAAAGCCGGACGCAGATAATGGACATCATTAAACGAGACATTCTTCCGCGAACGCCCGAAACCGAACGGACGGCGGTTGCCTCGCAACTGCTACGCGATACATTAGATGACCTCAAGCGTTCGAGAGAACGACAAGCGCAGTTTTTCAAAAAGATCCAGGTGGACGAACGTATCACCACAATCGGCCAAAACCACCCTGCAGTAAGAGACTTCTGGTTTCTATCGGTTGCTGCGATGGCACGTTTCGGCATTGGGTTTGTCGTCGCACCATCGGATTATCCAACAACAAATACTTCACGGTTTGGCGAAGGTGCGGTGACATACATTGATGTGGACGCTGATTTTCGATCTAGGGGAGGGTTAAGCGGTTTCGAGCCAACGAACAATGCCTCTTCGTTTCGTTCAAGCCTCCCGTATCACGCAACGCGGCCACGTAATGAATTTCGACAGGATCGTCTAAGGCTCGTACAAACGGATTGATGGACGAATCGGAGTCAATTTACCTCGATCTCGTTCGATTTACTGCTGCAGTGTGCGTCGTCGTCAACCATTTGCTACATAACGACGTACTGCATCCCGCGATCGCCCGTGCAATACCGGATTTCGGGCGCGAAGCGGTGATGGTGTTCTTCGTGCTTTCCGGATACGTGATCTGCTATACCACCGAGACCCGGAACGCGAGCTTGAAATCCTATCTGACCGCACGCGCCGCACGCTTGTATTCGGTCGCCGGGCCTGTGTTGTTGTTGGCTTTTTTGATCGATAGCGTCGCGATCCAGTTTAATGCCGACAACTATCATCATTTATATCAGTACGAAAAATTCTACCTCTATATCCCGTTACATCTGGGGTTTCTTGGCGAAGTTTGGTTCCTGGCAGAACGGCCATTTACGATCCCAGCCTACTGGTCTCTAAGTTATGAAGCGTGGTACTACGTGTTATTTGCATCGCTGTATTTCTATAGCGGCCGTAAGCGAATTGTATTTGCGCTTCTGATCGCCCTCCTCGTCGGCTATCAACACTGGATACTATTTCCGGTCTGGATGAGCGGCGTTGCGTTGTACCGCTATCGCGATCGGCTTCGTCTATCCGTAACGGTGGCCAGAATCGGACTAGTCTCGACCATTGCCGCGGCGTTCATCTTGGAATTTACGGGATTAGACATCGCGTTGTGGCAACTCGGTCGTAGTATTTGGCCGTTTCCAAATTTGCCACAAGGTAGTGCAGATCAATTCTTACTGGATTATGTTATTTGCACTCTCGTTGTCATTAATTTCTGGTGCGCGAGATACGCTCAGCTCTCGTGGATCCTATCCCTGAGCAATCCCATCCGGGCGTTGGCGTCCTATACGTTTACGCTTTACTTAGTCCACACCTTGGTAATTTACACGTGGCTTCGAAACTTCACCTACGACCAATATGATTCGCTTCACTGCGTGGCCATGGTTGGATTGATTGGGGTCGTCACCTGGGGTGTCGGAGAGCTTACTGAGAAACGTAAGATGTTCTTTGTTCGGATGGCCTCTTGGTTGGCCGATGCGATTGAGCGAACCCTCATATCCTCGAGCTGGATCACCAGAGCGCTAGCACCAAATCGGGCGCTTTAGAAACCGCTGCCAATGCCTGAACGATGCCGGGGTTAGCGGTGGGCCGTCGAATTTGGTCAGGATCGGGACCCCAAACTGAGTACTATTCCTCCCTGGCACCACTTGGCAGACCCCGCGTGGCGTCGTAACATGCATCGTCCTGAATTGCTTGCGTTAAACCCCAGGAGAGGGAGATGACGACCCCGCGTGAAGGAGTGCGACTTGGATCGCACTGACATCGGCAACCCCGATTATTTTCACAAAGTAGTAGACTGCCAGTGGGCCTGCCCGGCCCATACCCCAGTTCCTGAATATATCCGTTTGGTCGCCGCTGGTCGCTACGGCGACGCCTATATGATCAACTGGTATTCGAACGTTTTTCCGGGGATCCTCGGCCGCACCTGCGACCGCCCGTGTGAGCCGGCATGTCGCCGCGGCCGTGTAGAAGACGAGCCTGTGGCAATTTGCCGCCTAAAACGTGTCGCCGCCGACTTTAAAGGGGATATTCGCAAACGCCTACCCACGGGCGCGAAAAAGAAAAACGGTAAGCGGATCGCCTGTATTGGCGCTGGTCCCGCATCACTTACCGTCGCCTGTGACCTGTTGCCGCTGGGTTACGAAGTCGTCATCTATGACGGCGAGGACCGCGCCGGCGGCATGATCCGTAGCCAGATCCCGAAGTTTCGCCTTCCGGAACGGGTCATCGACGAAGAGGTGGGCTACATCTTGGAACTTGGGGTCGAATTCCGGGGAAATACCTGGGTCGAATCGCTGAAGGATATCTTGGCCGAAGACTACGACGCCGTGTTTGTCGGTACCGGCGCACCACGCGGGCGCGATCTCAATATCCCTGGTCGCGAAGAAGCTTCACGGAACATCCATATCGGTATCGATTGGTTGTCGTCGGTGTCCTTCGGACATATCGAAAAAATCGGCAAACGCGTCATCGTCTTGGGCGGCGGTAATACGGCAATGGATTGTTGCCGTTCTTCCCGGCGCCTCGGCGGTAAAGATGTCAAAGTCGTCGTCCGTTCAGGCTTCGATGAAATGAAGGCATCGCCCTGGGAAAAGGAAGATGCGATGCACGAGGACATCCCGATCCTCAATTTTCTCGTGCCCAAAGAATTCAACCACGTCAAGGGCAAGTTGAAGGGGATGACCTTCGAGAAGGTCGAGGCCAAATATGACGATACGGGCCGGCGCTCGTTGATCCCAACCGGGGAACCAGACGAGTACATCGAAGCCGACGACGTCCTGGTCGCCGTCGGCCAAGAAAATTCCTTCCCCTGGATCGAACGTGATATCGGCCTGGAATTCAACGAATGGGATATGCCCGTTGTCGACAAGGTCTCGTATCAGTCGACCATACAGAACGTTTTTTTCGGCGGCGACGCTGCCTTTGGTCCTGAAAATATCATTTGGGCCGTCGCCCATGGTCATGATGCGGCCATTTCGATAGACAAGTATTGCCACGGGGAGGACGTATCCGTACGGCCGCCGCCGCGCGTGGACTTTAGCTCTCAGAAAATGGGGATCCACGAGTGGAGCTACGATAACGATATCTCGAACGACCTGCGCTACAAGGTTCCGTTGAAAGACCTGCGCAACGCCCTGGCCAACATAAAAGTTGAAGTCGAACTAGGTTATGACCAAAACCTCGCGGTCGCCGAGGCCGAACGCTGCCTAAATTGCGATATCCAAACCGTATTCGACCACAATCTGTGTATTGAATGCGATGCCTGCGAAGATATCTGTCCAACTGATTGCATCAATTTCACGGCGAACGGCGATGAGGCAGACCTACGCACGCGCCTGCACGCACCCTCAGAGAACCTCGACCAGGATCTCTACGTCTCGCCCGATCTCAAAACGCTACGGGTCATGGTCAAAGACGAAGACATGTGCCTGCATTGCGGCTTGTGTGCCGAGCGTTGTCCGACAGGCGCTTGGGACATGCAGAAATTCTTACTCGACGTAGAACATGCGGGTCCAAAGTGCCGAGATCCAAAACGCCCTTCGAAAGCTGCGTGATTGATTACCCAGGCGGATCCGGCTAGCCATGAAGAATATCGCAGCGGTTAACGACTTCGTCGTCAAATTCGCGAATGTCAACGGTTCCGGCTCTGCATCGGCGAACGCCTTATTCGCTCGCGCAGTGCTGCGCATGGGCGTATCCGCGAGCCCGAGAAATATATTTCCATCGAATATTCAAGGTCTACCTACTTGGTATGAGGTCCGTATCAGCGAACGCGGATGGCAAGGTCGACGCGGCGGGGTCGATTTGATGGTAGCAATGAATCCGCAAACATGGGACGAAGACGTCGCCGAAATCGAACCCGGTGGCTATCTCTTGTACGACTCCACGAAAGATTTGCTACCCACTAAGTTCCGCGACGATGTACAGTCGATCGGGATCCCGCTGACCCGGATCTGCAATGAAGCGTATACGGATGCACGCCAACGTCAATTATTTAAAAATATCATCTACGTTGGCGCGCTTGGCGCGTTGCTCGACCTCGATCCACAGGTCATCGCTGCGCTGATCGGCGAACAATTCAAGGGCAAAGAGGCGCTGATGCAATCGAACGTGAAAGCGCTCGCGATGGGTCGCGATTACGCGTTGTCACATTTCGATTGTCCAATCGGTTTGCAGATCCAGAAAAGTGACTCCGTGGGCGAGAAGATATTTCTTGAGGGCAATAGTGCAGCTGCCTTAGGTGCCGTTTATGGCGGCGCGACGGTAGCTGCGTGGTATCCGATCACCCCATCCTCGTCGCTCGCCGAAGCCTTTGAACGCCACTGCAAAACGTATCGGCACGACAGCGACAGCGGTCGCGCGCGCTACGCGATCCTCCAGGCAGAAGACGAATTGGCTTCTATAGGCATGGTTATCGGTGCAGCATGGAATGGCGCTCGCGCATTTACCGCGACGTCCGGTCCTGGGATCTCGCTGATGCAGGAATTTATCGGCTTCGCCTACTTCGCCGAAATTCCTTCCGTGATTTTCGATGTGCAACGTGGTGGCCCATCAACCGGAATGCCCACCCGAACGCAGCAGTCCGACATCACCCTGTGCGCGTATGCCTCACATGGAGATACGAAGCACGTCTTGCTATTTCCCGAAGATCCGAAGGAGGCGTTTGAAATGAGCGCGACCGCCTTTGATCTGGCCGACCGTCTGCAGACGCCCGTGTTTGTGATGCTCGAACTTGACATCGGCATGAACGAGCGCCTCTGTGACCCGTTGGAATGGGACGATAGCCGCCGCTTCGACCGTGGCAAAGTGATGACCCATGAAATGCTCGAGCGCGGCGATGAATTCGGCCGCTATCTCGATGTTGATGTCGATGGCATCCCCTACCGAACCTACCCTGGCACCCATCCACAACACGGTTCCTACTTCACGCGGGGTACGACCAAGGATCGTTACGCAAAGTACAGCGAAGCGGGACCGGATTACGTTGACAATATGCAGCGCCTACTGCGGAAGTTCGAGACTGCGAAAAACCTCGTGCCTGAACCAATCTTGCACATGGATACCCACGCGTCGCAGTTTGGCGTGATCTTCTTTGGATCAACGGCGCCCGCTATGTACGAGGCCATCGATGCGCTCGAAGTGCGCGGACTCGAAGTAGACGCCCTGCGGATCCGCGCGTTCCCGTTCTCCGACGCCGTGACTGAATTCGTTGCCGAACATGATCAAATTTTTGTAGTCGAACAAAATCGAGATGCACAACTACGCATGCTGTTAATTAACGAGTGCGGCTTTAATCCAACAAAGTTAGTAGCAGTGCTGCATTATGATGGCACCCCTATTACGGCTCGCTTCATCGTGCATGAAATCAGCGAAGGAATAGCCGCCTTAAATGAGGCACCACTGCGCGGCACAGCGGCGAAATAACACACGGATTCCGACCGATGACATACATTGCAAAACCAAAGCTTGCGCACCCGGGAATTCCGACAAATGAACTCGGCTACACCCGCCGCTATTATGAAGGAGCGGTATCAACCTTATGCGCTGGCTGCGGTCACGATTCGATCAGCGCTGGTATCGTGCAGGCGTTTTTCGAGCTCAACATCGAGCCGCATCGTGTTGCCAAGCTGTCTGGAATCGGATGCTCCTCGAAAACGCCAACCTATTTTCTCGGTAGTTCCCATGGCTTGAACAGTGTGCACGGGCGCATGCCGTCGGTACTTACCGGTGCGAACCTTGCCAATCGCGAATTGATTTATCTCGGCGTATCAGGTGACGGTGACTCTGCGTCGATCGGGCTTGGACAGTTTGCCCATTGTCTGCGCCGCGGTGTGAATATGGTGTACATAGTTGAGAACAACGGTGTATATGGTTTGACCAAAGGCCAATTCTCCGCTACCGCCGACAAGGGATCGAAATCGAAGCGCGGCATCACCAACGCTGATAGCAATATCGACATGGTTGGACTTGCGCTGCAATTGGGCGCGACCTTTGTGGCGCGAAGCTTTTCTGGCGATAAGGCCCAACTCGTACCACTGCTGAAGGCCGCTGTGGAGCATAAGGGAGCGGCATTCATCGACGTTATCAGCCCCTGCGTCGCGTTCAATAATCACGCCGGGTCAACGAAAAGCTACGATTATGTTCGCGAGCACAACGAGGTCTTGAACCAGCTCGATTTTATGCCACGGCGAGAGCCGATCACGGCGGATTATGAAGCGGGCGAGGTGGAAGAAATTCGCCAGCACGATGGCCAAGTGCTTCGCTTACGCAAAGTGTCGAAAGATTATGATCCGCATGACCGCATAGCGGCCATGAATATTCTTCAAGCGCGTGCCGCCGAAGGCGAGATCGTCACTGGTCTTATATATTTTGACCGCGAAGCCGAGGATCTACACAGCAATCTGAACACCGTTGAATTTCCGCTGAATACACTTGGTGAAGAAGAGCTGTGCCCTGGCAGCGCTGCGCTTGATTTGTTCAACGCCGATTTGCAATAGTTCGATCTACTAGCCCTAAGGATTGATGCAATCTGTTCTAGTTACGGGCGCGACCGATGGAATTGGCCGCGCTACCGCACATGGCCTCGTGCAACGCGGCTGGCACGTTCTGATGCACGGCCGCACCGAAGCGAGAGCACGCAAACAAGCACAAAAGTTGGCAGACGCTAATGGAAAAGTTACACCGGTATGGGGTGACTTCGCCGTGATGAAAGAGGTTGTCGACCTTGCTGCACAAGTTAAATCGGAGATCCCTGCACTTGACGTTCTAGTGAACAACGCAGGGATCTACGCCGATCGACAAACCTTCAATGCGGACGGATTCGAGATGACCATGGCGGTTAACTACTTTGCACCGTTTTTGCTGACCCAGCATCTGTTTTCACCCCTTATCGCCGCTCCTGCCGCACGCATCGTCAACGTCAGTTCGATGACCCACAGTGGCGCGTCCTTAGACTTCGACGATCTACACTTCGAGAAGCATTGGAGTAGTTACACTGCCTACGCTACGTCTAAGCTCGCGAATATCCTGTTTACCAAGCGTCTCGCCACCGAGATCAAACGCACGACTGCAACCACCAACGCCCTGCATCCAGGAGTGATTGGGACAAAGCTCCTGCGCCAGGGATTCGGTATGGGGGGTGGATCGGTCGAGGACGGCGCACGTTGTTCGTTATTCCTTGCGACGTCGCCGAAACTAGCGTCCGTCTCGGGTAAGTATTTCGTTGATTGTCGTGAGGAGAAACCGGCAGCGAAGGCACGCGACGAACGCCTGGGCTCGAAACTCTGGGATGAGTCATTGAGCTTGCTCGGCGATTATCTTTAGACGATGCGGACAGCGAAGGTCGAGCAATGCACAAAGATGCGATAAGGTTAACAGACTTAATTAAAATGCTTGAATCGAACCAATGAACGAAAAACGACAGCCGTTGTACGGTCTCGCCATCATCCTAATTTCGCTGTTGATTCACAATTTGGTATTCGCCCAGGCAGCCGTCGACCCGGCACCACCGGCAGCAGAGCCACCACCGATACCCGATTATTTGATGTCGCCACGCGCGACCATGGAAGCCTTCCTGGCCGCAATGAAGGCGATCCGCAACGGCGATGATGAAAAATTCGCGCAAGCCATCGAAACCTTAGATCTTTCTGAGATAAACCCCTTGGTGCGCGCTGAAAAAGGCCGCGACCTCGCCTGGATTCTGCAAGAAGTCATCGATCGAACCCGCAAGCCGGATGTTAAGCGCTTTTCAACACGAAAGACCGGCAAGCCCTTCGTCTTTCATACCTATGAAAACGGGAAAGTCGAAATCGTATTTACCGAACACCAAGGTTGGCGCTTTAGCACCGCAACCGTTGCGGCGTTGCCAACGCTGCTCGACGAGCTGTCAGACACAGACAAAGTTGAGGGGACCGACGAAGTCAGCGTGACCCGCATGCCGTTACACCTGCGCCTTAGGGGCATGATTCCGGCGAAATGGAAAGAACAAGGACTGATCCTCGAACATTGGCAGTGGATCGCAATCTTCGTCATTGTCCTGGCCGGCATCATTCTGGACAAACTCGTCTCGGTGTTTTTGGGTCTGATTGTCAAGTATTGGCGCACTCACTTTGCAAAAGGGAGTTTCCGAAACATTTCCGATTCCATCCTTCGACCATTTGGTCTGATGGCGATGGCGTTCGCCTGGTGGGCAGGCCTGAATGTCCTTGGCCTTGCTGCCAACGTGTTGGTTATTTTATTGGTGTCGGTCAAATTTCTCGCCGCGTTGTCGACGGTTTGGGGTGCATACCGGCTAGTCGACCTGCTTTCAGCTTTTTTACAGGACGCAGCAGAAAAGACCATAAGCCGGCTTGATGATGCGCTCGTGCCCATGGTGACGAAAACGATGAAAGTTTTTGTCACGGTAATGGGCGCGGTATTCATCGCGGACAACCTAGACATTGATGTCACCAGCCTACTTGCCGGCCTCGGCCTAGGTGGCCTTGCCTTCGCGCTCGCCGCCAAGGATGTCGCCGGGAATCTATTCGGATCAGTCACCGTGCTGCTGGATCAGACTTTTCACGTTGGCGACTGGGTGATAATCGGCGATGTTGAGGGCTCGGTTGAACACATTGGTTTTCGTAGTACGCGTATTCGGACGTTCTACAACTCGCAAGTCTCGGTGCCGAACTCGAATCTGATCACGGCAAATGTCGACAACATGGGTAAACGCAGCTATCGCCGTCTTAGCTGCAAAATGTCGCTCGCCTATGACACGCCTCCAGAGCGCATCGATGCATTTTGTGAAGGCGTTCGCGAGCTCGTGCGCCAACACCCGTATACGCGCAAGGATTATTTCCACGTCTATTTGAATGAATTTAGCGCTTCAGCCTTGGAAGTCCTGGTTTATGTTTTTTGGCAAACGCCGGAATGGGGAACGGAGTTACGCGAACGACATCGCTTTTTGATCGATTGCCTGCGGCTCGCTAAACGACTCGGTGTTGAGTTCGCCTACCCGACACAAACTTTATACATGAAGCAAAGCGATAGTGATCTGCTCAACCCAGAGACCGGCGATTTTTCACCCGCACAATCTGAGCAAGATGCACTCAAGCATGGCGCAGCCGAAGCGCGCTCAGTTGTTGCAGCGACCCTCGGTCTTGGCGTTATTCCACCGCCCGTGGACGCCGCGGGCAGTGGGAGTTCAGACGAGGGCGAATAGTTCACCGCCCAATATCGCGACGCCGGTCTAGCGCGGCACTATCTCCAAGAAAGTTCGAACCAACATCATTCAGGCGAAGGCGCGATCCAAACTCAGTCCGACGATGACACTTATTCCAACGTCATTCCGGCGAAGGCCGGAATCCACTACAAGTTATAAAGAGCTACTAACTCGATCCCACCCATCCGGCCCCCCCAACGACGGCGGAAATGCGAATCGTTTGTTGGAACAAGTCTTGTGAGATCACGCGACCGGCGATTAACCCGGCGCAAAAGCCTCCAGCGCCGCCCAATCGGGCCCGGCTTGGCCGTCGGCTCGCAGCGGCTGGATCACGACTTGATCGGCACCGCCGTCGAAGTACTTCTGAAGTTTCGCCTTAATTTCATCGGCCTCACCCCAATAGACCATGGCATCCATCAACCGATCACTCCCGCCATCTTTAAGGTCGTCCTCGTTGAAGCCTAAGCGAAACCAATTCTTGAAATAGTTCGGCATCGGCAGATAAAACCCCAGATTGGCACGCGCTACCTCTCGCGCTTTAACCGGATCGGTACACAGCAATACTTTCTGCTCACAGATCACCGCGGCATCTGGGCCCACATTAGCGCGCGAGACGCTGGCTTGCTCTGGCGTGATGTTATAGGGGAAAGCGCCAAGCGTTCGCTCAGCTGCCAGTTGCGACATCTTCGGTCCAAGCGCTGCCAACACGACCTGCTTTTTCTCTGGTGCACCCATTGCAGCCCATGCCTGATCCATGCCGTCGAGATACGACCGCATCATTGCCATCGGCTTTTTATATTCATGACCGCGCACATCAGACACTAACGCCGAATGTGAAACGCCAAGGCCCAAAACGAAGCGCCCACCGTATAGCGAGTTTAGGGTGTTATGTCCTATCGCCGCCGCCGCCGGGTCGCGTGCGTAGATGTTAGCGATGCCACTGGCAATGTTGAGCTTGGTCGACTGGCTCAGTAAATAGCTGCCTAGCCCAAGGGCCTCGTACGCGATTGCTTCCGGATACCACAAAGTCGAGTAACCGAGATCTTCGAGCCGCTTAACCAAATCGGACAATTGACCCGCATCCAACGCGTCGGTCATGGTAAATACACCGTATTTTCCAAACTTCATAGAGGGCCTCCCCGCTTATTATTGAGTGGCGCAGGATAGCGAATGAATGCGGTTTGCGATAGGCCGTATACCTTCGATTTCGATCTTCGACAGGGTGTGGCGTTGTGCGGTTTTGCTATTCGACTAGCGCACTGGTGAAAATGGTGCAGCAAGCACTATCTTATTTTTCTGTGCGACCAACGTTTCCTTCGGACCCCTAGGCGGCCAGAGCTTTTTCGCCACGGCCTCAGCTCGCACGGCGCTCCGATGTTCCAAACTTTCATAAGCCCAGATGTGCACGAACTTGAACAAATCACCTATCTCCGAGTGCATTGCCATCACCAGAGGCGACAATTCGATCCGCTTGGCCAGCTTCTTTTCCCAGTTGCGATACATCTCAGGCATCATCCCCGGCAAGATTTGGTATTCACGCCACTCGAATATCGGGCCCAAGTCGCCTTTGGCCATCGTTGGAGAAAACGGTGCGGGAATAAAAATTTCGGAATTCATCGTGTTAGCAAGATGCGCGACCTTCGGGGGCCAGCCAAGTTTCTTCTCCGGTGGAAACTGTCCACGCTTTTTCTCTCGATCACCTAGATTCTTAAACGGCCAAATGTGGATCACTTCGTTTAGCGGCCCTATCTCCGTGTAAAAGAATCCGCTAAGCTTCGAGGCCTTTTCGCGTATGGGCAGCGCCTTACCAAATGTGTCAATAAACTCAGGCACTGAGCGCGGCTTCAATTGATAGGTGCGTACTTCATAGATCATGCTATTTCCTTAGTTGGATATCTATTGGCGCTGGTGCGCAGTATTGGATCGCCTGTGCACCATCATAGCGAATACCCATTACCGCTCCAACGATAAATCAACATCAGACATCCAGGTGCGGCAACGCAGTTCGATGAGTTGTAATGCGCCACTACCTCGGCGCCTACCGAGTCAAACGTAAAGCTCGACGAGAACCGAATTGGATTCCGATAGAACAACCGGCCACATAACGGCAACGCAGGCAAAACTCGCGAGAAGTCATCGCGTTGGCGATTTCCTTTTCTTCGTGCAAATGATCACGGCCGTTGGGTTCATCGGCACTCAAGCGCGGTTAATGCTAAGCACCACCGAAGGGATCAGTTTGACCTGGCTGTCGTTCTGGGGAGTGTTCCTACTGATCAATCTGTCCTTGTCGGCACGGGCCCATCAACTTCAACCCAGTCGGGTAACGTTTCAAACCGTATTCACTTATGCCACTTGGACCGTGGTGGTATTGCTATGCATCGGAATATACATCTGGCGAAACACGAACTTTTGGACGCCGCTGGATACCTGGACCACTGGTTTAGCACTATGCGGCATCGTTGCAACACTGATGGTTGCATATCACAACAAGCTCACCATCACCGATCCCATTGTGCGCGGCTACCTCGGTGTGTTTTTCAAGGGCGTGCCCCAGTTAACCCTGGCCTATAACATCACCATGATGGGTGGTGCCGGCATCTCAACGTTCGCCATCGTGACTGGACATATCAACATTTGTACTCGCTTGGGGCAGGTGTTGATGTCGCTCCGAGAAGCCCGCTGGGACCGTAATCGACTCGGTTCTGCAATCAGCGAGACCGCTAATGAGGGCACTTGGATTGTGGCCACGATCGCGTGGTTGATGGTTTAGCCGACCTCACATAAAACCTTGAAATAACAAACAAAACAGTTCAATTCAGGCCACGTTCACACACCCTAGGCTACGCTCGCTCCATGTTCGAAGACTTAACGCCCGAATCGGCGTAAGGTAGATCCCATGAACAGCTCGACGACGCAACAATCTGTTCTAATAGCCTTGATTTTCGGCCTGACCCTCGGCGCCGCGAACACGGCGATTGCGGCGTCGAACCTTGGCTCACTGGCGGTCGCACCGACTACAGATTCAGCTGAACTAATGGACGCCGCAAACCTAGAGGATGTGGTTGCTCGCGTCGCGCTGTACCCGGACGAACTGCTCGCAATTGTTCTGCCGGCATCCACCTTTCCGCTGCAAATTGTCCAAGCCGCGCGTTACCTCGAGGCGCACAAAAGTGATCCAACACTCGAACCGAACTCGGCGTGGGACGAGTCGATAGTGGCGCTGCTTAATTACCCTGAAGTGATCGCTCTGTTAAACGCCGATCTCGATTGGACCTGGCAACTCGGTGACGCGGTAATTAAACAACAGTCCGATGTTATCGTTGCGATAGAACGCTTCCGTGAGCGCGCATATGCGGCTGGCAACCTCAAAAGCGATGAGCATAAAGTCGTAAAAAGAGAAAATAACGCCGTGGCAATCACTTCGGCCGATCCCGAAGCGGTTTATGTCCCCTACTACGAACCGGAACAAATCGTATACCAACAGAACGTTACGCCCTATTACTACTATCCGACACGCTATCCGTTGTACTACTACCCATACTCACCCGGACATGCGTTTCATTCCCGCGCGTTCTGGGGCATAACCACTGCCTTTACGATTGGTTGGTTTACCAAGCACCTGCATTATCATCCCTACGGCTACCGTAGCCATCCTTTCTACGGACATCGTTACCACCGGTCTAACTTCAGGCGTCACGGCTTGCATGCCGGGCGCCGTCATCTCAATTCAAAACATCGGCATAAGCGTCAATATCACGGCGATTACTGGAACGGGAACAATCGACTCGGTCATCGGCCGCGTCATCTTCGGCACGCACGCGCTCGTCACAACACCGGTTTCAATGGACACCATGGGCGTAGCAATGCGCCACTGCGCGCGTCCAACGGATTGTTTGGCAACGGCACCAATCATCACCGTCGTTCGGCCAACCATCACAACCGGCTTCGCGGTCGACACCAGGGCCAGGCAACCGCTATCCCGCGCGCCGCCAACGGTCTAATCGGAAATGGCGAAAGTAATCGCCGAGGCGTACTAAACCACGGCGACAGGTTTCGCGGCCGACAGCAATCTCAGGCAACCGCTATCCCGCGCGCCGCCAACGGCCTGATTGGAAATGGCGTGGTTCATCGCCAAAGCGTGCCGGATAGGAGAAGTGCGACCAGAACCCTACGACGTGGAACTGCAAACACAAGTCAGCGCGCTTCGAATGGGTTTGTCGGCAATAGATCCCCGCGTGCCAACTCCGCGCGTGCGAACCGTGGTCCACGACAAGCAACTCGTTCTAATCAAAGGCCACGCACCGATCGATCGCAGGCCGCAGGTCGTGGGCGCGGCAGGGTTGCGGACCGGGGTCCAACCCCTACCGCCGCACCGCCTAATGCAATACAACGGCCCACGCGGTCTTCATCGCAACGGCGCCGTGGCGCGCGTTCCAACACCTCACAAGCAATTTTGGCGTACAACAATTTGCGCGGAGGTCCGCGGGCCACGGCCCCCGGTTCACGCCGCGCGACCAGCGCAAGATCCTCCAACCACGCTGCATCTGCGCCGCGTGCAACCGCCACGCGCGGCAATCGATCATCCGGTCAACCCCGTAATCGATCGTCTAGCACCAGAAGCGGGGCTATGGGAAACCGCTCTGGTCGCGGATCCAGATCAGGTGCGACTGGATTTGGCCGTTCCGCTCTGCGCACCCGATGAGGATCGGTTTCTTCGATCGAATCTGTCAACTGTCGTTGGGCGTCGGCAACTCGTGATATAAACCGCGCTATAACGCGCACGGCCATCGATGGCCTTGGATCATCCACACGGTTTGAATCGAGATGGCCTAACCGCGAATGCGCAAGGCCATAATGCGGCTACTAATAGTTTGAGCTATGCGGCTCGCGTACCTGGCATTGGGATACCGGTTGCAGCAGCGGTCGCAATGGTGATCGACCGTAAATCTTCGGGCTCGAGGTTGTGCAACTGGGTCTTGCCGGTACAACGCGCCATCATGGAGGCCTCCGAAGCATGAGCTTTCAATAGGTTCGCCGCTGCCTCACCGCGTTCTTCGACAGTATAGTCGGCGGCAAATTCCAGTCCCGTGTGGGAGATCGATGCCCCCATCCCCAGCGCAAGCGGCAGGCCATAAACGACCGCCTTGCAACCCATCGCAATTAGCTTCGCCGCATCGGTACCAGAACGCGCGCCGCCGTACCAAATAAGATCGATTGCTTCCTCTTTTTTAAGCTTACGTAGCACCGTGATCGCGTCACGTATAAGCGTAAGATCTGGCGGTGCTGCCAACTCGGGCCATGACTTTCGCGGATCACCGTTGCCACACAACACTAGGAATTCGAAACCGCTATCAAGTCCATAGACGATCGCGTCTTCCAATGCCCCGCTCGCATAAACCGCCATACCGCGCGGCTGCGTGGTCGACGCGGCAAGGTCAATCGGCTCAAATCGCTCGCCTTGTACGTACACGACAGCTGCAGCTTCGGGGTTAGCGCTCGTACCCGGAGAAACCAATTGCAACCATGGCACCCCGTCGCCAAGTGGAGACACACCAAGATACCCACATGCTGCACGGCGCAAACCATCCGCAAGCCCGTCTTTTACAGCACTCGCTTCGGCATCGAAGCCTGCGGCAAAAAACGGCAAATCCAACTCAAGCCGCCCACTGATGTCTGTCGAAACCTTGCAGGCCTCTCGATAGGGATCGATCACGAGCCGGGATAAATTCGCTGGGAGAAAGGTTATGTCGTCGAGCGTCGCGTCGCGGCCATCGGGAAAGGGATCCGGGCGCTGGCGCACGCGCTTATCGAACATAGCTTTGAGTTTCGCTTGATCATTGGGATTCGTGCGCGCCATCGAGAAGAGGTCTTCGCGATGCCCGACTGAATAATCCGCGGAGCCCGTCTCAGCATCGCAACGATAGCAGCGCGCCGCTTCATCGCGTGCCGTGTTGACGTCATAGGTGGCTTCGATTTCCGGAAACTCGATCGGCTTGTCACCTATCCCAAAAAATTTAGGCTCCTGCAGCGGGTTCTTTTCCCACTGTAGATCTTGGGCAACTTCGACTCGACGCGTGCGGTAGGGGGTTCGATATGGCAGGGGATCGTCCCGACCTTCGAGGAAAGCCTTGATGTAGTAAGCAGCACGCTGCCCATGGCTCATTGCCATAACAATCGTTGAGCCGCCGAATGCACCATCGCCGGCAGCAAAAACCTGCGGGTCGGCGGTGCGCATTGACTCCCACTCGGTGGCAACCCGATCGCCACCCATCAAACCCAAATCGCCCAGGTGATCGCATTCGCTCTGTTGGCCAACGGCGGCAATGACGAGCCCGCAATCGATAGTATGCTCGCTATTGGCCACAACAATCGGGCGCCGGCGCCCATCTTCATCCGGCTCGCCCGATTCCGTACGTACGCATTGCAATGCAAGATCATCGCCGTTGCCTTCGACCGCAATTTGCTGCGTGTTATAGATAAATTGGATACCTTCTTTGACCGCGTGGTGCAGCTCGATTTCGCGCGCCGGGATCTCTTCAGGCCCGCGGCGGTAGACGACTTTTACCTCGCGGCAACCGGGTAGACGCAAGGCCGCGCGACACGCGTCCATCGCCACATCGCCTCCACCAACGACCACCACCGTCTCTGGCATTTGCGGGCGTTCACCATTATTTATGCGACGCAGAAATCCGACCCCATCAACGACGCGTGGATCGTCTTCCCCGGGGATCTGCATGCTTTTCCCCCACCACGAACCGATTGTCATCAGTACCGCGTCGTGGCGCGATTTCAATTCATCCAGTGACACATCCTTGCCGAGTTCGGTGTTCAGGTGGATCTTGATCCCAGGACAACGCGTTGTGAGCCTATCGATATCTTCTTGGATGATCTCTGGAGGTAGGCGAAAGGCCGGGATCCCCCAGATCATCATGCCGCCGAGGCGGTCGGTCATTTCGTAGACGTGCACTTCGTAACCAGCAACGGCTAAGTCGTGCGCGGCGACTAAGCCAGCGGGTCCAGAACCAACCACTGCCACTGTTTGTGACTGGCTGACCTCGATCGCGGGTAAGTCATAGGTGTGCCCCACCGCATCCATGACGTAACGCTTGAGGTTACGTATTTGCACGGCACCGTCACTCGAGGTCCGACGACAAGCAGGCTCACACGGCGCATCACACACGCGGCCACAGATCGAACTGAATGGATTGGTCGAGGTGATCGCCTCGAACGCCTCTTCGAGTTTGCCTTCCCAGATGTAGCCGATGTAAGACGGCGCATCCGTCCCAACCGGACACGCCACCTGGCATGGTGCGGGCACAAAATGAGTTTGGCCGGTATGGTCTTCGGTGCCGGACGCCGCCTGCGGAACCTTGATCCGATTGATGTCGTAGACGCTCATCGTCATCCGGCCTGCATTTGTAAATCGGGGTTGATGTCGCGATATTCGGGTTCGTAGGGCAGACCGGTGATGTGCGCGGCTTCAGGGGTCACTGCAACCAGGTCGTCGCGCGACAATTGGCGTACATCGGTGTAACCCAAACCGTCGGTGATGGCGGCGATCTGGAAACGCACGCTTTCGAAGAATCGATGAATGTTGTGCGATTCGACGCCGGGTTTATAGCGTTTCTCGTGCTCTGGATCCTGCGTCGCGATACCCGTGACACATTGGCCAACGTGGCACTGCATACAGGCAATACAACCGCCGGCAACGATCGCCGACGTGCCAAACGCAGCCGCATCAGCACCTAGGCACAACGCTTTCACGGCGTCGACGCCATCGCGCAACCCGCCCATCAGCACTATCTGGATCCGCTCGCGAGCGCCAATCTCTTCCAGCGCCTCGATGGCCTCGATGATGGCGGGCAATGTTGGTATCCCGACGTACTCGAGCACTTCCGCGCTGCCGGCTCCCGTCGACCCCTGCATCCCATCCAATTCAACGAAGTCGAAACCGTCCTTTGCCGCTATCTTGATATCGTCGCGCACCCGCCCCGCACCGAGTTTTACACTAACCGGCAATCGATATCCGGTTGCCTCGCGTAATTCTTCAACCTTAATAACAAGGTCATCCGCGCCGAGAATATCCGGGTGCCTTGACGGCGAGCGCAGGTCAATGCCCGGCGGAATACCGCGTATCTTGGCCAGCTCTGGGGTGACCTTCTTCGCCATTAGCTGGCCACCGAGGCCCGGCTTTGCGCCTTGCGAGATGTAGATCTCGAGACCATTTGCGCGTTGCATATCATGGATGTTCCAACCCAACCGACCGCCAAGCATCTGGAATATAAGCTGCTCCGCTGCATCACGCTGGGCATCGCTCATACCGCCTTCGCCCGTGTTCTCTGCGATCCCCGAAAGTGTCGAGGCCATGCCGATAGCCCGTTTTGTCGACGCGCTAAGCGCGCCATAACTCATCGGCGCGACCATTACAGGCATACTCAGCGTCAATGGATTAGCGCCGTTAATACCGCCGATCTCGGTCTTCATTGCGACTCGTGACAGCACGCCCATATCGTTTCCAGCACTCGATAAGTCTTTACGAAAAGCGAGGTCTGACAAATGTGGGAGTTCACGTGCGCCACCGTAGCCGCGGATCCGGTAGCGCCCAATTTGGGCTTTGATGAAGATGTCTTCTTGGACCTTCGCATTCCAATAATCAGAGGCGCCGGAAAAACTGAAAAACGGAATGCTGCGCATCTGCTGTTCGCTGGTCGCGTAACGCAACTTCTTCCCAGCGTTCACAACCTTTTGAAAATGTCCCTTAAAGCTGATCTCATAACGGTCAAGAAACTCCATGATGCTGTCGACTTCGTCTCGCGGCAGGTCAATCAATGTCGCATCAGAACCCAAGGATTCGACTTTCCCAGCAACATAGATATCGCCGCTCGCCATGTCCTCACCGACCTTCTCACCGGAATTGCCGAGGATAATAATGCGCCCGCCGTACATCAGGTACCCGGCCATAAAGTTTGCGTTGCCGGCGCACAACAGCGTACCGGCCTTCATTACCTGTCCAGAGCGAGAACCCATGTTGCCGTGGATCACGACCTCGCCACCGCGGATTGCAACCCCGGCAATTGCGCCAGCGTTTCCTTTGACAACGACGGAACCTTGATACATGTTGTCGCCGACTCCCCAACCGACGTTGCGGTCGACGAGGAAGTTGGCGGAGTCGGACAGCCCTGCGCAAAAATACCCGGCCGAGCCGCGCACCGTGACATTGATTGGTGAAGTCAACCCAACGCCGAGATGATGGCGCGCATCGGGATTAATGAGTTCGACGTCATCTCCTGCCGCGCCGATCCGGCGGAGCTGCTCGTTCGCCTCGCGAACTGGGAGAGTGGCTAGATCGATCGTGACCATGTGTTGAATGTCCCCGGTGGTGGCTCGTAGGTATTTAGTGCTTGACCAGGAAAGAGTCGATTAAGCGACACCTCCTCTGAAGCGACGGCCACGAGGTCGTCGTTCTCGTACATGATCATGGGCTTCACTGCCAGACGATCTTTCGCATATCCGATTTCGTCCTTGGTCGACACCAAAAATGAGAAGGTCCCATCGAGATCGTCGATTGACGTTTCCAATGCGGCGCGAAGCTCGACCCCTTGCGAAAGTTTGTCGGCCAAATACACCGCGATCAATTCGCTATCGTTATCCGTGGTGAATTCGAAACCGCGCTGCTCCAAGCGACGCCGCATTTTCCAATAATTGGTGATCTGTCCGTTGTGGACAATCGCGATGTCACCAAAGCCGGTCGCCCAAAACGGATGTGCGGACTCAGGCTTTACTTCTGACTCGGTCGCCAGGCGAACATGCCCGAGACCGTGGCTCCCTTTGTACTCATGGACGTTATAGCTATCGTCCACGTCGTGGGCGCTACCAACATCTTTGATGATCTCGAGGCTAGACCCGATAGAGACAACCTTCGCCGCGTGTTCCATCGCATAGGCGAACGGCTTGATGTCGCCGGCGTAGGCAACCGTCAGACGGTAATTTGTGCCAATGAGTTCTTCGCTAATTATCGAAGCCTCATATTTCGCTAAAGCCTCTTTTATTCGGCCAATTGCCGTGTCTGCATCGCTGTCTTCGCCGACAATGAAGCGCAAGCGTAGGTGGCCCGGTTCAGTGGGGCCGTATAACGCAAACCCAGTTGAATCCGGCCCGCGATGTTGACAGCCATCGAGCATGGAAATAAGCGCCTCGCCCGCGGAACGAGTCGCACCTTCGTCCTTGAACAAGATCCCGGCAATTCCACACATGCGCTACTCCTTAGTTACCAATACGGTGTATTCAGCCATCCTACATCGAGAATCAGACTGGGCACAGTTCGATTAAAAGTTGCATGTGATGCAACTCTGTTTATTAAGGTACAACTGCAGGTAGAGCCGGTCAAGGCGCGAACGGGGCTCGATTGGTACTTTAGGTCGCTACAAGGCTGGTCCAAGTTCGAGCGCACTGCCGTCACTAAACCGGGACAAGCGAAAGCGACCGAGATCGTGACCAAGCGGGTTGCCCAAGACCATGTCTGCCATCACGCGACCGGCGCCAGGTCCAATGCCAAAACCGTGTCCGCTGAAGCCGGCGGCGACAAAAAGCCCCGGCAGTCCCGTGACGCTATCCATCACTGGCACGATATCTGGGGTGGTATCGATCATCCCGGCCCACGCCTGCTCCAGCCGGATGTCCGCCAAGGCGGGTAACTGCGCCTTAAGCTGGACCCGTATCTGGCCAAGCGCTGCCGCTGAAGGTTCGGGATCAAGCACGCGCGTACGTTCAAACGGCGAGATGTCGTCGCCGGACCAACTTTTGGTTCCGCGCATGCGCGCGAACAGCCCAGCGCCGAAGCGCAGCGACATATCTTTGCGGGCACGCACAATACTTGGGACAAATTGAGGCAAATAGCGAAAGCTGTCGCGACCAATAAAATGTTCGAAATTGCCACTCGCCGCGAGTGTGTAGCCACCATCGTTACGGCGGCGAAAGGCAAGACCGTGACTTGCCGCATTACCTTTGAAAATATCCGGCGCCTCAGTGGTGCGCGCCACAGTCGCGCGCACGGTCAATTGCGGGAAGTCGTGTCCTAGGTTGCGGCAAAATAAGGAGCCCCAGGCGCCGCCGGCACAAACGACACTAGTACATTTAATCAGACCGTGCTCCGTCACGACGCCGGTCACGCGACCTGCAGCAATATCCACCGTCCGTACCGCGCAATTCTCAGTGATCGTCACCCCTTTTTTGCGCAAAGCCCGGGCGATCGCTGGAACCGCGACAAACGGCTCGGCACGTGCATCACTGGGTGTATAGCTCGCACCTATCCATTTCGAGGAATCTTCCGTAATGATTTGCGCAAGCTCGCTAGCACCTATCATCCGCGTATCAAGCTCGTGATCACGGGCAATCGATAACCATCGCTCACGCTCGGCAAGTTCGGCATCCGTTTCAGCGAGATACATCACGCCGTGCTGGGCAAAACCGATGTCTTCGTCAAGCTCGCCGGCTATCGATTTCCAATGTTCGATACTCTCGATAACGATCGGCAATTCCGCCCGATCGCGCCCATGCTTTCGGATCCATCCCCAATTACGACTCGATTGTTCGCCCGCAACACGACCCTTCTCGCACACGGCGACCGAGACGCCTTGCTGCGCGAGAAACCACGCCGTGGATATGCCGATAATGCCGGCGCCAATGACGACAACATCGACCGCACTTGGTAACGGGTCGGCAAAGTTGATGGGTGAGCTTTCGTTTAGCATTAGCTTTTAACCACGTCAGACCGCAGGCCTAGGCAGTATCACCAACTTTGCTGCTCAGTGTCCATGCATAGCTGAGTCGTCTTACTTGGCGGGGGTCTGCTCCGAGTTCATACTTGACCCCGAAAATCAGCGGATTTCGGAGAGCCCTTGGCACGCAACGAACACCTAAGGCTTGGCGCTTTCATGCGACCGGTCAGTATTCATACCGCCGCGTGGCGGTATCCCGGATCGTTTGCGGACGCCAATTTCAATTTCGGTCATTACCAGCGATTTATCGAAACGCTGGAACGTGGAGGTTTCGATGCGTTTTTCATGGCCGACCATCTCGCGGTGATGAATATGCCAATGCCGGCGCTAAAACGTAGCGCCACCGTTTCGTCTTTCGATCCATTGACATTGTTACCGGCACTCGCGGTCACAACAAAACATATTGGGCTTATTGCTACTGCATCGACAACGTACAACGAGCCCTATCATGTGGCGCGTAAATTCGCCTCGCTTGATCACATCAGCGGGGGACGTGCGGGCTGGAATGTCGTGACCTCGACCAATCCGGACGAAGCCTTGAATTTTGGCTTTGATCACCACATGGAACATGACGAACGCTATGTTCGGGCACGAGAATTTTACGATGTGGTCACGGGGTTGTGGGACAGCTGGGCCGACGACGCCTTTGTGCGCGACCAGGAGACCGGGATCTATTTTGATCCGGATAAACTGCGCGTAATCGACCATGACGGGCCACATCTGAAGGTCCGCGGACCACTTAATATTGCCCGCCCGATTCAAGGTTGGCCGGTGATCGTTCAAGCCGGAGCGTCCGAAGCAGGCCGTCAGCTCGCCGCCGAAACCGCCGAGGTCGTATTTGGCGGTGCGAATAATCTCGACGACGCCAAAGCCTATTACACGGATTTGAAGGAGCGCATGCGCCGGTGTGGACGCTCCGCAGACCAACTCAAGATCCTACCCGGCGCGTTCGTCGTCATTGGGGAATCAATTGCCGAGGCACACGCGAAGAAAGCGCAACTCGATAATTTGGTCCATCCCGACAGCGGTATCGCGACCTTATCCGTCTTGCTCGGCACCGATGTGTCGAAATTCGACCTCGACGGTCCCTTGCCCGAAATCGCCGAAAGTAACGCTAGCAGGAGCGGTCAACATAAATTGATCAACATGGCGACCCGAGACGAGCTTACCGTTGGGCAACTCGCCCAATATGTCGGCGGCAGCTTCAGTACCCTAGAGATCGTTGGAACGCCCATGACTATCGCGGACACAATGGAAGAATGGTTCGAATCCCACGGGTGCGATGGCTTCAACATCATGTTTCCGTATTTGCCGCAGGGACTCGACGATTTTGTCGATAAGATCATCCCCGAACTCCAACGGCGCGGCTTGTTTCGAAATGAATACGAAGGTGCCACGCTGCGGGAGAATCTTGGACTGCAGCGGCCACCGGATAATTTTTCGAATTAAGAGACAACCTATTAAGATAAGTTTGCATCATTTAGTGTGGCTCAGATTTTGCTCGATAAAAAACCGCACGACTTTAGACTGTTAGCCAGCATGCGTGATTTGCAGATCATCTTCGCGACAATACTCCTGGGCGCCGTGCTATACAGTACAGGTTGCTCAACCGAGCCCGATGTCACCGCAGCAAACTACATCGGCAATGCGAAGCTCCTCATGGCTTCTGGGCAGGTCCCCGCGGCGATCATCGAACTCAAAAACGCATTGCAATTAGAGCCCGACTCGGCGGAAGGGCGCTTGTTATTGGGCAGTAACTATCTAAAGCTTCGCGAAGGCGCACTCGCCCAAACGGCAATCGAACGCGTTCCGCCTGACTACCCAGGTCGCCGAGCGGCTTTGTTGCGCGCGCTACTACTGCAAGGCGAGTACGAACGGGTTTCGAATGAAAGTGCTGGCGCGAACAAAGATCCCACACTACTTACCATTCGCGGGGAGGCGAATCTCGGTCTGTCCGATATTGGAGTGCCCGAATTTGAGACCGGTAACGATAAACGAAAGTGGCGCCAAGCCTACGTCGACATTGCAAAGGGATTATTCGACCAAGCGTTGGCGATCGATCCAAGTGACTACCGAGCGCATCTCGGATTGGTGCGCGCCGCCCTATGGGAGGGCGACTTCGAACGGGCGGCAACCGTGCTTGACGCAGCCGAGACCCTCGAACCCACGGACCCTGTGCGATGGATCTTGCGCGGCATGCTCAGTCAATTTACTGGCCGCCACAGTGAGGCTGAAATCGCCTATAAACGTGCGCTCGATATTGCACCGTATGACGTAGTTGCGAAATTAAACCTCACCCGAGTATTGCTCACACGCCGGAAATCCGATGACGCGTTCAACCTTGCCGTTCAACTGATCCGGGAGCATCCGAAACTTCCAAACCCACACTACCTTAAAGCCCACGCGCTGCTGCGAAAAAAAGAACCCGACAAGGCGCTAGTGGTGCTCCACGATTTACTGCGTGACTTCCCAAGCTATGTGGACGCTGAGTTACTCCTGGGTCGGACGCTGATTGAACTCGATAAGCTTGAACAGGCGCACACCATCATCTCGGGGGTTCTTAGTCTCTATCCGGAATATCCTCCGGCGCAGCGGGCCCTCGCGCAAATCGAGTTGAACCGGGGGAACGCACGGGCCGCAATAAGGGCCTTGAAACTACTGCCGGACGATGACGTACAGACACTCGCGCTGCTGGGTAAGGCCTATGACGCACTCGGCAGCACCTCACGCGCCAGTTGGTATTTGGGTCAGGCCGAAGCTGCCGCTACCCAGCAGGCGCTTGAACATGAGAATGTTCCGAATGTCGTCATGTTGAATCTCCTTAAAACGCATTTAAAGAATAACGACAACGACAAGGCGCTTGAGATAGCAACACGCTTGGAGGCAAGAAATCCCGACGACGAGGTGGCGTATTATTTTGTCGCGCTCGCCTACCTGGCCAGTGGTGACCACGAGGCGGCACGCGCAGCATTCACTACATCGCTGAAACAAGCGCCCAACTTTGTCGCATCGATGATGCGCTTGGCGGCTATCGAGGGACTCGATGGGCACCCGGAAAAAGCGAAGGAACTTTATCATCGCGTTCTAGGGCTCGACGACAATAACATCGAAGCACTGCTAAATATTGCGCGCATAGAGGACGCTGAGGGCCGGCGATCCAAAGCCAATGAACATCTACAAAGAGCTTTGGTGGCCGATCAAGAAAATCCTGCAACGCTATTAGCCTTGGCAAAGCTTGCGCATGGCGCGGGCGACCAGACGAAAATGTTTGAATACCTGGAGCGTGCCGCCATAGCTGATCCCCATGCAATTCAGCCCCACATCTTGGTAGCGCGCCATTCATTTGACATCGGTGATTTCAAGCGCGCGCAAATCGCATTGGACAAGGTATTCAATATCGACCGGACGCACGCCGGCGCGATGTTACTATCCAGCGAACTCGCCTATGTTACGGGCGACAAGGAAAAGTCACTAGACACCGCTATAGATCTGGTAACTCATTACCCCGATAGCGCCGACAGCCAACGTACCGTTGCCATCGCTTATTTGCGCACCGGTGACAGCACTGCTGCACGGAAGGCACTCAATAGAGCACTCGAAATCGAGCCCGAACATGCGCTCGCGCTTTCAACACTGACGAGCCTCGAAATGAATGACTCACGTTATGATGCAGCAAAGGCAGCCGCATTGCGTCTGATTGAAGTCGAGCCGGAGGCCGCAACAGGTTACAAGTTATTTGGCGACGTTTTGCTCAGCACTGGCGATAACGACGACGCGATAACACAGTACAAGCACGCGCTCGCTAAACCGCGCGGTACAACATACATCGCGAACATACACGGATCCCTGCTACGCGCCGTTGGCGAGACATCAGCCCAAACGTTTTTACACAACCAAGTCCAACGCTTCCCCGATGACACGAATACCCTACTCGTTATGGCGCGTGAACAGCTACGGACCGGAAATTCCGAAGAGGCCAGCAGCACCTTTGAAAAGGTATTGCGCATCAACCCAGATAACACCGGCGCGCTCAACGACCTAGCGTGGCTCTATCACAGCGAAGGCCGCAGGGACGCGGCCCAACTCGCGGAGCGCGCCTACGCGTTGCGTCCTAGCAGCGTCTCTATTGCCGATACATTAGGCTGGATTTTAGTGGAGCAAGGCGACCCTGCACGCGGGGTCGAGATCCTACGGAACGCCGTGGCATACGCACCCGGCGTCACCACGATCCGCTACCACCTTGCCGCAGGACTCGCGGCGCTTGGTCAAACGGAACAAGCAATAACAGAATTAAAAACCGCGGTTAGAGACCAAGACTTCGCCGAACGGGAATCGGCGCAAGCATTGTTGCAGGCCCTGCGCGGACGGTCAGCAATAAGGGGGGCTTCTGATTAACGGGGAGGGAACACAACCCATTGTATCTTAAGCGTTTAATGACCACCTGGAGACCTGTCAAGATTTTTTACAGCAACATATAGCGACTTCCGACGCTAACCCATTGATTAATATGATTTGTTATAAACACTTAGCGTTCATGGCCCCAAACATGCTGTCAATAACTTTTACAAACCACTCACACAAGCGCTGCTAGTTTTCCGTAACTAATTGATTTGGCAGTTTTTAAAAAAATTGGCTCGATATTTGCAGCTTCGAATGCCGGTAGAACCCTTATCCGTGTGCAAATCGAGAGAAGTACAATGGTACAAATTCTTAGGAACCAACCGCTCGTCGGCGCCGTAGTCACGCTAGCGCTATTCGCTTGCTGTGGGGCTGCAAATGCCATCCCATGCTCTGCGGGCAGTCTTGTCCCGTCCATAGATTGCCAGGACGGATTGTCCAACAACGACTTCCCGGCACCTGATAAAGTCAACATGGAAACCTTCTTTGGCTTCAACGACTGGGAGTATTTACAGAAGTGGGAAGGCGGCAGCCTCGATACGAATATGGACTATGGTTGGACTGTCACCCCCCCCGGGGCATCGTCTACTGGAAACTGGGAGTTTGACTTAAGCGCATGGGGCGACTTTGAGGACATCATGATAGTGCTGAAGTCCGGAAACAGCGACGGCACGTTCTTTTCGGGATACCTGCTCGATAATATGACGATGCCAACGATGGGCACCTGGGACACGGGCGGCAAAGCAATTTCACACCTGACGCTGTATGCACGCGGCGACAGTCCGCCAGGCGGCGGTGGCATACCCGAGCCCACGAGTCTGAGCTTGATTGCGCTGGCGTTTCTAGGCGCCGGCTACCGACGCAAACGAATAATATCTTGAGTGGTTAGTGCGGGTTCAACGATACCAAAACCAATAGCGGCGCCCGTGCCGCTGGCTACTCACTGACCGAACCACCGTTCAGTACCCACAATCCCTGCGGGTATCTTCCCGCCTATGGCCGCCACTCGATGAAGACGTCCCAACCGATTTCCAGATCAACACAAAAGCCATTGGTTGCGATGGCTGAACGGCTTATCGCTGGTCTCATTGGTCAGTATTTTTCAGGCTAACGCGCCACGCTCAAGCCAGTGATCGATGCGCGCACGCGTCCGCGTGGGTCCCTGTGGGTAGCCGCATTCGGTCCACTGCCGCAGATCAATGAATCGCGGCTATAACATATCCTGCGACGCTAGTATCACTTACAGTGCTCACCTGGTCGAAACAGTGGAGGACGAGAAAAAATGCGATCGATAGTCGTCCAGAGGCGGATCCCTGCGGCGCCGGCAAACGTCTGGGCTGTACTCGCCGATTTTCCGAATATCGCGCGGTGGAATACGGGTGTCGCAAAGTCGTTCTCTACCTCCGAGGTTACCGGTGGGCTTGGCGCAAAGCGGCATTGCGATCTGATCCCATTCGGTCAACTCGAAGAAACGGTCAAGCAATGGGACGATACGCGCCGTATGGTTATCAGCATCGATTCCGCGAAATAACTACCGATCGCCCAAGGTGAAGTCACCTTCGACCTGGCCCCCGCGCACGACGCAACCGAGGTGACCATCACCTACGCCTACCGGCCGAGGCTGGGCTTCCTCGGGAACGTCATGGGCGGCCTAGTCCTCGATCGGCAGCTCGAGAAAGGTTTCAATGTTTTTCCGCAAGATCTGGATGCCGCCGCCCGGCAACAACACTAGCCGCTCTATCCGATTCCGAGTGCTCTCAATGACTTTTGAACTCGGTGTAAACTAACACCATTCACTCACGCCCAACCGAGGTCAAGATATGTCACAAGCCCAACTCGATGAGGTCATAAACGATATTGCCAGAACGTTTGGTGCATGGGACGACGATACACCCCTTGATGTCATGCGTAAGGGCTGGGACGGCCTCTTCTCGGACGTGGAGTATACCGTTGGTGCGAGCGCCGAGCCGGTAGACGCAGACGGCGTCACCGCGGAATGGATCACTGCGCCGGGTGCCCGGTCGGATCGGGCTGTCGTGTATCTGCACGGCGGCGGTTACATCATGGGCTCCGTCAATTCGCACCGCGATATGTGCGAACGGCTCTCACGGGAAGCCCAAGCACGGGTCCTCGCACTTGATTACCGTCTCGCGCCAGAGCACCCGTTTCCGGCAGCATTGGAAGACTCTATCGCGGCATACCGGTGGTTGTTAAAGGAAGGTATCGAGCCACAGCATATCGCCATCGGCGGCGACTCAGCTGGCGGAGGATTGACCTTCGCCACCCTGGTCTCGCTCCGGGACGCCGGCGATCCGCTTCCAGGGTGCGCCATTCCGCTATCGCCCTGGGTTGAATTCGAAGGCACCGGCGACTCCATTACTTCCCGTGCAGACATTGATCCAATGGTGCGCCAAGACCTCGACCTGAAGATGGGTAAGGCCTATCTCGACGGCGGCGACTTACGAAACCCGCTTGCAGCACCGATTTATGCCGATCTCCACGGCTTGCCGCCCTTATTCATCCAGGTCGGTGAGCGCGAGATCCTATTTGACGACTCATCGCGCATGGCCGACAAGGCAACTCAGGCCGGGGTTGAGGTGACCTTGCGCGAATGGCCGGGAATGATCCACGTATGGCAGATCTTTGCCAGCCGTCTCGACGAAGGCCAGGCGGCCATAGAGGAACTCGGTGCGTTCGTGCGCGAGCACATCGGCTAAACCTACTTTGTAGATTTAGCTCGGGCAACTCGGAGCGATCGACTTCGTTCCGGTTCGGGCTCTCAGTATTTTTCGCCCCAATGCGCCATCGCTAAGCCAGCAACGGGTGATTTAAATTTCGCGATACGGTCGCCAAACAGACTGCCAAGATAAACGGTTTTTAAATCGTCGCCCGCAAAAGTAATACTCGCGGTCCAGCGCGCGATTGTGCCACCGCAATCCATCAATAAGTCTGTTGTGATCTGCCCCGCCTGGAACGCCTGATCGATCTTTTCAATGTCGCCGGTTCTGCCATCGTCTAACAGGATCCGGAGTTCGCCTTCTGGGGTCAGGGCAAATACCCGGTCAACCATGACGTGCGTACCCCATAGATTGCCGTAGCTATCGAAGGTAATGCCGTCGACAAACGCGCCGGTATCGGTAGGACCAAAGATTTCCTTATCGGCGAGATCGCCATTCGGCTTGATCCGGAACCGCGCGACGTTGCGGCCGCAGGTTTGCGCGACGTAAAGATACTCTTCATTGGCATCGAGCCGGCACTCATTAGCGAAATGGATATTCTCGGCTACAACCCGCACACCTTTACCTTCTTCGTATAGCAAGATGCGCCCATCGATGACGTCTTTGCTGATCGATGCCGGCATATAGTCATCAATTAGAGTCGACACCGTGATCCATAATCGATTTTTGGAATCGCGCACCACGAAGTTGAGTTTCCCAGGCCATGCACCATCGTTCAGCGTCTCGAACATGACGGTGGTTTCGCCGTTGCGCTTCATTCTTTCCATGAAGTTCGTACCGAAATTTGCGATTAGCAGATCGCCATTATCAGCGATCGCCATACCGTTCGGCACCGTGCCTTCTATCGCACCACCGGTTTCGAAGCGTTGCGCAATAAATTCCTGACTGCCATCTGGGTCGATCCTAACGACGCCACCACGTTCATCGGCCGACCACACGGTGCCGTCTTTCTCAGCAAGGATACATTCGGGTCGTTTTAAATCCTTCCCGATGTGGGTGATCGAATTCGGATCAATCGTATAGCCATCTATTGGGTTCGCTGCCATAGTTTTAGCCTCTTTGATAACTCGCCGTTGGGACAAATTTTACACTGCAAATGCCGGCATGATCTCGCGCTGCATGTTCGCAACGGTTTGCATCGAAGTCTCAAGCGTGAGATCGCCGAAAGCAAAACGGCCGAGCAGATAGTTCACCCCGGCCTCTTCGATTTCGCGTCCGAGCACCTCCCGCACCATCGGCGCCGTACCGACAACACAATGCCCTTCGGATCGGGCTTGCTCAAATTTTTCCGGGAAACTTAACGGGATCTCAATATTGTGGATGCGCCACAGATGGAGCAGGCTCGCCCACCACTTCTCATACGCCGGGGCGGCACATTCGATCGCCTCCTTTTCAGTCCGCGCGATCACAATATGTCGACTCATGCCGATCATCGGTAGGGGCTCGTCCGCAAAAGCACTATCGGTCCATTCGGCTTTGAAGCGATCGGTCGTTTTCCTGACGACGCTCGCGAGCCCATTCGTAATGATATTCATTTTGTTGGCAACCGCCGACGCAGCCCGCTCTGGCAGCGCAACGCCGTACCAAAGCGGTGGGTGTGGGCGCTGGAACGGTCTTAGTTCGAGTGGCACATCTTCAAAGGAAAAATATTTTCCGGCGTAATTTAGTCGATCCGAAGTCAATCCCTGCCGCACGATCGCAATCACTTCCTCGTATTTTTCGCGCGATTCTTCACCGACGCCGTAGAAGCCCATCTCGATCGGTGAAACACCGCGGCCGACGCCGATCTCTAGCCGGCCACGACTGAGTTGATCAAGCATGCAGATCTCTTCGATCGCACGCAAAGGATGATAAATACTCAGAGTGTAAACCATCGGCCCAAACCGTAAT
This sequence comes from Gammaproteobacteria bacterium, assembly GCA_021773835.1. GTDB lineage: Bacteria > Pseudomonadota > Gammaproteobacteria > UBA11873. The sequence continues at coordinate 42,553 of JAJFJQ010000070.1, forward strand.
GTCTCGGTCCGCTGCGAGACGGCAGCAAGGAATACGCTTGGCGCCGATGCAATGCCAAGCGGTGTGCCGTGGTGTTCGGCCAGGTGGTAGGCATAGAACCCGGCGCGGTCGTAGGCCTCGACGAGTTGTAGGCGGTCACTGAATTGTTGGGCTAAGTCCAGCCCGTTTCGATCCAGGTGATCAAAAACGCCAAATCGCATTTTAATTTCTCAACGTATAATTTATAACGAAGCGCCGATCACTTCAGCAGCTCAACTGCTACTGGGAAACGAGAATTGCGCGGTTTCGCGCACGCCGCCCGACGGCCAGCGCTGGGTAATGGTCTTTCGCCTGGTGTAGAAACGCACACTATCGGGGCCGTAGGCGTAAAGATCGCCGAACAACGATCGCTTCCACCCACCAAAACTGTGCGCCGATACCGGCACCGGTAACGCAACATTGACGCCAACCATACCGACTTTAATATTGTCGGTGAAGTAGCGTGCCGCCTCGCCGTCGCGGGTAAAGATGCAAGTGCCGTTGCCAAATTCATGCGCATCGATCAATTGCATGGCTTCTTCTTGAGAACCGGCACGCAGAACACACAGCACCGGCCCAAAGATTTCTTCGTTGTAGATCCGCATCGACGGCTTCACCTGGTCGAACAGACATGCGCCCAGGAAGTAACCATTTTCTCTGCCCGCAACCTGGAGTCCGCGGCCATCAGCCACCAGCTCGGCACCCTCTTCGATCCCGAGATCTACATAGGACCGCACCTTCTGCAATTGCTCCGCTGTGACTAAAGGCCCCATGTCATTGGCGTTATCCGTACCATCGCCGATTTTCAAGTCGCCGATCTGGGCTTGCAGTTTGCCGACAACGTCGTTGGCGGTATCGTTCCCAACGCAAACAACTGCCGATATCGCCATACAGCGCTCGCCACAGGATCCATAAGCCGCACCCATGATCGCGCTCACGGCGTTATCGATATCAGCATCCGGCATGACGACTGCATGATTTTTAGCGCCGCCTAAGGCCTGCACCCGCTTCCCGTTGGCAGTCCCAGTTTGGTAGATATATTCAGCGATCGGTGTTGACCCAACGAAACTCAATGCCACCACCCGCTGATCGTGCAGCAGTGCATCGACCGCTTCCTTGTCGCCATTAACGACATTAAACACACCGTCGGGTAGGCCCGCTTCGCTGAACAGCTGGGCTAAAAAGATCGCTGCACCCGGATCTTTCTCAGACGGCTTTAGAATGAATGTATTTCCGCAGACGATCGCCATCGGATACATCCACATGGGCACCATCGCTGGGAAGTTGAATGGGGTGATACCGGCGACGACGCCGAGTGGCTGGAATTCAGACCAAGAATCAATCGCAGGTCCGGCGTTCTTGGAATGTTCACCTTTCAGTAACTCAGGTGCACCGCAGGCGTATTCGACGACTTCGACGCCGCGTCCAAATTCCCCCATCGCATCGTTGAGTACCTTGCCGTGTTCTTCGGTGATGCGCGCAACAATCGCATCAGCGTTTTGCTCAAGCAGTTGTTTGTACCGAAACATGATCTGGGCACGCTTGACCGGCGGCGTATCGCGCCAAGCAGGGAACGCCGCCTGCGCTGCGGCTACGGCCTCGCCGACGGTCTTGGTGCTCGCCATCGCGACCTGGCGAACATCCTCGCCGGTTGCAGGATTCGATACCGGTAGCAGTCGCTCGCGGTCAGGGACATCTGCCCCATTGATGTAATGCCCAACAATATCGTGTTGATCGGCAACCGCGGAAATTTGTGTATTCATGCTATCTCCAATCGTTATCTCTATGGTCTAGTATTCAATGCTTAATATCTTCAACCGTACTTCGCCGTAGCTCGCGCCGCTGACTCAGATCGTAACGCCGTCCACGATGTAGCACGGCGCGGTTATCCCAAATTACGAGGTCCCCCGGGCGCCAATGGTGACGATAAACGAATTCGCGTTGCGTCGCGTGCTCCAATAGTTCGGCCAACAAGAGCCGTCCCTCTGGCACCGGTCGATCGACAATGCGTTGAGCGTGCACGCCGATATACAAGGTCTTTCGCTTCGACCCTGGATGCTCCCGAACGATCGGCCACTGCACTGGTGGGTATAAGGCCAGATCTGCCTCAGTGTATTGCGCATCATCAAGCTGCATACGCGAATGGAAGGCCGAATGCTCGGCAATGAGACCCTCGATCTCGGCAACGTTGGCATCCGGTAATGCGTCGAAGGCGGCGCGCATATCGGCAAATTCCGTCTCGCCTCCATGATCAGTCACGATGCAGGCCAACAATAGTGAGTATTTCGCGGCTGGTTGCTTGAACGAGCTATCGCTATGCCAGAGTTGATTTGCGAGCATCGCGACGAGCTTTGGATCGTCACGTTCACGTACTTGGCTGTCGAGATCGACATTCGAGATGTCGATCATGCCGGCCTCCTTGAAACGACTTTTGGTTTGTAACACCTTTAGCAAGCCCATATCGATTGGACCTAGCGTTCGTGTAAATGCCATCTGTTGTGACTCGTCGAGGATCTGATCGCGAAACACCAGCACCGCAAATTCGTCCATCGCAGCTTCAACCTCGGCCGCCAGCGAACCGTCGAGCGCCGCGCGCAGATCAATACCTTCTACCTCCGCTGCAAACACCGGGTGCAGCGGTTTACACTGTAACGACCTCATCCGTTCAGATGATCACCCAGCGACACGTTTTCGATCGTCAGCTGGCAATGTACCGAAATCGGTAACGATACCGGTGAACGGCTTGGGTTCCGGATACTTGTACGTTTTCTGTTTACTGGTTTTGCGCCGCATACCAACAATCGCCTCGGCCATCTTGGTCGCGCACACAACACCATCGAGAACCGGGATCTCGAGTTCTGCTTCAAGCTCGTCGGCAAAATCGGCGAATCCGGCGCAACCGAGGCAGATCGCCTCCGCGTCGTCTTCGCTCTTCGCCATACGGCACTCTTCGCGCAGACTTTCCAATGATCCAACTGGAGCGCTTTCGACGTCGAGCACATACAGCGGTGATGTGCGTACCGTGACCTTATGACTCAGCCCATAAGCGGCAACCATATCTTCGACGCAGACCTTAAAGCGGGGGATGATGGTGACAATAGAGATCCGCGCGGCCAACATGCAGGCGGTATACAGCGACGCCTCGGCGATACCGATAACCGGTTTATCGGTCAATTCACGTGCGGCGTGCAGACCGGGATCGCCATAGCAGGCGATGATGTAGGCATCGTAATCTCCCGCGGCATCACCTTTTTGAATTTCGTTTAATATCCCGGGCACACACAGGTATTCGTCATAATAGGATTCGATCGAGGCTGGCGCATGCTCTGGGGTCACCGCCACGACTTCGGTTCCCGGTGATGCGACCGAACGACCGGCGACACCGTCTGCGGCAGTCATTTCTGCGGACGAATTTGGATTGATAATCATAATCTTCATCGACTATGCTCCTCGCTACGACGCGGCCTGGACCCGCGGTAGAATACGGGCAGGCGACGGTTAGGATCAGGCTTGGCGGCTAGCGCCACAACCTCCGTGCACCGGCGGGATATTGTCGAGTCCCCGTTGGGCGCAGGCCCTAGTGTACGCGCCTGTGGTGAGAATTCGACCCATCCATGTTCGAGGCAAGCCATGACTGCACAGCGCTTCCCCCATTTCACCTTCGCTGGCGATGCACGCAGTCGCGGACTAGCCTACGGGCGTGCACTGGGTGAACGTATCCACGCGACGTTCGCGGTCTATAACGAGCGATTATTTGCCAAGAGCCACTTGGACGAGCGCGAATTTATGGCGCGGGCTGAACGCGTGCGCTCAATCGTTACCGAATTCAATGGCGAATTCGCCGCAGAGCTCGATGCGATAGCCGAAGCCGCAGCGATGCCCAGATGGCAAATCTACTTGCTCAACGCGCGCACCGAAATCCTCAACGCCGGGGTCGGCGAGTGTACGGCCTTATGTTTCCCCCAAGCAGCGCTGCTCGGGCAAACCTGGGATTGGTTCGATGGCTTTGAAGAACTTACCGTCTTGGTGACCTATGAACGCCCGGACGGAAGCCGGATCCTTGCCTTCACCGAGCCCGGCATGCTGGCCAAAATCGGGTTCAATAGTGCCGGTGTCGGGGTGTGCCTTAATTTCCTCGACCACCGCCATGTACTCGATGGCTTACCCGTACACCTATTGAGCCGGGCCATACTTGAATGCACGAGCGTCGACGATGCGCGCCGCTCGATAGAACGCGCGGGCTTCGGAAAATCAAGCCACTTCCTGATCGCCGACGCGACCCACAGCGCGCTTAGTATCGAGTTCATGGGTGCGAGCGCCGCAACTGTCGACCCATATCGCGGCGCCTATGTGCATACGAATCATTGTATTTTCCCCGAGGCGCCAGCAGATGCCACTGAGGAAACCTCATCAACGGCACGCCGCTTAGCACGCGCGCGTGCGCTGCTCGAATCCGACGACGAGCGGACATTCATCGCACTGAAACGGATCTTGGACGACGAACACGGCGGCGATCTCGCGATCAACAATCCATTCCACCCGTCGGCGAACTTCCCTAACGAACGGATCGGCAGCTGCGGGACCTTTATCATGGATCTAAAACGGCGCGAGATGCATGTCCGTAAAGGCCCTGGGCAGACCAATCCATTTGCCGCCTATGCGCTCGATGGGCCTAAAGAGGCTGCCGCTTGACCGGGGATTGTCGGGGGCGGACCATAGTGCCTTCTACTGAGCAATCCAGTGTATTGCTTCAGACAAAACTCTAAGGAGTAGTAACGATGGAATTCGGGATAATAATAGTGCCCCAGGTCCGTGACGGTAAGACCGAACCATTCGACGAGGTCATGGAACAGATCGTCTACGCCGAGGAGCTCGGCTACGATACGATATGGCTGACTGAACATCATTTCAGCCCGTACGGGCGCGCCGCCGTTCCTGCGCTCGCGGGCTACGCCATTGCGCGCACCTCGAGGATCCGGATCAGCACGGCGGTAGCCGTGACCTCCTTTCAGCATCCGATCCGCATCGCCGAAGATTGGGCCACCTTGGATCATCTGTCTGGCGGACGCGTTGATGTCGGGCTCGGTCGTGGTAATCAGCCGGCGGAGTTCAAAAGTTTCGATGTCTCGATGGACGAAGCCGATCAGCGATTCACCGAGTCACTTGAGATCTTGCGCTTGGCCTGGACCGAAGAGCAGTTTTCCTACGACGGCCAGTTTTGGCGGATCCCGGAGACTTCCGTCTTACCAAAACCGCTTACCCAGCCTTATCCACCGTTGTGGCAGGCTGCACTGAGCGACTACACCGTGGAAAAAGTCATTTCGCGCGGTATCAATGGATTGATTGGACCATATCTGTGCCCCTATGAAACCTTAAAATCAAACTACTTCGACCCTTGGCATCGTTTGGCGGCAAGCGCAGGACGCACTGATCTCAGAATGGCGCACAATGAGTTCGTCTATGTCGGAGAGAGCGATGCACAAGTGAAGGCCGATATTAAAGACTACGTGATGTGGTATGTACGCACGGCCGCGAAAATTTGGGGCGAGCGGGACCGCAGCAAGGTATCGGCGCAGTTCGCAAACTATAACGACATCCTCGAATGGCTCGACGTCGTACCGTTCGAAGAGATCTACAACGACCTCGGCATGTTCGGCACCCCCGATGCGGTCGCGGAAAAAGTCCGTTGGATGCGCGACGAGGGTGGTGTCGATCACTTGATCAACTTTATGTGGATTGGCGGCTTCGAACAGGAGAAGGCGCTCAGAAATATGGAGCTGTTTGCCAAAGAAGTCATGCCGCAATTCCAAGAGCCGGCGAGGCAACGTACAGCAGCACGGGCCTAGGCCACCATATTGCAGGCGGCATGCCAAAAATAGCTGTAGGCGACATCGCCCTCAATGTGCGCCAATGGGGCGGCGGCGCCCCGGTCGTGTTGGTCCACGGTCTCGGTATGAGTAGCGACCTGTGGCATCACCAGATCCGACCATTTTCAGAACGCTATCACGTGACCGCCATCGATCTACGCGGGTTTGGGCGCTCCGATCGACCACATGGCATCGGACTGTATTCGGTCGACAACTTCACCGCCGATATCGCCGGCGTGATCCGCGCATTGGATCTCGATCCGGTTCATTTCGTCGGCACATCTATGGGGGGCTATTGTGGTATCGCCTTGAGCTTGAGCGCGCCTGAGCTATTGCGGTCCTTGTCGTTGTGCCACACGGCGTGCCGATCTAGCATTGCTGATGACGTACTCGCTGCCCGCACCGCCGCGCTTAAGAATCAGTCGATGGATGAATACGCAAAACTCGTATCGGCACAGGCACTCGCGCAGCCTGCCGATCCCATAGTTACCGAGTGGGTGGAAGAACGCGTCGCGAACAATGACCAAGAAGTCTATGCGCAGGTGCTTACCGAAGGCCTCCGCAGTTTCGACGCAGCCGAGGCCGTGGCGTCAATTCGGCTACCGACGCTCGTGCTCGTTGGTGAGCACGATCGGATAATACCGCCCGAGCGCGGGCGCGATTTAGCGTCACGCATCCCACACTCGCATCTTGTTGAGATCAACCAGGTCGGGCATCTGAGCTATATGGAACACCCAGAAGCATTTAACGAATCGATTTTGCAGTTTCTCGCACAGCACTAGACAGCAATCGAACTAGAGGAAATCACCATGGCAAACACCGCATCAATGGAAGAAATGACCCAGGTTTTTAGCGACGAGCTCGCGCTGTGCAATGTCGGACCTGGTGAGAAAGTATCGGTATTGTCCGAGGGCAAACACCTGCAAGACTACGCCGAGGCCTTTGTACGTGCGGCTGAAGGCCTGGGCGCCGATGTTAACAACGTCCACGTCGCTGCCGATTCCACCGGCGGTGGCGCCGAAGCGCGCATTAAAGAAGTTGGGATCAATCCCTTGAGCGAAGATCCGGCAGCGATGGCGACACTCAAAGAGTCCGATATGGTTGTCGATTTGATGTTGCTGTTGTTTTCGAAAGAACAACTCGAACTTCAAGCTGGTGGTACACGGATCTTACTGGCGGTTGAGCCATTCGAAATTTTAAAACGCCTGTTTCCCGACGAAGATATTCGTCGTCGGGTAGAGGTTGGCGAACAGCGGGTGCAAGCGGCCAAGACCCTGCGCTTTACGAATAAGGCCGGCACCGATGTCATTTATGAGTTGAAAAGCGGCGATGACGGGCTCAAGCGGGTGGTGACAGAGTATGGCTATACCACGACACCTGGTCGTTGGGATCATTGGCCGAGTGGCTTCCTTGCCTGCATTGGCACAGAAGACGGCGTTGAGGGCCGAGTGGTAATGGATGTAGATGACATCATCCTGCCGAATAAGGAATTTGTACGCGACCCGATCGATATGACAATCCGCGACGGATTTATCACCGAATTTAGAGGCGGTGAAGACGCGAAGAAACTGCAAGCATTCTACGAGAGTTTTGAAGACCCTGGGGCCTTCGGCATCGCGCACATCGGCTGGGGTCTCAACCAACACGCGCTGTGGGACGTGTCCGCGCCTGGGATCTGTCAGGACGGTCGTGCGTACTACGGCAATGTATTGTTTTCGACCGGACCGAACATAGAATTTGGTGGCACGAACAACACATCTTGTCACTTTGACCTGCCGATGAAAGACTGTTCGCTATGGTTGGATGACGAGTTAATCGTGCGTGACGGCGAACTCGTCCCGGATGATTTGCGTGCACCGGGACGTTAGGATAATCCGTTCACGCAATCATATCCGTTGGTGCATATCCATAAATAAACCAACGCCCAGCAAGTATTCGGAACCGTCCCTGGAAGGCTAGCGACATGTCCGAATCGAGACGCAAGCTAAGCGCAATACTAAGCGCCGATGTGGTCAGCTATTCCCGTCTCATGGGCGCCGACGAGCAGGCAACGCTCGATACCTTAAACGCTTACCGCACTGTATTTCGGAATCATATTGCGTTGCACGACGGTCGGGTCGTCGATACGGCTGGTGACAATGTGTTGGCTGTATTCGATAGCGTTGTCGAGGCGATCGAATGTGCTATTGACGTGCAGTCCGAGATCGAAATCCAAAATGCTGCGCTCGCAGAGGATCGGCGCATGCAGTTTCGGATCGGGGTGAACCTCGGCGACGTCATTGAGCAAGACGACGGCACCGTGTATGGGGATGGCGTGAATATCGCCGCGCGTCTAGAAAGCCTCGCGTCCCCCGGGGGTATTACGCTATCTGGCCAGGTCTACGATTTCGTGGATGGCAAGGTGTCTGCTTCGATGACGTTCATCGGTGAGCACGAGGTCAAAAATATTGTGCGGCCTGTTCAGGTTTTCCAAATCGAGCAAACGCACGCCAAACGCGAAGAAACAACCGCCGCTGAGCACGTGCCGGTAACCACTACACTTCCGGATAAGCCGTCAATCGCGGTATTGCCATTCACCAATATGAGCAGTGACTCAAGCGAAGCGTATTTCGCCGACGGCATTAGCGAGGACATCATCACCGAATTATCCCGCTTCCAAGAGCTGATCGTTATGGCCCGCAATTCGACGTTTGCCTACAAAGACCAAGCGGTGAATATCCAAACGATCGGCTCAGAATTAAATGTCCACTACATACTTGAAGGTAGCGTGCGTAAAGGTGGCGATCGCGTTCGCGTGACAGCGCAGTTGGTGGAGGCCGCGAGCGGACATCACGTTTGGGCCGAACGCTACGATCGGAAGATTGAGGACGTGTTTGCTGTGCAAGATGAACTCACAGGCAAAATCGTTGCAACGCTGGTCTCTAAAATGCACGACAGCGAACGCCGTCGTGTCCGCAGCGACGCGCACACGGAAGATCTTAAGGCGTACGAGCTTGTGCTGCGTGGGCGCGAGCACTGGTATCGCTTTACGAAAAAAGATAACGCTGCGGCACGAGCACTATACGAGGACGCGCTTGCAGTTGATCCGGATTACGGACGCGCCTACGCGAGCCTTGCCTGGACTTATATTACCGCCTACAACGAATATTGGACTGACGAACCACAAGCAGCTTTAGATAAGGCCTTAGAAGTTGCGCGCCTCGGGGTCGAGGTTAGCCCGTCTTCGCATTCGAATCGACTAGCTTTAGGGCAAGTCTATTTCTACCGCAAGCAGCTGGATCGTGCGCTTGAATCCTTGGAGAAAGGCATTGAACTCAACCCTAACGACCCCGACGGCTACGTCTCCCTTGCTACAGTTTTGAGTCATCGCGGAACACCCGAGCTGGCGCTGGAACGGCTAGATCACGCCTTTGGACTCAATCCCAATCTCAAACAATGGCAACGATCGATATACATCGTCGCCTATTTCAATGCTCGGCGTTATGGGGATGCCATTGCGGTATGGGATAAGCTAGACGACTCGCCAGTGTATTTTTGCCGCTGGATTGCGGCGACATTTGCCCATGCTGGTCGCATAGACGACGCGCACCGGACTGCGCGATTTTATTTAAAGGCCTACCCGAATTTTGATCTTAGCGAGCACCTCTCGCGTATGCCATTCCAGCGTCCTGAGGACCTCGAGCACTATGCAGCTGGCCTAAAGCTCGCGGGTCTCGATCGAGAAACACAATCGATGCTCGGATGATGTAGCTGCTAATAGCAACGGTGTGGTCTCGATTCAAAGCCTACGATGCCCTACCATTCGTATGACATTGACACCCACCGGATTAATATCCACCTTGGTATCTCCTAGATTAGGACATTTACATGAGCGGTAGTGTATTTAAACTCGGCGTACTGAAACTCGGTTGTATTGGCGCGGCGCCTTTACTTGACCTACTACTAGACGAACGCGCCGACCGCGACGATCTGGATGTTAGGGCCTTTACCAGCGGCGCAAAATTAGACCCGACTGCGTGCGTCGACGCCACGGCATCGGCACTTGAATACGGCGCCGATCTGATGTTGTTGGTTAGCCCCAACGCCGCCCTACCCGGCCCGAAGACCTCACGTGCGAGCATTAGCGCAGCCAACATCCCAATTATTACCGTGTCTGACGGGCCATCAAAAAAAGCGTTCTACGAGAAAAATGACGAGGGTGCGACCATCGTCAAGGCCGCTGAAGGCCAAGGTTTTTTTGTACTGCCCTGTGATCCCATGATCGGCGCGCGCCGCGAATTTCTTGATCCGACAGAAATGTCTCTTTTTAATGCCGACGTTATAAAGGTGCTTGCCGTTACCGGCGTCCTGCGCCTGATCCAAACCGAACTAGACCGCGTCATTGAGGAACTAAAAGCCGACGGCACGGCGGACATGCCAAAGGTGAATCTGACGGCCGAAAAGGCCGTTACCGCCGCCGGATTCGCGAACCCTTACGCGGCAGCTAAGGCGTTGGCGGCGCTGAAGGTGTCGGAGTCCGTCGCCGCGGTCACCACAAAGGGTTGTTTCGTCGAGCAAGACGCGGACAAATACATCACGCTGGTCGCTGCCGGGCACGAGATGATACGTGCGGCCGCCCGCCTAGCCGACGAAGCACGCGAGCTTGAGAAATCCGGAGATTCGGTGTTGAGGACGCCGCACTCAAGCGAAGGGAAGACGTTGAGTAAAGTTCGCTTAGGCGACAAACCCGCTTAAAAACGCTAACGGTTGCGCTTGCCGTTATTACTCGAGGATCTGATGTTGGCATTCAACGCCGAAGTCAGCATTATTGATTCGAACTGCTAATGCCCTGCTATGCGGTCTCGGCTTCGTCAACTGGGTCCGTTTCGAGACTTTCCATTAATTCATCTAAATCGTCGGCCGTCATCGGCTTCCCGGCTTGCGTTTGCGGGGTCTCAACCACCTCGGCAATATCGTCGTCGTCATCGAGCTCTTCGATCATATCGCTGATCAATCCCGGATCGTCGGCCTCACCATCGGAGGATTGCACGTCCTCTGCGTTCTCCGTATAGACAGGCTCGTCATCATCGTCGTCGGCCAGCTCCTCGATCATATCGGTCGTTGGATTGGAAGCAACCGGCGAGTCAACACGCTCCTGTGGGGCACCTTCGGCCATGGCAACCGCCGCCGTCGATGGATCCTCTTGATGGTCGTCATCCAACTCGTTGTCGTCGGAAAGATCGACGCTAAGTAGTGCATCATCGGATGATGCATGCTCGTTTTTCCCTACGTCGGCAGCAAGATCCTCTTCCGGTTCGATATTGAAGGCGCGATTGTATTCGGCCATCATTTTCTCTAGTACCTGTTTAGTCTCGCACAGTTCCGTCTCGGCTTGTGACTTGGCCTGCTCGAGCGATTCCGCCGTACCTTTATCCACCATGTTTTTTGGCGTGATGCTGATCCACGGAGCGACAACTTTAGTTAGCTCGTCATTCAGATCCGAGATCTTGGTGGTCCCACGCCCCAAAAATGCACCGACAACCGCATTGTAGAACGCCTTTTCCCGTTGCATGAATTCATCGACTACGGCGGTTAACTCATCGCCTTCGAATTGATATTTTTCTTTAAACACCGTTTGCAAAGCTAAGCTACGCGCATCCTCAGTGTTGCTCACCTTGCTGACTAGCTCCGTTGCTTGTTCGGTGGATTTGGCCTCGACAGTACGTGCCCCGCGGTAGGCAAAAAATGTTATCACGGTAGCGATAATGCCGAATTCAACCGCTAATATTAGAAATGCCGCCTCAAGTGACGTCGTAATCATTGCAGTACCACCTGGTTTGATGGGATTCGTCGGCGTCGGCCCAGCAATAGCCACACACTACCGAGAATCGCTGCGATCACGACGTTGCCGATCAGCACCACGGTGCCACTTTGGACCCAATTGATTGGCGCGGGCGCGGGTTCTGCAGTGTCGACTACTTCGGCCGGTGTTTCGATGCTTATTCCTGCGGTTATTTCCGTTGATAGGGCTGTTGATTTGAAGTTCAACACCCGCCCGCTGGTACTGCGTCCAATGACCCGAGGCTCGATCCGGTAAACACCGTTCAGAGGTGCGGTTACGGATAGGTTAACTTCGCCATTGGAGAAATCTGGCAGGTCAAATATATCTGTAGATCCATCGGGCCGTGCAACGAGTACAAACCCAACGAGGGATCCGAGCTCGACTAGGCCTTGTTCAGCACGCGCTACGAAATTGAACGACTGCCCATCGTCCGCTAGGGTACTCGTGAACGTAAGCGGCGCACCATGAATCCGCATTTTGGCGCGTTGCTCGCGCTGGAAGGTGCCGCCATCGACCTTTATAAGAAGCTCATACTCACCGCTAGGCCAGTCAATCAAACGCTCGGTGAAAAAACGTGCTTGTGCGGTATCGAAGTCGATCGGGTACACGTTCGCCTGCTGCCCTTGTGCACCGGTGAGGTGTAGTTCAGATTTTAATAGTTCTAAGAAATCCTGTCGTACAAGTTGCTCCCCACGCTCGGTAATTCGCGCGCCAATGCTAAGTAATTCATCGGTCAAAACGGCGGTCGGCAAAGCATCTAGCTCCAGCTTCAGGTCGGTTACAATCAACACTCTGTTGTCCGGGTCGGGATCGGTATTGATCTGCCAAGCACCGGTTTCCGGGTTGGCTACGGACACGAGGTCGTAACCACTTTCGGCGCGCCAGTTAATGTTGCTGGGTCGTGATTGTTCCTCGATCACCACCCCGCTCGGTGACACGAGCTGTAGTGGCTCATTCGACTGTCCGCGAAACACAAGCAAGGTCATTTCGCTAATCGATTTGTCGACCTCAAAGCGATTATCAACCAAGGGTACGGAATCAGGGCTCGCAGCTTGCTCAAACATGTGTAGGAAAACCCGCTGTAAGGCCGTCGAATCTTCGACCTCCTCGGCCCATCCATCTGTGCTCTGGGCAAGCGTTGTCATTAGCTCACGATCGGAATTCGCCGACAACGAAATCGTATGCAGTTGGGCGCCGTAAGACTTAAGCCGTGCGAGCCCGGGTCCAAGAATGCGTTTTCGCGATGCAGCGCTGTCCGCAGCCTGCTTCGAAACGTCGACCATCCCGTCGGTCAATAAGATCACGTGGCGGCTATCAGCAACCCCATCGGCCAGATCCCAATCACGCGTTGCTGTGCTCAACACAGCTTCGATGTCAGTAAATTGTCCTCGCGAATGGATCTTAAGCGTCGCCTCAGTCGCAGCCGCCTTCCATTCGTGATCGACCGTCGCGGCTGGAATGAGCTCCTCGACTTGTTCGCTGAAAGCCCATATGCCGGCTGTCGCGCCTTGGGGCATCAATTCGGCCACTAGGCGAACTGCCGGAATACGGAGATTATGTGGATCGTTGGCCTTCATGCTGCCCGAGACATCGATCAAAATGCGAACGTCTACATCCGTCGCAGACACCGTAATAGTCGCGGTAGAGATGAGCAGTCCGATTGCGGCCCGGACAACAGTTCTATTTAAGTAATCCAATATTGGACTCGGACAAAATGATCGTAGTGAGATTAACGGCAATTATTGGCGATTCTTTAGTTTCGCAGCCTTCCTAAACTGGCCTCGCCATACCGATCGCCATTGCTCTATTAACCATCAATCACTAAGCTGCGCCTCTGGCTGTCGCAACAATTGCAACTCATTCCCCCGAGCTAATATACATGTCCCTATTCGCCAAGACCCTGACGCCTGGCCGGTGATATGAGCGCGGTATTCGACGTTGTCATTCCGGTTTTTAGTATCGTTCTGCTGGGCTATGTCTTGGCTCGTGCGGGAATTTTTAGCGCCACCACGAGTGAGGGCCTCACCGGATTCATGTTTTACGTTGCGGTCCCCGCGATGCTGTTTAAAACACTTGCGACAACGGCCTTACCCACGACCTTTCCGTGGAGCTATCTCTTAGCGTTCTACGGTGCGTCGTTTCTGGTTTTTGGTGGCGGCATCGTCTTATCGCGACAGCATTTTGCGTGGCCAAAACGCGATCACGGTATTGCCGCGATTTCAGCAGGGTATTCAAATATGGTGATGCTTGGATTCCCACTGGTCGTCAGCGCATTTGGCGAACGCGGTGCCCTCCCTTTGTTTATCCTGTTGGCATTCCAAAGCACCCTATTGTTCCCGGCGACGACCTGGATGATCGAAGTCTATGGTCGTGCGCGCAATGCAAAACGACCTGGGGTCGTTGTTTCCGCAGGCAAAATGCTGTTGAACCCAGTCATTCTAAGTCTCGGCCTCGGCATCGGTGCCAATCTTCTCTCAATCGAGATATCCGATACGCCCGCTCGTATCCTTGAGACGATCGGCGCCGCCGCCCCGGCGTGCGCGTTAGTCGCGTTAGGGGTAGCGTTGGCACAGTACGAAATTCGAGGGGATTTTCAGAAATCGATTGCGCTGGTACTCCTCAAAAATTTCCTGCACCCGGCCCTAGTGTGGGTAGGGTGCTGGATTTTTAAAGTGCCGACCTTATGGATGCAAGTTGCGATACTGCTCGCGGCAATGCCGACCGGCATCAACGCGTTTATCTACGCGCGAAACTACGACATCCGCGTGGAAGTCGTAACGAAAACAATTGTTTTTAGTACTCTGGTGTCAATGGTTACGGTGTCGATTCTGCTGCATATTTTTCTCAATTGACGCCGGGCGCCCGGTAGAATGCGCATCCCGTCGAACGCGCGCCCTCAGAAGCTAAAGTTCGGACCGGATCCGACCGCTAAATCAAGAACGAGTTAGGCTCCATATTCGGGCCACCAACGCCCCTAAGGCAGGCGACCATCGCATATGTCAACGACCACATCTGAAAAAAACAGCGACAGCGAACAATGGAAAGAAAAATATCGCGACGCCGTACGTGAACTAGACGCGAAAGAAAGTCGGTGGCGTGACGGTGAGACGCACTTGCACAAGGCGTTATTACGCCTAAGTTTTTCTTATCTAGGGCTTAATCCAGGACTTGATCGCCAACTAAAAGAACTGCAGTCGGCTCTGAAAAAGAACCCCGACCCGGCATCTCGCACCAAATTAATCGACGAAATCGTCGAGCAAATTACGCGTATCAAAGATGCCGATGTTGGTTCGGGCGCCCTGCCCGGTACGGATCCCAGCGCAATCGTTGCATGGCTTGCAGAAAACCTTCATTTACCAGATTCCCACTCGAGCAAGCTGGATATCATTTCGTCCAAGTTACGTGAAAATGATGAGCAAGCGCTGAAGCGAAACACCGGCAGATTAGCCGATCTGATCAATGAAGTAATCGAACAAGCGCAAGAGACGTCAAACACCCGCCACGGCGACACTTTTATTGAGTTTCTGCAAAAGTTTTCTCTGCCTGGTTCTCTCGGCGACAAAGTAACTTCGCTGCAGATGCGATCATTGGAAATCAAAACCGATCTCGAGCGTCTAGCCGTCATTGACGACACCATCGCGTTTCTCACCGACGAACTTGACCGAGATCTAACCGCAACCGTCGGGACAAGCGAAACACAGGCGATCGTCCGCGAACTGATCGAATGGATGACCTTACCGAGTCAAGTAAAAGAAGAACTCCAAACGATTCAAGCACAACTTGAAGGAGCGAGTTGTGGGGGCGATTTGTCAACGATTCTCCGTGACCTTGGTTATACCGTTAGCCAATTTCACCGTAATCTGATGTCGGAATTAACGGATGTCGAATACTATTTGAAAAACATCGCGATCCGATTGAAGGAACTTCAACTCGGCATCGAAGACGCCTTCAACGATCAACGCGACTCCCTACACGAGCAGGAAAACCTCAATACCGGCATCTCGGAGAAGGTCTCCGACATTGCAACGAAACTTGCGCAAGAAGACGATTTGGGCGCGGTAAAACGTTTGATTGACCAAGGTATGAGCGACATCCGAGTAAGGATGCAAGAACATCTTACGCGAGATAGGCAGCGCGTCGCCGAAGGCGAAAACCGCCTGCAAGAAATGTCCAAACAACTGAAGACGATGGACGAGGAATCAACTCGTTTGCGCGCGCAGGTTCGACATGAGCGGAAACGCGCCCAACACGATGCGCTGACTGGGATCCCCAACCGGGCAGCCTACGATGCGCGAATCAGAGCCGAAAGCGGCCGAACGAATCGGCACAATCGTCCATTGAGCCTCGCGGTCATCGACATCGACAAATTTAAAGACGTCAACGATAGGTTTGGGCACAAGGCTGGAGACAAGGTTTTGAAAAACGTGGCGGAGATCTGCGCTGCAAATGTTCGATCGAGCGACTTTCTTGCCCGTTACGGCGGCGAGGAATTCGTTCTCCTACTTCCGGAAACCGACATAGCCCAAGCGTATAACGTAGCTGAGAAATTGCGCAGTGAAATCGCAAGTAAAGGATTTTATTACGACAGCCGCCGTGTTCCGATCACGATATCAATTGGCATCGCGGAATTCGTCGCCGAAGAAGATACGGATACCGTATTTCAACGCGCCGACCAGGCACTCTACGCAGCGAAACAGGCTGGTCGAAATCGGTGCTTCAAGGGCCAATGACCTGCCAGAACGACTCGGTGCTCCGCCCACATCCTACGGTAACCAAAGTTTAAAGCTACCGCCGCCTTCGATGCCATCGTTTGACAAGCTTACCCGCCCTACCCTGTCGCGATGGCGATGCAGCTTGGCGATACGGCTGGCAAAAAATAATCCAAGGCCGGTACTACCAGCGCTATAGCTAGTGGAACCGGGATCAATTTCCTGACGGGTAAGTATTTCCTGTGGGTATCCGTCACCATCATCTTCGACACTTAATACGGTATAACCGTCATCAACGCTGCAAGCGACGCGTATCGTCGCGTGTGCATAACGTTGAGCGTTGTTTATCACGGAATTTAAAATCCCGAGGACATGCTCGCGATCAAAATACCCTTCGACAGACTCGTGCGCATCCGCTTCAAATTGCAAGCCACGCATTTCTAAGAGTGGATTATTGTAGGCGACTAGTTCCTCTATCAAGTCTTCACAATTCACAATAACTGGACAGATCCCTTGTTTCGAATGATCCATCTTATACAGACCGAGAAGATGAATGAGATCATGATTTATGCGCCGCGCTTCCGTTTGTAGCGCGGTAAGTTCAGGCGCTACATCAACATCGGATACCGTTTGCCGAATTGAATCCGCCGCATTGATCACAACGCCTGCGGAATTTTTAATATCGTGAACACAATTCGCCAGCGCCTCGACGAAATCAAGCCCCTTGTCGGATTCTTCAATAACGTCTTCCATTAAACCGCCTGCTGTTGATGCTCCATTTGCTGAATGGCCGATATCTTTTGACGTATCTTGCCCAATTTTGGATTCTCACTGTCAATTCGCTCGGCACGCTCAATATATTCGTTGATCAGATACTGGCGTTGATTCGTGTAACCGGCATGTTTAATTTGACTCAGGATTGCTTGCAGTACGTTTAACGAAATCGTGAGGTTCCCGGGTAACTCATCGGAGGCTTGGGTTAGCATTTCAACTGCATCATCGAGCTTACCTTGCTTCGCCAAACCGACGCCACGGTTGTTGATCTCTATCACCGCGCGGCACGCATTATCGATTAGGTCTCCACCCAGGCCCTCCATTCCGAGCTCGTTAAACATCTCGCGCACGGCGGCAATAATGTCTTCACGGTCGTGATTCTCACGCACAATTCGGTCCAGCAACTTCTGTGCTTCCGCCGTCATACCCACCGCATAGCATGCCTTTGCCAGTGCAATTGCCGACGGATCGGCGGCATCGCGGGGGACCTCGAGATAACCCGCCAATGCTTTTTCGATCGACCCTTTCGCGTTGACCGCCTGTTCGTTCTTGAGCAGCACTTCGCCCATACTTAAATCAAGCCGCCAATCTGGTTTTTCTTGATTTGGGTCACCGCTACGAGCTGTAGGTTTAGCTAGTTCGCTAAGAACTTTTAATGCAGCCTCAGCGCCACCAGTCTCCGCTACTGCATTGACCAAACCAACCTGATCGTCGACGCGCGAGTAGCACGAATGCACACCCAATTCGACCGCCGCCTCAAACGCCTTACGAGCAGTATCATGATCGCCGTTCTCTACGGCTAAATCAGCAAGCACTTGTTGTCGCCCGATCGATTTTGGCGACATTTTTACTGCTTGCGCTAGCGTCTTTTGCGCGGTTGCCAAGTCGCCGGTTTCACGGTCGACTTGAGCGAGCCAATCATAGGCTTCCATCGATGTATTGTTTTGCTCGATTGCTTTGGTAAACAGCAACCGGGCCTTGGCGAAATCGCCAACGGCGTAGCGCGCACGCCCCATAAATACTGTTGCCCACGGCACGTCGCGCTCCATCAGTATGCCGGCACATAGTTCTGCAACCGCGTCGGGGTCGTCCATTTTAAACAGGGCCTCCGCTTTCATACGGAGCAAATCGAAACGCATTTTTGGGTTTCGATCGATCATCAGATCACAGATGGCGGCGGCCTTGGCAAACGCACCCGTCGCCATCTGCGCCTCAATTTCCTTAAAAACGCGTTTGCGATGGAGTACTTTTTCAATCCGCAGCTCAAGTACGGATTTATTCAACGGTTTGACCAGATAGCCGTCGGGCGAATGTTCAACGACGGCCATGACGACATCCATCGTATTGTCAGCAGTGATCATGATGAAAGCAGCATGCGGCGAGATCATTCCGTATTCCTTCGCTTCCTCGAACACCTGCTGGCCATCGCGGCCCTCACCCAAGTTGTAATCACATAAGACGATATCAACATCTAGGGACTGCAGTTGTTCGATCGCTTCGAGACCGGATTTTGCCTCATAGACCTTTTGCGCCCCCAGGGACTTCACGATCGTGCGCAGCGAAGTGCGCATTTCACGAACGTCATCCACGATGAGGATGCTGTATTTTTTAAGGTCTAATGCCATTGGTGATACCGATCCAACCAGTCACACCCCTAATTATCGGCGTACGACGACGCAAACTTGAGGCCAAAATTTCGCCTCTTTGCGACTGATTTAGTTCGCGTTGGAATGGCGGCTTTGCTGTATGCGGGCCAATGGATTGCCCACGCCGGGTGTTTACCCAACGACAGTCCGGGCTGGCCGTTTCTATGCCAAAAATAGCAGCTGGAGATCGTTGAGAAAGCGATACCCCAGCTCAGTTGGGCGCACGACGCCGGCCTCACAGACGAGCCAACCACGCTGTTCACCCTGTGTGATCGGCGTGGCGAGCGTATCCCGATCAAGTCCCGTGCGCGACGTGAATAGATTCTCCGCAAAGCCGTCGCGCAAGCGCAGAGCATTGATGGCGAATTCCGTAATAAGCCCAGTGTCACTTAATGGCCCTGTCCGCTTCGTGCACTCGGGCAGCCCCGCATGTGACAGATAGGCAATCGGGCTGCGTCGCTTTTCGCTGCGAAATATACCGGTCGGTGTCGTCATCTTGCCGTGCGCACCAGCCCCGATCCCAATGTAATCACCGAACTGCCAATAATTTACGTTGTGTTTCGCACGCCGCTCCGGCTGTGCGTAGGCAGATATTTCATAACGCTCGTATCCGGCAGCCGCGAGCACTTCCCAACCTGCGTCAAAGTCGCGTGCGATGGTATCGTGATCCGGTAACACTGGAGGTTTGTGTGCAAACGGCGTGCCGGGTTCAAGCGTCAACTGATACCAGGAGATATGCGCTGGCTGGTAGGCCAAGGCCTCGCGTAAATCCACCAGACTATCGCCTGCGCGGTCTTCCGGTAAGCCATGCATGAGATCAATATTGATATTGTCGAAACCCGCTTCGCGCGCGGCACGGACCGCCGCGTGTGCACTCGCCCCGTCATGCACGCGTCCGAGTCGCATTAGTTGATGATCGCGAAAGCTTTGTACGCCGATAGAGATTCGAGTCACCCCCGCCGCAATATAGCCGGCGAATCGTGAAGTGTCGGCGACCCCAGGGTTGGCTTCTAAACTGACCTCCGCGTCATCGGCGCACTCAACCCGGTCACGAATACCGTCAAGTAACCGCTGAATTGCGGGTGCTGGAAATAGGCTTGGCGTGCCGCCGCCAATGAAAATAGTTTCCACGAACCGTCCATGGAGTTGGTGTATTTCCGTTTCTAAGTCGCGTAGTAAGGCGTCGACATACGGTTCGAACGGCGGTTCGCCCGTGGCTTCGTGGGAATTGAAATCACAATATGGGCATTTACGGACACACCACGGCAAATGGATGTATAAGCCAACTGGGATCGCGGCAGTTACGTTCACTCAAGACCGTCAGCGCTTTGAAAAACACCTCGCAGCGCTTGGACCATTTGCTGCAGCGCTTGTGCCCGGTGACTGATCGTGTTTTTCAGCGCCGGTGCTAACTCCGCCGACGAGGCGTGTCTATCCGGGACATAAAATATCGGGTCGTAACCGAATCCATGTGCTCCAACCGGCGCACGCAATAGCCTTCCATGCCAGATCCCTGCGCACACGAGCGGCAACGGATCGCTTGCATGACGCACAAACGCAGCAACGCAAATAAACCGGCATTGCCGTTGGTCGTCCGGCACATGTTCGGTGTCGGCAAGCAGCTTTTCTAAATTTTCAGCGTCACTTGCGCCCTCACCCGCGTAACGGGCTGAGTAAATCCCGGGAGCGCCCGCCAAGGCATCGACGGCGATGCCGGAATCGTCGGCGAGGGCGGGTTGCTTGGTGTGAGCTGCCGCGTTGCGCGCCTTGATGATCGCATTTTCGATAAATGAAAGGCCATCTTCAATCGCTTCTGGTACACCGAAATCAGATTGCGCGCGCAGGCGTACCGGGACATCACGCAGCAGATCTTTCAGCTCGGCAAGCTTTCCCTGATTACCACTAGCTAAAACAATGTCGACCATCTTGTGCTCGCGTGCTATTGCTCGCGTAGAACTTGCTCCTGCATCATTAACAAATGGTCAATGCCAAGCGTTGCCAAATCGAGCAGCGAGTCGAGTTCCTCGCGCCGAAACGCATGGCCTTCAGCGGTTCCCTGAACCTCGACGAAGTGGCCCGCATTGTTCATAACGACATTCATGTCGGTCTCGGCATTGGAGTCCTCGGGATAATCGAGATCCAGTACCGGTACACCTTCAAAGATTCCGACAGACACAGAGGCTACCGCACCATGCAGCGGATTGCTGCTTAGTGAGCCGTCCGCTAGACGTTTGCTCAAAGCATCTGCCAATGCGATGTAGCCGCCTGTTATCGACGCCGTTCGCGTGCCGCCGTCCGCTTGGATCACATCGCAGTCAACGGTTACGGTGCGTTCGCCGAGCGCGCTGCGGTCGACAACCGCGCGTAACGAGCGACCGATCAACCGCTGAATTTCTAAGGTCCGTCCGCCTTGCCGGCCCTGCGACGCTTCTCGGCGCATGCGCGAATTGGTCGAGCGCGGCAACATGCCATACTCTGCCGTGATCCAACCTTCCCCCTTGCCTTTCAAAAATCCGGGTACTCGATCTTCAATTGTCGCGTTGCATAGCACTTTGGTATTCCCGAATTCGACTAAGACTGAGCCTTCGGCGTGCATCGTATAGTGTCGTGAAAATTTTACCGTGCGCATTTCATTGGGTGCGCGGCCACTGGGGCGGTCAGTCATTTAATTGAGGGGAACCTTAAATTGAAGGAGCGCGGATTATACCCGTGTTTTACTATGACGAAGAAACTCGAACCGCTAAGATGTCCCGAATATTCCGCTAGGCCCCGATAATGTTGAGACTGCGACTAGCCAATAGGCATGGAGGATTGCATGATTTATAGCATGACCGCGTTTGCGCGATGTGCCTTTGACGGTAATGGGGGTCGCTATACCTGGGAACTACGCTCAGTCAATCATCGATATGCGGAAATTTTTATTCGTATGCCCGAGGATTTTCGCAATCTAGAACCTGAGCTTCGCGCTAAACTCCTCCATCGATTAAAGCGCGGAAAGATCGATTGCAACCTCCGCGTCGAAGCGGATACCGCAACCAGCCGGATTGTCGTTAATGAAGCACAGGCTCGTGCAGTAATCGATGCCGCGCGAAAAGTCAGCGCACTGACCGGATCAAACGAGGCGCTGAAGTCTATCGACGTCTTACAATGGCCCGGAGTCCTTGAGGTAGAAAATACCGATGTCGAGGTGATGTCGAAAGACATATCAATCGCATTCGATGAAGCGCTAGACCAGTTGATCGAAACTCGAGCACGCGAAGGTGAGAAACTTGGCGCGTTGATTTCGCAGCGTTGCGATGGCGTTTCGACGCAGATCGCTGAATTGCGAACCCGGGTACCGGAGATCATCGCGCTCACTCGCGATCGCTATGTTCAGCGACTACAAGATTATGTGCAGGAATTGGACAGTGCCCGAGTCGAACAAGAATGTGCATTACTACTACAGAAATTAGACATCGCAGAGGAGCTTGATCGACTAGAGGCGCACCTTCAAGAAGTTAGACGCGTGGTAAATGAGGGTTCGCCGGCGGGAAGGCGGCTCGATTTTCTCATGCAAGAGTTGAACCGCGAAGCGAATACGGTTGGCTCTAAATCCTCACACATTGATTCTTCAACCGCATCCGTTGAACTCAAAGTCCTGATCGAGCAAATGCGCGAACAGATCCAAAACATTGAATGAGCCAATGAAATCAACTGCCGGAAACTTGCTTATTATTTCTGCCCCTTCCGGGGCAGGCAAAACAAGTCTCGTCAACGCGGTAATTTCGCGCATGGAAAATATTGCCGCTTCGATCTCGCATACGACACGACCCTGCCGGCCTGGTGAACGCGACGGGATAGACTATTTTTTCATCGACGAGACTGAATTTGAACAAATGATCCTGGCAGGTGATTTTCTGGAACACGCACGCGTATTTGGAAACCTATATGGCACGTCGTTTAAGCAGATACACCGAACCCTAGACACCGGAACAGACCTGCTGCTAGAAATTGATTGGCAGGGCGCTCAGAGTGTTCGTCGTTCCTACCCGGACGCCGTGTCAATCTTCGTTATGCCGCCATCAGAAGCGTCGTTGAGAGAACGCCTTGTTGCCCGTGGCATGGACGGGGAAGAAGTAATTAACCAACGTATGCAAGCTGCCATGAGTGAGATTTCGCACTACCGCGAATACGAATATCTAGTGGTAAACGACGATTTCGACCGCGCACTGGCCGAGCTGTGCCTTATCGTGAGCGCCTGTCGGCTGAAAACAGAACCACAGCGCAGCCGACTGAGCGACAGCCTGCGCCGTCTGATGGCGTCAGCGGACGCAGTTTGATATGCTTACCGGCCCGCTTTTTACCGGTTCTTCAAGAGGTTAATTAGAAATGGCCCGACTGACAGTGGAAGATTGCCTTCCGTTTATCGACAATCGCTTCGACTTGGTGCTGGCCGCAGCACGGCGCGCGCGGCAATTATCCCAAGGTGCTAACGCGCTCGTTGAAGAAGAGAACGACAAGCCAACCGTGGTTGCGCTACGCGAGATAGCCGCGGGTGTGATGAATGCTGAGGTGCTTGATGAGCTTGAAGCAAAAGAACGCGCGGCCGAAGAATTCGAACTCGCAGCCGAATTTGCTGCGCTCGAACAGCCCCCATCCGAACCGTTGTAGCAGGCAACATTTGGCCCGTTAAGGCGGGCCGTGGCTTATCCCATGCACGCCACGACGCAGTTACTAGCTATTGACGACCTCTGTAACCGTGTCAGCTCGTATTTCACCGACGAGCAAATTGATAAAGTCCGACGCGCCTACGATTTCAGCGCAGAAGCGCACTCAGGACAACTCCGCTTAAGCGGCGAGCCTTACGTCCAGCATCCGCTGGAAGTCGCGAATATCCTTGCAGAGATGCACATGGACCAGGACACCCTGGTCGCAGCAATGCTGCATGATGTCATCGAAGATACCGAAACTGGAAAGGAAAAAATTAGTTCGGAGTTTGGTCCAGAAGTCGCAACGATCGTAGATGGACTTAGCAAACTAACGCAGATCGAGTTTGATTCTCCAGCGGAGAAGCAGGCGTCCAACTTCCAGAAAATGTTGATGGCGATGGCCGATGACATCCGCGTCATCTTGGTTAAGCTTGCCGACCGACTACACAATATGCGTACGCTCGGGGCCTTGGCGCCAGAGAAGCGCCGCCGCATAGCACGCGAGACATTGGATATTTATGCCCCGATCGCCCAACGCCTGGGCATTAACGGGATCCGCCTTGAGTTGGAAGAACTGGGCTTCACCGCGCTGTATCCAATGCGTTACCGCGTGATTAAAACAGAAATCCAACGCATCCGCGGTAACCGCAAGGAAGTCATTACCAAGATAAATAATCGACTAAAGCATAGCCTCCGGCAGGAACATTTAGTTGCCCACGTCGTCGGGCGCGAAAAGCATCTATACAGCATTTACTCAAAGATGAAGGAAAAGCATGTTCCCTTCTCCGAGGTAAACGACGTTTACGCGTTCCGGATCATCGTGGATTCCGTCGACACCTGTTATCGGGTACTGGGCGTAGCGCATAGTCTCTACCACCCGGTACCAGGAAAATTCAAAGACTACATCGCGATCCCGAAGGCCAACGGCTATCAGTCACTGCATACCGTGCTCTTTGGGCCATTCGGGGTACCAATAGAGGTCCAGATCAGAACCAACGAAATGGACCAAGTCGCGGAAGCGGGTATCGCCGCCCATTGGCTCTACAAATCTGGTGGCAGTGCCGCCAAGAGCGCACATAAGCGTGCACGTGAGTGGCTACGTGGTGTACTTGAGATGCACACCCAAGCAGGTGATTCGCAAGAATTCCTTGAGCATATGAGAGTCGATCTGTTTCCGACTGACATCTATGTATTCACCCCGAAAGGAGAGATCCTTGAGCTGCCACGGGGCGCCACGGCGGTAGACGTTGCGTACGCGATCCATACCGATATTGGTGATACCTGCGTCGCCTGTCGCATCAATAGACGCCTTGCACCATTACGAACGCCACTAGAGACCGGCCAAACAGTCGAAATCGTTACCGCACCCGGCGCTCGGCCCAATCCTGCTTGGCTAACTTTCGTCATCACGGGGAAAGCGCGGGCGACAATACGTCACTTTCTAAAAAATCTACAAGTAGACGAGGCCCAAACACTCGGCAGGCGGATGTTAGAGCGTGAGCTGGAACACTTCTCTCTATCTATCGCGACGTTGCCACAGGAACGCTTTAAATCCGCGTTGGAGAATTTCAAACTCGACAGCATCGATGATTTACTCGCGGGGATTGGCCTCGGCGATCGCCCAGCCCCGTTAGTTGCCCGTTCGCTTGCCGGGGTCCAAGAAGAACTACCGAAGCCGAAACGCCGACGCCGGTTATTGCGTAAAAACGCCCCGCCGAATCCACTCTTAATTCACGGTACGGAAGGCATGGTTGTCAGCTTCCCGAAGTGTTGTTATCCAATACCTGGCGATCCGATCATCGGTATCCTTACGGCTGGGCGCGGGATCGTCATCCACCAACCTTCTTGTTCAAACGTCGTTGACGGCAGAGATAATCAAGACAAATGGATCGACGTTGAGTGGGCCCACGGTATCGACCAAGAATTTAACGTCGAACTCTCGCTTGACGTTGTCAACAAACGCGGCGTGCTGGCGACGATTGCCGCTGCGGTGGCAGAGGAAAACGGCAACATCGAAGACGTAGTGCTTAGCGAGCGCGATGAGCGATACTCCCATATGCGCCTAGTGGTGGCATTAAAGGATCGGAAGCACTTGGCAGATCTCATTCGCAAATTGCGTGGCATCAAAACGGTTGTCCGTGTCATGCGCAAGAAGGCCTAGCGTTTTAGTCTAGCGAGGATGGCGCTCGATCTTAACGATGCAGTCGCCTCGCTACGCGGCGTCGGCCCGAGTCTAAGCGACAAGCTTGGGCGGCTACACATCGCCTCTATTCGCGATCTCCTATTTCACTTACCAATCCGCTACCAAGACCGTACGCGTAAATCCGCCATCGGCAGCTTGCTGCCACGTACCGAGGTAGTAATTGAAGGATCGGTAGACCTTGCCCAAGTAATGTTTGGGCGCCGGCGCACGCTCGTCGTTCGGATCAGCGACGGGACCGGCGCAATTATCCTGCGCTTTTTTCATTTCAATCGCTCGCAGCAGATCCGCTTTGCCAAAGATCGCTACTTTCGCTGCTATGGCGAAGTACGGCGCGGGCAACAATCGTTAGAGATGATCCATCCAGAGTGTCAAATAATCGATCCAGATTCGCCACTACCGCTCGCCGATAGCCTGACCCCGATCTATCCGAGCACGGAAGGCTTACACCAACCCCGGCTGCGCAAACTTATCGAGCAATGTGTCCCGTTACTTCATTCCACGACCGTCAACGCAATCCCAGATTTCATTCCACCCCGGATCCGTGACCAACTTAAACTACCGTCACTAGAATACGCCTTAAGTTATATCCATCGACCCCCGGCCGACGCGCCCGTACATGAGTTACTCGATGGCACCCACCCAACCCAGCGCCGACTTGCGTTTGAAGAATTGCTCGCCCACCAACTCAGTCTCAAACAGCTGCGCAATCAAACCCGAGCACACGCCGCACCGAAATTGCCTCGTCCTGATGGTATTCGGCGGCGATTTGAAGCGGGTGTAGGTTTTGACCTGACTGGAGCGCAGCAGCGGGTCATCGACGAGATCGACGGGGATCTCGCGCAAGCGATGCCGATGCTGCGGCTATTGCAGGGAGATGTCGGATCCGGAAAAACTGCTGTGGCGGCCGCGGTCGCCTTGAATGCAATTGTCGCTGGTTACCAAGTAGCGCTGATGGCGCCGACCGAACTTTTGGCAGATCAACACCGGAGAAATTTCGAACGTTGGTTTGGTGAACTGGATTTCACGGTACTCATGCTCACCGGTCGACTGGCACAAAAGCAGCGTCGATCCACAATTGCGCAAATCGCAGACGGTGCTCCGTGCCTGGTGGTTGGAACTCACGCGTTATTTCAAGACGACGTCGCCTACCCCAATCTAGGCCTCGTCGTCGTCGACGAACAGCACCGCTTTGGCGTACATCAACGCTTGGCGCTGTGGGACAAGGGCGCAATCGGCGCGTCACGGCCGCATCAATTAATTATGACGGCAACTCCAATCCCACGAACCTTGGCGATGACCGCCTACGCCGACCTCGACGTATCAGTGTTGGACGAGCTACCGCCGAACAGAAAGCCGGCACGTACTGTGGTGATCCCCGACGCCCGTCGCGGCGAGGTCATCGAACGTATCGCTCATGCGTGCGCCAACTCACGACAAGCCTATTGGGTGTGTCCATTGATCGACGAATCAGATTTACTTGAGGCGACGGCTGCGACGGACACCTTGGCTCTGTTAAATGAGGCACTACCACAATTGAGGATCGGGCTCGTCCACGGGCGCATGTCCGAGAAGGATAAATCGGCAGTGATGCATTCGTTCTCAGCACATGAACTAGACCTATTAGTAGCCACGACGGTAATTGAGGTCGGCGTCGATGTTCCTAACGCAAGCCTCATGGTGATCGAGAATGCCGAGCGCTTGGGGCTCTCACAGCTTCACCAATTGCGTGGGCGAGTCGGTCGCGGCGCCGCCACATCCGATTGTTTATTACTGTACAAAACGCCGTTGAGCGAGACCGCCAAACATCGTCTTCGCGTCATCCGCGAAACAACTGACGGATTTGTGATCGCCGAGCGTGATTTACAACTACGTGGTCCCGGCGAGGTTTTGGGTACTAAACAAACCGGAGCGTCCGAGTACCGGATTGCTGATATTGCACGGGATCACGAACTGCTCCCGTTGGTACAACGTACTGCGGACGAACTTTTACGCGCTGAACCAGACATCGTTGAACGGATCATCGAACGTTGGCTGACGGATCGGATAGAATACGTCAACGTATAAATTAAACAACGCACATGTATTTCGCGAATTGCGGGAACTCTAAAAAAGTTGATCAGCCACGAACGATCGCACGGATGCAGGAGGTAGAACGAAGCAGGAGGCATGAGTCGAGAGCACGATGCGCACAAAGGGGCGATAGGCATTTCACCTAGTACTAATTAAATTGTTTTCTCCGTGGTGATGTCCATGTCTTTTATCGCTTTTCCGGAATTATTGCAGGTACATGAGCGGGTATTGAGATAGCCCTAAAAACGATCGATGGACTGGGATCACCTCAAAGATCGCGCCAACTCATATGGGCGCCTCATGCGCCTGCATCGACCAATAGGAACGTTGTTGTTGTTGTGGCCGGTGTTGTGGGCTCTGTGGATAGCAGCAGGCGGGATCCCCGACACCAAAGTACTACTCGTGTTTGTACTTGGCACCTTCACCATGCGCTCGGCGGGATGCGTGATCAATGATTTCGCAGATCGCAATATTGACGCGCATGTGAAGCGTACCCGAGATCGCCCATTCGCCACCCGCGCAGTATCGGTGAGAGAAGCGTTGACATTATTTTTTGTTCTAGTCGCGATCTCTGCCGCACTCGTAGCTACTATGAACCGTCTGACCTTCCAACTTTCGCTAGCGGGCGTCGTGCTTGCGATTATTTATCCGTTTATGAAGCGGTACACTTACATCCCGCAAATTTTCCTTGGCGCGGCGTTCGGCTGGGGCGTTCCCATGGCATTTGCAGCACAAACAAACTCGGTGCCGAATGTCGCTTGGGCCTTGATGGCCACCGCAGTGCTATGGGCGATGATCTACGATACCGAATACGCCATGGTCGACCGCGAGGATGACATCAAGCTTGGACTCAAGTCGACGGCGATCCTATTTGACGATGCCGATCGCACCTTCGTCGGTGTATTCCAGGTAATGATGTTGTTGGGACTCATGCTGATCGGACGTGAAGCACGCCTCGGTTGGCCCTACGACCTCGCGCTAGCAATCTGTGCCGGGATGGCCGTCTACCAGCAAATACTGATCCACCGTCGAGTCCCGGCGCAGTGCTTTAAGGCCTTCATGAACAACAATTGGTATGGCGCCGTCGTGTTCGCTGGCATCGCAGGGAGCTACTGGCGGGCAGTCTAGTACAGCGCAACGCTCGCGCAGTACGCCATCATCGTCTCGTGCCGCGACTAGACGTCGCGGCAGCAACGTTCAGCTCCGCTCGAGCATCACCGGGTTGTTGCAAAAGAGCCGGCACACGATTTTCGGCTGCTTTGATTTGTACCGGCGATAACGCCTGCTGCATGACGCTGAGATTACTAACAGCCACCGGGTGTCCGCTCGCGGCTGCGACGGTATACCAAGCGAACGATTCGACCGGGTCCTTTGCCACACCGATACCTTCGGCGTAGAGGTAGGCCAAATTTATCTGCGCGTCGGCATTTCCACCCGCCGCTGCAACGAGATACCAGCGCAAGGTTTCTGTTGTATCTCGCGGCCACCCCTGTCCCGCCTCGTACAGCATCGCGAGCGACAACTGCGCCTCCACTAATCCCGCCATTGCCGCCTGTTCGTATAATTGCTGCGACTTCCGCAAGTCGCGCTGGACGCCTCGCCCCAAGCGGTATAATCGCGCGAGATTATAAACCGCCGACATCAAGCCTTGCGTCGCAGCCACTTCGTACCAATGCACTGCCTCACGATAGGAATGATCGACTCCGCGTCCATTTTCATAGATCACGCCAAGCGCATAGCTCGCCTCAAGATGATTGGCTGCGGCCGCTTGCTTGATCCAATGGAATCCCTCCGCATCATTGCGCGAAACGCCGCGGGCGCGTAGGTACATGCGCCCAAGACGAAACTGGGCATCGATATCACCGGTTTCTGCCGCGGCGCGCAGCCACACGACACCATCTGCATTACCGGACTCTGCTGAGCGAATAAACCAACTTCGGGCAGCATCGGCGTCGACTAAAGGAGATGTCTCGTCTGCGTACAATAAGGCGAGGTTGTACTGGGCCTTGGCATAGCCTTGTGCCGCGCTTTTCGTATACCAACGCACCGCTTCGCTGGGGTCTTGCTCAACCCCTTCTCCGTTGTCGTATAGCAGGCCGAGCGCAAATTGCGCGCGTGCGTCCGCGGTCTCGGCTAGACCCGAAAAGACTTCAATCGCGGTAGTGAAATCACCACGCTTATAGGCCGCAACACCGGCGCTAAATTCCCCCGCAGAAGCGTGGGAGCAAATCACCAAAAAGGTGATGGCGATAACGATAAATCGCGAATTTGTGGATTGAATCGACATTTCGTCCAGGTGCATGATTCAAGATATCGGCGCGATGGGCTAAATTCTGCAAGAGGATCGCCGCTAAGCTAAGTTCGAGACACGTTATGCTGACCTCAAATTCGGTGAGCACCCACAAGATAAAACCTCGGGAAGGCAACTGACATGACCGAAGAATGGACTACACTAGAGGAATTCGGCGCTGAAAACGCGCACCGAGGAGCAGGTATGAGCGAAATAGTCCAGGATTGGATGACGCAATCCGTCATCACCACGACCTCGGATACCACGTTAGAAGAAGCCGACCAAATCCTCGAGGACAATAGCATTAGGCGACTTGCCGTCGTTGACGATGGCATTCTCACCGGTGTTCTAAGTCTAGGCGATGTGCGCGCTGCGAAAGCGACGGCATCGGCGGATATGACAGATTTTTCCGGGCCACCGCAGGTCGGTGATCTGATGACCCCAGACCCTATCACCATACCGCAAACCGCGTCTCTCGGACTCGCTGCGCAGACGATGCTGCAGCTCAAAGTCAGTGGCCTACCGGTTGTCGATGAACACGGGAAGTTGGTCGGCCTGCTATCCGAGTCTGACTTATTTCGTTATATCGTCAAAAGTACTGACTAGAAGCCGACCCAATCGGGCGCTATATTCCTCCAGGCAAGCACCGTGCCCTGCGGACGGGACGGTTTGCGGCT
This sequence comes from Gammaproteobacteria bacterium, assembly GCA_021773835.1. GTDB lineage: Bacteria > Pseudomonadota > Gammaproteobacteria > UBA11873. The sequence goes on from JAJFJQ010000070.1 coordinate 73,316, forward strand.
ATCAGTCCGTAACGTAGTACCGTAACGACAGCATGCGCCACCTAATCTCGCCAAAGATTCACGCTACTATCGGCTGGCTGATGGTCGCAGTGGTGGTAGTACTATCACTCATCCCAGCCGCGCCGCTACCAGATGTCGCACACGGCTACGGTGACAAGCTCGCGCACGCGCTGATCTACAGCGTACTGATGGGGTGGTTCGCGGTATCCGCGGATCGTAGTCGCTGGCACCGGATAACGATGTGGGTATTCGCCCTGGGTGTCGCACTCGAATGCACCCAAGCGCTGGTGCCCTACCGCACGGGGTCGATCGCCGACGTCGTCGCCAACAGTGCTGGTATCGCGATTGGCGCCTTTGTCGCCGTCCTACTTACGACTGGATCCCATCGCCCAGGCCGCGCAAAATAGCTAGCCCTGGCGACGATGATCGTCGTCGCTAACCGGACCGCATGAGGCGGACAAAACCGAAGAACCTAACGAGTCTAATAACACTATGGCTGAAAACAACGCCGCGCAACGACCCCTCGAAGGGCTGCGCGTAATAGAGGTCGGGCAACTGCTCGCTGGTCCATTCGCCGGTACCATGCTTGGGTATTTTGGCGCCGAGGTGATCAAAGTTGAGCCACCCGAGACCGGCGATCCCATTCGCCGTTGGCGCAAATTGAGAAACGGACAATCGCTGTGGTGGTCGAGCCTTGGGCGCAATAAAAAGTGCGTCACGATTGACTTAAAAAGCGAACGCGGGCGTACGCTAATGCGGCAGCTAGTTGAAACAGCTGACGTACTGATTGAGAACTTCAAGCCGGGGACGATGGAAAAATGGGGCCTTGGCCCGGATGAATTTAAACAATCAAATCCTGGACTCATCTATGCCCGGATTTCAGGTTACGGCCAAACCGGCCCATCGGCACCGAAGCCGGGATTCGCTTCTGTGTGCGAAGGATTCGGTGGTTTTCGCTACGTGAATGGGTTTCCAAATGAAGCACCGGTTAGACCGAACCTTAGTATCGGCGACACCTTGGCCGGCATTCATGCAGCGTTTGGGATCCTGCTCGCCTATATTAATCGCACACGTGACGGTAACGGGCAGGTGGTTGATGTCGCCATTTTTGAAGCCGTATTTAATCTACTCGAAGGCGTAATCCCCGAATACGATGGCGCCGGCATGATCCGCGAACCGTCCGGATCGACAATAACCGGTATCGTGCCGTCCAATACCTATCGTTGCGAAGATGGCAAGCTTATTGTGATTGGCGCAAATACCGACTCCATGTTTAAGCGCCTCGCCGATGCGATGGGCGACCCAGGCATGGCCACCGATGCGAGATTTTCAGACAACAATAATCGCGTTGACCATCAAGACGAAATCGATGGCAAAATCGCGGCTTGGGCCGCCTCCCTACCAGCTGCAACCGCCTTGAGCGAGCTCGACGCAGCCGGCGTTGCGGCTGGTCCGATTTATAGCGTTAAAGACATTTTCGAGGATCCGCAATACGCCGCACGCGGTTTACTGCAACAAGTCACCGTTGACGGCGAGCCGCTGACAATTCCGGCAATCATCCCACATCTATCAAAAACGCCCGGTAGTACGGAGTGGCCAGGGCCTCGAGTCGGTTCGCATAACGATGAAGTATTCTCCGAGGTATTAAAGCTGTCCGCGGACGAGCAATCGGCACTACGAGACAGCGGGGTTATCTGAAAACGATCGGATCGGCTGCGCTGAGATGGTCGATTCCTTATTCGCCTATGGCACGTTGCTGGCGCCCGAGCTACTGCATTCGGTGATCGGGCGCAGGATCGAGGGGGCACCCGCGGTCCTAGATGATTACGTGTGCCGTAGAGTACGCCGTGCGGCATACCCTGCGATCACCAAACTCGCCGGCGCATCAACCCGCGGCAATTTGTACCGGGGTATCGATAAGCTCGGCTGGCAACGCCTAGATGATTTCGAGTCCAGCTTGTACGAACGACAGCTGGTCGAAGCTACTCAACTAGACGGTTCTCCGATGACGGCCTACACCTATGTGATCGCCGATCCGCATAAAGAACGCCTTACAGACGAAGCATGGAACTTCGAAGACTTTCGACGTCTCCATTTGCAAAGATACCTCAACCATTTGCCCAATTAATATTCTCCTTACTGACGAGCCGGATCGTATCGCTGATCTGGCGATAACGACGTACGAACTCACAACGGTTGTTTTTGAGGCTTAATCCGGGCGTGCTAGTCTACGACTGTAACGCTGCATCGATTCCACTGTGGCGAAATTTGAATCAATCGAGGACACGTAATGAATCAACCTGACCACATCATTGCTCTGGATATACCGCTCCCAGACGAATCTGAATTACCCGAAGATCTACAAAAATTCTTCGGTATTTGTCGCGACAAACTGGGCTTGATTCCGAACGTGCTGGCTGCATACAGTCACGATGACGAACAACTGCGAACCTTTTCACGATTCTATAACGCGTTGATGTTTGGCAAGTCCGGACTCAGCAACCTCGAAAAGGAGATGATTGCAGTGGTCGTATCGTGCGCGAATCACTGTTTCTACTGCCTCACGGCGCATGGGTGTAACGTCCGCGAATACTCTGAAAATCCGGTTCTCGGAGAATTGATGGTGCAGAATTATCGGGCAGCAGAGCTAGAGCCGCGACATCGCGCAATGCTGGACTTTGCCGATAAGCTGACGCGAACGACACATGCAATTGACGAAACTGATCGACAAGGCTTACGTGATCACGGCTTTAGTGAGAAAGATATTTGGGACATCGCCAATATTGCTGGTTTCTACAATATGACGAATCGGGTTGCCAGTGCCGTCGATATGCAACCGAACAAGGAGTATCACGGCATGCATCGTTGATGTATTGACAAGCCGCCAAACGGTTTCGCGAATTCATGTTCAACAAAACCTTAGCGATTGCGCTGCTGTGGGCGGGTTTGGCGAGCGCTGCTGCCGCTCAAGTCCCGGAATCCGTGCGCAAGGTCATCAACGCCTATAAGATCCCCGACGGTGCGATCAGCGTACTTGTGCAGAACATAAACGCTGAGATACCGCTGTTGAGTATTAACGCGGAAGTACCGCGCAACCCCGCCTCGTCGATAAAGCTACTGACAACGTTCGTCGCATTAGACGTGCTCGGTCCAAATTACACCTGGCCCACGAAACTCTATGCTCTCGGCCCAATCAAAGATGGCGTATTGGATGGCGACCTGATCTTGAAAGGCTATGGCAACCCATATCTCACGACCGAGGAATTCTGGAAAATGCTCGGTGAGTTGCATGCACGTGGGGTCGAGAACATTAACGGTGACCTGCTGATCGACGATTCTCATTTCGCCGTCCCCAATCAGGACCCGGGCGCCTTCGACCGCCAACCCGATCGACTATATAACGTCGTCCCAAACGCAGCCCTGGTGAATTTTAAGGCTGTCGAGTTTCAGTTTTTTCCATCGGGAAACGGGAAAAATGTCGACATCCGGACGCAGCCGGAACTTCCTAACCTAAAAATAACCAATCAACTGCGTACGAAAAAAGGAAAGTGTCGTGGCTTCCAATTCGGCATTAACATGGATGTGCCAGATCGGAAGACTGCAAACCATGTGGTTTTTTCCGGCGCGTTCCCTTCTGCCTGTCGATCGTATTCGCTGCATCGTAGTGTGTTGCAACCCGACTCGTATGCTTTCGGTACCTTCCAACGTCTATGGGGGCATTGGGGTGGCAGCATTTCGGGCGGCTATCGCGAAGGCAAAGTGCCGCCGAAAACACGTCCGTTACTCGTCTACCATTCACCGCCACTGGCTGAAATTATTCGTTCGGTAAACAAGTGGAGTAACAACGTGATGACACGCCTCCTTCTGTATACGCTCGCTACGGCAAAGTTCAAACCGCCAGTCACCAAAGAGCAAGGCGTCCAAGTATTGCGCGAGTATTTACGGGAAAACAATCTTGATGACTCGGATCTTGTTCTCGATAACGGTTCAGGTTTATCCCGTACAACCCGTATCAGCGCGGATCTTATGAATGGTCTGTTACGTCATGCCTACCGCGACCCCTATATGCCGGAATTCGTCGCCTCCATGTCAATCAACGGTGTCGACGGGACAACACGGCGCAGATTTCGGGGGCGGCCGGAGCGAGGGCGTATGCATTTAAAAACTGGGCGTTTGGATGATGTTGCGGCGATTGCCGGTTATGTTCTCGCTGCGAGTGGAACGACTTACTCCGTGGTAGTGCTTCTTAATCACAACAACGTGCACAAGGGATCCGGAATTGAAATCCAAAATGCGCTGTTGAAATGGGTCCACAACCAGTAGCTGCACGAAGCCTAAATGACCGGAATTTTGCGCGACTGACGCTTAGAATTCTTCTCGAAATGTCCCGTTAGGCGGTATTAACGGAAACATGCTCGAGTGCGCTATCCATGCGATTCGTTATTTGTTCCAGGATCGCGCGAGACGTCGCGAAGTTTAAACGCACAAACCCACGACCCGGATCTCCAAAGCGGGTACCGTGTCCCAGCGCCACTTTGGCCTGCTCGAGAAAGAATGCGTATGGGTTAGGTGACAGATCGAAGGCTCGGAAGTCGAACCACCCGAGGTAGGTGGCCTCCGGCGGATGGTAGCCGACCTCCGGCCATTTATCGCGCGCATGCTGCGTTAAATAGTCCCGATTGCCTTGCAGATAATCCAGTACCTCGTCCAACCAAGGTTGCGACTCGGATAGGGCTGCAGTTACGCCCGCTACGCTGAGCGCCGAAAGGCCGCCGCGTAGATGGCGGGGAATTTGGTCAACCTTTTTCCGCACGGCATCCCCCCCGAACACCGCGAATGCCATACAAATGCCGGCGATATTAAATGCCTTACTCGCTGACATTAGCGTCACGGTGCGTTCCGCTACCTCTGGAGATAGGCTCGCGATCGGAATATGCGAACTTGGTGAGTAGACTAAATCCGCATGTATTTCGTCTGAAATGATCGACAGATCATTGGTCAACGCAATCTCGGCCAGCCCCTCCAGCTCGCTCCGGGAAAAACACCGCCCGGTCGGATTGTGTGGGTTGCATAACAACAAGATCCGAGTACTTGAATCGATTGCGCTACGCATCTGATCGAAGTCGATCTCATAACCCTGTGGCCCGGCGCCCAGTGGGCAAAGAACCAGTCGCCGTAGCGTGGATTCGGTCGCACCGATAAACGGCGGATAAATCGGTGTTTGAATGACAACGCCATCACCTTCCCCGGACAATGCCTGGAGTCCAAAATAGATGGCTTGTACTACATCGTTGAACAAGTCGACCTGGCTCGGTGAGATATCCCAATTGAATCGTTGTCGAACCCGAGCGCTAAAAATTTCCGGCAAACCAGTATCCATGGGCGAAACCGGGTATCCGCAATCTGAATTTGAGATACGCTGCTCAAGCGCCGCGCGGATCGGCGGAGCAATTTCAAAATCCATATCGGCGACCCACGCCGGCAGTACATCAGCGGCGTAATGGGTCCATTTTTCTCCTGCCCGGAGCCGTAATTGTTCGATAGTTAATTCATCGATAGCCATAACGTTGGTTTTATATCAGAGCGTCCAATAGCCCTTGTTAGACGATCTCGGCGGATTGAAAAGCAGCGATCAACAATATCCCAGCAGTGATCAAGACTAATTGTGCGACGGTGTCCTTGAGACGCACACCTCGATGCAAGCTCGGAATTAGATCTGCCACTGCGATATAGATAAAACTCGCGGCAGTAAACGCGAGTATGTAGGGCAGCACCGCCTGTACATACTGGATACCCCACCAGGCAATCAATGCGCCGATCACCATCGCCAAGCTGGTGACGCCATTGAGTATGAACGCTCGCATTCGTGACATTCCAGAGTTGATCAAGATCGCGAAATCGCCCAGTTCTTGCGGGATCTCGTGTGCAATTAACGCAAACCCAGTGGCGATGCCGAGATGCACATCGGTAACAAATGCCGCGGTTAGTAAAATACCATCAAGAAAGTTATGAAACGTATCGCCGACAACGATCAACGCGCCGGCGGATTGCTCGCCGCGATGTTCATGCGATGCATCGTGTCCGTGGTGATGAGCGTGACGCCAAATCAACGCCTTCTCCAAAATAAAGAAGACGAAAATACCCAGCAATACCGTGACCATGATGGTGCTCGAATCGTGTGTCGATTCATGGTCGAGCGCATGCGGTAACAGATGGATGAACGCCACCCCTAACAAAACACCAGTCGCGAAGCTGACTAATAAGCTTAGGCTACGGGTGCGAGCATGCTCCGGCAACAGCAAATACCCAGCCGCGGTTGCAACGCTTAAGAGACTGCCGAGCACGCTAAACGCGATTATCCAGCCGAGCACGCTCATTGATGGGCTAAAGCTCGGTTGTGGACATGTGATCGATTAGGACGGCGCACCTTCGTTATGTGCAATCTCTACCCGCCTTCCACGATCACAACTGGTGCGCCGCGTCCTAAACCCAGAAGTTCCGCCGCACTCTGCTCGGCACGGGCAATTTCGACAACATGTAATGAGTTGACCAGGGCCAGCAAATCGCCCGGTGAGACGTCCGCGTAGGTGCGGCGCAAAGGGATAGAATGACCGCCCGCACGCACTACCGGCTGTTCGAACTGTTCCAGCATGTTCCGATCAACGTTTGTGATCAGATTGCCAAAATTATCCGAGGTGATGACGATCCCATGCAGCTCGCGCGCGTACATTTCCGGTGACTCAATCAACGACGGTATGTAGTCTTGGGTCACCTTCCCAAGCTCCTCGGGCGGGGTCCTACCCGCAGCGATCTCACCAGTGATTGGCGCGAAGATATCGCGTCCGTGAAACGTTGCGCTGACCGAATCCAGTGCGAGCCGAGCAATATGTTCCTCTTCGACCCTGATCACCGTCGCCTCTACGGCGTCAATCACGCCACCCAGCAATCCATTATCTGGGGCCAAAAATGCATGCCCTTCAGCCAGCACAAGCAATACCGAACGGTCCGTACCGACCCCTGGATCGACGACCGCGAGATGAACCGTGCCGGTGGGAAAATAGCGAAACGAGCGCTCCAACCAGAATCCAGCTTCGGCCGGCCAATGAACAAACGCCTCATGGGTTAAATCGATGATCTTCGCATCTGCAAACCGATCGAGAATGACTCCCTTCATTGTCCCTACGAACGGCCCACGGTGGCCAAAATCGGTCGTAATCGTAATAACCCCAGATGGCTTGAACAAAGCACTCATGTCGTTTCTCCGTCGGATGATCTTGCGACAAGTAGTAAACGGAAGCGGCAGCGAAACTTATTCGCTACGTCCTTGGTACCAACTTGGGTCGCGCTTTTCGATGAAACTATTGAAACCTTCTTTGGCCTCGGCGGTTTGGCGAGCATCAGCATGCTGCTGAACAATATGGTCATACAATTCGTCTGACATGAATTCCTCAGCGCACTCCATAACGCTACGCTTGGTGCTCCGCACTGCGTTTGGACCGGCCATTAGAATTCCCTCGATAAGTGGCGCCGCCGTTTGATCTAGATCTCCGCGTTCACACACCTCATGTACGAGTCCAAGATCCTTGGCTCGCTCGGCATCAAAGCGCTCGCAAGTCACCGCGTAGCGACGCACTTGTCGGGTACCAATTGCCGCGTTCAATTGTGGAAATATGACACTTGCAAAAACCCCCCAACGCGCCTCACTGATCGCGAAAGTAGCATCGTGCGATGCGATCACAATGTCGGCTGCGGCAATGATACCCGTGCCACCGCCGATACAGGCACCGTGCACCAGTGCAATCGTCGGTACGCGGATCTCGTTCAGCGCGCGAACAGCAGTCGCGGTACGTTGCGAGGTCGCCAAGTTAGCCGCCGCATCCATCTCGCCAATTTGTGCCAACCATTTTAGATCTGCACCGGCCTGAAAATGCTTACCGTTGCCGCGGATCACAATCACCCGCACCGCGTCATCGACGCTGAGCGCGGTAAACGTTTCGAGCAACGCGGCGACAACTTCAGCGTTGTAGGCATTATTAACTTCCGGTCGATTCAATGTCACGGTCGCGACGCCGCGTTCATCGGTGTTAGTTAGGACAACAGACATGGTCGTTCGAGCGCCTCTTTTACTATGGATGGTCTTTCATTGTACCAATCGCGGATCTTCGATTGCGGCTCCAATCGGCAACGCTGTCGGCACCACATAGTGCCTCAAATCCGGCGGCAAGGAATGGGATCATCTTGGCATGGATGGTATCTAGATCGGAAGATCGGCAGCGTCCACCAGAAAGCCTATCGATGCGCTGAGTCTCGGCGAAGGTCATCATCATCGTACCGATTAAAAAGTGAAACGCCCAGTAAATGTTGCGTTCGTCACTGTGCGGTAAGGCAAGCTTGGTGCGTTCGATAAATTTCGTCGCCACCGCATCAAACTGGCTCGCCATGATAACCTCGGTCCAGCGCGGCGAGTTCGCAATCTGTGCGATCAATCGTGCATAACTCTTCCATCCCGGACCGCCACGTACGCTCTTCTCCAAAAAAGGCCGGGTAAAAGCGTCAATCAGATCGGCCACTCCGGCTTCAGGCCCCAACGCATCGAGCGCAACCGAACGCGCTTGATTTAATTCATCGGCGCGGCGCCTGACCACCGCCAAGAACAGTTCTTTTTTCGGGCCGAAATGATAGTTCGCGAGAGCCAATTCGACCTCAGCTTGTTGGGTAATACGGCGCAACGACACGCCATCGAAGCCAAATTCGGCGAATAGGGTTTCGGACGCATTTAGGATCCGATCTTGAGTCGATAGCTCTTGTTCGCGTCTGGCCATATATAGCCAATAGTACTTGAAAAGCCTTGAACGATCGTATAATTTTGAACGCTCGTTCAAATCTAAAAAGCACCCGTTGGGACGACCATTACAAAGCCCCCTCGGATTGCTCGTGCGCGATAAGGATCCGCCCTATGTCATCTTATTTATGCGGCCTCGATATCGGAGGCACCTTTACAGACTGCGTGTTAATAGACGATAGCGGTGCATTGACGATCGCCAAAGCACCGTCGACCCCCAGCAATTTTGCCGACGGTGTGATGGAAGCGGTAAGACGCGCAGCATTGAAGATTGGCCTGGAAGTTCCGGATCTGCTCGAATCAATCGCAGTGCTTGCGCATGGTACGACGGTCGGCACGAATGCAGTCATTCAGCGGCGCGGGGCTAAGGTCGGTCTGATCACGACCAAAGGTCACAACGACGTGATCCATATTATGCGCGGATCGCGGGGTTTGAGCGGGCAAGACATCAAGTTGATTGTGCATATCCCGGAAAGTAGCAAACCCGATCCAATCATCCCCAAGCGCATGATCCGCGGAGTATCGGAGCGTGTCGATTGCTTCGGTAAAGTCGTCGTCAAGTTGAACGAGGAAGAAGCCCGCACTGCCATCACGGAGCTGCGTGACGCCGGATGTGAAGCACTCGCGATCTGCTTGCTATGGAGCTTCCTTGATCCGACTCATGAGCAGCGCATAAAAGCACTTGCACAAGAGCTCGCGCCTGAACTCTACGTCACCTGTTCGACGGAACTCGCCCCTAAGTGGGGTGAATACGAACGGACCACGGCGGTTGCACTCAATGGCTATATTGGACCAACAACTGTCGGCTACGTCACCCGGCTCGACGGGCAACTAAAAGACATGGGTTACAAGCCGCCGCTGCAAATTACGCAATGCGCAGGCGGCACAATCTCGGTCAACAAGGCAACCGAAGCGCCGTTACTAACGCTGGACTCGGGTCCGGTATCTGGCGTAACCGGCTCGCTTTATCTCGGCGGCTTAATGGGTTTCCCAAATGTTATCACCACCGATCTCGGGGGTACGTCGTTTGACGTCGGGGTTATCCACGAAGGGCGTCCTGTCGTGTCCTATCGCAGTATCGTACATCAGTACGAATATTTTCTGCCCAAGGTCGACGTTCAAACACTTGGTACCGGTGGCGGTAGCAAAGTTTGGATTGACAAAACAACACGCACAATAAGAGTCGGACCGGAAAGTGCCGGCGCCGATCCGGGACCGGTGTGTTACGGTCGCGGCGGTACGGAGCCAACCACGACCGATGCCGATCTTGTGCTTGGTTACCTCGATCCTGAAAATTTTGCCGGCGGTACCATGCAACTCGATCGTGAGGCTGCGGCACGCGCGCTACAACTTCTCGCCGACGAGTTGGATATGGAATTGTTCGAGCTGGCAAGTGGAGTCGCCCAAATTGCAGAGTTCCAAATGGCCGACCTGATCCGTAAGGTAACCGTACAAAAGGGTCTTGATCCACGAGAATTCGTGGTCTTTGCCTTCGGTGGCGCGGGGCCGGTCCATATGGGTGTTGCGGCCAGGGAACTTGGAGTACAAAAAGTGATCGTGCCGCAAGGTGATACCGCCGCTGTTTGGTGTGCGTTCGGTGCCGCCTCGGCGGACATCTTGCACGTCAACGAGCAAGTCAACATCATGTCCTCGCCGTTTGATCTCGAGAAGGTCAATGCACTCCTTGCGGAGCTGGAAACCCGCGGTCGCAACCAACTCATTGAGGATCAAGTCGCACCGGAGCGCCACCAGTTCGCGCTGTCTCTGGATATGCGTCACCGCGGACAGATCAATGAAGTTGAAGTCGACCTCGATTCTGGGATCCTCTCCGAAAATGATATGGATGGGTTGCGGGCCAGGTTCGTCGAACGCTATGAACGCCTCTATGGCCGCGGTGCTGCGCTACCAGGTGCACGCCTTGAGATCGTGACCTACCGCTGCCGCGCGAGTGCATTGTCGCGTAAACCCAAGTTAGTTGAGGCGACCGAATTGACTACGGAGATTGATCCCGCTGCGCAGAGCGGAACCCGAGACATCTACTGGGCTGAGAATAAGCAGCGATCGGCGACCCCGATTTTCGATGGTTATAAGCTGAAGCCAGGAAATTCTCTCGATGGACCGTGCGTCGTCGAAACCGCAACAACGTCGATGGTGATCCATCCTCACCAATCTGTGAGTGTCGACGCGCTCGGTAACTTTGTTATCGACCCTAACGCTGTATAACGGACCTTAAGTCCCCGCGATCTGAAGGAAAGCCACTATGCCAAGAATCAGCGAAATGACCGATGTGGATTTTAATGGGGTAGACCAACCCTACGTGCCGCCGGAGGTGCTCACGATATCCGACAAACTCAAGCTACATAATGATTGGGACCGTGAGATCGACCCCGTCACCTATGAGGTGATCCGGCACAATCTATGGCAGATAAACGAAGAACACGGAGCGACCATTCAACGCATTTCGGGCTCGCCGGTGGCGATGTATGCACTCGATCTAAACCCGTCGATACTGACTGAAGACGCAGAGTTCGTCTATTTCGGCCCCTATATGCAGTACATGTCGGGGGTGACCGACACGCAAGTGAAGTGGACGCTTGAGTTCCGTAGCGATAACCCGGGTATCAACGAGGGGGACATGTTTATCGCCAATGATCCTTGGGTCGGCGCCGCCCACCAGCAGGACGTGATGCTTTTATGTCCGGTGTTCTGGGAAGGTGAGCTGTTTTGTTGGGTGACCAACTGCCTGCATCAGTATGATATCGGCGGGATCACCCCGGGCAGCTTTTGCCCCGCCGCGGAGTCCGTTTACGACGAAGGGATCCTGCTACCGCCGCTAAAAATCATTGAGAACTTTGAAGTTCGCAAGGACATCGAGGCGGTGTATCTCCGCTCCTCGCGAAAACCCGAACTCGTCGCGCTCGATTTTCGCGCACAGATGGCAGGGAATACGACTGCACGCGAACGTATTCTGGATCTCATCAAGCGTTACGGCGCGAGCGTCGTCAAAGGTGTAATGAAGCGGGTTATCGATAACTCCGAGAAAGCCTACCTGGAAAAGATGGCGCGTATTCCAGATGGCTACTGGCAGGACCGCACCTATGTCGAAGCCTGCCGACCCGGCGATCGCCGCACACACCGGGTGATGATCGGACTGCGTAAGGAAGGCAATAAACTCGTGTTCACGAACGATGATTCAGCCCCCCAAGATGGTGCAATGAACGCAACCTATTCCGGCTGGCGTGGTTCGATCATGGTCGCAGTCAACGAACTGTTGTGCTGGGACCAATATTTCGCGCCTGGGGGCGCGCTTCGGCATATTGAATTTGACCCGACACCAGGAACGTTCAACTGCGCCCACTTCCCCGCATCCGTCTCGACCGCACCGATACAATCAATGGAGATATCACTGTACCCAGCCTACAACGTGCTTTCCAAAATGATCTATCCCGATGCGGAAATGCGTAAAGACATCATGTGTATCGGCGGTACCAGCCAGTGGCCGGCGACTTTGTTTCGCGGCATCGACCAATGGGGAGAACGCTATGGCTATCTGTTGATCGATCCCATTGGCGGCGCAATTGGCGCATTTACAATGGCCGATGGGATCAACACCGGTGGGCAATCGCGTACGCCGATCTGCCAGCTTCCGAATATCGAACATACCGAGCAAAGTTTTCCGGTGCTGTTTCTATATCGTAAAGAATTACCGGATTCCGGTGGCGCCGGCCAGTATCGCGGCGGGCTATCGGCGGAAAGCTGCTTTATTCCTCACAACACCGATCTCATTACCCAAGACACCTTGTCTTCGGGAAATGCAACGCCTACCTCGTCGGGCATGATGGGCGGTTACCCCTCCACGACCAATTCATACACGTTTATTCGCAACAGCGATATCTTTGACAATATCGAAGCATCCAAAATGCCGGACGATACTTCCCAGGTGAACGGCGACCCCGTCACGTTGCAATTACGCGAAGAAAATTTTCAGCAGACTGCGAATGATGTTTACGCGGTACGCTGGACCGGCGGCGGCGGGTTCGGTGATCCCATGGATCGCTCCCCGGCCGACATTGAACAAGACCTTGAGAATTATTCAGTAACCGCAGAAACCGCACGCAAGGTCTATGGAGCTGTCTTAAGCGATGAAGTGACTGTAGACGCGGAGGCAACTGCGAAGCTGCGAGCAGAAATCCGCGCCGAGCGGGTACGCAAGGATGGCCGCCAAGCCACTGTTCGTAACGGCGCAGTTTTATTTGAAGCCAGTAGTTGCCTTAACGCAATGAGCGACGACGGTGGCCAGTATTGGGCCTGCTCAAGTTGTTCAACCGAACTTGGAGCGACGACGGAAAATTATAAAGACGCCTGTATCCGCGAGGACAACCATGTATCGGACTCTAATCCATTGATCGGCGAGCCTGGTCGCTTTATTGATGACGCTGTAACTTTTCGGCAATTTTTCTGTCCTGGTTGCGGCCACTTGATCGAGAATGAAGTTGCGGTCGACACCGACCCCGTGCTGGCAGACATCTCTATTCTCGATTGAATTATGGCAATAGTTTAATTGTTAGGGAGCGACTGCGACTGTCTTGCCGAAGTAAACATTAAGGGCCGGTTTTAGCATCGCTCGCTTATGGCGCACGCTAAGACCGTGGTTCTCGAAGAGGGTTTTTAGGGTAGTAAAACTAAAGTAATAAAGGTGTTCGGAAGGTTTGACCTCCTTCCAGGTAGAGAGATCGCGTGGGGTCTGCCAATGATCGACATTTGGCGTTCGAATCTCGATCACCCCACCGGGGGCCAGTATCCGATCAAGCTCCGTGACGAGATGGTTGAGATCGGGCACGTGCTCAATCACGTCGTAGAGCGAAATTACATCGAAAAAACTATCTGGATACCCCTGGTCTTCTAAGAAACCGCAGCGTAGGTTCTTAAGTTTCAACGCATCACGCCCATATTCAACCGCGGCGGACTCGACCTCTACCCCGTGGGCATCGAATCCGTGATCGGCCGCCGCCCGCACAACAAAACCCGCTGAACAGCCAACGTCTAACCAGCGTCCGGAGCCTACGAATCGACGCCGAACGCGTTTCACCCAACCGGCGCACCGCTTTAATTTTTTATCGGCTTTGCGTATGTACGCCTGGCTATAATCTTCGTCATAGGTCGCCGAGCTTGAATCCGGATCAGGAGGCGGATTGATCAACATCAACGTGCAAGCCTTACAACGCACAAATGATTCGTCGCGCTTCGTAAATAGCAATTCGAATTGCCCGCCGCCGCAAACCGGACAGGCAATCTCCGCCGCAGCCGCGCTCGCTTTACCCATTCGAGGGAAAACCGGCGAAGACACTTGCATCTAGTACGTCGATGATAAATTCCGCAACCCGCATGGTGAATCTCCTTGGAACCTACGCCATCCTACCAATATTCGATATCTCATCAATCCGTGGGCTGACCATTAGGAGTGAGCGAATATCGACCGACATTCTCAATAGCGATACTATGAGGATTGCAGACCATCGAAGTGCGCATGTAACCAATCGGAGCACAAAAATGAGCGATATCTACGTAGCCGGTGTCAGTATGACGCACTTCGGCAAACACCTGACCCGAAGTCTGAAGGACCTCACCGCGGAAGCGCTGAACGAGGTTTTGAATGACGCCGGCTGTGAAAAAGACAGCATCGATGCCGCCTTCTTTGGCAATTGCGTGCAAGGCCACATGGAAGGGCAGGACATGATACGGGGTGAAGTTGCCTTACGCTCACTCGGCATCGAAGGGATCCCGATCGTCAATGTTGAAAATGCTTGTGCAACCGCCAGCACTGCGTTCCACCTGGCAGTTAACTACGTGAAAGCGGGAGCGGCTGATGTTGCGCTCGCGATCGGTGTCGAGAAAATGTACTCCGAAGATAAGGCCAAAATGTTCAGCGCTTTTGACGGTGCTTGGGATGTGCACAATGTCGACAACATCGTTGAGCAATGGAGCAACATGGGTGAAGGCGTTGAGGTGCCGGAGGGAACAACCTCTCCGCGACCCTATAGCGTATTCATGGATGTCTACGCGGGTTATTCGCGCATGCACATGCGCGAGTTTGGGACTACGCAAAGACAGCTCGCCGCAATCGCGTCGAAGAATCACGGCCATTCGACGATGAATCCATTATCGCAATACACCAAGGATTTCACGATCGACGAGGTACTTGGTGCTGCACCGGTGACGTTTCCATTAACCATACCGATGTGCTCCCCAATCAGCGACGGTGCGGCCGCCGCAATTGTTTGCAACGCAGCGGGTTTGAAAAAACTGAAGGATGCGAAAGCACGCTCGATGCGCGTTCTTGCCACGGTCATCCGCACGGGCAGCAATCGCCCTGCGACTGATCTAGAACACCATTGCAGCCGTCTCGGCGCACAACAGGCCTTTGAGCAAGCCGGGATTGGACCAGAAGACATCGATGTTGCAGAAGTCCACGATGCCAGCGCCAGTGGCGAGGTGATTGAATCCGAAGCGCTCGGGTTCTGTGCGATCGGTGAAGGCGGGGTAGTCGCTGAACGAGGTGAAACAACGCTCGGCGGACGCATTCCTATTAACGTCTCAGGCGGATTGGAATCGAAAGGCCACCCGATCGGCGCCACTGGACTTGGACAGATCTATGAACTCGTCACCCAATTACGCAACGAAGCCGGCGAGCGCCAAGTCGAAGGGGCACGCCACGCCATGGCACAAAATGGCGGCGGCATCTGCGGAGTAGAAGAAGCAGTCTCATGTTTGACGATAATCGGTAAATAACTGGACAGGCATCATCCGATCGACCACAAATAAATAACTGGACAGGCATCACCAGATCGATATCGACGAAAATTACGTAGAAGTATTTTTTCCTGTCGATTGCAAAAATTTCGTCGAATAACCTTCGCGCAGCACTGGGGCAGCGCCCAATGGACGACGACGACGCCACGATATAGATCGTATAGACGCACTCGCCCTTACAATAAGATCCCCAATCGGCCGAGCTACCCTGAAAAATAAAAAGCCGGCTATGGCTTCACTGCTGCATAGAATCTAGCTGCGCTGCGGGTTCCACAAAGCCACCGTCTACCCCAATGCTTAGCAAGCTGAAGCATCTTCTCAGGGGACCCCATCGCGAGTTCGTAACGGCGTTGGAGATTCATCACCGTATCAAACCAATGGTTGGAGTCGATATTCAAAGACCGCAGTAACTTCGGTTGGTCATCGGCGATGAATCCACGCTTTCCCGCCACGATTGCCCGGCCGGTGGCATCCAACAGGACAAGGTAGTCCATTAATTTAAAGGGGAGAAAATCGAGCTGGTGTTGGCGCTCAACCTCAGCGAAGGGCATGAGGCGTGGTCCGGGGCGGGTCGTATAGTCGATACCGCCCGATTGCGCCGCCCGTAACCGACCTTGACCCGACGTGAAGGCGCTGTCACCTATGGACTTCGCTGTCTTCGAGCGGACCGGGTTCAAGTCCACATAGGCCATCGCAGTTAGCACAGCGGCCTCGTCTAATAAGGCTTGGGATTTAAAGCGAGCTTCCCAGAAGTGTCCCGTGCACTCGTCTTCGCAGTTGGCCTTCCGGGCTATGAATTCATTCAAGGCACGCATGAACCAAGACAGGTCACCGAGTCGTTCTCGCCAAACCGCGACGTGACGATCGACCTCGGCTTTATCACCGTCACTCAGCGGTTCACTATTGAGATATCGAAGTGCTGCTCCGGAGCCTCTATAGACCTGGGTCCAGCGTTCAATCACCTCTCGGTCAGACCAAGCCGCTATGCGCTCCGGGGACAAGCGCACCACTAGGTGATAGTGATTCGACATCAACGTATACGCACACAGATCGATGGCGAAGGTTTCAACTAGTAAGGCCAAGCGGTCTTGCATCCATCCACGACGGTGCTCAAAAGAACGCTTGCTTAGTTGATCGAAGCCACAAAGGAAAGCCCTTCGCACGCAACGGCCTACGCAGTGATAATAGGGGGTGTCCTCGACAGATACAAGGGTACGTCTTGGTTGGGTCATCCTTGACCTCCTTGGCATTGCACGTGGGTGATATTAGTGCGTCAATTCGACTAATACAATCTATGCCTGTCCTTGAAATTTGATCAATTATGAGGTCGCACCTAGTGTGGTACGCCAATGGTATCTGCGCCAGCTGTCGTAAACGACGCCACCATCGCCGTCCACAGATCGCTATCGATAAACGCACTCCCGGACATCCCGCCGACGAAAAAGCAAGCGAATCCGAGCACGATTGCAAACGACGGTCTTTTGAATTGCTTAACGTCACGGTAGATCATGAGTCCGATAAAAATTACCGCGAACGCTGAAACGATCATTTGCGCATCTTTCGTCGCTATCGACGGGAAGCTCGGCTTCAAGATGATCCGGATCAAACGATCAAAACCAGGAACGGTTAATAAGACCGTCGCCAGCAGCATCAATCGCTTATGGAGCTCGGGTTTTCGGCGAAAATAAACCCCGACTAAAACGCAACAAGTAAACGCAGCGGTCAAAATAGCGGTAAATCGTGGGCCACCAGTCATATGTGCCCCGGTCGCCGTTAAATTAGCCGCGGCAACAAAGGTCAAAATAAATGCGCTAATTACAATTATTAACGCGGCTACTCCTAATTCGCGATGTAGCACATGTTTATTTTTCAAGATTAACCACGATTGCAGAATCGTTACGAGATACCAAAGCGTAAATACGACACCATGGATATTCATCCATATCGGCAAGGGATCGTCATCCGGCCTAAGATAAAAGCTCGGAACAAAACCGCCAAGCGACAGAATTGCCAGCACGATAAATGAGTAAAAATAGAATCGGTCTTGCGATTTCTGCAACGTCATTGCCCGTCCCCCCACGAAACTAATTTTTCGATAATTCAGTCACCAGCATGAAGCCATCGCAGCTCGCGAGCACGATCGTTTTTGAGGCAGCTTCTCTCGGGACGACTGCATGCTCGTTCACTGAAAACCGTGCAAACTTGTGCACATTCGCTCCGCACCTTCCTTATAGTTTTTCCGCGGCAAACGTTGTCGGCCAGTGATCACATGCCGCTAACCCTTCTAGGGCAAGACCGTACGGTAAGTCGTCGAGCATGGCGCGCTTAACTGGCTGAAGTATCGCTTCGCGCGTCAATCGGGTCGTCACCTCCGGTCTTTTCCGGATAGCACGCGCAAGGTCCCAGGCGCGTGGTAGCAGATCCGGCTGCGGCATCACTTCATTCACAACGCCCAGGTTTAAAGCCTCTGCGGCCGACAGTTCTTGCCCGGTCATCAAAAAGTAGCGACCGCGATTCAAGCCAAGCAGCATCGGCCACACGATGTGCACACCGTCTCCTGGTACGAGGCCACTCGGGTAATGCGGAGCATCTTGAAAGGTAGCGTGATCGGCGGCAAGCACGACATCGCATAACACTGCAAGTTCGGCATGTACCGTGGCCGGACCATTCACCGCTGCAATCATTGGTGCCTGGATCTCCAATAAATTCGTCAGTAGGCGTTTCGCATCCGGCAATACATGCTGACTCCATAACGACGCGTCGACCCCGCCACCGCCAAGGTCTTCCTTATGGATAAAGGTATCACCCGATCCAGTAAATATAATGACCTTGTTCTCGAGATCGCTGGCGATATCGCCAAAGCAGTAGCCAAGTTCCTGATGCGGTGCGAATCCCCATAGGAGATCGGCGTTATCCGTGTGCATCGTTATTTGCAGAATGCCATCTTCACGATGGAAGTTGATGTGTTCGTATTTCTTTGAATACTCCTCAAGGGATGGGACTATCATCGGTTACTCCAAATACATGGTGAGCGTTCTGGCCAACGGCAATACTACCGCGGATCACCGCTGATTTGTCGCGACCTACCGGCACACAGGAATTGCCGTTCCTAACAGCTTAAATCAGGTATTGGAATACATCGCGCAGAGCAGCCAAGGCTGTCCTCCGGAGCCCTGCGGCGAGTCGCCCGGAAAGGCGCGAGTCGCGGCTCATCAGATATGCATCTCATGTTCGCCGAGGAACACCACGTTAATCGAGTGCTAACGCGACCGATCGAGTTCACGCAGTTAGGGCCCTGCACTAGGATTGTGGGGGAGTAGAGAACAGGCGTCAGGATCCTTAACGGATTACATGACCCCAGTTCAAGCTACGGCGACGCTCAAATTAGCTTAGGAAACATCCGTTCTCACCGACGTATCCAGCCCGCCGCTCAGTCTTTTAGATAGCCGAGCTGCGTCATCATTTCTTCTTTGCTGACATCAATCTGCGGCGCACGCATTACGTCGAGGCCGAGTTTGTCGGCCGAATCGCAACAGGGAAAACCTTCAACGTGAGTGACGGTTGCTTCAAACATCGCGCCGCAGAGTGTGTGGACCTAGATGGAATCGAAAAAACCACGATCTTTCACATCGGAAACATCGGTATAGCCGATCCCCTCAAGTCGAAACTTAAGCGCATTCTGTTCCTCATGGCTTCCAATCTCAAAAGCCACGTGGTGTACGGTACGTTCACCGACGATTCAACTACCGGGCTTGCAACCCGGTTCGATTTCAAAGTCAATGATCATGCCGCTAGCGCCGGCACCGACTTCATAGCGTATCAGATTTCACGCTTCCGTGACTCTGCTGCCCCGACCGTGTTCAAGAAGTTCTGCCATCGTCTCCATGTCACGCGTAGCTCAATGCACATCTGCGGTATGCGGTGACGGTGGCATTGGTGAGGGAAAGTTGATCACTTGCTCCCACACGGAAGGCCGTTTGTAGACGCGCCCGGCGTATTCCGACACGCGCTGTTTAGATGACCACATTGTTGCAAGGCCGAGCCAATGAAACCGATACAAGCTAATGCCCCACAACATGTCGGCCAAGGTGTAGTCTGTACCGCAGATCCAGGGACCCGTAGTGTCCCCTAGCTGTACATCCAAGCCATCAATTATTCCCTGCGCCTGCGCCCGCACCATGCGCTGGCGATCCGGATCGAAGGCTAGCGCCTTACCGGCGCGTTCCTTGGCAATCTTCGCCCGATAGGCGGCAGCGAGATCCTCGTCGTCGGCATTGTCCTCGATAAAACGCTGAATTGAAGAGCATTTGACATCATGCACGTCGCTCATCACGCCTTTAATAAAATCCGGACGTCGATCGTCGTCAGGATGGAAGCCATAAAGAAGCCCGGGGTGTGGCGAGCGATCGACGATGTCGACCTGCGCCATCACTGCCGCGCGGACAGTCGGATCATCCGGAATCAACTTAATCGGCCCGGCGACTGCATTATCCAAATGGTCGCATATTAATTTTGAATCAACGACGACACTGCGCTCCTCATGGTCTACTAGCAACGGCACGACGCAGGGGTCGAATCCTTCTGTATCGACCGAAGAATTTCCCGTATGCGCCTGTGCGTATTGCTTGCCGAGTTGGCGCCCACCGAACATGCGCAGGCGCACGTAGCCGGGTCGATAATTTTCTGCAGGCTTGAAATCTTCGGCCCAGATCCCTTTACTTGCGACAATCACTAATTCGTGGGACGTGTACGGGATGGCCTTTTCTGCGAGAACGGCGCGGACCTTCTGCGAGCACATCGACAATCCAGCGTGAAACAATTCGAAGCGGGGCGAAGTTTCCTTTCCGACTATGTAGGTACGTGCAGGGTCGTCGAGTTCCGCTCTGGCAGCGGCAACAAGATCGTCAAAATCGGCGGCGTTTGTCATCGGGCTCTCCTGTTCTTAATAGACCAAACTGGGAAGTAGCAGTAGCCGTAATATACAATGCAGCACGCGCCGGGTTAAATTACTAATACCACGGTCCTGGCCTACCCTCACTGACATTTGACCTTGCAATCACGCGACTATTCAGCGCTCAAACCATAGCGACTGCGTGGATGTGCGTTGCGCTCTATGAGTATTTTGACTGCGGCTAGTTTGTACATGTCATTAGGTTCAATATTTTCGTATAGCCACTTACACGAGAACACCATCTTGATTAAATGTACTTCGGGTATTTGTCGAGCACCTGCGGCTAAGTTCGACCAATCATGGCCGTTGATTTCGCCCGTGATTAACGGATCGATCGTGGGCAAGCTTGCTGGAGCACCTTTCTCAAGGTAAAGCCCAGTTAACCAAACCCAGTAATGCCGCCACAATTGAACTAATCCCGCACGGCTTTCTACAACGTTCATTGCCCGCAGGCTGATGTCCGCGAGCGCCTGGCATGCCGTAACGCCGTGCAAGGTCGTTAATGCCGGTTCATTCAAATAAAGCCGTAGCGCCATCAAACTGATGTGCTGGATACACTGTTGCAGATTGTTGTCATTAATCGTAAATCCACCGCCGAATGCAATAGCCTGAACATCGGGCTCGGCGCAAAGCTGCTCGCAGATCCGCAGTGAACCGCCGCCAATCGACTTAGTAAGCTTTATGTGTTGGACATGCTCGTGGGCGTGACGCCAACAATTCTCTGGCCAGGGCATATCCTGGCCGTTCGCGTCGTGCTGAGACGACCCAATGAAAACTTGTTCCGCTAAATACAGATCGAAATAGCGAATAGCCATATACGCCAAACCATCGGCAATCAATCGGTTATCGCCATGGACACACGCAAAGCTAACGCGGATCAGTGGGTGGAATAAACCCATCGGTAATGCCTGGCGCAGTTCGTGTATGACCTCAACGACATAAGCTGGCACCGATGCGGCATCCGACAGCTCCTGCAAAAATACGCGGCGAAACTCCAACAAATATTCCGGTTGGCCAAGAAACTCGTGCCAATTATCAGAATTGACCTTACCCCTATCTTGTAGGTTCAAATCGCGTCGCACATGCGCCCTGTATCGCGGCCAGCTATCCCGGAATGCGAGAATCTCATCCGCACTTGCGCCCAGACCCTGGAGTGACAGCACCGTCATCGGATAATGATTAGCGATTCCGCCTTGGGTGTGACCACCCAAAATTGGATGGTATTCACTATCCAATAGTAACTCCCCAGTCACTAAATCTGACACCTCAGCCGCAATTCGGGGACTAGCGTTAGCCATGTTTTGTAATCGCTACTGCCTGCGCGGTTATTGCTAACCTGTCGCGGTCGTGAGTTTGATCAAAATCAATGTGTGGACCTTCCGGCACGATCCGAGTTGGGTTTATGGTCTCATGGCTAGCGTAGTAATGGTGCTTGACATGCTCCAACTTGACCGTCGCAGCAATGCCCGGTTGCTGGTATAAGTCGCGCAGATATCCCCACAGGTTAGGGTAGTCCACGATACGGCGCTTGGAGCATTTGAAATGACCGACATAGACCGCATCGAAGCGAACCAAGGTTGGAAATAAGCGCCAGTCCGCTTCGGTAATTCCGTCACCGGTTAAGTAGCGTTGCTCGCCCAGGCGGTCCTCCAGTGTCTCCAACGCATCAAAAACTTCGGAGACCGCCTCGTCGTAAGCTTGCTGAGTGGTGGCAAAGCCGGCGCGATAAACTCCGTTGTTAATAGTGTGGTAGATGAATGCGTTCAGCTCATCAATCTCTTGGCGTAGCACGTCTGGATAATAGTCACCGGGTAGGGCGCCGAATTCATCAAACGCATCGTTAAACATACGAATAATTTCTGACGACTCGTTACTGACGATAGTGTTCAGTTTTTTATCCCATAGTACCGGGACCGTGACGCGTCCGGTGTAGTCGGGGCGGGCCAGAGTATAGATTTCATGTAGGAAAGTTTTCTGATTTACCGTATCGGGGACAACATCATCACCATCCGCAAAGTGCCAACCTTGATCGCCCATAAACGAATTGACCACGGATACCGACACCATGTCTTGTAGTCCTTTTAAGCTCCGAAATATTAAGGTGCGATGAGCCCACGGGCAGGCCAACGAAACATACAAGTGGTAACGATAAGGCTCGGCATTAAATCCTGCTTCACCGGTTGGTCCAGCTCGGCCGTCCGAGCTTATCCAGTTGCGGAAGCTCGGAGACTGGCGCACAAATCTCCCGTCATTAGACTTGGTATCGTACCAATCGTTTTGCCATTGACCTTCTACTAACATACCCATGCGGCGTGCCTCTGATGAAAAACGTTTGCGCCAAAACGGATCGAACGTTTTGCTTTTTACTTACGCCGCTGCTCTTGTGCGATTATCGAGCGAATAAGCGCCAGCACCATGAGCGGTAAGGAGTAGAAATCCACCGGCAATGGCAAAGTTTTTCATAAACATCGTCATTTGCATTTGGTCATTAAAATCGGCATGGAATAACACGGCAGCCACTAGGCTAAAACCGGCCAGACCAATTGCGGCCAATCGCGTCTTATAGCCAACGATCACCGCTAAACCCAACACAACTTCGATCAGAATGACCAACGGTAGCAACCCGCCCGACACCCCCATTGCTTCCATATACCCGTGGGTGTCTGTGTAGCTAAAGACCTTGTTGAAACCCGCCATAAAGAAGATCACGGCGATCAATAGGCGACCAACGGGTGCGGCCAATTCTTGCAATTTGTTCATAGATTGCTCCTGTTGAGGTCGATACGAAAATTTATTGCTGCGTTCTTAATCAAGGGATTGAGGACAGCTTATCTATTGATGTATTTAGAACAAACAGTAAGAATGGCAAATAACTATTCTCCAAATCAGAACAACGGCGGATCCGCGATAAATGGGCCAATTGGAAGATATGCAAGTGTTCATCCGGGTGGTCGAGGCCGGCGGCGTTGGTCGTGCGGCTGAGCAGCTCGGTATCGCCAAATCAGCTGTCAGCCGGCGTTTAACCGACCTCGAAGCACGTCTCGGTACACGGCTGTTAAACCGCACGACCCGGATCTCCAGTCTCACCGCCTCTGGTAACAGCTACTATCAACAAGCGATCAAAGTGGTTGACCAGGTTAACGAGATCAATAGCGAACTAATGGATGCGGAGAGCGCCTTGAACGGTAACATTCGCCTCGCTGCCCCACTCTCTTTTGGACTATTACACCTAAGCCCCGCCCTTGACGTGTTTATGAAGCAACACCCAGCGCTCACCATCCATCTAGATTTTTCGGACCGCCAAGCAGATCTCGTCGAAGAAGGTTTTGATCTAGCCCTGCGCATTGCTGAACTTAAGGATTCCAGTGTCCAGGCCCGTAGGATCTGCCCTGCTCGTCATGCGCTACTGGCGAGCCCCGCCTATTTGAAACAGCAAGGCGAACCACATAAACCCAATGATTTGAAACATCACCATATCCTGAAATATGGCGGCGGCAGCATTTCACACTGGCTCATTACTGATACCAACGGAAAACGGCACAACCTTCATTTGTCGAGCAAAATGGTAGCCAATAACGGCGACTTTCTTTTGCACATGGCTATCGCCGGTCACGGCATTGTGATGTTGCCAACCTTCATCGCCTGGAAGTCCATGATTAGTGGCGAGTTAGTGAGGGTACTACCAGATTGTTCGCTGCCAAGCCTAAATGCCTACTTTGTGTATCCGCAAAATCGATATTTAACTCAGCGCGTACGGCGCTTAATCGACTTTATGGTCGAACGTTTTGGCGATCGGCCTTATTGGGATCAAGCGAATTAGATCAACCAATACATGACGCAATTTCACAATACCGCGACAAGGATTAAACAATGCCCAAAAGAATTCCGGAACAAACCTTTTGGAACGAACGATTCGAAAAGGAAGGCTACCTATTTGGCACCGAGCCAAATAGTTTTCTAAAATCTCAGGCCACGTTATTTTCTCCCGGGCAAAAAGTACTATCCGTAGCCGACGGGGAAGGTCGTAACGGAACATTTCTCGCCGATCTTGGTACTGACGTCCATGCCGTGGATTTCTCAGACGTAGCGCTTGCCAAGGCGGAAAAACTTGCTGCCGAACGGGGAGTGACGATCAGGACCGAACAAGTCGATCTACTGTCCCACGAGTTTTCACCACAGACCTATCACGCCGTCGTCGCGATCTTCATTCAATTTGCCACACCAGAACAACGTGGTCGACTATTCGAAAATCTAAAAAACGCCCTTAAATCCGGTGGGCTATTTGTCCTGCAAGGTTACCGGCCGGAACAAATCGAATACGGTACGGGTGGTCCACCCGAACGGACCAATATGTATACGGAAGAATTCCTCCGGCAAACGTTCGCGGATTTCGATATAAAACATTTGCACAGTCACGATGACAGCATCGACGAAGGGCCCGGCCACTCGGGGATGTCCGCACTGATCGATTTGATCGCGAAAAAACCGACGTAGCCGCCCGCGCATGCCATCGCCGTAGGTTTACAATATCGGCTCTCGAATAGAACGCTTCATCGCCAATTCAAACGGGCACAAAATCACTTGTCGCCACCGAGCTCGCGTTGAGTGCCGATAAGCGAATCCCGAGTCACCAAGGCCGCAAGTTGTTCCTGCGACCACCCATCCGTACCGGTCGGACGCTCCGGTAACACCATGTAACGCAGCTCGGCGGTCGAATCGTGCACTCTGACCTCAACACCATCGGATAAATTCACACCGAATTCGGCCAAAACGGCGCGCGGCTCTCGTACGATCCGCGCACGGTAATTACTGGATTTGTACCACGCGGGTGACATGCCGAGAAGCGAACGCGGATAACATGAACACAAGGTACAAACGATGACGTTATGTACCGTCTTTGTATTCTCCATTACCGTAAATTCATACGGCTCAAGATCAAAGCCGAGTTCCCGGATCGCGTTTGCACCGTCATCCAACAAGCGCGCCTTATAGTCATCGTTTGTCCAAGCATGAGCGACAATTTTGGCACCGTTTTCCGGTGACGCACCCTGCATCGCTGCGATCATTGCCTGTTCTTCATCGACGCTGTAATGCCCGGCCTCAATCAATAATTCACGTAGTGCCAGGCCAAGTCGCGCGGCCTCACTAGTGGGCTCTACATGATCTGGTTGAAAGGTGCGCGCGTGATCATGCTCATGCTCGTTATCTGTCATGTTGCAACCTCCAGCCAGTGTTCAAAGATTTCAATCTCGAGCATGTCTTTCGGTGCGCCACTGTATGACCCCCACAACTCAATTTGCGGGATCCGCACTCGATAAACCCGCTGCATCGGTTCACCGGGACCTCGAATATATTTCTCTGGGTCGCCGTGCACGCCACAAATGCGTTCGACGGTACCGACTTTCCCTTTCGCATAGGCGGGCACGCGGTGATGCGTCAGCGGCGTTCGATCAGCGATACGTACCCGTTGCCCAGGCTTAAACTTGGGCTCGCTCATGAACTACTCTCTATTTTTTGCCGGCGCCGAATAGCGTCGATCTTTCCGTCCAGCTCGTCTTGGGTAATCGCCCCACTCGCCAGCAACGTACTCGCGAGCGACTTTGCCCAGCGTTCATAGTAGGAGAGCTCGTCATAATCCGTAGGCGCTAGACGTTCAATTCCATGGCGTAGCTCTGCGAAATCAGTAATTAAACCTTTGGCAAGTGCGAGCCTTACCATCGCGTCGATCTGCCATTCCCAATAGGCGTTGTCGTGCTCGGCGAGATCCACTGGCCCGCCTGTCCGTCCGCCGACGTCGTGTGGTCCCCATGCTTCACTCATATTTTGCTGTCCTGTCGTTATAGCGTTGGTGCGATAGGCTTCATTTTACCGCTGCCGAGGGATCCGGTTAATTGCGACACGGGTGCTACGGGCATCGACTGGCTTGGGCCGTCGTCGCCGACGAGTACGGCATCAATTCACTGCCCGTTCGCTATCTCCCCAGAACGTTTTACGGATCTCATTTTTAAGTATTTTGCCGACTGGTGAGCGTGGCATGTCGTCCCAGAATTCGATTTTTTTGGGTGCTTTGACGCTGCCGATGCGTTCTTTCGTGAAGGAAATGATCTCTTCGGCGGTAGCACTTTTATTCGGTCTGAGCACGACGACGGCAGTTACGGCTTCACCCCATTTCTCATCTGGCGTACCGATCACGGCGCAGTTTTCCACGGCCGCGTGGCCGTTGATAGCATTTTCTACTTCGGCAGAAAAGACATTAAATCCGCCGGTGATGATCATATCTTTAGCGCGATCGACGATGTAGACATAGCCATCTTCATCCCAATACCCAATATCACCAGTATGGTGCCAACCGAACCGACGTGCCTCTGCCGTTGCCTCCGGGTTGAGGTAATAACACGGTGCGACAAGGTTACCTTGGACGACGATCTCGCCGCGTTCACCGCGGGGCATGATATTGCCCGCGGCGTCCATGATCGCCATCCGAGTCTGCGAACAAGGCTTGCCACAGCTTTTGAGACGATGGCGCAAAGATTCATCGTTCAAGGCCTCGACCAGGTCCGCTTGGGACAAGTACGTGATCAACATTGGCGCTTCGACCTGGCCGTAGCACTGACACATGCAGGGTCCAAATATATCGATCGCCTCGGCAAGCTTGTCCGGCGCGACGGGCGAAGCCGCGATCAGGAAGTGGGTTAACGAAGAGTAGTCGAATTCACGTACCCGTGGATGTGCCAGCATCGCATACAGTGCGGTCGGCGGTAGGAAGACATGGCTGACCTTATGTTTTTCAATCGACGCCATTAATTCCAGCGGGTCGATCTTTTCGACGATAACGTTTGTCGGTATCTGCGGCGTCAACATAAACGTCAAGATTCCCGCAGCGTGCGTCATGGGCGCGGCGCAAAGATGCACCGGTGCGGTGTTGCTCGGCATCGTGATACCAGTCTCAGCAATCATCGTCGACCACGTTAAATTATCCCACATGATGCCTTTGGAACGCCCAGTCGTACCGCCACTGCCGAGTACCGTACATCTGCGATGTGCGTCATATGGGATCTCAATAGGATTCTTGCCAACAGTGTCTTGAGTAAATGCCTTTAACGACGGATAGCCTGCATCGTCTTTGTCAATGCATACGAGATGTTTAAGACTCGCGACCTGCTCTCGTATCTCAGCGACAAATTGTGCAAACGAGCTATGGTAAAACAGCCACTCGCATCCAGTGAGATTCATAAAATCGACATTAGCGTCGATCGCGTTCTTAGCGTTTATCGGCACCCAGGTGCCACCAGCACGCAACGCGGCAAGGACGCACGCAAACGCATCCGCGCTGTTTGGAGAATAGACCGCGATGCTGGCCATGTCGGCCATGCCGCCTGTTTGCAGAGCAACCGCAATGGCGTTGGAGAGATCACGCATTTGCGCGTAGGTGTAGGCACCGTGTTTGTCGACAAATGCCGTTTTTTCCGGCGCCGCAGTCGCTGCCTTATCAAAATAATCGATTATCCGCATGGTTTACCTCAATCGATTGTTAGCTCGTTTGGCTCGCCGGGCAGGTAATTGTGCCCCGTAGCGCCTCGAGTTTTGGCTTGAAACCAGCCGGCATAAATTCGCGTCGTGAATCAAGCTCGAACAGTACCTCACATGCTGTCTTCGGCCGGGTCGATTCTGCGCGTATTTGGGCGCGATGAATCATGCCTTCCCACCATGTATCGCGACGTGGATCGGTTCGATCCGTAATTGTGCGCCATGCCCGATCCGCCTCGACTGGTCGATCCGTCTGCGCTGCGGCCAACGCAAACAGACGAAAGCCATCCCCAGCCTTTGGGTATGCCTTGCGAAATAATTTTGCGTGGTCGTAGGCGTCCTCAAAGCGTTGAACTTCGAGCATAGCCTCGATCATCATGATCTTGAATCGTCGTTCCATCGAAACATCAGCCGTTGCCCCGGGAAGCAACGTCTGCGCCGCTTGTATACGAAAGCTCGGATCGGCATCGGCGCTTATCGGTGGATAGATCTGCTCAAGCTGCCACACCTGCAATCCGGCTGTCGCAAGTTTGTTAAAAAACCCGAGCAATGCAGCGCGATCGCCAAGCCGCTCGTAGCATTTTAGTCGCGCCCACAAGATACCGCGTCCCGCGGCAGTATTTAAGTTGCCGGCTTTCTCGGCCTCATCGATGGCGGCCATCACTGCATGAGGCTCGGAATCGATCAAGGCCCGCATTTGGAACATGATCGCAAGGTTCTCAGAGATATTTCTCTGCTTTTTCGGTAGTTGCTTATAGGCTGCGAGCCCTCGTTTTGCCAGTGCCGTTGGCGGCTTTGCATCCGTTTTCCGGATCGCATTGGTGAAGTCACGCGCGACGACGAAAAATCGCGTTTGTTCCAACGGCCCCCTTAGTTTCCGCGGTGACTTGACCGCATTCAACATGGCATACGCCTTTTTCGAGTTCGTCGTGGTCTGCGCAACGGTCACCCGAGCACCGTCGGCATCGCCATCCTCCGGATTAGACTTGAGAAATCGTTCGGCCGCTTTTCTCAATGCCTCGCGCGAACTCGCCGACGGGTTTCCCATACGCGACGCGCGCGCGACGTAAGCAAGCTTGGTTGCGGCTTTCCTTATCTGCGGGTCGAGGTTCTTTTTGCGTAGCAGGCGTTCTGCAGTATCCGCGGCGACTTTATTCGATTTGATGTTATGCGACGCCAAGGCATAGCGAAAACGAATGTGGTCTAAGTTGAGATCTTTGTACTGTCTTGCTGCGTTAAAAAACCGCTCGTATTGGTTTGCCGCGGTCCGATCAAACCCGTATATGAATGCATGCTCGGCCTTTACCAAGGGGGTGAAGGGTCCAATGCTGTGACTGTAGAGCTTTTCGTGATACTCCACGATAAGCCCGATCAAACGATCATCGACGCGCCGGGCATCGATAATACGACGTATTCGTTCGGCAGCTTCTCCGGCGCTGGTTTCGGCCTCTCGACGGGTTTTTGAATTGTGCTTAGGTTGTGAGGCGTGCTGCAACAATGCTAACGCCTCGGCAAGCAGCAGCTGAGATTCCTGCACGTCAATTTTCCCTGCTGGAGGCGGCCCGGCTACGTTACCGGTTTTTGCGCGCAATATTCGAAGCTGCAGCGAGACCACCTCGAACAACGGGTGGCGCTTATCACCACCTAGTGCCTCCTCTAGGTTTTCAAATATTTTGAGCGCACGATCGTTCTCCTCCTCCGCCACTGCGATATAGCCAAGGCCAAGCCAACCGCCGTAAACCAGACTCGGACGGAACACCTGAACGGAGGTGCCACGAAAACCCTTCTTCGCTTCCCAGATCCACTTCCTTTTTGCCGCCGCGTCTTTGACGGTCTTATACATTTCCAGATCGACCCACGCGCCCCAATAGGGAAATGCGGCCAGGGCAAAACTCAAGTCATCCCAACCCACGGAACGATAGAGCGTTTCGAGCGCCGCCTCGTCTTCACCCGCCGCGGCCTCAAGCGCCTTCACTCTCGCAGTCGTGCGGTCTCGCAGGTTTCGTGTTATCTCGCGCATCGTCGTGAGCTGTGCAACGGTTGCTTTGCCGTCTCGCACACCATCGATCGTCTGACCTAGCTGTCGCCCGACCGCGGCATATCGACTCGTCGGCGCGTCACCGCTTAAGCTTGACTGTAGCCGTCGCGCCTCGGCGATCGCCGAAACCGCATTCGCAGGCGCTTTAGCCTTTGCGGCCCAGCCGCTAAAACTACCCAGGGTCAGCAACATCGAAACAAGCGCGACACAAGTAGTTCTGCCGCGATGCATTAGATAACCTCTAGCAGCGCGCGCATTTGGTTCGCGAACTGCTCTCCCATTATTAAGGTGATCAAACGCTTGGTAACCTTGACATCACCATGCAAAGTGCCAGCGTCGCCCTGCCCTGCTTCCGCCATTTCCAGAAATTCCCGCATGGGTTTATTGCGGTAAATTGCCCGGTTAATCGGACGCCCTTCGCGGATCTCTATCAGTCCGGGATTCGCGCTCGGGCTTACGTCTAAAGTCGATAAGGTCCCGCCGTTAGCAGTAAAGCGATGGATCCGTCCAAGCAGAGTATCGAAACTTTCTTCATGCGGCGGCGCGTCACCGACAAGAATGATGATCCTGCGTGCGCCGACCCGCCAACTTTGGTCAACGCCGGCGGCGATGCCGGCATCGATGTCTTCCCAAATATCGCCGCCGCCTGCCGCTTGTAGTGGATCCAGGAAGCGGCGAAGCTTAGCCGTGCTGAAGGTCAAGGACTCAGATCGTACGAGAAACTCCTCGTCTTGATCACGAAACGCGACAAATCCAAAGCGTGCTGCCGGTACCAAGGTCCGCACTGTATGCACAATATCGTAGATACGATCTTTAATTTCGTCGATGGCCCATCCCATTGAACCCGTCGCATCAATCACAAAAACGACATCTAAGCCATTGTTGCGCAGGCCGGAAATGTAACTGGCAAATCGATTATTGGAATTGCCGAGCGCATTGCCGATCCCGGCACCAAAGCCGGCGGTGCCGAAACCCTCACCGAGCGGCATCGCGGACATCGGATTGGGTAGATCGAAACCGGTGGTACCGCCGGAATCAGCCCGTAGCGCGAGTGGTGCATCCGGTGGTGGTGGCGCGACCGCCTGCGGCGCGATTAGCGTTTCTGGCGGTTCTAATTCAAATTCCTCCTCAAACTCCAAAACGTCTTCGGGTTTCGGACGCTCGAGAGGCTCAGGTGGCGGCTCCGCCACCGCAATGTTGATCTCTATCTCCTCTGCCGTATCGATCGGGTTATCGATGTCTTGCCCGATCCGCCACGAGATTATCACGTGGACGATCAGGGAAATCGCGAACAATACCGACCACGTCGTAAACCGTTTCATCAATCCGCTTCCGCCGCCTACCTTTTCTTCAAGGTCAACAGCGTTGCCCGATCGATCCCAATCTTTGACAGGGCCCCGACCGTTTGTGCAACCAACACGACGTCGGTTTGAGCGTCAGCTGAGATTTGCACCACCTGATCTTTGAATACGCCGGATAGCTCGTTTTCAATTTGCTCGATACTAATGGTTCTCCCTCGATAGCGAATTTTTCCATCTACCGTGATCGCAATCTCCAAAACATCCGGGCTCGGTGAGACCGACGCGACTGAATCCGGCGGGGTAACCTCTAAATCGATGTGTAAATTACCGGCGACCATAAAGTACAACAGCAACAAGAATACGATGTTGATCATCGGCACCACATTTTCCGGGCGCCGTTCGCGCGATGCACTGTGCTGCCCCTTGCCGATTGAGCCAAAGCCGCGGGTTTTCGGGGTCAACATATCGGCTTCTCGATCCTATTTATCAAACTGTTGGGCTTCGGTTATCGCGATGTTGACCAACCCACGCCCGTGCAGAATATCAATCACAGAAACGGCACGTTGCAGTGGTACACCTGGGTCCGAGGCCACCACAATCGGCGATTCGGCGGAAGGATTGAGATCTCGAAGCACCTCCTCCATTTGATCCAAGGGATAGCGTCCCTTATTGATCCAAACGCTCTCGTCGGCGTGCAACTCGATCACAACTGGCATTGATTTCGCACCCGGGTCACGCTGCCCGCCGCCCTGTTGCGCAAGGTCCATGACATAAGGTCTGAGGAAATCACTTTCCAACATAAAAAATATCAACAAAATGAACACAACGTCGATCAACGGCGTCAATGACAATCGCGATGCACGACGTCTGCGTTCCAGCGTGATCATCTTCGGCCCCGATTACGACTGACTTTTCGAGCCAACGTTGATGGTCATGATCCGGGTCAATAAATCCGAGACCGTTGCCGTCGCATTATCCAATCGCGTTTCGAGCCACGCATGGACAACCGTGAACGGGATGGCAATGGACAAGCCTACTGCAGTCGTTAACAAGGCCTCCCATATTCCGCCGGCCAAGGCAGTCGAATCCTTGTCCATTCCGGCGCTCGACTCTAGCCCTCGAAAGGCCTCGATCATACCGAGTACCGTACCGAGCAACCCTAATACCGGCGCTAGGTAGTAGATCAATTCCAACGGCCGCATGTATCTCCCATACGGATACAAAAAATTCGTGGCACGTCGGCCCAACTCTTCGCGTAACTCTTCAGTGTCGGGGGTATTACGATGCTCGAGACCGAATTGTAGGATTGGACCCAGGCCAATCGGAGATTTTTCGAGCATTTCCATACATTTCGCCGGCGCCGTCGCCCACTTATCAAGGGCCTTGTGCAGCGTCGCGAAACGGCCCGGACTGAGACTGGAAAACTGAAAAAACTTGTACAGGGCAATTGCAAATCCGAAAACCGAAATGATCATGAGCACCGCGACCACCGGCCCGCCCAATTCGAGTAGTGCTTTGGCCGAAGTCCAGATATCGCCATGTATTTGATTTATTGGTGGTTCTTCCATCAGGTGGGCCTCGTATCGTTGTTCTAATTAAGCGACGGTCGGCTAGATTAACACGAAGTTTAATCAACAATTAGGCCCTACCGCGTGGGCGCGACGTGTCGGCACTGGCGACTCTTCTACGGCCAATTAAGGTC
Organism: Gammaproteobacteria bacterium; assembly: GCA_021773835.1. GTDB lineage: Bacteria > Pseudomonadota > Gammaproteobacteria > UBA11873. The sequence goes on from JAJFJQ010000070.1 coordinate 106,487, forward strand.
GAAACTCGGCCAACTATATTGGCAATAGGCACGGTGTTCGCCCCAGCAATTGGAATAAACGTAGCTGAACAGCGAAAGAAGCGGTCGGCCGCCGGCAATAGTGCGTCGACCTGTGGGTTTCGAAACTGCCACTCGAATGGCTGCAAAAAGAGCTACGCATTTGCCGGTTCCGCGCGGCAAATTGCGAACAGCGACTGGGACTCTTGGACGACTTCCGTCCTTCTAGGAACTAACTATTCGGTAATGTCGTCAAATAACACGCTGGAAAGATAACGCTCGCCCGCGTCCGGCAATATCACGACAATCGTTTTTCCAGCCATAGCCGGCTCGGCAGCGAGCCTGGCTGCAGCAACACCAGCTGCGCCGCAGGAAATCCCGCACAGAATTCCCTCTTCCGTTGCCAAGCGGCGGGCGAACGCGACCGCGTCCTCGTTCGAGACCAGCTCCACACGATCGACCAGCGACACATCAAGATTATCCGGGATAAACCCGGCGCCGATCCCTTGGATCTTGTGCGGCCCAGGCTTTGGTTGTTCGTCCGCCATAAATTGGCTGATGATTGGACTCGCTTCCGGTTCCACTGCCACCGCCACAACATCCTTGCCTTTGGTTTGCTTGAGATAACGCGCGACGCCGGTGATGGTGCCACCGGTACCGACCCCGGCGACGACCGCGTCCACCTCGCCGTCAGTGTCGTCCCATATTTCGGGGCCGGTCGTTTTTTCATGGATTGCAGGATTGGATGGATTTTTAAACTGCTGTGGCATGTAGTACCGAGCGGTGTCGCTCGCTGCGAGTTCTTCCGCCTTCGCAATCGCCCCTGGCATCCCTTTTGCGCCCTCGGTTAAAACAAGATTAGCGCCGAACACCTTTAACACCTTGCGGCGTTCGATGCTCATCGTCTCCGGCATCGTTAAGGTGAGTTTGTAGCCACGCGCGGCACATACATACGCGAGCGCAATCCCGGTGTTGCCACTGGTTGGCTCGACAACCTCCATTCCGGTGCGCAACGCGCCGCTTTGTTCCGCATCCCATATCATTGCCGCGCCAATGCGGCATTTCACCGAATACGCAGGGTTACGGCCTTCAATCTTTGCAAGTACCCGCGCGCTACCCGACTCGATCACCCGATTTAATTGGACCAACGGTGTGTTGCCGATTGATTGCGAATTGTCTGCATAGATTTTCATGATTTTTTTCTCCGGGTCGCTCGTCAGACCGGCGCTCGAACCCTTAACGGGAACCGATCTTCGCCTGGGCCTTAATTGGCCACTGTGTGGTTGGGCGCGATAGCCTACTGCAATTACCACGGTTTAGGGGCGCTACACCAGAACCGAATCGCTATTAGCTTAGGCTAACATTGCATAAGAACCGCTGGACACGCACACTTGAATTTGCGGAGATTAAGTTCTAGAGACGATGTCAAGAATATCCCAACGCGACGGCAGGAAACGATTCGCGATAGTCATCGGCTTGGGCGCGACGGTCGTTATTGCGTGGTTAATTTTGCGACCGCCTGGGGTCGATCTGATTGGCGAAGAAATCGTCAGCGCTGAGGTACTCGAGATAATTCAGCGGAAGCCTCAAAGCGAGAGTTTGGCGCGTCCTGGCGGCAAGCTTGCAATCGCAGTCGTGGAACTTCCTGATGGGGGTCGCGCACGGGTCTTCATGCCGCTATCGAAGATCTCGGTTGGGGCAACGATCGCCGTGAAGGTGAAGCAGTACTCGGATGGTAGTCGCCATGTGACCGGCGGCGATGGCAAGCTACCGGGAAGCGCCCAAACAGCTCAGTAAATCGGCGCCTCGTGCCATTGCAGCACGGCGCACCACAGGCAAACTAGCCAACTTGTCCGGCCAACAGCGTTTCCACATGCACACGGTACCAGTTGTCGCACTTGGTCTTAAATGCACCGGATTCCGAATCGATTTCGTCGATTGATTGAATGCTGTGCGTCTCAACGCGTTTGTGTTCTTTTGCGCAGACCTCGCATTCGAGGATCCACACAAGTTCCAACTCTGACATCACCCGCTCCCTATCGATCACTGGACATGTGCCTGACGTCCACCCGTTTCGTCACTCATGCATTGAAACCGGTTTATTTGATCTTATTATTGGCCGGAAGTGTGCGCCGCGGCTCGGTAAATGCCTAGAGGGTAATTGTTAGCAATCGAAACACATTGTTAACTACCGAAAACAGTGCAAGGGAATGTGGCCGTTCTCGGGAACGGTGGAACTAAGTCGACAGCTTTACAGCACCACCTCCTGCAATCAGCGCGCAAAACTATTCACTGAGACATTCCTTAAGATCGGTGACATTATCGGGACTTCCAAGAATAACGGGAACTCGCTGATGCAAACCCGTCGGACGCAGATCAAGTATCCGCTCGCAGCCCGTGGTTGCAACACCGCCGGCTTGTTCAATAATCATGGCCATGGGGTTGGCTTCATACATCAATCGGAGTTTCCCTTCGGGCGATTTTTGTGTCGGTGGGTACATGAAGATCCCACCCGTTAGTAGTACTCGATGGACGTCAGCGACCATTGCGCCAACGTATCGCGACGAAAACCCTTCATCGCGACACTGCTGCAGATAGCGCCGGTAGCCTCGCGGGAAGCCTGCTGCATTGGCTTCATTGATCGAGTAGGTAGCACCAAACTTGGGCACACAGATAGATTCCTCGACTCGAATATACGCACCAATAGAAGGGTCTAGGACAAACATATGCACACCTGCCCCGGTGGTTAACACGAATATTGTCGAGGACCCGTACAACACGTATCCGGCGGCAATTTGTTGCGCACCCGGATGCAGGCAATCAACATTTGACGGTTCTGTCTTAAAGATCGAAAAAATCGTACCGACGGGTCCAGCGACGTCAAGATTTGAGGTACCGTCTAATGGGTCAAATAACACCGCATAACGGTCACCGTCACCCGTTCGGGTATTGACGAAGAGCAGATCATCGGCCTCCTCTGAACCCAGCACCGCCACACCGTCGCGCCCGCGTAGGACCTGCACCAACACATCATTCGCAATGACATCGAGTTTTTGCTGATGTTCTCCATGAATGTTGTCGCGCCCAACCTCGCCCAGGACATCCTCCAGGCGCGCACGCTTGAGACGCGCCGATATCGTTTTCGTGGATATTGCCAGCGCGGAGATGATCCATGACAAGGCACCGTTGGCATCCCGGAACCGATGCTCATCGGCAAGCATGTGCGTTTGTAATGTCATGAATGACGAACAACCGAAAATCGGTTCGATATTCCGTGCAGTCGATGCCATCAATTCCATCCTTCATTAAGTCGAGTGAACACATTATCGACGGCGGTAGGTCTAGCACCTTGTGTAGCCTCGCAAATCACGCGTGCCGATCGCAAATAATTGTTAACCGAAACGATTGGTCACGCCGGTGAAGCAAAACCAGCGAAATTGGGGGACCGGGCCTGATATTTCAGATTTCGACGGACCAAGCCCATACTTAGCCTGGACCGACAACTAGGAGCCACCAAAATGCAACGCAAAGATATCGTGCCGAAAGGCATGGAAGTCATCCGTGAACGATTCCACTACAGCCCCGGCGTTGTCGTCGACAACACTTTATATATCGCTGGGCAAGTCGGACGCGATGCGGATCTGAATGTACTCGAAGGCGCCGAAGCGCAATATGTGCAGGCCTTTGAAAACGTCAGCAAAATATTGAGTGCCGCCGGCGCGACCTTCGATAACGTCGTTGATATGGTGACCTACCATACCGACATTACCGATCTGCCAGCGTTTATGCAGATCAAAGACCGTTACTACACGAACAATGTTCCCGCCTGGACGGGTATTGGGGTAGCGGCCCTGGCCATGCCTGGACTGCTGATCGAGATAAAATGCATAGCGAAATTGTAATAAAAAAAGGGCGCCCCAAGGGCGCCCAGTAATAACACGGCAAGTCGTTTGAAGAAGGTCTAGGGGAAGACTAACGCTGCCGTATTGTGGGGGAGGACAAAGGTTTCACCCGATAAGATCGCGTGTCCACTTTATAATTCCACTCTCGTTTATCGTCGATTTCTTCGGATTCGAAAAATAAAAAACCCCGGTCGGCGACACCGAACCGGGGTTTGGGTATGTCCCGTATTCATGTCGCAAAAACTACCGCTGATCGACCACCTTGAATTTGCATCGGGTACGACGCAGATCATCTCGCCAATCGCGTTTACGCGCGTCGTGGCTTAGATAATATGCAGCGGCATCGTGTGTGTTCATAGGCAGCGGATTATATGGCGCGGCCTGAGCAGCACAAGTTCATTATTGGTGAAACAGTCTTTCCTAATAGTTAATAGTCACCGTGGCGGCGCATTCGGCCGATCGCGGCGACCTGCCCGCACTTGATGTCCATATCGAACGTTCACGCGGGTTTACGTTAAGCTTTGCTCATGGCTCGGATCGTCATCCTCGAACACGAATACCAAATTGAGAACCCATTTATGGTCGTCGCGTTTGCACGACGCTGGGAAATGGCCGGGCACGAGGTGCTGTGGCATCGTGGAACTGACCGCCCGCCGCCCGGCGATGTGGCCATTTTCCACATTAATTTGACCGCGATTCCCGAAAACTACCGTGCGTTGTGCGAACATTACCCGCGGGTTATCAACGGTGGCGTTGTTGATATTTCGAAAAGTATGTTCAGCACTAACCTTATTACCGCTGACGACCCTTGGACGGGGCCGGTGATCGTTAAGACGAATGCAAACTTTGGCGGACTACCGGAGGCGAATGCACGGGCTGCAGCGAAGAAGCTCGGCCTCGACTCAAACGTCCCGTCCGCTCCAGCACTCCGGCGCTACCCAATCTATCGGTCAAGCAGCGAAGTCCCTCGGCAGGTGTGGCAAGAGCCCGCACTGCTCGTGGAACGATTTACGCCGGAAATCGACGAACACGGGAATTTCTGCGTTCGCGTCTGGACATTCTTTGGCAAACAGCAACGCTGTTCACTGTGGCGATCTAAGGATCAACAGGTAAAATCCGGGAATGCGATCATGCGGGATCAAGTTGAGCCTCCGCAAAATTTGAATATTTGGCGCAAACGCCTTGGTTTTGATTTCGGAAAATTTGATTTTGTTATTTACCAAGGACAAGAAGTATTACTCGATGTGAATCGAACCCCATCCTTTCCAGTAGGGGGCAGCCCCAACGCAGACGCCGCAGCGGATCAACTCGCGCTCGGGTTAAGCGAGTTTCTACCGTGACCCCGGCGCATGCCGCGAATTCGGTCCTGCGGCGGATCACCGCTATCGTCGCTGTCGTTTGAACATGTCTACAACTGAAATAAAACGCCGCTATTGCGAGTATCTTGAGCGTTTCGGCGCGCGGGATTCCGATATTTGGGTCGCCACATTCTCAAAATCCGGCACCACTTGGATGCAAATGATCTTGTATCAACTGACAACGGCCGGCGATATGAGCTTCGATCATTTATTCGATGTATCGCCGTGGGTCTATTACGCTGCCCTGCGCAAGGTCGAACCGAAAACAACGCCAGATCCGAGAATTCTGAAAACTCATGATGGCTACGAGTTTATGGCTGCCAATTCCCGCGGAAGAACCATCTATGTATTGCGAGACGGAAAAGATGTTGCCGTATCCTGGTACCATCATCGATGCAATTTTCGCGGATTCGAGGGTACTTTCGACGCACATTTCGACGAGTTTCTGCACGATGATGATTACAACTGGTTCGATCACGTGCGGCAGTGGTTAAGCAACCCAAGGGGTCGACCAGTGTTGTATGTTAAATACGAGGATCTACAGGTCGACTTCCAGGCTGCGGTCGATCGCATCGTCGGGTTTTGCGATTTGTCGCCCCAAGCAGATGTATTAGAGCGTGTGCGTGAGCGCTGTGCATTCACGCACATGAAGAAACACGAAAACCAACTCGCACCACGAGCGTCCCATTTCGATAACGATCCCGCGGCACCGTACAAGATTAAATCGGCACCGTTTTTGCGCACTGCCAAAATTGGAGAATGGTCCGAGGTCCTCAACAAGGAACAACTGTTAGCCTATCGGAAAAAGTTCGATGAAGTACTCGGTGACCTCGAAATCGTGGCCGATTACCGCTGAGCGTTTAATGCCAGCGCGATCTATCAACGCAGGACGCTGATATCGATGGTCGAGCAATCGTCCTTCAAGCCTCACGCGCACTGGCCACACGTGGCACAGATCTGGGACCAAGTAACACCGCCCTTACGTCCGTCGGCCGAAGATCTCAGTGTGTATCAAAAGATTATTGATGCTTGCACGCACCGCCCTGAACCTCTACGTGTGCTGGTGCTCGGCGTGACACCGGAGATCTATCGGCTCAATTGGCCGCCCGCTACGGCATTGCACGCGGTCGATCGCTCGCCTGACATGATTAAACATGTATGGCCCGGACCGGCGACATCGGTGACCTGTGACGATTGGTGTTCAATGTCGCTGCCGCCACGTTCGTTTGATCTCACGATATGTGACGGTGGCTTGGCACTGTTGCGGTATCCGGAGGACCAGGCTGCATTAGCGCGCAAACTATCCGAAATCGTTGTGAGCGGCGGGAAATGCGTATTCCGGCTGTTCTGTACCGACGGCGATAGCGCATCTGTGGAGGAAATCTTTAGCGAATTACGGCAGCACAAGGTGCCGGATCTCAGTACCCTAAAGTTGCGTCTGTGGGCGGCGTTACAATCATCCATGCGAGCCGGGATGCCGGTGCATGACGTGTGGTCTGTGGTGGCAGAGTTTGCTAACGACGACCTGGGCCGGTTCGCCGAGGAGCAAGGATGGCCAATCGAGAATGTGTTGGCTCTGGCGCAACATAAAAATAGTCACGCGCGCTACTATTTATCCGGCGTTAGGGAGATCCAAGAAATTTTCGTGTCGGCTACGAAGGCATTTCGAATCGCCGAGGCCTACCAACGCGACAACGCAGTTGGCGCGCTATGTCCGATCGTCGTGCTGGATCGGCTTTGATGTCTTCGAAGGCCCGCGGTCGATGTAGCGCCGATTAGTGCAACACTATTTCGCTTGCGGGACGGGAAAATAAGACATTGCCGGCACCGGGCGTGTCAGTCCTTTAAGCCACAGATCAGTGAGATCGAACTTATCCCGCCCGTGTTCAAGAGCCTCCCAGGTCGCGACATCGATCAGTAATTCACCTGCGCGCGCCTGACCTTCGAGTCGGGCGGCCAGATTGACCCGATGCCCGATAACCGTAAACGAGCGACGCCGCTCGTTTCCCAAGATACCGACGACCACGTCACCACTTGCGATCCCGACCCCGAGGCCCATTACCGACACATAATCGCCGGATTTTGCTGTGATCTCCGATATTCGCTCGATCATTTCCGTTCCGGTTGCGATAGCGCGCTCCTTGTAATCGTCACCTTCATCGCTGCCAAGCCCAAATATCGCCATCACCGCATCGCCAATAATCTTATCGACAATTCCTTTGTTGTCGATGACAGGTTTGATCATTGCCCCCAAGAATTGATTCAGTAAGGGGAAAATTTCAACCGTATTATTCGAATCGCAGAATGTCGTAAACCCCCTGAGATCGGCAAACAACACGCTAACCTCGCGTCGCTCGCCCTGCTGATTGATAGAATCGAAGCCCTTAGAAATTCGCTCGGCTATTTCACGCCCTAGATACTTATCCAGCGTGGTGTCGTCCTCGTTGACGGCTGCTATTCGTAACGCGTGCATGGACTCGTCATTGCTAGACGCTGGATCTAGGAATACAACCCAGGATAATTCCCCACGACGAAATAAATGTAATGCGCCCTGTCGACGGTCACCGACGATCGTAACTGGGAGGTGTAGATATTCAGTGCCCTCAAGTGGCACCAAGCCATGTAGAAATCCAAGCTGATCAAGAACCGGGCGGCCACATTTGAGTTCTACCAGACCGTAATGTTCGAGGCTGCCGCCGCAGTGTCGCAGCACACCGGTATCGTCAATTGCAAGATAGGCACGCTGCTGCCGAGCGAGGATCTCGGCTGATAATTCGTGTACGAGCTGCTCTTCCACTACGTGAACCTTCTTATCCGGATGCGTCTGTACGTCGCTGATTATAGTTTGTTTGCACCGTCTTTCCGCCACTTAATTTGGTTCAGATAGCCTACTAGATGCACTGCGTGCGCGGTTAGCAGCGCTACACTCTATTACATTTCGCGCCCTGTTCTTTGACCGAAGTCCGTGCGTACGGCGCGGCACAAACCATACTTCACCTGCACACACCCGGCCATCTCTATATCGAGGCGGGTGAAACTTAGGGCTTGATGCATGACACAACTGGTTACGAGCGAAAAACTGCTGTTTAGGCGACGAAAACAAATCGATACGCTCTACTCTCAGGCAGCACTCGCGTTGCTCGCCAGCGTTACCTGTGGCGCCGTGTTGGTCGCGCTCACGTTCGATATCGACCGCTCGCGCGAACTCCTGATATGGGGCGCGATAATGATTGTAGTCGCCGTCGTGCGGTATGGCGTGATCCGGGCATTTCATAGCCAGCAACCAGCGAACGACGACCTTAGTCGCTGGCGCTATATTTTTGCTGGAACTTTGTTTGCATCGGGCCTCGCCTGGGGCGCTGCTAGTTTTCTTGTCGCGCCGAGTGTCGCTCTTGCCGATCAGGCGATCGTTATCATTTTCCTTTGTGGTTTTGTCGCCGCAGCAGTCGCCGCCTTTTCGGTTGACCGACTCGCGTTTGGCGCATTTATCGCTCCAGCGCTGGGTATCCCTGCGGTCAATCTTACGTTATTCGGGGATTCCATTGGCCATACCCTAGCCGGCGTTCTAGTGATTTTCGGCGCGTTCCTCCTGGCAAACGCCTTGCGTTCGAACACGGCGCATAAGAAAGACTTTGACTCCCAATTTGAAAAGCAGCAGTTGGCCGCGACCCTCGAAGTGGAAAAGAACAAGATTGTGGCCCTCGCCAACGATTTGGAGGTGCGGGTCGGGTTGCGGACCGATGAATTGCGTCTAATGAATAAATTATTGATTGAGCAAGTTGCCGAGATCAGCAACGCCGAGGCAAAAACAAAGATCGAGGAGGCGCGCTTCTTAGAGATTTTCGATCGTGCCCCGATTGGAATGCTCGTCATCCATGCGGACAGTGGACGAGTTGTTCGGGCCAACAGTGCAGTGTGCGAGTTCCTTGGTTACGACACAGCCGAACTAAGCGGGATGATGGCCGAGAAGCTGTATTGCCCGAGCGAACGGGCGTCGATAAGTGGTGAGTCGATGTTTAAGCGTGATAGCGTAACCGAACGTCGCTACATTCACCGGCGCGGTTTTGTTATATGGGGTCGCACTTCTACAGGAGTCCTCGCCGCCGGCGATCCCGGTGATGCGCATATAGTTATCCAGATCGAAGATTTGAGCGAACTCAAACGTGCGCGCGATGACCTATCAGAGCGCGGCGACTCATTCGAAGTTGCCTTTGACGCTGCACCGGTAGGGATGGCGGTGATCGACGGTAGCGGTCGTATCGTCAATGGCAATACGTGTATCCGCTCGATGCTGAATCTAGATGGAAAAATAGAAGGTCGTTCGCTGACCAGTATCCTCAACGCCGGCGACGAAGAAAGAAGCTCGGGGATTCTCTCACGCATATTCACCGGAGAGCTCGATAGCATTGAATTTGAGCACCAGTTGTTTGGTCGGGGCGACACCAGCAGGCCCGTTGTGATTCGAATTACCCGAGTCAAAGGGCATTCCGCAACGCGGCCGTTTGCGGTCGTTCACCTACGCGACAAATTCACCGAGCTTCCATCACTACCGCAGCCGGAGCGATCAGGCGACGCTAAGCTCGTCGCTTTGCGCGCTACAGCTTAGCCGTTGGTCACAATGGCCACCGGTAGCAAACCGGCGGCCATTTATACCTAGAACCTAAACGTCGAGGCGATAGGTGTCGCCGTCACGCACCAGCTTGCCCGCCGTCGGACCGGCAAAGTGCGTACCGATAATCAGCGTCGGCGAATCCGCATACTCACCGAACATCCGACGTCTCGTCGCAACCGCGGCGTCGTTATCAACATCGAACGGACTCACCAAACCGGGATCGTTGAACTGGATCGGATGGTGGATGAAGTCTCCAGTTATCAACGCCGATTCGCCAGCTGATTCAATCCGCACCGACACGTGTCCCGGTGTATGGCCCGGGGTTGGCACGAGGGTCACGCCCTCACATACCTCGGCCGCACCTTCGACCGGTTTGGCCAGACCTGCGTCAAGTATCGGCTGTAGTGAATCGTCGAATACCTTAAGTTGTAACTTCAAAAAATCTTCTTCGGTATTCGCGTCAATCGAACCCCAAAAATCAAGGTCTTGTTTGCTCATTAAATAAGAGGCATTGGGGAAGGTCGGCACCCACTTGCCGTCCACCAACTTGGTATTCCAGCCGACGTGGTCGAGATGGAGGTGGGTACACAAGACGTAGTCCACGCCGTCGGGGTGATAACCCTCTGCAACCATGTCCTCCATGTAGGAGGTTGAAAGCATATGCATGACCTCAAACGGATCGCGATCGCGGTCGTTGCCAATGCAGGTATCTACAATTAGTGTCGCCCCGGGGGTATCAACGATCAGCGAATGGATACTGAGGCTCAGGATCCCTTCTGGGGTTACAAAATGCGGGAATAACCATTTAACTTTCTTCACTACGTCCGGCGTTGCCGCCGGGATGACGTCCGAGAATTCCGGATAAACGATCTCTTCGAGCTTCGTTATTGTCGTGTCGCCTACCTTCCACTTCATGGGATGACCCCTCCTGTCCAGGTACGAAATTTAATATGTACAGAGCAGCCGGTATTGTTAACCATACTGCAACTGATTACGAGTGGGCGCCTAGATTACAGACTCAGCCTCCCGCATACCGAAAATTACTAGTCAGGTAATGAGGCGCTCCGCAAGGTCATCAATAGCCGCCTCCAATTCATCCTGACCAAAGACGAATGCAGCCATGATCACCTGATCAATACCGGCGTCTTCATAACGTCTCAAGGTGTCGCGATCGGTGGGATTGGCATAAGGACACAATGCGACTTTGACGTCCTTTATGTCACGTCCTTCGCGGTCGCATTGTTCTTTCAACATCGCCATTTTCGCCGGCACTTCTTCGGGCATAACATCGACCCCAAACCAATGTCCAAATCGCGCGACTCTGCGTAACGCCACCTTACTTTCGCCACCAAAATAAAACGGCGGATGTGGTTTTTGCACTGGCTTCGGGTATTGGTGTACCGGCGGCAGTTTGACGAATTCACCGTCGTAGCTCGATTCATGCGATTGCCATACGGTCTGCATCATACGAATGTAATCATCAGCGCGCGCACCACGCCGATCGAATGACATGCCGAGCGCGTCGAACTCATCGGCCATCCACCCGACCCCAATACCGAAATCCAATCGTCCGCCGGACAGCACGTCGAGGTCTGCCGCTTGTTTCGCCGTCAACACGGCGTTGCGTTGAGGCAGCACGATCACCCCGGTGCCTAGGCGCAATTTTGTGGTGTTTGCCGCGATGAATGACAATACGGTGAACGGTTCCAGGCCTTGCGTGGTCGGTTCTACAGGAAACGAACCGTCTTGCATGTAGGGATAAGACGACTTGATAACCTTGGGTACAAGAATGTGATCGGGAACCCACACAGAATTGAAACCTCGCTCTTCGATGCCGCGAGCCATCCGCGCGACATACTCCGGTGACGATGTCTCACCACCAAATTGCGGGAATACGCCAACTTTCATAGTTTTCTCCTTGGTCTCGGCAGCACTTGCAGTGTCAATTAACGATGCGATCGCGCCATGCGGCGTGAGCCGCGACTCGCCGTAAAGCCTTCCATGATATGTAATTTTTCCACCATGTGCTAAATCACACTGGCCCGCGAGCGACATTTCCGATCGCACGATTTATCGGCATTCAATATCCATACTCGATTGTCCTAAATTGGGCCCGTATACTTACGGACAACCTAGAGGAACACGCCAATGACGATGATAAAAGGGCTACACCACAATGCCTATCGCTGCCGCGATACCGAGGAGACTCGCCAATTCTACGAAGAATTTCTGGGTTTGCCACTGATCGAGGCACTGCAGATAGATGAAACAAAAACCGGGCGCAGCGCCAAGGTTTTGCATACGTTTTATCAAATGGATGATGGATCCTGTCTGGCATTCTTTGATGCCCCGGAAGAACCATTCGAGTTCAAGGCACAACAAGATTACGACTTGCACATTGCCTTGACTGTGCCGGAAGATAAACTTCAACCGATGCTCGAGAAGGGTCAAGCGCTTGGAATCGAATCACGCGGGATCTCGGAGCACGGATTTGTGCGGTCGATCTATTTCCGTGACCCCAATGGTTACGTCATTGAGTTGTGCGCACCGCCGGAAACCCTAAGTGACGAATTTTTCAATCCGACCGACGCGCATGAAAAGGTCAAAAACTGGCAAAGCGGAAAATCGACTTAGTCTTGCTAGTCCGCGCTCAGGTAATTCGGATCAACCCTAGCATCTTACCCATCGCTTCTAGGCGGGTAAGCATAGAAAATTTCGGTGGTGGTTGGTCCTGCGGTGCCAACACGATCAGCGTCTCATCGTCAATCCGTGTGTAGTCTGGATCGTTCATTCCGAGGGCCTGACATAGGCGCTCGCCAAGCTCCGCCGCAGAGCTAAAACTTAAAGAGCGCACTGCGGCGAGCAAGCCTTGTTCACCCAACGGTTCGCCGTCATCACGGCGAATATCCGAGTACCCGTCTGTATACAACACGACATAATCCCCCGGGAAAAGTCGCACGGCAAATTGATAGTAATCTGTCGGTTCAATTATTCCGAGCGGTAAGTTCATCAGCGACTCGACCTTGGTTTCTATTTTGTAGTCGACCAGCTCCCACGCGTCCAGTAATGCGCGATAAAGCAATGGCCGTGGGTGCCCCGCATTACAGATCACCAGATGGCCGGTAGGACGGTAGTAGCTGGTAAGCAGCGTTGTAACAAATCGTCCGCCTTCATTGTCGTGTAGAAATTCCTCGTTCAAGGAACGTGCAAGCCGACTTTGATCAAGCTTGTTGATGTGCTTGACAATCAACCGCTTAAATCGCGAAGCAACGTCAACGACTTCGGCGCCGTGGCCGGCAACATCGGCGATCGCGAATCGCAATACTGCTGAGTGACCACAGGTAGACAGATAGTGAATGTCGCCACCGCGCAGGCCGGAATGTGCCGTGGCACGTAACCAAGCATCCAGTCCCGGCAATGGAAACGACTCTTGGGCATTGCGATTACCACCCCAGATTTCCATGCAACTGAGATTGATCGTTTCATCTTGGGTCTGGGCGCTATTCGTTGCTGACATGATTTGGGTACTCATGGATGACGCCTAAGCGGCGTGTGGTTGAAGCGCGCACAAAATATTCCAATGCGAGCGTACACCAAAGTATCAAGCAGAACGGTTCGACACCGCAACCCACCGGCAGACATAATGTGCGGATGCGCCAATTGACCGATATCACGGGCTACCACGAGGCACTTGCATCGTATTCAAAAGAACGATTGTGGGCGCTTTTTGATGGCGACCGCTCGGATCTAAACATTGGGCACGAATGTATTGACCGGCATTCACCAGACCGCCTCGCCGTGCATATCATCGATGCGGCCGGTGACGATGAACGCTACACCTTTGGTGAAATTCGAACTTGGTCCAACCGTTTCGCCAACTATCTCGAGACCTCTCAGATCCCACGCGGTTCTACTATCGCGATCATGCTGGAACCATCACTGGCCTTCTACACCAGCCTATTCGGTGCGATGAAAGCCGGCTGTGTTGCGGTGCCGTTGTTCACCTTGTTCGGTCCCGACGGTGTGCGACTCCGTTTAGACGATTGTACGCCGGCGCTATTTCTCGGCTCGGCCAGCGACGTGCAGCTTGTTGACGAAATCAACGGACGACGGCATGTCGCAGTAGATGATCACTTCATGGCCACACTAGCCACGCTGTCATCCGACTACGCCCCATTGACCTCGGCCAACGATATGGCCATGTATCAATACACCTCGGGGACGACTCGCCAATTACCTGACGCAATCAAACATCGTCATCGCGCGATTGTCACTGTGATGCTGGCCGCCTTGTACGGCACCGGCGTGCGGCCTGGCGATCATCTTTGTTGTCCGTCGTCACCCGCGTGGGGACATGGCCTATGGCACGGCACCCTCGCGCCGCTAGCGATGGGCGCGAGCATTAGCAGCTATCGGGGTAAATTCGATCCACTACGTCTCTTCGCCGCCTTAGAAAATCTTGAGATCAACAACTTGTCAGCCGCGGCCACGCATTACCGGATGCTGCGCCAATGCGCGCAGGCGTCAAGATTCACCCATAGCATTGAAAAATTATCCTTCACCGGTGAGCCGATCGACAGTGAGACGGCAAATTGGGTTACCGAGTATTTTGGTCAGCCGGCCTGCAGTATCTACGGGACAACCGAAGTCGGCGTCATACTTGTGAGCTATCCCGGTGCGAAAGACTTCGAAGTCAAACCAGATGCGTTGGGTAAGCCGATACCCGGCCTTGAGATAGCGGTGATCAATCAACAAGGTGATCCAACTGCGCCAGGCGAAAAGGGCGAAATCGTCGTACGGCGCGGCGGCGACTGGTTTAAAACAAAAGACATCGGCTATACCGATGAAGATGGGTATTTCTACCACGCCGGGCGCGCGGATGATGTCATTATTTCGGCAGGCTATACGATGAGCGCCGTTGAGATCGAGGACGTACTGTTGAAACATCCGAACGTAAACGAAGTCGCGGTGGTAGCATCACCGGACGCAACCCGCGGTCACATACCCAAGGCCTTCGTGGTGAGCTTACGCGATGGCGACGACCAGTTCGTTCAAGAATTGCAGAAGCTTGCCCAGACTCGTTTGAGCCGCCACGAGTATCCCCGCGCTGTTGCCTTTATCGACTCGCTACCCAAGCTTCCGGCCGGTAAGATCGATCGCAAAGCATTACGTAAGCGTGAACTAGGCAATACATAAATGAGAACCAAGGAGAACTATCAATGAACGACGTATCGTCCGAGCATTTTCCGGTCATCACCGATGCCGGCCTCGACGATTTGCGCAAACGGATCGGCGTTCGTATTACAAAGAGTTTGGAACCTTGGTGTTATGAAGCGACGCGAGACAACATCCGTCATTATGCGCACGGGATCGGAGACGACAATCCACTATGGTGCGACCCGGAGTATGCTAGCACCACGCGTTACGGCGGAATCATCGCCCCACCCTCGTTTCTATTCGCCTGCGACCGGATAATTTCTGGCTATTGCGGCGGCCTCCCAGGGGTGCATGCAATGTGGGCAGGCGCAGATTGGACGTGGTTGCGGCCGATCCGACGCAACGACGAAGTTCACGTTGAGGCGTACTTAAAAGACCTGATCGAACATCAAACACGCTTTGCCGGTCGTTCGATCCAACAGATCTATCATGTCGATTTTTTTAACGGCGATGGCGACAAACTCGCGGCCGCTGACAGCTGGGTCTTTCGAACAGAGCGCGACACCGCCCGCGAACAAGGCACGAAATATACGGCGTTAAATCAACGCGCAGAGGCGCATTACACGGATTCCGAACTCAACGACATCTTCCGGCTATACGCTAATGAAGAAATCCGAGGGCGCAATACTCGCTACTACGAAGACGTTGAAATCGACGACGCCTTACCGACGATGGCGAAGGGTCCGATGACCGTAACCGGTTTCATCGCCTACGCCCAAGGCTGGGGTGGACTTTACATTCGCGCCAATAAGCTCGCTTGGCAACAGGTCCATAAACATCGCGGGCTCGGTATTCCAAACCGATTCAACATTCCCGATTGTCCTGAGCGAGTCCATTGGGAGGAAGAATTCGCGCACAAAGTCGGCGCCCCTGGCGCCTATGACTACGGACCAGAACGCTGCTCATGGTTAACCCATCACCTGACGAACTGGTGCGGTGACGACGGTTTTCTGCATTCAGCATCGTGCAAGATCCGCCGGCATAATCCAGCCGGCGATACCTTATTTATTAACGGCAGAGTGGTCGACAAGTATGTCGACGAAAAAAACCAACATTGTGTTCGGATAGAGCACGATGCGCGCAATCAAGACGATGAGCTATCGGTGCTTGGTAGCGGTGTCGTCGTATTGCCGACTCGACCGTAGACCGAACAAAAACCGCAGCAATAAAAAAGGCCGGTAATTAAGTACCGGCCTTAAGGGTGTGACTCGTCTGATTGACTAGCCGATCAAGATCCCACCGTACTGCACAAAAAACGGTACAAATACGAGTGAAAGGATCGCCGACAGCTTGATCAATATGTTTAGCGATGGACCGGAGGTGTCTTTTAAGGGATCGCCGACGGTATCGCCGACGACTGCCGCACGGTGCATTTCCGTACCTTTTCCACCGAGATTGCCCGCCTCGATATACTTTTTAGCATTGTCCCACGCA
Source organism: Gammaproteobacteria bacterium (assembly GCA_021773835.1). Classification (GTDB taxonomy): domain Bacteria; phylum Pseudomonadota; class Gammaproteobacteria; genus UBA11873. The sequence goes on from JAJFJQ010000070.1 coordinate 123,007, forward strand.
CCGCCACTATTCGATGACGATATCGCGATAACGCCCCCGGCGACCAATGAACCGGCAAGGACACCGGCAACCGCCTCGATGCCAAATAACCAGCCAACGAGTAACGGTGTGCCCATGATCAAGATCCCCGGGGGAATCATCTCTTTTAGCGCAGCCTGCGTTGAGATCGCCACACACTGGTCGTAATCCGGTTCGCCCGTACCCTCCATGATCCCAGGGATGTCGCGGAATTGCCGACGCACTTCTTCGATCATTTTATACGCTGCAGAGCCGACTGATTTCATGGTCATCGCGGAAAAATACGCAGGCAACACAGCGCCGATAAAAAGACCAGTAAAGACCATAGGCTCTAACAGATTGATGTTACCGAGCAGATCGAACTCTGGCCCGTGTTGTTCTTTTAACAGAAGATCTGCGCGCGTAAGAAACGCGGCAAAAAGCGCGAGTGAGGTGAGGATCGCCGCACCAATCGCAAATCCCTTACCCATCGCCGCAGTGGTGTTGCCAGCGGCGTCGAGAACATCCGTGCGCTCGCGCACGTGCTCTTCCATACCCGCCATCTCGGCGATACCGCCAGCGTTATCTGCCACCGGTCCGTAGGCGTCAATGGTTAGCGCAATGACTAATGTGCCAAGCATGCCGAGCGATGCGATCGCGATACCGTACATACCGGCCAACATCCACGGAATATAGATAGCCACACCGATCGCTAGGTAGGGTCCGACCGAGCTTTTGTAGCCGAGCGCAAGACCGAAAATGATGTTTGTCGCAGCGCCAGTCTCACAGGATTGGGCGACTTCACGAACCGGCGCATAGGCGTGCGAAGTGTAATATTCGGTCATCAAACCAACCAATAGACCCGCGACAAGCCCGGCGAGAAAACAATAGTAGACGCCAGTGTTAGTGTAAGCCAGGCCGCCGATCTCAAACGTCGCCGGGATCATTTTTATAGTCACGAAGTACATGACCACGGCCATCAGCACGCTCGAGATGATTAACATTCGTTTTAAGGCAGGGCCAACCTGTTCTTCGGTCGTCACCTTCACCATCATCAAGGTCACCAAGCTCACCGGAATACCGACGGCAGAGATCAAGATCGGGAACAGCAATGCGTCGACGTTACCGGAAAACGCCACCGCGCTAATAACCATGGCAGCACAGGTGCTCTCAGCGCATGAACCGAATAGGTCCGCGCCCATACCGGCGACATCGCCTACGTTGTCACCAACATTATCGGCGATGACGGCAGGGTTACGCGGATCATCTTCCGGAATACCAGCCTCAACCTTTCCCACCAAGTCTGCGCCGACGTCCGCGGCCTTGGTAAAAATCCCACCACCGACCCGTGCGAATAATGCGATCGACGAACCACCTAAGCCAAAGCCTGCAATCACCTCCATCAAAATGTGGGTCGGCAATTCGGCCGGCATGATGTTCACGAGCAGCAGGTAGACCAGCAGCAATCCGAGTGAGGCCAAGCTCACCAAAGCAAAGCCCATCACCGAACCTGAATGCAGCGCGACGTTGAAGGCATCTGACAATGATTTATTCGCCGACACCGTGGTGCGGACATTACCCTCGGTCGCGATCTTCATACCGATGAAACCAGAGGCAATGGAGATGATCGCGCCAATGGCGAAGGCAATAGCCGTGTAGATGCCCTCATTCACATAATCCGTATGGTGATCATCGATGAGCACCGCGATGATAGCGCCGAATACGACGATGAATATCGCCATAAATTTATATTCTTGCTTTAAGAATGCCATCGCGCCGCCGGCGATCGCGGCGTGGATCTTGACCAACTTGGTCTTCACGTCGGGATCCTCAACGCCCATGTCGATAGCGATTTTTTTGACCCCCGATGAATAGTAAAAACCAACCGCGAGCCCAAAGAGAGATAGGGCCAAAATAATATTAACGGCCATGATGGAAGATTCCCCGTCGTAGAAGTTTAAGTTGCCAAGATCCAGATATTTCGCGGTAGACCACCGCGGTAACTGATTAATTATTAACCGGGAAGTATAACCCGTATTTACCGGCAATCGAAAGTTTGGGCCACTTTCGTGGCCACAAATCGTACAGCTAATCGTGTATTCAACTGCTTATTGTCGCGGAGGACCGCGCGGCCTGCGTAAGACACGCAAATGAACAACGTATTCGGCGTCGGCAACCGATCTACGGCTGGCTCAATTCCGAGTATCCAAACCCATGGTTTTCGCACACCTGAATAGGCGGGCGCTACCTCGTAAGAGTTGGGAAAGATTCAAGTTTTTCGGGCACACACCGATAACCGCGGAGTGGTTATGTGGCAATCATTCGAAACGGACTGTCTAGGTATCGACCGATCATCGATGTGGCCCGTGTACCAATTCCGCATCGCGCAATTCTCCGGCGACATACCTAAAACGTGGGCACGCCCCATCTACCAACCTCTAATCAGAAAACTAAGGCCCCTATTTTGTTAGAGAAGCGTCAGACATCGCACGGAAATATTCTTGTTGTTGACGCTCAGCAAACAACGCGTTCCGTCGCATACACGACCTTAAGTCAAGCTGGCTATATCGTAGAAGAGGCCGGCAGCGGTCATGGCGCACTAGCAATTCTTGAACAGCTACTGCCGGATCTTGTGATACTCGATCTGCGCATGGCGGAAATGGACGGCTACGCCGTTTGCGCGACCATCCGTGAACGCTACCCCTCGCACGTGCTGCCGATCCTCATGATGACCGATGCCGAGGACGAGGAATCAATATCCCGGGCCTACGAGGTCGGCGCCACCGATTTTATCAGCAAGCCTTTCAAGCGGGTGTTGTTACATCAACGGGTGCGCTACATATTGCGAGCACAACGGGCGGAACAAAAAAATCACAAGTTGGCGTACTTTGACAGTTTGACCGGCCTACATAATCGCGCGTCATTTGGGGACCGGCTCATGCAATCAGTGGCCATCGCGAACCGATATGGTCGCGTGGTCGCACTGTTATTCATTGATCTTGATAACTTTAAGCGGGTCAACGACACCTTAGGCCACGTAGCCGGAGATCAATTGCTAAAAGAAGTCGCAAACCGACTTCGACAAACGATTCGAGGCACGGACACGATCTCTCGAGTTGAAACCCAGCCTAGTCAGCTAGTCGCGCGCATGGGCGGCGATGAGTTTACAGTCCTCCTACCTGAAATCTCGTGCGGCGAAAATGCCGCAACCGTTGCAATGAGAATATTATCGTCGCTTTCGGCGCCTTTCGATCTCGTCGGCAATGAAGTCTATATCACACCAAGCATTGGGATATCGGTCTACCCTGAGGATGCACAAGATGGTGACAGTCTGCTTCAACATGCCGATGGCGCCATGTATTTCGCCAAACGCAACGGGAAGAACGTCTACCATTTTTACGACGACTCGATGAATGAAGAAGCGCATCGCAGATTAGAAGTCGACAAATATTTGCGTTTGGCCTTCGACCGTGCGGAATTCACTCTGAATTACCAACCGCAGATGAACGCACGAACGGGTCAACTCTGCGGAACCGAGGCGCTACTTCGCTGGCATAACGCAGAGCTAGGAATCGTTTCGCCGGGAGAATTTATTCCAGTAGCTGAAGAAAACGGGCTAATCGTCAAGATCGGTGAATGGGTATTGCGCGAAGCGTGCCGACAGGGGAGCGCTTGGTTGGCTAGCGGATTGGTGTTTGGTCGAATTGCCGTAAATGTGTCAGCGGTGCAATTTAAACAGCGCCATTTTGTTGAGTTTGTGGTGGATGCCCTAGCCACTTCCGGGCTCGAAGCTCACCTACTCGAAATTGAAATAACGGAAGGACTGATGTTAAACGACTCCGAAGGTACGGTACGTACACTCGAAGCGCTAAACGACATCGGCGTACAAATGGCGATAGACGACTTCGGCACGGGCTATTCTTGCCTAAACTATCTAAAGCGCCTACCGATAGACCGACTAAAGATTGATCAATCTTTCGTCACGGAAATTACTTCAGATCCAAGTGACGCTGCCATTGCGTCGGCGATAATTTCTCTAGCCGATAGTTTGGACCTAGACGTGATTGCAGAAGGCGTAGAAACAGACAAGCAGTTAAGGTTTCTACAATCGAAAGGATGTAACGAAATTCAAGGATACCTCCTAAGTCGCCCGATTGCTGCTGCAGAAATGACCGCGATGTTGTGCGATGGTCCGCCTTCGCTAGCATCAATGCACCGGGACAGAAACCACGAAAGAACAGTGCTCTTCGTTGACGACGACCCGGAAATCATTACCTTATGTAAGCATGCTTTGAATGGCGAAGGATATCGGATACTAACGGTAAGTGATCCCGGCAAAGCGTTTGATCTGTTTGTTCAATATCAAATCCATGTCGTCGTAGCGGACTACGCCATGCCTAACATCACAGGAGACGACCTACTAAGTCGCGTGAGCCGACTTTCGCCCGATACCATACGAATAATGCTTAGCGGAAATAGCGACATGCAATCACTCATTGCAACCGTCAATACCAGCGCGCTATTCCAGTTTTTAGAAAAGCCTGTCAGCGCTAAGCAACTTCGCGGTGTAATACGCAAAGCCTTCACGGCGTATGACCGGCAGCACGTCGCATCGCGAAACGCCTCAGCGATAGAAGTCGCATAATGCTGCTAGCGTCGCATTGAATTGGAAATTACGGCCTGGCCCTAGCCTTCAAGAATGATGTCCTTGTACGTTCCCCCTGCTGGGATCATGGGATAGACGTTTTGTTCAGGTTCGACGATAAGGTCAAGTAGGTAGGGCTCGTTTGGATCGGCGAGCATACGCGTATAGGCAGCCTCGAGTTCATCAAGTCTTCGCACCCGGGCAGCAGAAACTCGGTATCCAGCCGCGATTGTCACAAAATCTGGGTAAATATCGTGCTCGTCACTTGGTTTAACCGCCATGGGATCGCCAAGCGCCGAACTCGCACGCCGACCTGCATAAATCATGTCTTGCCACTGACGTACCATGCCCAACCATTGATTGTTGATGCACACAATCTTCACCCCAATGCCGTAGCGGTGCAGCGTCGAAAGTTCGTGGATGCTCATGTTTAGGCTGCCGTCGCCGTCAATATCGATTACGGTGCGATCGGGACAAGCAACCTTGGCACCCACCGCGGCCGGTAGCCCATAGCCCATCGTGCCAAACCCGGAACTCGACAAAAACGATCGGCGCTGGTTAACCGCATAGTGCTGCATCGCCCACATCTGGTGTTGACCAACACCGACCGTGACCAGCGCATCACCATTCGTCATTGTGGACAGCATTTCGATTGCCGCCGGCCCGGACAAGCCGTCGCGCACCGCAGCTTTGAGAGGATGCTTGTTTTTAAGTGCATCAAGCCTAGTGCGCCAAGCAGCATAGTTCCCCGGGACCGCAGCGGTGATCAGTTGATCCAGCGCCACGGTGAGATCCGCGCCAATTCCCAAGGTGGCAACCTTGTTCTTGTTGATCTCATTACGGTCGATATCAATGTGAATAATTTGTCCGTGCTTGATGAACTCGTCGACATTTCCGGTCACCCGATCATCGAATCGCACGCCAAGCGCGAGGACCAAATCGGCTTCATTAACGGCAAGATTCGCCGTGTAGCTGCCATGCATGCCGAGCACATGCAGCCATAGCGGATGGTCCGCCGGTACACTGCCAAGCCCCATAATTGTGGTTGTTACTGGACACCCAAGTTTCTCCGCCAGCGCCACCAGCTGCATTTCGGTGCCGCTTGAGACGATGCCGCCGCCGGCGTAGATCACCGGAGAGGTGGCCTCGGCGATCATGCGCATGCACTGTTTCAATTGCGCATCGGGAATGCTGCTCATAGACGGCCCAACCGGATCGATGACCGCCGGAATTCGCGGCGCTACGTAGCGCCCGTCCGGGTCACGTGGGAAGTGCTGTTGAACGTCCTTGGGTAGATCGATAAGCACCGGCCCGGGCCGGTTGAAGGCGGCTGTGGCAAATGCCCGACGCACAGCTTCCGGTATATCCGAAACTTGTTCGATCAATATGCTGGCCTTCGTAATCGGCTCGGTAATTCCAACGATGTCGGCTTCTTGAAATGCATTCTTGCCCAGCAGATGACTTGGCACGTTGCCGGTGATCGCGACGACAGCTGTCGAATCGCTGTTGGCATCGCCGAGGCCGGTAACTAAATTACAGGCGCCAGGACCCGAGGTCGCGAGACACACGCCCACACGTCCCGTCGCACGCGCATACCCTTGCGCCGCATGGATCGCGCCTTGTTCATGCTCCGTGCGGTAACAGCGCAACCCAAAGTCGTCGAGCACGTCGAATATTTCTAGATTAGCGCCGCCCGGGTAACCGAATAGACACTCGACGCCTTCGGCAACCAATGCCGCGGCGAGTATTTGAGCGCCGCGTTGGGCGCGTGGCCGATCCTCCTCGCGAATATCAGCTAGCGGTGCGCCGGTGACCGAAGTCACATCTGCATAGGTGATATTGTCTGCCGTCGGCTGTGGATTTTTCTGCGTCATTTCGATCACACTATTCGTTATCGGGGTGTTGACAGACGTCCTCTCGTAGCTTCCCAGCTAATAGTAGTTTCCGCGCGGCGGTCAGATATAGGAATGACATTCAACGATCGTCGCATGACATTTAGTGACGGTGTTGCCCGGTCGACGGCCCTGGATTCGACTTCCAAGTGCGTCATTATGACGCCGAGTCGACGTTACTGCCGCGCCGAAATGCCCTCGGAGATTCACCCGTCCACGATTTGAACGCACGGGAGAACGCGCTCGCATCCGCGAACCCGAGCACATAGGCAATTTGATCATTGTGCATCCCACTGCGGCGCATGAGATCGGTCGCCCGCTCAATACGCACCGCTTCTAATATATCGGCGAAGCTTGTGCCTTCTTCATCGAGGCGCCGTTGCAAAGTCCTTTTCGTCAGATACAAGGAGCTGACAACTTCGGTCAGAGGTGGAATTCTGGTCGCAGTACGCAGCCGCGATCGGACGACATCTGCATAGGATAGTGGCTCGTGCATAACATCGCTCAGGCGCCGGCATTGGTTGGTAAAAAAACGATACGACATGGCATTAGCCTGCGGCGGAGACGCTTCCCACACTGCGCGCTCAAAACAGATCTGGTTGACGCTGTCTCCAAACTCAACGTCGCACTTAAAAAACGCGGTGTAAAGATCGCGGTCCGGCGGGTGCGGCTGACGTAGACGTACTGATAGCGGGTTAATGTGGGCGCCCAAGGTCTGACGAAACAGGGTCAAGGTTGCGGTCGTGTCGCGCTCGACGAAAAACGCCGCGCAGTCACCAACGTCCGCATTTTCGTGGAACGCGACGTACTCGTCGCCCCCTTCTCGCCACACCGACAGTTCAATAGAACCCCATGCGAGCGCCGGATAGGATGGTACTGTGTGGAAAAGTTCACGCACTGTCGGTGCGCATGACGCGGCCAATCCGAGCACGCCAAACAATGGCAGATGATAACGCTGCCCTACTGCCAAGCCGGCGGCCGGTATATCCAACGCTGCTAGCGCCAGCCGAATAAATGTCAGTTCCTGTTCAAAGCGGATCCGGTAGCTGGGCTCCTCAAGCGCAAAACGCGGAATATTGACGCGCTGTAGCAATGGGGCGATTTCGTGACCGTGCTCTTCCAAGATCTCGATGATTGGCGCGAGTCCATAGGCAAGGCGAAACGGCCTTAGCATGGTGCTTCCGAATAGGTAAGTGGGTTGTTCTCTCGAACTGAGATCCGACCCATTTCGAACTCTCGTCATCTGTGTGACACTGCTGTTGGCACAATATGTCATGCAATTTACGCGAACCGTCATTCCGAGTCGACCGTGAGATAACGACACTGGAGCGCAGTACACTTCGGTTCAGTCAACGTATTGGTTCGTGAACCACGCCCGCTGGAGGCCACTGATGAAATTCATGTTTTTCTTCTATCCCGCAATCCCCGCAACGTTGGCAGAACGCGAAAAACTGCGACCGATCGCCGCGCGGACGGATTTGTTTCAACAGATGCTGGAAGAAATCGTCGAGCTGTCACAAATGGCGGAGGATTATGGTTTCTCGGCGGTCACCTTTCCGGAACACCACCTCCACACCGAAGGCAGCGAAATGGGTAGCCTGCCGGTACTCACGCAGCACGTGCTGGCGAATACAAAAAAGATACTGGCCGGCCCTATCGGCTATGTGCTGCCGGGGTGGAATCCGTTGCGCCTCGCGCTTGAAACAGCGTGGATGGATCAAATCTCGAAAGGCCGTACGATCGCCGGCTTTGCGCGCGGTTATCAGGCACGTTGGTTGAATCCAATGGCGCAGCAGTTACACGGTGTCGCCGCAACGAACACCTACGATAAAACAGACAGCGACACCGTCAATCGCGAAGCATTTCAAGAGGTATACGAGATCCTCAAACTCGCCTGGGGCGAAAAGCCGTTCCGGTATAAGGGCAAGTACTACGAATATCCGTACCCTTATGAAACGGGCACACCGTGGCCGGCCGACAAATGGACACGGCAATACGGTTCACCCGGCGAGATCGACGACGACGGCAATATCCAAATGATCGACGTTGTGCCAAAACCGTATCAGAAACCGCATCCGCAATTATTCCAAGCCTTCTCCCAGAGCGAATCCACAATCCGCTGGGCCGCACGGGAAGGTATCATCCCAACCGTGATCACGTCGGACTTAGACGACCTCAGAAACTACGCCGAATGCATGGTTGAAGAGGCCGGTCTACATGGCCGTGAGCTGGCACTCGGTCAAGAGTTTGGCGTGTTTCGCGGGGTGTACATGGCAGAAAACCGCGAGAAGGCGCGCGAGATTGCAATGCGCGGCTTGATGGGCACCGGCTGGCCTGGCTGGGCACATGATTTCGGGTTTACCGAAGCATTTCGTACACCGGAAGATGACATCAAGTATCCGAACCAAATGCTCCCGGTGTCGGAGGCAACCATGGAACGCTTCGAGAAGAAACATTTTTGTTTAGTCGGCAACGCTAGCGATGTGCGCCGCGAAATGGATCTGCTCGTCGAGGCGGCAAATCCGGAATGGTTTATTTGGCAATCGGATCAAGGATATTTGCCGCTAGACGACGTTAAGCGACAACTGGAACGGTTTGCCACAGAGATCATGCCGCACTACCGTGATACGCATGTAACCGCCAAGAGCGAGGCCGTAACGGCCTAACTCCGTAGTCGAAAAGCGCACGCGTTTCTGTTTTAATGCGGCGCTCTCGCACAACGAACTATCGTTACCCGCGCTGGTAGTAAGCTGCCGTGCGCAGCACGGAGACCGCATGAACCTACCAACACTTGAGCACCGCTATCAAAGTGGTTTGATGGACAGTGGCCGCTGGACCAATTTTGTCCCGCGCGATTCAGACATCATCATTTCAACACCCTACAAAGCCGGCACGACATGGACCCAGCGGATATGTGCACTATTAATTTTCCAATCCGTCGACCTAACCGAACCACTCTCGCGCACCTCACCGTGGTTAGACCAAATGGTCAAGCCGATCAAAAAAGTCCTCGACACCTATGAATCTCAATCCCACCGCCGATTCATAAAAACGCATACCCCGCTGACCGCTCTGCCCTATTATCCGAACGTTACCTACTTGGTCTGCGGGCGTGATCCTAGAGATATATTTATCTCGATGGAGAACCACTATGCCAATATCGATATGCCGAAATTTGTCGCCTTATTGGAGCAAAATGGTGACGTCGGTGAGCCGCCTCCAGAATTACCGGACGACGTCAACGAACGCTTCAAACTATGGCTGACGCGAGGGAGTTTCCCGTGGGAGACCGATGGGTTTCCGTTCTGGTCGGCGTTCCATCATCTTCAATCGTTCTGGCGTTTTCGCGAACTCTCCAATATCCATTTTCTACATTACGCCGATCTGCAATCCGATCTCGCAGGCGAAATGCGGCGTATCGCCCGGATCCTGAGCATCGAGACGCCAGAAAATCTGTGGCCTGATTTAGTTAATGCCGCCACGTTTTCCGAGATGAAACAGCGGCACGAACAGACAGCGCCAAATACAGACCAGGCAATCTGGCACGATCCGTCGAAATTTTTCAACAAGGGCAATAGTGGCCAGTGGCGCGGTGTCTTGTCTCAGGAGTGCCTTGATCTATACGAGGCGGCAAAACAGGAGAAACTCGAGCCGTCGCTAGCCACCTGGATCGACCATAACTGAGCAGTACCCTGAGTTCGGATCCTAGTTGTCAGTCAATCTACTGAAATCGCGGCATCACTTTATCAGCGAATAACTCCAGCGACGCGTGGATTTGTGCCGGCTCGCTGATCCCTTGAGGTAGCAACAAAAACATTTCGTTGATTGGTACCGTTGCCGCCGCCTCTTCGATTTGGCGGCTCAGCGTGTCCGGTGATCCGATCAGTCGATTCACATTACCTTGACCAAATGCAGTCGGCCAAAGTTTCCAAAACCATTCCATGTCCTCGGCCCATTCCCGCGCACGCGCATCGGTATCAGCGCAGATCATGAGCCCACCCCATGCGGCCTCAACACCAGGTTTGACCGTGTGCCCATAAACATTCTCGGCTTCCTCGCGATATCCGTCCCACAGCACTTTGCACAGATCCATATCCGGCGCCAATACGATCGGTTTGCCAAGGTACTTGGCCCAAAACTTCGCCGTACGGAGCGACGCAGAAAATCCACCGTATAGCGGTGGATAGGGTTGCTGCACTGGCCGTGGCGCGATACCAATCTCGGAAATGTGCATATCCTCAGACACGCCCTGGCCATACTGATGGTAGACCGGATGATCGTGCGGGTTGACCATATCGGCCGGCGGGAACTGCCAGAATTGGCCATCGTGCGAAAAAGTATCGTTGGTTAATGCTTTGATCACGATATCGACGTACTCGGAGAAATATTCCCGATTCGCCATATCAACCGGTCCGTTTTTGTTCCACGGACCTACAGCGCCCAATTCCGGCTGCACCTTAAAGTTTTCAACCCAGCGAGACTGGTAGCCGCGCACCAATCCCACCCCGAAGCGACCACCAAGCATGTTGTCCATGGTCGATATCGCTTCAGCCGTACGCAGGGGATTGTGCGCCGTTGACACGAATCCGCAGGTGATTACGCGCAGGCGCTCACTGTGCATCGCCAACCACATACCCATTAGCGTCGGGTCGTTACTTGCTTCGAAACCTTCTATCTGGAGGTGGTGTTCGGGATGGCCGAATCCGGCATAGCCAAGCTCGTCGGCGAGTTTCACGTATCCAGCTATCTCGTCGAGCATACGACGAAACAACTTCGGATCCTTACCCGCCATACCGCGTTCAAGTTCTTTGCGGCGTCCGGCGGTGCAGTACATAAAGAGATTGAAATCGATCATTTTGCTGTGGTTTTCTCTGGTCCGTTCGCGACGGCATAGTATACGGGCGAACGGCAGATAATCGATATTTCGGGAAGAGAAATTTGCTCGATCCGCATGCGTGTGCCGGAGCGCAACCTATTCGATGCTGGCGTTTCTGCGGGCTCAGGCCTCATCCGCAAGTTTTTGTGACACGCACATTAATTTCAGCCGACATTCGCCAACATCGAGATAAAGTTCCGTCCCGAGGGCCCGCTAACATCGCTATGAGCTCCTCGAATACCCAGCGCAAGCGGAAGAAAAACCAGCGGAACTACTACCGTGTGCTGTTCGTACAGCCAGACGCCCCCATGGAAATCGTTCAATCCAGCTATCGGACTATTATGCAAAAATTGAAGGCGCATCCTGATCTTGGTGGCGATACGTGGAACGCGTCCGTTATAAACGAGGCCTACCAGACGCTTATCGACCCGGAGCTTCGTGCCGCCTACGATAAATTACTGTTTGCCAACAAAGACATTCAAATGCTCGCCTTGCAATCCAACGCGCAACGTTATCAAGACATAAAAGACGCGACGGACTACGAAAGTTTTAGCGGGACGTGGCAGGAGTTTCGCCCGCAAAGGGCCTAACTCGACTTGCGTGCGACGGTGGCGAATTGTTGGAACCGGATATCCATGGCCGTAAACAACAATGGGATATTGTAGAAAAGGGGCTTAATCGACCGAGTGGGAAAGATTCCAACGTGTTGATCCACGGTGTAGCCTAAATTCTCGTACATATTTTTTATGCTTTTTTTGGTGAACCATCGTAGGTGCGTTCGATCTAGGATCCCTGCGTCTTTATATTCCCAATTTCCGTGGATCACTAAATTTTTCAGTACACGATGAAATCGCATATTCGGAATCGAGCTGATCACAACGCCACCGACCTTCAATTTATTTCTAATAACCCGCAATACCGTGTAAGGGTCGACGAGATGTTCTAGCACGTCATTAAAATACACGACGTCAAAATAATCGTCCGGCAGCGAATCGATATAATCCTCACACGGACCGATGAAAACTTTGTCGATCACCGCCTTCGATAGTTCTGCCTCTTTTTCGACAAGCTCAATCCCCCAAATCTGCGCACCTGTCTTTTCCTTGATTGCCGCCGCGAAAATACCCCTTCCGCAGCCGACTTCTAAAACGCAATTCGCCGTTTCGGGCAAAAATGCCAGCATTTCATTTCGCTCGTGGCCGAAATATTCGTCGGACTTGTTTGTGTAATCCATAGAAACGTAATTCGGTTCGCGGCTCTAGCTATGGCTTCATCGAATAGACAAGAGAATTTCCACCCTTCAACACGATGAGAAATGGCAACCGATACTTTTTCGGTTTGTAGATTGCTTTAATGCCGTACTTAACAAGCAACACCAATTTTATCGCCAGATAATGCCAATGCGAATAATTTTTTTGAAGCACATACAGGTATGAAATTATCAATTCATTTTTCATGGCAATGTTAGCCGAACTCTTACCTTGGTAGTGAATAAACGAAGAACCCGGGTAGAAGACGGTTGTATAGCCCTTTTGCTTTAAGCGCAGGCAGATATCCATTTCTTCGTAGAACAGAAAAATGTTGGGATCAAACCCGCCCGCCGCCTCGTATTTCTTCGTTTCGAAAAACATGAACGCGCCTGAAACCATATCAACTTCGAACGGCTTATCGAGATTCTCTAGTCCATATTTCTTTGCATAAAAACGTTGCGACGAAGACTCACCGAACAGGTGGTGCCCTAGTCCAATGAACTGGCGGGCGCTATATTCGAAGCGTCTGCCTCCTTCGTCAATCTGGTGCAAACCAAGCACGCCAATATTTTCTTCGGACCGAATGTAGGTGTACAGCTTTAGCAGCGAGTTCTCAGTGAGCACAGCATCATTATTGATAAACGCCAAATAGTCACCGGTGGCGAATTGGTAGCCTAGGTGATTACCTCCGCCAAAGCCCAGGTTCGATTTACTTTTAATCAGTACTACCTTCTTGTCTGCTAGTAGGCTCTCAAGCGCTTCAAGGTCGTGGGACTCAGAATTATTGTCGACAACAATAATTTCGAAATCCAAGCCCGCGGTGTGCTGGAAAATTGAATCTACGCAACCACTGGTGTATTCAGAGGAATTAAAGTTAATGATGATGATTGAAACGTCCATGCCTAGCAATGCGTTATCTTCGTAGAGATTCCAGTTTCCTTCGACTTTTCTCACGCCGCTCCGCTGCCACGTTTCACGCGATACCCGGCATCTTAATGTCGTATGATCACGAACGACACAAGTCTACTAACTTTTTGTCGCCATGAAACACAAAGACTGTCGAGCTTAGGGCACCGCAGATGCGATCGCGAGCGAAAATCGTCCTGTACTCTCTACTCCCGGCTCTGGTCATCGTGGGCGCTGGCGGCCTTGGATTTCTGCTAGGGCGTTTCTCCCTAATCAATCCTATTGCCGGCGAAATCGGCACGGTTTCGCGGGCATATACGCTCGGCAATTTACTCGACGCCGATGAAAAATCGGCACTGTCTAGCGTTTACCTGGAAGACAATTTGTCGCGCACGCCGCTCGATGGCATTGCATGGGCTATTGCGAATGTTCCCACACCATTTCTCGGCAACGGCCCGATGCCTGGTGAACATGCCAACGCCACCATCAACAATATGCAGTTTCGCAGACGCACTGAGATCGCGATACCGAAGCCGGCGGGTACGTTTCGCATAATGCTAACGGGCGGATCTACTGCGTTCGGCTCTGGCGCACCGGCGCAAGACAAAACGATCGGCGGTATTCTAGAGAAGCTGTTAGCAGTTACACCACCGAGTGGGTCGATACTGCGTTACGAGGTCGTGACCGCCGCCAATCCGGCTTGGGCTTCGACTCACGAACGGATCCTGATCGAAAATCGGCTGTCTGAGCTACAGCCCGATCTCGTCATCTCATTTTCCGGAAATAATGACGTGCATTGGGGCCAAGCTGGAAACAACGTTCTTTGGTTTAGATCCTACGCAGATGAACATTATTTCCGCTTGATTAGCAAAGCATACGAATACGCTGGTCGAGGCCCGTTGCCGGACGTTACCCAGACCAGCGCAGTACCGGTACCACCGGTAATCGTCTCGAGTAGGCTACTTAAAAATGTCCGGCTCAGTTGGTTTGCTTTAAATCAGCACGCGATCCCGCATCTGTTCATACTGCAACCAAGCCTCGCTGTCACAAGTAAGAAACTAACCACTAGAGAGCAGACTGTATTGGATTCGCGCATCGAGGATCACACCGATCACGTGGCCTATTTTCGCGCCTGCTATCGGCTGATCAACAGCGCGTTACAGAGCTTCGATGCCGATGGCTATAGATTCATCAACATGGCTGGGATCTTTGACGAACTGCAGGCCGACAACGAGCTATTTATTGATTCCTATCACTTCGGCGATAAAGGTAACGAGATAATTGCGCAGCACATCTACGCCGCACTCCGCGATCTCCTAACGCAGCTCGAAAATATCGGGTCGTGACATCATCGCGGAGATGCGGCGGATTGAATTGCCTTGAGCACCCTATCAGGCGTTGCTGGAAGCTTGCACATCCACGCACCACAGGCATCGTGGATTGCATTTAAGATGGCCGGTGCCGTCGGGATCAACACATGCTCGCCCAAGCCTTTAGCGCCGAACGGGCCAAGCGCATCGGGCTCCTCAATCAGTATGATATCGATATTCGGAATGTCACCAAATGTCGGTATCAAATAGTCGTGGAGGTTGTTTGATTTACCCGGAATAAATTCCTCCATCAAGGCCATACCGAGACCTTGCGCGATACCACCCTCAATTTGTCCCTCTGCAAGTACCGGATTAATCGTTCGACCGACATCGTGTGCGGCCTGAATTTCAACGGCCTTTACCGTGCCAAGCTCGATATCAACATCAACCACCGCTAACTGTGCGCCGAACCCAAACGTTGCAAACGGTTCACCTTGTCCATTTTCGTCGAGAGCAATAGTTGGTGGATCGAACGTCGCTTCACCGACCAACACCAGACCCTCGTCGTCCGCCGGTAGGCACGACAAATCTAAGGTATCAGTGGTGCTGGACAGAGATAGCTTATCGCCGCTCAATGCCAACCTACCTTCGTCTCCGTGACCTACGCGGGATAAGATTTGTCGCCTTAAATCACTCCCCGCCAGAAAGGCCGCCTTGCCGGAAACAAATGTTTGCCGTGAAGCGGAGGTCTTACCCGCGTCTTGCGTTCGGTCTGTGTCAGCCGAGACGAGGTCAAAATGCTTGAGGTCGAGCCCAAGCGCATCGCTACAGATTTGGCTGATGACCGTATTCGCGCCTTGTCCAATATCGACTGCGCCTTGAAACAATACCACCCGCCCAGTACGACTGAGACCAACCCGGATCGTTGACGGATTGGGAATGCTGGTGCTGCCACAACCGTACCAACAACTCGCGACACCGATCCCGCGCCGTAGGCGCTGAGGGCGCTCCCGATTAACACGGTCAATTTCATGTTGCAGCTTCCGCCAGCGTGGTGCTAGTGCGCTGAGACACTGACGGATCCCAACCCCTTGCGAAAAGACTTGGCCGCATACCGTCGGCATGCCGTTGTCGAGCGCGTTCAACAAACGAAATTCGAGGCGATCCATGTCCAACTTGCGCGCCAACTGGTCAAACAATAATTCTTGTGCGATTGCGGACTGCGGTACACCGAATCCGCGGAACGCACCCGAAGGGGCTGAGTTAGTATGGATGCCAATTGAGCGTGCATGATAGGCTGGCGTGTAATAAGGACCACTCGCATGCACCGGTACGCGATTGCCAACGGTCGGCCCGAATGAGGCGTAGGCACCCGTATTAAAGTCCCCGGCAAACTCCATTGCGGTTAATTTGCCGTCCGCCGCAGCGCCGATCCGCGCGCGTATCTTGCTTGGGTGGCGCTTTGTCGTCGAGGCCATCGACTCGGGACGGGTATAGGTCATTCGAACGGGTTTGCGTAGTTGCCAGGCTGCCACTGCCACGAACGGTTGGAACGAGAGATCAAGCTTACTACCAAAACCGCCGCCCACGGCGCTCGGCACGATGCGCACCGCACTCCCGTCAATGTTAAGGATCCGCGCGAGTTCAATCAGATCGCCGTGGGGCGCCTGAGTGCAACCGTGAACCTCGATGCGATCGCCGACCCGCATTGCAAACCCGGCTTCGGGTTCGATGTAGGCATGTTCCACAAAACCGGTTTCAAAATCGCCTTCAACGATCACACTTGCTTTGTTAAACCCTTGCTCAAGATTGCCACGCTGAACAAGACCGGTGGTCAGCTGGTTGCCGCTGCGTCCTGAATGGATAAGCGCTGCGTCAGATCGTCGTGCCTCCGCGACCGTCATCGCCGGGCGCAACTCGGTGTAGTGGATCGGAAAGTCGGCGAGATCGATTACCGCCATCGCTTCCGGATCGCCGACCACCGCCGCAATCGCCTCACCCAAAAAGCGCGCTTCATCAACCGCAAATACCGGTTGGTCGCGAAATGCTGGCAGGACGCCAAAGCTGTTCTCGCCTGGAATATCATCGGCGGTGAGAACCGCCGCTACACCCGGGTGTGAAGACACAAAGCCCTCGATATCGCCGATTGCAAATCGGGCTCGGTGATACGGTGATCGCACCACCTTTAAAACCAAACACTGTTCCGGTGCGATATCGTCCCCGAATGCATCCTTGCCGCGGATTTTCGCCACGCCATCGAGTCGAGGTACCGGCTGACCCACGCTGGCAACACCCTCGGATCGCTTTGTTTCATGGACAAAATCACTGGCGCGGCAGACCGCTTGGACGATCTTGCGATAGCCTGTACAGCGACATAAGACGCCGCTAAGCGCGTCTTCGACGTCGCGCTCTGATGGCCGCGCATTTTCCTCGAGTAGCGCGGCGGCGCTGATCAACATACCGGGCGTACAGATCCCACATTGGGCGGCACCATGAACATGGAACGCGCGTTGCAATCGCTCGATCATCGGCGACCAAGACGCCAATCCCTCGATCGTGACGACCTCTGCACCACCAACACGAGCGATTGGGACCATACACGCGCACACGAGTTGCCTATTCAGCAATACCGAGCAGGCACCGCAGTCGCCCGCATCACAACCGATTTTTGTGCCCCATTGGTTGAGTTGTCCACGTAAAACATCACTCAATCGCGCCGCTGGATCCGCTTCAACGAAAACGTTCTGCCCGTTCAATAATAGTTCGCAGCGTCGATGCTTGGGGCTCACTGTTCACACTCGATGCAGCTGGCGACGGTTCGTCGCACCAGCGTTACGGCCGCTTGAACACGGTAGTCAGCCGACCCGCGAATGTCATCGATAGGGTGCAATTCGGGCATCGCTTCACGGTTAATAGCACGCTCGATGTCTGGACCTAGCGGGAGCCC
The DNA here is from genome assembly GCA_021773835.1 of Gammaproteobacteria bacterium. Lineage (GTDB taxonomy): Bacteria > Pseudomonadota > Gammaproteobacteria > UBA11873. The sequence goes on from JAJFJQ010000070.1 coordinate 140,830, forward strand.
AATCAGCACCCGCTCAAGTGTACTTAAGCGGCACGCGACGGCAGAACAAGACCCAACCGCGATACGTGCGCTGGTGATGCGATCAAAATCGTCGACAACGATTTGCGCGGCGACCATGGCAATAGAAATCACGAGATATTTACGTCCGCCGAGTTTTAAGAAATGGGTTTTCGTGTGTTCGTGTTGACGCGGGATCAAGATCGCCGTCGCGATTTCATCGGCACGTAAGGCCGTACGCCGATTGCCGAGCACAAACTCCGACAGACACAATTCGCGCGTCCCGCGGGCCGAACACAACTCAACCTTCGCATCGAGAACTAATAATGCGGGCACACCGTCCGCTGCGGGTGACGCATTGCATAGATTTCCAACAATGCTCGCGACATTTTGGATCTGGACCGAGCCTAGCTCGCGCGCCGCAAGTCTCAAGCCGTCGAAGGCAGCCGGCAGAGCGTGCTGCAGCAGCTGTGTCCACGTTACTAGCGCGCCGATCCGCCAATTAGAATCCGTTGCTTGAATGCCATCCAGGCCGTGGACGCGTGATATATCGAGCAGGTTCGAACGAACCGGAACCCCGACTGCGGCCGGATAGATATCCGTGCCGCCTGCGATGATCTGCCAATCGCCCGATGCGCGTAAATTCAACGCGTCTTCTAAGTTATCCGGCAGCGCGTAAGACATTAGCGTATAAAAATCGGGTCAGATACACATTTGCGACGGCGAGTTATCGCGCGATACACGTCGTGGCTGCAGCTTCTGAGAAAAAATGTCTCCGACCCCATTTTTCAGATGCCCGACCAATAGTGAAACATAATTTAGCCGGTAAACGTCACAGGCGCATAGATGAATGACAAGACTACAATTTTCCTGCATGAATTTACCTAGTTAAGGGATAAATATCGCGGGAATTTCCCTAGCGATTTGCGGCGACTGTCACGCCTCCGGCTATTTCAAGTCATTGTAAGGTACCGAGTTTTTGCGCCATTTCGCGGTCGTGTTGCTTGTTCGCGACCAGCAATTGTGACAACATTTCGCACCACAATTAGGTCCGCCGCCTGACCAACCGTCAACTGAATCGGTGGCCAAAACAACGATAGGATGAGTGAAATGAACAAAACTGCCACCCAATCTGATTTGAGCAGAACGCCCAATTTTCTCTACGACACGAGTTCTGTCGAGTGGCGCGACTTTATTACCGAGGGCTGCTACTACCGGCTTCTCAATGTCGATGTAGCGGCCAAACAAGCAGACATGCTGGTGAAGTTCGAACCCAACAGCCAGTGCATGTATCACCGTCATGCGGCAACAACGACAACGATGGTGTTGCAAGGTGAGCTCCGGGTACGCGAGCAGACCGACAATGGTGAGCTTATCAACGTTAAACCCGCAGGAAGCTACTCAATTGGCGGTGAGGGCGAAGTTCACATCGAGGGCAGCGGCGATGAAACCGCAATCATTTATTTCAGCATGCGTACGGAAGGCGACATTATCTACGAACTACTCAATCCCGATCTGACCTTGCGCAAGAGCATCACTGTTGCGGATTTCGACCGCGATTGGCGCGAGAAGTGGCCGGCTAGCGAGTAACTTCCTCCCGATTTATTGCCGCGTTGCCTGCCGGGCCTCGAAACGGCTGGACGATCATGCGATCGAGCATCTGTTCGCGTCGCGAGCGAAAAAGCTCGATACCAATCGTCATCTCATCATGACCGGCAGCAGGCTGCTCACGGTAGGTGCCAAATAGTCGATCCCACCACGTTATATTGAAACCAAAATTACTATTAGTCTCTTGCACCACGATTGAGTGATGGACACGGTGCATGTCCGGGGTGACCAACATCCAACGCAGTACTCGATCGACCTTGGGTGCGAGCCGCACGTTACCGTGGTTGAACATCGAACTCCCGTTTAATAGTACTTCGAAAATAATCACCGCTATTACGGCGGGACCGAGCGCCGTAACGATTATGAGCTTTATCCCGAGCGACAAGATGATTTCTATTGGGTGGAAACGCGCACCGGTGGTGACATCAAAATCCTGATCCGCATGGTGCATTCGGTGCAACCGCCACAGCGCCGGCACGGCGTGGAACAGAACATGCTGTAAGTAAATGGCAAAGTCGAGGACCAGCACAGCGATGATGATCTCCGCCCAACCAGGTAAAGACAGCTGATTCAATAATCCCCAATTTTTTGCTACAGCAGCATCAGCCAGACCAACAACCGTCGTTGGCAACAATACCCGTACGAGTACCGAGTTGAGAACCGCAACGGCGAGGTTATTTGGCCAGCGCACCCATCGCGAATAACTCAGCGAACGCTTCGGTAACATAAACTCCCACACGGCAATCGCACCAAACACCGATAGAAAACACACCAGTCGGATCGTTGGCTCGTGACTAATTACGGATTCCGTGATGTCCATTCGTAACTTTTATCTAGGTCCTGGGAATTACATCAATCGCGATAGCAAAACTGATATTTGTGTAGATCGTAACCACCGCCGATGCCACCGACGTCGATTTGGTGAGATGACCATTGTCCCTCAGATTCGATACCTTAAACAGCTGTGATTACCACAACATTGTTCGAATTATTCGGCCAGAATTAGTGCGGACCAAAAATTCTGTGGCTGTCCTGAATTGAGACCAGGCCTAGGCAGGAGGTGCTCGGCTAGTACACTGTCACCAAAACCCCCGTCGATTGAGGAAATATTATGCAGACCAAGTACATTCTCGCTTTATGTTTATTCTTGACCGGACCTGCCATCGCCCAAACCGCAGGCACGCTCACTGCCGAACAAGCAGCCCTACCAGTTAAATCGCGCGCATCAGTTGATACCTACCGAGCGATTCAAAAAGGTGACAGTGAGCTTGCAGTGTGGGTAATCGACACAACCCAGGGCCGAGTTCGAATATGCGGCCTCGATAGCCCGGGTGCTGGACCGACTTGTGGTCCGTGGTCTAATTAGAAGGCGTCACGTGCCGCGTAATTCAAGCACAAGTGCCATCCGGCTACATTGAGGAAACCAGAATGACCAAAATTGCGATCGTCTATTACAGTAACTTTAAAGGCAATACCGAAACCTTGGCCAAGGCGATCATGCGCGGGGCGCAATCCGTGGCCGATACCGAAGTCGTGATGATCCATACCGACGATGTCGACCAGCACTGGCAAACGCTTCATGCAAGCGATGCCATAATTTTTGGTACACCGACGTATATCGGGAGCGTCGCGGCCAAGTTTAAGGAGTTTATCGAAAAGCTCGCCGGCGAAGTCTGGTTAGCGCGGATGTGGACCAACAAAATTGCCGGAGGCTTTACCGTATCAGCAGGCCGCAGCGGTGATAAGTTATCGTGTCTTCAACAGCTCGTTACGTTCGCGTCGCAAATGGGCATGATCTGGGTGCCGGTGCGCATCACCGGCGGGAACTATTCTAGTCACGGTAGTGAAGAAGACTTAAATCGCATGGCGGGATATTTAGGCGTAATGGCGCAGGCAAATATTGACGAACCCGCTGAATTAGCGCCCCCGCCGAGCGATATTAAAACTGCGGAAATGCATGGCAACCACATTGCTAATGTCACTCGGCAATTCGCCCACGGTCGCACGGCCTTTCCCGCGGAATATGACACCCAGGCGAAAAGCGATGCCAGCGTACCAATGACATTAGCTCAGTTAATGGCTAGCGAGTAATTCTTTAGTGCCCAGAATGTAATGGGCCGCGACATTACGAATCGATCGCTATCGTTAGGGACGAACGTAAGTAACTCGGAAAAGTCCGGCAAACGGGAAATTCAAATTGGTTAACCAATGTCAGCAACACTAAAAAATCAAATTCGCCTCATATCACTCGTATTTTTTCTTTCAGGCTGTGCGGCACTAGTTTTCGAGGCCGTCTGGTTTCGAATTGCGAGCTTAGTTTTGGGTTCAACCGTGTGGAGTGCGGCTGCCGTCTTGATGGCTTTCATGGCCGGCCTCGCAATCGGGAATTTCCTGATGGCGCTCTTTGGTGGGTTTGTTACAAACCCAATCAGATTCTACGTAATTGTTGAAGTCGTAATTGGAATAACGGGCATTACAAGTGTTTTCGTATTGCCCACCTTGTCGCCACTCATTACACATCAATTCTCAGAATACACGAACCCTGCGACGCAAAACCTCATTCGATTCCTAGTTGCGCTTTCGGTTCTCGTAATTCCTGCTATTGCAATGGGTATGACTCTTCCACTGTTACAGAAATTGCTATTTCAGCTCGACAACTCTTTCGGCCGTTCGCTGGCACGCCTTTATGGATGGAACACAGTCGGCGCAGTTTGTGGTGTTCTATTAGCTGAATTCATCCTAATAAAATTCATTGGCCTAAAATCTTCTGCGTTAATAGCCTGCACGTTCAATTTGGCTGCCGCATTTATTTTGCTTAGCACGATAAAAAATAATGACGTTCGAGCAAATTATTCAATCGAAGCCCTACCGCGGTATTCCTCACTGTCGGAGATCAAATTTGTCCTGATTGCTCCGTTTTTAACGGGGTTTATTTTGTTGGCTTTGGAAGTTGTTTGGTTCCGGTATATGTTGCTGGCACAAGTTGGCACAAGCGCCATCTTTTCAATCATGCTGGCGATCATACTTGCCGGAATAGGCCTAGGTGGCCTCATCACGTCGAAAATAAATACAGAGCGATACGATCTTGATAATTTCCTGATCTACCTTCCTTTGTTAACGGCGTTGTTCGTCGTCATCGGTCTGATCGTTTTCGAGTTAATGTTTCTGCATTTCTTCGCCGAGTTGAACTACGAACTAATGGTGTTTTCGCTCGGCGCTGTCGTATTGATGCTTCCTACAAGCATCATGTCCGGAGTGCTGTTCCCGTTATATGGGGAGAAAATTCACAAAAGGCTTCCCAGCCTCACCGGTGCGTCGGGCATGTTAACGCTGGCCAACACTGTTGGTGCGACTGCTGGTTCTGGATTCGCTACTTTCTTATTCTTACCGAAACTCGGGATTGAGCAATCGATCCTCTTGCTCTCGCTCACATACTTCATCGTCACACTTGTAGCTGTTATTGAGAAGGACGGCGAGAAAGGGTCGATTGTGCCTGATCGCAGCACCCCGTGGATGAAGCAATATGCAGTTGTCGTGGCCGGTGCAATTTTAATATGGGCGATTTTTCCGCATGGGAAACTGGCGAAATCCTATACGGTTTTTTCGGATATGAAATTACCTGAGGAAAAATTAATTCACGTAAAAGAGGGGTTAAATCAGACTTTACAATATTACAAGAAAGAGCAGTTCGGGCGGCCGTCCTACTTTCGACTCGTGACGAACAACTATTCGATGTCGGCCACTCATTTTGACGCCGCCCGATACATGAAATTGTATGCCTACTTTCCGTATGTATTGCACGACAATATTCAAGACGTATTGCAAATCAGTTATGGCGTTGGAAATACGGCTGAAGCGCTAACGAGCTTAGAGTCTGTCGTTAATATCGATATCGTTGATATTTCGGAAGATATATTGGAGCTGAGTTCAATTATTCACGATGCAAGCGGTAAATACCCATTACGCGATGCACGAACAACAGTGCATATTGAAGATGGCCGATTCTTCTTACAGACGACGAACAAACGATTCGACCTCATTACCGGTGAACCACCCCCACCGAAAAATTCGGGGATTGTGAATCTCTATTCGAAAGAATATTTCGAATTACTACGCTCCAAATTAAAACCCGGCGGCATAGTTACGTACTGGTTACCGGTGCACGCGCTGTTGGATCAAGATGCATTGGCTATTATCAAAGGATTCTGTATTGCGTTCTCTGATTGTAGTTTGTGGAATGGTGCCGGTCTCGACTTTATGTTGGTGGGCACGAAAGGTGGACTTGCCCAAGTACGAAAGAAAGAAAAGCTGGAGCTACAGGAAAGCCTGCTTGAAGATCTTAGGGATATAGGGTTCGATGAAATCGGCCAACTGGGTGCATTATTTATGGCAGATAGCAAATTACTTACGCGTCTGACCGAAAATGTGTCACCCGTTACAGATAATTTTCCGCAGAGGATATCAACACGTATGGCCGGGGTCGGGGAATTCTCGACCCTGTATTCTTTGCTGCTAGACATCAATAGGCGGCAGCTGGATCTAGCTGAAAGCCAACAGATAAAAACTATATTGCCTCAATATATTATCGACGAAGCAAACGATTACTTTCGCGCAGAACTCATTTTAATGAAGCTGAGTTTACCGTCGGCTTGGGAAACTAAGATCCTGTATTGGGTTGAGTTGTTCTACTTACTTGATGAAACCAATCTAAGGGCGATACCTTTGATCCTCCTGAATAGCTCTCCAACAGAGCAACGTAATTTGACGCAAGTGGAGGACGACGGCAGCCTTGAATATCGGCTAGCGTATATCAAGAGGCTGATTGTCGATCGCGAATTCGTGGATGCAGTCTCTGCGATAGAAAATACCATGTCGAGAATACCCAGCGACAATGAGCATGCTGATCACTTATTAGAACTGCAGATTTTTCTCAACGCGGCTAGGAACAATTTGTCCGCCAGCGAACTCTACGATCTCCAAGAGCGGAACCCAAAGGTGCTAAACGAGCGGTATATCAATCAAATACTCTACATCCTGAGCCAGCACCAAGCGGACGCAGCCAAACCATCGAATTAGGCGACAAATAATTTCGAAATATTGCGATCACGAAGATCAGACCTAGCGCGGCAAACGGGTAGCGTGTAACTGAGATCGCTAGACCTTAGACCCGGCGCGTTTCAATGTTTCTGCGGCGCGCTCGCCTAACAGCGCCTTAACATCCTCCTGGGCTTTGGCCCACGCGGGCGCGGCTTTCTCAACCATCGAGCCACCAGCCCGCGTAATTTGCAGATAGCGAGCATTGCCTCCATCACCGGCTGAGGATGTTAGCCAGCCGTTTGCCTCGAGAAGGTCAAGGTTACGGCTTAGCGTCGATTTCTCTATCGACAAGGTCTCAGCAATTTCCAAGGCTTGCACGGGGCCCCTTAGCGTCACAAAGGTAAGGATATTCAGCTGCGAAAACTTAACCCCTAAGGGTCGCAGAGCCTCGTCATACATCCGCGTAATTTTCCTATTCAAAATCCGCACTCGCGCACCAATACACTCCGCTGCAATGGCTTGAGCTGACTTCCGCGCGCTATTAGAGGGCCGTTTAGGCATCGTTGTGTTGTAGTTCTAGCGGTTCCTGAAGTCAAGATCGGTATGACAATTCTGCAATCACATCAATCCCATTTAGCGCCTGCAAGGCAGATTTCTACGTGTTTTTCTTGACAATGGCACTAGTTGCATCTACAACTATATATTAGTTGTATATACAACATATGAGGTGCTATAGATGAATAACAAATCAAAGCGTGAAAAACCAACCAGAAATTTTTTACTATCGCTCGCCCAGGTGATGGACTATGACCCGATGTTTGAAATGCAAAAACGGGTCCGAGATCTCGAGAATAGAATCAAGGATCTAGAACGTAATCACCTTTCCGAAATCAAATAAACGCATTACTGACCACCAGCACAGGAGGATGATATGAAAAAACCTAGAATTCTAATTACCAGTGCGGCCGGCAAAACCGGTTATGCCACTGCAATGCAGCTTCTCGATAAGGACTATCCGGTTCGTGCATTTGTAAAGCGACACGATGTCCGGGCGCAGCGCCTAAAGGACGCAGGCGCGGAGATCTATGTCGGAGACCTTTTTAGCATTAAAGATATGCGCGAGGCGATGGCCGGAGTACAACGCGCTTACCATTGCGCGCCAACGGCGCCGAACCCGCTTCATTTCGGCAGCGTGTTTGCTGTCGCTGCGGCAGAGAATAAGGTCGAACATGTCGTCGTTTTAAGCCAATGGTTGTCCAATCCCAATCACCCGTCCTTTGCGACACGTGAAACCTGGCTTAACGAATCGATAATAAAGCAATTTCGCGACATGACCGTCACTGTTAACAACGTTGGCTGGTTCGCGGATAACTATTTTATGGTGCTCGAACCAGCGGCCCAGCTCGGGATCCTGCCGATGCCGTTGGGCGATGGCGAGACCAAAAATAACGCACCTCCGTCCAACGAAGATATCGCGGCGGTAAACGTTGGTGCGCTTATCGATCCCGGGTCGCATGCTGGACGGACATATCGTCCAACCGGCCCTGATCTTTTATCGCCTAATGACATCGCCGACACCATAGGACGGGTTCTCGGTCGTAAGGTTAGTTATCAAAATATTTCCGAGAATATATTCCTCAAAGCCATCACTTCAATGCGTCCCTCTGGGTATTCCGATGCTGTGGTTACCCAACTGCGGCTATACGCAGAAGAATACCGACGCGGCACGTTTGCGGTTGGCGGACCAACGAAGGCGGTTCTCGAGGTCGGAGGGCGCGAGCCCGAGAGCTTCGAAGCAACTGCCCGTCGCGTGATTGCGCAACGGCCTGAAGCGACCCAGACGTTGGGGAACCGTTTTCGAGCAGTTCGAAATTTCTTGAAGATATTGGTGACACCGCTGCCCGATGTCGCTGCAATCGAGGCGCGTCGAGGCCATGTACTTTTGGCTGCACCGAATTTCGCACAAAGTGATCAGGAATGGCTGGACGAGCACGATGATCAATTTCGGATCACCCACAAAGCAGTCGATGCCGTAAAACACACCGATGCCGACATTTCACCCATACAGAAACCGATTCATTCGCTTGCAGCCGAAGCCTGATGCGTATGGCGGCTGTACAGAACGGGTTTATTGAGGGATTGCGGGCCACGCCATAGGTGAGGATTTATATACTGTGATTATATCCAGTATTCGCCTATGCTTACCCGATGGGTAGTTGGCCAAAAATCGTCGTTCACGCCGACATGGATGCATTTTACGCCGCAGTGGAGCAGCTGGATGATCCCGCACTGCGCGGAAAGCCGGTCTTGGTTGGTCCGAAAAGCAACCGTGGCGTAGTGCTAACGGCGAGCTATGAAGCGCGACCCTATGGGGTCGGAAGTGCAATGCCGGTTGCTGAGGCGCGCCGCCGTTGCCCCCATGCAATCATGGCGCCCCCTCGTTTTGGTCGCTATGAAGAGATCTCGAAACAGGTGATGGCGATCTTCGAAGACTTTTCTCCCGCCGTCGAACCACTATCCTTAGATGAAGCATTTCTGGATATGTCGGGCGCACAACATCTCTTTGGGCCGCCCGAGATCATTGGACAAAAAATTAAACAAGCTGTGCTCGATGAAACTGGCCTCAACATTTCGGTGGGTATTTCCGGTACCAAGTATGTTGCCAAGGTCGCGAGTGCGCACGATAAACCAAATGGATTGACCATTGTTCCCCCGCACCAAGCGGTCGACTGGCTCGCGCCGTTGCCGGTCAATCGACTGTGGGGTGTGGGTAAGAAAACCACCGCAAAATTGCATCAAATCGGTCTAATGACGATCGGTGACATCGCCGCAACAGGCGAGCGCGAACTGCGACTTCGACTAGGGGTTGCTGGATCGCGTTTCTACCAGCTCGCGCACGCGATAGACCCACGGCGGGTCAATCGAGGTCGTACGGCTAAAAGTATCGGATCCGATAGAACCTTAAGCGAGGATGCCTCTGACAGATCTGACATCGAGCAGCACCTGCGCCGTGCAGCCGAGCGTATTGCTCGGCGTATGCGGGCAAAGGGCTATGTGGCAAAGGGTATACGGGTAAAACTGAAAACGACTAAGTTCGAGATGATCACGCGGCAACGACAGCTACCAAGGCCCGACGACACCGCGGCAACATTCTTTGCGATGTCGACTCAACTGCTGGACGAATGTGATCACCCAGGTCCCTTTCGGCTCATCGGTGTGGCCGCATTTGATCTCGGCTGGCGCGCGCAAGCGCAACAGTCGGATCTGTTCGACTACGAGGTTCGACGTGACTTGGAAGTCACTATTGATAAGCTGGCCGATCGCTTCGGAAATGGGGTCGTAATGCGCGCGAATGACCTCGGTCCACGGCGCACAATTTCCGACAATGGGGTAAATTTAGACTTTCTCGACTATCGGGGCGGTGAGCGGACGGGGACGCCGGGATAGACTACCCGCATTTCGAGCGACCGCGAACATTTGATCCACGCTCAAATCAATAGCTCACCAAGGCCAAGCAATGAATAACTGTTTTGCCCCTGGGTAAGCCGGCCTTTCAACACGCCCATAGCGAAACCTCCCAGCACCCAATTGACAATGCTTGTCCGATTCTCTAATCCAAGCTCTAGGGTATAAGAGTGTTGCTTGAAATCGAAGGTCCCGACCCACGCCTGTGGCCAACGATAGAAGCCAAGCGCAACGCTTGAGTTTGTAACTCTCATTTCCAGGTTCTCGAGCTCACCTCGCCCGTTATGTAACAGCGCGAACCCCGCTTTCTCACCGACAAGCGGCGTCAAAAGAGGACTCCGTTGGGTGTGAATATAAAGGTCTTGCGCATCATCCACTTTGACGTAGATACCATGAAAGTCGGCCCATAGCCCGTGATAAGTTCGCGATAGGCGATTAAACGCCGGCAAGTATAAATATTCGTAGATTACCCTGCCGTCGATCTCCCGCCCCTGCCATTGCAATGTCGCCTTAGCGCTACCCATCCAAATTTTGGCCAGCCCTTTTTGACGAGAATAGATCACAGGGATTGGCTCTACCGTCAGTGTGAGTCGATTCGTCTCACTCGCGAGCCTAATACCATTTTCAGGTTGACCTTGGAATTGAAAAGTCTCGGAATTAACGAGGGCAATTAAATCCCTGGTGGCCGGCTCGATCGCACCATTACCAACTATATCGATCCACCCGTGATGCGCATCATTCAAGACGACGAAATGCTCAGCCTGATAGGCGTCGCCGTCGCGACCTCGATTGATATCGATGGCAAACGCGACGTGACCCAGTTCATCCTCCCCGATGAAAGAGAAATAGTCGGAATAATATTCTAGTGGTTGAGCTGCTAGATCTTCGGCCGTCGCATCATAGACGTCATTGATGACGTTGCCGGCATGTTCAACATTAGCACCGCTACCCAGAAATAGAATGAGGATTACAACAACCGTGCGCACAATAAATTATCCGCGTACCAGTACTGTTTTAGTTCACCGTAATGGTGACCCATCCTATTAGGTGATCATAGTGCTAACCGATTAGACGCGGCATCAATGGACCCGTGCTGGGGTGTAATAAATCGTTATACTATTTGCTAACTGTGCTCCGCAGGGGCTCGCTCAAGAGGGAAATCGTATGCATCATCTGCTCGGCATAGACGTCGGCGGTACGTTTACCGACTTTGTCGCGTTCTCTCCAGGCACGCGTGACCTCGTTGTTTGGAAAACCTTATCGACACCGCGAGATCCCAGTGACGGCATCGTTGGCGGCCTCGCCAAGGCGCCCGATATTAAAGACATCGATCACCTGCGCTTCGGTACGACGGTGGCGACCAACGCCATCCTTGAGCGTACCGGAGCGAATGTCGCCTATGTTACAACCCAAGGTTTCAAAGACGTACCGTTTATCCAACGCGGCAAACGCCAAAGTCACTACGATATTACGTGGATCAAATCGAAGCCTCTAGTCAAACGACATAATTGTTTTGAGATCGATGAACGTATCACGCCACGGGAAGGCGTCTTCAAACCGCTGAACGAGGTGCAGGCACGGCAAGTCGCAACAACCATCGCAAACGACGACAAAATCGAAGCGATAGCCATCTGCTTACTGTGTTCGTACGTCGAACCCGATCACGAGCGACGCGTCCGCGAGATATTCCTCGAGTGTTGCCCTGATAAGCCGATCTCAATTTCCTACGACTTACTACCTAAATGGAAAGAACACGAACGCTCATCAACCACGATTGCTGATGCCTATGTAAAACCACTCGTCTCGACCAACCTCGCCACCCTTGAGCAACGATTGACCGACGAATGCGGGGTTAAGCGCGTTGCCGTGATCAAATCAAACGGCGGAGAGATGACGCTCGGCGCCGCCCGCGAAGCGCCAATTCAATTGAGCCTGTCCGGCCCAACCGGTGGCGTCGTCGGTGCCAAGCAGGTGGCACGGCTCATCGGCATTGACCAATTGGTTACGCTGGATATGGGCGGTACCTCGACGGATGTCTCGACCGTGGTTGACGGACGCGAAAGTTTTACCACGAGTTTCGAAATCGAGTTCGGCGTCCCGATCCAGATCCCCATGATAGATATCCGCACCATGGGTGCCGGCGGCGGCTCGATAGCGTGGATCGACAAAGGCGGGCTGTTACGGGTTGGCCCGCAAAGCGCCGGCGCCGATCCCGGTCCTGCGTGCTACGGACAAGGTGGTAGTGATGCCTGCGCAACGGACGCCAATGTCGTGCTCGGACGCATTAATCCGGAAAATTTTCTAGGCGGCGAAATGGTGCTGGACGCAGCCCGTGCACATACCGCAGTTGCAGAGATCGCAGAAAAGATCAGCAAACCAATCGAACAAGCAGCGCTTGGCATCGTGCAGATCGCAAATAACAATATGGTCGGTGCGCTGCGTATGGTGCTCACCGAACGCGGACTCGATCCACGCGACTTCACGTTGCTGGCTTTTGGTGGCGCAGGTCCGGTGCACGTGTCCGATCTAATGGAGCTGGCCAATATACCAAGCGGCATCGTGCCAAATTTTCCAGGTCAGTTTTCTGCCTTTGGCTTCATCATGACTGACGCTCGAGTGGACCTTGAACGCAGTGCGCGGATGACGTCGAAGGCATTTAACCGCGAGCATGCCAATACAGTGATGGCGGCGTTAACTAGGGAAGCCACTGCCGCACTCGAAGCTCAGGGCTATAACGACAATATTGAGATGTACCGCTCGCTGGAGATGCGCTATCTCGGTCAGAATCACGAGCTCGAAGTGCCGATCAGTTTTGACGAGTTTGATACTGAAACCTTGAGCGCAGTATGGGATCAATTTCATGCCGCACACAAAGCAAGGTTTAATTTCGATATACCGGGAGAGACGATTGAACTCGTCAGCATCAAGCTCACGGCAGTTGCCGTCGGCGAGAAACCAGAGCTTCCGCTCCTCGAGTCTGCGACGTCGGCAGCGACATTGAGCTCAAATCGCACTGTTATTTTTGACGACGGTCCACACGACACCCCGGTATACCAGCGCGACACGTTGCGCGCCGGGCATAGCTTCACCGGTCCACTACTCATCGAGGAGCCTGCTTCGGTGACGGTCGTCCGGCCCGGCCACCCTGTGCGGATTGACGAATACGGCAACATTCTGATCGGCCGCATAGCCGAAACATAGAGAGGGAACCGAAGATGCGTTTTTCAAGCAACGGTTATTACGTGGAACGCTACATCAAGTGCGACAACTGCGGACTGCTGATCTATGGCGACGGTGTCACCGCCACGGTCGACACCAATGAGGGCTTGTTTTGCTCGCAATGGTGCATTGATTGGGCCGGTGCACGCGCAGCGGGGATAGAGGAACCAAAGATCCCACTGCCGCGAGACGGCATACATAAAACACATTGATCCGCACCGAGGAGGAATGCACTAATGGATATGGTCACGATGAGCATCATCGAGTCGACGATGGTCGCGATCACCCGAGAGATGGGGATCAACGTTCAGCGCACCGCCTACTCCACGATATTCAGTGAAGCTGAAGACTTTACTTGCGCGCTGGCCAGCCCGGACGGCGAACTAATAGCTGTTGCCGATTTCTGCCCTGCTCAAATCGGCGGTGTACCGCTACTGGTCCGGTCGATGGTAAAAGAGATCCCGCTCGCTGAGATGAATAAAGGGGATGTCATTGTGCACAACGACCCCTACCGCGGCGGTCTGCATACACCCGAACACACCGTTTTCAAACCGATATTCGTCGGCGACGAGATCATCGCGTTTGCCGTGTGCGTCGGGCATTTCGTCGAGGTTGGCGGTATTGCGCCCGGGGGATTTCCCGGTGAAGCAACCGAGATATTTCATGAAGGGCTACAGATCCCGCCGGTAAAGATCATCGATCGTGGTCAAGATGTACCGCAGGTGTGGAAGATTGTGCTGGCCAACGTGCGAACGCCGCGAGTGAACTATGGCGATTTGCGTGCCTTAATCAGCGCCGTGGACCGTGGCGAAGAGCGAATGGCCGACCTTATCGAAAAATATGGGCTCACGGTATTCAAGCAGACGGTTTCAGATCTCCTAGATTATTCTGAAACCCGAATGCGGGCCGAGATCGCGACCTTCCCAGATGGTCGTTATGCCTTCACGGACTACGTAGAAGACGACGGCATCGAAAACAAACAGTACACCATTGAGGTCGCGGTCTACGTACAAAACGATGAGGTCGTTATCGACTACACCGGCTCGTCACCGCAAGCCAAAGGGCCAATCAATGCAACGCTAGGGGTTGCGTGGTCAGCGGCACTGAATGCGATGTTGCATCTTACCGATCACAGCATTCCAAAAAATTCAGGCTGTTTTCGACCGGTGCGCGTTGTCGCGCCGGGCGGAACTGTCGTCAATGTCGACTATCCCGGTTCGGAGGTTGGTGGCAACACCGAAACCCACCCGTTGATGGTGTGCGCGATCTTCGGTGCGATGGTTAAGTGCGTGCCGGACCGAGTGATGGCATCCGAAGGCACAACCCACGGGTGTTTCACCTTTGGTGGTTACGATGAATTTAACGACGAGGCGTTCGGTGGTTTCGACTTTGCCTTCGTCGGCTACGGTGGACGCTCCTTTGCCGACGGCAACGATGCCACCGATTCGATCAACGGCAACTGCGCCAATACACCAATGGAGGTGTTTGAGACGCGCTTTCCATGGATCGTCGAAGAATGGGCGCTGCGCACAGATACTGGTGGGGCGGGGGAACACCGCGGCGGTCTGAGCACCTCAAAGACGGTTTTGTGCACCGGTGAAATGATGATTAACCAGATGAGCAATAAGCACAAGCTGTCGCCATGGGGGCTCGAAGATGGCCGAGCAGGCCTGCCCGGCGCAACTTTATATCAGGCTGCAGGAACCACTGAGTGGAAAACGATGGTTGAGGCCTTCGGCAAGATCAGCCCAAGCAAGTATTCCAATGTGCCCGTCAAACCGGGCGATCGCGTTCGGGTACAGGCCCCCGGCGGCGGTGGGTTCGGTGATCCTCGGCTGCGACCTAAAGAGCAAGTGGTGGAAGATGTCCGCGAGGGCTATGTCAGTATCGAGCACGCAAAAGCGAACTACGATTTTGACGAATCCTGGTTGTCGTCGGGCGACTGAAGCATTGACGAAAAGCACGACCTAATTCCCGGCGCACCGTGCCTGTGGTAGGTTATGGCCAATTAAAAAAGAAGGTCTAGCAGGCCGGTAGAGCCAAACCGGATTGCCGATCGCTATCGCACAAAGCGTATTGCCCGTGCAACACGACACGTCCATCCGTAGCACGGCTTGGATTAAGCAATTATTGCTATAAATTTCAATAGCTTAAGTACTAAATGGGCACTGCATCAAAATCGTCGATCTGGACCAGGCGCCTTGAATTGCACACGTTCACGGCGACCTACCACCGAAAGAGAAAGTTAAGGAGTGGGGTAATGTCTGCAAATTCCCGGTTTTGTTCATCAAACTTGATTCGCAGCTTAGCATTGTTGACCGCCGCGACCTCGATGTCGGCCAACGGTATTGGATTTAAATTCGGCGAGATATCGGGCAGTTTGGATTCGACCGCGACCTACGGGCAAACCTACCGCTTGGAATCCGCGGCGGATGAATTGATTGGGATTGGCAATGGCGGCACGGCGTTTTCGGTAAACGGCGATGACGGCAATCTGAATTACCACAAAGGTCTAGTCAACCAGACGGCGAAATTCACCTCCGAACTCGAAATTAATTATCTAAACTTCGGTGCGTTCGTTCGTGGCATCGCTTTTAAGAATTTCGAGGCGGACGACATCTTTGATGATACCGAGCGCACACCTCTAGCAGATAACACGATCCGCTTAAACGGTGAAAACATTTCATTGCTGGATGCCTATGTATGGGCGGAGTTTGACCTTGGCACCATGCCGTTCTCGATACGGGCCGGTGAGCAAGTCTTAAGCTGGGGCGAAAGCACGTTTATCCAAAACAGTATCAACGTGATTAATCCAGTTGATGTCAGCAAGTTGCGGGTGCCCGGCGCGGAGCTTAAAGAGGCGCTCACCCCGGTCGGCATCGTATCCGCGTCTCTCGGACTCACAGAAAACATCACAGTGGAAGCGTACTGGCAGTACGACTACGAGCATATCCGCATCGATCCAGTCGGCACCTATTTTAGTACCAATGATTTTGTCGGAGCGAACGGCCATTTTGTTACGCTCGGATTCGGTCGATGTCCGGACTACATCAACTTCCCAGGGCCGGCAGGTCTTACCTCGGCGCCAAACTATCCCGGCGGGATCTGTAACCCGCTGTTATCGGGCGCCGCATTCACAGCAACTCGCGCGCCGGACGTACGGCCGGATGAAGGCGAAGAATACGGCGTAGCGCTGCGGTTATTTGCACCTGCCTTGAATGACACCGAGTTTGGTCTCTATCACATTAAATATCACTCGCGCCTACCGGTAATAAATGCCATATCGGCCACGCCCGGTATCGGCTCTCCACCCCTCAATGCCTCGATAACCGGAACGCCGGCGAGTTATTTTATTAGTTATCCCGAAGACATTAATTTGTTTGGTTTAAGTTTCAGTACCGAGATCGGCCATACCGGTTGGGCGCTGCAAGGCGAATACTCGTTTCGGGACGATGCACCACTGCAGATCGACGACCTTGAACTCCTCGGCGCGGCACTACATTTCGAAGGCTTAAATCCGATTTGTGCCGGTTTACTCGGCGGCTCTTGCACCAGCCAGCTCGGCGTGGTCGGCAACGGCGTTGTCGTACCGGGGTTCATCGAGCGTGACATAAGCCAGGTGCAGATGACCGCAACGAAGATTTTCAGCAACTACTTCAAGGCCGACCAGATCGTTGTATTGGGAGAATTCGCGGTCACGCACGTGCACAAGATGCCGGATGAAAGCGAACTTCGCTTAGATGCACCCGGCACGAATCTACCGGGGAATGCGATCACAGCACGGGCGCTTTCTATAGCGAGTGGCGTACCAGTGCCCCAGGAGACCGGTGACTTTGCGGACGAGACTTCCTGGGGCTATCGCCTGGTAGCGCGCATGACTTACAACAACGTCATCGGTGGCATAAACCTGACACCACGGGTTGCTTGGCGTCACGACGTCAATGGCAACACACCGGGGCCCGGCGGAAACTTTGTCGAAGGTTTTAAGCAGGTCACCGTCGGTCTAGGGGCTGAGTATCAAAATTCCTGGCGCGCTGATATTAGTTACACACCAATTTTCGGCGCGGGTAGGCAAAACCTGCTGCAAGATCGGGATTTTCTAGCTTTCAACATTAGCTATGCATTCTAGGATTGAGGAGATGGCCACAGTGACTAAAAAAACCAGCACAATCCTGATCGGTATTTTAGCGCTCATTACTGCGATGCCCTCGATTGCGGAAATAAGTGCAGACGACGTCGCCCGGCTTGGCGCGGATCTCACACCGCTTGGCGGAGAGAAAGCGGGCAACGCTGATGGGACGATACCCGCCTGGGAGGGCGGTCTAACTCAGCCACCATCTGGATACACGCCAGGGGGATATTACGTTGATCCGTATGCCGACGACGCCATCAAATTCACCATTAATTCAGGAAACGCGGCGGAACACTCGGATAAATTAACCGCAGGACATAAGGCCCTGTTGGCGACCTACCCCGAGAGCTTCAAGCTAAACGTCTATCCTACGCACAGAAGCGCGGCCGCACCGCAACACATCTACGATGCAACTAAACAGATCGCCGCAAGCGCCAGCCTCACTGCTGATGGAAACGGCGTTGAAAATGCGATCGTTGGGATCCCTTTCCCGATCCCATCGCAAGGTCTAGAGGTCATATGGAATCACACGCTCAGATGGCGAGCAGATTTCGCCGAGCGCAGAATCGCACAAGCTGCGCCTACCCGTGGTGGAACTTACACGGTGGTCGAGTTCTCCGATCAATTTAATATTCAATACACACGCGAAGGTATGACCCTCGCGGAACTAAACAATATTATCCTTTACTTTAAACAAGAAGTTGTAGCGCCGGCTAGATTGGCTGGTGGCATCCTGTTGGTCCATGAAACGCTGAACCAAAAGGTGGAAAACCGTAAAGCCTGGCTTTATAACCCTGGACAACGACGGGTCAGACGCGCGCCGAACGTCGCGTTTGATAATCCAGGTACGGCATCCGATGGCATGCGCACCAACGACCAGTTCGATATGTTCAACGGTAGTCCAGAACGATACGACTGGGAATTGGTCGGTAAAAAGGAAATGTATGTTCCGTATAACAACTACAAGCTGCAAGATCCCTCAATTAAACATGACGATATCCTGACGCCACTACACATCAATCAAGACCTACCGCGCTACGAGTTACATCGTGTGTGGGTCGTCGAAGCGACTCTAAAGAGTGATTCAAGACATCTGTATAAGAGACGTACATTCTACTTTGACGAAGACTCATGGCAGATCCTCGTGGTCGACCAATATGACAATCGAGACGAGCTATGGCGCGTGTCAGAAGGCTTTGCAATCAATCATTACAATGTCCCCAATCTATGGACCACACTAGAGGTACATACGGATTTGCAGGCGGGACGCTACATCGCGATCGGATTAACCAACGAAAGCGAGCCATACAATTTCAATGCAGACTTCACCAATAACGAGTTTACGCCTGCGGCATTGAGAAGGAGCGGGAAGCGATAGTCGACAATTTTGATCGACGCTCAGACACCTAGTGTGTGAGACATCCGATGTGTGGTCTTGCCCCGGCGCATTCCAGACGTCTTTACGTGGATGATCCGACAGCAACACCGTGTTGCACGAAGCATTCATCAGCGTGAGTAACCGAATGCGAAATGCTCATTCGTTAAGGCCCGTTTTTCGCCGGTTTCCCATATTTCTCATCGTCCTTTCACTGTTGCTTGGCGCAACCGTACACGCAGGCGATGAGTCCACAATTGCCAAATTAGCGGCGAAATCGATGCTGCTTGACGGGGTATCCGCCGATGGGTTGATGGCCGTCGTTGGCGAGCGAGGGCACGTACTGATCTCCTCCGACGGCGTGCAATGGGAGCAAATCGTCGTGCCAACACGGACAACACTCACAGGCGTCTTTTTTCGCGACGGAAGCAATGGATGGGCGGTTGGTCACGACGCGGTGATTTTGAAAACGACCGATGCAGGTCGAAGTTGGCGAAAAGTCTATGCCGATATCGAACAACAAGCGCCACTACTCGATATTCGGTTTCGAGACGACAACAACGGCATCGCAATCGGGGCTTACGGCGCCTATCTCGTATCAGAAGATGGCGGTGAGAATTGGGTTCAAGGTGAATTGAATGTCGTGACGACCGAAGCAGTCAGCGAGACCGACGACGAAGATGAATTCGAAGATGCCTATGATCTCCACCTCAATTGTATTGCGGTATCTACGAATGGCCGCACATATATTGCAGCGGAATCCGGCCAGCTATATCGCTCGGATGACTCAGAACAAAGCTGGCGATTATTACCATCCCCCTATGTCGGCTCCTTATTCGGCGTTCTACCACTTGAGGGCGATACCGTTTTGGCCTACGGCCTGCGCGGACACTTGTTTCGATCAGAAGATGCAGGCGCGAGCTGGCAGGAGATTGAGACGCCAACCTCCGAGATGCTGACCAATGGCGTTATGGTAACGACCGATGAGATCTATATCACGGGACTCGGTGGGACGATCCTAAGAAGCAATGACAACGGAAAAAGCTTCATCGCATTGGATCAAGGACATCGAGATGGATTTACCGCGATCATGCAAAGTCCCACCGGTGACTTGATCACCGTCGGTGAGAATGGCGTCGGCTTACTGCAATAGACGAAACACCCAATGAGTGGATCCGGAATCATCGCAAAGCTTGAAAACATTTTGTTTTCGAACCGATTACCCGTAATTGGGTTTTTTCTGTTGGTTACGATCTTTATGTTTTCGTCGGCCCTAAAATTAGAGATAGACGCCGGATTCTCCAAACTACTCCCCCTACAGCACGAGTATATGCAGACCTTCACCAAATACCGGCAAGAGTTTGGTGGAGCGAATCGTGTATTGATCGCGCTGGTCGCAAAAGACGGCGACATGTTCAATCCTGAGTTTTTTGATGCGTTAAAACAAGCGACCGACGACGTTTTTTTCATTGAAGGAGTCGACCGCACACAAGTCACTTCGATATTTACGCCTAACGTCAGATTCACCGAAGTCGTTGAAGACGGCATAGCCGGGGGCAACGTTGTCCCCGACGATTTTGAGAACACGCCGGAAGGCCTCGCCCGGGTCAAGCAGAATATTATTAAAGCCGGTATTGTCGGTCGCTTGGTTGCCAGTGATTTCTCCGGTGCATTGGTTAGCGCGCAACTCCTTGAGTTTAACCCTAATACCGGGGAACGATTAGATTATTCCTTTGTAGCGAATCAACTAGAACAAAACATCCGACAGAAATACGGTAACTCGGATGTCGGCGTACACATTGACTACCACATTATCGGTTTCGCCAAAGCGATCGGTGATATCACGGACGGCGCCAAACGTGTTGTTCTCTTTTTCATTATCGCCATAACAATCACCGCCCTACTGGTCTATTTCTATTCGCAATCGCTAAAACTCACCATCGTGCCACTCGCTTGCTCGCTGATCGCAGTGGTTTGGCAATTAGGCCTGCTGCCCTTGCTTGGCTTTGGCATCGATCCAATGTCGATATTGGTGCCATTCTTAATATTTGCGATCGGCGTCAGCCATGGCGTGCAGATGATCAGCTCATTCAGATCAGAGCTCTTTGAAGGTCTCAGCAGCATCGATGCGGCCAAGATCAGTTTTAGACGATTACTTGTGCCCGGCGCGATCGCACTCGCCAGCGATACCATCGGTTTTATCACGATCCTGCTGATCGACATTGAGATAATTCAAGAGATGGCGATCACTGCGACCCTCGGTGTAGCGGTCATTATCCTTACCAATCTGATCCTATTGCCCGTGCTCCTTTCGTACCTCGAACTCGGATCAAACTACAAAGATAGGCTGCGTAGTCGCGCCGAAACATTGCGGCCAATGTGGGCGAAAATCGCTCATGTCTCGCAACGGGGCCCGGCGACAATAGTCATTGCAATTGGGTTTGTCTTATTAGGCTTTGGTATCTGGAAAGGAGCGGATATTAGGATCGGTGATCTGCATCGCGGCGTTCCCGAGCTACGCGCCGACTCGCAATACAATATCGATACAGATGTGATAGCGAATAGATTTTCCATTGGCGTGGATCTGATCTCGGTAATTGTTGAGACAATTCCGGAGGGGTGTATCGACTATGAGGTGATGGACACGATAGACCAGTTCGAATGGGCGATGAGAAACGTCGATGGTGTTCAGTCGGTTATTGGTTTGCCGACTGTAGCTAAGCGCATCAATGCGGGTTGGAACGAGGGAAATATTAAATGGCAGGCCTTGCCGCGCAATCAATCGGTCCTAGTGCAATCTGTCGCCTATGTACCGACGTCGTCTGGCTTACTTAATAATGATTGTAGTGTTATCCCCGTATTGATATTCATCAAAGATCATAAAGCCGAAACAATCTCCAATCTTGTCAACCATGTAAAAGCGTTCAGAGCAAAATTCGATTCCGAAAAAGTTAAATTTAAACTAGCCACCGGCAATGCTGGCGTGATGGCCGCAACCAATGAAGAAGTGGACGCAGCGCAGTTTCCGATATTGTTGTATGTCTTTTCTGCGGTCATCGTTTTGTGCCTAATAACCTTCCGAACGATCGCTGGTACGCTTTGTATCGTTGTCCCGCTCGCACTGGTTTCTTTGCTCGCTTATGCGCTGATGACCATTCTCGAAATTGGACTCAAGGTAAATACGTTACCGGTCGTCGCATTAGGCGTTGGCGTTGGCGTTGACTACGGCATCTATATCTATAGTCGCGTTCATCAATTGCTCGCCGATGGTAAGACGCTTACTGACGCCTACTTTGAAACACTAAGAACCACTGGTGCCGGTGTCGTTTTCACCGGGATCACGCTCGCGATCGGCGTCGTGACATGGATTTTTTCACCGCTAAAATTTCAAGCAGATATGGGCGTATTGCTAACGTTCATGTTCTTAGTCAATATGTTGGGCGCAATCTTATTGCTACCCGCACTGGCGAATCGCCTCATCAAATCTGATCGACAATAGCGGCGCTATTGAAATTGCGCACTGCCAAGATGTAGTGCGGGCGCTGTGGATCGTAGCAAGTTGATTTAGTTGATCTGCCACGCACCGGAACGAGCCCAAATTTGAAGGAGAACCTTAAATGAATTTGACTACCGTGGAATACGAAAAGCGCGGACCGATCGCCCATGTCACACTGAATCGACCAGACAAGCTCAACGCCATGAACGATGCTATGCATCAAGATTTGGGCGCCGTCTGGCAAGATTTTCAGAACGACGATAAGTTGAAAGCCGCGATCCTCTCGGGGAAGGGTCGCTGTTTTAGCGCTGGCGCGGACTTATCAGGTGGTAGTCCGGACAAGCCATATCACTACACCGGAGAATTCGTTGATATTTCTCGCACTCGCGGCGTCTACAAGCCAATCGTCGCCGCCTTGCACAGCCATGTGGTCGGTTACGGGATGTGGATCGCTATGGACGCAGATCTCGTTATTGCTACTGAAGATACGTCTTTCTGGCTACCGGAACCCCAGTGGGGCATAGCAACGCTCCCCGCCGGATGGTTCCCCCGGATGATGCCTTGGGCCATCGCATCGGAGTTGTTGTTACTGGCAGAGCGCGTCGATGCAAAGCGCGCTTATGAGGTCGGATTGATCAACAAGATCGTAGCAGCCGACGAATTGCTCAGCGAAGCTGAGAGGATGGCGAGCCGTTTGGCGGAATTAAGCCCAGTTGCCGTGCAAGGCATGAAGGAATTGATGATCCGCGCGAATAGCTTGGATTATGCGGCCGTGGATACGGTTACCGCGGTCGTCCAAAATCGAGTGATGAATTCCGAGGACCGACAGGAAGGTGGCCGGGCATTTGTCGAAAAACGTGTGGCGCGGTGGGGGCACAATAACCAAGGCCAGTAATTCACCGGCGTTTTTCGTTTCCGAACTCGGATTGGATCGTTAACATAGTGGATCAGATCGGTCGGCCAAGTGGGAATGAAGCGCGGGCGCTCGTCTAGCAATCGGTTAATCGCGAATGACTATGTTAAGCGGATTGAATCCCCGGTGCGACTTCGGATAAGGCCCGTTCGATCGCCGCAGAGTCTTGGACTCGTGCAATACTACAATCAGAAGCGGTGAAGCCGCCGATCTGAATGGTCAGCGAACATAGTTACGCGCTTTTGTTCGCGCGCGTCATCGCATTTAGGCGCCCAGCACCGACCAACAAGGCAACCGTTATCGCGGTGCAAATAGCGAGGCCGGCGGTAAAGTTGCCCGTAAAATCGTAAAGCATCCCTATAGCTAACGGTCCGAGCATGCCGCCAAATTCGGCGGCCGCAAAAAATAGCCCCGCCGCCGTTCCCGCGTAACGATCACCGACCCCCGGCAGTTCGACTAGCATGAGTACGAGTACGGTCATGATCGTGGCGCGTGCTGTGCCTTGTAGGACGAGACCCGTAAAAAGTACGAAACGGCTTTCAAACTGCAACGCCACAGTGGCGAGAAACAAAGCCGAACACAGGCCGGTTAAGATGATGAATCGTCGTTTAGGCGTGGCCAATCGTGGAATCGTTAGCGCTGCCGCAATACCAACGACAGTCGGGATCGTCGCCCAGTAACCGGCCAATTCGTGACTCATGTCATAACCGACTAAGAGTTCGGGCAGCCAATTCATCAGTCCGTGGCTGATCATAAAAACACCGACGCTCATCAATAGAATGATGCGCACCGCAGGCTCAGCAAGTAAGGTTGCGATCACTGCGCGATGTGGCAAGGGCGCTTCATCATGAATACGATCGGTTTGCTGTCTAATCGACGGTAGCGATGCCAGCAACCACCACACGACCCCAGCGGCGAGCGCGATCGCGGCCCATAACATAAACAACGGCCTCCATTGGTTATCAAACAATGGTAGAAACAATGGATGCGTGAGGGACAGCGCACAGATACCCCCAATGGACGGCCCGGTCACATAAATGCCCATAGCTAAACCGCGCGAACTGCCTTCGAACCAATTCGCAATCACCTTCGGCGCCCCAGCAGAAATAATCGGCCCACCAATACCGAAGACCATGACCGCGACCAACATGCCGAGATAATCGTCCGCAACGCTCCTACCCCACGCCGATGCGGCAATCGACAGCGCACCGAGCAGTAACGCCCAACGCATGCCGAGACGATCGAGCAAGAAACCACACGGGATTGCCGCAGCAATGAACACCAATTGCCAGGCCCCCATGACGCTGCCCATCGCCGTGTGGCCGATATGGAGGTCCAACTCGATGCGTTCCACTAGTGGCGCCAAACTGCTCGCAATAAGGCCGAACGCCGCATAAATCACCCACACGCCGAATAGTACAAGCCAGCGTTGAGGGTGTGGTTGAGCCATTAAATTAATCTACAAAACAAGCCAAGAGTTAAAATATTTGTGTATCGGCACCTGTCCGGTGCGAATTATTATTTCGAACGGAAATTTAATACTTACTGAAGTGTGTTAGCGGTAACGTCTTAATTTCGGTTACGTTGGAATACGTGACGTCGTTATTGTATTCATAAAATTTCTCGTCACGGTTGCATGCGTAAATACGGATATCATACGCCCAATGCGTAAACTCGGTGGCACAGCAAAAGGAGCAAAAGGGGTCGGTGACAAATGATTCGCATTTGTCACCGACCCCTTTAACAGTCAATAATCGAGTCCGCGTTTAACGATCCGTAATTCAGCGTTATGAAATTCCTGCTTCTGCGCACGTTCGTGGCGGTTTACGAAGAAGGCTCGCTCACCGCCGCGGCCCGCCGCGTGAATGCCACCCAATCCGGGATCAGCACGCGCATCAAGGAACTCGAGGAGACACTCGGTGTGCGGCTGTTCGAGCGCTCAATCGTGGGTGTAACACCAACACCGCACGCCGAACTCGTCTACCACCGAGCAACGCGCATCCTGCGCGAGGTTTGCGCCATAAGCCACGATATGGTGGCAACTTCTGCTCAGTTGACCGGTTCGGTCCATGCAGGTTTGATGCCGAGCATTACGCGTGCGGCGCTGTCCAGCGCGCTAGACCGGTTTACCGGAGAACACCCATTGGTGCGGATCAAGGTAACCGAGGCGTACTCTGCGACGCTCGTCGATGATGTGGCCGGTGGCCGTTTGGATTTCGCAATCGTACCACCGGTTCAGGCCGTTGACGGTGTGCGCGCACGGCAGATCGCGACCGATATCGAGCTGTTGATGACAGCGCCGAACACGGGACGTGCCCACTTGTCACCAGTCGACCTGTCCACACTCGGTCCAGTAAAACTCGTTCTGCCAAGTCCGGAGAATGCTCGCCGCATTAAGATCGACACCTATCTCGCCACTCACGCCATCGATGTCAGTGCCATATTGGAGCTCGACGCGATGATGGCCACCCTTGACTTAGTGGCCACATCCGACTGGATTACGATCCTGCCGGGCTGCTTGGGCTTTCCCGACATCGATCGACCGGAGCACAAGCTACACCCGTTAAGCCCAACGATGGGCGGCGATTACGTGTTAATCGAGTCGGCTTCGCAAGCCTTATCGCCAGCCGCGGCCGCGTTTGCCGCTGCTATCACCGCCGAAGTCAGCGACATCTGCGCGGCCTGCCGCAACAAGTTTGCATCTGCCAACACGCGACACCTAAACCATCAGAATAAATGATGTAACCCATTAAAAATTTTCATTTCGTTTGATACTTGGCCGGCCACTATCATGCGCTGCCCGATCGCCTATCACCCCAGCACAGCCGCGAGCCAGAACGCATGAAACTCAGCTATTTCACCATGCCGTTGCACCCGCCAACGCGGAATTACCTTGAAACGCTGAATGAAGATCGTGCGGCATTTCTACTCGCCGATGAACTCGGATTCCATGAGGGCTTTGTCGGAGAGCACGTTACCGATCGCGCCGAAACAGTCACCTCGTGCCTCATGTTCCTCGCCAGCCTCGCCTACCAAACAAACAACATCCGCCTCGGGAGCGGTACCGTCAATCTGCCAAATACACATCCAGCTACGGTTGCGGCGCAGGTCGCCATGCTCGACCACATGCTCGAGGGGCGCTTTGTATTTGGCATTAGTCCCGGGGGACTGCGCTCCGACTTTGAGGTATTCGGCAACCTTGATCGCGATCGCAAAGCAATGTTCGACGAAGCCATCGAGCAGGTGTTAGCGATCTGGAGCACCCAGCCGCCCTACGATATCGAAGGCGAATTCTGGAATGTCTCGACGCGCCAAACAATGGATCTGGCCATTGGCCAAGGTGCCATTATGGGGCCGTACCAGAAACCCCATCCACCGATAGCGGTAGCGTCGATGTCGCCGTTTTCCGAAAGCGTCGCGAACGCCGCCCGTCACGGATGGTCGATAATTTCAGCCAACTTTCTGCAACCGGTATGGGTTGCGAGCCACTGGCAGAAACTTTGCGAAGGCTGGGACGCGGCAGACCTACCGCACGACCCAGGTGCGTGGCGTGTGGCGAAAAGCATCTTCGTCGCCGACGACGAGAAGCTTGCGCGCGACTACGCGATGAACGCGATGGGTCCTTATGGCAACTACTACACGAGCCTAATGCGTAAGCTTATCGGCAACGGCCGACCGGACCTGTTCAAGGATCGTCACGATATGCCGGACGCGGACGTCACGCATCAGTTCGTGATGGAATCTCTCGTCATTCACGGCACACCCGAGCAGGTCACCGAGCAGATAGTCGCGCTTCGCGAACAGGTCGGTCCATTCGGCACGCTGGTCTATGCGGGGCACGATTGGGCCGACGTCGCCCTGTCGCGTCGATCGATGGAACTGATGGCACGCGAGGTGATGCCGGCCGTGAACACGGTAATTGGGGAATAGCCTGAGCTACCGAAACACAATAATCAAAGGCCCGGCGAGACGGGCGGTATAGAGTAAACCGACATGCCTACAGTTAAACTCCTGATCAAAGGCGGTTACGTACTGACGATGGATAGCGATCGACGCGCGCTGAACGGCGCGGATGTACTCGTTGAGGGCGAAAAAATACTTGCCGTCGGGCACGATCTGCCGGGCGACGATGCCGAGGTGATTGACGCGACAAACGCAATCGTCATGCCGGGCTTAGTCGATTGCCACCGCCACACTTGGCAAACAAATCTGCGCGCGCTGCTGGCCGACTGGACGCTGCACGAGTATATGCGCGGGATCCGGTTCAATATCTCGCCGATCCTACGGCCGGAAGACATCTGGTCGGCCAATTTTATCGGTGCGCTCGAAGCAATCAACGCCGGTGTTACTACGCTGTTTGACTACTCACACTCGAACAATACGCCCGAACACGCAAACGCCGGCGTCGAGGCGCTGTTGGCGAGTGGGATCCGCGCGGTCTACGGTTATGGGTTCGTGCCCGCACCGCTTGACGAACCGGTATTCAAAACGGTCGAGGACCGGATTGCCGATGCGCAACGCATCCATAGCGAATACCTGCCAAGCCGCGACGCACTGGTGACAATGGCCACGGCGTTGACAGAGGTCGGTTTGATTCCGCTTTCGGAGACCCGTCGCGAGGTCGAGGCGTCCCGGGACATGAATGTGATTCAATCGATCCATAACCATGCTTTCTGGGGCACGAGTATCGGGCGCGGGATTGGGATCATGCACGAAGCGGGACTACTCGGACCAGACCAGATCCATGTCCATTGCAATGCAACTACCGAAGATGACTTCAAATACCTCGCCGACGCTGGCAGTTATATCGTCTCCACGCCCGACACCGAGATGCAAATGGGAATGGGCCACCCTGTGTTCCTCGAAGCAGCACGGCACGGCATCGTATCGACCACCGGCTGCGATATCATCAGCTTGCATGGCGGTGATTTGATCGGACAACTGCGCCTTGGCTTGCAGGATGCCCGCGTCCGCGCAAATAGTCTCTTTAACGAGAAGGGCGAAATGCCATTACGCCTGACGACGAGTTCAATGGACGCGTTGGCCTGGGGCACGATCAACGGCGCCAAGGCGCTGGGTCTCGAAGACCGTATCGGCAGCCTCGAGCCTGGCAAACAAGCCGATATTTTGATCATCAGTGGCGACGAACCGAATTTATGGCCAATGAACCCAGAGCCGGGGACGGTTATTTTTCATTCGCACCCGTACGATATTGAAACCGTGTTGATCGCCGGCAAGCGGGTCAAACATGATCACAAACTGGTCGGCGTCGATTACCGTAAAGCGCTCGCGAACGCGCAAGCGTCGCGTGACTGGATGCTTGACACGGTAATGCAAGAAAAGGGCGAACTACTGCCGCCTGAGAACAGCGTTTCGTTGATCTCACTCGAGCAGATGGCGCGCGAAAATCTGAATTCGTGAGGCACTTCGCCGTTTCTGACGCACTCGCAGCGATGCAACAAAACTACGACGTCAACGTTCAGGGTCGAAAGGGGTCGGTGACATATGATTCGCATTTGTCACCGACCCTTTAACTTTCCTATGAAATTGCCCGGCTTCCATGCCATTACGCTTCCTCACATTAGTCGTTGTCTTCTTTTTAATTAATCGTTTTTTCTACTTTTAGCAGAACTTTCAACCTTTGAAATTTACTCCGGCCCCAATTATTTATGGAGCGAGCATTAATCTGCATTGGCTGGAAATCCCATTGGCTCCATGCGATCGATAGCCACGCCAATCGAGGTGATGAATTCCGCTTCGATTCGCCGCGTTTGAAATAACCACTGCTGACCGCTGCGGACTAGGGTATCGTGGTATGTCCCTTGCGCCTGGTAGGCGGTGTTGTCATGTTTACTAACAAAATTGGCGGTGAAATAGCACACTGAGCTCGCCACATTGCCGTCAACATCTATCATCATAGAATGGATTAAGTGCTTTAGGTTTCGCACACCCGCACCAGTCGTTTGACGGTAGAACGCGTACCAACCGTGAACGCAGTCGCGGCCATAAACTTCGTATTCCCCGTCGTAATGCGGGCTGAGAATCGCGTCTTCCGCGAATAGCGCCGCAACTTCCGTGGCCGTTCCCCGATCGGCGCGGTGACAATAGGTAGCCAATGCTTGCTTTATCGCAGCGATATCATCCGACATCTCCGACCTCCTCGTTTGCAGAACTTACGCCATTGTCCTGATCAAAGTACCCGGATAGAGCAAAAGGGCCGATGATAAATGATTCGCATTTGTCACCGACCCTTTTAATACTTAGAATCCACGGCGTCATCTTAGCTCTGCACTGCAGGTGACGAAAGCTTCACCCGCGAGCACCCATGACATGTCAGCAACGAGTAATGTTCCGACCAAGGACGAAACGGTTAACCTCAGTTCTATGGAAATCTGGGGTGGCAATCGCAACGCCCAAGAATCTTTCCTACTGCCAGGCCTCGATGCCTGGTTGCATGCCACGGCACATTCGGGTCAGCGCGGCGGCGATATTCATTATCTGTCGACAGGTGCTAACTCGGCAGTATTGCGGTTCGTGATTGCGGATGTTGCCGGCCACGGCGCCGAAGTCGCAGATGTTGCAACACGGTTTAAGCAGCTCCTCGCCAAGCACATCAATCAACTTGATCAAACTCAATTAGCGCGCGCTTTGAACGAGGAGTTTCTGCAGGACAACGAAGGTGGCCGATTTGTTGCAACGCTGCTAACCAGTTACTACCGCCCAACAGGTCATCTGGTCATCTGCAACGCCGGTCATCCGCGGCCGTTACTCTATCGTCAATCGTTGAACGTTTGGGAGCTGATCGACTATGAGATCGAAACTACGGTTGACGAGTTAATGAATTTGCCGCTTGGCATCATCAATCCGACGGATTACTACCAGTTCGCGGTGCGCTTATTTCCCGGAGATTACGTCGTGTTATACAGCGACGGGTATTCCAGTATTCGACGCGATGGGAAGCCATTGGGGGAACAAGGTTTGCTCGATACCGTTCGCTCGCTGCATTGTACAAGCGCCACAGAATTTGGCGAACGCATGTGCCGGGCCCTCGGCATGC
The DNA here is from genome assembly GCA_021773835.1 of Gammaproteobacteria bacterium. Lineage (GTDB taxonomy): Bacteria > Pseudomonadota > Gammaproteobacteria > UBA11873. Next base: position 171,129 of record JAJFJQ010000070.1, read on the forward strand.
ATGATCCGAATTACGCTCGCGTTGACGACGAGACGCTCATCGTGCTGGCCCCGCAAGACCAACCGCCGCCGAAATTTTCTATGCTGACCCGCATTGCTGCGATGGCTAAGACACTCGGTTTGATTCGGATCAAATAAGGTCGATTTAGATCCGGGGCAATCCGTCAGTCAAAATAAGTGCAAAACGTCAAGTGTATGTAAATGGTGCAAATGGTGTCGGTGACAAATGATTCTCATTTGTCACCGACACCTTCGACACCGTCCGTTTGACCCAAATCATTGAATGTCGATGTGTGAATACTAATACTGCGCTAACGTCCTTAACTGGAGTGAAACTACTATGGTGACTCCGCCAAACGCGATCGAATCCGTCCATCCACGTTCTCTTCGCAGTTTGAGTAATTTGCTAATGCGACTCGTCGCAACCCGACTGTGGTTGCAAGTACTACTCGGTATGCTGGCTGGAATCTGCGTGGGCATTCTTATCGGTCCATCCGTTGGCTGGGTTCGGCCGTCGACAGCAACACTATTGGGGAACTGGCTGGCGCTCCCGGGTCAGTTGTTTTTATTGTTGATTCAGATGATCGTCGTACCGCTGGTGTTTGCTTCTATTATCCGTGGACTGGCGGCGACGGAAAACGTCGAACAACTGCGTCGTCTGGGTTTGTCAGTTGTTATATTTTTCGTACTTTCGACGAGCGCCGCTATTGTCGTCGGGATCCAGATCGCTCAAATCGTACGTCCCGGAGATTACATTGATAGCGAGTTGATTCGCGCCTCGCTCGGAAGCGCTGCAGTCGTCATGCCGACGGCGGCGCCCGAAGCGCCGAATCTGAATAACCTGCCGGCGAAACTCCTCGGCCTGCTGCCGGCCAATCCATTGAGCTCCATGGTTGAAAGTCAGATGCTCCAAGTTGTGGTATTCGCGATAATCTTCGGTATCGCCTTGCTCATGACAACGCCGGAGAGAGCCCGCCCGCTGTTGGACTTTCTCGGCTCCCTTCAGGAAGTGTGTATGACCGTTGTCCGCGGTGCAATGGTGCTCGCGCCGATCGCAGTGTTTGGTCTAATGGCACAGTTGGCGGCTAAGATTGGATTGGAGGCACTGTTAGGCATGGGCGTCTACGTGGTTACGGTACTGATGGGTTTACTCTTCATGCTGCTCGCCTATATGGTTCTTGCTTATGCGATCAGTGGTAGGAGGCCGTTTGATTTTCTGCACCAAACGCGAGAACTACTGCTACTCGCGTTTTCTACGTCGAGTTCCGCCGCGGTTATGCCCTTGTCGATCAAGACAGCCGAGGATAGGCTTGGTATCCGGCCTTCGATTGCACAGTTTGTTATCCCCATCGGCGCTACTATCAATATGAACGGGACGGCCTTGTACCAGGGCGTTGCGACGATTTTCCTTGCTCAGGTGTTTGGCATTGATATCAGTGCCAGCGAGCTCGCGCTACTAGTCGTCGTCGCCGTTGGCGCATCGATCGGTTCGCCGGCAACGCCTGGCGTCGGCATCGTTATCCTGGCAATGGTACTCAACACCGTGGGCATACCGCCGTCCGGGATCGCCTTATTAATGGGTGTCGACCGGATCCTGGACATGAGCCGAACTGCAGTTAATGTAGCCGGCGACATGCTCGCGTGTATCGCTATGGATCGCTGGGTCGGCGGTGAACGTACCGCGACAGAGGAACAAGCGAGGGCGAAGAAATTCGAACAGCGACGCGAAAAAGCAAATGTCGACGTCATTATCGAAGAAAAACCGTGATAAAAAGATACAGCTTCTTCTGTTTCCGACTTACCAATAAATCATAAGGTGGAATCTATGACCATCGGTACGATAACAAAACTTGGCGCCATCTCAATCATTGCGGTGGTCACCTATTGGTTAATTAAGCGCGCTCTTGAAACATTGGAACAAAAAGGCCATATCACCGAACAGGCCATGTTCGTGCTGCGCGGATCAACAAAATGGGGCACGATATTTCTCACTGTTTTGGTTGCATTACATACCCTTGGCGTCCCCGTTTCGACGGTTTGGACCGCGGTATCTGCGGTTCTCGTACTCGTCGCCGTCGGTTTCGTCGCCCAATGGAGCATCTTGAGTAATTCTCTGTGCGCGGTTTTTCTCGTTGTCTATGCGCCGTTTCGGATCGGCGATGAAATAGAATTGATCGAACCGGCTACATTGGACCCCGCAAAACCGGGGCTTCGCGGACGCGTTGTAGATATCTCGCTGCTTTTTACGACCGTTGTGCCTGCGTCGGAACAAACCGATGAAGAACAGTCCATTCGCGTTCGCGTACCGAACAATATGTTTTTTCAAAAGGCAACTGTTTGTCGGCCCGGTACAGACACCAAGAGTTTACGCCAGGCGTTACGCGAGCGCGGCCCCGATCCTCAATGACCGAGGGCAGCCCGCTGTTGGAATCGCGTGCGCTACAACGTAGCCATAAATAATGTCGCGATACCAAGAAAACTAAAAAATCCAGCGATATCGGTAACAGTGGTAAGGACGATCGATGAAGATTGCGCCGGGTCTTGCCCGAGCCTATCCAATAACAACGGGATCGCGGCGCCCGCGGTACCCGCGATCGCCATCGAGATAACCATCGCGAAGCCAATCACCATAGTTAGCCCTATCGAGCGACTCCAAATATAAACGGCTAGAGCCGTCGTTAACGCCACCGCCACGCCATTCATTGCAGCAACCAATGTCTCTTTCAATACAACGCGGCGCCAGTGCGCGCTTGAAATCTCGCGCAAGGCAAGACCGCGGATCACTACCGCGAGGGCCTGCGCTCCGGTGTTCCCGGATTGGCCGGCGACCACCGGCAACAATATCGCCAGCGCCGTATAAGCGGCGATGGTTTGCTCGAACAAGCCAACGACGGCGGCAGCCAGAAACGCGGTTAACAGGTTCACTTGCAACCAGGGCAAGCGTTTTTTTACCGCGAATACCGGTTTCGAGAGCGCCTTCTCGTCCCTACTCGCACCAAACATCGTCTGTAAGTCGACGCTGGCATTTTCTTGGGCGGCGGTGACCAATTGCTCATAACGTACCACTCCCACCAGGTGCCGTTCATCATCAATCACTGGCAGACTGGACAATACGTGTTGGGTTAATAATTCAGCCATCTCCTCAGTGGTCGCGTTTAAGGTGACAAAGGCAGGCGCAGCCTGCATATAATCGGCAACCATGTCAGCTGGATCGGCAAGTGCAAGATCCTGAATGGCGACAATCCCTTCGAGTTTTCCTTCTTCATCGACAACCAATAGAATTCGTTGGGAACGCACGTAGCGTCGATGGTGTTGTTCCTCGCGAAGGCGACTTAGTGCTTCTGCGACCGACTGAGTTCGCCGGAGAAAAATGACGCGGGGGTCCATTATTGCGCCGGCCGTATCTGGCAGAGAGCTCAAGACGAGATCCACATCAGGTTTTAGAGAAGGGTCCAATTGTTGCACTAAGCGCCCGCGTAGATCGTCGCCCAGAACGCGCAGAATGCTTGCCACCCGTGTCGGGGCGACGCGATTAATGACGTCGGCAACGAGTGCTTCAGGCAGTATCACGATCACCTTGGACAAGGTTGCCGGTGATAGCGTTTCGAACACTCGCGCTAAAATCGTCGCGTCGTGGCCCTGCAACATCCCGGCAACCGTTGATGGACTCATCTTATCCAGCAGTACCGCCGCTTCGGACGAGTAGCGAGCGAAAAGATCCTTTTCCAACGCGCGCTCTAACGTCGCTACCGAATTATTATTCATTGTGGTTCTCCACTTCCTTTACCGTTGTTACGCGCGCCAATACTTCTGCCGCTGGGCTCCAGAGCATGTCCGCTAGATTTAATATCGTAGTGCTTACGTCGTCGGTGTCCATTGCGGCTGCCGGTACGGCCAGCGCGTGGCGATGTAAGCGAGACTTGGGCAAGAGCCCGATATAACGATCATCAGAATCGACGACCGGGAGATAATCCTCTGTGTCCCAAACCGGCATGGCCAACACGGTTCGGATGTCGGCGTGTGCGCGCAAACGGCTCGGCACAAAACGCATATGATCCTTAACAAATTCCCGTTCGCGAACGCGCATTAAGGTGCTGACCGAAATGACGCCTACCGGTTTCATCAAGTCGTCCACAACGACCATCATCGGCAACTCGGTCTGTGATAATCGACGCACCAGCCGCTTCGCTCGGCGAACCGTCGCGTCGACTCGACAAGCAAGCGTATCCGAAAGCATCAATGAACCAACGGAGTCATCAGGATATCGCAACAAATGACGGATATTGGTCTGTTTCTCAATTGGCAAGGCTTCCATCACTCGACGCCGGGATGCTTGCGGCAGAACACCGAGAATACGTGCGGCGATCGATGAACGCAGACCTTCAACGACGTCCGCTGCGGTCTCTGGTTCAACCTGTGCGAGATACGCGGCCGCCGTCTCTGGCAGTAGGTTGGTCAGCAACAACACCTGATCGTCCCGATCCAATCCGTCGATGAACGCTGCCAGCTCACCCGGCTGCGCCAATTCGAGCACACGCGCCGCATCGAGCACATGGTGTCTCAGGTAATAAAGCGTCGTGTCACGTGCCATCGCTGGCACCTTCGCTGCCAAGCAACACTGATATATCCTCATTAAATTTGGTTGCCGGGATCATTGCTCGACCAGATTCGGTATCAACTACAACTGCCGTTGGTGTGATCTCGAGAATGTCACCTTCCACTGGACCGATGCGTACGCGTTGCCCGAGACGATAAACCCGGCGTACGTAGTGTGCGGCGATTATATTCGCGAGCGAGGCACTTGCGCCCTTACCGAACGCAAAGGCGATCCCACCGAATGCCGCGGCGGCGGCGATCAGAATCAGCGACCTTACCAGTAATAGGTCAATACCGAATTGGCGTAGCGCTGCCAGTATAGCAATCGTGTTTATAGCAAAGAATGCGAGGCTGGCGAGGGCCTGAGACTGGTAACCGGGACGCGCGATGGCATCGCGGGCGATCGAGGCGAGAACGTAGCCGCCCAATACGATTGCAGAGACGAGTAAAACGACCGGTAGATAGGCAGCAGCCGCGGTTATCCAATCCGCTATTCCTTCTAAGCCCAGTATGCGAGAGCTGACGGACAGAAAGTACAAGACCGTCAGCCCGTAAATCAGGTTCGCGACAATGACCGAAATTGGCCAAGGTAATCGTACCGGCCGCGTCGGTTTACCGCCCCGTGCGCGCCTGATCAAGGTCGCCAGCGCATCACTAATCCGCAGCACAATGATCTTTAGGACCCAGGCGACGGCTACGCCCGCTACCAGTAGCGCTCCGGCCGAGCCCAAGGTCGGCAGATAATCAACGACTGAACGGAAAATTTGGTCAAACGTGAAAAAAATTGAGTCAAGTCCGGAAACTTCAGATTCCATGCGGGTTCCTCCTGTCACCCGCTTTATACGCTATTTCGTGATAATGCGTTACGGCCGGCCGATCAATAGTGTTTGCGAATACCTGTCGTTAAACGAGTAATCGATGTGTACAAATACCGTGATAGTCTCCAAGAACCGGCTTTTATCCCTAACCGATGTAGGCGATAAAATTATCTACCGTGCGGACTCGTTTTTGGTTTTCAATGTCGACCGCAATATCAACGCAAACGAAAATTCAATACATAAGCTCGTTGCTCTGCGAGCATGTTAGATACAGGGAATTGACGCTGAGTGGTCGAGACCATTAGGGTGTTCCGGTGTCGAACGAACCTTCATCGTACGTCAATCCATCGTTGTCTAATCCGGACTGTTGATCCGCCCACAATAAATAGTTAATGACGTTCACTGGCAGCGAAGATCACCGACGCGCCGAGAAGTTTCATGCGTTATTTGACCAGACAGTTGGTTACGACTGGCCGAAGGTTAAGCCACCAAACTAACGGGCCAGATCGCCTTCAGTTATCCATGAGTAATGCATTCTAACGACTGACCGAAGTACTCCCGCAGGTCGACAACGTTACTATTTGGTCGATTGATATCCGCGTAATCCATGAATGCACAAGCCTCCGGCATATCACGCCGCATCCACTGAAATCGCTAAAACTTACGGCGCTAAGCTCCTGCACGTATTTGCCTTAAATATTTCGCTTGACTTAACATAAATTAGGCCTATATTCACTAGCACTCCTCTACATAGAGTGCTAACAATTAGTATTTAATTGTTATATATCAAAAGTTTATGATTATAATTAAGGAGAAAACTAATGAAAATCCGTCCCTTGCACGATCGTGTGGTGATTAGACGGACCGAAGAAGATACGACGTCGGCCGGTGGTATCGTGATCCCGGATTCGGCCACCGAAAAACCTTCCAAAGGTGAGGTCATTGCGGTCGGCAACGGCAAAATACTCGACAACGGTGAAGTCCGTATGCTCGACCTCAAAGTCGGCGACAAAGTGCTGTTTGGCAAATTCTCCGGCACCGAAGTCAAAGTCGACGAAGAAGACCTACTCGTGATGCGTGAAGACGACATCATGGCCGTTTTTGACGCTTAGCGTTGCTAACGGAAACTCAGGATCATAAGGAATCAATAATATGAGCGTTAAAGAAGTCCGTTTCTCGGATGACGCCCGCCAACGTATGGCAGCCGGCGTCAATGTACTGGCCAACGCGGTCAAACAAACACTCGGCCCAAAGGGTCGCAACGTCGTACTTGAAAAGAGCTTCGGCGCACCGACCGTCACCAAAGACGGTGTCTCGGTAGCGAAGGAGATCGAACTCGAAGACAAATTTGAAAACATGGGTGCACAAATGGTGAAGGAGGTCGCATCAAAGACTTCCGACATCGCCGGCGACGGCACGACGACGGCTACGGTGCTGGCCCAAGCCATCTTCCGCGAAGGCCTCAAGGCCGTTGCTGCCGGTATCAACCCGATGGATATCAAGCGCGGTATCGATAAGGGTGTTATATCCGCGGTCGAGGAACTCGCTAAGATTTCCACCCCGTGTACCGACACCAAGGCAATCGCGCAAGTCGGCACCATCTCCGCCAACTCAGATTCCGCGGTCGGCGACATTATCGCTGAGGCGATGGACAAAGTCGGCAAAGAAGGT